>NZ_JBMDKK010000009.1:0-147940 GCF_057809675.1 Sphingomonas sp. FG14 | reverse complement strand
CAGGCTTTGCAGCAGGCGCAAGACGGATTTGTTACAAACAAGAACCCATTCACAAAACTTGGCGCGGGATGGAGCAGCCCGGTAGCTCGTCAGGCTCATAACCTGAAGGTCGTAGGTTCAAATCCTACTCCCGCAACCAGATAGAAGACCCGGCCTTGTGCCGGGTTTTTTGTTTTTGGCGCGATCCTGCCTGAAAACACGGTCGGCCGGAACCGGCGGAGTCCGTTCGGACGGTCAGGATCTTGCAACAAAAAGGGCTTCCCTCCGGGGAAGCCCTTTTGTCGTTTTCGGCCCGCGCGAAGACCTGTCCGGCTGGCTCAATGCCGATCGGTCATCACCGCGTGCCGCGCTGCACGGCGGCCGGAAAAGACGCAATCGGCGGCGGACAGGCCGCTCACATAGATGTTCGAGCAGATGCCGATCGCGGTGCGGCCGGCAGCATAAAGACCGGCGATCGGCGTTCCGGCTTCGTCAAGCACGGCTCCGCTCTCTTCCTCGACGCGAAGCCCGCCCAGTGTCAGCACGGGCAGCGGCATCAACCGCGCCGTGATCGACATGTTGAGTGCGTAGAAAGGGCCGGCGCCGATCGGGTGCATATCCTCCGCCGCCTTGTCGAAGGCATCGGCGGTCTCGCCCCGCGCCGCCGCATTGTAACGCGCGATATTGGCCTGGAAGGTCGCGACATCGAAGCCGCATTTGTCCGCGAGCGCGTTGATCGTCGTGGCCTTTTTCCGCCCCAGCCGCATCGCCGCGAGCGCCGGATATTTCTGGAAGGGCAGGATCAATTTGTCGCGGCTTTGCGCCATTGCCTCGTCATAGAGCGCCTGATCGATGATCAGCCAGGCGACGCCACCGCGCTCCTCGACCATCGGCAACCCGATCGTCGCGCCGTAAAGCGCTTCGTTGACATAGCGCTCGCCGCGCGCATCGACGATCATGCCTTTCGCCCAGGCGAAGGGCGGGTTGATGAAGCGCCAGGCGCTGACATGATCGAGCCGGGAAACCGCGCCGCCCGCGCTTTGGCCCAGGCGGATGCCGCTGCCATCGTCGCCGGGTGAACCCAGCGGCATGCCCTGTGCGTAGCGCGGCGCATAATGCCGCACCATTGCGCGATTGAAGATGAATCCGCCGGCGGACAGCACCACGCCGCGTCGTGCGCGGATATGGCGGGCGATGCCGTGCTTCGCCTCGATCCGGCGGGTCTCGGCGAACCAGCGCTCGGCGATGCGCGCGGCAAGCCCGGCGCCGGGAAAGGCCGGGGGCAGCTTGAGCAGCAGGCGTGTCGCGCGCTGCTGGAGCTTCTGATAGCGCGCCGCGACCGGCGCGTCGGCGGGTACCTGGATCAGCTTGACGCCCAGCACGCGCCCGGCGCGGTCGACGACGAGCTGGCGCGCCTCGGCACCGGTGAGCAGGCGGACACCCGCCTTCTCGGCGGCGTCGCGCAGCGGATCGTAAAGTCCCACGCCATAGCCGACCGGACTGCTCGTGCCGGGCAGAAAGGCGCGATGGCCCCGCGGTGCCGGTCGGGCGACGCGCGCATAAGCGGGCTGCAGCGAATTATCCGGGTGATAGAGATAGAAGCTCGAATGCGGATAGCTGGTCTTGTCGGGATACAGGATGCCGCGAAAGCGCACGCCGTGCCGCGTCATCCAGTCGACCGTCTCGACGCTGGTGTCGCAGAAGCGCCTGAGCGTCGCGTCCGAAACCACGCCCGCTGCCTCGATCCGGAGATATTTGAACATCTCCTCGGCATCGTCGCTGACGCCGGCCTCATGCTGCGCGGGCGTGCCCCCGCCGGCATAGAAAACGCCGCCATTCATCGCGGTGGCGCCGCCGCCCTGGAAGCGATCGGCCGCGATCACCTCCAGCCCCGCTTCCGCCGCCTCGAGCGCGGCCGAGACGCCGGCGCCGCCATAGCCGATCACCACCAGGTCGGCGGCATCGTCCCAGGCGATTTCGTCCGGACCATCGACGATCCGTGCAGTCTCGACATCCGAATGCCAATGCGGATCGCCGGGCCGTGCGTCAGGCATCAGGCTGTTCCCTCGCATGCGTCGATCATGGCGATGTCAGCCACGCAGGAATTCCAGCGTATAGCGGTTGAATTCCTCAGTGCGCTCGACCTGGACCCAATGGCCGACCTTGTTGAAGGTCATGAAACGCGCATCGTCGCATGCGTCGAGAAAACGCTGCGCGCCCGATGCGGGCAGAAATTCGTCATTATGCCCCCAGAAGCCGAGGATCGGCATGCGGAGTTCGCCCAGGCGTGGCGCCAGATTGGGCGTGCGCATCCGCGCCAGCACGTCCTTGGGCTGGGTCCGCGCCACCGCGAAGCGCTCCGCGACCAGCGCGTCGGTGACATGGCCCGGATCATAGACCAGATTGGTGACGAGCCGGCGCTGATCCTCGATCGTGAAATCGGGGCTGCCGAAATCGCTGATCATCTTCTTCATGCCCGGCATCGCGAAATAGATTTCGAGTTCCTCGATGCAGCCTGGCGACATCAGCACCAGCCGATCGACAAAGGCGGGATGATCCAGCGCCATCTGGATCGCGACGCCGCCGCCCAGCGAATTCCCCACCAATGTCGCCCGTTCCACGCCATGCGCGATCAGTGCTTCGTGAAGCGTGTCGGTGAAGAGCTGGAGCGTATAGTCGATGCCCTCGGGCTTCGAAGAGGCGCCATAGCCGATCAGATCGGGCAGCAGCACGCGGTAGCCGGCCTCGACAAAACTGGCGATGTTCTTGCTGAAATTGGACCGGCCGGAGGCGCCAGGGCCGCTGCCATGGATGAAGACGAGCGCGGGGCCCTGTCCGGCCTCCGCGATCGCGATATGGTGGCCGCCCGATACCGAGTGGACGGTCTGGCTGATGCTATCCGTCATAACCCCTCCCGCTGGGTTCAAAGGAACATGAAACCGGGCGCCTCGCCCAGCAGCCCGTTGGTGACGTCCGGCCCGAAATTATTGGGATCGTTGGCGACGTGCGCGCGCGCGGCATGGAGGTCGAGCCAGGGCTGGACGACCGGGCTCGAATTATAGATCGCGCGGCCGCCCAGTAGCGGCATCAGCGTATCGACGAGCGCGGCGCAGCGCCGGACGACCGATGCCGACTGGAAGCGGTAGAGCGTGCGCTTGTCCATCGGCACGTCCTCGCCCGCTTCGGCATGCGCGATCATCGCGTCGAAATTGCGCGTCAGCACGGTCTCCATTTCGTCGATCTCGGCCCAGGCCTTCGCGATCGCGTTCTGGAGCAGCGGATCGGCCTTGGAGGCCTTGCCGGTATTGGTGGAGATGCGTGTCTTCATGATCTCGAGCGCGCCCCTGGTCGCGGCGCGCGCGCCGCCCAGCGCAGCGGTCGAGACGAGCCGCACGAAGAGCTGCGCCCAGGGCAGGCGGTAGAGCGGCGCGTCATTCTCGGCCTGGCCGGGATTCTTGCAGAGGAAACCGTCGACTGCCCGATGCGTGCGGTAATCGGGCACGAAGGCGCGATCGACGACGATATCCTGGCTGCCTGTTCCCTGCAGGCCGAAGACATGCCAGGCATCCTCGATACTGTAATCGCTGCGCGGCACCAGGAAGGTGCGCATGTCGGGCGCGTCGCCTTCCTGCGCGGGCGGAACGACGGCGCCGAGCAGCACCCAGCCGCAATGCTCCGATCCGCTTGAAAAACCCCAGCGGCCCGAAAGCCGGAAGCCGCCCTCGACATGTTCGACGGTGCCGACGGGCTGATAGGAGGAAGAGACGAGCATGGTATCGTCACCGCCCCACACTTCCTGCTGCGCGCGATCGTGGAAAAGCGCGAGTTCATAGGGATGCCCGCCGACCACGCCATACACCCAGCCCGTCGACATGCAGCCCTCGGCAAGCAGCTTCTGCACCTCGAAAAACACATTGGGATGCATTTCATAGCCGCCCCAGCGCCGGGGCTGGAGGATGCGGAAGAAACCCGCCGCCTGCATCTCCGCGATCGTCTCGGCGGGAATGCGGCGTTCCGCGGTGGCCTGGGCCGCACGCGCCCTGAGTGCGGGAATCATCGCCCGTGCGCGATCGATCAGATCCTGCGCATCGGGGATCGCTGTCTGCCCGGTCTGGTCGAGGGCGGTTGCCATAGTCTCTCCTTGCGATTCCCATACGCCTGTTGAGGAAAATATGGGCAATCATCTGCTATATTCGTATTGAAAGCTATAATTCACTACGCAAGCTGTCAATGTGATTTGTGGCATTCGCGGTGCCGGGCCTGGCGGTGCCCGGCGATATCGGCGCGATTCCGCTGTTATCGAACGGATTAGCGCATTGCGTATCAAATATGCTTTCAAACTACGCAAAGCGCGTTCTATGACGCAGTATCGAATCGAATATCCGGTCACGGATATCAACCGGCCCGCAAGCGGGCGAGCGAGGATGTTGCAGATGGGCGATCAGAAGGTTGCGGTGGTGACGGGCGCGAGCCGCGGCGCAGGCGCGGGCATCGCGCGAGCGCTCGGCGAACAGGGCTATGCCGTCTATGTGACCGGGCGGACGGTGGAGGAAGGGAGCGCGCCGCTTCCCGGAACCGTCGCCGCGACCGCCGAAGCGGTGACCGCTGCCGGCGGGCGTGGCGTTGCGGCTGCCGTCGATCATGGCGACGACGCGCAGGTGGCGGCGCTCTTCGAACGGGTGCGACGCGACGAGGGCCGGCTCGACATCCTCGTCAACAACGCCGCCGCGATCCACGATGCGCTGATCACGCCCGGCGGCTTCTGGGAGCGCCCGGTCGGGCTTGTCGATATCCTCGATATCGGCCTGCGGTCCAGCTATGTCGCGAGCTTCCATGCCGCGCCGCTGATGATCGAGACGGGCGGCGGGTTGATCGCCTTCACCTCGTCCTTCGGATCGGTCTGCTACATGCACGGTCCGGCTTATGGCGCGCAAAAGGCGGGGGTCGACAAATTCGCCGCCGATATGGGCGTCGACCTCCAGGATCATGACGTCGCGACGATCGCGATCTGGATGGGGCCGCTTGTCACCGAACGCACCGCGCGGGCGCTCGGCGAACGTCCCGATCAATATGAAGACTTCATGGCCAATGCCGAGACCCCCGAATTCACCGGACGGCTGATCGCCGCTGTCCATAAGGATCCGGAACGCATGACGCTATCGGGCAGCACCCGGATCGGCGCCGAACTCGCGCAACGCTACGGCATAACCGAGGCCGGCGGGCGCCAGCCGCCGTCCTATCGCGACATGCTCGGCGAGCCGCGCATCCCGCATCCCGCGATCGTTCGCTGAATATTGTGCGAGCATGCGTATCTAAATTTGCGTAAATAATACGCATATAGCTTGTTAAGGCGTGAGTTTGATATTAGCTTGCGTGGCAAGAGGCGTCAGAAGGCGCGCAATCTGGGGACGAAGTGAATGGCGATACGATCGCTAGCCTATGTGGTCATCGATGCCACCGACATCGAAGCCTGGCGGGCCTATGGCGAGGACGTGCTGGGCATGCGGGCCTTCGATCATGGCGACGGCATCCGCCTGCGCATGGACGACCGCCCGTTCCGCATCCAGATCCGCAAGAGCGATGCTGACCGTTTCCATGCGGCGGGGTTCGTCTATGCCGACAAGCCGGCGTTCGATGCCGGGCTCGCACGGCTTCGCGCGGCTGGCGTGACGCTCGAGGCGGCGAGCGCGGAGGACGCGGCCGAACGCCATCTGCGCGCGTTCGTTCGCTGCAGCGATCCTTCGGGGAACCGGCTCGAACTCGGCTGGGGCAATATCGTCGACGGCAAGCCGTTCGTCTCGCCCGCCGGCGTACCCGGTTTCGTGACGGGCGAGATGGGGCTGGGCCATGTCGTCTTCCCCGCGATGAAGCTCGCCGAGACGCGCGCTTTCTATATCGATCTGCTCGGCTTCGGCGACAGCGACGAGATGCGCGCCTTCATGCAGGGCGGGCCCGACGATCCGGGGATCGGCTTCCACTTCCTGCATTGCGACAATCCGCGCCATCATAGCGTCGCGCTCGGCGAATATCCCGCACCTTCGGGGTTGATCCACATGATGGTCGAGGTGCCCGGGCTCGACGATGTCGGCCGCGCGCTCGATCGCGCGATCGCCGCCGGCGTCCATATCTCGTCGAGCCTCGGCAAGCATATGAACGACAAGATGACGAGCTTCTACATGCGCACGCCCGGGGGCTTTGACGTCGAATATGGCTGCGGCGGCATCCGGCCCGACTGGAAGACCTTCACCCCGACGATCAGCCTGAAGGAGGATGAATGGGGCCATCACTGGAATTTCGGCGGCTGA
This sequence comes from Sphingomonas sp. FG14, assembly GCF_057809675.1. Classification (NCBI taxonomy): domain Bacteria; kingdom Pseudomonadati; phylum Pseudomonadota; class Alphaproteobacteria; order Sphingomonadales; family Sphingomonadaceae; genus Sphingomonas; species Sphingomonas sp. FG14. The sequence goes on along the minus strand of NZ_JBMDKK010000009.1, from coordinate 141,656 downwards.
GGAGAGATCGACCTAGCCCCCGAAATGGTGGTGGCGCACCCTGTTCCCGATGCGACAATGGAGACTCGATCGGTGCGCCGGTCCCCGGAAATTTGCGGTTGAGGAGAAGCGGATGCCCAGTCATGCGGTGATGGTCGAAGCGGTCGAGCGCTATGTCGAGGCGTTCGAAAAGGGCGATCCGGAAATGGTGGTCGCGCTCTACGCCGCCGACGCGACGGTGGAGGATCCGATCGGCACGCCGATCCATGCCGGGCACGATGCGATCCGGGAATTCTATACGCACTCCATGACGATGGGCCCGAAGCTGAAGCTGCAAGGCCCCGTCCGCACAGGCGGCGATTATGCCGCCTTCGCTTTCTCGGTCGAGCTCGATTATGGCGGTCGCAAGTCGATCGACGTGATCGACACGTTCAAGTTCGACGAGGAGGGCAAAGTGGTGGAAATGCGCGCGTTCTGGAGCCAGGCCAATATGCAGGGCTTCGAGGCATGACGGCGATGCGTGAGGCCGCCATCGTCGCGACCGCCCGCACCGGCATCGGCAAGGCCTATCGCGGCGCCTTCAACGATACCGAAGTGCCCGTGCTCACCGCGCATGTCGTGAACGCCGCGATCGCGCGCGCCGGGATCGATCCCGCCCGGGTCGACGACGTCTATATGGGCGTCGGCAATCACTGGGGCACGCAAAGCTACAATGTCGGCCGGCTGACGGCGCAGGGATCGGTGCTGCCCGATGCGACGGGCGGCTTCACGCTCGACCGCAAATGCTCGTCGGGGCTCAACGCCATCGCGCTCGCCGCGCGCGGCATCATGTGCGACGAGATCGACGTCGCGGTGGCGGGCGGTGTCGAGAGCATTTCGCTCACCATCAACAAGCATGCGCCGAGCTATCGCAACCGCTCCGAATTCGTGAAGGCGGCCGATCCCCATGCCTATATGGCGATGATCGAGACCGCCGAGATCGTCGCCGATCGCTACGGCGTCTCGCGAGAGGCGCAGGACGCGTTTTCCGCGATCAGCCAGCAGCGCGCCGGCGCGGCGCAGGCGGCGGGCCGGTTCGACGACGAGATCGTGCCGATCACCGTCACCAAGGCGCTGTTCGACAAGGAAGGCAACGAAACCGACAAGGAAGAGGTGACGCTGGACCGCGACGAGGGCGTGCGCGGCGATACCACCGCGGAGAAGCTTGCGGGGCTCAAGCCCGTCTTCAAGGATGGGCTCGTCGTCAAGGAAGGCCGCCATATCACCGCGGGCAATGCCAGCCAGCTTTCGGACGGCGCTTCCGCGCAACTGGTGATGGACCGCGCGACCGCCGAGAAGGAAGGCGTGCCGATCCTGGGGATTTATCGCGGTTTCCAGGTCGCGGGCTGCAAGGCGGAGGAAATGGGCATCGGCCCGGTCTTCGCCGTTCCCAAGCTGCTCGACCGCGCCGGCCTGAAGGTCGACGATATCGGCCTGTGGGAAATCAACGAGGCCTTTGCCAGCCAGGCGCTCTATTGTCGCGATACTTTGGGCATCGATCCCGACAAGATCAACGTCGATGGCGGCGCGATCGCGCTCGGTCATCCCTTCGGCATGACCGGATCGCGCCTCGTCGGCCATGCGCTGATCGAGGGCAGGCGCCGTGGCGTCCGCTATGTCGTGGTGTCGATGTGCGTCGCGGGCGGCATGGGCGCCGCCGGGCTGTTCGAGATCGTCTGAAGCGATCGTGGCGGCGTCGATGCAGGGCAGGACGGTCTTCGTGACGGGCGGCGGCAGCGGCATCGGCCGTGCCGCCGCGATTGCCTTTGCCGAAGAGGGCGCACGCGTCGCAATCGCCGATCTCAATGCCGACGGCGCCGCCGAGACCGCGGCGATGGTGCGCGCGGCGGGCGTCGAGGCGCATCATGGTGCGCTCGACGTGACCGACAAGGCGGCGGTCGATGCGTTCGTCGACGATATCGTCGCGCGCTGGGGCGGGCTCGATTGCGCGTTCAACAATGCCGGCGTTGCGCTGGAAGGCATGGAAACGGGCTGGGGCGATCTCGACGCCTATGACCGCACGGTCGCGGTCAACCAGCGCGGGCTGTTGCTGTGCATGGCGGCGGAGCTTCGGCACATGGAACGCGCCGGGCGCGGTGCGATCGTCAACACCGCGTCGATCGCGGGCATGGCCGGGGCGGGGGGCGCCGGCTATTGCGGATCCAAGCATGCGGTGATCGGCCTCACCCGGTCGGCCGCGATGCGCTATGCCGCGCAGGGCATCCGCATCAACGCGGTCTGCCCCGGCGCGATCCGCACGCCGATGGTGGAGGCCGTCGCGAAGGAGGAAGCCGCTGCGCGCTTCATTGCAGAGATGCATCCGATGAACCGGCTGGGCGAAGCGCGCGAAGTGGCGGACGCCGTCGTCTTTCTCTGCTCGGACAAGGCCAGCTTCATCACCGGTCATCCGCTCGCTGTCGATGGCGGCTATCTGGCGCGGTAACTCCTTCTGTCATTCCCGTGTGTGCGGGAATGACAAGAATGAGGCAGTCCAGACAGATTTACACGCTGCAGATCGCGCTTTCGGTTTCCTCGACAATCATGAGCCGTGTCTGCGAGCGGTCGAGAAATTCCTCTTCATCCGCCGCCAGTCGCGCCGCGTTCGCCGGCTGCATCAGCACCGCCAGCGCTTCGTCATAAGCCGCGCGGTTGCGAAACCAGATCTCGGTCACCGAATCATAATCGAAAGGCGGTGCGCCATCGAAGGCGATGCCGCCGTCCGCCGCGACGTAGTTGCGCCGATAGCTGAGGATATTGGGCATCAGCTCCAGGATCAGCGGTGCGTGCCGGGTCTCGTAATAGTCGCGAAAGCGCGTGCGATCGATATCGGCGCGCGCCTTCAAGAGCGAGACGACCTTGAACCCGCCCCTCACCGGTTGACGCCCAGCATGTCGCGCGCGGCGATCCAGCCGAAGGTCATTGCCGGGCCCAGCGTGGCGCCGGCTCCCGGATAGGTCCGGCCCATCGCGGCAGCAGAAACGTTGCCGACCGCGTAGAGCCCCCGGATCGGCTTGCCGCCCTGATCGAGCACGCGCGCCTTTTCGTCGGTCGCGAGCCCGCCATTGGTGCCGAGGTCGCACGGATAGATGGCAATCGCATAGAAGGGGCCATGTTCGATCGGCGCGAGCGTGGGATTGGGCGAGACCGAGGCGTCGCCATAATGGCGATCATAGGCCGATTGACCCCGTGCGAAATCGGGATCCTCGCCGCGCGCCGCGAAACCGTTGAAGCGCGCGACCGTCTCGCCGAACGCCGCCGGATCGACGCCCATCTGCGCCGCCAGCCCGTCGAGCGTGTCCGCTTTTTTCAGGATCTTGCGCATCGGCGCCGGGATGCGCGCATCGGCGGTTGGTTTTCCGGGCATCATCGGGCCCAGCATATATTTGCCGCGATAGCGCGCGTCGAAGACGAACCAGGAGGGCACGGTCGGCGCGTCGGGCCGGTTGGCGCGATGCATCTCGCCGCCCGCGACATGATAGGACGCGGCCTCGTTCATGTAGCGCCGGCCCGCCTGGTTGACGATGATCGATGAGGGCAAGGCGCGCTCGACGAACATGATGCGCGCGCGATCCTCGCCCTCCAGCATGAAGCCCGGCCCCCACCAGGCCGAATCCATCAGCCCGGTCGCCGCGCCCACGCTGATGCCCGCCTTCAGCCCGTCGCCGGTGTTGCTCGGCACGCCCGCGCTCCAGTCTGCGGAGGCGGGCTGAGGTGAATGGCGCGCGCGCAACGCTGGATCATGGTCGAAGCCGCCACTGGCGAGGATCACGCCCTTGCGCGCGCGGATCTCGATCGCTTCGCCGTCGCGTTCGACGATCGCGCCGGTCACGCCCTCGGGGCCGTCGACAAGCGAGACCATCGGCGCATTCAGCCAGATCGGCACGCCCTTGGCGTCGATCGAGAGCTTGAGCCGGCCGATCAGCGCGTTGCCCCCGGTCAGGCGGCGCGAGCGCCTGGTCCTGAAGCGCCAGGGCAGGTCGAACAGATATTTCATCATCAGCTTGAAGAGCAAAGGCTTGGCGCCCGGGCTCATCGTCAGCAGCAGCTTGGCTTCCTCCATCGTCCAGGTGAAGCGGCCGAAGGTCAGCGTCAGCGTGTGCGGCGGTTCCATCCGCCAGAAATCGTCGCCCAGCCGATCGGCCATCAACGGGATCGGATCATGCGTCCGCCAGCCGTCGCGCGCGCCCGCCACGTCCATATGGTAATCGGCATAGGCATAGGCGGTGTAGCGAAGCTCGGACTGTTCCTCCATGTCGCGCAGCATCCGCGGGGCATTGTCGACAAAGGCGCGCAGCTTGGCTTCGGGCACGTCGTCGCCGATCAGCGCCTTGATATAGCCGAGCGCCGCGTCGGGATCGTCGGCATGCCCCTTGGCGCGCGCATCGTCGCTGCCGGGAATCCAGATGCCGCCGCCCGATGTGGCGGAGGTGCCGCCATATCGCGCCGATTTCTCGACCACGAGCACCTCGGCGCCCGCATTGGCGGCGGTGAATGCCGCCGTCAGCGCGCCCGCGCCCGATCCCACGACCAGCACATCGACTTCATGCAAGGCTTCCACGGCGGCTCCAATCCCGGTTTCCGGCATGCTTCCGGTTTCGGATGAGGTTTTGCACACGAAATGCGCTCTGAGAAGTAAGAATCTGTACGCAAACTGTGATAATCGCTTGCGCTGGCCCGGAATATTGACAGGATAGCGGCAATAAGGTCTGTGCATCGTCGTTTCGCGTAGGGTGTCGCCGGGCTGGCGGCGCATTGCCGCAATCAGGGAGAGAGCCGCGTTGCGAACCGAGGGCAAGAGCGAGCGCCGGACGCGCGGCAAGGCGCAGGGCGCGGGGCGTGAGGACGGCACCTACCGCGTCGACGAAGTCGACGACCAGATCATCGCCGCGCTCCGCAGGAACGGCCGCATCGCCAATCGCGATCTGGCGCGCGACATGGACGTCAACGAAGCGACCGTGCGCACGCGGATGCGCCGGCTGGAAGAGGCCAATATGGTCCGCGTCGTCGCGATGCGCGATCTGGCCGCGATGGGCTTCGAATATCTCTCCCCCGTCGGCGTGCAGGTGAAGGGGCGATCGGCCGCGGCTGTCGGCGCCGACATCGCCAGGCTAGAACGCGTGATCACCGTCAATGTCGCGATCGGCACGCATGATCTGGAGATCCAGGTCGTCGCGCAGAGCCTGGACGAGATGCAGGACCTGCTGACCAATGTGATCGCCAAGATCGAAGGGGTCGAACGGCTGTTTCCAAGCCTGGCGCTCAAGGTCTTCAAATATAATCCGGAATGGGCGCCGCTATGAGCACGCGTATCAGCCTGGACGAACTCGATCATCGGATCATCGACCGGCTCGGCCATGACGCCCGCGTCTCCAATCGCGAGATCGGCCGTGAGTTCGGACTGACCGAAGGCACGATCCGCTCGCGCCTGAAGCGCCTGCTCGATGCCAAGGTGATCCGCGTCGCCGCGGTGACCAATGCCAACCGGCTGCGCAATCCGATCCTGGCCTATCTCTGGATCGAGGCGGATACCGCCGCCGATATCGAGAATGTCGCGAAGAGCCTGGCCGAACTGCCCGAGATCGGCTTCGTCGCGACCACGCTCGGCCGCGCCGACGTGCTGGCGATGACCCTGGTTGAGAACGGCAACGAACTGACCGATTTCCTGCACCAGACGGTGGACAAGATCCCTGGCATCCGGCGGGTCAACTACAGCCTGGGCCAGAATTTCATCAAACACGACTATCGGTGGTGCTCGCTGGTCGATTGAGGGTGGCCGTACCCCCATCGATGTCATCCCCGCGAACGCGCACTGCTGTCCGGGATTTTTTGAGAAGCGCCCGATCGAGCAGGAAATGACCGGCGCACTCGGTGATCGGATAAGGCGCCAGCCCCCCAAACCGCTCGGGCTGAGCCTGTCGAAGCCCTGCTTTTCCTTGGCTTCGAAGTAGAAGGGCAAGGCTTCGACAGGCTCAGCCCGAGCGGATCTGGCGGCGGCAGCGATATGACCCCAGCCTGGTGTCACCCACACCAAACCATGTCTCAATACTGCGCTTCTCCGTTTTTTCGCCGCAGCTCAAGGCCCAGCCCAGTCCGCCTTCAGCCCGTCCTCCGCCAGCATGCCGTCGACGATCGCGCGCGGTTCCGACCGAGTGTAGCTGATCCGCCAGCCATCGGCGGTGCGGCGATAGCGGTCGTGATAGAAATTGGCGAGCAGCCGGAATCCGCGGGTGCGAGGATCATAGCTGGCATAGCCCAGATTCCAGCGCGCGCGCGCTTCGTCGCCAGCGACATCGATCTCGCCATTATGCGCCTGATGCACATCGACGATCGGCGTGTTCGCCGCCATCTGCGTGAATATGCCGATCAGGCCGTCGAGATCGAAGCTGCCGATCGGCGGGAAATCGATCACCGCGTCGGGCGTGAAGCAGGCGCGGATCGCCGCGACATCCTTGGCGTCGCAGGCGTTGAGATAACGCGCCTTGAGGCGGCGGATATCGCTTTCGGCTTCGAGCCGGGCGATGCGCGATTCGAGATCAGTCATCGAGGCGGATGATCCTGGTTTGCGGGACGGGATGGTCGGTGGCGCCGGTCCAGCGCAGCAGCATCGTGCCGCGATCATGGCCGGCGGTGTCGATCCAGTTGCCGAAACCCGGATCGCGATCGGCGATGATCAAGGTCAGCGTGCCGTCGTCGTTCAGGCGCGCGCCATGCCCGTTCACATGGATGCGGTGGTAGCGATAATCGAGCGATTCCATCCAGTAATTGTCGAGCTGGAAATTCCAGAAGCTGCATTCGGGAATGGGCGTGTCGATGCGCAGCGCCTCGCCGGGCGCAAGTTGCCACCAGCCATGGAGATAGAAGATCGTCGGATCGCCGCCCGCGCGGAAGAAGGGCGTCTGGTCGATGGTCGCGAGTTGGTTGAACTGTTCGGCGCGGAAATTCTCGGTCCAGTCGACAAAGGTCCGCGCGGTGCCCTCGACAAAGGCGGTGACGCGCCCGAGCGCCGTGGCCAGCCGGCCGGCGGTGAGCGGTGTCGGCGTGGCGGGGCCGTCGATCGCGGTGATCTCGACGGTGGCCGGCGTCTCCGCGGCACGGTCGAGAAAGGTCTGGCGCACGATCACCATCGAACTGTCGTCGGCCAGCGGCAGCCAGTTGCCCTCCGTCCGCTCGCGGCTGACGACGATCTCGAACGATCCGTCGGGCGCCACCTGCATGTCGGCGGAATCGAGTTCGCCCGTCGAGGCCATGGTGCCGTCGAGCGCATAGCGATTGGCCTTGGTGCCGAAGCTCAGGATCGGCACGCTGCCGCGCGTGCCGGTGATGCGGTAGCGCCGCGCGCCCGAGACCGTGGCGTTCATATAGATATTGTCGGGATTGTCGGCGCCGATCTTCGCGGTCTGGTGCGATGCCGCGTAAAAGCTCGGAAAATCCGGGTCGGCATGCTCCAGATGCATGTCGAGCCCGATGCGCAGCAGCCGCGTCAGATAGCGGAAGCCCTCGGCGCGATCGAGTGGCGAGGCCGCAGCCTCGGGCGCAAGCACCACCTCTCCCGCCGCTTCCAGCCGCCGGCAGAAATCCTGCCACATCTCGCGCGTGAACATCTCCTCCGCCATGATCAGGGCGCCATATACTGGCCGCCATTGACGTCGAGCGTGGCGCCCGTGACGACCCTGGCATAATCGGACAGGAAGAAGAGCACGCTCTTCGCGCAATCCTCCTCGGGCGGAATGATCCCGAGCGGGATGCGCGCAGTGATCTCGCCGATCAGCGCGTCGCGATCGGCACCGCCCGCGACCTGGCCGTCGACATAGTCGTAGACGGGCTTGCCGCCGATCCAGCCCATGCGTGTCGCATTGACGCGGATATTGAAGCGGCCGAGATCCTTGGCCATGTGCCGGGTCATCGTCGTCAGCGCGCCCTTGCCCGTCGCATAGCCGCCTTCCCCGGGGAACGGATTGACCTGGGACATGGTGGCGACGTTGACGATCGCGCCGTCCTGCTGTGCCTTCATCGCGGGCAGCACCGCCTGCGCCATGCGCAGCGCACCCAGGCAATTGACGTCGAACACGCGGGCCCAATCCTCGGGATCGGCCTGGTCGACGGTCACCCAGGCGCCATGGATATAGGCGGTGTTGACCAGCCCATCGATCCGTCCGAACGCCTCGGTCGCTGCTGTGGCCAGCGCATTGCACTGCGCGGCATCGGCGATGTCGGTGGCGAGCGCGACGGCCTCGCCGCCCTCGGCGCGGATCTCGCCTGCCACCGCTTCGATGAAGTCGCGGTTGCGCGCGCCGAGCGCGACGCGGGCGCCCTCGCGAGCGGCGATGCGCGCCAGCGCCTGGCCCATGCCCGGCCCGACGCCGCTGATGACGACCACCTTGTCCTTAAGCAGCATCCGCCTGTTCCTTTCCTGCGATGATGTCCTTGAGCGCCGGATCGAGCGCGTTGCCGACCTCCGGGCAATGTGTGCCGGAGGGGCCGTACATCGCGGCGACGCAGCGGTTGCACGCAGTGCAGCCCGATCGAAGGTTGGTGCCCAGGCGCCATTTGGCGACAAGGCCGGGATCATGGATCAGCGCACGCGCCATCACGATCGCGTCGAACCCCTCGGCCATCGCCTCGTTCGCGGCGGCGAGCGACTGGACGCCGCCGAGATGCGCGAGCTTCATCGGGCTGCCCGCCAGCGCCGCCTTGAGCTTCAGGCCATGCTCGATCAGATAATTCTCGCGGAACGGCGGCAGCTTCGGCACGCTTCTCTTGAGGATCGCGAACTGGAGCCTGGCGAGCATGCCGGTCTGCATCGCCGCCAGATCGTCATAGGGCAGTGCGCTGCCGAACATCGCCCAGGTGCTTTCGATGTTGCGCCCGGCCGAGAGCACCAGCATGTCCGCGCCCGCGCGTTCCAGCACGCGCGCCGTCACGATCGCGTCGTCGACCGTCGCGCCCTTGGGCACGCCGTCGGTCAGGTTGATCTTGGCGAGCACCGCCAGCCGCCCGCCCGTCGCCCGTTTGACTGCCTCCAGCACCTCGGCGGGGAAGCGCGCGCGGTTCTCGGCCGAACCGCCATATTCGTCGCGGCGGGCATTGGAGAGCGGTGAGATGAACTGGTTGAGCAGATAGCCATGGCCCATATGGATCTCGACCGCGTCGAAGCCGGCCTGTTCGGCAAGCAAGGCGGCATGCGCGAACTCGTCGCGCACCATCTCCATGTCGGCACGGGTCATGGCGCGCTGGAGGAAACGGCCCTTGAGCACGCCCATCTTGTCGATCCCACCCGATGCTGACATGGCGCGCGGCGTCGACAGATCGTCGATCTGGCAGAAGCTGCCGCCATGGGTGATCTGGGCGGAGGCCCTGGCGCCCTCGGCATGGATCGCATCGGTGACGGCGCGGTAATGCGGCACGCTTTCGGCGCGCATCGTGCCTTGGCCCGGCAGGGTCCGGCCGTCCTTCGACACCGCGACATAGGCGAGTGTCGTCATGCCGACACCGCCGCGCGCATAGGCGCGATGGAATTCGGTCAGCGCGCGCGTCGGGAACATGTCCTTGTTCATCATCTCGTTCGCGCCCGAACGGATGAAGCGGTTGCGCAGCGCGACGGGGCCGATTTGCACGGGACTGAACGGGTCTGCGCTCATGTGCCCTGGGCCCGCGTGAGCATCGCGATGATCCGCGCCTTCATCGGTTTCACCCAGTCGCGCCTGAGATCGGCATTGAGCAGCCCCGCCGCATCGAGTTCGTCGCACAGATGCATCTGGTGCGCGATGTCGAACAGATCCATCTGGTACGAGAATTTGCCGCCGCCGCCATAGGTGATCAGCGAGACGCCGCGGGTTTCGAAATGGCTACCGTCGGGGCGCATGCCCGGACCGCGATTGACCCATTCGCTGATGATGCGATCGCCATCGATCGCCCAGCCCAGGATCGGGAAGCTCCAGCCCTGCCAGCCCGAGCCGACATCCATGTCGCGGCCGTAATGCGTGGTGCGGATCGCTTCGCGTCCCTCGGCGCGGACGAACATCGCGCCGCCATAGGGGCATTCATAGACGCAATCCTCGTGATAGAAGGCGTCGGCGATCCATGCCCAGCGACCGCGTTTCTCCGCTTCGACAAAGGCGTCGCGCAATCCCCCGATCGCGGCTTCGACCTCTTCCCTGGGATAGTGCATCGCCGCGTCCTCTTCTTTGGGCGGTTCAGTCGAAATTGGCCTGCCCGCCGTCGAGCGGGATGGTCGCGCCGGTCAGATAGGCGAGATCCTCGCCGCACAGCGCCGCCACCGCGTTGCCGATATCGGTTTCGCAATCGCCGACGCGGCGCAGCGGGATCGAGCGGAAGAACGCCTCCGCTTCCTCGGGGTTGGCGTCGATCCAGGCGGCCAGCCCCGGCGAGTGCGCGTGTGGCGCGATCGTCAGCACGCGGATATTGGCGGGCCCCCATTCGGCTGCGGCAGCACGGGTCAGCGCCCGTGTCGCCTGCTTGACCGCGGCATAGGCGCCATAGCCCGACATGTCCCAGCGCAAGGCCGCCGAACTGGCAAGATTGACGATCGTGCCGCCGCCGCGCCGCTCGAGATGGGGATGGCAAGCCTTCATGAAGCGGAAGCTGGCGAGCGGGCCGGATGCGAAGCCCGCTTCGAACGCCGCGTCGCTGACCGACAGCAAAGGGCCGAGCGGCACTTCCTGCGCATTGTTGACGAGGATGTCGATGCCGCCGAAGCGGGTCGCAACGGCATCGACCGTCGCGCCGACCGCCGCGGCATCCTTGACGTCGCATGCAAAGGCGACCGCGGCGTCACCGATCTCGGCGACGACCGCGTCGAGCTTGGCGACGGTCCGGCCGAGCAGCGCGACGCCGGCACCGCGCGCGGCGAGTGCCGTGGCGATGCCGCGCCCGACGCCCTGGCCGGCGCCGGTGACGATCGCGATCTTGCCGTCGAGCCGGCTCATAGGCCCAGGCTGGTCGGCGCGCCCGGCAGCATCGACTGGTAATAGCCGGCGGACCAGCCGCCATCGACCGCCAGTTCGGCGCCGGTGATGTAGCTCGCTTCGTCCGATGCGATGAACAGGCTCGCGCGCGCGATCTCCTCGGGTTCGCCGATCCGCTGGAGCGGCACGCGCTCATAGCCGGTGTTGAGCGCATCGCCGCTCAGCCCGGCGGGATTGCCCATCTGGGTGTTCACGCCGCCGGGATGGACGCTGCACACGCGCACGCCGCGCGGGCCGAGTTCATAGGCGAGCGACTTGGACAGGCCGCGCACCGCCCATTTGCTCGCCGTATAGGCGGTCAGCCCGTTGCAGCCGCGCAGGCCGTCGACCGAGGAGATGTTGACGATCACGCCGCGCCCGGCTTTGGTCATCTCCGGTGCTGCATGCTTCGCGCCCAGGATCACGCCCAGCACGTTGATCGAGAGCACGCGCTCGATATCCTCGGCCGTCATCGCCTCGATCGGCGAATAATGGACGATCGCGGCGTTGTTGACGAGGATGTCGAGCTTGCCGAAATGCGCGATCGCGGCCGCGACCAGTGCCGCCCAGCCCTCTTCCGAACGTACGTCGTGCTTCACGAATAGCGCCGCGTCGCCGATCTCGGCGGCGGTCGCCCTGCCCTTGTCCTCCAATATGTCGGCGAGCACCACTTGCGCGCCTTCGGTTGCGAAGAGTCGCGCGGTCGCGGCGCCCATGCCCTGCGCCGCACCGGTGACGATCGCCACCTTGCCATCGAGTCTGGCCAAGATCTTCTCCTGTTATTCCGGGTTGCGTCGCGCTCAGGCGACCTTCTGTTCGAACGGCGCGGACAATGTTCCGCGCGTGATGTGGGTGCCGTTGACGCGCGCCTGGAACTCCTGCGCGCGCGACCGTGGGTTGTAGAACTGGCGGTACCAGATCCTGAGCTTGCCGACCGGCCCGTCGCCCTGCACCGCCATCGGGTTGATGCACGGCTTCTTGTTCGACCAGATCTCGAAATCCTGCGCGAAGGCGGCGCATGCGGCGGCCTGATAGGCGCGCGCCATCGCGACGTCCTCGGGCGTCGGCTCGGCATTGGGCACCTTGACCAGCAGACCGTGCCAGACCTTTACGACGCCGTCGTCGATGGGCGTGTGCGTGATCATGATGATCGCGGGAAACTGGCCCGACATGCGCGACTGCAGGATGCCCGGGCCCGTATACCAGGTATCGGTTTCCAGCGGCGCGTCGCCTTGCAAGGTGCGATGACCGGCGCGCAGACGCTGAACGATGCGGTGCCCGTCGAAATCATTTTCGAAGACATCGACCTTGTCGTTGCCGTGGACGGGTTCGAAATGCGCGCGGTCCGCCATGTTGTCGAGGATCTCGACGGGATGGCTGGCAAGTTCTCCCAATTGGTCGAGCTCCCATTTCACCCAATGCGGCTGCTCATATTCGGCGAAGGGCGGCAGCTCATATTCGGGGCCCAGTCCCTCGGAATCTTGCCACATCCAGATGCAGCCTGCGCGCTCGATCACCGGCCAGGTCTCCAGCCGGGCGGCGGCGGGAATCTTCTGCGGCGAATAGGGGATCTGGTTGCACTGGCCGTCGGGGCCGAAGCGCCAGCCATGATAGGGGCAGCGGATCGAATCGCCCTGCACATGCTCGTTGTCTCGGATCACGAAGCTGGTCCGGTTCTTCGCCAGATGCGCGCCCATGTGCGGGCAATAGGCGTCGACCAGATGCACCTGCCCCGATTCGCCACGGTAAAGCACGCGGTCGCGCCCGAAGAAGCGGACGGGAAGCGGGGTGGTGCCCTCCAGCTCGGCGGCGGCGGCGATCATGAACCAGCCGCGCGGAAAGCTGTGTTCGCCCAGCCCATATTCTGCGGTCGTCGCCATTGGAAACCCTCTCTCTGATTGCTGCGACGTCAAATTGACTACGGTTTGCGTTTTATGTTGCGGATTTATTGCCGCATTTCGTGGTAGCATCCCACAAATGATAGCGGCATACAAGGCGGATCGGATCAAGGAGGGTGCAAATGGGTGACGATCGGCTTTTCCCCGAAGGCGCCGCACTGATATTCGGTGCGACCGGCGGCATCGGCGGCGCGGTGGCGACCGAATTCGCGCGCGCGGGCAGTGATGTCGCGATCGCATGGCGATCGAAGCGCGAGCGCGCCGAGGCGCTGGGCGGCGAGATCGAGTCGCTCGGGCGCGCCGCCAGCCTGCATCATTGTGACGTCACCGACGAAGCCGCGCTGGCCGCGGCCGTCGAAACCGCGATCGCCGTCCATGGACGCATCCACACGATGGTCTGGGGCGCCGGACCGCTGGTCGATCAGGTCCATCTGGCCGAGACGAGTTCGGAGCAATGGCGCCGCGCGATCGACGTCGAGGTGCATGGTTTCTTCAACGCGGCGCGCGCTGTGATCCCGCATATGCGCGCGGGCGGCGGCGGATCGCTGGTGCATCTGGGGTCGGCGGGCGATCTGCGCTGGCCCGACAAGGACGGGCTTTCGGTCGCGCCGAAAGCTGCCAACGAGGCACTGGTAAAGGGTTTCGCGCGCGAGGAAGGCAAGTTCGGCATCCGCGCCAATACGGTGCTGGTCGGCGTGATCGAGGCCGGCATGTTTCTCGAACTCTCGCGCCAGGGCGTGTTCGACGAGGCCTGGACCGCCGAGGTCCACAAGAACCTGGCGCTCAAGCGCTGGGGTCAGCCGGAGGAGATCGGTCATGCCGCCGTGTTCCTTGCCTCGTCGAAAGCCGCTTATGTCACCGGTCAGCAGATCGCCGTTGCCGGCGGATACGGGATCTGATCGAGCGCGAATGCCGCCCTCAGGCCGCGCGCGGCGGTGCCCACCGCCCGGTCGGCCTGGGGCAGCATGCCGAGCATGCTGGCGAAGCCGTGGATCATGTCAGGAAAATGCTCATGGACGACGGCGACGCCCGCGTCCTGAAGGCGCGCGGCATAGGCAATGCCTTCGTCGCGCAACGGGTCGAAGCCCGCGGTGATGATGGTCGCCGATGGCAGGCCGGCGAGAGTGTGGGTGCGAAGGGGGGCGGCGAGCGCGGGTGCTTCGGCGGCGCGTTCGAGATATTGCGCCCAGAACCATTGCATCATCTCGCTCGACAGCATGTAGCCGGTCGCATTCTCGATCCAGGACGGCCGCGTGAAATCGGCATCGAGCACGGGATAGAGCAGCAACTGGTGCGCGATCGCCGGCCCGCCTTCGTCACGGAGCTTCAGGCACAAAGCTGCCGTCAGATTGCCGCCCGCGCTGTCGCCGCCCAGCGCGATCCTGTCGGGATCGATTCCGAGTGATGCGGCCTGTGCCGTGATTTCGGGCAGCACACTGGCGATGGCGTCGAGCGCCACGGGATAACGGTTTTCGGGCGAGAGCGGATAATCGAGCGCCAGCACCGCGATCTCGGCCGCCGAAGCGATGGCGCGGCACAACGGATCATGCGTGTCGAGCGTGCCGAACACCCAGCCTCCGCCATGCATGAAAACGAGCAGCGGCAACGTCTCGCCGGGGCGGGGGTGATAGAGGCGGGCGGGCATGGCGCCGATCGTCAGGTCGCGGATTTCGGCGACTTCGGCGCGGGCGAACGGCATGGGCTGGCGATCGGCGAGCCGGAACGCTTCCGGATCGAAGGGCGGCTTCATATGCGGCACATCGGCGAGCATCTGGAGCAGCGGTACGAGCGCGGGATCGAGAGGCATTGGCAAACTCCTGCTGGTTATGGGATGAAAACGGGGTGGATGATGGGTGAAACGTGAAGGCGACCGACGAAGTCGAACATTTCTCGCGGCTGATCTCCGCGCTTTTCGGCGGCCTGCTGGCCGAGCCGCCATGGGAGGATTTCCTGCGCGCGCTCGCCACATGGCTCGACGCCAGCTATGCGACGCTGATCCTGACGGCGCCGGGCACGAGCCGCCCGGGAACGATCGTGACGCCGGGCGCCGATCCGCGGACCGCCGAAGACTATGCCGAGAGCTTTTTCACCAGCGATCCGTTCAAGGGATTGCCCGAAGGCAGGGTGACGTCCTTCACCGAATTCCTTCAAGGGGAAGTGCGGCAGAGCGCCTTCTGGCGCGATTTCCTGGAGGCGGCGGGCGGCGACCAGATATTGGGCGTCGACCTGCGCTTCGACAGTGGTTTCGAAGCCCGATTGCGGGTGACGCGCGACGCCAGCCGCGCCGATTTCGCCGGCGTGGATCGCGATGCGCTCCAGTCGATCGTGCCGCATCTGCGCGATGCGTTGCGGCTGTTCGAACGGCTCCAGGCCTGGGACACCGAACATGGCGTCTATCGCGGCATGGTCGAGCAGATGGGCGTGGCGGCGATCATCCTCGACCATGACGGCAAGGTGATGCGCACCAATGCGGTGGCCGACCGTCTGCTGGCGGAAAAGGATGGCGTCGTGCTTGCCGGCGGGCGCTTGCGGCTGACCGCGCCCGCCGAGCATCGCGCGCTTGAAAGATTGTTGCTGTCGCTCAAGGCCGATGCCGATCCCGCGGCGATCGCGGCGCAGCGTTTCCGCATCGAGCGCCCGTCGGGCCGGCGCGACCTGGGCGCCGTCGCGAAGCCCGTCACCGCGCCCGCCTTCATGCGCAGCGGCGCCGCCGCCGCGCTCGCGCTGTTCGTCAGCGATCCGGGGCAGGACGCGCGGCCTGATCCGGAAGCGATCCGCGACCTGTTCCAGCTTACCCGCATGGAAGCGATGCTGGCCGCCGCGCTCGCCGGCGGCGCATCGCTGGTCGACGCCGCCGATCGGCTGGGCATCGCCCATAATACCGCGCGATCGCATCTGCGCTCGATCTTCGCGAAGACGGGCGCGCGGCGCCAGTCGCAGCTCGTCCATCTTCTCCACGCCGCGATGCCCGAGTTCGGCGCCGGATCCTGATCCCCTCCCATTCAGGCCTGATCCCCTCCCATTCAGGGGTGTCGCGCTCGTTGCGCGCGCGCCTAGCCTTGCCAGCATGACGGGCCGCGGCTGCGCGGCGCGATGTGCAACGAAATAGGGTGGAGGTGCCTGGTGGACATGGCGATGGAGCGCGTGCCCGACCGTGAAATGCTGGTCGAACGCGCGCGCGCGCAGACGGGGCTTTCGGATCTCGGCGATACCTGGTTCTTCGCCAATATCGATGCACTCATCCCGGCGCTCAACAGCGAGGCGCGGCTGAGCGCGGCGGGCGTCCAGAGTGCGAGCGCCATGATCGTCAATGGGCTGGTCAATCGCTTGCGGCATGTCGAGCTGGTCAAGCGCAATCCCGAGATTCTCGATGAGCCGATCGACGTCGCGGCGGTGGTGGTCGGCCTGCCGCGCACCGGCAGCACTATGCTCCATCGCCTGTTGGCGTCTGCGCCGGGCATGACCGGCGCGCGCTGGTTCGAGACGCAGAATTACGCGCCCATGCCGGGCGAGGCGCGCGGCGAGACGCATCTGCGCCGCGCCGTCGCGCAGGGCTTTCTCGACTATATGATCGCGACCATCCCCGATCTCATGTCGATCCATCCGATGAGCCTGGACCAGCCCGACGAGGAACTGATCATCCTGGGCCAGCTCTATTCGAGCACGATGATCGAGGGCACCTATTACGTTCCCAGCTTCGCGCACTGGCTGACCGCCAATGATCGTTTCCAATGCTATCGCGATCTCCGCCAGATCCTTCAGTCGCTGCAATGGCAGGATCCTGGTCGCAAGGGCGCGAAATGGGTGCTCAAGACGCCCGGCCATCTGATGGCGCTCGATGCGGTGATGGAGGTGTTTCCCGACGCCAAGATCGTGATGACGCACCGCGATCCGGTCGCGACCGTGCCCAGCTATTGCAGCATGGAACACAGCCTGTACCAGATGGTCTCTGACAGCGTGGACAAGGCGAGCGTCGCCGAATTCTGGGTCGATCGCCTGGCCGATCTGATGGCGCGCTTCATGCTGGTGCGCGAGCGCGTCGAGGGGCGCAATTTCGTCGATGTGCGCTATGCCGATCTGTTGGCCGATCCGATCGGCGAAGGCACCCGCGTGCTCGAAGCAGCGGGCGTGGCGGTTACGCCCGAGATCCGCGCCGGCATGGGGCAGTGGATAGAGGCCAACAAGCGCGAGGATCGCGCGGCGCATCGCTATACGCTGGAGGATTTCGGGCTGGACAAGGCCGATGTGGATCGTCGCTTCGCCGGCTATCGCGCCGCATTCGTCGAGGCGGGCTGAGCGATGGCATACCAGGAAGACGGCGCCGTCATCACCCAGATCAAGCTGCTCAAGGCGCGTTATTTCCGCGCGATCGACACCAAGGACTGGGCCTTGCTGCGCGATCAGTTGACCGACGATCTCGCCGCCGACTTCCGCGATTCGTCCGGCACCCAGGACGATCGGCTGCTGACCCATGGCGCCGATGCCTTCGTCGCTTCGGTCCAGGCGACGCTCACCGGCGTCACCACCGTGCATCACGGCTATACGCCGGAGATCATGCTGACCGGCGCGCGCGAGGCCAAAGCGATCTGGGCGATGGACGATCGCCTGTGGGTCGACGAGGGAAGCGCGCTTCCCTTTCGCTGGCTGCGCGGTTTCGGCCATTATCACGACTGCTATCGCAAGGCGCGGGGGCGCTGGCTGATCGCCGCCACGCGGCTGAGCCGCATCCGCGTCGAGAGCGGCTGATCCCCTTTCACTGGGGCATCGGCGGATAACTGGCGAGATAGCCGGCATCCACGATATGCGACTGGCCGTTGATCCCGCCCGAGCGCGGGCTGGCGAGGAACAGCGCGACCTCGGCGATATGCTGGGGCAGCAGCATGCCGCCATAGGCCGGCGTCTCCAGTGCGTCGGCGGGCTGGATCGGCGGCAATTCGGTGACGCCGAGGATCGCGGTGGCGACGGGGCCGGGGCAGATCGCATTGACGCGCAACCCCTTGGCCGCGAAATCCTGCGACGCGGACCGGACGAGCCCGATCACTCCGTGCTTGGCCGCGCTATAGGCGGCGGCGACGCCGAGCCCGATCACGCCCGATGTCGAGGCGGTCACCACCGCTGCGCCGCCGCGTTCGAGCCGGGGCAGCACCGCCTGCAGGCCGAGCCACGCCCCCTTCAGGTTGATCGCGACCATCCGGTCGAAGGCGGTTTCGTCGTGCGCCTCCAGCGGCATCTGCGCATAGGCGCCGGCATTGAGAAAGGCGGCGTCGAGTCGTCCGAATGTGTCGATCGCAGCCGCGACCATCGCGGCATTGTCGGCCGCGCTCGCCACATCGACAGCGATCGCGCCCGCCTGTCCGCCCTGGTCGCGAATCCGCCCGGCGATCGCTTCCGCGCCGGCAGCGTTCATGTCGGCGACGATCACCGCGGCACCTTCCTCGGCGAAACGCAGCGCCGCCGCCGCACCGATCCCCGATGCGCCGCCCGTCACCAGTGCCACCTTGCCCGCATACATGCTCATCAGCTCCGTCTCCTTCGATCTGCTTGACCACGGGACTAGCACCGGGCTGCGGCCACGAATTGATCCAAACGGACGAGGAGGAGGGGATCGAGGTCCGCCTATGTCGGCGGCAACCGAACCGCCGAGAGGACCGAAACGCATGAAATTCTCGATCATTTACGAAGCGCAGATGGTGGATACGTCGCGTGAGAACGAGGCGCGCACTTTCCACGAGATTGTCGAGCAGTCATTGCTTGCCGAGGAAATGGGCTTCGACACCGTCTGGGCGGTCGAGCACACCGCGCTCACCCAATATGCGCATATGTCCGCGCCCGAGACTTTCCTCGCGTTTCTCGCTGGCAAGACCAGCCGGCTCGGCATCGGCCATGGCGTTGTCTGCCTGCCGCCCGCGATGAACCATCCGGTGAAGGTGGCGGAGCGCATCGCGACGCTCGATATCCTGTCGGGCGGCCGCGTCCATTTCGGCATGGGCAAGGGCGGCACCCAGCAGGAAGCCGGTACCTTCGGCTATAATCTTGCCGATCTTCAGCCGATGATCGACGAATCCATGTACCTGATCCCCAGGATCATGGTGCAGGACGAGATCGAGCATGACGGCGAATATATCCAGATCCCGTCGCGCCCGATCCATCCCAAGCCCTATCAGGATCCGCATCCGCCGCTCTATATGGCCTGCACGCGCGCCGACGCGCTGACCACCGCCGGCGCGCGCGGCATCGGCGCGCTGGTGCTGGGTTTCGCCGGGCCGGAGGATATCGCGAAGAAGAACGCGATCTATCGCGCGGCGTGGAGCAGCCGCAAGGCCGAGGATCAGGTGGGTTTCCGCCCGACCGAGCATCTGGCGGCGCTCTGCCCCGCGCTCGTCCTCGACGATCGCGAAAAGGCGCGGCGGATCGGCCTGCGCGGCCAGCGCTTCTTCGTCGAATCACTGGGCTATTGGTATCAGGGCGGGCCCAAGCCGACGGTCGAGGATCTCTCGGGCGACGAGCAGGCGGCCATCCTCCAGAAGGAGAAGGAAGCGGTCGTTGCCTATCTCTCCGAGGAGAAGATCACCATCGGTTCCGAGCATACCGGCGCCTATGAGGAGGTCGAGGATGCGTACGGCACCGCCGACGACTGCATCCGCTATGTCCAGCGGCTGTTCGATGCCGGCGCCGACGAGATCCTGTTCCTGTTCCAGATGGGCGCGGTGCCGCACGAGGTGATCATGGGGACCATTCGCAACATCGGCGAAAAGGTGATCCCGCATTTCCGCGCGCAGCAGGCGATCGCCGCGGAGTAAGCGTGTTCCCGGCTCGATGTGTCGATCGCATCGGGCCGGCCCTTGCGAGAACAACGTGGAGAGGTGCATGCGGGCAATGGTGATCGACGGGTTCGGCGGTGCGGACCGGCTGCACTGGGCCGAACTGCCCCGGCCCGAACCGGGGCCGGGCGACGTGCGGGTGCGCGTGGCCTGTGCCGGGGTCAATCCGGCCGACTGGAAGACGCGCGAAGGCAAGCTGTCCGCCTTTATCGACTATCATTTCCCCTTCGTGCTGGGCTTCGATCTGGCCGGGGTCGTCGAAGCGGTGGGAGCGGGCGTCGATGCCATGAAGCCCGGCGACCGGGTGTTCGGCATGTCCCGGCAGGGGCAGGGCCATGACGGCGCCTATGCCGAATTCTGCATCGCCGACGCCGCGATGCTGGCGCCGCTACCCGCCGGCTGGAGCTTTGCCGACGCGGCGGCGCTGCCTGTTGCGGGAACGACGGCCTATGGCGGAGTGGTCGATGCCGGTGGGCTGAAGCCGGGGCAGCGCGTGCTGATCAACGGCAGCGCGGGTGGTGTCGGCAGCATCGGCATCCAGATCGCTCGGGCGCTCGGCGCACGCGTCGCGGTTACCTGCAGTGCCGCCAATGCCGATCATGTCCTCGCGCTGGGCGCTGAAAGGGCGATCGACTATCGCGACGGCGATGTTGCGGAGGCGGTTCGCGGCTGGGCGCCCGGCGGTGTCGATCTCGTGCTCGATGCGGTCGGGCTCGATACGCTGCTTCCGCAGGCGACCGACATCGTCGCGCCGGGCGGCCGCTATGTCGAGATCGAGACATTGATGTCGCGCGCGAGCGAGGAACAGGTTTCCGCCGCGGCGGCAGCCGGTGTGCAGATCCTGTCCAACATGGTCGCGATCATGCGGATCGCCGAACATCTCCGGGGGCTCGCGGCCTTGTGCGAGGGCGGCGGCGTCAAACCCGTGCCGACGCGGCTGATGGCGCTGGGCGATGCCGTGGAAGCGCATCGTGCGATCGAAAGCGGGCATGCCCGCGGCAAGATCATATTGGAGGTCGCCGATCATGCCGGATGGTGAGCGACCGCTGATCCAGGTGATCGACGAGATCGTCGCCCGGCCGGGCGAGGGCAAGGCGCTGCTCGACGATTATCTGGCGCGTTACGCGCCCGGTGCGCGTGCGCGCGGCATGGTACTCGAACAGATACTGGTCAGTCCGCCGGTCTGGCTCGACGATCAGTCCAATACGCTCAGCTTCCGCTGGTCGCTTGCCGACGCGGCGGCATGGTGGGGGATGCGCGCGATCGGTGGCGGTGATCCCACGGTCGCTGCCTGGTGGATCGAGGCCGACGCCCGTGCGGTCAGCCGCCGACGTGTCTTCGCGTCCGATCCCGCCGATATCGCGGAACTCGGCAATGTATAAGCTGACCAGGCTGGTGACGCTGGCCGAAGCCGCGGACCGCAGACCGCCGATCGCCGAATTGCGCGCATTGGTTGCGACGCACCGGCCCTTGTATGCGCTCGTCGCGCCCACGCTGGAGGGGAGCTGGTTCGGTGGCGACCTGATCGTACATCTTCAGTTCGACAGCGCCGTCGCGCGTGCGGTATGTGATGCCGCGATCGCCGCATGGCTGGCAACGCCGGCGGTCACGTCGAGCGAGACGATATTCTATCGCGGTGCGGCCGACGGGGTGCATGCGCCCGGGCTTCGCAACGGCGTCTATCGCGTGCTGCTGCTGCGGATCGACGACGGTACCGATGCCGCGACGATCCGGCGGTTCGAGGACGAAACCCGGCAGATGCCGCGGCACATTCCGGCGATCCTCAACTGGCAGCTCAGCCGGGTCGAAAGCGCATCGGGCGCACAGCGCTGGACGCATGTTTGGGAACAGGATTTCGCCGATATCGGCGGCCTGCTGGGCCCCTATATGCTCAGCCCCTATCATTGGGCGCATATCGATCGCTGGTTCGATCCGGAATGTCCCGATCGCATCGTCGATCCGCATATCTGCCACAGCTTCTGCATCGCCGCGCAAGGCGTGTTGCCGGGTTGACGGGGCGCTTGCCCGGCGTGCGAGGCGATCTATCATCGGGCAGGAAACCAGCATGCGGCGGACATGGGCCGTCGCGCGGACCGGGGAGAGGGCGCAATGGCGGTCGCGGAGCGCGTTCACAGCCAATCGATCTATCTTGTCGACGCACTCAAGCGCGCGCTCAAGGAGCGCGGGCTCACCTATGCCGATGTCGCGATGGCGCTGGGCGTCAGCCATGCCAGCGTCAAGCGGACCTTCGCGCAACGGAGCTTCACGCTCGCCCGGATCGACGAGGTCTGCGAGCTGCTCGGCCTCAACTTCCTCGAACTCGCACGGCTTGCGGAAGAGGGGCGCCCGCCCCGGCCCGATAAGCTCAGCGATGCGCAGGAACAGGCGCTGGTCGACGAGCCTTTGGCCCTGTTCTGCTTCCATCTCGTGCTCGGCGGCTGGACGGTGGCGCGGATCGAGGCCGATTACGGGATCGACCAGAGCTTCCTGATCCCGGCCTTGCTGATGCTCGAACGCATCGGGCTGATAAAATTGCTGCCCGGCAATGTGATCCGGCTGATGACGGCGCGCAGCATCAGCTGGCGCCCGGGCGGCCCGATGCGGCGCTTCTTCGACCGGCGCGTCAAGGAGGAATTCCTCCAGCGCGACTTCTCGGTGGCGGGATCGATCTCGGAGTTCGAGATCGGTGAATTGTCCGACGCATCGCGCGCTTTGCTCGATCGCCGGCTGCACAGCCTGTTTCGCGAAGTGCGCGACCTGATCGCGCATGACGCGACGCTGCCGCCCTCGGCCAAGACCAATGTCGGCCTGCTCATCGCCTCCACGCCAATCCCGCTTCCGCTCGTCGCGCGCGACGTCAGTCACGGATCGCTGGGCACTGAAAGTCGCGCCAGGCGATCCTTCAGGGCTTAGAAAGCGAGACTTCCGCTCAAGCCTGTCGGCGGCCGCGCCGCGCCGCGCGATAGTCCCGCCATCGCCGGACATGAGCCGGCATGGAGGGAGAGGATCGGATCATGCAGGCCATCGCCATGGACCCGCCGGCGCTTCGCGGCGGCACGCCCCTTTTGGGGCATCTGACCAGTTTTTTCCGCGATCCCGTCAAGCTGCTGCGCGAGGGCTATGAAGCGCGCGGGCCGATCTATTCCTTCCGCATGGGCGGGCGGAAGATGGTGGTGATGCTGGGCCCCGACAATAACCGCTTCGTCTTCCAGGAAACCGACAAGCTGCTGTCGATCCGCGAATCCATGCCGTTTTTCCACAAGATGTTCTCGCCCGATTTCTACTCCTTCGCGGAAATGGAGGAATATCTGCGCCAGCGCGCGGTGATCATGCCGCGCTTCAAGGCATCGGCGATGAAGCAATATGTGCCGGTGATGGCGGAGGAGGTGACCGCGCTCTGCCACCGGCTGGGCGACAGCGGCGAGTTCGACCTGATCCCGACTTTGGGGCCGGTGGTGATGGACATCGCCGCGCACAGCTTCATGGGGCGCGATTTCAAGCAGAAGCTCGGCCATGAATTCTTCGATCTGTTCCGCGACTTTTCGGGCGGGATGGAATTCGTGCTGCCGCTGTGGCTGCCGACGAACAAGATGCGCCGCAGCCAGGCCGCCAAGAAGAAGCTCCACCGCATCCTCCAGGGCTGGATCGACCAGCGCCGCGCCAATCCGGTCGAGCCCGACGATTTCTTTCAGGACATGATCGCGTCGACCTATCCCGACGGCCGGCCGATCCCCGACGAACTCATCATCAACCTGGTCCTGCTGCTCGTCTGGGCGGGACATGAGACGACGGCGGGCCAAGTGAGCTGGGCGCTGATCGATATCCTCCAGAACCCTGGTTATCGCGACACGCTGCGCGACGAGATCGGCGGCATATTGGGAAGTGCCTCGGGCGCCGACCTGAGCTGGGAACAGGCGCTGGCGATGCAGAAGATGGATCTGGCCCTGCGCGAGACCGAGCGGCTCCATCCGGTCGCCTTCACGATGATCCGCAAGGCCGCCACCGATTTCGAGCGCGACGGCTACCGTATCCGCAAGGGCGACTGGATCCTGCTCGCGCCCTCGGTCAGCCACCGGATGCGCGAGGTGTTCGAACGGCCGGACGCCTATGAACCCCTTCGCTTCGACACCGAACGCGCCGATGCGAAAGTCGAATCGAACAGTCTGATCGGCTTCGGCGGCGGCATGCATCGCTGTGCGGGCGTCAATTTCGCGCGCATGGAGATGAAGGTGGTGATCGCCATCCTCCTCCAGCGTTACGACATGGAACTGATCGACGAACCGCGGCCGATCGCGGGGGCGGGCACCTATTGGCCCGATCAGCCCTGCCGTGTCCGCTATCGGCGGCGCGCCATTCCCGATCGCGCGCCTGCCGATCCCGCCGCGGTCGCGGCGGCGGCCGGGTGCCCTGCGCATGCTAAGGCGGGCGCCTGATGGCGCGCGTTACCTATGTCCAGCCCGACGGTAGCGAAAAGACCTGCACCAATTTCGAGGGCATGGCGGTCATGCACCTGGCGGTCGGCAATCTCATCGACGGCATCGACGCGCTGTGCGGTGGCGTCCGTCAATGCGGCACCTGCCATGTCTATGTCGATCTGGCCTGGGCGGATCGCGTCGGCCCGCCGGGCGAGGATGAGGCGGCGATGATCGAGGCGCTGGCTGACGCTATCGAGGTCCGGCCGACGAGTCGGCTGAGCTGCCAGATCCACATCACCGAGGAATTGGACGGGCTGCGCGTCTATGTCCCCACGGATCAGCCGGGCATCTGACGCGCGTCGGGCCGGCTAAGCCCCCATCGTACTTCGGTTTTTCGATTCTCTTGTGTTCCGATTGTGCATTTTGCGCAACAGGCGTCAATGACACTGCGTAGTGCGTATTGTTTTAATGAAAAGAATACGCATTATGCTATTTAACTGGCAAAAATGATCCGAATACGACGGAAGCCGGCGGTTCGCAGGGGAGGGCGCCTATGCATTCGAAGACCGGTTTTCGCGCGGCCGCAGCGACTTTCGCGCTCGCCGCGCCCTGGCTGGCGGCGGCCGCCCATGCGCAAACGGCGCCCGAGGCCGCGCCCGACGCGCTGGCCGATATCATCGTGACCGCGCAGAAGCGCGCGGAGAGCCTGCAGGATACGCCGCTCGCGGTGAGCGCGCTCGATGCTGAGGCGATCCAGCAGCGCGGCATCACCAATGTCGCCAATCTCGGTAGCGCGGCGCCCAATCTGGTGATCAGCGAAACCCCGTCGGCAACCGCCAATCCCTCGATCGCGATCCGCGGCATCGTCGACAATGATCCGATCCTGACCGCCGATCCTGCGGTGGGCCTTTCTGCAGGTCCAGCAGTTCCTGGCGGGCACGGGCGGTGCGGCGAGCACCACGGTGAATGCCGCGAAGGCGACCTATACGGGGATCGAGGCGGAATTGCAGGCGCTGGTCACCACCGGGCTCACCGTCGAGGCGTCGGTGGGCTACACCGATCGCAAGTACAAGAAGTTCCTGTTCGTCGATCCGGTCACCGGTGTGGTCGGCGACATTTCGGACATCGCCAAGTTCCAATATTCGGCGGCGACCACGGCCAATCTGGGCGTCCAGTATGAAACGCCGGTCGGTGATCTCGGCAAGCTCAGCGCGCGTGCCGACTGGACCTATCGCAGCAAGATCTACTGGCATCCGGTCAATCCGTTCAACGAAGAGATCGCCGACAAGGGCGCCGGGTTGCTCAGCGCGCGGCTGACGCTGTCGGAGATCGCGCTGGGCGGTTCGCAGGCCTCGATCTCGCTCTGGGGCAAGAATCTGACGAAGAAGGATTATCTGCTGTCGGGCATCGACTTCGGATCGCTGGGCTTCGCTGGCGTGATGTATGGCGATCCGCGCAGTTATGGCGTAGAGTTGGCGCTCAAATTCTGAGCCGCCACCCAGGGCAATCATGAGACGCCGGCCCGGTCACACGGGCCGGCGCTTTTGCGTTGGCGGTTATTGAAAAACAGGCCGGAGCCGTTAATGGCGCCATTCGGGTGAAAGCATATTGCAGCCTAGCACCCCGTTCGGGCTGAGCATGTCGAAGCCCTGCTTTTCTTGCGGCGCAAGGGGGGAAGGACAGGGCCTCGACACGCTCAGCCCGAACGGCGAGCGGGATCGCGCTCTATCTTGGCCCCGATCGCTTCACCCGCCCCGCTTCAGCAGCTTGAAGAAACCGTAGGACGGATCGCCAGGCCCCGGTCGTCCGATCTTCGCGCCCGCCAGGAAGGGGTGGTCGAGATCGATGATCGAGGGCGAATGGACATTGGCCCAGTCGGCGACGATCGCGCGGTGGAGGAATTTCCACGCCCCGTCGCGCTTCGCATATTTGTCGAAATAACGGCCTCCGACGAGCACGTCGATCGGCCCGTCGGGCAAACGTGCGCGGTGCAGAGCGAGCAGATAGACCTCGCCTTCCGCATAATCGCCGTCGATCGCCAGGTTGATCGTCGTCACATTGTGGTGGAGGATTTCCATATTCGCCTGGATCTCGGGCAGCTTGTCGATGAATTCCATCGCGGGGCCGGAGAACATCGCGCCGTGATCGTCGATCGCGTCCGTGTGATAGAGGCTGCGCATCTTGTCATGATCGTGCCGGTCGGCGGCGTTGCAATAGCTGGCGATGAGCTGGCGGATCTCCTCGCGGTCGAGCAGGTCCTGCAATCTGGCATCGAGCGTCATGTGTGTCTCCAGACAAAGAGAGGGCGGAGCGACGATCGTCGCTCCGCCCGAAGTTCCCAGATAGGAGCGGTGCGCTTCAGAAGCGCACGCCCAGGGTCACACCATAGGTGCGGGGATCGGGATAATAGGCGACGGTGAGGCCGCCGAAGCTCGGGCCGAAATCGATGAAGTTCTGCGGCGCCTTTTCCTTGGTCAGGTTGCGCACCCAGAGCGAGAGTTCGCCCTTGACCGCACCCAGCGGCAGATCGGCGAAAGTGCCGCGCAGATTGACGATGTTGCGCCCCGGCGAACGCGTCGTGCGTGCATTCTGGTCCGATGGATTGTTGACGCGTAGCGCGTAGGGGAAGGTGTAATAGGCGGAGACGAAATTGAGGTCGCCGACCATGTTGAAGCGCCCCCAGTCGCCCTCGACCACGCGCCAGTCGACGCCCGCAGATGCGGTATATTTGGGCGCATGCGGGAAGGCGCGATTGTTGGAGACGTCGGGGCCGCCCGGCACTTCGATGAAATTCTTGTATTTGGTGTCGAGCAGCGCGAACGAGCTGTTGAAGGTCAGCCAGTCGGCGGGGCGGATGATCGCTTCGAGTTCGATGCCGCGGATGCGCGCGGCCGCCGCGTTGCGCACGATCGACGCCGCCGATCCGGTGCCCAGGAATACCGAAAGCTGCAGATCCTTGTGCTCGTCCCAGAATGCTGCGGCGTTCAATTGCAGCGTGTTGCCGAGCAGTCGCGTCTTCACGCCGATTTCGTAGCTGTCGACCTTTTCGGGACGATAGGGTTGGCACAGTTCGAGCGCGCCTGACGGGCAGGCGGGCGTCGGCGCGGCGACGACGTTGGTCTCGCCGTTGAAGCCGCCCGATTTGAAGCCCTTCGAATAGCGTGCGTACAGGTCGACCTTGCGGCCGGCCTCGTAGCGGACGGTGAACGACGGGCTCAGATCATTATAGGTCGCGTCCGGCAGGCCGCCATAGGGCACGTTGATCAGCGTGAACTGCGGATTGGGCGCGGCCGTGATCGACAGCAGCCGCTTGATGTCCTTCTTTTCGTGATTGTAGCGCAGCCCGCCGACCAGGGTCAGCGCGTCGGTCACCGAGAAATCGACTTGCGCATAGGCGGCGAGCGCTTCGGTGTGCGATCCGTAGTTGGAAACGAAGGACTGCGCGCCGAAGAAGAAATGCTGCGGATTGTCGGTTTCCGCCTTGTCCTTGAAGTAATAGCCGCCGACGACATATTTCAGCCGGTCGTCGAACGCGGTGCCCGAAAGCTGCAATTCCTGGCTGAAGGCGCGATAGCGGCTGAAGCGTTGCGTCAGCGCGATCGCCATCGGTGAACCGTCCAGATCGATGCTGTCGGACCAGCGCAGCTTGCGATAGGCGGTGATCGACTTGAGCGTGGCGTCGCCAAGGTCGAGCGTCGCCGTCAGCGCATGGCCCCAGGTCTTGGATTTCTCGAACAGCGGATCGGCGTCGATGCTGCCGCTGCCCTGCCGTTCGCGATTGGCGAACAGGTAGAGTGGCAGGCCCGAATAGGAGGGCGAGTTCGGATCGAAGATGTCGCGCGGGTCGCCATTGCGGTTGACCTGATAGAGCTGTGCGTAATCGGGGCGCTGATTGTAGCGCGTCCAATCGAACATATAGTCGAAGGTCAGGTTGTCCGTGGGTTCGGCGCGCACCTGCACCATGGCGCTCTGGCCGTCGATATCATTGGTGCTGGTGACTGAATTCGGCCCGGAGAAGAACGCGGCCTGTGGATGGGGATTGGGGCCGATGGCGATGACGCCATTGCGCTTCTGGATCTGGCCGGCGACCTTGACCGAGAAGATGCCGAATTTGGGCAGGTCGATCGCGCCCTTCAGCTTCCAATAATCGAAATTGCCATAGGTCGCCTCGAACGATCCGCCGAACTCGCCGCTTGGCTTGCGGGTGATCAGATTGACCGCGCCGGCCAGCGTGTTGCGGCCGTAAAGCGTGCCTTGCGGACCACGCAGCACCTCGACGCGCTCGAGATCGGCGACGTCGAAGATCGAGCCCTGCGCCTTGGCGATATAGACGCCGTCCAGATAGAGGCCGACCGCCGGTTCCCAGGTGATCGCCGGGTTGATCGTCACCGACCCGCGGATCGCGATCTGCGAGATCGTCTTGTTCGACGGCGCGCGGTCGATCTTTACGTTGGGCGCGACCGAGCCGAGCCGGTCGATCGAGCTGATGTCGCGCGAGCGGAGATAGGCTTCGTCGACCGCCGAGATCGCGATCGGCACGTCCTGTACATTCTCGGCGCGCTTCTGCGCGGTGACGACGATATCGGCGATGCCGGTGCTTTCCTCTTCGGCCGGCGCGGCCTGGGCTGCGGCATCGCTGGACGCGCTCTGCGCGAACACGGGCGGGGCGCCGAGCGCGGAGATCATCGCGAACAGGCTCGCGGTCGAACGATGAACTCGGTTTCTCATGGCAAGGGATACCTCCGGATAGAAATGGCGTGAGGATGGAAATTTCGGGTTCGTGCGGACGCCGGGCCAAAGGTGGCCTGGGCGCATGGCGGAAGCGGATCGAGGCCCGCTCACGGCGCGACGCTTCCCAATATGTGGAAGGTGATCGCCGGATTGGGCTCGTTGAAGACGCGCTCGTAGATCCGCGTGTAGCGCGATCGGGCGATCTTCCAGTCGCCGTCCCGAAGCACGTAGCGGTCGACATAATTGGCGGCGCCGATCGTCGTCAGATTGTCGTCCCGCAGGCTCATCGCATAATCGACCAGCCGCCAGCGACCATCGGCGGTGCCGTCGCCATGGACGTCGATGATCGGGTGCTGGACCGCATGGCAACCGACGAATTCGGGATGGAACGCCGCCTCGATCGCGGCGAGGAACTCGGTTCGCCCGTTCGCCTGGAGGCGGTAGCTGCCGCCCTGGTAATCGGCGCTGAAATCCTCGGTCAGGATCGTTTCGAGCTGGGCGAGGTCGCAGCGGTCGATCGCTTCGCAATAGAGATATTTGACGCGCTTGATCCGCTCGATCGCGGCGAGGTCCAGGCTCATTGCCCGACCTTTCGTGCGCGATGCATCGCTTCCGCGCGCGCCTTGAGCGCCAGCGCGGTGTCGTCGAAGGCGCGCTTCACCCATGATCCGGCGAACCGCATCACATGGATGCCGTTGGGTCCCAGAAAGGCATCGGTCGACTGATATGCGCAGGCTTCGGGGCCGATCGTCTCGATGATCTGGTCGCGGCGCGCGGGATAGGGCCAGGCATCGTCATGGGGCAGCTCCCAGGACAGTAGTCGCTCGGGTTCGAACGCGCAGACATATTCGCAATTGGGAAAGGTGACGTCGGGCTCGATATAGCTTTTGAGCGTCATGTTGACCGGAGCGCCCATCGCCAGCGTCGACGTCGCGGCGATGCAGAAGGGGTTCCATTCGCCATAGCGGGGCAGGTCGATCAGGATTTCCCACACGATCGCGGCGGGCGCCGCGATCTCGACGCGGTCCGAAGCCACGATCGCGTCGGGATCGATGCGCGTCAATATCTCTTGCGTGTCGCGCATAACCCCTCCTGATCGGTGACGCATTATGTCGTAATAAATCCGCAATGGCGTCTATTTGCGTAGTGGTTTGCCGTAATCGGTTCCGGTTCGTCAAGCCCGCTTTACGCATTCCGTGATATTTTAAGGATTATGATGACGTTTTGCGGATTGGTCTGTCGTTCGCGCGGCGCCGGTCGTCCATGGGTCGGGCAAGCCGGGATCGGTGTTGCGGACCACATGTTTCAGCAGGTGCCGGAGCAGCGCGGTCTCATTCTCGTCGAACGCGCCGAGCGCATCCTCCTCGGCCGCCTTCGCGGCGGCGGAGAGTTCGAGCAATGTCCGGCGGCCGCGATCGCTGAGCCATAGTCGCGTGTCGCCTGCATCGATGGAGAGGATGCCGCGCGCCTCGAGTGATGCGATCCGTTCGGGCGTGACGTGCGCGCCGGTATAGCCGATCATCGCCTCGATCTCGGCGGCGGTGCGTCCGTCGCCGATGCCGAGCACGCTGAGGATGAAATGATCGCGCGCATCGAGCCGGTGCGCGTCGAGGCTCGCCTGCATGCGCGCATAGAGCTGGAAGTGCGCACGGCCGAGCAGATAGCCGAGGAAATTCTCGTTGAAGCTACCCGCCGGCGGTTCCGTTCCGCCGCCGGCAGTCAGCGACTGCGCCCTACGCGCGGCCAGCGCGTAGCGACCGCCATGGAACAGCAAGGGTGCGCGGTCGTGCCTCTCGAAGCCGATCACCTCGCCGACGAAGATGATGTGATCCCCGCCCTCATATTGATAGGCGGTCCGACATTCGAAGCGCGCTGAGCAGCCGGTCAGCAGCGCCACGTCCTCGCTTCCGCGCTCCAGCGCGACATCGGCGAACTTGTCGGCGCCGCTTTTGGCGAAGCGGTTGGACAGCGCTTCCTGATCGGCGGCGAGGATATGGACCGCGAAGTGCCTGGCGTCGCGGAATGTCGTCATGCTTTGCGAACCGCGCGCCAGGCTCCACAGGATCATCGGCGGGTCGAGCGAGACCGAATTGAAGCTGCTCGCGGTCAGTCCGACATCGCGTCCGTCCGCGTCGCGCGCGGTGACGATCGTCACGCCGGTCGCGAAGGATCCGAGCGCATCGCGAAAGGCCCGCGAATCGAGATTGACCGTCATGTCCTGCCGTCCCCCTTCGAGTGGACACGCGGACTCTCACGGCAAGGATGCGGGCGATACGTCCATTTGGGGGAGATCAGCCCAGCACGGCGACGCTGCGCAGGATCAGGCGGACGAGATCGGCCTGGCGGCTGACCCCGGTCTTGCTCAGGATCGTCTTGCAATAGCTGCGCACCGTATTCTCGGTCAGGTCGAGCTTGTCGGCGGCTTCGGACAGGCTGAGCCCGCCGGCGAGCAGCGCGGCGAGATGCGCTTCGGAGGGAGTCAGGTCGAAGATCTGGCTGACGAGCCGTTCCAGTGGCTGCCCGGTCTCCAGGCCGGAGACGTAGATCACGGCGGCGGGCTCGGCATCGTTCACATAGCGTGTCGGCGCTTCGATCGCGCGCACGAGTACGCCCAGTGGCCGTTCGGCATCGACATCGACGCGCAGCGCCTCGGTCGAGCTGCCGCCGTCACGACGGGCCGTGATCGCCTTTCCGACAAGCTGCTGGAGCGCGCCGTTGCTGGCCTTGCCCGCCAGCGAGAGGCGGCCTTCGGCCAGCCGGATATCCCGGCTGGACTGGAGCAGTTTGCGCGCGGCGCTGTTGGTGCGGATCACGCGTGATGCGCCGTCGAGGATGAAGGTGCAGATGGTGAGCCGGTCGAGCGCGTCGATCATGGCCTGAAGCTCGGTCTCGTCGCGGCGCAGGCGCGAGAAGAGCGTGAGCGCCTGTTCGAGATGCGGGCGCAGCGCGATCAGCACATCCTTGTCGGCTTGGGTGAAATCGTCTTCGTCGGGGCCGGCGGTGAGCCCGACATTGGCGTCCCAGCCGCCGGGTTCCGACACATACATGCCCAGTTCGTGGCCGATGCCATAGGGACGCATGATCTCCTGATAGAACCGGTTCTCCGCCAGTTCGGCCGGCGACATCACTTCGCTCAGGGTCAGGATATGGCCGGGGCGCGTCAGCGCGTTGCGTAGCGGATCGAGGTCGCCCAGTTCGGCATGGCGTTCGTTGATCCGGCGCGCCTCCGCCTCGTCGATCGGCTGCGGGCGCCCCCAGACGATCAGCGGTGGCGTGCCCTGCCGGCTCAGCCGCAACACCATGCCGGCGTTGCTGCACCGCATGCGCCGGGCCAGCGCCTCCAGGAAACCCTGGAAAGGCGTCGGTTCGAGCGGTCCCTTGTAGATGAGCGTCACCAGCTCATCGACGGGTTGAAGTGGCGTGCCGATTCGCATGTGCATCCTGCCCCGAATTTCTACCCTTGAGCCCAGGAGGTACGCCGCCTTGCCATCCCCGAATAGGGGTTTGCTCGATCTTACGCGATCGCAAGCACGCTGGTGAGGATGTTGCGGATCAACTCGGCCTGGCCGCGCGCGCCGGTCTTGGCATAGATGCGTTTCGAATAATGGCGGCCGGTTTCGAGGCTGAGGCCCAGTTCCTCGGCAGCTTCCGCGATCGAAAGCCCGCTGGTCAGCGCCCAGGCGAAGCGCGCTTCACTGGGCAGCAGGCCGAACAGTTCGGCGAGTTGTTCGCAACGGTCGGCGCGAGACCGGCGATCGCCGCTCAGATAGGCGATGGCGACGGGCATCGAGCTTGCGGAAACCGAACGGTCGTGAAGCGGCGCCAGCAGCATGTCCATCTGCGGATCGCGGCTGAGATTGATCGCCCTGGGCGGGCTGGCGGGATCGGCCGCGTACAGCTTGACCAATCCGGTCAGTTCGCGGTCGATCGCGGGATTGGCGGGGAGCAGCCGGCCATAGCGACCGCGCCGCAGCACCATCGTCCTTTCCAGCAGATGCTCGACATGTGGGGTCATGTCGATCACCCGGCATTTGGCGTCGAGCGTCAGCCAGCCGAAATTGAGCCGCCCGAACGCCTCGGACGTGACCGACGAGCGAAAGCGTTCGCGTTCCAGGGCGACGAAGGTCCGCAACGCGATACGCAGATGCGGCACCAGCGCGCTCAGCACCGCGCCCTGCGCAGCGCCGAGCGCGGGTCCGCCCGCGCAACCCAGCCACGCCTCAACCCCGCTGGGCTCGCTGACGCGCACCGAGCGGAGATTGGTCATCCCCTGCGGCAGCATCAATTCTTCCTTGAAGCCGCGATGGACCGGGTCATCGGGATCGATCAGCTCGTCCAGCGCATAGACGCGCCCTTCGCGCATATGGCGGTAGGCCAGCGGATCGCGGACATATTTCTCGACGAACAGCGTGCGCAGATGGGCGGGTGGCGTGCGCCCGGCGAACAGCTCGACAACGGTATCCTCGTCGATCGTCCGAAAGATCAGCGTCGTATAGGAAGCGCGAGTGCGGACACGCAGCCTCTCGAGGAAATCATGCCATAATGGCTGCTGGAACATGCCCTCGTGAAGGGCTTCGAGCAGGGTGTCGTCGTTCCAGCGCATGGCCGAATGTATATCCTCCCATATGGGAGGTTCAATGCCTCGTGAATCCTGCCAGATCGGCATCGACAGGAGAGGCGAGGCGATGGATCGCGGGACACTGACCCATATAGAGCGGCTAGAGGCCGAGAGCATTCACATCATGCGGGAGGTGGTATCGGAGGTCGAGAGGCCTGTGATGCTGTACTCGGTGGGCAAGGACAGCGCGGTGATGCTGCACCTGGCGCGCAAGGCGTTTTATCCGAGCCCGCCGCCGTTTCCGCTGCTGCATGTCGATACGACGTGGAAGTTCCAGGAGATGTACAAGCTGCGCGACCGGATGGCGGTGGAGAGCGGCATGGAGCTGCTGGTCTATCGCAATCCGGAGGCGCTGGAGCGGGGGATCAATCCGTTCGACCATGGCTCGCTGCACACCGACATGTGGAAGACGGAAGGGCTGAAGCAGGCGCTGGACCTGCACGGTTTCGACGCGGCGTTCGGTGGCGCGCGTCGCGACGAGGAGAAGAGCCGCGCCAAGGAGCGGGTGTTCAGCTTCCGCTCGGCCAATCACCGCTGGGATCCCAAGAACCAGCGGCCGGAGCTGTGGCGGCTGTACAATGCGAAGAAGGCGAAGGGCGAGAGCATCCGGGTGTTCCCGATCTCGAACTGGACCGAGCTCGATATCTGGCAGTACATCCATCTGGAGAATATCCCGATCGTGCCGCTCTATTTCTCGGCGAAGCGCCCGACGGTGGAGCGCGACGGCCTGCTGCTGATGGTGGACGACGATCGTTTCCCGCTGCGCGAGGGCGAGGTGCCGGTGGAGCGCTCGATCCGCTTCCGCACATTGGGCTGCTATCCGCTGACGGGTGCGGTCGAGAGCGAGGCGGCGACCTTGCCGCAGGTCATCCAGGAGATGCTGCTGACGACGACATCGGAGCGCCAGGGTCGCGCGATCGATCATGACCAGTCGGCGAGCATGGAGAAGAAGAAGCAGGAGGGGTATTTCTGATGACCAATCCTTCCTCCTACCAGGCCGAGGCGCTGATCGCCGAGGATATCGACGCCTATCTGGAGGCGCACCAGCACAAGAGCCTGTTGCGCTTCATCACCTGCGGTTCGGTCGACGACGGCAAGTCGACGCTGATCGGGCGGCTGCTCTACGACAGCAAGATGATCTTCGAGGATCAGCTGGCAGCACTGGAGGCGGACAGCAAGCGCGTCGGTACCCAGGGCCAGGAGATCGATTTCGCGCTGCTCGTCGACGGGCTTGCCGCCGAGCGCGAACAGGGCATCACCATCGATGTCGCCTATCGCTTCTTCTCGACCGAGAAGCGCAAGTTCATCGTCGCCGACACGCCGGGGCATGAACAATATACGCGCAACATGGTGACGGGCGCGTCGACCGCCGATCTCGCGGTGATCCTGATCGACGCGCGCAAGGGCGTCCTCACCCAGACGCGGCGCCACTCCTATCTCGCGCACCTGATCGGCATTCGCCACATCGTGCTGGCGGTGAACAAGATGGATCTGGTCGGTTACGACCGGCTGCGCTTCGATGCGATCGTCGAGGATTATCGCTGCTTCGCGCACAGCATCGGCATCGAGAGCTTCGTCGCCATGCCGATCTCGGGCTTCAAGGGCGACAACATCACCGCGCTGTCGGACAACACCCCCTGGTACAAGGGCCCCACATTGATGGGGCATCTGGAAACGGTGGAGGTCGATGCCACCGCCGATCAGGCGCGGCCTTTCCGGATGCCGGTGCAATGGGTCAACCGCCCCAATCTCGACTTCCGGGGCTTTTCCGGGCTGATCGCGGCGGGCACTGTCCGCCCGGGCGACGCGGTGCGGATCATCCCCTCGGGCAAGACCTCGCGCATCGCGCGGATCGTCACGCTTGACGGCGACCTGGAGCAGGCGGTCGCCGGCCAGTCGGTGACGCTGACCTTGACCGACGAGGTCGACTGCTCGCGCGGCGACGTGATCGCCATCGCCGAAGCGCCGCCCCAGGCGGCGGACCAGTTCGAGGCGACGATCGTGTGGATGGCGGACGAGGCGATGCTGCCGGGCCGCTCCTATTGGCTGAAGGCAGGCACGCAGACCGTGTCGGCCAGCGTGCAGGCGCCCAAATACCAGGTCAACGTCAACACGCTCGAGCAGCTCGCGGCCAGGACGCTCGAGCTCAACGCGATCGGCGTCGCCAATCTCTCGACCGACAAGCCGATCGTGTTCGAGCCCTATGCCGACAGCCGCGACCTCGGTGGCTTCATCCTCATCGACAAGATGACCAACGCCACCGTCGCCGCCGGCATGATCCACTTCGCTCTCAGGCGCGCCGAAAACGTCCATTGGCAGGCCGTCGACATCACGCGGGACGATCACGCGAACCTCAAGAACCAGAAGGCAGCGATACTCTGGTTCACAGGACTTTCGGGCGCCGGCAAATCGACCATCGCCAATCTGGTGCAGAAGCGGCTCCACCGGATGAACCGGCATACTTGCCTTCTCGACGGCGACAATGTGCGCCACGGATTGAATCGGGATCTCGGCTTCACCGATGCCGATCGGGTGGAGAATATCCGCCGCGTCGGCGAGGTCGCGAAACTGATGGCCGATTGCGGGCTGATCGTGATCACCGCGTTCATCTCACCCTTCCGGGCGGAGCGGCGGATGGTGCGCGACATGATGGCCGCCGGCGAGTTCGTCGAGGTGCATATCGACACGCCGCTGGCGGAGGCGGAGGCGCGCGACGTGAAGGGCCTTTACAAAAAGGCGCGATCCGGCGCGCTCAAGAACTTCACGGGGATCGACAGTCCCTATGAAGCGCCTGAAAATCCCGAGATCCGCATCGATACCACGCTGATTTCCGCCGAGGACGCCGCCGAAGAGATCGTGAAAAGGCTGATATTATGAGCACTGCACTGGCCGAGATGAACGACGCGGCGCTGGCCGCGCATCTGGCGCATCATGCCGGCGTGATCCTGAAGGCCGTGCGCGCTTCGGGGCTGTTTGGTCCCAAGGCTCTCGGCAAGGCTGGAGACCAGACGGCGAACCAGTTCCTCTGCCATGCGCTGCGCGCGGCGCGGCCGGACGACGGGCTGCTTTCGGAAGAGGAGAAGGACAGGCCGGACCGGCTCGACCGGCGCCGGGTGTGGATCGTCGATCCCATCGACGGCACGCGTGAATATGGCGAGGATCGCGCCGACTGGGCGGTGCATGTCGGGCTGGCGATCGATGGTGTCGCGGCCGTCGGCGCGGTGGCGCTGCCGGGCATCGACATGGTGCTGCGTTCGGACGCGCCTTTGACGGTCCCGCCCGCCCCGCCGATTCCGCGCATGGTGGTCAGCCGCACGCGCCCGGCGGCGGAGGCGGTGGCGGTTGCCGAACGGCTGGGCGCTACGCTCGTGCCGATGGGATCGGCGGGTGCCAAGGCGATGGCGATCGTGCGCGGGGAGGCCGATATCTACCTGCATAGCGGCGGCCAATATGAATGGGATTCGGCGGCGCCGGCGGCGGTCGCGCAGGCGCATGGTCTCCATTGCTCGCGGATCGACGGTTCCCCGCTCGCCTACAACCGGCAGGACAGCTATCTGCCCGATCTGCTGATCTGCCGGAAGGAACATGCGGAACCGATACTCGGCATCATCGCCGAACTCGGCTGAGCGGCGGATCCGCTTTATGGTCGCGCTTGATCTTCTTGGCGAGCGACCATTTATGGACCTCGGTCGGGCCGTCATAGATTCGGAAAGCGCGGATCTCGCGGAACACCTGTTCGACGATCGTATCGCCCGAGACGCCGGTGCCGCCCATCACCTGGACGCAGCGATCGGCGACGCGCATCAGCGCTTCGGACACCGCGACCTTGGCCATCGAGCTTTCGACGGTGCCCAGCGCGCCGGTATCGAGCACGCTCGCGCACCAGTCGATCATCAGTTCGGCCTGTTTCAGCTCGATCAGGTTTTCCGCCAGCATGAAGCCGACGCCTTCATGGTCGATCAGCGGCTTGCCGAAGGCATGGCGGGTACAGGCATAGGCGGTCGCGATCTCGTTGGCGCGCGTCGCCGCGCCGTGCCAGCGCATGCAATGCGTCAGCCGTGCCGGCGCGAGCCGCACCTGCGCATATTTGAAGCCCTCTCCGCTGGCGCCCAGCATCTGATCGGCGGGCACGCGCAGATTGTCGATGGTGATCACCGAATGGCCGCCCGGCATCGAACTGTCGATCGTGTCGAGCACGCGATCGATGCGGATCGCCGGATCGGGCAGTTCGACCAGGAACATGCACGCTCCCTCCTCAGCCTTCGCCATGACGATGCCGACGCCGGCACCGTCCGCGCCGGTGATGAAGGTCTTGCGCCCGTCGATCACCCAATGATTGCCATCGGGCCGGCAGGTCGTGCGCATCATCGAGGGGTCGGAACCCGCGCCGCCTTCGCTCGCCGGTTCGGTCATGAAGAAGGCGGAGCGCACCTCGCCTGAAATCAGCGGATCGAGAAAACGCTTCTTCTGCTCGGGGCTGGCGACCTTGCCGAGAAGATACATATTACCCTCGTCGGGCGCCATGGTGTTGAGCGCCACGGGCCCGAGCGGCGACAGGCCAGACGCCTTGAGCACGGTCGCGGTTTCGGCATGGCTCAGATGGTCGCCACCGGACAGGATATGCGGCGTCATCACGCCCGCTGCGCGCGCCTTTTCCCGAAGTTCGCGGACCAGGTCCGCCGACGGGCCATGCTGGCCGCAGCGCGGGTCGCGTTCATAGGTCGCAACCACGTCGCGCACGAACGCTTCCACCCTGGCGGCAATCTCCTTCGCGCGATCCGTTGCTGCCGTCATATTCTCGCCTCCCCATCCCATGCCGAATCCCATCGGGGGGGCCGTACCTCAGAAAGTGCCGGATATCAGCTTTCAAGTTCGGGAGCGGTGCGTCGATATCTGAGTGGTGTTCCCTGTATCGTCAGCGTGGAGCATCCACGGCCAGTTCGTCGATGATCGGACAATCCGGCCGGTCATCGCCATGGCAGCTTTCGGCCATCTGGATCAGCGTGCGGCGCATCTCGTCGAGCTGGCGGGCCTTGCGATCCAGTTCCGCCGCATGTCGCAATGCGATGCACTTCACATCCGCGCTGGCGCGATCGCGGTCGCGCCACAGCGCGAGCAGATCCCCCATCTGCTCCACCGAGAAGCCGAGTGCGCGAGCGCGCGCGATGAAGCGCAGCGTATGGACATCCTTGTCCGAATAATCGCGATAGCCGGAACCGGTGCGCAGTGGCGGCGAGATCAGGCCGATCTCCTCATAATAGCGGATCATCTTGGCGGAGATGCCCGACGCCGCCGATGCCTTGCCGATATTCATGCCGTTGCTCCAATCGCTCGGGGCGCACGGAATGCGCGCAATCGCAGCGCGTTGCCGAGCACGAAAATACTGGACAGCGCCATCGCGCCCGCCGCGAGCATCGGCGACAGCAGCGTGCCGCCCAACGGATAGAGCAATCCGGCCGCTATCGGAACCAGGCTGGCATTATATGCGAAGGCCCAGAACAGATTCTCCCTGATGTTGCGGATCGTCGCCTTGCTGATCGCGATGGCGGAGACGATCCCCCCGAGGTCGCCCGACATCAGCACGACGTCCGCGCTCTCCATCGCGACATCGGTGCCGGTGCCGATCGCCAGCCCGACATCGGCCTCCGCCAGCGCCGGGGCGTCGTTGATGCCGTCTCCGACAAAGGCGACCGCGCCGCCCTCCGCGCGCAAGGCCTTCAGCGCGTCCGCCTTGCCGTCGGGCAGCACCTCCGCCACCACCCGGTCTATGCCCAAATGGCGGGCGATGGCCTCGGCGGTGCGCCGGTTGTCGCCGGTGATCATCACCACCTCCAGCCCTTGGGCATGAAGCGCGGCGATCGCCGCCGGCGTCGTTTCCTTGACAGGGTCGGCGACCGCGACCAGCGCGGCCAGTTCGCCGTCGATGGCGACATAGAGCGGGCTCTTGCCTTCGTCGCCCAGCCGCGCCGCTTCGGCGGCGAAGCCGTCGATGGCGATTCCGCGCCGTGCCATCAGCCGATCCGCGCCGACGATCACGTCATGGCCTTCCACCCGCGCGCTCGCGCCGAAACCGGGCAGCGCCTCGAATGCCGAAGCCTCTGGAATCGACAGGCCCTCGTCGCGGGCGGCGTCCACCACCGCGCGCGCGATCGGATGTTCCGAATGCGCCTCCACTGCTGCGAGCAGCCGCAGCACCGTCGCGCGCGCCTTGCCTGGCGCCACGGCGAGATCGGTCAGTTCCGGATGGCCCTTGGTCAGCGTGCCGGTCTTGTCGAGCGCGATGATGCGCGCGTCTCGCAGTGTCTGCAGCGCCTCGCCCTTGCGGAACAGCACGCCCAGTTCGGCGGCGCGCCCGGTGCCCACCATGATCGAGGTCGGCGTCGCGAGCCCCATGGCGCAGGGGCAGGCGACGATCAGCACCGCGACCGCATTGACCAGCGCGAGCCCAAGCGAGCCTTCCGGACCGAAGATGAGCCATGCCGCGAAGGTCAGGATCGCCGCCGCGATGACGGCGGGGACGAACCACGACGTCACCTTGTCGACCAGGGCCTGGATCGGCAGCTTTGACGCCTGGGCCTGTTCCACCATGCGGACGATCTGTGCGAGCATGGTATCGGCGCCGACGCGTGTCGCTCGGAAAGCAAGCGAGCCGTTGCCGTTGATGGTCCCGCCGACAAGCTCGGCACCCGCTTTTTTCTCGACTGGCACCGGCTCGCCGGTCACCATGGATTCGTTGACGAAGGACGCGCCGTCGATCACTTCGCCATCGACCGCGATCTTCTCTCCGGGGCCGACCAGCACATGATCGCCGACGATCACCGCCTCGACCGGGATTTCACGGGTTTCGCCGTCGCGCACGACGCGCGCGACCTTCGCACCCAGCCGCACGAGCCGTCGGATCGCGTCGCTCGTCCGCCCCTTGGCGCGGGCTTCGAGCAGGCGCCCGAGCAGGATCAGCGTGACGATGACCGCCGCCGCCTCGAAATAGACGTTCACCGTGCCGTCGGGCAGCAGGTCCGGTGCGAAGGTCGCGATCGTCGAATAGCCCCAGGCGGCGGTCGTCCCCAGCACCACCAGCGAGTTCATGTCGGGCGCGGCTCTGAACAGGGCGGGCACGCCCGTGCGGAAGAAACGCAGACCCGGGCCGACCAGCACGGCGGTGGTGAGCGCGAACTGGAGCCGCCAGCTCGCATCCATGCCGATCGTCTCCATCACCAACAGGTGCAGCGGCGGATAGAGATGCGAACCCATCTCGACGATGAAGACCGGCAGGGTGAGCAAAGCCGCGAGCAGGAACGACCATCGCAGACCGCGAATCTCGCTGTCGCGCTTTTCGGCTCCGCGATCGGCGGTATTGGCGTCGCCCTCCAGGGCATGCGCTTCATAACCTGCATGGCGGACAGCCGCCTCGAAATCGGCGGCGGCCGCGCCGCCGACATGCCGCACCGTGGCTTTTCCGGTCGCCAGATTGACCGCCGCGTCGATGGTGCCGGGAACGGTCTTGAGCGCGGCTTCGATTTTTCCGACGCAGGACGCGCAGTTCATGCCGTCGATGGCGAGTTCGAGCGTCTCGGTTTCGGCGGCGTATCCGGCGGCTTCGATCGCGCGCGCCACCGCCTGCGGGTCTGCGGTGCCGAGGAAGCGGACATCGGCGCGTTCGGTTGCCAGGTTGACCACCGCCGATGCCACGCCGGGAACCGCCGCGATCGCGCGTTCGACGCGCCCCACGCAGGATGCGCACGTCATCCCGGCGATGCGCAACACGGCGCTGGAACCGTGGTCGCCGGCGGGTTTGGACACGGCATTCGATGCCATGGATACACTCCTCGATCTGCTTCCCCATCAAGATGGGGCTTCCCATCATGGGAAGGTCAAGGGGTCTGCGAGTTCCTTTTGTTCCGGCAGCCGCGCCGTTCAGATCGGGAGCGTCACCTGAGCGACCAGCCCGCCCGCCGGATCGTTCCTGAGCGTGGCGTCGCCGCCATGCCCGCGCGCGATCGTGCGCACCGTCGCCAGCCCGATTCCCGCGCCGCCGGTGTTGCGGTCGCGCGCATCAAATCATCCCTCGTCAGTCCGTTCGAGGACAGCCTGAGCGATCCGGCGCATCCCGAATTCGTCCATCGGCAGCAAATGTTGCTCGGAAATTTCAGCATGGCTGGTCACAAGTCGGGCGCGTGATGCCGCGATCGCCTCGGGTGTGGTTGGAGTTGCAGCGCGCTGGCCAGTGTCGCCCGGCGCGGGCGGCTGAAACATACTGCAAGAATCTGTCATTCCGCAGAAACCAGCGGCCCGCAGACATGCGGGTCAAGCACGCAGCAATCCGATGAAGATATCGATCGGCCGAGATCCTCAAACCTGCGCAAAGTTCGTTTCTAGGCTTCCCTTGGCCTAGCGACGTCGACCCGCGAAGTCCCGACTTCGCGGGTCGCTTCTTTTGTCCCGCTGCTGTTGGGACGCCCGGAAAAAGGCGGGTGCGATAGCGGTGCGGCCTTGAATCGACGGCGCTTCGATCATGGACCGTCGTGCCGGCCCGGCGTCGTTCAGCCCGCCCCGCGCTCGCGGATGCGGCGGAGGAAATGGACGCGCCACAGATCGATCAGCGCATCGGCGACCGGGCCGTCGCCCGCTTCGATCGTCACCTGCGCCTCGTCGCCCTGGACACGAAAGGGGTTCGGGCCACCGATACGGAGCCCGTCGAGCGCAAGGCCGTCGCGCCGCAGCGCGGCCTTCGCGGCGTCGTCGAACGCCAGATCGGCCCAGATCTCGGCATTCAGCCGGTCGATATCCGATGGATCGAGCGCACCGCGCTCGAAGGCGAAATACGCGCCCATGGTCTTGCGATTTCCTCTGTCTGGCCGGTGGCGTGCGATCCTGTCGCTTCCGGCTTGCCGGTGTGGATATCGTGCCTCGCTCCGGTCCGCAACCGTTACCGGGCCTTTCGCTTGTGGCGAGCATGATCGATGCCGGCTCGCCCGGAATGTCATTCACGCTGCCGACAGCCGCACGCGGCGAATGTTCGGCTTTACGAAGGAATGACGCATGATCCGGATCATGGTTGCCATGTTGCTTGGCTTCGGTGCCCAGGCCGCGCTCGTCTCGCCGGCGGCCGCCCAATCGTCGATCGCGCTGGGTGAGCGGCCGATCAAGCGACCCGAGGTTGTTGTTTTCGTGAAGCGGCAGTTCGCGCAGATGGACAGCAATCACGACGGGCGCGTCGATCTGGCGGAGTACGAGGCCTATCGCGCGGCGCAGGGCGACAGGGCTGGTGCCGGGCTGGGCTATATCGGCCGCCGCTGGTTCGAGCGGGCGGACACGAATGGCGATGGCCATGTCACGCCCGAAGAGGCGCAGGTCCGACCGCTCCAGCTGTTCGACATGGCGGACGTCAACAAGGACGGCGTCGCCAGCTTGCAGGAACAGTCGGTGGCCTCGCTCTTCATGGGACGATAAGATCAGCTCTCAGGGGCGGTGAAGCCGCCGGCGACGAAGGCGACGAGTTGGCGGAGCGTCTCCGCATCATCGCGGACCTGCACCGCGCCGGCTGTCAGTTCCTGGATCCGGTGCGCGTCCGAGATCAGGTAGAGATAGGCGCCGATGGTCTGCACCAGCCGCCAGTAGATCGTCCGTTCGGACAAATGCGGCAGATGCTCGCCCAGCAGTGTCGCATAGGCGCGCGTGGATTCGTCATAGGTCTGCCGGCGAATGTCATAGGCATAGACCATCGGCTCGGTATGCAGCCGTGCCTGAAGTCGCAGGAAGGCGCGGCCGCCGGGCGATCCGCGCAGCTCGAAGCCCGGCGCGAGATAGTCGTGGAGGATATCGGCGACGCCGAACGCATCCGCGCGCTCGCGCAGCGCCGCCAGGTTCGCCATGCGCCGATCGGCGACCACGCGACCCCGCCGCAGATAGACCTCCACGAACAGGCTGTGTTTCGAACCGAAATAATAATTCACCAGCGCCTGCGTCACGCCCGCCTGTTCACTGATGTCGCGCAGCGACGTGCCGGCGAAACCATATTCGGCGAACTTCTCCTCCGCCGCATCCAGGATTTCCGTGCGGACGGTGCTCGGGCCTTCGGGGCGCCCCGGGGTGGCTCTCTTCTTGCGTGCGCCGACGGGCGGCGTGTTCGGCTTGGTCGCCATCGATTCTCGCTCCTCCCGCCTCACGCACCAACAGGTTTCGTGCCGAGCGGGACCGTGGTGGCGTCGTAGGCGTAGATCCAATCGGCCTGCAAGCCCGACGCGTGCGGATCGCGCAGCGCGCGCAGCCGGTGGATGAGGTCGCGGAGCTTGCGGCCCAGCCATGACGACTGGTGATAGCTGTGACCGCGCGCGCGGGCGCCGAGCTGCACCCGGGCGGTGCGGGGACGACGATCCGCCTCAT
The DNA here is from genome assembly GCF_057809675.1 of Sphingomonas sp. FG14. Classification (NCBI taxonomy): domain Bacteria; kingdom Pseudomonadati; phylum Pseudomonadota; class Alphaproteobacteria; order Sphingomonadales; family Sphingomonadaceae; genus Sphingomonas; species Sphingomonas sp. FG14. The sequence goes on along the minus strand of NZ_JBMDKK010000009.1, from coordinate 97,808 downwards.
AGGCGGCGAGCTTCGCGGCAAGATCGCCAGGCACTTCGGTGAGCGCGCGCGCGAGGACATTGCCGTCCTCGATCGCCATGGCCGCGCCTTGTGACAGGAAGGGCAGCATGGGGTGGGCGGCATCGCCGAGCAGGGTCACGCGCCCGACGGTCCAGCCCTGCATCGGATCGCGATCGAACAGGCCCCATTTGAATACGCTGTCGGTGCGTGAGAGCAGTTCGCGGACGCGCGGGTGCCAAAGTGCATAGGCTTCCCCCAACTCGGCGGGCGAACTCGGGGTGGTCCAGGATTCTTCCTCCCAGGCGTCGGTCTCGTGGATGGCGACGACATTCACGGCTTTGCCGCCGCGCACATAATAGGTCACGACATGGCCGCGAGGGCCGAACCACATCGTCGATCCCGGCAATACCAGATCGAAATCCGGCGGATCGAGCGGCACGACGGCGCGCCAGCACATATTGCCGGTATAGCTCGGCTCCGCCCCCGCGAAGAATTGCGAGCGGACCGCAGAGCGGATGCCGTCGGCGCCGATCACCAGATCGGCCGTCGCGCTGGCGCCATTCTCGAAATGGATGGTCGCGCCATCCGCGTCCTGCTCGATCCGGGCGCATCGATGCGCGAGATGGATATGTTCGGGCGGCACGAGACCGCGCAACAGATCATGCAGGTCGGCGCGATGGACGTGATAATAGTCGGCGCCATAGATCCGGTCGCAATGGCCGGCGAGGGGGGTGCGAAACGCCTCCTTGCCGGACTTCCAGTCGAGCCCGAAGATCGCGTCCGGCTTGAAGCCGCGCCGCGCCAGTTCGTCCTCCAGCCCCAGCGCGCGCAGCACCTTGGTCGCGTTGGGGGTCATCTGGATGCCGGCGCCGACTTCGCCCAGCCTGTCCGCCTGTTCGTAGACGGAAACCTCGAAGCCTTGGCGAAGCAGCGCGGCTGCGGTCGCCAGACCACCGATTCCCGCGCCGACGATTGCTACATGCACCTGCGAATGTCCCTGTTGTCGATGGAATGTCGGCCGTCGGATCGATCGGTCGCGTCAAATTATTTATATGATCATTTAATTATAGTCAATCGTGCCTCTCCGTGATATTCGCGAAGCGAAGACATCGCCGTCCGGACTGTTCTGCATCGGGGAGTGAACCATGGTGACGTTCAGGGGATCGATGCCGGCGTGGTGGCGACCATGGCTGGCAGCCGCCCTGGCCCTGTTCGTCCTTGCCGGCGCGGCGCGTCCGGCGTGGGCCGAGATGCGCTGGGTCCGTCCGGCGGCGGCTGATCTGGAAGGATGGCGAAAGATCGGGCCTGACGGATGGCGTGTCGTGGCCGGCGATCTTGATGGCCGCGCGCGTCGGGGCGGCGAGAGCGTCGTGATGGCCGATCGCGGCTATCAGGATTTCATGATCCGTGCGGCATTCCGCTGCGCCGATTGCACCGCCGGCATCCTGGTCCGCGCGACCTCGGCCTCCGCCGGGCTCAGCGCCATCTATATTCCGTTGTCGGGGCCGGATCTTGGCAAGCTGTATCGGGTCAGCATTGATCAGCGCACCGGTGCGCTGACCGGTGCGACGGCGATGCCCGCGCCGCCAAGGGCGCTTCCGCCCGGCAAGATCGATGTCGGCCCGTGCAGGCCGCTCGCCTGTGCGGGTATCAGGGACGGGCATGGCGGCGCTCCGCTGGCGCGCCCTGCCGGCCCGGTGTCGATTGCGCTCGATCGTGACGGCTGGAATCAGATCGAGATCGTCATGCGCGGCGATGCGATCACGGCTTCGATCAACGGCCGCCGGCTCGCCGCCGCGCGGATGGATCGCGCGCCGCTGTTCGGCCGGATCGGTTTGCGCGTCGCCGGAACGGGACCGATCCAGCTTCGCGATCTGCGCGTGCTCGATCTGATGGAGCGTCCCGCCGGTTTCGCTTCGGCTCATACTGACCCCAGCTTTGAACGTCGCCAGTTGAGCGACGCCTATTATTCGGAAGGGGCCGCGATCGGGGACATCAATCGCGACGGTCATGTCGATCTGGTCGCCGGCCCCTTTTATTATCTCGGACCCGACTTCGCGATCGCACGCGAAATCTATCCACCGGAAACCGCCAATATCGCGGGGCCGCAGGGTGGCCAGCTCGACGGGCCGTCGATCCCCGGCATGGGCATGTCGTCCGCGGCGGCCTTCGAAGCGGGTGCGCGGGTGCCCGCGGTTTCGCACGGCAGCTACAGCAACGCCTTCCAGTCATGGGTTCACGATTTCGATGGCGATGGCTGGCCCGATATCCTCGCGATCCTGGGCCTGGGCGGCAAACCCACTTTTTCGGCGCATCTCTTCATCAATCCTGGCGCCGAAAGCCGGAGCTGGGACAATTACGAGATCGCCTCTATCGTCGCGGACGAGCAGGAGGACCTGGTCGATATCGACGGCGACGGCCGGCTTGAACTGGTCATGCGCCGTGCCGGCCTTGCAAGCTGGGATGATGCGAAAGTGGGCATCCTGCGCCCCGATCCCGCCGATGTCACCCGGCCGTGGATCTTCACGCCGATCTCCGAAAAGGCCACCTGGCGCGGCCATGGCAGCGGGGTGGGGGATATCGATGGCGATGGCCGGCTGGATATCGTCAATGGCGAAGGGTGGTGGCGGCAGCCCGAGCCGGGCGTCACCGGGCTATGGACCTATCATAAGCAGCTCTTCCGCGCCGATGATCCCGTCTGCGGCTTTATCTGCGGCGGCGCGCAGATGTCGATCCAGGATGTCGATGGAGATGGGCTGGCGGATGTCGTCACCAGTCTGGTGGCGCACGGCCCCGGCCTCGCCTGGTATCGGCAGCGCCGCGATGCAGCCGGGGCGATCGGATGGGAGAGGCATCTGATCATGGGCAGCCCGGAAAGCGATCCCGCCGCACGCGGCGACTGGGCGGAAACCGACACATCGGTGGCCTTCACCGAACTGCATGCGCTGGGCTTCGCGGACATGAACGGCGACGGCCTGCCGGATATCGTCACCGGCAAGCGCTGGTGGTCGCACGGTCCCCAGCCGCAGGAGAGCGAAGTCGACGATCCGCCGGTGCTCTACTGGTTCGAGCTCAGCCGTGCCGGTGGAACGGTCCGCTGGATTCCGCACCTGATCGACAATCGGTCGGGCGTGGGCACGCAGATCGCGGTGGGGGATGTCGATGGCGACGGACGCCCCGACGTGCTGACATCGGCCCGCAAAGGGACGTTCCTGTTCAACAACCGGCTTGGGAGGCCCTAGCCGACCTGGACTTCGTTGAGATTGGTGCCCACCCAGAGGACAAGCGCGTCCTCCTCGCTCACCGAAATGCAGAGATGGCCCATACGCGCGTCGAAATAGGCGCTGTCGCCAGCCTGCATGCGCTGCGGCTGGTAGAATTCGGTGTGCAGTTCGATCTCGCCCTCGATCACCAGCAGGAAATCGTCGCCTTCATGGCGCACCCAATCCTTGAATTCGGTCAGCGATCGGGCATGCACGCGCGCCTTCGACGGCAGCACGCTCTTCTGCGTCAGGCCCGCGCAGAGGAATTCGCTGGTATAGGGGCCGGTGTCACGAATTTGGCCCTGGCCGTTGCGCGTCATGCTCCAGCGACCGATCGGCGCCAGCGCCGCGGGGGATGAGAGCAACTCGTCAATCGCCACGCCCAGGCCGAAGGCGAGTTTCTGCAACACTTCGAAGGTTGGGGAGGTGTGGTCGTTCTCGATCTTCGACAGCGTCGATCGCGCCAATCCAGCGCGCTCGGCGACTTCGTTCAACGTAAAACTCTTCGCCGCGCGAAGTGCGCGCACCCGCTCGCCAAGTTTGAACTCGGTGGGGGAACCGGGCCTTGGAATATGGGGGCCGCCCGGCTCGTCGCTATTCTGACCCATCTCCTCCGATGGGAACTTGCCCTGTTTCACCAAAGTCGTTCTCGCCTTGCGCTCTGCACAGCTGCGGGGCCGAAGCCCGATATGCGCTGCCTAGCATCTCAATCGCTATACTGGTAGCCGGGTTGTTCCGCCCTTCCGGGCGATCTCGGATTGTTTCGCCTGCAGGCTCTCCGGATCGAAGCCGGCCACTTTCTGATAGCTCCGCGTGATGGCGTCGATCTCTTCCCGCGAGATCAGCGCGCTGATGTCGTCGTCGGGGCCGGTGACGCGCTCGCGTGCGAGCTGGAGCACGGCTTCCGGTCCCTTGGCGCGGTTTGCGGCGACCACGGCGGCGGCGGCCGGCAACCGCTGCCGCTCATAGGCCTGGAGCGCTTCCACCGGATCGGCATGCTCCCTGAGCGCCTTGTCGAGCGCATCGGCATCGAGAAACGCCTGCGAGGCGCCGTTCGCGCCGATCGGATACATGGGATGGGCACTGTCGCCCATCAGCGTCACCCGCCCCTGGCTCCAGAAGGGCAGGGGGTCGCGATCGACCATCGGATAGACGAACACGTCCTCGATCTCGCGCAGCGCGGCCGGGATATCGAGAAAGTCGAACTTCATATGTTCGAAGGCGTGGATGAACTCGCTGACATGCGCGGGCCGGTTCCAGTCTTCCTTCGGATAGGTGGCGCTGGTGCCGATATGGATCTCGGCGGTGAGGTTGATCAGCGATCGGCCGCGAAGCCGCGCCTCCTCCGAGATTGGATAGATCACCATCTTGGCGTCGTGATGGCCGGCGATCACCATGGTCCGCCCGTCCATATAGGGTTCGCGCTCCACCGCCCCGCGCCACATCATCGTGCCGGAGAAGGTGAGCGCGGCATCGGGGTGCATCTGCTTGCAAAGCGCGGAATGCACGCCGTCGGCGCCGATCAGCAGGTCCGCCTCCAGCGTCGCGGCGGTGCCGTCCGTCCGCCGGAGCTGGGCGGAAACGCGATCGGCGGTTTGGGTGAAGCCCTCGATCCGGTGGCCGGTCATGATGCTCCCCGCCGGCAGAGCTGCGGTCGCCGCCTCGAGCAGAACCTTGTGCAGATGGCCGCGATGGATCGAATATTGAGGGAAGGGGTCACCGGCGTTGCGTCCGCGCGGGTCGCGGAGAATCACCTGGCCGAATTCGGTGCGATACTCGACGGCGCTGGTCTGGATGCCCGTCCGGTTGAGCGCGTCCTCCAGCCCCAGTTCGTAGAGGATGCCCGCCCCGTGCGGCAGCATGTTGATCCCGACACCCAGCGGCAGCAGCATCGGAGCGGCGTCGATAACCGTCACGTCGTGGCCAAGGCGGTGCAGCTTGTTCGCCGCCACCAAGCCGCCCAAGCCCGCGCCCGCAACGATCACTTCCATTCGCATTCTCCGTTTTTCGGGCGGCCAGACAGCACCGCTCGATCCTCGATACCTATTCTCTTATCCGCTATAAATGTTTCCAACAAGCTACATTAGTAGTTGAACTAGATCATATGTGTCTCATAAAACGCTGGCTATCAGTGGAGGTTTGCGCGCGGATGAGTTGGGAAACGCAGCAGGGCAGCTATGAGCTGGGCGATCTGCCGCTGCAGAAGGGCGGCGTGCTCCAGGCGGCGCAATTGAGCTGGAAGGCGCACGGCACGCTTTCGCCCGCACGCGACAATGTGATCCTCTATCCTACCAGCTTCGGCGTTCATCACACCGATGTGGAATGGCTGATCGGCCCGGATGGCGTGCTCGATCCTACCCGCTGGTTCGTCGTGATGGTGGACATGTTCGGCAACGGCCTGTCGTCGAGCCCGTCGAACAATGCGTCCTATCCGATGCTGCTTTCGATGGCGGACAATGTTCGCGCGCAGCAGCGGTTGCTCGCCGATCTGTTCGGCGTCTCGCGACTTGCCTGCGTGTATGGCTGGTCGATGGGCGCGCAGCAGGCCTATCACTGGGCCGCACTTTATCCCGACATGGTCGAACGGATCGTCGTCAATTGCGGCAGTGCGCGTACCGCGCCGCACAATCAGGTCTTCCTCGCCGGGCTGATGGCGCTGCTCCAGGCGGCGCCGCAATATAAGGGCGAGGGCCGTTTTCATTCGAAGCCGCACGAGGCGCTGCGCGCTTTTGGCCGGGTTTATGCAGGCTGGGCGATGAGCCAGGGTTTTTATCGCGAGGCGCTGTATCGCGACGCTTTCCAGGTCGAGGCGCTGGAGGATTATCTGGCGCAGAACTGGGACGGCCGCTTCGCCGCCCGCCACGGTTCAGACCTCCATGCCCATCTGATGACCTGGTATCACGCCGATATCAGCGACAATGATCTGTATCGCGGCGATCTTGCCGCCGCGCTCGGCGCTATCAAGGCGCGGGTGCTGCTGATGCCGGGGCAGACCGACCTGTATTTCCGCGTTGCCGACAATGCGCTGGAGATCCCGCATCTCGCGCAAGCGGCGCTTGTGCCGATCCCAAGCAAATGGGGGCATGTCGCCGGCAATCCCCAACGCAATCCGGCCGACGCGGCGTTCCTGCGGGAACATGCGCGCGCGCTGCTGGCCGCGTGAAGCAGATGATGATCGAAGGAGTCACGAATGAGCGCGCTTGACCTGCTGGATTTGTTTCAACGCGAGCTTGAGCTTTGCAAGGTCGGCCCCGGCGAGGTGATGGCGGTGCTCAGCGGCCCCGGCACGCGGCCTTTCTATGCCGAGGCGTTCGTGGCGGCGGGGCAGCGGCTGGGCGCGGAGGTGTTCCACCTGCATCTGCCGCAACCGATGAAGAGCGCGGGCGCGACGCCGACCACGGCGCAGGGCGCATTATGGGGGATCACGCCGCTCACCGGGCATAGGTCGGGCGTCGAGATCCTGAAGGGTACAGACATATTGATCGATCTTGTCGGGCTGCTGCATTCGCCCGAGCAGATCGAGATCCAGAAGGCCGGCACGCGGGTGCTGATGGTCGTCGAGCCGGCCGATATATTGGCGCGCATGATCGCGCGTCCCGATGCCCGCCCGCGCGTGGAGGCGGCCGGCCGCAAGATCGCCGCGGCGAAGACGCTGCGGATCACGAGCCCGGCGGGCACCGACCTGACCTATCAGCTCGGCCAATATTCGCACACGCCGATCCTGCAATATGGCTATACCGACATACCCGGCCGTTGGGACCATTTCCCCGGCGCCTTCGCCTATACCTGGCCCAATGAAGGGCAGAGCGAGGGCACGATCGTGCTGCGCGAGGGGGACATCATCTATCCCTTCAAGGAATTCGTGCGCGGCGAGATCCGCATCACCGTGGAGAAGGGCTTCATCACCGATATTTCCGGCGGTTTCGACGCCGAACATCTCAGCCATTTCCTGGCGGCCTGGAACGATCCAGACGCCTATGCCATGGCGCATATCGGCTGGGGCCTGGACGAGATGGCGCTGTGGAACAATATCAGCCTGATCAACCGTGAGTCCGCCATCGGGCAGGACGGCCGCGCCTTCTACGGCAATGTGCTGTGGTCGACCGGCCCCAACACCGATGTCGGCGGCAGCCGCAACACGCCGGCGCACCTGGATATCGTCATGAAGGGCGCGAGCCTCTATCTCGATGGCGAACCGATGGTCGAGAATGGCGACGTCATCCCGGCAGACCAGAAGCTCGTTCGCTAGACCATGTTCGAAACGCTGACCCTGACCGAGATCGCCGGCCGCATCCGCGGCGGCGATCTCTCGTCGGAAGCGGTGGTCAGCGCATGCCTCGAACGGATCGGCGAGCGGGAGGGACAGGTCGGCGCGTGGCAATGGCTCGATGCCGGGGGTGCTCTCGCCGCCGCGCGCGCGGCCGATCGCGCGCCGGCACGGGGGCCGCTCCACGGCGTGCCGATCGCCGTGAAGGACATCATCGACACGCACGATATGCCCACCGGGCTTGGCTTTGATCCTTATCGCGATCGTCGCCCGGCCTGGGACGCCGGTTGCGTCACCTTGTGCCGCCGCGCGGGCGCGATCGTGATGGGCAAGACGGTGACCACCGAATTCGCCTATTTCGCGGCGGGCAAGACGCGCAATCCGCACGATCCGGATCGCACGCCCGGCGGATCATCGAGCGGATCCGCCGCCGCGGTCGCGGACAATATGGTGCCCGCCGCCTTCGGATCGCAGACCGCGGCATCGCTCACGCGCCCCGCCGCCTTTTGCGGCGTGGTCGGCTACAAGGGCAGCCATGGCGAATTCAGCCTTTCGGGAATCCGGCCGCTTGCCGAATCCTTCGACAGCCTGGGGGTGCTCACCCGCGCCGTGGCGGATGTGGCGATGCTGCGCGATGTGCTGCTCGGGCGCTCCGTAGCCGCGCCGATCCCGATCGCGAGACCTCCGCGCATCGGTTTCGTCCGCACCAACCATTGGGCGCAGATGGAAGCGGGGATGGACGCGCTGGTCGAGGCGGCGGTCGTCGGCCTCGCCGATGCCGGGGCGGCAGTTGACGAGATCGTCCTGCCGGAAGGTTTCGCGCCGTTGGCCGAACTCCACAAGACCGTCATGGCCTTCGAAGCGGCGCGCAATTACGCGTTCGAGCGGCAGGCGCACGCGTCGGCCTTGAGCCCCGCCTTCACCCAGCTTTGTGAGACCGGGGAGGCCGTCTCGAAGCGGGATTATGACATGGCGCAGGCCAAATGCGCCTGGGCCCGTGTTGAGTTCGACCGTCTTTTCGCAGGCTATGACGCGTGGATCGCGCCATCCGCGCTGGGTGAGGCGCCTCCAGCGGTCGACGGAACCGGCGATCCGGTGATGAGCCGGTTATGGACGCTGTTGCGCGGTCCGAGCGTTGCCCTGCCGATCGGATCGGGCGCGCAAGGGCTTCCGATCGGAGTGCAACTCGTCGGCCCGGCCGGCAGCGATGATCATCTGATCGGTGTCGCTGGCTGGACGGAGCATCATTTGGCCCGGATGGCTGGATCGGGGGAGCGGAGGCCATGAGCAACGCCGATATGGCGGCATCCGCATCCAGTGTGATCCCGCCTGTGGAAACCCCGTTCCGCGCGACGATGGCGCTGTGCTTCCTCGTCGCGATCATCGAGGGGTTCGACATCCAGGCCGCTGGCGTCGTCGCACCGCGCCTCGCGCCCGCGCTGGGCCTGGGGCCTGCCGAGATGGGACTCTTCTTCAGTTCCGCCACGCTCGGCCTCATCGCCGGCGCGGTGATCGGCGGCCGCATGGCCGACCGTTTCGGACGCAAGGCCACGCTGATTCCCGCGCTGCTGCTGTTCGGCCTGTTCTCGCTGGGAACCGCCTTCGCGGACGGCTTCACCGGCCTGTTCGTCATGCGCTTCATGACCGGCTTGGGCATCGGCGGGGCTTTTCCCAGCCTGATCGCGATCGTGGCCGAGAATGCGCGGCCTGGCCGGATCGCCGCCGCCGTCGCGGCGCTTTATGCCGGGCTGCCGGCGGGCGGCGCCGTGGCGTCGCTCGTCTCCACGCTCGGCGCGCATGGCGGCTGGCAGATCATCTTCATCATCGGCGGCATCGCGCCCTTGTTCGTGGCGCCGCTGCTTTATTGGGTATTGCCCCATGATCGGCCGGCTCCGCGCAGCCCCGAAGCGCGCGCGACGCCGCTCGCGGCGCTGTTCGGGCGGACAAATCTCAACAACACGCTGCTGCTGTGGCTCGGTTTCTTCTGCGCGCTCGGCGTGCATGGCCTGTTGCTGAACTGGTTGCCCACGCTGCTCGTGACTCGCGGCATTGACAAGGCGGGCGCCGGCATCGTCCAGATCCTCTTCAATGTGGCGGGCGCGACCGGCAGCGTATTTGCCGGTCGCGCCATGGTCGCCTTCCGGCCACGTCTGGTGGTCGCCGCCGCCTTCGCCGGGCTTGCGCTCGCGCTTGCCATCATCGCGGATGCTCCCGCGCAGCTTGGCTTCATGCTGGCCGCCGGCGTGCTCGTCGGCCTGGGCAGCATGGGCGTGCAGGGCATCATCTACGGTCTGGCGCCCCGACTTTATCCGACCGAGGCGCGCGGTACCGGCGTTGGCGCGGCGATGGCGGTGGGGCGCTTCGGCTCCGTCGTCGGCCCGATCTTCGCGGGTTTCCTGATGGCGGCCGGTGGAGGAAGCGCGGGCGTGCTGCTCGGGGTCCTGCCCATCGTGCTTGTCGGCGGCATCGCCACCTTCGCCATCATCAATCGTGATCAGCAGTCGAAGTTGAGTTGAGTAAGGGGTCGGTCCGAACATGACGAAAAGTCCTCGGCCGACACCCTGAGTTTGAACCGATCCGAAGAACAGCGGCGGACGCGATTCCGCCGATGTGGACGCTTGTGCCTTGAAAAGGAGCAACTGATGCATCGCCGAGACTTTGTGCGAACCATGGCCGGAGGCGCGATCGTCGCCGCTTGTGGCGGCGCGCCCGCTCTCGCGGTGGAAGGGCCGGCGCTCGAGCCCTGGCAGCTCCGGCGCATCGGCATGACCACCGTCTGCCTGCGTGACCGCATTCCCACCAATCCGAACCAGCCGATCCCGCTGGTGTCCCCGTCACTGCCGATGCTGGAGGCGCCGGGCTTCATCCGCGACACCTTCGGGCTCACCAATATCGAGGTGTGGAACTTCCAGTTCGCCGACGACAGCCCCGCTTATTGCCGCAGCCTGCGCGCCGCGGCCGAGCGGGCGGGGTGCCGCATCTTCAATCTTCAGCTCGACGGCGATTACGATCTGTCGAGCAAGGACGATGCAGTGCGCGAACGGTCGATCACGTTCGTGAAGGACTGGATGCAACGCGCCGCGCTGATCGGCGCCCCGATGATGCGCGCCAATATCGATTCCGGAAATCCGACCGATCCCTTCGATCCGGTCGCTCTCGCCCCCACGATCCGGCTGCTCGGCGACTATGGCCGCACGATCGGCGTGAAGCTGCTGATCGAGAACCATCTGGGCCATTCGAAGCACATCGCCAATGTCGCGAAGCTGCTGTCGCTGGTGAAGCATGAGAATGTCGGTGGACTGCTCGACTGGGGCAATTCGGACGCGCCCGACCCGCGCCGACGCATCGCGGACTTCAGCCGGATGTTCCCTTATCTGTCGCTGGTCTCGGCCAAGGGGCTGCATTTCGACGCGGCGGGCCGGCATGTCGAATATCCGATCCGCCCGATCGTGCTCGCCACCGAACGCTCGGGATATGGCGGCATCTATTCGGTCGAACTCTACACCGAGAGCGATTTTCCGGACCCGCTGGTCGCGGTGAAATCGCTGGTCACGACCATCGCCGCCGCGCTGACCCGACCCTAGCGAGGGGATCGAGGCGGCAGGAAGCACAGCATCAAGGACGCAACGACAGAACGATCAAGAGGGAGATTTCCATGAACTATCGCCATCGCCTCGGCCTGATCGGGGTTTCGATCGCAGCGCTTGCCGCCTCCGGCGCGCAGGCGCAGACCACCGGCGCCCAGGGGGAAAATCCCGCAGGCGAGGGTGAGATCGTCATCACCGCGAACAAGCGCAGCGAGAATGTCCAGGACGTTCCGAAATCGGTTCAGGTCGTCACCAACGACGCGCTTGTGCAGCAGAATATCACCAATATCGCGGACCTCTCTAAGATCGTGCCGACCGTGTCGGGCGTCGGTCAGACGCTGACGATGCGCGGCGTCGGCACCGGCGCGCCCACCATCGGCGCGCAGAGCAAGGTCGGCATCGTGGTGGACGACGTGCCGCAGCCCTCGCGCGCCAATATCGCCAACAATCTTCAGGACATCGCACAGGTCGAAGTGCTGCCCGGACCGCAGGGCACGCTGGCGGGGCGCAACGCCACCGGCGGCCTGATCAATATCGTGACCTCAGCGCCGACGAGTGAATGGACCGGCTTCATCAATGTCCTGGGCACGACCGATCATCAGTTCCAGGCGTCTGGCTTCGTCTCCGGGCCGATCAGCGACAAGATCAGCATCAGCATCTCGCAATATTATGACGGTTTTCGGGGGCTCTACAAGAACATCACCCTCGATAAATGGGCCAATTCCTACGTCTATGGCACGCGCAACAAGATCCAGTTCCGGCCCACCGAGGACCTGACGATCACCGGCACCTTCTTCTACCAATACGCCCATCGCAATGGCGTCGGCGCCGCGCCGACCGGCGTGTCCGCGACACCGGGCAACGCGTCGCTCGGCGGTAACGAATATATCCACGCCTATGCCAACCCGACCATATTCTTCGCGGCCGACATCAATCGCCGCAGCCTCGCCCAGCTTCAGCCCGGCGTGTCGATCGGTCCGGACAACAAATATTACGCGTCGCCCAACAACGGCACCGCGCATAGCCAGACCTGGGGCGGCGTGCTGCGTGGCGAATGGGAAAGCTCGGGCGGCGTCACGCTCACCTCGATCACGTCCTATCTCAAGGAAAACAGCCCGATCCGCGGCGATTTTCTCGGCTTCACCCTGCCGCTCGCCGATTTCAACGCCCGGCCGGAATGGCAGGGGTATAACAACCTGCTCAACGCGACGGACTATCTGACGCAGGAATTCCGCGTCTCCTCACCATCGAGTGGACCGTTCCACTATGTCGCGGGGGTTTTCTACAGCGACCTCAAGCAGCGCTTCAACTATCAGCGCTACTGGCTGCCGGTCGACTGGTATCGCACCTTCTGGACCGAAACCATCGCGGCCTATGCCCATGCCGATTATGCGGTGACCGATCAGCTCACCATCCAGGGCGGCATCCGTTTCGAGCACGACAAGGTGAAATATAGCTGGCTGTTCAATGGTATGCCGGCGGCGCAAAAGGCGCTTTCGAACGGCACCGTCGCCAATTTCCCCGCGATCGCCACGGTGCTGAGCAAGGGCAAGGACGACGCGAGCTTCGTCAATTTCGACTTCGGGGCGCAATATCACATCACGCCCGACGTGATGGTCTACGCTACCTATGCCCAGGCGAAACAGGGGCCGGTCTATGACGCGGAGGACAATACCACCGCGATCGTGACCTCGCTCCAGACGCTGCCGCAGGAAACGGTGAAGAACATCGAGTTCGGCCTGAAATCGCAGTTCCTCGATCGTCGCGTGACGCTGAACATCGCTGCGTTCCAGGGGCGCTACGCCAATTACCAGGCCTATACCAACGTCCCCAACGCGACGCCGAACCTGCCGCCCGTCGTGAAGACGCAGCCGGTTGGACGCGTACGCACGCGGGGCGTCGAACTCAGCCTCGATACGCATTTCATCGAGGAACTGCGGACGACGCTGAACCTCGCCTATACCGACGCCAAGATCCTCGATTTCCCCAATGCGCCTTGTTACACCGGCGCGGTGGCGACGGCGGCGCCGGTCGGCACGGTCGCCTGCGCGATCACGCCCACTGGCAATACCCAGGGCGACATGTCGGGCGAGACGCTGAACAACGCGCCGAAGCTCCGCTTCACCGCCGGGCTCGATTATTCGGTGCCGGTCGGCGACGGCGATCTGAAGCTGTTCGTTGCGCCGCTGCTCAAATATGCCAGCAAGCAGCGCTTCGATCTGCTGCGCCTGCCGACCTCCTACATCAAGTCCAAGGCGTTCGTGGATCTGAATGTCGGGCTGCGGTCCGACAATTATACGCTGGAGGTGTTCGCCTCGAACCTCTTCAAGACCAGGGCGCAGACCTACACCATCTCGGCGCTGGGCTACACGCCGGCGACCGGCTTCCTCAATCGCGTGATGGACCGCACAAACACGCGCTATTTCGGTCTGCGGGGGCGCGCCAGCTTCTGACCCCGCAGTCGGGCACCGGGCCGATCCCCTTCGGTCCGGTGCCCAATGTCCTCCCGTTCCTGCCCGTGTTCATGCCGGAGTTGTCCATGGCTCGCCGCCCCCTCGCGTTTCTCGGTCTCGCGACCATATTGGCCGGTTGCCAGACGGCATCGACATCTGCGATCCGGCCAGTGCCGGCGGGGCTGGAAACCGCCGAATGGGCGCATTTCGGCGGCAATCTCGGATCGAACCAATATTCGCCGCTGGTCCAGATCGACAGAACCAATGTCAGCCAGCTCGGCATCGTCTGGGAATATGATGTCGGCGATCCCACCACGGTCGCGGCGCCGCTCATCGCCGACGGGATCATGTATATCGTCCGCAACGCCGATACGCTGGTGGCGCTCGATCCGGAGACGGGCAGGGAAATCTGGGTGGCGGAGGGCGCGATTGACCGCACCCGCGGGCTTTCCTACTGGCGCAGCGCGGACGGCAGGGAAAGCCGGCTGTTGTTCTGCAAGAATCAGGCTCTGCGCGCGGTCGATGCGAGGACGGGCGGGCCGATCACCGATTTCGGCGTGGACGGCGCGGTCGACTTGCGCCTGGGGCTTGGCCGCAATCCCGCCAGGATCGGCAGCATCGCGCCCATCGCCGGCGGCAAGGTGGTGGGCGACATCATCATCATGGGATCGAACACCGGCGAGGGCTATGGATCGCCGCCCGGCGATATCCGCGCCTATAATGTCCGCACCGGCAAGCTCGTCTGGCAGTTCCATACCATCCCGCACCCCGGCGAGCCCGGCTATGATAGCTGGCCCAAGGATGCCTGGCAGACGATGGGCGGCGTCAACAACTGGGGCGGCATGGCCATCGACGAGGCATTGGGCATCGCCTATCTCGGGCTGGGTTCCTCCACCTATGATTTCTGGGGCGGCGACCGGAAAGGCGACAATCTCTACGCCAACTCGCTGATCGCGCTGGATATCAGGACGGGCAAGCTCGTCTGGCACTATCAGCTCGTTCACCATGACCTGTGGGATTATGACGTCACCAGCAGCCCGGTGCTGATGCAGGTGCGCCGCGACGGCAGGATGATCGACGCGGTCGTGCAGGCGACGAAGCAGGGGATGGTGTTCGTCTTCGACCGCGCGACCGGAAAGCCGGTCTTCCCGATCGAGGAACGTCCTGTTCCAAAAAGCGAGATGGAGGACGACATCGCCTCCCCAACCCAGCCTTTTTCATCGCTGCCGCCTTTCGCCCGGCTGCGCTTCACCGAGGCGGACATCGATCCCAATCTCCCCGAAGAGGAGCGGCGCGCTTTCGCGTCCCAGGTGCGCGCCGCGCGCAACGACGGGCTGTTCACGCCGCCGGGGCTGCGCGACACCGTTCAGATGCCGGGCAATCATGGTGGCGTGAACTGGGGCATGGTGGCGGGCGAGCCCGGATCGGGTCGCTTCTACGTCTCGTCTTTCGACCTGCCGACGATGATGAAGCTGGAGAAGATGGATGGCCAGCCGGCGGGCGGCTATGCCACGCCCAAGGATCGCGGCCGCGCGGTCTACAAGAATAATTGCGCGATCTGCCATGGCGACAAGATGCAGGGCCAGCCCGCGATCCCCGCGCTCCAAGGCGTCGTCGCGCGGCTGGGCTCGACCGAGGCCGCGAAGACGATCATGGGCGGACGCAACACCATGCCCGCCTTCGCCGGCAGTCTCGAACAGGCCGATATCGACGCCGTTATCGCCTTTCTCGACGATCCCTCCGAAACCCAGCAGCCGGTGATGCCGGCGGTGTCGCGCGGGTTGCCGGTCGATGCACAGGCGCATGGCGCCTCGGGGCCGGACCTCAGCAATGCCGGCAAGGGCCGCTGGTATTCCAGCTATGGCTTCATGGTTTCGGCCAAGACCTTCCTGCCCGCGATCAAGCCGCCATGGACGACGATCACCGCCTATGACCTGAACGAGGGCAAGATCATCTGGCAGGTGCCGCTGGGCGGTGTGCCGGGCTATCCGGTCGCGCAGACCGGCGTGTCGCGTTCCAAGGGCGGGCTGATCGTCACAGAGGGCGGGTTGATCATCGCGACCTCTTCCGATGATCGCAAGATCCACGCCTATGACCGGGATACCGGCAAGCTGCTGTGGGAGCACGAGCTGCCGTCGATCCCGCAGGGCGTGCCCGCGATCTACGCGGTGCGGGGCCGGCAATATATCGCGGTGCCGGTCGCCTATTATTTCCCGAGCGGGATGAGCCCGATCGGCCCGTCGCGCGGGCCCAAGGGGCGGAATTCCTATGTGGTCTTCGCGCTGCCGACGGTGCCGGCGAAGCGGTAGGTGGCGTCTCCTCCCTACGCGCAGCGTGGGGAGGGGGACCGCGACGCGAAGCGGCGTGGTGGAGGGGAAATCGATGTATCGACCCGCACCGCATTCGACAGAATTGTCGAGACGACTCCGCTTGAATAGCTGCGCGGTTTCGGCACCGGATTTCCCCTCCACCACCGACCTATGGTCGGCGGTCCCCCTCCCCATCTTTGATGGGGAGGAGAGGTTTTTTGCACGTGAGGCTTTATGCCTGACCCTGCTTCGCGAGCAGGCGGTAGCGGTGGAGCAGCGGCTCGGTATAGCCATTGGGCTGCGCGGTGCCTTCGAAGACGAGCGCGCGGGCCGCCTGGAGCGCGATGCCCGGCGCGCCCGAAGTGACGAGCGGGCGATAGGCGGGGTCTTCCGCATTCTGCGAATCCACCTTGGCCGCCATGCGCGCGAAGGCCGCGTCGACATCCCCGGTTGAACACACGCCATGCAGCAGCCAGTTGGCGATGTGCTGCGACGAGATGCGCAGCGTCGCGCGATCCTCCATCAGCCCGACATCGTGGATATCTGGCACCTTGGAGCAGCCGATCCCTTGGTCGATCCAGCGCACGACATAGCCCAGCAACCCCTGGACGTTGTTGTCGAGCTCGTCGCGGATTTCCTCCGCCGTCCAGTTCCGGCCGGCGGCGAGCGGGACGGTGAGCAAAATGTCCAGTCCCGCGACAGGTTCCGCCCGGCGTTCGTCCTGCCGGGCGAACACGTCGACTTCGTGATAATGCGTCGCGTGCAGCGTGGCGGCGGTGGGGGAGGGAACCCAGGCGGTGTTCGCGCCGGTCCGGGGGTGCCCGATCTTCTGTTCGAGCATGTCCGCCATGCGATCGGGCGCCGCCCACATGCCCTTGCCGATCTGCGCCTTGCCCGAAAGTCCGCACGCGAGCCCGATCTGGACGTTGCGATTCTCATAGGCCGCGATCCAGTCCGACGACTTCATGTCGCCCTTTCGGATCATCGCGCCGGCCTTCATCGAGGTGTGGATCTCGTCGCCGGTGCGGTCGAGGAAACCGGTGTTGATGAAGACGATGCGATCCTTCACCGCATGGATGCAGGCGGCGAGGTTCGCGGAGGTGCGGCGCTCCTCGTCCATCACCCCGACCTTCACCGTGTGCCGGGCCAGCCCCAGCAGATCCTCGATCGCGTCGAACAGCCGGTTGGTGAAGCCGGCCTCTTCCGGACCGTGCATCTTGGGCTTGACGATATAGATCGATCCGGCGCGGCTGTTCACGAAACGGCCGGTGCGCTTCAGGTCGTGCATCGCGATCAGGCTGGTCACGATGCCGTCCAATATGCCTTCAGGCGCCTCGCTCCCGTCCGCCAGCAGCACGGCCGGCGTCGTCATCAGATGGCCGACATTGCGCACGAACAGCAGGCTGCGGCCCGGCAGGGTGACGGTGGCGCCGTCCGGCGCGACATGCTCGCGGTCGTCGTTCAGCGCGCGCGTCATGCTGCGGCCGCCCTTGTCGAAACTGGCGGTCAGATCGCCCTTCATCAGGCCGAGCCAGTTGGCATAGGCGGCGACCTTGTCGGCCGCGTCGACCGCAGCGACAGAATCCTCGAGATCGACGATGGTCGAGAGCGCGGATTCGAGCACCACATCGGCAAGGCCGGCCGGATCGGTCCGGCCGATCGGGTGGTTGCGATCGATCACCAGTTCGATGTGCAGCCCGTTATGGACGAGAAGCAGATTGTCTCCGCGCGTGCCGGCGAACTGGGCGCGGTCGGCGAGATCCGGCGTGCCTCCAGCCCAGTCGGCCCAGCTTCCGCTGGCGAGCGGCACGGCCCGGTCGAGGAACGCCTTGGTCCATGCGATCACTTGCGCGCCGCGGGCGGGATCATAGCCGGGGACGGAGGCTGTGCCGGGCAGGGCATCGGTGCCGTAGAGCGCGTCGTAGAGACTGCCCCAACGCGCATTCGCCGCGTTGAGCAGGAAGCGGGCGTTGAGCACGGGCACCACGAGCTGCGGGCCGGCGAGTGTCGCGAGTTCGGCGTCGACATTTTCGGACGTGATCGCGAAGGGCGAGGGCTCGTCGACCAGATAACCGATCGAGCGGAGGAATCCGGCATAGGCCGGCCCGTCGACGGCCTGGCCCGGACGGGCCTCATGCCATTGGTCGATCTGCGCCTGGAGCGCGTCGCGCTTCGCGAGCAGAGCGGCATTCTCGGGCGCGAAACGCGCGAACACCGCGGAGAAGCCGGACCAGAAGGCTTCGGGATCGAGGCCGGTGCCGGGCAGGACCTGATCCTCGATGAAACGGACCAGTTCGTCCGCGATCCGGATGCCTGCCTTGTCGATCATGTCGGCCATCTGCCGTCTCCCTGATGATAGTCAGGATTCAGATAGGCGATAGCCATATGCGCCGGTAGAGTATAAAAAAGAGAGACAGTTTATCTCTCAGGGAAAAGATGATGGACGCCGATCACGCGCTGTTCGCCACCGTCGTCGCTTCCGGCAGCCTCTCCGCGGCCGCGCGTGCGCTGGGCATTTCGCCGGCGATGGTGTCGAAGCGGATTGCGCGGCTGGAGCTGCGCCTGGGCACGCGGCTGCTCCACCGGACGACGCGGACGATGGAATTGACGCCGCTGGGGGAGCAATTCCACCGCGACGTGGTGGACTTGCTGTCCGCGCTCGAAAAGGCGGAGGCGCGGCTGATCGGCGCGGCGGAGCCAAGGGGCTCGCTCGTCGTCACCGCGCCGACCAGCTTCGGGCGCATGCATGTCGCGCCGCATCTCGCCGGCTTTCTGCGCAGCTATCCGCACATCCAGCTCACCCTCGACCTGACCGACAGTTTCGTCGACATGGTCGCCGGACGGATCGACATGGCGATCCGCATCGCCCAGGCGAAGGGCCTGGGGCTGGACGGCAGCAAGCTCGCGACCAGCGAGCGCATCCTGTGCGCGGCGCCCGACTATCTGGCGCGCAACGGTACGCCCGAAACGATCGAGGTGCTCAAGGGGCATCGGCTGCTGGCAGCCGAGGGGCAATGGCCCTGGATCCTGGCGCGCGGCGGCAGGACCATCACTGTCGAGGGGGTGAGCACCGTCCGTACCAATTCGAGCGAGGTGGTGCGCGAGCTTGCGGTGGCGGGCATCGGCATCGCGCTCAGGTCGCTATGGGACGTCAGCGGAGAACTGAAGGATGGACGGCTCGTTCGCGTGCTGCCAGATTATGGCGGAGTCGCGGATCTCGGGATCTTCGCGGTCTACCCAGCCTCGCCCTTTGTCCCCGCGCATGTGCGGGCGCTGACCGATTATCTCGCGGATCTCTACGCCGATCCGCTCTGGTGAAGGGTGGGCATGCCGGGCCGCCGCTTGGACGGCCCGACACGATATTCAGGCCGCGTCGAGCAGGAAATTCAGCGCCGCGTTGGTGATGGCAGAAGGTGCCTCGAAGGTCGCCCAATGGCCGCAGCGGTCGAGCACGCGATATTCCGCGCCGCCGATCGCCGCCGCCAGCGCCTTCACGGCACGGGGCGGTGCGGTGCCGTCCTCGTCCCCGGTCAGCAGCAATGTCGGCACCGCGATCTTCGCGACGTCGGCGCCTTGCACGGCGGCCAGCGCCTCGCAGGTCAGCGCATAGCCTTCCGGCTCTTGGCGCATCAGCATCTCGCGCACCAGCGCCGCGACCGCCGGCTGATGGGCCTTGGTGTTGGCGGACGTGCCGCCCTGGACGATGGCGTCGGCGATCCCCGCCATGCCGGACTGGCGTGCGGTGCCAGCACGATCCCGCAAAGCGGTGCGGGCGCCCTCGGGCGGTGCGAGCAGGGGGCCGACCAGCACGAGGCTGCGCACCAGATCGGGCCGGCGCACCGCGAGATGCTGGCAGACGATCGTGCCCAGCGAATGGCCGACGACGTGCCAGCGGCCACCGCCATTCTCCTCGATCAGCGCGGCCATGTCGTCGGCGAGCGCGACGAGGTCGATCGCGCCGGGCGTCGCGCTGCGGCCCGATCCGGGAAGATCGGGGCGAACGCATTTGAAGAAGCGCTGGAGCACCGCCACTTGCGGCGTGAACACGTTGGAGGTGCCGCCCAGCCCGTGGACGAACAGGATCGGATCCCCCTCGCCCTGTATTTCCGTGACCCGATTCGACATGATGCTGGCTCCGTTATGCGATGACGTTGCTGAGGCGGCCGAGGCCGGTGATCTCGACCGAGACGCGATCTCCGGGCACCAGATAGCGGGGCGGATCGAAACCGATGCCGACGCCTTCCGGCGTGCCGGTGGCGATGATGTCGCCGGGATGAAGCGTGATGCCGGCGGACAGCGCCTCGATCAGCGTCGGTATGTCGAAGATCAGATCGGACGTAATTGCGTCCTGGCGCAATTCGTCATTCACCCAGCAACGGACGTTGAGATTTTCGGGCTCCACCTCGTCGGCGGTCACCAGCCACGGCCCCATCGGGCAGAAGGTGTCGAGCGACTTGCCGATCAGCCATTGCTTGTGCGTCGACTGAAGGTCGCGCGCCGTCATGTCGTTGACGATCATATAGCCCCAGACGTGATCATAGGCGTCGGCGCGCGAGATGCCGCGACCGCCCTTGCCGATCACGATCGCGAGTTCCGCCTCGTAATCGACCTTGTCGCTGACGCCGGTCGGGTAGCGGATCGGCTGTCCGGTCGCGATCACGCTTTCGGGCACCTTGGAAAAGATGATTGGTGCCTTGGGGATGGCGTCGGCGGCGCTCTGTGCGCTGCTGTCGAAACCGCTGCGGGTGAATTCGTGCGCGTGCGCATGGTAATTCTTGCCGACGCAGAAGATGTTGCGGCGCGGCGCGGGGATCGGCGCGAGCAATTCGACGGCGGACAGATCCACGCCGTCGCCCGTCGGCGTCGGCAGCGCGCGGCCGGCGGCATCCTCCGCGATGATGTCGAGCATGGTGGTGCCGTCGAGTGGCCATGCGCGATTGGCGTCCGGATCGATGATGGCGGCGCATGTCCTCCCGTCATGCCGAACGGTCGCAAACTTCATGATGATACGTCCTTTCTTTGCGGGGCCGATCGATGCCCCAATTCCCCGGCTTTATTGGCGCCGGTCTGATGATCAGTGACTATGGATCTTGTGCGCGAAATGCGCGGCGACCCAGCCGCACGCGCCGCCAAAGGCGACGGGCGCGGCGAGCATCGCCAGGCTTTCGGCGCCAGGCTCCAGATGCGACGCGAAATAGCCCGTCATGCCCAGGAAATAGCCGATGATGCTGTTCACCGGCGGGGTGAACATCGACAGCATCGCGATCGTCGCCAGGAAGAAGACGACGATGATCAGGGCCAGCGTGCCCAGGCTGTGGATCGAAGCGAGCACGGTGGCGCCGACCATGCCGAGAACGATCCCGAGGATCACGCACGCGATCGCCTGCGCGCCGCCCTTCGCAGCGCCGCCGCCCGTGCTGAACGCGCACCAGCCGAGGAACAGCAGCCAGGGCTGGAAACCCGCGACCGCGCAGAGCCCGGACCCGAGCGCCGCGACCAGTCCGACCCAAATCGCGACCAGCAGATGGCCTGCATTGCCGCCCTTCGAAACCTGCTCGCTCATCGATCTCTCCCTCTTTTGTGATCCAATGCCTGTGGAATTATGATCCAATCGCCCGGTCTTTGCCGGGCCTGTCGGTTCAATTGACGGGCGGGGCCTTGTGGAACACGCCGTCCTTCATCACCGCCGCGATGCCGCTTTCGTCCTGCAGGATGGTGATGTCGGCGAGCGGATCGCCATCGACCAGGATCAGATCGGCCAGATAGGTTTCCCGCACTCTGCCCAGTTCGTGTGGCCGGCCCATGGCCTCGCCGCCCGTCACCGTCGCGGCGACGATCGCTTCCATCGGCGTGAAGCCGAACAGGTCGACGAAATATTCCAGATCCTTGGCGTAGGTGCCGTGCGGCGTCCAGGCGAAGCCATAGTCGCCGCCGGGGACGAGGCGGATGCCCGCGGCCTTCATCTTCTTCACGCCGGCGATGCAGGCTTCGAGTTCGCGGTGATAGCCCATGTCGCGAGCCATGTCGGGCGTGATCCCCCAGCTCGAGGCGTTGTAGGAGGTCTGGTAGAGCCAGGCGACACCGGGGCCGACGAAGTGGCGGTCGCGTACGGCGGCGAGCTGCTCGATCGTCTCGTCGCTGGCGAAGCTCGCATGATAGATGAACTCGATGCCGTGCTTCAGGCATTGGCGCACGCTCTCGTCCGAGCGGGCATGGGCGGCGATATAGGTGCCGGGCTTGCGGCGCGCTTCGGCCACCGCTTCCGCGACTTCATCGTCCGCCATCGGGGTGCGCTCGGCATCGATCCCGGCGATGTTCTCGCCAGACAGGTTGAGCTTGATGCCGTCGACGCCTTCCTTCAGGAGTTGGCGCACGGTGCGCCGCATCTCCATCGGGCCGTTGATCACCTCGACATAGGTATAGGCGGCGACATGGCTGGGGTTGAGATCGCCCAGGCCGCCGATGGTGGCGATCTCGGGGCCGTTGGCGCGATAACGCGGGCCGGGCAGCTTGCCCGCGTTGATGTAGTTGCGGATCACCACGTCCAGCCGCGGTTTCGCGGCGGCGGCGCCCACGCACATGGTATAGCCCATGTCGAGATATTTCCGCGCCGATCCCGCCGCTTCCAGCACATGCTCCTCCACCGGCATCATGCCGATCGCGTCGAGCGAATCCTGATCAATCCAGCTGAAATGGGTGTGGGCGTCGCACAGGCCGGACATCAGCGTCATGCCGCGTCCGTCGACGATCCGGTGGGGCTCGTGCGGAATCGCGTCGCGATCGCGCTCGATCCGGGCGATGCGATCGCCCTCGACCAGCACGTCCGCATCGAACGGCAGCGCGCCGCTGCCGTCGAGCACGCGGACATTGGTGAACATCGTCGTCGCCATATCAATCTCTCCCGATGCGGGGTGCGCCGCGCATGCGGCCAACCCCTGCGCCCGCATTGCGCGGTGCGATTTGTGCCGCGACACGGCCGAGGAGTTCGGCCGGCCATTGGTGCGCCGGAACCACGCCATCCCGCGTGTCGGCATAAAGCCTGGCGAGCCGGGCGACCGCGTCGGCATCGCCTTCTTCCAGGCCGTCGAGCCGGACGGTCACCCTGTCCGGCGCGCTCAGCTCGATGTTCGCCGGGCGCTTGCAGCCCGCGAGGCAGGGCACCTGGCGCAGCATGATCCGGCCGCCGAGCGCCGGCTCCAACGCTGCCGCGATGCCGCCGGCCAGGCGCGCGCCGTGCGTGGAGCCGCGCGCGAAGCGATCGCAGCGCACGCACGTCTTGAGCCGGACGGGCGAAGGCGAGGGGGCATGGGTTACGCCGATCATCACGATTGTCTCGTCCGCTCCCGTTCGTTCGCCAGCGGACGAATCTGAACTTATACCAATGTCGCTGATCGTAGACGTTAGTAGCTGATTGCGTCAATGGGGTTCATATTATGCGCGTCGGACGCCGATCGTGGTGCATGTGCGCGCGAAATCGCGCGCGGGGCCGCGCTCGGCCGCGCGCCGTCACGCGGCTAAGCGCGATTATCGATTGTCCGTGGGTTTGACGGCGTCAGGAAATCTGGAGATTGTCCCGAACCGCCCTGAGATGCGCGAGCGTGAATTCGCGCGCGCGCACCGGATCGCGATCCATCAGTGCGCCGACGATATCGACATGCTGTTGCTGATAGAGGTCACGTTGCGCGGGGCTCAGCGAACGTTGCTTCAACCGCATCCATTCGGGCTGATTGCGCGCCTCGTTGATCGCCTTGTACATGGTCAGCAGCAGATCGTTGCGCGCGGCGGACATGATGGCGACATGCAGCATGCTGTCCCAATGTTCGAACTCGGGCACGTCCGCGGCCGCGCGCATCCGATCCAGGCAGTTCTGAATCTGCGTGAAATTCTCGGCGCTTGCGCGATAGGTCGCAAGCTCGGCCGCAGCAGGCTCGATCATCAGCCGCACGTCCATCACGTCCGACGGGCTGGCGCCGCGGATTTGATCGATCAGGCCGCCATCTTCGGCCTGCTCCTTCGGGCGGATAATCGCCGTGGCGGCGACCGCCGCCTTATACGCCTCGAACGGCCGCGCCTGCATCGGCGCCCTGGCGGATGGGTCGGCCACGAAGGACCCGCGCCCGACATGGCGTTCGATGCGACCCTGTTCCTCGAGCTGACGGAGGCCCTTGCGCAGCGTGTTGCGCGATACGCCGAGTTCCTGTTCCAGCTCGCGCTCGGTCGGGATCTTGGTTCCGACCTGCCACAGTCCATCGGCGATGTTTCGTTCGAACCGGGTCAGCAGGCCACCGACCGTTTCTCCTGCTCGCTTGCGAACGTTCCGGTCCGTCATATTTTATCGTCGCTTTCCGCAGGCTTGGGCGCGGGGCGGACTCTGGCACGCGAACCCAATGCCGTCAAACCGGACGCGCCGATTGGCTCTTGCGGGATGACGGCATTGGATCAGTTCGGCCGGTGCGGGTTCTGATCAACTGCGGGCAAATTCCCGGTGCAGCCGGTTCAACACCGCCGCATCGGCCGGTCCGTCGTGGGAAACCACGCGGTGGCGCAGGGTCAGGCCCTTGCCCGGCTGTATCTCGATCGCGCCCGGCGCCACGATGCATGGATTGACCATGTATGCGCCACGGATGATGTGCCAGGTCGACGGCGGGTTGCCGGGATGATCGAGCAACGCGCCGCCTGCGACCTTCCCGTCGGGCGCGGTCGTCGAGAAGTCGTACCAGGGCCGGGCCGGCCAGTTGAGTTCGTAACTGTCCTGCCAGCTATCCTTCAGGTCGAGCGGGCCGGAAGGATCGCTGATCACGATCGCGCCGCGCGGCTTCGCGCGATAGCAGAAGCCGCCAAAGGGGTTCTGCGCGATCGTCACCGGCCGGTTTGTCGCGGGCATGAAGGTATAGATATAATCGAGGATATTGCAGCCATGCTGCTGGCTCGCGGTGACCTGCATGGTTTCGATCAGCACATTCACGCCATCCGCCTGCCAGGCATTGACGGCTTCCAGCGCCGCCGACGACCTACCGGTCGAGAGCAGCTTGGCTGATCGGCTGACGATCGCCCTGCCGTCCTTCGGCGCACGTGCGCCCCAGCCCCACCAGTCGCCGCGTTTCTCGCCATCGACGTTGATCCATGCGCAGAAGACGCCGCGATGATGCGGATGGTCGGGCGCCGCGACATCGGTGACGATCTCGCCGCCCGGCGTCCACAGCGGATGGGTATAGGCCGTGCCTGGAACCGCCGGGCCTTTCTCTCCGGCCGGCAGTGCACCGAACAGGTAGCGCATCGCGTCGCGCCCGTCCGGGTCGCGGATCAGGATCGCGCTGGCATCCTTCACGCCGCCGAACTTGCGCGTGCGGGCGGCCATGACGGGCTGGTTCGCCATCATCGCCAGCCCCGTTGAGACGAGCATACCCGCCAGTAGCTCTCTGCGATCGGTATCCATTGCTTCTCCTGTTCGAAATGGCGCGATCCATGCCGGCCAATATTGTTGTCGATCCCGTCCATGTGATCCGCCCGTCCGCTTGCCAGTCAGCCCTGTGCGGCGAGCCCCGCAGCGGCGATGCCGGCGAGTGCGCAGATCTCGTCATTGTCGGATGTGTCGCCGGTCACGCCCACCGCGCCCAACGGTTCGCCTGCCGCATCGACGACGATCACGCCGCCGGCTGCCGGGATCACGCCGGTCGGCGCGATCGGCCCGAGCGCCGCGACGAAGGTCGGGCGCTCCGCCGCCATGTCGCCGATCTTGCGGCTCGAGATGCCGAGCGCGAGCGCGCCGCCGGCCTTGCCCGCGGCGATGCCCAGCCGCAGCGAGGAAGCGCCGTCCTGGCGTTGAAAGGCGATGAGGTGGCCGCCGGGATCGAGCACGGCGACGCTCAGTGGCTTCAGCCCCATACCTGCCCCTTTGTCGAACGCGGCGGCGATGATGCTGTTGGCCTGGGCAAGCGTGATCCGGTTCATTGCGTGGTTCCTGTTGGTTGGAGGTGAGCAAGGGCCTTGGGGGCGGGGCCTCCCGTCGCCCAGTCGAGCAGTTCGACGGTGTGGACGACGGGCAGCGACGCCCGCTGCCCGATCTGCACGGCACACCCGACATTGCCGGTCGCGATGACATCGGCTGTCAGCCGCTCGATGCTGGCGACCTTGCGGTCGCGGAGCTGGCCCGCGATCTCGGGCTGGAGGATATTGTAGACCCCGGCAGAACCGCAGCAGAGATGCGCATCCGCCGGCGTGACGACGGCGAAGCCCATCTGCTTCAGAAGCCGTTTCGGCGGCTCTGTCACTTTCTGCCCGTGCTGGAGCGAACAGGCGGGGTGATAGGCGACGGTGAGGCCCGGGGAAGTGCCCGCCGGCAATTCGATCGCGGCGAGGAATTCGCTGATGTCCTTCGCCATGGTGGAGACGCGCGCAGCCTTGCCCGCATAAAGCGGATCGTCGCGCAGCATATGGCCGTAATCCTTGATCGTCGTGCCGCAACCCGAAGCGGTGAAGACGATCGCATCCAGCCCCTCAGTTTCGGCGACGGCGATCCAGGCGTCGACATTGCGCTTCGCCGCGCTCAGGCTTTCGGCTTCCCGGCCCATATGGTGGACGAGTGCGCCGCAGCAGCCCTCGCCGGGCGCGGCCACGACGTCATAGCCGGCGCGGTTGAGCAAGCGTTCGGCGGCACTGCGGAATTCGGGGCGCAGCACGGGTTCGGCGCAACCCTGAAGCATCGCCACGCGCCCCTTTGCACCGGTTATGCGCGCATCGGCGATGGGCGTGCGGGGCGGCACATGATCGGGCGCCAGCGCCAGCATCGCGGCGAGCGGTTTCTGCCCCGTCAGTCGCGCAAAGGCGGTGCCGATCGGTCGCGTCGCCCGGGCGAGCGTCAACGCCAGCCGGAAGCGGTTGGGGTAGGGCAGGATATGCGCCAGCGCCGTGCGATAGAGACGGTCCATCAACGGCCGGCGATAGCGCCGCTCGATATAGGCGCGCGCATGATCGACCAGATGCATATAGTTCACGCCCGATGGGCAGGTCGTCATGCATGACAGGCAAGAAAGGCAGCGATCGACATGCTTGACGATCTCGGGCGTCGGCTGCTGCTCGGTCTCGAGCATGTTCTTGATCAGGTATATGCGGCCGCGCGGGCTATCGAGCTCGTCGCCGAGCAGGACATAGGTGGGGCAGGTGGCGGTGCAGAACCCGCAATGCACGCATTTGCGGATCACGGCCTCGGACATGGCGGTCGCCGGATCTGCAAGCTGCTCGGGGGAAAAGTTGGTCTGCATCAGGATTGTCCAAAACGGCCGGTTTCGAATACGCCCAGTGGATCGAAGGCGCGTCGCACGCGCACCTCGAGCGCGGCGATCGCCGGCGGTTGCGCATCGAGGGGCGGCGTGTCGGCGAGTGCGTCGCGGCGGACGAGCATGGCATGGCCGCCTGCCCGTCGCGCGGCTTCGCGCACGTGTTCCGCCGGCCCCTCGTGCGCCAGCCAAACCAGCCCGCCCGCCCAGTCGACGAGATAATCGGCGCTGCTGGCGCCCAATCGCGCGATCAGGTCCGCACAGCCGCGCGATCCGATCGCGATCCGCCAGAGCGGACCGCTTCCGGCAAGCGGGGACACCGTGCGCAGCATGTTCCACAATGCGTCCGCCTCGGCGTCCGGCATGGGCTCTCCGCCCGGCAGAAGGCGCGCGAGCAGCGCGAGGCGCGCCGTGACCGAATGGTCGAAGCCCTCGATCCGCAGCGCGGTGATGCCACCGGGCAGATAGGCGGCTGCGGCGACATTGGCCTGCGACCCCATCGCGCGGGCCATGGTCGCCACGGCATCCGCCGGCATCTGCCCGCGCAACGCGAAGGTCGCGGTCGTGCGCGGGCGCGGCAGCACTTTCAGCGTCACTTCGGTGAGCGCGGCGAGCCGGCCCCAGCTTCCACAGACCAGCTTGGACAGATCATAGCCGGTGACGTTCTTCACCACCTTGCCGCCGGCGACGAACCGCTCGCCCCGGCCGGAAACGGCGGTGAAGCCGAGCAGATGGTCGCGCACGCCGCCGGCGGACAGGCGACGCGATCCGCCGACGCCGGCCGCGATGATCCCGCCGATCGTCGCGCCGCCGGCAGGGCAGCCGAAGATCGGGCCATGATCGAATGGATCGAAAGCCAGCATCTGGTTCTCGTCGGCGACCAGGCGTTCGATCTCGGCGAGCGGCGTGCCGGCGCCAGCGGTCAGCACCAGTTCGGCTGGATCATAGTCGATCACCCCGGCAAAGCCCGTCATGTCGACGATCTCGGCATCGGTTTCGGACAGGCCGATACCGTCCTTGGTTCGACCGCCGCGCAGGGCGAGCCGGCGCCTGGCGTCGCCTGCAGATGCGACGATCGCTTCGAGTTCGGCGGATGTGGTGGGGCGCAGCACGGTCATCAGAAGCGCGGCAGTTCGGGGAAGGGGACGCGGCCGCCATGGACATGGACGCGGCCGAGTTCGGCGCAGCGATGCAGCACCGGAAAGACCTTGCCGGGATTGAGCAGCAGTTCGGGATCGAACGCGCATTTCAGCCGCTGCTGATGCGCAAGGTCGACCTCCGAGAACATCAGGGGCATCAGGTCTCGCTTCTCGATCCCGACGCCATGTTCACCGGTGAGCACGCCCCCCATCTCGACGCAGAGCCGCAATATGTCGTTGCCGAAGGCCTCGGCGCGGTCGAGCTCGCCGGGAACGTTCGCGTCGTAGAGGATCAGGGGATGAAGATTGCCGTCCCCGGCATGGAAGACATTGGCGACGCCCAGCCCATAATGTTCGGACAGCGCGGTGATGCGGCTCAGCACCTCGGGCAGGCAGCGCCGGGGAATCGTGCCGTCCATGCAATAATAATCGGGCGCGATCTGGCCCACGGCGGGAAAGGCGGCCTTGCGTCCGGCCCAGAAGCTCAGCCGTTCCTGCTCGCTTTGCGAACTGCGGACCGACACTGCGCCGTTCGCGACCGCGATGCGCTCCACCTCGTCGACCAGATGGTCGCATTCGATCGCCGGTCCGTCGAGTTCGACGATCAGCAGCGCGTCGACGTCCAGCGGATAGCCGACTTTCACGAAGGCTTCCGCCGCATGGATGGCCGGGCGGTCCATCATCTCCATGCCCGCCGGGATGATCCCGGCGGCGATCACATCGGCCACGCACTGGCCGGCGCCCTCGGCGGTCGCGAAGCCGATCAGCAGCGCGCGCGCCGTTTCGGGAAGCGGCTGGATCCGCACCGTCACCTCGGTCACCACGCCGAGCAGCCCTTCGGAGCCGACGATGACGCCGAGCAGGTCGAGCCCGGCCGGATCGAGCGCCCGTCCGCCGAAGCGCAGCACCTCTCCCGCCATCGTCACCAGCTCGACGCCCAGTACATTGTTGGTGGTGATGCCGTATTTCAGGCAATGCACCCCGCCCGAATTCTCCGCGACATTGCCGCCGATCGAACAGGCGATCTGGCTGGACGGGTCGGGCGCGTAATAGAAGCCATCGCCTTCGACCGCGCGGGTGATGGCGAGGTTGGTGACGCCGGGCTGCACCACCGCGATCCGCTCGTCATAATCGATCTCGAGCACGCGATTGAGCTTGCCCAGGCCAAGCAGCACGGCGTCCGCCAGCGGGATCGCGCCGCCGGAAAGCGATGTGCCCGATCCGCGCGGCACCACCTTGATCCCTTCCGCATGGCACCAGGCGAGCACGCGGGCGACCTGTTCGGTCGAATCCGGCAGAACCGCGACCATCGGCGGCTGGCGATAGGCGGTCAGCCCGTCCGATTCGTAGGTGCGCAGCGCATCGGCGTCGTCGATCACGCCTTCACCCGGCACGATCGCGCGCAGCGCGGCGACGATCTCCGTGCGCCGCGCCAGGACGGCCTGATCGGGGGGCGGCATTTTCAACGCCATGATTCTCGCTCCGCTGCGACGATGTCAGATCCGGCATGTTTACCCTGAGGATCGCGAATGACACTGGTCTTCATGCGGTCGTGGTCAGGTTCGATCCCACCCAGAGCACCAGTGCATCCTCCTCGCTGACGGAAATGCAGAGATGCCCCATGCGCGCATCGAAATAGGCGCAATCGCCGACCTCCATCCGCTGCGGCTGATAGAATTCGGTGTGCAGTTCGATCGCGCCTTCGAGCACGAGCAGGAAGTCGTCGCCCTCGTGCCGGATCCAGTCCCCGAATTCTCCGAGCGAACGGGCGTTGATCCGCGCCTTGGATGGCACCACGCTTTTCTGCGTCAGGCCGGTGCACAGGAATTCGTTGGTATAGGGGCCGGTATGCTGGATCTGTCCCTCATGGGCCTTGGTCAGGTTCCAGCGGCCGATCGGCGCCAGAATCGGCCGGTTCGCGAACAGTTCGTCGATCGCGATGTCGAGCCCGACGGCAAGCTTCTGAAGAACCTCGAACGTGGGAGAGGTATGGTCGTTCTCGATCTTCGACAAAGTCGATCGCGCGAGGCCGGCCCGCGTCGCGACCTCGGCCAGCGTCAGGCCCTTGCCGGTGCGCATCGTCCGCATGCGCTCGCCAAGCCTGAACTCTGGCATCGTGCCCGGCCTCGTGGCGGGCTCGGCTTTTGGAGGGTGTCCGTCGGCGGTTGCGTTCGCGACCATCTCCTCTCCTTTGCCCCTCACCAATTTCAACCTCATCTCATCGATGCTCCCGTTCGCCGGCGCTGGACTGGATCGCGTTCGCCCATGGGCAGCCCGCGCTGAAGCGCGATCTTCGAATCATGCCGTGACGACGCATCCATCTCCGCTTTCGGGCGCCCGATGGCGCGTCCGATTCATTCGTTCCACCATACGATGCACTGTCGCTCAGTGCGTGCAATAGATCATTATAGTGGAAATATGTTTCCAACAAGCTACATTCGACGTTGACAGTATCCAATTTGGCGCTGTATTGGTTCAGCGGCTGATTGGGGAAACGGTCATCCTGTCGATACGTATTTTTCCTGATAGCCCGATAACGATGGTTGCCAGTCTGCCTTGCCGGGCGGAATTCAGGGTTTCGGTGATGCAGGCAGGGTGGAATGGTGCCAAAGTCGATCCCTTGGGGATTGGATCATTGGCTGCCTCGTCGGTCGCGTCAATATGAGGGCGTCGATCCGGGGCGGGCATGCCGGTTGCGACGGAAGGCGATATTGTCTTTCCAGGCGGCCGGGGCACCGTTCACTCGATCGGAAATTGCAGAATAGAGAAAATAACAAAAGCCGCGTTGGATATAGATTACGAAGTACCGCGTAAATTCGGCAATGTTTTGAGAGGGTTCAATCAGCGCATTGGCAAATGGCGCACCTTGCACGATCTGCGAGGGCTGGACGCTTTTGCCCCATGCGATGACGACTCCGCGAAAATAACAGAACGGAGGGAGTGAAATGGGAAGATTCTATTCGATGACGTTGCGCACGGCGGGCGTTTCGGTATTGGCTCTCATGGCGGGGGCGGCTTTCGCGCAGGACGCGGCGGCGGACGAGGCGCCCGGTGAGGCCGATATCGTCATCACCGCCAACAAGGTCGCCCAGAATGTCCAGGACGTTCCCAAATCGGTGCAGGTCGTGGGCTCGGCGGCGCTGCAGCGCCAGAACGTCACGAACATCTCCGAACTGACCAAGCTGGTTCCGACGGTCTCGGGCGTCGGCCAGTCGCTCAACATGCGCGGTGTCGGCACCGGCGCGTCCACTGTCGGCTCGCAGAGCAAGGTCGGCATCACGCTGGACGATGTGCCGTTGCCCTCGCGCTCCAACATCGCCAATTACCTGATCGATATCGAACGGATCGAAGTGCTGCCGGGGCCGCAGGGCACGCTGGCGGGGCGCAATGCCACCGGCGGCCTGATCAACATGGTCACCCGCTCGCCTTCGGACGACGACTGGATGGGCTTCGTCAACCTGCTCGCCACCACCGACGGGGAGCGCTCGGCATCCGGTTACGTCTCCGGCCCGATTTCCGACAAGATCAGCGTCAGCCTGTCGCAATATTATCGTGGCTTCCAGGGTCTCTACAAGAATGTGCTGCTCGACAAATGGGCGAGCGACTATGTCTATGGCACGCGCAGCAAGATCGAGTTCCGGCCGACCGAGACTTTCACCTTGACCGGCACCTTCTTCTACCAGCGCGCGCACCGCAACGGCGTGGCGGGCGGCGGCGGGCAGCCGCTGGGCGGCAACCCGATCATCCTGGCCGGCGGCGACACCAGCATCGTGTTCGGTTCGGACATCAAGGGCCGCACCTTCGCGCAGCTCCAGCCCGGCGTCACGCCCGGGCCGCGCAACAACAAATATGCCTCGTTCCTGAACGGCACATCGCAGAGCACCAG
Source organism: Sphingomonas sp. FG14 (assembly GCF_057809675.1). Classification (NCBI taxonomy): domain Bacteria; kingdom Pseudomonadati; phylum Pseudomonadota; class Alphaproteobacteria; order Sphingomonadales; family Sphingomonadaceae; genus Sphingomonas; species Sphingomonas sp. FG14. The sequence goes on along the minus strand of NZ_JBMDKK010000009.1, from coordinate 65,628 downwards.
CGTCGGCGGCGTCCTGAAGGCGGAGCTCGACCTGCCGGGCGATCACACGCTCACCTCGATCACCTCGCATCTCGACGAGCGCAGCCCGATCCATGCCGACAACCTTGCCATCGCCCTGCCGATCGCCGATTTCATCGTGCGTCCGGAATGGGACGGCTTCGGCAATTATTATAACGGCAGCCGCTACACGACGCAGGAAATCCGGCTGAACTCGTCGGCCGGCGGCCGCTTCCACTATGTCGCCGGCGTGTTCTACAGCGATCTGCGCCAGCGCTACGACTATCAGCGCTTCTTCCAGCCGGTGAACTGGAAGCGCACGTTCAACACCAAGGCGATTTCCGCCTATGCGCATGCCGATTTCGATGTCACCGAACAACTCAAGATCCTCGGCGGCATCCGCTACGAGCATGACAAGATCGATTATAACTGGACCTTCCTGCCGATCCTCGCGGCATCGAAGGTGACGTCGGACGGCATCGTCCGCAATTTCCCGACGACCAACACCTTGATCGTGAACAAGGGCAATGCCAGCGGCGATTTCGTCAATTTCGACTTCGGCGCGCAATATAAGGTCACGTCCGATGTGATGCTCTACGCCACCTATGCGCAGGCGAAGCAGGGACCGATCTACGACGCCGAGCTGAACGTCATCGCGATCACCGGTCGGGAACTGACGCCGCTGCCGATGGAGCGGGTCAGGAATATCGAGTTCGGCATCAAGAGCCAGTTCCTGGATCGGCGCGTCACCTTCAACCTGTCGGCATTCCAGGGCACCTACGACAATTACCAGGCGCAGACCTCGGTCCCGAACGAGGATCCGCTCCAGCCGCCGACGCTCAGGGTCTATCCCGTCGGCAAGGTGCGCACGCGCGGCATAGAGTTCACGCTCGACACGCATCTGGTCGAGACGCTCAGGACGTCGCTCAACGTCGCCTATACCGACGCCAAGATCCTCTCTTTCCCCAACGCGCCCTGCTATACCGGCTCGGTCGCCGTGCTGGCGCCGGTGGGCACCGTGCCGTGCTCGATCATCCCGGCCACGCCGACGAGCGCGACCTTCAACACCCAGGGCAATCTGGCGGGTGAATCGCTCAACAACGCGCCGAAGATCCGGGCGAGCCTCAGTGTCGACTACAGCATTCCGGTCGGCAGCGATGGCCTGGAATTCTACATCGCGCCGCTGGTCAAATACGCGTCCAAGTACCGCACCGACCTGCTGCGCCTGCCGACCTCCTATCTTGGCGCCACCACTTATGTGGATCTGAACGTGGGTGTGCGGAACGACGCCTGGACCGCCGAGGTCTTCGTGCGGAATCTCTTCAAGGAGTTCGAGGAGGGGTACACGGTTTCAGCGACCGGTTTCACGCCCAACAACCGCATCCTGAACCGCGTGCTCGATCGCATCAACAATCGCTATGCGGGTGTTCGCTTGCGGGCTAGCTTCTGATTTCCGCAATGCGCCAGGCCGTTCCGGCGGCCTGGCGCCAGCCCCCCCGAATTCTCCTGATATTTCCGGATTGGATTTTCGCATATGGTCAGCCGCAACCGGCTTGCGATCGGCGTCATGGCTTTTTTTCTGACCGGCGTGCTGGCGGCCTGCCAGACCGGCTCGGGTGTCTCTTCAGTGGCCGCCACGCCGGCGGCTTCGTCCGAATGGCTGTTCTACGACGGTAGCCTGGGCGCCAATCAATATTCGCCGCTGACCCAGATCAACAAGGCCAATGTCGATCAGCTCGTTCCGGTCTGGGAATATGCCACCGGAGACGTGATCACCAACGCGGCGCCCTTGATCGCCGACGGGCTGATGTACGTCATTTCGAACGGCACCAGCGTCGCCGCGCTCGATCCGGCGACCGGCCAGGAGATTTGGAAGGCGGAGAATATCATCGATCGCACGCGCGGCTTTTCATATTGGCGCAGCGCCGACGGCAAGGAGAGCCGCATCCTGTTCTGCAAGGATCAGACGTTGCGCGCGATCAACGCGAAGACCGGCGCACCGATCACGGATTTTGGCGGAGGTGGTTTCGTCGACCTCCGCGAGGGGCTCAATCGTGACGTCAGCCGGATCGGCAGCATCCAGCCGGTCACGCCGGGCAAGGTGGTCGGCGATATCATCATCCTGGGGGCCAATACCGGCGAGGGTTATGGCGCGCCGCCGGGCTATATCCGCGCCTTCAACGTGCGGACCGGCAAGCTCGCATGGCAATTCCACGTCATCCCCCATCCCGGCGAGCCGGGCTATGAGAGCTGGGAAGACAAGAATGCGTGGAAGACCGCGGGCGGCGTCAACAGTTGGGGCGGCATGTCCGTCGACGAGAAACTGGGCATCGCCTATCTCGGGCTCGGTTCGGCCACCTATGATTTCTGGGGCGGCGATCGCAAGGGCACCAATCTCTACGCCAATTCGCTGGTCGCGCTCGATATCAAGACCGGCAAGCTCGTCTGGCATTACCAGACCGTCCATCACGATCTGTGGGACTATGATCTCACCAGCAGCCCGGTGCTGATGCAGATCACGCGCGACGGCAAGCCGATCGACGTCGTGGTGCAGGCTGCGAAGACCGGTTTCTTGTTCGTCTTCGATCGCGCGACCGGCAAGCCGGTCTTCCCGATCGAGGAACGCCCGGTGCCGAAGAGCGATCTGCCGGGCGAAGTCGCCTGGCCGACCCAGCCCCATTCCACGCTGCCGACTTTCGCCCGCCAGCGCTTCACCGAGGCCGATGTCGATCCCGCGCTGCCCGAGGACGAAAAGCGCGCGGTGATCGCGCAGATCCTGGATGCGCGGAACGACGGGTTGTTCACCCCGCCGGGGCTGCGCGACACCGTCCAGATGCCGGGCAATCATGGTGGCGTGAACTGGGGCATGACTGCGGGAGAGCCCAAATCGGGCCGTTTCTATGTGTCGTCCTTCGATCTGCCGACGATGCTGCGGCTCGCGAAGATGAGCGCGCAGCCGGTGGGGCAGTTCGCGACGCCGAAGGACCGGGGTCGCGCGCTGTTCGGGATCAACTGCGCGATCTGTCATGGCGACGATATGGAGGGCATCCCGCCCGTGCCGGTGCTGCGTGGCGTGACCGCCAAGCTTGGGATCGAGAACACATATACGACGATCCGCAATGGCCGCAGCACCATGCCCGCTTTCGCCGGCAGCCTGAGCGACGCCGACATCAACGCGATCGTGGCCTTCCTCGCCGATCCGACGCCGTCACCACAGGCGGCGCCATCGGGTGGGCAGATGGCACAGGCCGCGGATGCGCATGGCGCCACGGGGCAGGATCTGAACGCGCCTGGCGAGGAGCGCTATTATTCCAGCTATGGCTTCATGATCTCGGCCAAGAGCTTCCTGCCGGTTATCCGGCCGCCCTGGACGACGATCACCGCCTATGACCTGAACCAGGGCAAGATCCTGTGGCAGGTTCCGCTGGGCGGCGTGCCTGATTATCCCGTCGCGCAAACTGGGGTCAGCCGGTCCAAGGGTGGTCTCGTCGTCACCGAAGGCGGCCTGATCTTCGCGAGCTCGTCGGACGACTGGAAGATCCATGCCTATGATCGCGACACCGGGAAATTACTCTGGGAAGCGGTGCTGCCGTCGATCCCGCAAGGTGTACCGGCGATCTATCAGGTGCGCGGGCGGCAATATCTGGCGGTGGCCGCGACCTATTATCCGCGTGGCGGCGGCATGACCCCGGTCGGCCCCGCGCGTGGCCCGGCGGGCAACAATCGCTATGTCGTCTTCGCCCTGCCGGAGAGGAAGGCGGGGGCCGGAAAATGAAACGCTTCGTCGTCCTTTTGGCGCCTGCGTTGGCCCTATTCTCCACGCCTTCGGGTGCGGAGGATGTGAAATGGGAAGGCGCCTTCGATCCTGCGCGCGGCGAGTGGCAGGCGAGCGGGGCCGGGCGCTGGACCGTCAAGGACGGTGCAGCGAGCGGGAAAGCGCCTGCATCGGGTGCCGCGCTGCTGGCAACGCCCGACCGTTTCCAGGGCGTCGGGATCGAGGGCGAATATCGCTGCGACGGCGCCTGCAAGGGCGGCGTGATCCTGCGCGCGGTGCGGAATGGCGATCGGATCAGCGGGCTCTATGTCTCGTTCGATGCCGGCGATCTGCGCGTCTATAATGCCGTCTTCGACACCGCCGGACGCGAGATCAGCCGCACGCCGCTCCCCGCGCGGGGGCCTTCGGCGGCCGGTGCCGCCAATTCGGGCGTGCCGGGCCCGACGCCGGAGGCGAAGCGGATTTCCTTCCCCCCGGAAATGCCGTCGCCGACCGCCAATCTCCACGCGGAGCTGAAGAAGGGGGTGTGGAACAGCTTCAGCATCTTCCTTTCGCGCGACGCTGCCGAGGTCATCGTCAACCAGATCCGGGTGGTCGCCGGCAATGCGGCGGCGCCCGCCGGCGGCGAATATGGACCGGTCATCCTGCGCGTGGCCGGCGAAGGACAGGCCCAGTTCCGCGGCGTCAGGATCAAGGACCTGCAATTGCGCCGGGCACTCGCGCCCGACACCGTCGGCAAGGGGTTCCGCAAGCGGCAACTCACCGATCTCTATTTCGGCGACACCGTCGCGGCGGGCGACATCAATGGCGACGGGAAGCTGGATCTGGTTTCCGGCCCCTTCTGGTATGAAGGGCCGGATTTCGAGATCGGCCATGCGATTTATGATCCCGCGCCATTCAATCCGGCCGGCTATGCCAATTCGCTGATCAGCTATGTCGAGGATTTCAACGGCGATGGTGCGCCCGACATCTTCATGGTCGGCCAGCCGGGGCAGCCGGGCGAGGTGTTCATCAATCCCAAGGGCGCGTCGCGCAACTGGGCGCGTCATATCGTCATCGATCATATCGACAACGAGACCACCGCCTTTGCCGATATCGACGGCGACGGCCGCAAGGAACTGGTGATCGGCCGCAGCAAGCAGATCTGGCTGGCGCGGCCCGACCCGTCGGATGCGACCAAGCCGTGGCGCCTGACCGCGATCAGCGAGGTCGGCGATTGGGGCCGGCTCTGGACGCATGGACTTGGGCAGGGCGACGTCAATGGCGACGGCCGGCCTGATATCGTGTTCGGATGGGGCTGGTGGGAACAGCCCGAGCGGATCGACGGCACGCCGTGGCGCTTCCATCCCGTCGATTTCCTTCCCAACCCCAAGGGGTTGCCGCTGGGCGATCCGGGCGGCGCGCAGATCTATGTGGAAGACGTCAACAAGGACGGGTTGCCCGATATCATCACCTCGCTGGAGGCGCATGGCTGGGGCCTTGCCTGGTACGAGCAGAAAAAGGGTGCCGACGGTGCGCGCAGCTTTGTCCGCCACATGATCATGGGCGGCCCCGATCAGCCCAATGACGGCGTCAGCTTCTCCGAACTCCACGCGCTGACCCTCGCCGATGTCGATGGTGACGGGTTGAAGGATATCGTCACCGGCAAGCGCTGGTGGGTGCATCCCGATGGTTATTCGGATCCCGATCCCAATGGCTCTGCCGTGCTCTACTGGTTCAAGGCCAGCCGGAAGCCCGATGGCGGGATGGAATTCCTGCCCCGGCTGATCCACAATAATTCGGGCATCGGCACGCAGATCGTCGCGACCGACCTGAACGGCGACGGCCGGCTGGACGTGGCGACGGCGGGGCGGAAGGGCATCTTCATTTTCACTGGCACCGAATAGATTTGGGAAGAAAACGATGAGCGAAGCGATCGTGCGGCTGCAGATCGGGGGAGAGTTGCGGGATGCGGCGTCGGGCGCCACGTTCGAGCGGCGCAATCCGCTGACCGGCGCGGTGGCGACCCGCGCCTCGGCCGGCGGGGTGGTGGACGCGATCGCGGCGGCGGACGCGGCGGCTGTGGCATTGCCCGGCTGGTCGGCGCTTGGCCCCAATGATTATCGCGCATTGCTGCTCAAGGCGGCCGACGCCGTCGCCGCGAAGGGGGATGCCTTCGTCGCCGCGATGATGACGGAGACCGGTGCGACCGAGGCCTGGGCACGCTTCAACGTCAGGCTCGCAGCGGGCATGGTGCGCGAGGCGGCAGCGCTCACCACCCAGGTTTCGGGCGAGGTCATCCCGTCCGACAAGCCCGGCAGCCTCGCCATGGCCATCCGCGAGCCCGCCGGCGTCGTGCTCGGCATCGCACCGTGGAATGGGCCGGTGATCCTGGGCGTCCGCGCCATCGCGACCCCGCTTGCCTGCGGCAATACGGTGATCCTCAAGGCGTCCGAGCTTTGCCCCCGGACTCACGCGCTGATCATCGAGGCTTTTGCCGAGGCGGGCTTCCCCGCCGGTGTCGTCAACCTGGTCACCAACGCGCCGGAGGATGCGCCCGATGTCGTCGGTGCGCTGATCGATCATCCGGCGGTGCGCCGGATCAGCTTCACCGGATCGACCAAGGTGGGCCGCGTCGTCGCCGAGCGGGCCGGTCGCAACCTGAAGCCGGTCCTGCTCGAGCTCGGCGGCAAATCGCCGCTATTGGTGCTGGAGGATGCCGATCTCGACGAGGCGGTGAAGGCCGCCGCATTCGGCGCCTTTTTCAACCAGGGCCAGATCTGCATGTCGACCGAGCGGATCATAGTGGTCGATGCCGTCGCCGACGCCTTTGTCGAACGCTTCGCCGCGAAGGCCGCGACGATGATCGCGGGTGATCCGAGCGAGGGCCGCGCGCCGCTCGGTGCGCTCATCGACCGCAAGGCCGCGGAGAACGCTGCCGTGCTGATCGCGGACGCGCTTGCCAAGGGCGCGACCAGGGTAGTGGGCGATCCGGCCGAGGGCATGTTGATGAACGCCACGGTGATCGACAATGTGACCGCGGAGATGGCGCTCTATTCGCAGGAGAGTTTCGCGCCGATGGTCGCGGTGATCCGTGCGCGTGACGAAGCGGATGCGATCCGGCTCGCCAATGACAGCGATTACGGGCTGACCGCGGCGGTCTTCACTCGTGACGTGGCCGCCGGCCTGCGCGTGGCGCGCCAGATCAAATCGGGCATGTGCCACATCAACGGCCCCACCGTGCATGACGAGGCGCAGATGCCGTTCGGCGGCACCAAGGATTCGGGCTATGGCCGCTTCGGCGGCAAGGCCGGGATCGACCAGTTCACGGAGTTGCGCTGGATCACCGTGGAGACCCAGCCGGGCCATTATCCGATCTGATCGGGCATGTTATTGGGCGTGCGCTGGCGCCCTTCGCGTCGAAGCACGGCGGTTTCGCTCTCGGCTTGCGGATCGTTGCGCGCCGCTATCTGCTCGTGCCCGCCAAGGGGCTCGATCGCGTGCTGTGTTCGAATTCGACGATGCGCGCGGCCGGCTGCGATTGCACGATGATGGCCATGCGGTGATGCGGCCCGGCGCCGGGCCCCGGCATCTCGTTTTCCATCCGACGCCTCCGCTATCGAAGGGCTGACCAGCGGCGATCCGGTCGCTGAGCGCTATCAGGGCGCTGGCTTTTGCGGCAAATATTATACGCGCGGCGAGCCCGTGGATTCCCGGTAATCCTCAATCGACGCCGCAATCGAGAAGCGCCGTCAATTCCCGTGTCACGATGCGCTGCAATTGCTCGAGCGAGATGCGTTCGGCGATCGCTGCGTAGTTGCGAAGGCCTTCGAGGAAGCAAAGGATCGACAGTGCTCGATCCTGAACCTCCTCGTCCGTGAGGCGGGGGCATAGGCGGCGCACGGTCGTTTCCAGCATATGAACCGCATGGCCCGTCACCTTTTCGATGAGCGGCCGCAATTCCGGTGCGCGCAATCCGTCCATTTGAAGCTCGCCCAGCGATATCGCGCGTTCGCGCCCGCCGGGGCCGGCCACGAAATCGAGATTGTTCAGCGACCATCGGACGAATGTCAGCAGGTCGGGCGCCGTGCCCAGCCTGTCGAGATGTTCGAGATTACGCTGCAGCATCCCCCTCAGCAACTCGGTCTTGGTCGGGAAATGGACATAGACTCCGCCTTTGCTGAGCCCGGCCGCCTTCGCCACGTCGCGTAGCGTGGTCTGGTTCCAGCCCTTCTCCCAGCAGCAACGATCGACCGCGTCGAGAATCCGTTCGCGGCGGTCGGCCATATAGTCTTCGGGGCGCTTGGGCATGGCGTTCCTAAATTCGTTCCGATGCGGATGAAGTCATCTACCGGCTCGGGAACCGCGGTAAACCCAGGAAATCCAAAGTCGCCAAACCTAAGCACAGCCCGTCACGCATCACAAGTTCTTTACAAACCGGCCAGCCGCCCTTTATTTGTGGTGGCAAGGGAGGATTCGATATGGGAAAGACGGTTCAAGGAAAATCGCGACGCGCCAGGCTTGGCGCGGCATCATTGGCGGCGCTGCTGCTTGCCACGGGCGCGGCCGCACAACCCGTGCCGGCATCGCCGGGCAAGCCGCTGCGTCAATTGTTCGATCTGCGCACGCCGATGCGCGACGGCGTCGAACTGTCTTCGGACGTTTGGCTGCCACAAGCGGACGGCCGATATCCTGTCATCCTGATCCGCACGCCTTATGTGAAGACGGATCCGATGAGCGCCCAGGCCGTCGTTCTCGGCCGATATTTCGCCGAACATGGCTATGCGGTGGTCGTTCAGGACGTGCGCGGCCGCGGCGATTCGGACGGCAAGTTCGATTTCTATTTCCAGGAAGCGGCGGATGGCCACGATAGCGTGGAGCAGCTGGCGGCGCAGCCATGGTCCAACGGCCGTGTCTGCATGATGGGCGTTTCTTATCTCGGCGCCGTGCAATGGCTGGCCGCGAAGGAGCGCCCGCCCCATCTCGCCTGCATCGCGCCGACATCGCCGTCCGGCAGCTATCAGGACGAGCTGCCGCGAACCGGCGGCGCCTTCATGATGATGTGGGCGCTGATGTGGCTCAACGAAACGTCGGGCCATGTCAGCCAGGGCGGCAATATGGGCGCGGCCGACCTGGCCAGGGTGTTTTCCCATCGGCCTCTGCTGACGATGGACGAGGCGTTCGGCCGGCGCATGCCGCTTTTCCGCAAGTTCGTGGAGCATGACCTGCTCGACGATTACTGGAAGCGCATCCAGTTGGGGCCTGCCGATTTCGCCCGGATCGACATCCCGATCCTGGCGACCACCGGCTGGTTCGACGGCGATCAGGAAGGCGCCTTGCACTATTGGCGCGGCATGGAAGCGCGCGGCGGTGGCGCGAAGGACCAGTATCTGACGATTGGACCCTGGAACCATATGCAATCCTATACCGGCGGCGCCGAGAAGATCGGCGAGCTCGCGCTTCCCAAGGAATCGATCGTCGACAACAAGGCGATGCACCTCGCTTTCTTCGATCGCTATCTGAAGCAGTCGGCATCGCGTTTCGATCAACCCCATGTGCGACTGTTCGTCAGCGGCACGAATGTCTGGCGCAATTTCGACGCTTTTCCGTTGCGGGAAGCGACGGAGACGCGGCTTTACCTGTCGAGCCGCGGCGCGGCTAACAGCGTGCGGGGCGATGGCGCGCTGCGTTGGGCAAGGCCGGCGCGCGCCGGTCGTGACACCTATCTGTACGATCCGAAGAATCCGGTGCCGCTGAACCTCAACGCGGAGCTGTTCGCCGGGGACCGCAAGGAAGCGCAATCCCGGCAGGACGTACTCGTCTACACATCTCCGCCGCTCGAAAAGGCTGTCGAGGTGATCGGGCCGGTCGCCGTCGAGCTCTTCGCCGCCAGCGACGCGAAAGACACCGATTTCACGGCGGCGATCTCCGATGTCGGGCCGGATGGTAAGGCGATATTGCTGGGATCCAAGCCCGTCGGCATCATTCGCGCCCGCTATCGCGACGGGCCGACGGCGCAACCTTCACTGCTGACGCCGGGCAAGGCCGAACGCTATCGCATCAATCTCGGCGCGATCGGGCATGCCTTTCTGCCGGGACACCGGATCCGCGTCGAAATTTCGTCGAGCGCCTTTCCAATGTTCAATCCCAACCAGAATACCGGCAACCCGATCGCGACCGACACGGAATGGAAGAACGCCAATCAGACGATCTTCCATGGCGGCGCGCGCGCATCGGCGTTGATCCTTCCGGTTTATGGCGGCGAGCGGAGGTGAAGATCTGATCGCGGTCATCGCTTTTCCAAGGGGGGCGGTGATCCGGCATGAGCGAAGGGTCGAGATGGATGATCAGGCGCGGGCATCCGGCGCCTTCGCCAGGTTCGCCGCGGCAGGAAGGTCGTCGCGCTCGTCGGGTTCAGGAACAACGCGAGCACGGGCAGCATCGGCGCGATATTGTCGAGCGGATTCAGTCAGAGTTCGTGCCACAGGCCGTAGTGGGGGACGGAGTTCACCGAGCGCGATCCAGAAGAGTGTCTTGGTTGGGATCGGATGAAGCGGCGTCGTCATCACACGACTGATATCCACGGATGGTGGCGCTGTCAGTCTTGTGCGAACCGCTATTTGCTGGGTTGCTTGATCCCGAATTTAATCCGCTTCGGGCCGCAGCCCATGATGACTCTGCCTGCGTGGCGTTTGCTCAACGAAGGGCCATCGGCAGGCGCCCATGGCGAAGGGTGTTCTCGTCGCGAACGGCATGTTAGCGATGGTATGGATTTGCTGCATGCACGATTATCATTGGAGACTGTCGGTTGGCACGAACGCAAGCGCCGGAATATGAAGAGCGTCGTGAGAAAATTGTCGAGAAAGCGGCCGATCTTATCGCGGAGCTTGGATTTCGCGGTACCACCCTCGGCGAACTCGCGGTCGCCTGCGGCTATTCCAAGTCACTGATTTATTATTATTTTTCTTCGAAGGAGGAAATCCTCTACGCGGTGATGGCCTCACATGTCGATGTGCTGGTGGAGGATGTGAGCAATGTGACCGCGCTCCATCGACCGCCCAGGGAGGCGCTCGGCATGCTGATCCGGACGTTCATGCAGCATTATGTCGGAGCCGCGAGCCGGCAGAAGGTGTTGCTGAACGAGCTCAACAGCCTTCCAGAAGACAAGCGCGCCATCGTCGTGGCCAAGCAAAGACGGGTCATCGATGCGGTCCAGTCGTTGCTGGTGGAGATCGAGCCGTCTCTCCGTGGGGACGAAGCAAGGGCGCGCGTGAAGACGATGCTGCTGCTCGGCATGATCAACTGGACGCATACATGGTTCGATCATGGTGGCCCGGTCAGCAGCGAGGATGTTGCCGACATGGTTTGCGAACTGATCGGCATTGGGCGCCCGATATCGCCGCAGCCGGCAGATTAAGACGCGCTCCGCGGATCGGGCGCCCGGCTACGCGTCATAGTCCAGCACGACATTGTCGGTGAGCGGAACTGCCTGGCAGGTCAGCACATAACCTTGCGCGATTTCATCCATGGTCAGGCCGTAATTGGCGTTCATATGGACTTCGCCCTGCACAAGCTTTGCCCGGCAGGTCGCGCAAACGCCGGCCTTGCACGCAAATGGCGCGGGCAAGCCGGAGGCGCGGGCATTCTCCAGGATGCTGCCCTGTTCGGCATCGAAGGCGAGTGTTCGTTTCCGGCCGTCGAGGATCAACCGCATTCGTCTGCCCGCTGCGTCCAACTGCCGCGCACGCGCCGCCGCATCGGCGTCGGCTTCCGGCTTGCGGTCGACGGTGAAGCGCTCGACCAGGATCTTGTGCGGGGGCACCCGGGCTGCGATCAGTGCTTGCTGGACGGCATCCATCATCGGGCCGGGGCCACAGATGAAGGCGGCGTCGATCTCTGTCGGCGAGACCAGAATCCGCAGAATCTCGGCCATCTTGCAATCGTCCAGGCGGCCATTGAAGAGCTCGACCTCTTCTTCTTCCTCTTCAAGGAAGTGATAGACTTCCAGCCGGTCCAGATAGCGGTTCTTGAGCAGCGCGATGTCTTCGAGGAACATGACCGAATTGGAGGATCGGTTGCCATAGAGCAGCACGAAGCGACTGGCCGGTTCGACATCGAGCGCCGTCTTGAGGAGTGACAGGATGGGCGTAATGCCAGAGCCGCCGGCAAAGCCGGCATAGGTCGCGCGGCGATCGGGATCGAAGGTTCGGGTGAAGCTGCCATGTGGCGTCATCACCTCCACTTCGTCGTCGGCCGCCAGGTTGCTGTTCGCCCAGGTCGAGAAGAGGCCGCCGTCGATCCTCTTTATGGCGATCCGTAGCTCTCCTTCGTGCGGTGCGGCGCAGATCGAATAGTTGCGGCGAACATCCTCTCCTGCGAGTTCGCGTCGCAGCGTGAGGTGCTGGCCCGGGCTGAACCGAAAATCGTTCACGAGCGACGCGGGAAGATCGAAGCACAGGGATATCGAGTCCTCCGTCTCGCGGCGAACCTCCCTGATCCTGAGTTTATGAAAACTGGCCGACATCCTGGCTTCCTAATGGCATTTGAACAGGTCGAACGGCTCCAGGCAGCTTCGGCATCGCCACATCGCCTTGCATGGCGTCGAGCCGAACCTGCTCACCTCCTGTGTGTCGTTCGATCCGCAGCATGGGCATTCGACGGACGTGGAATGAGGTGGGGAAGGCGGCGCGATCCCATAACGCTTGAGCCGGTCCCGACCGCGCTCATTGATCCAGTCGGTGGTCCAGGCGGGGGCAAGAGCCGTCCGGATCGGAACATCGCGAAAGCCGGCCCGGTCGAGCGCGGCGCGAATGGCCATCTCGATCGCCTGCGTCGCGGGACAGCCCGAATAGGTGGGGGTGATGATCACGCCGGGCGGGGCTGTCTCGACTCCGCGCACGATTCCGAGGTCGATGACCGACACCACGGGAATCTCGGGATCGGGCACCTCCGCCAGCGCGGACAGAATCCGCGCGACCGCATCGGCGTCGAGCGATGCTGAGGGGCTACCAGACCGCATCGAAATAAGCGCGCGGAAGATATTGCAGGGTTGCCAGCAGATGACCGAGATGTTCGCTATGATGGCCAGTGCGGCCGCCCCTCACCGCGCGCGGATAAGCCGGGGCAGGAAGCTTCGCTTCGGCCAACACAGATGCGATGCGGGTGTCGAAGCCTGCACGCAGCTTCGTCTTGTCGGCGGCGATGCCGGCGGCGAGCAGGGCGTGCTCCGTTTTGTCGAGGTCGAACAATTCGTCCACGAAGCGCCAATGCCAGTCGAGGCCGGAAATCATCCGCGCGCGGCTCTCCGCAGTGCCGTCGCCGAGCCGGATGACCCACTCCGCGGCAAGGTCGGCATGATAGGACACTTCCTTCGCACCCTTGGCGGCGATCTCGCTCAGGCGCGGTTCGGTCGAGCAGGACAGCGCATCGAGCGCCGCGTGCTGATAGGTCGAGAACAGGAACTGCCGCGCGATCGTCCGCGCGAAATCGCCATTGGGTTGCTCGACCATCAGGCAATTGCGGAACGCCAGCGCGTCCCGGTGGAAAGCGAGGCGATCGCCGTCGCGATCCTTGCCCTCCACCTCGCCCGCGAGATTGAGCAGCAGCGTCGCCTGGCCGATCAGATCGAGGCCGATATTCGCCAGGCTGAGCTCGATTTCGAGAGCCGGCGCATGTCCGCACCATTCGGTGAGGCGCTGGCCCAGGATGAGGCTGTCGTCGCCCAGCCGAAGCAGATATTCGAAAAGGGCGGGGTGCCAGCGCGCTTCGGCGTCGTGCCGGCCGGCGGAGACGAGCTGGGCCATCAGATGTGCTTCACGACGTCTGGAATGTCGTAGAACGTCGGATGTCGGTAGATCTTGGTCTCGGCGGGCTCGAACAGCGGACCGGACGCGGCCGGATCCGAAGCGACGATATCGCCCGAACGCATGACCCAGATGCTGACGCCTTCAAGGCGACGCGTATAAGTGTCGCGCGCATGGCGGATCGCCAGTTCACCGTCAGGGGCATGGACTGACCCCACATGCCTGTGGCTCAATCCTCCCCTGGCGCGGATAAAGACTTCCCAAAGCGGCCATGTCCCGCCCATCATCTGTCTCCCGGTTCAATCGATGCGTGTTGTTGAGCAGTCATGCGGCGAGTGCGCGTCGTTTCGCCTCATGCGCCACGGCGGCTTCACGAACCCAGGCTCCATTCTCCCAGGCCTCGCGTCGGGCATCCATGCGTTCCTTCGCCATCGGCCCTTCGCCGCGCACGACGGCGTGGAATTCCTCCCAGTCGATCGCGCCGAAATCATGCTGGCCGCGATCATCGTTCCATCCAAGATCGGGGTCGGGGATGGTGAGGCCGAGAAACTCGGCTTGCGGCACGGTCACGTCGACGAATTTCTGGCGGAGCGCGTCATTGGTGTCGCGTTTGATCCGCCAGCGCATCGATTGGGCGGAGTTCGGCGAACTCTCGTCGGGTGGACCGAACATCATCAACGATGGCCACCACCAGCGATTGAGCGCATCCTGCGCCATCGCCTTCTGCTCCGGCGTACCGTTCGCCATCGCCATCATGATCTCGTAGCCTTGGCGCTGGTGGAAACTTTCCTCCTTGCACACGCGCACCATGGCGCGCGCATAGGGGCCATAGGATGTGCGCTGGAGCGGCACCTGGTTCATGATCGCGGCGCCATCGACCAGCCAGCCGATCGCGCCGATATCGGCCCAGGTCAGCGCCGGATAATTGAAGATCGTCGAATATTTGGCGTGGCCGGCGTGCAGCGCTTCGATCATCTCCTCGCGGCTCGTGCCCAGTGTCTCGGCGGCGCAATAGAGATAGAGGCCGTGCCCGGCTTCATCCTGGATCTTGGCGAGCAGGACCGCCTTGCGCCGTAGCGAGGGCGCCCGCGTCAGCCAATTGCCCTCGGGCAGCATGCCGATGATCTCGCTATGCGCATGTTGCGAGATCTGCCGGATCAGCGTCTTGCGATAAGCCTCTGGCATCCAGTCCTTGGGCTCTACGAACGCGTCGGTGGCGATGCGCGCCTCGAACCCCGCGACCAGCGCTGGGTCCTCATGGCCCGGTGACGCAACCTTCCCATCTCCCTTGCCAAGCTCGGTCGTATACATTGCGGCTCCTCCGGCGAGGGGCTCTTATATAATAGTCTGACTGGACGGTCAATGAATGGATGTCGCATATTGATACTTGCCAATAATTGATCGACCGGTCATTCTATAAATTCAAAGCGGTTGGAGAAGGGCCATGTACGAGACGATATTGCTCGGGATCGCGGGCGGCGTCGCGCGCATGACCTTCAATCGGCCCGATCGGCTCAACAGCTTCACGGTGGCGATGCACGACGAAGTCGCCAGCGCGCTCACGGCGCTGGAGGCGGCGGCGGATGTCCGGGCCTTGCTCATCACCGGCGCCGGGCGGGGGTTCTGCGCCGGCCAGGATCTAAACGATCGCACGGTCTCCCCGGAGGGCGGCAGCGTCGATCTCGGGCTGTCGGTCGAGCGCTATTACAATCCGCTGATTCGTCGCCTGACGTCGCTCGACATGCCCGTGATTTGCGCGGTGAACGGCGTGGCGGCGGGTGCGGGTGCGAATATCGCTCTGGCCTGCGATATCGTCCTCGCCGCACGCAGCGCGAAATTCATCGAGTCCTTCGCGGCCATCGGTCTCATTCCGGATTCGGGCGGGTCATGGGCACTGCCCCGCCTGGTTGGGCAGGCGCGCGCGCTGGGCATGGCCCTGACCGGTGACCCGATCGGGGCGGAGCAGGCCGCGGACTGGGGACTGATCTGGAAATGCGTCGATGACGCGGCACTGATGGCGGAAGCCGAGGCGCTGGCATTGCGGCTCGCGGCGGGGCCGACACTCGGCCTCGCCGCAACGAAGCGCCTGATCCGCGGCACATGGCAGAAGTCGCTCGATACCGACCTCGACGATGAGCGCGATCTCATGCGCCTGCTGGGCGCATCGGCCGATTATCGCGAAGGCGTCGCCGCATTCCTGGAAAAGCGCCGCCCCAATTTCACCGGCAATTGAGCCGCAACCGTTTTGGAGATGACCTGATGGCGACGCGTGTCGTGAAGAGTTTCGTTCGGGGCCAATGGTGCAGGGGCAAGGACGATCTCGTGCCTGTCCATTCGGCGATCGACGGCCAGGTGGTCGCGGAGGCGGGAAGCGGCGGAATCGATTTCGATGGGGTGGTCGAGCATGGCCGCGCGGCTGGAGGCAAGGCGCTCCGCGCGATGACCTTCCATGAACGCGCGATGATGCTGAAGGCGCTTGGCCAGGCGATCATGGCGCGCAAGGAGGAGCTGTACGAACTCGCCCAGGCGACGGGCGCCACGCGCACCGACAATGCCATCGATATTGAAGGCGGCGCCGGAACACTCTTCTCCTTCGCCTCCAAGGGGCGACGCGAATTGCCCAACAGCCATATCCTGCTCGATGGGGATACGGAGGTCGTCAGCAAGACCGGAAGCTTTGTCGGGCAGCATGTCTACACGTCGCTTCAGGGCGTCGCTGTTCATATCAACGCCTATAATTTCCCCGTCTGGGGCATGCTCGAAAAGCTTGGGCCGACGCTGTTGGCGGGCGTCCCCGCGATCGTGAAACCCGCCCAGCAAACCGGCTATGTCGCTGAGGCTGCGGTCAGGATCATGCTCGATGCCGGGATTCTGCCGGATGGCGCGCTGCAGCTCATTTCGGGAGGTGTGGGCGACCTGTTCGATCACCTGACCGGCCAGGACGTCGTCGCCTTCACCGGTTCGGCCAGGACGGCGGCGCTTCTGCAGCGCCATCCGATCATCGCCCGCGAGTCCGTCCGCTTCACGGCGGAGCGGGATTCGCTCAATGCCTCGATCCTCGGGCCCGACGCTGCGCCGGGCAGCCCGGAATTCGATCTCTTCATCAAGGAGGTCGTCAAGGAGATGACGGTCAAGGCGGGACAAAAATGCACCGCCATCCGCCGGGCCATGGCGCCCGCCCATCTGCTCGATGCGGTGCAGGCGGCGCTGTCCGCGCGCCTGTCCAGCATCGTCGTTGGCGATCCGCGCATCGAAGGCGTGCGGATGGGCGCGCTTGCCAGCCGCGCCCAGCTCGCCGATGTGCGTGAGAAGATCGCCGATCTGTCGAAGGTCGCGCCGGTGGTCTTCGGCGAGGGGGACCATGAAGGCCCGCGCGGAGAAGGGCTTGATGGGGGCGCCTTTTTGACGCCGATCCTGATGCGGACCGACGATCCGTGGAATGCGGCGGCGGTGCATGATGTTGAAGCCTTCGGGCCTGTCGCGACGATCATGCCTTATCGCGATCTGGAGGATGCGGTGGCGCTCGCCAATCGTGGCAAGGGTTCGCTCGCCATCTCCGTCTTTACGCATGATGGCGATGTCGCACGCGACATATTGCTCGGTACGGGCTCCAACCATGGGCGCATGGTCTTCATCGACAGGGACAGCGCGAAGGAGTCGACGGGGCATGGTTCTCCGCTTCCAGTGCTTGTCCATGGCGGGCCGGGCCGGGCCGGCGGCGGCGAGGAACTGGGCGGCATGCGCGGCGTGAAGCATTATATGCAGCGCACCGCCTTGCAAGGTAGTCCCGCCATCCTGACCCGAATGCTCGGCCAGCATATTGCCGGCGCGCCGGTGACCGAAGGCGACCGGCATCCGTTCCGGCTGCGCTTCGGCGAGCTGGAGCCGGGCTACAGCATCCGGACGGCGGCGCGAACCGTCACCCTGGACGATATCGAGCATTTCGCGCACTTCACCGGCGATACCTTCTACGCGCACATGGATGAGGAGGCGGCCGCGGCCAGTCCGATCTTCGGCGGTCGCGTGGCGCACGGATATCTGATCCTGTCCTTCGCGGCGGGGCTGTTCGTCGATCCCGCGCCGGGGCCGGTGCTCGCCAATTACGGCCTCGAAAGCCTCCGTTTCATCAAGCCGCTGAAGCCCCGCGACAGCATGAGGGCGCTGCTGACCGCTAAGTCGAAAACGCTCAAGGCGCCCGACCTGGGCGAGGTCAGATGGTCGGTGAGCGTGACCAACCAGGATGACGAGCTGGTCGCGACATATGATCTTCTGACGATGAACGCGGTTTGAGATTCAACCAGGGAGACCATGATGAAGAAGCTGATCGCGCTCTACAAGACTCCGGCGGATCCGGAGGCTTTCATGAGCCATTATCGGACCCGGCACCTGCCGCTGGTCGAAAAAATCCCGGGTCTGGTCAGGGCCGAGCTGACACTTGTCGAGCGCACGCTCGTTGGCGAGGCGGGCAACTATCTTCTGGCGGAGATGTATTTCGAGGACGATCGGTTCAGGGACGCGATGCGCAGCCCCGAAAATGCAGCGACGGGCAAGGATCTCGCGATATTCGCCGACGGGCTCGTCACCGTCATGGCCGGCGCTGTGCTGGCGGACTGACGGCAGGCTGCCCTCCAGCGCCGGCCATGACGGTGACGAGCGCTGGAGGGGCGGCAATGTGTTCCTATGCGAGCTGTGGCCGATCCTTCGGCTGATAGAACATGCCGAAGGAGATGAACTTCATCACCTGCTCCATGGTCTGGAGCGTCGCGCCGATGGACGCCGCACCGGTGCGCTCCACCCATGGCAGATAGTTCCACATGTCCGCCTGGATACGATTCTTGAATTCGAGCTCGACCTGGAACTCCGACGGCAGCGACATCAGCGATATCGCATCCCTGCGGGCGAACGCCCGGGCAACGCCGTCCTTGATCAGTTTTCGCGCGACGGCGGGTTTCAGGGTGTTGATCGCTGCGAGGCCATAGGTCTTCTTGGTGACGACCGTCTCGATGTCGCTGTTGAGGTCCTTGACGTGGTCGATATAGCTCTCGTCGCCTGAAGAAAAGATCGTCTTGATCCCGAAATGCGCGGCAAGCATCGCGTTGAAGCCGGTTTCCGAATTGCTTTCGCCATTGATGCGAATGTCGCGATAACAGCCGCCATGATAAGTGTGGGACAGTAATCCTGCCGGCGAAAGGCTGCTGGTGTGATGGCCGATGAAGACGACGGCTTCGTATGGGCCATCCTCGACGCCCTGCATCTGCAGCAACGGGCGCGGCCAGGACCGGACGACGCGCATATAATCGGGCACTTCGTCGATCAATATGTTCTGGCCGGTTCCGTGCCCGTCGGCGACGACCACTTCTTCCACACCCGCTTCGTGCAGTGCTTCGGCGGCGGCGACGACTTCGCCCGTCATCCATTTGCGCGCGGATTGGAATTCCCAGCCCGTGGGCGTGAGCTGGGGTGAGTTCGTGATGCCTGCCACGCCCTCGATATCAGCGGAAATATAAGCTCGCATCCGGCATGTCCTTCATGTGTGTTTGTATAAATGAATGTTCATTCATTCGGCTAACACTGCTCGATGTGTCGTTCAAGCGATTCTTGGGCGGTGCATATCGGGAGCACGCCGCCCTCATGGCTAACGGCGTGCCGGCATCCGCATATCTGGCGAATCGACGGTGACGAATCCGTTCCTTTGCTTGTCGCCAATGCCGGGGCATTTCGACTTTACACCGGAACGAGTTTATATTAATGACCATTCATTAGTTAAAAATATGCGCATGTTCCAGCACCTTGCCGGCAATGCGCAACGCTGCGGGATCATGGCCCGAGGGCGGTTTTTGGGGGTGGTTGCGCGGTCAATGTCTAAAGGCTCGGACTCTGAGGCGACGATTATCCGGGAGATGGTTCAGCGCGCGGCGGGGCGCTGGCCCGACAGGGTCGCGCTGGTCTTCGATGCTTCGGGGGAGCAATTCACCTTCGCCGAGCTGGAAAGCCGGACCAACAGGGTGGCGAACTTCCTGACGGATGAATGCGGCATCGCGGCGGGCGATAAGGTTGCGCTCATGCTGCCGAACATCAGCGCTTATCCGCTGTTCTGGCTGGCGCTCGCGAAGCTGGGTGCGATCACGGTTCCGCTCAATCCGGCTTATCGGATGGAGGATGCGCGACATCTGCTCACGCATTCCGGGGCGCGCCTGATCGTCACCACGCGCGAACATCTGGAGATCGTCGAGGAGATTCGACGGGCATCCACCGATCTGAAGCATGTTCTGTTGCTCAATGCCGATGGCGGCGGCGAGCCGCTTTTCGAGAAGATCCGATCCCATGCGGATCGTCCCCCGACTGTGGATATTCTCCCCGATACGGTGACGAACATCCAATATACGTCAGGCACCACCGGTTTGCCCAAGGGGTGCCTGCTCACCAACCGCTACTGGATGCAGATCGCCGATGTGATCGTGTCGTCGATGAAGCCGGAACTGGGCGTAGAGGACGTCATTCTGACGGCCCAGCCATTCTCCTATATCGACCCGCACTGGAACCTTATCGTTTCATTGTGCAGCGGCGCCAGGCTGGTCGTTCTCGAACGCTTCAGGCCGTCGCAATTCTGGTCGAAAGTGGCGAAGCACGGCGTCACCTTCTTCTACTGCCTTGGCGCCATGCCGACCTTGTTGCTGAAAATGCCGGTGTCGGGGGATGAAACCGCGCACAGGGTGAGGCGGGTGGTCTGCTCCGGCATTCCGATGGACCGCCATGCCGAACTGGAAGAAAGATACGGGGTGCCCTGGGTGGAGGCCTATGGAACCACCGAAACCGGTGCGGACATCAGCGACTGGACGCTGGAGGATCATGCCGGCCTGGTCGGCAGCGGCTGCCTGGGGACGGTGAGCCCGTACCGCGTGGCGCGCGTCATCGACGAGGATGGGAAAGATGTCGGCGTCGACGAGGTGGGGCAGCTCATCCTGAAGGGGCCCGGCATCATGCTGGGCTATTATCGGAACGAGGCGGCGACCGCGACGGCGATCAGGGATGGCTGGTATCATAGCGGCGATCTGGTCCGCCGGGACGCGCAGGGCCGCTTCTTCTTCAGCTCCCGGCAGAAGGACATGATCCGCAGGGGTGGGGAAAATATCTCGGCGGCCGAAGTCGAGGCGGTGCTGCAGATGCACCCCGACGTCGTGATCGCCGCCTGCGTGCCCGTCGCCGATGATCTGCGCGAGGAAGAGGTGAAGGCCTATATCGTCCTGCGCGACCAGGGCGGCGATCTGTCCACGAAACTTGCCGAAATCATCGAATTCTCCAGCGCCAGATTGGCGCGATTCAAGATCCCCAGGCACTGGGAGTTCAGGACGGAGCTACCGATGACTCCATCGGAGAGAGTGAAGAAGAACGATCTGTCCTCCGGCGCTGGCCAATGGGCGCGCTATGATCGGGTGACGGGCCATTGGTCGAACGCTCTCCATGGCAAATAGAATATCTTCCAGGAAAGCATTGAGCATGATCGATCCGATACAATACGGAACAGAAAATGGCGTCTGTACTGTCACGCTGAACAGGAAGGAAAAAAACAACGCCTTCAATCATTCTATGCTGAATGATCTGGTGTCCGCATTGCGCCAGGCCAATGACGACGCTTCATGCAAGGTCATATTGCTGAACGCCAATGGCGAGAATTTTTCCGTTGGTGACGATCTGGTGGATGCCACCGATCAGATGCCCGACGTGACCCAGCTTCGGGGGTTCATGGACTCGCTGCAGGATGTTTCGCGCAATCTGATGTTCAACCGCAAGCCCATCGTCGGCGCCTTCCAGGGCTGGGTTGTCGGTGGCGCGGTTTCCTGGGCGCTGAACTGCGACTTTCCGGTCTGGGCCAACAGTGCCAGGGCGTATCTGCCCGAAACCAAATACGGGATCTTCGCCAGCGGCGGCGCGTCGTTCCTGCTTCCCCATCGCGCCGGGCACCTGCTGGCCATGGAGATGTTCTTCAGCGGCGAAAAATACGGCGCTGATTTCATGCGCGAAAATGGTCTGGTGCGCAGGGTCGTCGCCGATGAGGATCTGCAAGGCGAAGCTTCGAAGCTTGCCGTCAGATTGGCCAAATATTCCGCCACATCGCTGGGCGACTACAAGGATTCGATCGTCAGCACCTATCGCGATCGGCTGGAGAAAGCGATCCAGAACGAGTGTTTCCACTGCATCATCGCCAGCCAGAATCCGGCGGTGAAGGAAAACCTCCACAAATTCGTCCAGAATCTGTCGGGCAATTCGTGATCATGCCGGCGATGGCGATCTTCACAGTCCTTCTGGGCGTCGTCGGCGTCTATCTGTGGCTGGAGGAGCAGAAGCTGGCCGGGCGTGTATTCGAATATGCGCCGCCGATCCTGCTGATCTTCATAACCTGCATGATCCTCGGCAATCTGGGATTATTGCCGCACGAAAGCGAGGCCTATTCCTGGACCAGGAAATACCTCATGCCGTTCGCGATATTCCTGTTCATGATATCGGTGAATATCCGGGCCATCTTCAAGCTCGGCCGTCTGGTGACGATCATGGTCGTTTCCGGAATGCTCAGCGTCACCTTCGGCTTCGTGGCCGCGACATTCCTGTTCTCCGACCAGATCGGGCTGGAGGCGTGGTCGGCGATCATCGCGTCCTATGCTGGCGCGATCGGTGGATCCCAGAATCTTGTCGCCATGGCGGAAACGTTCAAGGCCTCGCCGGGCATCCTTGGCGCGCTGATCGCCGTGGATTCGATTGTCGGATATAGTTTCCTCGCGCTGCTGATCTACTTCGCCAGCTACAAGACGAAATTCGACGGCTGGCTGCGTGCCCGTGAGGGGACGCTGGAACTGGTGCATGAACTGTCCAGCGTCGTTAGCCAGAAACCCCACCCGGTCAGCAGCGGCGGGCTGGCGATGATCATATTCCTGGGGTTCGCGGTGACGCTGGCGTGCCGGTTCGCGGGCGATTTCATATCGGCGCAGTTCGCGTCGATCACGATCCTGGCGCCGATCATGACGCTGCTGCTTGTCGTCACCGTGGGGTTGCTGCTGTCGCTGTCGCCGATCAAGCAGTTCAACGAGCATGGGACCACCCAGATCGGCAAGATCAGCCTCTATCTGATGATGGCGGTTCTCGGCGCCGGGGCGTCGATCGAGCATGTGTGGCAATATCGCATCTTCCTGATCTACAGCCCGGTGCTGTTGCTGATCAGCCTCGTCACCATGCTTCTCATCGGTCGGTATCTGCGCGCGCCCATGGTTCTCGTGATCACCGGCCTTTATGCCAATCTCGGTGGGACCGTGACCAATCCCATTCTCGCCGCCGCCTATGACCGGGGCTTCGTGACCGTCGCGCTGATGATGGCGATCTTCACCCAGATCATGGGGATGTATGTTCCGCTTCTCCTGGTGCCCGTCATCCACGGAATACTCAGTTGAACCTGAAATCTTTCATCGGATGGAAGATTGAACGGATTGCACAAGGTCAAATCTGATGAACGAAGACATCACGGGGCCGGTCGATCGGCAATTGTCGGCATATAACGATCACGATGTGGATCGATTTGTCGAACCCTATGACGAAGATATCAGAATCTATAATTTCCCGGATGAGCTTCTCTGCGAGGGCAGGGATGTGCTGCGTGAAATGTATAGAGGCATTTTCGAGCGGGCGCCCCGGATCAACGCCAGGCTGGTCAATCGTATCGTCGTGCAGAACAAGATCATCGACGAGGAGTTTGTGACCAATCGGGCCGGCAAGGCCGATATGCGCGCCGTCGCCATATATGAGGTCACGAACGGGCGGATCACGAAAGTCCATTTCCTGAAGGAAGGTTGATCCGACATGCAGGCGCAGGATTTGCGGATCATCAGGCTTTCCGGATCTCCCCTGAACCGGGGCAGGGTACACGGGGAGGAATTGCGCGAGGAGATCCGCGCGCTGAGCGCCGCGCATCGCGACGCCATCGCGCGCGTCCATGGCGTACCCGCCGAGGATTATCTGCAGGATTTCCTGGCCTATCAGAAATTTTCCGGCGCGATCTCCGCCTATTGCCCGGATCTGATGGAGGAAGTGCGCGGCATCGCTGAAGGTGCCGGCCTGCCGGTCGAGACAATCCTCCTGTTGCAGCTCAGCGATGAGGAATGGGTGTTCGGCCGCACCATGTGGAGCGGCCGGGATCCGGCGGATTTCCGATCGAAATGCACGGCCTTCGGCCTGCACGATGCAGTGAACGGCGCGGGCTATGCCGGGCAGAACATGGATATTCCGCCGTTTCACGAGGGCTATCAGATCGTTTTTCACGTGGACTATGGGCGCGACGGGCTGGAGGCCTTCATCTTCGGCTCCGCCGGCAGTCTCGGGTTCATGGGGTTGAACAACGCGCCGCTTGGCATTTGCTGCAACACGCTGATGCAGTTGCCGTCCTCGAACGACGGCTTGCCGGTGGCCTTTGTGTTGCGCTGCTTGCTGGAGTGCGTTTCCCATGAAGAAGCACAAGCGTTTCTGCGTTCGGTGCGGCATGCCTCTGGGCAGAATTACCTGTTGTCCGCCGATCGCGGCATCGGAACATTCGAATGCTCGGCCGAAGGGGTGACCATGGTTCCCAATCCAGCCCGGCGCAACTGGATCTGCCATTCCAACCATGTTCTGGGCGATACCGGCTGGGGCCGTGAATTGCCGCCGCACAAGCTGGAGAATTCGGTGGCGAGGCTCGCATCGATCGTCGGCCGGGTCGCGGACCTGTCGATCCGGCCGACGCTCGACGGCTTCAAGGCCGCCCTTTCGGCTTGCGATGATCCCCAACACCCCGTGTCGCGAAAACTGGCCGCCGCCAGCGTCAGCGACACCATGTCCTACACGGCGGGCTCCGCCATCTATGAACTGGGCGAGCGCGTGAAAATGCACATTGCCCCCGGTCCGCCCTGCGAAACCGATTTCTGCGTTCTTGAGTTCGGAAATCGGCTTTCGCGCCAGTCATAGCGCCACGATGCGATCGCCCGTCGCGACGCCCGGCCTGCACCTTTGGGAAGACTTATGCGACCGCCACCGGAAATCGAAGACAGGATGCGGGTCAGGCACCTGATCGGATATGGATTCGGCTCGATCGGCACTGGGGCGTTCACGACCGTGCCCGGGCTGCTGCTGCTGTTCTACATGACCAATTATCTCGAGATCCCGGTGCATCTGGCAGCGTTCGGAGTCTTCGTTCCCAAGATGTGGGATGTCATCATCGACCCCCTGATCGGCATGCTCTCGGATCGGACCCGCCACAAATGGGGGCGGCGCCCCTATCTGCTGGTTGGCGCCATCGTCACCGGCATCTTCTTCTGCGCGCTGTTCAACGTGCCCGCCTATGAATCGGCGTTCGTCCGCTTCTGGCATGTGACGTTATTGTTCGTGCTCTGCACGACCGGCTACACGATATTTTCCATCCCCTATATCGCAATGCCTGCCGAGATGACGGCGAGCCCGGCGGAGCGGACGCGGATCGTGTCCTACCGGATGGTCTTCCTGTTCGTCGGCATCGTCTTGTCGGGTGGCCTCGCGCCGGTACTGGTCGATCGTTTCGGCGGCGGTGTCGGCGGCTATGGCGTGATGTCATTGATATTGGGGGGCATTATCGGCATCGCCATGCTGATCTCCTATTTCGGGACGCCTGAAAAAAGCCTTCCCGAAATGCCGCAATCGGGCCCGATCTGGCGATCCGTGGTAGAGGGGCCGTTCAGGAACACCGCCTATCTTAAAGTGTTCGCGACCTATGCGATCCAGTTGACAGGTTTCGGCTGCCTGCTGGTCGGCCTGCCTTATTACACGACCTATGTGCTGGGCGGCGGCGGACCGCAATTGACGGCGATATTCCTGCTGCTCAACGGTGCCGCGATCATCTCGATTCCAGCCTGGCTGAAAATGTCGACCGGCATCGGAAAGGTCAGCGCGTTCAAGCTGAGCGGCATCATCCTGGTCCTGTCGATGGCCGCGTTCTGGCTGGTCTCCCAGCCTTCGGCGGTCCTCGCCGTTTATGGCGCGATCGTCTGTGTCGGCATCGGTTTTGCCGGGCAGCAGGTGCTGGGTCTGGCGCTGCTCCCGGATCTGGCCGAACTCGACCCGTCCACCGATAGAACGGCCAATCTTTCGGGCATCTATACCGGGATCTGGCTGGCGGGCGAAAAAACCGGTTTCGCCATCTCCGCCTTCGCGGTCGGCATCGTGCTGAGCATGGCGGGGCTGGTGGAAACCAGCGCAGGCAGTGTCGCGCAGGCTCCTCGGGTCGTCGAGACGATCAAATTCTGTACCGCGCTCGCCCCGGCCATATTCATCGCGTTCGGGCTGCTGGTGATGCGGCCGATCGGAAACGACCTGGCGGCTTCGGGGCTTCGGCGATCGTTCGCCGACACCTGAGGCGGCTGCGTGATTTAGTCGAACGACATCGAAAGAACGGGAAACGCATGCGGAAATTGCGGGTTGGAATCGTGGGAGCCGGCGGGCTGGTCGCGGACGTCCATTTCGAGGCTTATCGGACGCTGTCGACCATCGAGGTGGTTGCCGGCGCGGAACTGGACGAGGCGGCACTGACCCGTGTCACCCGCAAATGGGGCGTGACCGGCTATGTCGATGTCGAGCAGATGCTCGCGAAGGAAGCGCTCGATATCGTCTGCATCTGCGTGCCCGCCCGCTATCACCGCGCGGTCGCGGAGAAGGTCGCCGCACACAAGGTCCATATCCTGATTGAGAAGCCGCTGGCGACGACGCTGGAGGATGGCCAGGCTATCATCGACATATGCGACCGGCATGGCGTGAAGCTTTACTATGGCGCGTCCTACCGCAGCCTCACCGCCAATATCAAAGCGCGGGAAATGATCCGGAGCGGCGCCATCGGCGACGTGTCGATGGCGATGGAGATCGTGATCGGCGGCAACGGGCTCGACAGCTACACGGAATGCGGTCCGCATCATTACGCGCCGGGCACGCCGGGCGGCTGCGGCATGGGCATCATGGATCACGGCATCCATCTGATCGACCTGTTCGCATGGTTCCTGGAATCTGAGGCCGATACGGTGTTCGGGCGCGGGAATATCTCGGGCGCGCATCCGGCATCCGAACATGTGACCGTGACCTACAGGAACGGCGCGGTGGCCCATCTGATCGCCAATACGATCAGCTTTCCGACATTGCTGCCGACCGAAGGCATCTTCAGATGGGGTGGCAACTGGGACGCGCAGAACAACCTGACGCTGGAGCCCGGCTGGTCCACGCATCCGGTGAATTTCCAGGTCCATGGGAGCACGGGGGCGCTGCGAATCTATCCCTATGCGGAGCAGCTCGTCCATTTCAACGGGGACGGGCTGACTCCGATCCGTCTCGATCACCACCCCATGCCCCGCAATTTCGCGCTGCAGATGGAGTCCTTCGTCGACAGCATCCGGTGGGACGCGGCGCCGGCGGTCACTGGCCAGGACGGGCTCAACGCCCTCCGGGTCATCCTCGCGGCCTATGAAAGCGCCGAAAAACGGCAGCTCATCCAACTCTGATCCCGTATCATTCGAAGGAAACACGCATGGCGATGAAACAGAAAGTCATCCTGACCTGCGCGGTCGTGGGCGAAAACGACTATAACCGGGCGCACCCTAATTTTCCGGTGACGCCGCAGCAGATCGCGGACGCGGCCTGGGAAGCGGAACAGGCGGGCGCATCGGCTGTCCATCTGCATGTCCGCGATCCCGAAAGTGGCAAGGGCAGCCGTGATCCCGCGCTGTTCCTCGATATGGCGACGCGCGTCCGCGACAAGGGCGTGACGGCGATTATGAACATCACCTGCGGCGGCGGGGCGTTCTTCATGCCGGATCCCGAGGATGAGAGCAGGGCCGGCGCGGGCAGCGACGTCGCCAGCGCCGAGGAACGCGTCCGCCATATCGAAATGACGCTGCCGGACATGTGCTCGATCGATGTGACCACGCAGAACCAGCAGGATGGCGACAGAGACTATGTCTATCTGAACACGCCATATACGTTGCGGAAGATGGCGCGGACGTTCCAGCGACTGGGGGTCAAGCCTGAGATCGAGGTGTTCGCGCCCGGCGATATCCTGCTTGCCAGGAAAATGATCGACGAGGGCATTTTTGACGCGCCCCCCTGTTTCCAGATCGTGATGGGAACGCGGTGGGGATTGCCCGCGACGCCCGAAACCATGATCTATATGCGCGATCTTCTGCCGGCGGATGCTCAATGGGCGGCGTTCGGGATCGCCCGCATGCAGATGCCGATGGTGGCGCAGGCGGTGCTTCTGGGCGGTAATGTCCGCGTGGGCCTGGAAGACAATCTCTATCTGACGCGCGGGGTGTTCGCCACCAACGGCCAGCTTGTCGAGCGCGCGCGGAGCATCATCGAGAATCTGGGATGCGAAGTCGCGACGCCGGAGGAAGCGCGCGCCATGCTCGGCATCGGCACGGTGCGCGGGGCCGCCGCGGCGTAACGCGCCGTCCCTTTCGATCGCCGCACGATTGCCATTGCATTTCGTCGCGCGAATCATTTATGAATGAATATACATTAATAAAAATATGCGCCGCGTCTCTCGCGTATCGGGGGCTGGCCAAACCGCGAAGGTGTCGGGAATGGAAACGATTTACAGGCAGGGTCTCTACGCTGGAAAAACCGTGTTTGTCGCCGGCGGCACGAGCGGCATCAACCTGGCGGTGGCGCGTGGTTTCGCTGGCGCCGGCGCCAAGGTGTCGGTGATGAGCCGCAAGCAGGACAAGGTGGATGACGCGGTCCGGCAACTGAAGGATCTGGGTGCCGAGGCGATGGGCTTCGCGGCGGATGTACGCGATTTCGATGCGGTCAAGACCGCCTTTGTCGAGATGGAGGCGACCTTCGGAAAGCTCAACGTCATCATCTCGGGCGCGGCGGGAAATTTCGTGGCGCCTGCGGAGATGCTGTCGGCCAACGGATTCAAGACCGTCGTCGATATCGACCTGCTTGGGACCTTCCATGTCCTCAGGGCCGGGTTCGATCACCTCGCGCCCGGCGATGCCTCGATCATCAACGTGTCCGCGCCGCAATCGTCGTTGCCCTATGCTTTCCAGGCGCATGTCTGTTCGGCGAAGGCCGGAATCGACATGCTGTCCAGGTCGCTGGCGCTGGAATGGGGGCGCCATGGCATTCGTGTGAACGCCATCCAGCCCGGCCCCATCGACGGGACCGAAGGCATGGAGCGGCTAAGTCCGACGCCGGAAATCCGGGAGAAGATCGAGAATATGCTCCCGTTGCTGCGCTACGGGCAGAAGCAGGAAATCGTCGATCTCGTGCTGTTCCTGTGCTCGCCCGCCGCCCGCTACATCACCGGCGCGATCATCCCATGCGATGGCGGCCAGTCGCTGGTTGGAAGCGGCGGCATGATGTCCGGACTGATCCCGACGCCGAAATGATGGGCGACCCGCTGTTCCGCACTTATATCCCGGAAGGACGAGGCATGAAACTCGACGTCGACAAGATCAAGATGGTCGCGATGACCAAGCAGTTCCAATATCTGTCCGATCTGCTGCGCGAAGATGTTCAGCTGAAGAATCCGGCCGGATGGTCGCCGATCCAGGGGCGGGACGCAGTGCGCGCGGCGCTGGTGGATGTGCTGTCGATCATCGATCCGATGCATTACGAACGCATCTGGGAAGGCGAAAAGGAATATGCGCTGGAGTTCGTCGGCAAGGTCGGCGACATCGACGTCAAGGGCATCGACCTGATGACGATCGACGATGATGGCCAGATCACCTGCATCGAAGTGCTCATCCGGCCGATCTCCGCGCTGATGGCCATTCGCGAGACGCTTCTGGCAAAGCGCGCGCCGGCGGCATAGATCATGTTCCTGGAGCGCAAGATCTACGACCGCGATCATGAGATGTTCCGGGAAGCGGTGCGCCGCTTCATGGAAGCCGAAGCGGTTCCCTTTCATCGGCAATGGGAGGAGCAGGGGCAGACCCCGCGCGCCTTCTGGAGAAAGGTGGGCGAACAGGGATTGTTGTGTCCCCAGATTCCCGAGGCCTATGGCGGGGCCGGGGCGGATTATCGCTATCTCTGTATTGTGAACGAGGTCGCGCAATATTGCGGCGTGACCGGGCCCTGTTTCCCGATCCATTCCGACATCGTCGCCGATTATGTGCTGCAATTCGGCTCCGAAGCGCAGAAGCTGGAATGGCTGCCCCGGATGGTTTCGGGCGAGGTGATCGGCGCCATCGCGATGACCGAGCCCGGAACGGGCAGCGACCTGCGCTCGATATCGACAAAGGCCCGTCGCGACGGCGACCATTATGTGCTGAACGGCGCCAAGATCTTCATCACCAATGGCTGGATCGCCGATCTCGTCATCGTCGCGGCGCGCACCGAGGGGCCGGATACGACCGAGGGACTTTCGCTGTTCCTGGTCGATGCCGGTTCGAAGGGCTTCACCAGGGGGCGCAAGCTCGAGAAGATGGGCATGAAGGCCCAGGACACCGCGGAACTGTTCTTCGGCGATGTGCGCGTACCCGCCACGAACCTGCTCGGCCGCGAAGGGCAAGGATTTCAGATCATGCAGAAATCCTTGCCGCAGGAGCGGCTGTCCATCGGCGTCATCGCCATGGCGGCGTCGCAACGGGCATTCGATCTCACGGTCGACTACGTCAAGGAGCGCAAGGCGTTCGGCAAGCGGCTCTACGACTTCCAGAATACCAAATTCGTCCTGGCCGATCTGAAGACGCGGATCCAGGCTGGCTGGACATTGCTGGACCAGTGTCTGCTTGCCCATGAATGCGGGGCGCTCACGCCCGATCAGGCTGCCATGCTGAAGCTCTATGCATCTGAATTGCAAGGGGATGTCGTCGACAAGTGCCTGCAACTCTTCGGCGGCTATGGATATATGGACGAATATCCGATCTCTCGCATGTACACCGACGCGCGTGTGCAGCGGATCTATGGCGGCACGTCCGAAATCATGAAGCAGGTCATCGCCCGGTCGATATGAATCCCTGGCGCCGGGCCGATCCGGCGCCATGCGATCGACCGGATCAGGCGCGCATCCCTTGCCTCGGGCCAAGGGCTCCGCTTGGGTGAAAATTCTTATGAATGAATGTTCATAAATAAATATTGACAGCGGTGAAAACGCCATGATACCCCGATTATCGTCGGGGGACCGATCAATAAGCCGCCTCAGGCGGCCTTTAGCCAAATTCAGGGGGGACGAAGGCCAATGGCTAGATTCAAGACTATTCCGCTATTCCTGGGAATGGCTGGCGCCTGCATCTTTGGGCAGCCCGCCTTCGCCCAGCAAACGGGCGGTGCGGCTGCCAATGCGGCGTCTGCGGAAGAGATCGTGGTCACTGCCCGCAAAAGGGATGAGCGCCTCGTCGACGTCCCGATGTCGCTGACGTCGGTATCTGCCGAGAAGATCGACATGATCGGCGCCGGAACGATCGAAAATCTTCAATATTCCGTCGCGAACTTCTCGATCGATGGCGAAGATTCACGGTCGAACAACACGATCTCCATTCGCGGTATCGCCACACAGGAAGATAATGCCGGCCTGGATGTCGGTTTCGGGTTGAGCGTAGACGGCGTCTATATGGGGCGTATGCTGTCGGTCAGCCAGGATCTCGTCGATATTTCGCGGATCGAAGTATTGCGCGGCCCGCAGGGCACGCTGCAGGGCAAGAATACGATTTCCGGCGTGATTGCGATCGTAACGAAAAAGCCGCCGACCGAATTCGGCGGCTATGCCAAGGTCGACGTCGGAAACTACGATTATATCCGCACGCGGTTCGGCATTGGCGGGCCGCTGATCGAGGGCGTGCTGAACGCGAAGCTCGACGCGTTCCTCACGGACGGCGATGGCCACGTCAAAAACATCGTGAGCGGTGAGACCTACAACACGCCGGACGCTTATGGACTGAGGGGACAGCTCAACCTGATCCCCGGCCCAGGCGTCGATATTCTGCTCGCCGCCGACTGGACGAAGATCAACCGCAAGGACGGCCCGAGCGAAGCGTTCGCCTTCGATTTCCGGGCGGCGGGTTTCGCCCCGCCCGTGAGCGCGGGGCCGATCGTTTTCGCGCCGAAGCCCTATGAAGTGAATATCGACGGGGCGTCGGACGAGGATATCGAGGCGACGGGCGTCAGCGCCCATGTGACCGTCGATGTCGCGCGGAACCTGGCGCTGACATCGATCACCGCATATCGGGACGCGAAGGCGCTCAGGGTGTTCGATCGGGACTATACGAACCAGCCGCTTTTCGGTGACATCAATTCCGAGAAGCAGAGCCAGTTCAGCCAGGAATTGCGGCTGGGAACGACCGGTGGCGACAAGCTCGATTTCACCGCCGGGCTTTTCTACTTCCACCAGAAGGTTGAGGAATCCACCGAGATTTTCACCCTGGAGGGGTATGTCGGAATATTCCCGGTCGGGACCGGGCTGCGTCACGCGGCGACGCTCAAGAGCGACAGCTACGCGGCGTTCGGTCAGGTCGATTATCGCTTCACGGACAAATTCACGGTCGGCATCGGTGCGCGCTACACCAAGGATGAGAAGGATATGACCTTCCACCAGACGGTGCCGCGCGGCTTCCCGTTCGTCGCGCAGGACGTGTCGGGGAAATATTCGAAGGGCGCCTGGTCATTCAACGCTACCGCCAAATATGCGTTGGCCGATAATGCGAATGCCTACGCCCTGGTTTCAAGAGGGTACAAGGCCGGCGGCTGGAATCTCGGCGAAGTCAATTTTATCGTGACGAACAATATCATCGATCCCGAATATGTCGCCAATTACGAGGTCGGCCTCAAGGGATTGTATTTCGGCGAGAAACTCGCGCTCAATCTCGCGGCTTTCTACATGGATTATACCGATCAGCAGGTGCGGGATTGCGGCGATGCGAGCTGTCTGACCGAGGTCATCGCGAATGCCGGTTCTTCGAAGATCAAGGGGTTCGAGGCGGAAGGCACGTTCAGGCCCGCCGATTTCCTGGCGATCGATTTCGCGGTGGGTTATTCCGATGCGACCTTCAGCACCTACAAGGTCGGCAACAAGGATTTCTCCGGAAAGCGCCTGACCTATTCGCCGAAATGGAATGCGAGCGCGGGCGCCACCTTCACGCACGCCATCGGCAATATCGGCGAGTTCATGCTGAATGGCGGGATGACCTATCGTGGAAATCAGTTCCAGGATTCGGCGAACCTCCGCGAGAAGCCGGCCTATACATTGTTCAATGCCCGCACCGGCATTCGTTCGGCCGAGGATGGCTGGGGCGTCTATCTCTGGGTCAGGAACCTGACGAACAAGCTGTATATCACTGCGCCGGCGGTGCTCGATCTGATGGGTACGCGGCATGAGCGCTACGGCACGCCGAGAAAATATGGCGTGAGCTTCGAACTGAATTTCTGACAAGCCCGCGCATATCGGGCTGATTGTCGCCGGTAAGCCAAGGGCTTCCCGGCGACATCCATGTGCAGCGGCTGCCATCTGGCTTGCACCCATTTGCCCCGGGGGGCAGCTGCGTCTTTCCGGTGGTTTTTCCACGGCTGCCGCGGTGCGAACGACAGGCCACGCCCTTGCAAGACCGACGTATTTTGGTACGGTAAACCCCAAAATCGGCGCATTCCGCTGCGGACATCCGGTCGATATTTTGAATTGGAGCGACATGGCAACGGTCACGCAAAAAACGGGCGTTACACGAAAAAAGGGCAGCGGCCCTGCGACCCGTCGTACTATCCTTGAATCCGCGGCGAAGAGCTTCATGGAAAAAGGATATGACAATACGAGCATGACCGACATTGCGAAGCGCGTGAATATTCAACCATCCGCGTTTTACAATTACTTCAAATCCAAGAACGAGATCCTCTTCACCATCCTGGAAGATATCGGGTGGCAGATGATCACGATGTGCAAGGAAGCGGTGGCGAAGGTCGATCCGAACGATCCCCGGCTTCAGCTCGAAGCGTTCATTCGCGCGCACATCGCTTATGAAATACAATATTGCAAGATCCTGCCGTTGATCGACTTTCACTCATTCCGAGCGAACAATGATCGATCCGGATTGACAAAATCTCAGAAGAAGATCGTCATCAATGCTCAAAGAGAATTGATCCTCATCATTCAGGATATCCTGAAAAGAGGCGAGCAGGCCGGCGTTTTCGAGTTCGACAATCTGACGACGGCAACCTTTTCGATGCTCGGTCCCATCGAGCATCTGATATACTGGTTCGAGGGTGACAAGGGCAGCCTGTCCCAGGAAGATGTTACCGAGAATATCCTGAATTTCATCATGAAGGCGCTGGAAAAGCGGCCGGAGAAACGCGCGAAGCGTTGATCGCTGCGTGTGGGCGTATTGGTGCGCCGATTGCCTCGTTTCAATCAATCGAAGCGCGATTGCGGGGAGGGCCCGCATCGGCGTTGATACGTCGCAAGCTCATCATGCGAGGATCCATGTCACTCCGACCCGCTTTCCTCGCCAGGATCAACGTCCGCTCATTCATATGAATGAACATTCATAAATGTTGACTCGAGGTTTGCATGGCTGCATGATTCACCTGTGGTCCGGGTTTGAATCCATCACTCCTGATCGCAATCCCGGGGGATTTCTGGGCGGCCTCCGGACTACTTGTCGATATATCCTTTGGAGTTGCGCTTATGAGTGGTTCGAGAATTCTACGGCCGCAAAACGGTTCGGCATTCTCTTCGGCCGCGCTTTCTCCCACCCGGCGCACGGTGCTGCAGCTTCTGGGCAGCGCGGCGGTGGCCGCCAGCGTTCCCGATGTGCTGCACGCCCGCATGGTCGACATGAAGCAGCCCAAGAAGACGATCGTCGGCTATGGCCTGCCATGGACGGTCCGTCCCGGAGAAACCGCCGATTTCAAGGTGAGCACCTATGCGCCCGGAAAATACAAGGCGGATCTGATCCGTTTGAAATCCGCCGATGAATTTGATCGCGGCAAGCGCTTCCAGTTCGAGGAAGTGCCGTCTGCGTTCGAGGGCAGCTATCCTGGGCGCAATCAGGCGGTGCATACCGGCTCCTTCGTCGAGATAAGCAACGCGGATGCGCTGGACGGGCTGGGCAGTTTCACCGTCGTCGCCAGCGTTCTCCCGACATTGATCCCGGTCGACGGAAAAGGGGGCGCCGGCGGGGTCCAGCATCTGATCGCCCGCTGGGATGCCGTAGCCAAAAAGGGCTGGTCGCTCGCGCTCGACGAAGTCGGCAGGCTCGCCTTCTACGCAGGCGATGGCCGAACCAGCCAGAAAGTGGCGACCCTGTCTCCGCTGGCGATCGACAGATGGTATCAAGTGTCCGCCGTCTATGACGCGGCCAGGAACAGCGTCACGCTGCGCTACCAGCCGGTTGCGCCGACGCCCGGCGAAAAATTCCATCTGAAGTCCGAAGATGCTTCAGGCGCTGTCAACGCGTTGGTGCAGAAGGGAAGCTTGCGGTTCGCGGCGGCATCTGGAGGGCCAGGCAATGGCGCTCTGAGGCGCGCGGAAGGCGCGTTCAACGGCAAGCTCGATACGGTCCGTATTGCGCGCGGGGTGCTGGACGGGGTGGCGACCGGGAAGCTGCTGGCGGCGCTCACACCGACAGATTATGATAGCGGGGGCATCGTCGGCTTCTGGGATTTCGCCAAGGGAACCGGTACGACAAGGGTTCACGACCTGGGCGGCCACGCCTTGCACGGCATTGCCGTCAACCTGCCCTATCGCGCCATGCCGGGGGTCAACTGGAAAGAGACATCGTATAACTGGCAGGAAACGCCCACCCATTATGGCGCGATGTATTTCCACGACGATGCGGTTTACGATCTCGAGTGGAAGAATGATTTCTCGTTCAAAATCCCCGACGATCTGGAAAGCGGCGTCTATGCCGTGCGCCTGCGCCTGGGTGAGTCCGAGGATTTCGTGCCATTCTATGTCGCGCCGCCCAGGGGCAAGGCGAATGCGAAGATCGCATTCCTGCTGCCGACGACATCCTATCTGGCGTACAGCAACATCACGGCCGGCTTCAACGCCCGGATCGCCATATTGGAAAAGGGCGCGGACGGAAAAGAGGTGATGCG
Source organism: Sphingomonas sp. FG14 (assembly GCF_057809675.1). NCBI lineage: Bacteria > Pseudomonadati > Pseudomonadota > Alphaproteobacteria > Sphingomonadales > Sphingomonadaceae > Sphingomonas > Sphingomonas sp. FG14. Next base: position 30,012 of record NZ_JBMDKK010000009.1, on the reverse strand, counting down.
GCAGGAAGATCCCGTCAAGGTGATCGTCGGCGCGAAGGCCAATGCGGATTTCCTGATCGACCGTCCCGAATTTCCCGGTGGCGTCTATGAATTCCATCGCGACGGCACCCTCGTCCAGCACGCATCACGCCGTTATCCCAACATCACGACGCGTCCGGACGCGGCGACCATCACCCTCAACGCCGATCTCGACATCATCGAATGGCTGGACCACGAAGGTTTCGACTATGACGTGATCACCGACGATCTTCTCCAGAAGGAAGGCGTCGGACTGCTGGAAAATTACACCGTCGTGGTGTCCGGCAACCATCCCGAATATGTGACGCCCGAAATCTGGACCGCGCTGGAAGCCTACCAGAATCGGGGCGGTCGGTTCATGTATCTCGGCGGCAACGGCTTTTACTGGGTCACATCCTTCCACCGCGAGGTTCCCGACGTGATCGAGGTCCGGAAGGTCGAGCAGGGGAATGAATCCTTCTTCTACGCCTATCAGGAATTTGACGGCCATCGCAGCGGATATTGGTGGGATGCCGGCCGCGAACCGAGGGAATTGGTCGGGGTCAGATATTCCAAGCCGATGGCGATGGAAGGCGGCGGATATTACCGGAAGCTGCCGGCCGCGAACGACCCGAGGGCTGCCTTCATCTTCGAAGGGATCGCGGGCGACATCATTGGCGATTTCGGCAAATATGCGGGCGGCGCGGCTGCCGAGGAAGTCGATTCCGCCAGTTTCAAGCGGGGAACGCCGCGCCATGCCCTGATCGTCGCGACGAGCGAGAATATCAAATGGCCCTATGACGCCTCGGGCGAAGGGCTGGTCGACTGGCGCTACCGCCTGAACGTCAAAAACCCGAAGGCGGACATCGTCTTCTACGAAACGCCCAAGGGCGGGGCGGTGTTCTCCGTCGGGTCGATGGGCTGGCGCGCGAGCCTCAACCACAATGATTTCAAGAACAGCGTGTCGAAGATGACGGGCAACGTCCTCCGGCGGTTCGTGGATGCCACGCCGTTCGAGGGTGTGAAATAGGCTGGCCATGATCTTTCGGTCATTCATCGTCGCGGCGTCGCTGCTCATGTCGAGTGCCGGTGGCGCCATGGCGTCGCCCCGGAACCAGGCGAAATACATCACCATGCCCGATGGGGTGAGGATCGCGGTCGAGATCTGGCTGCCTGAAGGGATGACCGACCAGGCGAAAGTGCCGGCGATGATCTCGTTCACCCGCTATTGGCGCGCGAAGGATCACGATCCGCCAAAATCAGATCCGCCGGTGCTCGCGAAATTCATGAACGGCTTCGGCTATGCCTATGTCGTCGCCGATGTGCGGGGATCGGGGGCGTCGTCCGGCACCAGGGGCACCGAATTCTCCACCGCCGAGATCCGCGACTATTATTCCATCATTGATGGCATCGTCTCGGAGCCTTGGTCGAACGGCAGGGTCGGCACCATCGGCGTCTCCTATCTCGGCAATGCCGCCGAATTGTCGGTTCTGTCGGGGCATCCCGCGCTGAAGGTGGTCGTTCCGCAGTTCACCGATTTCGATTGGTACACCTCGCTGTTGTTCCCCGGCGGGCTGAAGAATCGGATCATGTCCAGCGAGTGGGGGAATATGGTTCGGGCCCTGGACATCAACGACGCCGCAAGCCTTGGCTATCGCAGGGATGCGAACGGCGCACAGGTGCTGGGCGTCAAGCCGGTCGACGGTCCGCATGGCAGGGCGGAGCTGAAGGCGGCCATCGAGGCGCACAAGAACAATGTATCGATGACCGCTATTTTCGACGGCGTGGAATATCGGGACGACCTGAAGGTCGCGAAAAGCCTGTCGGACACGCCGGACCATTCGGTGACGCGTCATGAATTCGCGAAGCCGGTTTCCGCCAGCCGGATTCCCGCTTTTCATTGGGGAAGCTGGATGGATGCGGGAACCGCGGACGGGATGCTGACGCGCTTCGCGGCCGACGACCGGCCGAACAAATATATCATCGGGGCATGGGGGCATGGCGCGCGGCACGACGCCGATCCCTATAATCCGAAGGATGCCCCGGTATCTCCTGGGATGGATGAACAATATGAGCTGATCCGGCAGTTCGTCGCGCCTTATCTCGAGCACGGTGCACGACCCCGGCGCACCGGCAAGGAACTCGTCTATTATACGATGGGCGCAAAACGCTGGCGTACGACCAGGGTATGGCCGCCAGCGGGCGTGCGCAGCCAGCGCTTCTATCTGGGGCCCGATCGTCGTCTCGACCGGAAGGTGCCGACGGCTCCGGAGGGGGGCGACAGCTACACCGTCGATTTCGAGGCGGGCACGGGGGCGGAGACGCGCTGGACCACGCAGCTTGGCTATCGCGACGTCTTTTACGGCGATCGGCGGGAAGCGGACAGGCGCTTGCTGACCTACACCTCGCCGCCGCTCGGCAAGGAACTGGAGATCACCGGATATCCCGTCATCACCCTGCAAATATCGTCCTCGCATGCGGATGGCGCGGTGATCGTCTATCTGGAAAGCGTTGCGCCCGATGGCCGCGTCACCATGATCACCGAAGGCGAATTGCGGCTGTCGAGCCGAAAGCTCGCGGGCCGAAGAGCCGGAGGTGCGGCCTTCGGCCCTGCGCACAGCTTCAGGCGCGCGGATGCGGCGGCGATGGTGCCGGGCGTGACCGATACGGTTTCCTTCCCGCTGCTCCCGACATCGGTGATGGTGCCGAAGGGACATGCACTGCGCGTTGCGGTCGCGGGCCACGACAAGGACAGCTTCTATCGCGTTCCGGAATCCGGAACGCCGGTTCTGAAGCTGGAGGCGAATGCCGTGAAGCGATCGTTCCTCGATTTGCCGGTCGTGTCGCGCTGAGGCGCGGTCCTTGGGGAGGATTCTCAGCAAGATGAATCGTTCATGCCTGGCCGTGGCAATGGCCGTCGCGCTCATCCTGCCGTCGCGGTCATATGCGCGAGACATCGCCAGGCCGACGCTGATCGTGGCCATATCGGTCGATCAATTCTCGGCGGATCTTTTCGCCGAATATCGTGGAATCTTTACACAGGGTATGGCGCGCATGGCGGGGGGCGCGGTCTTTCCTTCCGGCTATCAAAGCCATGCCGCGACCGAAACCTGCCCCGGCCATTCAACGATCTTGACGGGATCGCGTCCGGCCCGGACCGGCATCATCGCGAACCATTGGTATGATCTCGGATCGCCGCGCGCCGACAAACTCGTCTATTGCGCGGAAGACCCCTCGGTCGCGCGCGATGCGTCCGGCAGCTACACGGCCAGCCCGGTGCAGCTCAAGGTGCCGACGCTCGGCGATCGCATGAAGGCGGCCGATCCGGCCAGCCGTGTCGTCGCCGTCGCGGGCAAGGATCGCGCGGCGGTGATGATGGGCGGCCACGATACCGATCAGATCTGGTTCTGGAACGGCAAGGCCTATGCCACGCTTCGCGATCGAGCCGGACCGTCGCCGGCGATCGTCGGCCGGATCAATGCGCGTATCGCGGCGGTCCTTGCCAAACCGGCGCAACCTGTCTTGCCGGCGCTATGCGCGGCGCGCGCGGCGTCGGTTCCGGTCGGCAACGGCAAGCAGGTGGGCCTGCCTGTCGAGCGCAAGGCCCGTGATACGAAGGCGTTTCGCGCGACGACGGATTTCGACGCGGCGACATCCGATCTCGCCATCGGCCTGCTGGACGAAATGAAGCTCGGTCAGGGGCCATCGGCCGATCTGCTGACGATCGGCCTGTCGGCGACCGACTATGTCGGCCATCTCTTCGGGACAGAGGGCGCGGAAATGTGCGCCCGGATGATTGATCTCGATGCGACGATCGGCCGGATACTGGCCGCGCTGGACGCGCGTGGGCTGAGCTATGTCCTTGTCTTGACCGCCGATCATGGCGGGCACGATCTGCCCGAACGCAACGCCATGCGCGGGTTTCCGGCTGCACAGCGAGTCACGCCCGATCTTTCGCCCGGTACAATCGGCAAGCGTGTCGCGGACGTGCTGAAGCTGGATATCGCCGAACCCCTGCTCCATTCGGACGGTCCGTTCGGGGATTGGTATATGTCGCGCAAAGTGCCGCCCGAACTGCGCGCGCGCGCGATCGCGCTGGCCCGATCCGAACTGTTCGCGCATCCGCAGGTCGCCTCGGTGCTCAGCGCTGAGGAATTGAAGCGTATGGCGATGCCGATCCCGCCGGTGGAGGAATGGTCACTCGCGGAGCGCGCCCGTGCGTCCTTCGATGTAGAACGGTCCGGCGATCTCATCGTGCTGCTGAAACCATATGTGACGCCCATCCCCGATCCGGAAACCGGTGGCGTCGCGACGCATGGCTCTGCCTGGGGCTATGATCGTCGTGTCCCGATTCTGTTCTACCGGCCAGGCATGACCGGTTTCGAGCAACCCCTTTCCGTCGAAACCGTCGATATCCTGCCCACGCTCGCGGCGCTGATCGACCTCGACATCGCGCCGGGGGAAATGGATGGGCGTTGCCTGGACCTGGATCCGGGCACAGCAAGCTCGTGCGAGCGTAAGGCGAATCTATCCCAATGATCTGGGTTGTCCCGACGCGACCGGGCATTCAATCCCGTTATCATGACGGCATCATGGGTCATGTGAGAGAAACCGAGGTTGTCGGTTGCTGTTCTCTCGTCGAGTGGGGAGGTGGCTGATCCCGAGCAGATCCGGATCAAGCGCCTTCACTTCCGGTAAAGGCCAGGGGCACTGACTTCAGGCATGTTTCACCCCGTTGTCCAGTCATTGGGGATAAGTCAGGTCGATCCACAGGGCATGGCCTCCGCCCTCGGATGGGTGGCTGATACCTGTCGGTTCGCAAGCGGCTGCCGTACTCATGATGCCCGTTTTGAATTGCTCCTGTGCCCGTTTCAGATTTGTCGTTCCCGCAGCCATTCTTAGAATGACCCCAAAATAGATGGGATCGGGAGAGTGGCCAGGTGAACAGCGATTATATCCAATCATTGGATCGGGGCGTCGGCCGCGGGCGTTTTTGGCGTGGCGTTGCCGGAATCGCGTTGGGCGCGGGCCTCGTCGCCGGATTTCCGGCCGCCGGCCTCGCGCAAACCGCGCCTGACGAGGATGCGCAGGCAGAGGCCGGACAGGGGCGCCTGGAAGATATCATCGTCACCGCGCGCCGCCGCGCCGAGCGGTCGCAGGAAACGCCGCTGTCGATCAGCGCGATTTCCGGCGCCCAGCTCGAAACGCTGAACATCGTACGGATCGACGGCATCACCCAGCTCGCGCCGAGCCTTCGCATCACCCAGGCCAGCGGCAGCGGCAATGCGCCGGCGATCTACATTCGCGGTATCGGGACCTTGTCCACGGCGCTCTATGTCGAGCCGGCGGTTGGCGTCTATATTGATGGCGTCTACAATCCGCGCCCCAGTGGCAACACGTTTGACCTGCCCGATATCGCCAGCGTCGAAGTGTTGCGCGGGCCTCAGGGTACTTTGTTCGGTCGGAACACCACTGGTGGCGCGATCCTGCTGTCGACCCGCAGCCCGGACGAGGAGTTCGGTGTCAAGGCCGATTTCTCCTATGGCTCGCGCGCTGAGGTGACCGGTTCCGCGGTCGTCCAGTTCGGCCGTCTTGGCAATTCGCCGTTCGCGCTCAAGATCTCCGCGCAATCGCACTCGCGCGATGGCTGGGTTGAGACGCCGGGCGTGTCGCGCTCGAAATGGGGCGGCGCGCTCGATAGCTATGGTTTCGGCGCCGCGCTGCGCGGCGATCTCGGCGATCTCACGGTCGATCTGCGTGGGCGCTACAACAAGGTGAATTCCTATACGGGCTGGGAAGTGCTCGGCGGATCGACGGTCGGTCGCGCCTATTTCGGCAATGCCGGAGCCGCGAATGGCCCGGCTTTCCCGATCGGGCCGGGGCCGCGCGATTACAGCTATCGCGATCCGCGTACCGACGGAAAGGCCGCGATGGAAACCTGGGGCGGCGTGCTGACGCTCGAACAGCATTTCAGCGACGCGCTGACGATCAAGTCGATCACCGGCTATAACGAGATCAACCAGAATCTCCGCGGCAATATCGGTGGTGGTGCGACACGTGGCGCGGTCGCCAATCCCGCGGTGGCGGGGCAGCCGATCGAATGGGTCACGGCGCATGTGACGCCCGCGAATCCGGGCCGGCAAAAGCAATTCACCCAGGAACTGCAGCTGCTCGGCGACATCGGCGAGTTCAACTATCTGATCGGCCTTTATTATTATGATGAAAAGGTCGACGAGACGATCACCACCATCCTCAATTCGCCGCTGTCGGCGGCAGCGGCGATCCGGCTGAACCGCAGTACGAGCTATTCGATCGATTCCAAATCCTATGCCGGCTTCGCGCAGATCGGCTGGAAGCCGTCCTTCGCCAATGGCGACCTCGAAGTCGTCGGTGGCATCCGCTATACCGAGGACAAGAAGCGCCTCGATTCCGTCTCGGTTTCCACCACCGTGACGACGACGACCTTGACCCAGGCGCGCAGCGACAAATGGAACAATGTCGGCTGGCTCGGTTCGATCAGCTACAAGGTGCTGCCCGATGTCCTGCTCTATGCCCGGGCATCCTCGGCCTATCGGTCCGGCGGCTATAACGCGCCGACCGTCGGCGCGCCGCCCTTCGGGCCGGAAACCGCGCGCAGCTACGAAGCCGGCATCAAGAGCGATTTCTTCGACCGGCGCGTCCGCCTGAATGTCGCGGCGTTCCAGACCGATTATGACGATCTGCAGGTCAACGGCTATAATATCTCGACCAATACCAACCAGCTCACAAACGCCGGCAAGGCCCGTTATCGTGGTTTCGAAATCGAGGGTCAGCTGGTGCTCGGCGGCTTCAGGGTCGACGGCAATCTGGGCTATGTCGATCCCGAATATAAGGAATATATCCTGGCCGTCGGCGGCGTTCCGACGAATGTGGCGAGCCAGGCCGAATTCGCGAACGTGCCGAAATGGACCTATCATGTCGGCGCCGAATATACGCTCGATACAGCGTCGGCGGGCAGCTTCACGCTGCGCGGCGACTATACCGGCAAGGGCAATTCGCCGACCTATACCTTGTTGTCGCAGGCGCCGAACACGGCGCAGGTCCCGCTCTACGGAAAAGAGAGCAATTACAGCGCACGCCTGATCTGGGCGTTCGAGGTCGACGGGCACAAGTTGCGGGCGCAGATCTTCGGCGAGAATCTCAGCAACAACCGTTATCTGACCTTCGCCACCGATTTCGGCGCGATCCTCGCGGGCACCTATAACCGGCCGCGCTATTACGGCTTCGCGCTGGGCCTGGATTTCTAGTCGGGAAGTCAGGACGCGACGATGCCCGCCGATGCTCAAACGCTGGCGGCGACGAGCCGGCTCGATGGCCGGCTCGCCATCGTCACCGGCGCGGCCTCCGGCATCGGGCGCTGCATCGCGGAGCATCTGGGACGGGCAGGCGCGCGGCTGTTGCTCGTCGATCGGGACGAAGCGGGGTTGGCTGCCGCGCAAGCGGCGATGCCCGGCGCGGGCGCGCTTGCGCTCGATCTTTCGCAATGGCGGATCGGCGAGAATCTCGCGGATGCGCTGGGCGGCGAGAGTCCTGCGATCCTGATCAACAGTGCCGGGCTGTTTCCATCGTGCCCGGTCCTCGATCTCGACGAGGCGCATTGGGATGCGGTGATCGACATCAACCTGAAGGGCGCGGTCCGCTTGGGGCAACTGGTCGCGCGCCTGATGCGCGACGGCGGCAGGGGCGGCGCCATCGTCAATATCGGATCAGTTCAGGCGCTGCGTCCGGGGCCGGGCAAGGTGGCGTACGCCGCATCCAAGGCCGGCCTCACGGCGGCGACGCAGGTGATGGCGCGCGAATTCGCGCCGTTCGGCATCCGCGTGAACGCGGTGGCGCCGGGGCCTGTGCTGACCGAGGCGACACGCGGTGCGATCGAGGCCGCCGGCGGTGCGCCGGGCATCGCGCCAACGGGTGTCGCGCATCCGCACGAAATCGCCCGGGTCGTGCATTTCCTGGCGAGCCCGGCGGCGTCGTTCGTCAACGGCGCGGTCTGGACGGTCGATGGCGGCGCGACGCTATCGCGCTGATCTCCGGTTCGTCCCCGGGCCTTGCGAAACGATGCGCGCTCGGCAACGAGAGCATGCCGGATGACGAACGGCCAAGACGTGCGCGCAATGCTAGCGTGGACGAAAGACACAAGAGAGGGCGTTGAAGATGGCCACCGTGACTGGAATGGGTGAGGATGCGCCGGTGGCGTCGTCGCCGGCGGAGGTGCTTCCGGCCTGGCGCCGCCTGCTCATCATCGTCATCCTGCTGACGGGCGGGATCAAGTCCGCGCTCGCCTTCACCACCGTAGTGCCGGCGCTCCAGCTGATCGCGCAGGATTTCAGCAGTTCGGGCGACGCCGTGCTCAGCGCCCAGTTCGTCGTGACGCTCGCGCCGATCGGCATGGCCATTTCCGGGCTGGTCGCGGGTCTGTTCGTTTCATCCACAAATTTGCGCGGAATGATGTTCGCCAGCCTGGCGATCTGCACGCTGGCGGGGCTGATGCAGTTGCTGCCGCTCAACTATTACGCGCTGCTCGCCAGCCGCTTCGTGCTCGGGTTCAGCGCGGTCGTCGCCGATGTGTCGATGACCAGCATCCTCGCCGCCCAGTTCACGGGCGCGTTCCGATCGAAGCTGATCGGTTATCGCCACGGCATCTCGTCGATCGGAACGGTCACGACGATGCTGCTCGGCGGATGGCTGGCGCAGAATTACGGCTGGCGCGCGCCCGGCATCATGTTCCTCATCCCCGGCATCCTGTTGCTGATCGCCTTTTTCGTGTTCGACAAGCCGATCACGCTGGAGCGCAAGCTGGACAGCAAGGACCGTTTCTCGGTGTGGCAGCTCTGGCCGCTGTTTCTGCTCTCGCTGATCCTCTCGATCGGCCACACCATGCCGTCGTTCCAGATGCCCTTCCTGCTCAAGGACAACGGCATCACCAGTGCCGTGCTGGTCTCGCGCGTGCCCGCGCTCAGCGCCGCCGTATCGATCCTGGCGGCATTCGCGTTCGGCTATGTCTATGCCCGGCTGGGCGGCTGGACGCTGGTCATGTCGTCGACATTGATGGGCATCGGTTTCATCGGCGCCGGCTTCGCGCCGACCTATGAGCTGATCCTGGTTTGCGTGGTGATCGAGGGAATCGGTGCCGGCTGGAACATGCCCTTCTTCCTCAATCGCATCCTCGACAGGGTGAGCCCGGGGCAGCAGAATTATTCGATCGGGCTGGTCCAGTCCTCGCTGTTCCTCGGCCATTTCCTCAATCCGTTGATCACCGCGCCCGTGCGCCTCAACCTGGGTATCCACGCGACCTTTGTGACGGTCGGGGGCGCGCTGGTGGTGCTGGCGCTGGCAATGGGCGTGTGGATCACCGCCAATCGAGGACGGCCGAACGCGCTCTAGTGTCGTTCGATTTATCGCGGTTCCCGAGCCGGAGGTGAGTCCATCTGTCCTGGAATCGCTCCGGGCCCGATCGGAATCACTTCTGGAGATCGCTGGGATGTCAGGTCGGTAGTGCTCCGACGCGTTGACTCGCTTCGCGACTGGCTCCATCATATAAAAGATAGATAGGAGAAGAAGAATGCCTCTCGGAAGTAGCCGCCTCGTTTCCGCCGACAGTCATTTCAACGAACCCGGCGATCTGTTCACGAAGCGCGTCGCCCAGAAGTTCAAGGATCGCGCGCCCCGGATGGAGAGTTTCCCGGAGGGGGACGGCTGGCTGTTCGAAGGGCTGGAAGGGCCACGCAACTTCGGCTGGAACGCCTGTGCCGGCCTGCCGCCCGAGGAAACCAAGGCGTGGATGCGGTTCGACGATATGCGCAAGGGCGGTTGGGATCCGGCCGAGCGCATCAAGGAACAGGATCTCGACGGCGTCACCGCCGAGGTCATGTATCCGACACCCTCGATCCAGGCCGCGATCGCGCTGGTCGAGGACGAGGAATTCCATCTGGCGCTGGTTCGGGCGTATAATGACTGGGTTTCCGAATATGTCGCTTATGATCCGGCGCGTTTCTGTGGCCTGGTCCTGCTGCCCAATCGCGGCGGCGTGAAGGTTGCGGTCGACGAGATGGAGCGCGTGCTCGGCCGTCCCGGCATGCGCGCGGTGATGGCGCAGGCCTATCCGACCGGCACGACGGTGATGACCGACGAGCATGATTATCTGTGGGCCGCGATCCACGAGCGCGATGTCAGCTTCAACATCCATGTCGCGCTCGGCATCTACAAGCCGAGCCCGCACAAGGCGAAGCTGCCCGGCTATGGCCGCTTCTTCGATGCGCCAAACCGCTGCATCGAATTCGTGTTCAACGGCGTGTTCGATCGTTTCCCGAACCTGAAGGTCGCCTTCGCCGAAGTCGATTTCGGCTGGGTGCCTTATGTGAAGGAGCAGATCGACAACAATTATCAGCGGCTCGAGAAGGTCAACCATTTCGGCCTGAAGCGTCTGCCCTCCGAATATATCGATGAGCATTTCTATTTCGGCTACATGACCGACAGTTTCGGGCTCAACAACCTGAACTACATGAACCCGGAACGGGTGCTGTGGTCGACCGATTATCCGCACATCAGCGCGGACTTCCCCTATAGCTGGCGCACGATCCAGGCATCGATGTCGGGCGTGCCCGCGCCGGTGAAGGCGGCGATCCTGCATGGCAATGCCGAGAAGCTCTATAAATTCCCGGTCGCTGAAGAGGTGAAGATCGGTGCAGCGCCGGCGCTTGCCGCCGCCTGAACCTTCCAGGGTGCGGATGCGCCGGCATCCCCGCGCCCTGGCATGAAGCGCTGATCGTTCGTTGCGGATCCGGGGCCGCCGGCCCCGGATCCGTGGTGACTGAGGGAAAGACATGCTCGACAAAAGGATGTCGCCGGACGCCATCGTGGCGGAGCTGGCGGATGGGATGACGATCGCCATCGGCGGATGGGCGACGCGTCGCAAACCGATGGCGCTGATCCGCGCGATCGCGCGATCCTCGCTCAAGGATTTGACCGTCATCGCCTATGGCGGCCCCGATGTCGGTATTCTTGCCGCGTGCGGCAAATTGCGGCGCCTGATCTTCGCCTTCGTCTCGATGGACCAGATCCCGATCGAGCCGCACTTCAAGGCCGCGCGCCAGGCCGGGCTCGATGTCTGGGAACTCGACGAAGGCATGCTCCACTGGGGGCTGCGCGCGGCCGCCATGCATCTGCCGTTCCTGCCGACGCGCGCGGGCATCGGCACCTCGGTCGCGGAGGATCCCCGGCTGAAGACGATCGCGAGCCCCTATGGCGACGGCGAGACGCTGATCGCCATGCCCGCGATAAAGCCGGACGTGGCGCTGCTCCACGTCCATCGCAGCGACGAGAAGGGCAATGTGCTGACCCTGTCGCCCGATCCCTTTTTCGACGAACTGATGGCGCGTGCGGCCGATCGGACCTTCGTCTCGACCGAGGCGCTGGTGACGACCGCCGAACTCGGACTGCCTGCCAACGCCCGATATCATCTGGTCGAACGATCGCTGATCGCGGGTGTGGCGGAAGTGCCGTTCGGCGCGCACCCCACCAGCGCCGCGCCCGACTATCAATTGGATCTGCCCCATTTGCGGGCCTATGCAGCGGCCGAGGGCGAGGGCTGGGCCGATTACAGACGGCGTTATGTCGAGGTGGACGAGCCGTCCTATCTTGCCGCCATTGGCGGCGCGGACGCGATCCGCGCCATTCCCGCTCCGGTCTATTGAGGGGCGATCCATGACCGATATGATCCCGACGCTCGCCGAGCTACTGATCGCCGCCTGCGCCGATGTGTGGCGCGACGACCCCGAATGGCTGGCGACCGGCATCACGCCGATACCGCGGCTGGGCGCGAGCCTCGCCAAATCGACCTTCAATCCCCGGCTGATGATCACCGATGGCGAGAATATGCTGCTGGAGGAGCCGGCGCCGATCGGCCCGCGCGACGCGAGCCCGACGGTGGAAGGCTGGGCGCCCTATATGCGGACCTTCGACAATCTGTGGGGCGGACGCCGGCACGCGCTGGTCGCGCCGGTCCAGATCGACCGGTTCGGACAGACCAATATCAGCGTGATCGGCGATCATGCGGCGCCAAAGGCCGCGTTGCTCGGCGCGCGGGGATTCCCCGGCAACAGCATCTCGCACCCGAACAGCTATTTCGTGCCGCAGCACAGCCGGCGTTCGATGGTGGCGGGCGAAGTCGATTTCGTCTGTTCGGTCGGCTATAATCCGGCGCGCTGGCCCGACGGCCGAAAGCCGCATCGGCTGGAACTGCGGCGGATCGTCACCAACCTGTGCGTTCTGGATTTCGGCGGTACCGATCATGCGATCCGCCTGGTTTCGCTGCATCCCGGCGTTCCGATCGAAGAGGTACGCGACAATACCGGCTTCGACATCGTCATTCCGGACGGCCCGGCCCCCCAAACCGCGCTTCCCGACGAAGAGGCCCTGACGGTCATTCGCCGGCTCGATCCGCACGATATCCGCGCGACCTTGCTGAAGGGAAATCCGCCCGCCGTTCGCGTGCCGTGATCGCCCGCGCGCCTGCGATGTCCCGAAAGCACCGTTGGCTTGCCGTGACGCTATCGCCGATGCGGTTGACGACTCTTAAGATTGCAATGATTGATAATCTTGAGATGGAGAGGGATGTCGCATGACTTTTGGGGCGCCGGCCGCGGCGGATATCGTTTACGAGACCGACATGCCGGTCCTCTACGAGGTCCGCGACGGCGTCGCCTGGGTGACGATGAACCGGGAGCGCTACAACAACGCGCAGAACAGCCAGATGACCTATGCGCTGGACGCGGCCTTCCGGCGGACGGTGGATGATCCGGCGGTCAAGGCGATCGTGCTGGGGGGCGCGGGCAAGCATTTCTCCGCCGGGCACGACATCGGCACGCCCGGCCGCGATATCGCCCGCAGCTTCGATCGCGCGCATCTGCTGCCGGATCATGTCGGCCGGCCGGCTGCCGAGCTGCTCTACACGCGCGAACAGGAAGTCTATCTGGGCATGTGCCGTCGCTGGCGCGACGTGCCCAAGCCGACGATCGCGATGGTCCAGGGCGCATGCATCGCCGGCGGATTGATGCTCGCCTGGGTCTGCGATCTGATCGTCGCTTCGGACGACGCCTTTTTCCAGGATCCCGTCTCGAAGCTGATGGGCATTCCCGGCGTGGAATATTTCGCGCACGGGTTCGAATTGCCGCCACGGGTCGCCAAGGAATTCCTGCTGCTCGGCGAGCGCATGGGCGCCGATCGCGCTTACTCCTTCGGCATGGTCAACAAGGTGGTGCCGCGTGCGGAACTGCGCGAGGCGGTGGCGGAAATGGCGGCGAAGCTCGCCGGCCAGGCGTCGCTCGGCATGTGGCTGACCAAGCAAGCGGTGAACCATGTCGAGGATCTGCGCGGCAAGCGCACCGCGATGGATGCCGTCTTCCACATGCATCATTTCGCGCACGCCCAGAACGATCTGACGACGGGCAATGCGCTGGGCGGGGTGACGGGCAAGAGCGCCGCCGCCGACAACAGGCGCGCCGAGGGCGAATGACCGATCCTCTCGCCACGCCGCTCACCGCGCTGCTGCAATGCCGGTTGCCCGTGATCCAGACCGCCATGGGCTGGGTCGCGGAACCATCATTGGTCGCGGCGACGGTCGAGGCGGGCGGGTTCGGCTTTCTCGGGGCGGCGGTGATGACGCCCGATGAGGCGGCCACCAAGATCGGTGCGCTCAGGCGGCTGACCTCGAAACCCTTCGGCGTCAATTTCCACATGTTCCAGCCGGGCGCGGAGAGGCTGGTCGATATCATCGTCGCCAACCGCGAACAGGTGCGCGCGGTCAGCTTCGGTCGTGGCCCCGATGCGCGGATGATCGGCCGGTTCCGCGATGCCGGCATCCGGTGCGTGCCGACGGTCGGCGCGGTGAAGCATGCGCGCAAGATGGCGGCGCTCGGCGTCGACATGCTGGTGGTGCAAGGTGGAGAGGGCGGCGGCCATACCGGATCGGTCGCCTCGACGGTGCTGCTGCCGCAGGTGCTCGACGCGGTCGATCTGCCCGTGGTGGCGGCCGGTGGCTTCGCCGACGGTCGCGGGCTCGCTGCGGCGCTCGCCTATGGCGCGGCCGGCATCGCGATGGGCACCCGCTTCCTGATGACGCGCGAGAGCCCGGTGCCCGGATCGGTCAAGCAGCGCTACGTCGCGGCGGGGACGGACGATATCGTCGTGACCGACGCGATCGACGGGCTGCCCCAGCGCATGATCCGCAATCCGGCGCTTCGCCGCGCCATGTCCGGCGGGCCGCTGGCGTCCTGGGCGAACGCGGTTGCGGCCGGCATCGCGATGAAGCGGGCGACCGGTGCCTCATGGCCCGAACTCATCCGTATCGCACGGGGCATGCGCGGTCATGGCGGCTTGAGCCTGTCGCAGGCGATGCGCGCCGCCGCGGCACCCGTATCGATCCAGCGCGCGGTGGTGTCGGGCGACGGCGACGACGGGCTGATGGCGACGGGGCAGGTGGCCGGCCGGCTTGGTGATCTTCCCGCCGTGGCCGACTTGCTGGCCGCGATCGAGCGCGACGCCCGCGCGCGCATCGCGGCGTTTGCGCCCGCCGCTCCGCGCGAAAGGATCCGTGCCTGATGCCCGTTCTGACCCGCATCGCCGACCGTGTCGGCGAGATCATCCTCGATCATCCCCCGGTCAACGCGCTCGATAGCGCCGGCTGGAACGCGGTGCCCGACATCGTCACCGCGATGGGCCGCGACCCGCAGGTCCGCTGCGTGCTCATCCGTGGCGAGGGACGCGGCTTTTGCGGTGGCGTCGACATCAAGGAGATGCAGGCGCATCCCGAACGCATCGTCGCGCTCAATCGCGGCAATTACCGAACATTCCAGGCCGTGCGTGCCTGCGAGGTGCCGGTGGTGAGCGCGGTCCATGGTTTCATCATCGGGTCGGGCATCGGCATTTGCGGCGCGTCGGACGTGGTGATCGCGTCGGAGGACGCGTTCTTCTCGCTCCCCGAGGTCGATCGCGGCGCGATGGGCGGCGCCAGCCATCTGATGCGCATGTTTCCGCTCCAGAAGGTGCGGGCCGCCTTCTTCACCGCGGGACGGATCGACGCGGCGGAGGCGTACCGGCTTGGCGCCGTCGAAAAGGTCGTTCCGCGCGAAAGGCTGGAGGAGGAGGCGCGTGCATTCTGCGCCGTGATCGCCGCCAAGAGCCGCAAGGCGCTGGTGACCGCCAAGGAGGCACTGAACGGCATCGAGCCCCGCGACGTCGATCATGGCTATCGGTTCGAGCAGGGATTCACGCTGGAAATGTATCTGCACGAGGATAGCCAGCGCGCGCGCGATGCCTTTGTGCAGGGCGGCAAGGCGGCCGAGTACTGATCATGGAACTCAGCTACACCCCCGCCGAACAGGATTTCCGCGCCGAGATACGCCGGTGGCTGGCCGACAACGTGCCCGCCCGACCGTTGCCCGATTTCGATTCGAGCCTTGAGGGCTTCGAGGCGCATCGCATCTGGGAACGGACGCTTAATGCGGGCGGCTGGGGCATGGTGACCTGGCCCGTCGATTATGGCGGGCGCGGTCTCGACCTGATCCGCTGGCTGATCTTCGAGGAGGAATATTATCGCGCGGGCGCACCGCTGCGCGTCAATCAGAACGGCATTTTCCTGCTCGGCCCCACGCTGATCGAATATGGCACGGCCGCGCAAAAGGCCCGTTTCCTGCCCGCCATGGCGGCGGGCGAGGAGATCTGGGCACAGGCCTGGTCCGAACCGGGCGCGGGCAGCGACCTTGCCGGCGTGCGTGCCACCGCGGTGCGCGACGGCGACGATTATGTCCTGTCCGGCCACAAGATCTGGTCGTCGCGCGCCGTCCATGCCGACTGGGCGTTCGGCCTGTTTCGCGAACCGGGCAGCGAGCGGCACAAGGGCCTGTCGCTGATCCTGTTCCCGCTCGACGCGTCGGGTGTGACGGTGCAGCCAATCAAGCGGCTCGACGGCAAGCCGGTCTTCGCGGAGATCTTCCTCGACAGCGTCCGCGTGCCTGTCGCGAACCGGCTGGGCGATGAGGGGCAGGGCTGGGCGGTCTGCATGTCGACCGCCGGTTTCGAACGCGGGCTGATGCTGCGCAGCCCCGCCCGTTTCCAGGTCGCGGCGGCGAAGCTCGTCGATCTCTATCGCAAGCGCGAAGCAAGCGTCGACCCGCTCGCCCAGGCGGCGGTGATGCAGGCCTGGATGGATGCCGATGCCTATGCGCTGTCGATCTACGCGACGGCGAGCCGGCTGATGGCGGGTGGCACGATCGGGCCGGAAACGAGCACCAACAAGATCTTCTGGTCGGAGCTGGATCTCGACCTGCATCGCACCGCGCTGTCGATCCTGGGCGCCGAAGCCGAACTGACCGGCGCCGCGCCCGATGCCTCCGCGGATATCCAGGACTGGCTGGACGGCTATGTCTTCTCGCTCGCCGGCCCGATCTATGCCGGCGCGAACGAGATCCAGCGCAACATCATCGCCGAGCGGATGCTCGGCATGCCGAGGTAGGGGCGATGGATTTCCGGCTCACCGATGAACAGGCGATGCTTGCCGACATGGTCGGCCAGATGTTCGCCGATATCTGCGCCGGCGCCGATCTGCGCCGCCTGCTGGATAGCGGCGAGCCTCGCGATGCGGCGCGCTGGGAACAGATCGTGGCGATGGGCCTGCCCGGAACGATGGCGCCGGAAAACCTCGGCGGCAGCGGGCTCGGCCAGGTCGAGATGGCGCTGATCGCGATCGCCTGCGGCCATGCTGCACTTCCCGAACCGCTGATCGATCATGCCGGCATCGCCGTGCCGATGCTGGTGGCCGCCGGTTCGGATCTCGGCGATGCGCTGTCGGGCGGCACCGTGGCGGTCGGCCATCCGGCGAATCCCTTCGTGGCCGATGCCGATACGGCGGAGGCGCTGCTGCTGGCCGATGGCGACGCGGTCCATCTCGTGTCCCACGATGCGGTCGCGCTGGTGTGCCAGCCGAGCATCGATCCGTTCCGCCGCCTCTTCCGCGTGGAGTGGACGCCGACGCGGGAGACACGGATCGGCGGAGGCGCGCTGTGGGACGCCGCGCTCGATCGCGGCGCGGTGTTCGCCGCAGCGCAACTGCTCGGGCTGGCGCAGCGCGCGGTCGATCTGGCGGTGGCCTATGCGAAGGATCGGCAGCAGTTCGGCAAGCCGATCGGATCGTTCCAGGCGGTGAAGCATCATCTGGCCAGCGCGCAGGTGAAGATCGAATTCGCGCGGCCGGTGGTGCTGGCTGCCGCCGCGATGGCTGAGTCCCCGCTTGCGCGCACACGGATCAGCCATGCCAAGCTTGCCGCGACGGCGGCGGCGGAGGCGGCGACGCATGCGGCCGTGCAGGTCCACGGCGCCATGGGTTATTCCTGGGAGGTCGACGTGCATTTCCTGCTCAAGCGCTCTCTCGCGCTCGGCCAGGCCTGGGGCACGCCCGCCTTCCACCGCGCGCGCGTCGCCGCGCACATCATGTCCGCGCCGCTCGGCGCCGATCGCACCTTCGATGCCGCGCCGTTCGGGGAGGTCAGCCGTGAAGCCGCTTGAGGTGGCCCGCAGCCTGCGCGCCAATCCCGAGGCCGCCGCGCGCTATCGCGCGGCCGGCTGGTGGGGGGAGACCACGCTGTCGGATCGCGTCGCCGCGCTGGCCGCGACGCGGCCGGCAGAGTCCGCCTGGATCACGCCGGAAGGCCGCTTTTCCTGGGGGGCCTATGATCGCGCCGCGACACGCATCGCGGCGTTGATCGCCGGCAAGGGTCTGGTGGCGGGCGCTCGCGTGGCCGTGCTGCTGCCCGACGGCCCGGCGGTGCATGCCGCGCTGCTCGGCGTCGAGCGCGCCGGCATGGTCGCGGTCGGCATCGGCGCGCGCGCTGGCGTCGCGGAGGTCGCGCATCTGCTGAAGCGCACCGGCGCGACGCTGCTGATCGCGCACGAAGCCACGCGGGATCGGACGCTGGAAGAACTGGTTGCGGCCGTGCAGGCACAGGGCGCGCCGCTTGCCGACATACTCGTCGTGCCCGATCTGATGGCCCAGCGGAACTGGAGCGCCGGGGACGCGCCGGAGCACGCGCCGTTTCCGCCGGGCGATCCCGACGCATTGTTCCTGATCAACTCGACCTCGGGCACCACCGGCATGCCCAAATGCGTGATGCATACGCAGAACCGCTGGTTCTATTTCCATCAGCTTGCCGCCGAGGCCGGGCGCTTCGCGGATGACGAGATCTTCATGGGCGCCGTCCCGGCGCCCTTCGGTTTCGGGCTGTGGACCGCGCATTTCTCGCCCGCCATTCTCGGCTGCCCCACCGTCGTGCTGCCGAAATTCGACGCCGGTGTCGCGCTCGACATGATCGAGCGGGAACGGGTGACCGTGCTGTGCTGCGTCTCCACCCAGTTCATCATGCTGCTCAACGAACAGGCGGAGCGTCCGCGCGACCTGTCTTCGTTGCGCGCCATGTTCACCGGCGGCGAGGCCGTGCCCTATCGCCGCGCCGCCGAGTTCGAGGAGGTTACGGGCGCGGCGGTGCTCCAATTCTACGGGTCGAACGAGACGGGCGCGCTCAGCCGCACCACATCGACCGACACGCGCGACCGCCGCCTCACCACCGCCGGGCGGGTGATCGCGGAGATGGAGGTGCGCCTGTTCGATCCGGTCACGGGCGCCGATGTCGAGGGCAGGGGCCAGCCCGGCTGCCGCGGGCCCGCCACCTGTCTGGGCTATTGGGACGATGATGAGGCGAACGCCAAGCTCTTCACGCCGGACGGCTGGATGCTGATGGGCGACATCGTCGAGGTGGACGAGGACGCTTATCTCCGCGTCGTCGGGCGTACCTCCGAATTCATCATCCGCGGTGGCAAGAATCTGTCGGCTCCGGCGATCGAAGCCGAGGTGGCGACGCATCCGGCCGTCGCGCTGGTCGCGGCGGTGCCCGCGCCCGATCCGGTCTTCGGCGAGCGCGTCTGCATCTATGTCGCGCCGCGCGCGAACCAGCAGGTGACGCTGGAGGAGATCGCCTGTCACCTTGAGTCGCGGGGAGTCTCGCGCGAATGGTTTCCCGAATATCTCGTCCTGATGGACGACCTGCCGCGTTCCTCGGGCGGCAAGGTGGCCAAGGGCGCGCTGACCGCCGATGCGAAGCAGCGCTGGGCCATACCCGCATGACATACCAGAACCTCAAGCTCACCTATGAGGGCCGCACGGCGCACGTCACGCTCGCCCGGCCGGACAAGCTCAATCCGCTCGACTGGTCGACGGTCAAGGAATTGAAGGTCGCCGTCGCGGAGATCGAGGCGGCATCCGGCGTGGATTTCGTGATCTTGACGGGCGAGGGGCGCAGCTTTTCCGCAGGCGGCGACCTGGACGGTTATATCCGCCTCTACGCCGATCCTCCAGCGTTCCAGGCGTTTCTCGACGATTTCTACGACATGCTGACCGGCATCGAGAAAGCCCGTGCGATCTGGATCGCCGCAGTGAACGGCGTGTGCGTGGCGGGCGGGATCGAACTGCTGCTGGCGTGCGACATGGCGCTTGCCGCCGAGAGCGCGAAGATCGGCGACGGCCACCTCAATTTCGGCCAGCTTCCCGGTGCGGGCGGATCGCAGCGCTTGCCGCGTGCGATCGGATTGCTGCGCGCCAAGCATCTGATGCTGACCGGAGAGCTGCTCGATGCGCGCACGTCCGAAACCTGGGGGCTGGTGACCAAGGTGGTTCCCGATGCCGTGTTGCTCGACGCGGCGGCCGACTGGGTCGCGGGCATGGCGGGCAAGAGCGCCGTCGGTCTCACCGGCGCGAAGCGGCTCGCCAACATGACGCTCGATACGCCGTACGAGGAGGGGCTGCGCGAGGAGATCGCGTTCGTCCATCGCTATGCGACGACCGAGCCCGACGCCACCGAGGGCCTGATCGCCTTCAAGGACAAGCGCGCGCCGCGTTTCGGCGCGCCCAGGGAAGATTGAAGCCATGTACAAGCTGCGCGACAAATATGCGATCGCTGGGATCGGCACCACGGACTACAGCAAATTCTCAGGCCGCACGGTTCGGAGTCTCGCGACCGAGGCCTGCCTGAAGGCGATCGAGGATGCGGGGCTGACCGTCGCCGATATCGACGGCATCGTCAGCTTCAACTTCAACGACAGCGCCCCGGCGATCGGTGTCGCGACCGAGATGGGCATCGAGAATGCCGGCTATGCGGTCGATTATGCCGCGGGCGGCAACGGTGCGAACCTGATCACCCTGGCGGCGGCGGCGGCGATCGAGGCGGGGCTGGCGAAGAACGTGGTCTGCTTCCGCGCGATGAACGGCCGCTCCGGCTTCCGTCTCGGCGGCGGGCGTGATCTCTCGGCCTATGGCGTCACCCAATATACCGCGCCGCTCGGCTGGATCACCTATCCGCAGGCGATGGCGATGTGGGCGCGCCGCCACATGATCGATTACGGCACCACCGAG
Source organism: Sphingomonas sp. FG14 (assembly GCF_057809675.1). Taxonomy (NCBI): domain Bacteria; kingdom Pseudomonadati; phylum Pseudomonadota; class Alphaproteobacteria; order Sphingomonadales; family Sphingomonadaceae; genus Sphingomonas; species Sphingomonas sp. FG14. Next base: position 9,521 of record NZ_JBMDKK010000009.1, on the reverse strand, counting down.
GAACATTGGGCCGAGATCGCGACCACCTTCCGCGACAATGCCGTCCTCAACGAGCGCGCGATGCAGCGCACGCCGATGACGAAGGACGATTATTATAATTCGCGCTTCATCGTCGATCCGTTCCGCATGTACGATATCTGCCTGGAAAGCGACGGCGCGTGCGCGGTCGTCATCACCGCGGCGGAACAGGCGCGAGACCTGCGTCACAAGCCGGTCTATATCATGGGCGGCGCCTATGGCGGCGGCCCGACCCAGGGCGACGACCTGTTCGACGCGATCCGCTGGCCCAGCCATTCCCACAATTGCTTCAAATATCTCGCCGACGATCTGTGGGGCAGCGCGGGCATCGGTCCGCAGGACGTCGACGTCGCGCAGATCTACGACTGTTTCACCTACAGCGTGCTGATGGCGCTCGAGGGACTGGGCTTCTGCAAGGACGGCGAAGGCGGTCCCTTCGTCATGGACGGCCGGATCGCGCGCGGCGGCGCGCTGCCGGTCAACACGCACGGCGGCCTGCTGTCCGAAGCTTATATCCACGGCTTCAACCACGTCATCGAGGCAGTCGAACAACTGCGCGGGGTGTCCGGCGCGCGCCAGATCGAGGGCGCCGAGATCGCCTTGACCACGGCGGGCGCGATGACCTGCGGCAGCGCCATGATCCTGAGGAACTGAGATGCAACAGACCGCCTACAACAAGCCGCTGCCCGTGCCGGATCCGGAGAGCACGCCATTCTGGGACGGGATGCGCGAGAACCGCCTGATGCTCCAGCGCGTGGCATCGACCGGCGAGCATCTGTTCCCGCCCGTCACCTTCTGTCCTGGTTCGCTGGAGCGGCCCGAATGGGTCCAGGCGAGCGGGAAGGGCACGGTGTTCAGCTGGATCGTCGTGCGCCATCCGGTGCCGCGCGACATCTATGCGGACGAGGTGCCCTATGTCGTGGCGCTGGTGGCGCTCGACGAAGGATGCCGGATGACCGGCAATATCGTCGATTGCGCGCCGGAGGACGTGCGCGCCGGCATGCCGGTCGAGATCGTCTATAATCAGGTCACGCCCGAGATCACCTTGCCGGCATTCCGGCCAACGGAGGCCTGAGCCATGGCGTCGCCCGCCGTCGCGGATCCGTTCGTCGCGTCCCCGCTGCTGCGCCGTTTCGGCGAGATGACGCGCGAGGCGCTGGAGGCGCATCAGCTCCGCAAGGTGCAGGCGCTGTGCGCGCGGCTCTATGCGAAAAGCGACTTCTATCGCGCCAGGATGGATCAGGGCGGGTTGAAGGGCGGGGCTGTCGACAGTCTCGATCGCTTCGCCAAGGCTTTCCCCACGTCCGCCAAGGCCGATTTCCTGGCCGACCAGCAGACCGCGCCGCCCTTCGGCACGCGGCTGGGCGTCGATCGCGGTGACGTCGTGCATATCAGCATGACCAGCGGCACGTCCGGCCAGGGGCAGGAGATTTACGGCCGCACGCAGCGTGATGTCCACATGCTCGGCTATCTCCACGCGCTGCCCTGGTACATGGCGGGGCTCCGCCAGGGCGATACCGCGATCAATTGCGTGCCCGCCGGCGGAATGACGACGGGCGGCTGGGGGCCGGGCGAAGCGATCCGGATCATGGGGGCGACGGGTTTCCATGTCGGCGGCAACACCTCGACCGAGGCGAAGATCGACCTGATGCTGAAACTGGGCGGCATCCATTTCATCTATGCGTCGACCAATTATCTCCACACGCTGACCGAGGCGCTGCTGGCGCGCGGCATTTCCCCGCGCGAAGCGTTTCCCGGCATGCACGGCCTGTTCATCGCGGCGGAGGGTTACCCCCTCGAATGGGCGACGAAGATCGAGGAACATTGGGGCTGCCGCCTGCAGGAAGGCTATGGCAGCACGCAGCTCAACGGCTTCGGGGGCTCGACGGGGTCGGCGGGCGTGTTCCGCGCAAATGGCGAGCGCGGGCTGATCCGCCTCTTCGAATGGGAGCATCTGATCGAGATCGTCGATCCGGAGACCGGCACGCCGGTCCTGCCCGGCGAACTGGGCGAGATGGTCGTGACCAATTTGTCGGTCGAGGGCAGCCCCGCGGTGCGTTTCCGCACCGGCGACGCCGCCCGCTTCGTGCCGTGGCAGGATTGTGGTGGTGGCGCATGGAACGCCATCGAATGCGGCACGATCGGCCGGTTCGACGACATGATGAAGATCCGCGGCAACAATATCTGGCCGTCGATGTTCGACGCGGCGGTCTTCGCGCATGCCGAGGTGGGCGAATATAAGGGGCGCGTCTATACCCGCGACGGCAAGACCGAGGTCGAGGTGAAGATCGCCGTCGCCGAGCATCAGTCCGGCCTGTCGGACGAGGCGCGTGTGCGCCTGGTCCAGTCAGTGCGCGCCGCGATCAAGGAACGCAGCAACATGTGGGTGGAGGTGTGCGAAGTGCCGCGCGCCGAGTTCCAGGGCTTTGCCTACAAGGCGCGCCGCTGGACCGACGAGCGTCAGGACGGTTACCGGCTTTAGGAGAGCGGCGATGAGCGACGGCAAGGACGAAGACGCGCTGTTGGCCGAGATGCTGGCATTGGCCGAGCGATTGGCAAAGAGCGAAGATGCGCTGCTTTCGGGGCAATATGCTTATCTGCGCGCACGCGTGGCGGCGCTGATCGAGCTGCGCTCGTTCGCGGCGGAGCCGGCGGTATGACCGGGGTTTCGCGTTTCGCGCTCGACGGGCAGGTCGCCGTGGTCACCGGCGGCGGCGGCGGTCTCGGTTCCGCAGGCGCGCTGGCGCTGGCGGAGGCTGGCGCGGATGTCGCGCTGATCGCGCGCAACCGCGTCAAGCTCGAAGATGCGGCGCGCGCGGTCGAGGCGACGGGTCGGCGTGCGATGATCGTCGAGGCCGACGTCTCCGATGCCGAAGGCATGATCGCGGCGGCGGTGGAGATCGAGGCGGCGTTCGGCCGCATCGATATCTTGTTCAACAATGCCGGCATCACCAATCCGCAGGGCGTGCTCGATGTCTCGCCGGAAGACTTCATGCGCATCCTGGACGTGAACGTCGCGGGCGCCTTCCATGCGATCCGGGCCTTTGCCCCCTCGATGGTGGCGCGCGGCTATGGGCGGATCATCAACATGGGTTCGATCCTCTCCGGCCGCGGCATGGCGAACAGGGGCGCCTATTGCGCGTCCAAGGCCGGGCTCGCCAATCTGGGTGCGGCCTGTGCATTTGAATTCGGTCCGTCGGGGGTCACCGTCAACACGCTCGGCGCCACGGTGATCGTCACCGATCTCAATCGCGAACTCGTCCGCACCCAGCCCGAACTCTACGCGAAGGTGGTGCAGCGCACGCCGCTGGGCCGGCTGGGGGAGGTCGAGGATCTGATGGGGGCGCTGCTCTTCCTCGCGTCCCCCGCTTCCGGTTTCGTCACCGGCCAGACCCTTTTCGTAGACGGCGGCTACACCGCCGGCTGATCCCAAAAGAACAGGCATCCATGACCACATCGCTCAAGACTCTTTTCGACCTGACCGGCCGCACCGCGCTGGTGACGGGCGGATCGCGCGGCCTGGGGCTCACCATGGCGGAGGCGCTCGGCGAATTCGGCGCGCGCGTCATCGTGACGGCGCGCAAGCAGGCGGAGCTGGACGAGGCGGTCGCCCATCTGCAGGCGCTCGGCATCGATGCCGGCGCGATCGCCGCCGATGTCGGTGATCCCGAGGCGGCGGCGCGGATCGTCGAGACCGTCAAGGCGGCCGGCGGGCGGATCGATATCCTCATCAACAACGCCGGAACGTCCTGGGGCTCGAAGGCGGAGGACATGCCGCTCGACGCCTGGAACAAGCTGATGGCCGTCAATCTCACCGGCCCATTCCTGCTTGCCCAGTCGGTCGCGCGCGAATTCATGATCCCGGCGGGATGGGGGCGGATCGTCAACATCGCTTCGGTCGAGGGGCTGCTCGGCCATCATCCACGGATGATCGGCACCATCGCCTATAATGCGAGCAAGGGCGGGCTCATCAACTTCACGCGCGCGCTCGCCGCCGAATGGGGCGCGCTCGGCATCAACGTCAATGCCCTGGCACCCGGCTATTTCCCGTCGAAGCTCACCGGTTACGTGATCGACAAACATGGCGACGACCTTCGCAACGATACGCCGCGCGGAAAGCTGGGCTGTGACGACGATCTGAAGGGGGCGGTGCTGCTGCTCGCATCCGACGCAGGCGCGCACATCACCGGTCAGGTGCTTGCCGTCGATGGGGGCGCCAGCATCATTTGAATGTGATATCGGGAGAGAGAGAATGAACGCGCTCAGCCGTTTCGGCACGAAATATCCGTTCCATCCCTATCCAACCGGCTGGTTCAGCGTCGGTTTCGCCGACGATCTCGCGCCCGGCGAGGTCCGGCCGCTGCGGTATTTCGACACCGAGCTTGTGCTGTTTCGTACCGAAAGCGGAACCACGGTCGTCACCGATGCGCATTGCCCGCATCTGGGCGCGCATCTCGGTTATGACAGTTGGGTTGAGGGAGAGACGATCGTCTGCCCGTTCCACCAATGGCGGTATGATACGACCGGCAAATGCGTCCATGTGCCGTTCGCCAAGGCGATCCCGCCAAGGGCGAAGGTGCGGACCTGGCCGACGGCCGAACGTGGCGGGATGATCTTCGTGTGGCACGATCTGTCCGGCTGCGCACCACTCTGGGACTTGCCCGTCTACGACGAGAGCCGCCGCATTCCCGATGCCGGTTTCCGAAAGCTGCACGACGATTTCGGCGCGGCCCATCCCCAGGACGTGTTCGAGAACGGCGTCGATTTCGCGCATTTCCCCGGGGTGCATTCGACCGGGCGCGCGGTCTCCGACGGCGAGATCCGCATGGAGGGGCATCGCTTCTTCAGTCCGGTCCGCATCCTGCCGGCGGGTTATGAAGGCCCGATCGTCGATGCGACCGAAGGCTCCACCGTCAATTCGGAAGTGGTCGGCGGCGGATTGTCCCGCGTCGAGAGCCGGACGCCGCATGCGCCCGGCATCACGACAATCTATTATGTGTCGGTCACGCCGGTCGATGCGTCGCTCAGCCATTATTATGTCCACCAGTTCTTCCTGATCGACGACGACTGCCCGATGTCGCGCGACGAGATCGCGCGGTTCACCACGATCGCGGCGGAACATGGGCTGCGCGAACAGCATAGCGACGGCAAGATCTGGCCGCACAAGGCCTATGTCGCCCAACCGATGCTGACCTCGGCCGACGGGCCGATCCTGAAATATCGCGAATGGTACAAGCAGTTCCATCCGGCGGTGTGAGGGCATTTCCTCCACATCGCTCTGGCTGAGCCTGTCGAAGCCCTGTCCTTTTTTGAGCGAAGTGCTGAAGAAGGGAAGGACTTCGACAGGCTCAGTCCAAACGGAGTTCGCCGAATCTAACCCCCGGCCAACTCATCTAGCACCTTCGCGAAACGCAACCGCGCCCGCTCGACATAGCTGGGATGGGTCAGGATCTTCGCGCGGCCCGCGACCGCGCCGTCGAACGCGATCGCCGCGGCCTCCTCCGGGCTGATCGAATCCGCCGGCGGCGCGCGCCCGGGATCGGCTGCGTCGAAGATCCGCGTCGCCACAGCGCCGGGCATCAGCAGCGATGCGCCGAGCGGCGTGCCGGCCAGCTCGCCCTGCAATGCTTCCACGACCGGCCAGAGCGCGTGTTTGGTCGCGCAATAGGCAGCGAGCCCGGGCGCCGCGATCATCGATCCGGTCGATCCGGTCACGACCACCTGCGCCGGCTCGTCGCGCGCGATCATGCGCGGGACGAAGGCCTGGATCGTCACGACCGTGCCGATCACATTGACGTCGAACAGCGTGCGCCAGTCGGCCGGCGGCATCGTGAGAAGATCGCCGGCGCGCAGGATGCCGGCATTGGCGAACAGCAGGGCGATGGGCGGCAGATCGTCGATATCGTCCGCGAACGCCGCCATCGCCGCCGCATCGGTCACGTCGAGGCGCTGCACAAGGTGGCGCACGCCGGTTCCATCGAGCGCCGTCGCCAGCTTTTCGAGCCTCGCCGCGTCGCGATCGCACGCCGCGACCGTCATGCCCTGTGCCGCGGCGTGCAGCGCCAGCGCCGCGCCGATGCCCGAGGCCGCGCCGGTCACGACGGCGGTGCGACCGGCCAGCGACGGTCCGGACGCGGCCGTCACCGGAAGTGCGGAATCACATGCGTCCCGATCTTGCGCAGTGTCTCCAGTTGCGCCCATTGCGGCACCGTACCCATATTGGTCATGAACAGGATCTCGTCCGCGCCGGCGGCGGCGAGCTGCTCGACATAGTTGATGCAGTCGGCGACGCTGCCATAGGCGTTCTTGGCGCTCAATATGCCTTCGCTCGGCCGGCGCCCATCCTCGTCGGCGCGCAGGTCCATGGTCAGCGTTTCCGATGCGAGCTTGGTCGTGATGATCGTGTCGGTGCCCTCGACCAGCAGTTCCTCGCCCCATTTCTCGGGCTCGGGCTTGGGACCGCCGCCATACCAATAGTTGAGCGACTCGTAGAAATAGCGCTGTCCGCGAATGCCGATCCTGCGGGCCTGCGCGGCATCGTCGAGCACGATGGTGGGGCACAGCGCAGCCAGATGCTGGATGGGGCGGTATCCTACCTGATCGGCGGGATCGCGGCCGGCCCATGCGTCACGATAGAGCTGGTTCTTCTTGGCCACTTCCTCCGGACCGCCAAAGCCGAGGACGAGCGCGCCCAGGCCGCGCTGGCCGGCACGCACCAGCGTGTCCGGATTGGTGCAGGCCAGGTACATCGGCGGATGCGGATCCTGATAGGGCTTGGGGTGGATCGGGCGTGGCGGCACGTTCAGATGCGGACCATTATGTTCCACCTCGTCCTGAACGAACATCTTGGGGATGAGGTACATCGCCTCGTCGATCAGCGGTTGGAGTTCCTTCAGGTCGTAACCATAGGCGCCGGCTTCCTGCTGACTGCCGCCCTTGCCGATGCCGAAATGGACGCGGCCCTTCGAAAGCAGATCGAGCGTCGCGATCCGTTCGGCCACCTTGATGGGATGGTTCATCGCCGGCATCAGGCAGACCACGCCGTGGCCGATGCCGATCCGCGAGGTCTTGCCCGCGATATAGGCCAGGAAGGTCTCGGGCGCGCTCATATGCGCATAATGGGTGAGGGACGTATGTTCCACGCTCCAGACCACGTCGAAGCCGAGTTGCTCCGCCAGCAGCGCCTGTTCGACCAGTTCGTCGAACACCTGCCGCTCGCCGCGCGGCGAGGCGTCTTCGGTCTGTGCTTCGAAAATAAGGGAAAATCGCATCGTCACTCTCTCGAATTCTGTTCTCTTCCCGACCCTCAACGTGGCGCCCTCCGCTTTCAAATGCCGTTTGGCGGCGCGACCGTTAGCGTCTGAGCATCGCTGGGCGCCGCGATTGCCGGATTGCGATCGCTGCCATCGGGCTTGGGCACTCGACCCTCGGCCGTGCGCGCTCCTAGGTCCGGCGCGAGAGGACCTGGGAGTTCCCGGATATGACGAGTGCGATCAGGATAGTGGGCATCGGCGGCACGGCGCGCGCCGGATCGAGCAGCGAGCGCGTCGTGCGCCAAGCGCTCGCGGCGGCGGCGGAGCGGGGTGCGGAGGTCGAATTGTTCGATGGTCCCTTCATCGCCGGCCTGCCGCTTTATGTACCCGACCGGACCGAGCGCACCGATGCCGAATGCCGGTTCGTCGAGGCGGTGCGCGGCTGTGACGGCATCATCGTCGGGTCGCCGGGCTATCACGGCAGTCTCTCGGGCCCGATCAAGAACATCCTTGATCTGCTGGAGGATCTGTCGCGTGACGAGCGCCCCTATCTGGACGGGCGCGCGTTCGGGGCGATCGTGACGGCCTATGGCTGGCAGGCGTGCGGGACCACGCTGGTCGCGATGCGATCGATCGCTCATGCGCTGCGTGCCTGGCCCACGCCGTTCGGCGCCGCCGTCAATGCCTCGGCTCCCCTGTTCGACGCGAATGGCGACTGCCTGGATCCCAAGGTTGCCGAACAGCTCGCGATCGTCGGGCGACAGGTGGTGGATTTCGCGCGCTGGCGCCGGTCCGACCCCATGGCTTGAGCGCCGGTTTCCTGGAAAGCGCTTCAGGCCTGATGCCGCGTGGCGAAGGGGCTGATCGCTCAATGGCAATAGAGGGGCTGGTGGGGCGCCGGTAGACGAACGGACGCTGCCTGCCCGTTCCCGAAGGATATTCCATGCGAGAAGCCCTGATCGTCTCCACTGCCCGCACGCCGATCGGGAAGGCCTATCGCGGCGCCTATAATAACGCGGAGGCGCCCTTGCTTTCCGGTCATGTGGTGGCGGAGGCGGTGCGGCGCGCGGGCATCGATCCGGCGCGCGTCGAGGACGTCGTGATGGGCTGCGCATCGCAGCAGGGCACGCAGGGTTATAATATCGGCCGCCTGACCGCCGCCGCTGCCGGGCTGCCGGCAAGTGCGGCCGGCATGTCGGTCGATCGGCAATGCGCATCGGGGCTGATGGCGATCGCGACCGCGGCGAAACAGATCGTGCATGACGGGCTGGATGTCGCGATCGGCGGCGGGGTCGAATCGATCAGCCTGACCCAGAATGCGCACAAGAACGGCTATCGCGCGCAGTCCACCGCGGTGACGGCGTACAGCCCGCACATGTATGTCGCGATGATCGAGACCGCTGAGCTCGTCGCGGAGCGTTACAGCGTGAGCCGCGAGGCGCAGGACGCCTATTCGCTGCAAAGCCAGCAGCGCACTGCGGCGGCCTATGCCGCGGGCCGTTACGATGCCGAACTGGCGCCGCTCGCGACGACTATGCTGGTGACCGACAAGGCGACGGGCAATGTGAGCGAGCGTGCCGTGACGCTTGATCGCGACGAAGGCCCGCGCGCGGACACGACGATAGAGGGCCTGTCCCAGCTCAAGCCGGTCTGGGGCGGCGGCGCGCTGACCGGCCCGGGGCGCTTCGTCACGGCGGGCAATGCCAGCCAGCTTTCCGATGGCGCTGCCGCGTGCCTGCTGGTCGAGGCGGGCGTCGCCGCGCGTGAGGGACTGGAGCCGCTGGGCGCGTATCGCGGCATGGCGATCGCGGGTTGCCCGCCGGAGGAGATGGGCATCGGCCCGATCCATGCCGTGCCGAAGCTGCTCGCGCAGCACGGATTGTCGGTCGACGATATCGGCCTGTGGGAATTGAACGAGGCATTCGCCGCGCAGGTCATTCCCTGTCGCGACCGGCTCGGCATTCCGGACGATCGGCTGAATGTGGATGGCGGCGCGATCGCGATCGGACATCCCTTCGGCATGTCGGGCGCGCGGATGGTCGGCCATGCGCTGATCGAGGGCAAGCGGCGCGGCGCCCGTCATGTCGTCGTCACCATGTGCGTGGGTGGCGGCATGGGCGCGGCCGGCCTGTTCGAGATACTCTGATGGCATCGCGCGCGCCGGTCCCGCTGCCGCATCCCTTCATCGCCTCGCCCGAGGAGATCATCGACGAGGCGCGGAACGGCCGGATGTTCATCCTTGTGGATGAC
>NZ_JBMDKK010000008.1:0-161852 GCF_057809675.1 Sphingomonas sp. FG14 | reverse complement strand
GCCAGACCGCTTCATCGTCAATCCGATCCACCAAATGCCGGGACTGAACACCTAGGACGCGCTGAACGCGCCGGGAATTTCGAGCTTTAGCTTCGTCGTCAACCCGCCGTCCTTGGCGTGGTGTGGGTGATCTCCGCGACCATCCAATCCTTGCCCTCGATCACCGGGTTCAGGCCGGTCAGCTTGACAGGCTGCTCCGGCACCACGTCCAGACGGCCGAGCCCGAGCGACACGTCGAACGCCACCTCGTCGCGCTTGGCGCGCTTCGATGCCGCCTCGGCCGCCTGACGCGCCTTTTCCTCACTGTGATAGACGCGGCGCAGGCGGCGCGGATCGCCCTTGGCATCGCCGCCGCCAACCTTCATCGTCTTTCGCTCGGCCGCGTCCTGGTCGACATAGCGCGCCTCCACGCCGGCGTCGGCCGATCGCTCGTACTCGCTGTAGCTATAGGGCGGCGACAGATCGGAGCGACGCAGCTCGAGGACGGGCAACTCCTTGCCGCCGACGCTCTTTCCCTTGCCGATCGGCGCGAGCAGCAGCTTGCCATCCTTGACGGTCGCGACGGCGTCGTGCTCGCGGCCGTCCCTTCATGATGTTGGAGCGAATGCAATGGTCAGGAGCGTGGCTGGTCGCGCCTTGCCTGAGCAATTGCATCGCTGAGCTTTGAGTAGCGATAATCTTTGCAATGATACTGATCGGCCGGGACGCGCGTGATGCCGTAAAGAGCCATCTGCTCGGCTGCTGTAGCTTCATCGAGGCCGGAGCGACTGTTCACGATCGTTGCTCCTGCGTCTGAAAGCTGGCGCGCAAGGCATCGAGCTTGGCCTTTTGCTGGCGCAGGACACGCGAACGATGAGCATAGGTGTTGTAACGCGTTCCGACTTTTCCATTGGCAAAATCGCTGGCCAAAGTGCCTTCCATGGCATTCACTTTGGCCTCGAACACCTCAACATCATCAGCTGAAATAGTGCGGGACGCGCTCGTGCTGCTTGGACTCGCCACACGCCCGCCTTCATTCTCCCAATTCTCCTCGCGCACCGATCGGGAGGCATCACGGCGTGCGGCGCTGGAAACCCGGATCATTGTAAGATCGAGCAGAAGAAGCGCTCTGCCTGTGTTGCTAATGCTACTGGATAAAAGGACATCGTTCGTCTCCATCGGCGAGCGGGAGCACGAACTATCTCTCAGCCACACTCATGCCCGAGGCATCCGGAGTGCGATGGAGCTGATATGGGGTATGAAATGCGAATTACCATGGGTGACAGGCGTTTTAATAATCACCAAGCAATTCGCCGATGCCCGGGATTTTCAGCGCATTTCCACTCGCACGGACTATGGTTCAGCATGTCCATAGGGCCCCATAGCTTCCGCTGACCGGCATCACCTGACGGATATCACGCACTAGCGCCACCTGGACACGATTGAAGGTATTACTGCTTGGTCGGTTTATCTCAGACGCACGTCCGGTTTCGGCGTGAGCCGAGGTTCACCCGGCAACCGACGAACGGCTAGAGCTGGTCGGAACCCACCAGACCGGGCTCGCCCCAATCGCCGTCACCGACGACAATTAATTTCCAGTCTGCGCGATCACCTTGTCGAGCACACGCGCGCTATCTTCGGGCGCGAGTCCGATCACCGGACGCTCCGGATAGGTCACCGCCGGTGAGCTCGGATCCCGCGTCACGGTATCGCACAAGCCGTATTGATGGACGCGCATGATGCGCGCCATGGCGCCGGCGTATGCAATCGTCGTGGGGTTTGGGAGAACCTTGAACACACAAGACGAAATTCAATATCTTAAACGACGTGCAAAACAGGAACATCGTCTTGCTGATTATGCGGACTGTCCATTAGCCAAACAGGCGCATTTAGAGCTGGCAGCCGGTTACGAGGCTCGAATCTACGTGCTCGAAAAGGCTGCGAAGCGCCCGGCCATGCGCTGGGGCGTTTGAGGTCAGCTATAAGCTACAGAGGCCGGTTTCGTGACGGCAGCACGACCATGAATTATCTCTACGTGTTGTAATTGACGGCGCTACAACTGCCGCAAATTGAAGTTCGCCGAAGTTCGTCGGAGCGGGCTCGGGCGCGCTGCAACCCGCACCGACGACGAGAGCAAGCTCGCCATGACCAGTCCGGCCGAACAGGCCAATCCCGCACCCGCGCAACGGGCGGGGCTCTTGGAGTGTGCTTTCATGAATTTTTCGTCAACGGCGCCGGCGAAGCCGGTTAGCCCTGAAGCTGGCTATATCGGCGGCAAGCGCAACCTGGCCGGCAGAATCGTGCCGATCATCGAGCGAACGCCACATCGCGCCTATGCGGAGCCGTTTGTCGGTATGGGCGGTATCTTTCTGCGCCGGCGCCAGCGCGCTCGGTGCGAATTCATCAACGACATATCGGGCGATGTCGCGACGTTTTTCCGGGTCCTCCAGGAGGCGTATCCCTATTTCATCGACGTGCTCAAATGGCGGATCGCCAGCCGAGCCGAGTTCGAACGGCTGCTCGGCCAGGACCCTTCACGCCTGATCGACCTGCACCGTGCCGCGCGTTTCCTGTATCTGCAGCGACTGGCGTTTGGTGGGAAGGTCAATGGCCGCACGTTTGGAGTCGACAAGAGAGCGTCGGCGCGGTTCAGCGTGTCGAAGCTGGAACCCATCCTTGCAGATATTCATGCGCGCCTGGACGGCGTCGTGATCGAGCAGCTGCAGCGGATCCGCGGACGGTTCATCTTGTCGTTGAACGATACGCCAGGCGCGCGCGAGTGCTTCGGCCGCTTCATCATCGCCGGCGTTGAGACGACCTACACGATCGGCGCCGGTGCCACGAAGCCTGCTGGCGAACTGATCGTCTCCAATTTCGACCTGGAGTGACCGGCCACTCGTTATCGCCCGGCTGGGGAAAGGCTTTCTCGACCCAGTTCGGGCGATCCTGCGGTTTGGTGCGATCGATGGAGGAGAGGTCGCACTTGTGCCGCGCCAAACGAGTTGAACAGGCCGGACACTAATGTTCGCCGCTGCTCAAGAGCCCAACGAGCAATGGCGATCCGGGCCTGGATCTGGTATGAAGGGGGCATCGTTGAGCCCGATCAAGCACGTCAGCGACTGAGGGCATCTGTAACGCTCCCGCTTGACGCTGGTGAGGCGCATCTGCGCCGCCGAATTGACGGAGCACATGATGCAGAAGCGACAAGTCCATATGGGCGATCTTCTATGCGCATGCGGGGCCAAAGGCCTGACGCGGTGGTCGCAGAACAAGAGCCCCGCTCGCGCCGGGGGCAAGGTTGCGGCAGTCGTGCTTTCGCTCGTCGGCCGGTTCACGCTTACGCGGAATCGCGGCGATCTCCCTCCCATCTACCGTTGCAGCCATTGTGGCCGCACCTCATCGGCCAGACCGCACGCCGTATCGGACGATGGATACAGCAATGACGCCTGAACCAGGGCGCGACAAAGAAGAAATGACCGCCGAGCATGAGCGTTGGGCCTTAGCGGCCAAGCTACTGGATGTGCATGGCACCGCCATCGGCGATTTCATCAAACACCGCGTCGACGATCTCACGGATATGGGCAACCTGAAAGGCCTGCGATTTTGGCACGACATCGCAGCGAAGCTCGTGCAGCTGATCGAACCGGCGGAAGGCTCAAGGCATCAGTGACATGCTCATTCGCCGGTGGTTCCGGCCTCGTCCATCTCAGAGGCCAGGATCTCATAACCCTCCGCAAAACGGAGCATTCGGGCGCGTATCTCATCGGAAACCCTGCCGCGCGCAGCTTCGCGGCACTGGTTCGATCGCATTCGCCAATAGGCCGCGTCGGGCGTGATCACAGGGGGTTGATTTCGAGCGCGCCCGCTTCCGCCCGGAGGGCGTCAACGCGAAGGCCGTAAGCTTTCGCCATGCCGATATGGGAAGCCTTGCTGGACACGCATTTCGCCTGATCGGCGCGCATCAGCGATATCTGATGGCGCGAATAGAAATAGTTGAGGTCTTCCATGAGACTGCTCCTGGCTTACAAGCGGGAGCACTGTCGGTCTCTCAGGCACGCGGTGCTTGGGCAGGATCCGCGCGATGCATATTCATACCGCACATCAGAGAAAATAGCGAATCGCCCGGCGAAAACATTTCGATCATCCAATGAGTTCGAGCAGTTGTTGGCCTTGCTGCCCGCCCCTGCCGAGATCCGGGAACAAGGGCAGGACCTCACTTCGGCAGCTCGCGACCGGGGCGGCGGCGATCGACGCGATCATGATCCATTCGACCTGCCAGTCGAAATCTAGCGCCTGGCGATCATCGCCTGAGATGCGAACCGTGGCCGCGCGATGGCCGCAGCCAGGTGCGGCGCGTCGCGCTTGCCCCCGCGCCTCGCCTGCGGGCTTTTTGGGTCAGATGCACGATCCTTTGGCATACCCCAATGCGGCCGGGCCAAATGAAATGCTCTGAGGCGTCGCGTCGTTGCAACTTGTTGCACGCCAGCCCCTCGAGGTGCCGAGGCACGGGAGAATTTTTTTGGCACGGAACCAATACGGTTAATCTAGGTTAAATCGGCATCTCGTGGACATCCGCTGCGGGCATCTAGGGGAAAATTAGTGACTCAGCCGGCGATTCTGGTCGTCGAGGATGAACCCATCCTTCGACTAAACGCGATCGACATTCTTGAATCCGAGGGATTCGAAGCTTTAGAAGCCGAGAACGCCGATGCGGCCATCGCCATCCTGACGGCTCGTCCTGACATTCAGCTGCTTTTCACCGACATCGAAATGCCGGGATCAATGGACGGATTACAGCTTGCCGCTTTCGTCCGCGATCGATGGCCTTCAATTCATATTATCCTAACCTCGGGACGTGGCCCGATCGACCTGTCCGGGGTGCCAACCGGATGCCTATTTTACAGGAAGCCACAGGTTTGGCCGACCGTGATCGACAGCATGAGGCGTTTGACCGCAGATAGCGGAGGTGGCGCTGGCCCTCTGCCCGTCATGCCGATTTGATGTCGCCGCTCAGGAATTCGACCAAAACGTGCCAGCGGAAATCGCTTGCTCCCCCGGGGAGCACCCGCGGGCGCGAGCCCGCGTTCGGCGGCCGTGCCACGACCGTCGTTTGAGTGAGTCATTGGGGGCTGTGCAGGTGGATCCATCAAATAGCGCAACGCGAAGCGCTTCCTTTAAATCTCTATGCCGGATTCTGGCCCCTTGGTGAACTCGCGCTCAGATCTTCGATCCCCTCGCCCATGCGGGCGAGGATCTCGGCGAGGTGAGGATCGTTGACGCGGGCTGCCATTCGCTCGCGCATCGGCAGGGACTCAATCATCTCCTCCAGCTCGGCCGCCTCGGCCGCTCGCCTGGTCACATCGTCATCGGGCGGCGGGGCCGCTCCCATAACCTGCTTCACCCAATCGGCCGCACGTTTGGGCAAGCCGAACCAGCAGGCATTGGTGATCTGGCGTACCTGAGGGCGTTGTCCCTCATTGTCGGTCGGCTCGGTACGACGGATCCAGTTGAGGAAGCCATGGGCCTTCAATCGCGCCAGGGCGCGTACGACGGCCGCCCTCGAGCGCTTGATACGCGACATGATGGTAGCAATCGAGGGATCGAGCCGGCCGGTTTTGAAGTCGACCATTCTGTAAAGCCCGCGAAGCACCTCAAACCCGATATGCCCGAGCGGGCCGTTGTGCTTGCCCGCCTCCTTGTGGCTCCGATCAAAATGCTCCGCAGCTTTCAGGCGCGCGCCGATCTCCCGTTTGTTGATCGGACGCCAGTGCCGATGCTCGCGCTCGCCGGCATGGTAGCTGTTCCGTCGGACGGGCTGGAAAGTCCGACGAACCTTCTTCGCCGTGCCAGCGAGAATGTCATCTATCGAACGCCCGGTCATGCGCGGATCTCGCGCGCGCGCTTCAGCTCCTGAAGCGCTTGAGCAGGCTGGAGGCTGGTGGGAAGCCGTCGAACAGCATATCGGCCCATTCCTGCGCGATCTCGCGCCGGCGCGGCATGTATGCCGCATGATTGTATGCGCCCTCGACGTTGTCGGGCACGTGCGCGAGCATCAGATCGATAATCACCCGATCGAGCGCACGCCCTTGCAGTTCCGCGCGTTCGTTCATGATCGTCGAGAAGGTCGCCCTCCAGCCATGGGGAACATGTCGGCCGCGCACAGGCCCCGAGCGTCGGCTAGTTTGTGAGGTTTCTCTTATCCCTTGGCATTCCGGCAGTGAATGTCGGTCAGCAAGCGATGCCCCCATTTGGCGAAACCGGTGCCCCGAAAATGCCCCCCACATTGGGGGCGCTGGATGGGGATCCGATGAGACAAGCTGAGGCGGCTATAGGTGCGTAAACACCTAGAAAAAAGCCCCTTTCGGGACTGGTTGAGATAGCTTGAGATTGAGTTTTGGTGGACAGGGCTGGATTCGAACCAGCGTACGCTCACGCGGGCAGATTTACAGTCTGCTGCCTTTAACCACTCGGCCACCTGTCCAGGGTGCCTGACGTCAGGAAGGCGGCTCAATGACGAAAGGGGGCTTGCCTGTCAACCGTGCCGCGGCCTACCGGTCGCACATTCACGAGGGAGATCCCGTTTCATGCGTCATGTTCTTGCCGCACTGCTGCTCGCATCCGTCGCCGCCGTCCCGGCAAATGCCCAGAAATCCGCGTCCGACAAAGGCGCATCCGCCGAAACCGGCCGGATCATCGACGAAGGGCTCAATCACAGCGAGGTGATGCAGACCGCCCAATATCTTACCGACCGCATCGGCGGACGGATGACCAACTCGCCCGCGATGCGCGAAGCCGAGAAATGGACGCAGGAAGAATTCCGCCGTTACGGCCTGTCGAACGTGCGCGCCGACCCCTTCGAATTCGGGCGTGGCTGGTCGATCGTGTCGTCGAGCGTGCGGATGACGAGTCCGCGCCCCATCGCCCTGACGGCAATTCCCGTGGCCTGGACGCCGGGCACCAACGGTGCGGTCAGCGCGGAGGTGATCGTCGCGCCGCTGAGGAAGGCGCGCGATTTCGACACGTGGCGCGGCAAGCTGGCGGGCAAGATCGTGCTCATAACCCTGCCCGACAACGGATCCGAGCTCGAAACCGCGCCGTTCCGCCGGCTCTCGTCCGATGATCTCGGCAAGCTCGATAAATTCGAGCAACCCAAATATACTCCCGATTCGGTCGAAAGCGACCTGAAGCAAGCGCGTTTCGCGCGCGAGATGGACGCGTTCCTGAAGCAGGAGGGCGCGCTCGCCTGGGTCCGCATGGCCTATCGCGACGGCAAGCTCGTCCATGGCGCGGGCAGCGTCGCGTTCCGCACCGGCCAGACCCCGGCGGTGCCGGGCATCGAACTGGCGGCGGAGGATTATCGCCGCCTCGCCCGTCTGGCGAAGGCTGGGCCCGCGCCGGTGGTCTCGATCGACAGCCAGGTGAAATGGCATGACGAGGATCTGAACGCCTATAATATCCTGGCCGATATCCCGGGCAGCGATCCTGCGGCCGGCTATGTGATGGCGGGTGCGCATCTCGACAGCTGGGTCGCCGGTGACGGCGCGACCGACAATGCGGCTGGCAGTGCCGTGATCATGGAAGCGGCGCGCATCCTGGCCAAGCTGGGCGTGCGGCCGAAGCGCACCATCCGCTTCGCGCTGTGGAGCGGCGAGGAACAGGGGCTGCGCGGATCGCTCGCCTATGTCGGCAAATATCTCGCGAATTTCCCGCCCATCGCACAGGGCGGCATCAACACGCGCGAGGAAGCGATCCTGCTGCGCCAGGCCTGGCCGATCACGCCCAAGGCCGGGCACAAGGATCTTGCCGCCTATTTCAACATGGACAATGGCTCCGGCCGGTTCCGCGGCGTTTACGCAGAGAACAACCCTGCGGTGGTGCCGATTTTCAAGGAATGGCTGGCGCCCTTCGCCAGCATGGGCGCGAACACTGTGGCGATCGGCAAGACCGGCGCGACCGACCATGTCTATATGCAATATGTCGGCCTGCCCGGCTTCCAGTTCATCCAGGATCCGCTGGATTACGGATCGCGCACCCATCATTCCAGCGTCGACACGTTCGACCATCTGAAGCCGGAGGATCTGCGGCAGAATGCGGTGATCCTGGCGAGCATGCTGCTCAACGCCGCCAACCGCGCCGAACAATTGCCGCGCCCGCCCTTCCCGACCAAACCCACGCCGACCGATCCGTTCGGCTATCGCGACGACAGGGACGACTGATGAGCCGCCGTGGTCACCGCCCGTCCCAGCCCGCGCATGGCCGTCCGCGCCTGTGGGGCCGTCACGCCGTGCTCGCCGCACTGGCCAATCCCGAACGAACCGTGCGCAAGCTGTGGGGCACGCGCGACGCGCTGACCCGGCTGGAGCTGCCTCCAGTGATTCCCGTCACCTATTGCGATGTCGCCGATCTCGGCCGGCTGGTGCCTTCGGACGCGCCGCACCAGGGGCTGGTGGCCGAGGTCGATCCGCTGGAAGACATCTGGCTGGGCGACCTGCTGGAGCAGAATGCAGAGGGCACACAGCCTTTGGTGGTGCTCGATCAGGTGACCGATCCGCACAATGTCGGCGCGATCCTGCGTTCGGCGGCGGCGTTCGGCGCGATCGGCATCGTCACCCAGGATCGGCACAGCCCGCCCGAATCGGGCACGGTCGCGCGCGCCGCATCGGGCGCGCTCGAACTCGTGCCCTGGGTGCGCGTGGTCAATCTGGCCCGCGCGCTCGACGAGATCGCGGAGGCTGGATTCTGGCGCATCGGACTGACCGGCGAAGCGAGCGACACGCTTGCCGATGCGATGGGCACCGCGCGCATCGCATTGGTGCTGGGCGCCGAGGGCGAAGGGCTGCGCTTCAACACCCAGGCGCATTGCGACATGCTTGCGCGGCTGCCGATCAGTCCTAAGGTGGAAAGCCTCAACGTGTCGAACGCGGCGGCAATCTCGCTCTATGCGGTCGCGACACGCTGACGATGGGGGATCCTATGACGGTTTACCGCTTCGGCCGGCTCGCGCTGGCGCTGTGCGCGCCCCTGTTGCTGCTCGGCTGCATCCTGACGCCGGGCAAGTTCACGTCGACCTTGTCGATCAATGCGGATCGCAGTTTCGCCTTCACCTACAAGGGCGAAGTGATCGCGGTCGACATGGCGAACGAGATGTCGAAGGGGCTCAATTCAGGCTCCAGCGACAGCGATTCCGAATCGATCGAGGAAACCGATCCCGAGAAGAAGGACAGCCTGTTCACCCCGACGGCGCTGCAACAGGACGAAAAAGCCGACGAGAAGGCCGAGGCCGCCAAGTCGAAGGCCGAAACCGAAGCCAAGAACCGCGCGATCGCGGAGGCACTATCGAAGGAAGCGGGCTATCGCTCGGTCCAATATGTCGGTGATGGCAAGTTCATCATCGACTATGCGATCAAGGGCACGCTCGACCACAATTTCGTCTATCCCTACAATGTCGACGCGGAAATCATCTTTCCCTTCATCGCCGTGGAGCTGCGCGCCAACGGCGCGGTGCGCATGAAGGCGCCGGCCTTCGGCAACGAGAAGAATGGCGGCGACAAGTCGATGGGCATGGGCGGCATGGGCGAGGACAAGGCGTCCAGGCTACGCGAAGGCACCTTCACGCTTGACACCGATGCCGAGATCATCAGCCAGAACAACGAGGACGGTGTTCAGACGATCAACGGCCGCAAGACCATCGTCTGGAAAGTCACGCCGCTCAGCCAGTCCGCGCCGACGGCGGTGCTGAAGATGGCGAAATAGGGGGTTCGGCAGGAGTCGCCCGACTCGTGGAGCGCCCATCAGCCGTTCGGGCTGAGCCTGTCGAAGCCCTGTCCTTCTTCTCGCATCGAGTCAGAAGAAAAAGGGGCAGGGCTTCGACAGGCTCAGCCCGAAGGGGTTTCATAGTGCGCCGGAGCGCTCAATCCTCGGCGGCGATGGTGATGCGCAGGCCGTCGAGATCGTCGCCGAAGGTGAGCTGGCACGAAAGCCGCGACGTCTCGTCACGGT
Source organism: Sphingomonas sp. FG14 (assembly GCF_057809675.1). Taxonomy (NCBI): domain Bacteria; kingdom Pseudomonadati; phylum Pseudomonadota; class Alphaproteobacteria; order Sphingomonadales; family Sphingomonadaceae; genus Sphingomonas; species Sphingomonas sp. FG14. The sequence continues at coordinate 151,874 of NZ_JBMDKK010000008.1, read as the reverse complement.
GATCGGAGCTGTCGAGCAGGTCGTTCTCGTCCTCGCTCATCGCCGGCAGCTTGTCGGCGAATGCGGGATCGACATGGACATGGCAGGTCGCGCACGAGCAGCAGCCGCCGCACAGCGCCAGCAATTCGTCGAAGCCGGCATCGCGGATCACTTCCATCACCGACAGTCCGGATTCACCCTCGACCGTCCGTTCAGACCCATCCCGTGTCACGACGACCAGTTGCGGCATCTCAATCTCCCTTGCGTTCCCGCTGGGCTAATAGGGCGTACAGTCCGCAAATCAAGCGTCCAGGCGCGACAGGGCTGTTCAGCATGGTCGCCATGCGGCATGAGAACAAAATGGGACTTTCACAGGAACAGATCATCCGATCGATCGACGCCATCGCCGCGATCGAGCCGGGCTTCGCCACGGCGTTAGGCCGGGTCGGCTATCCCGAACCGCGCATCCGCGCACGCGGATACGACACGCTGCTGCGCACGATCGTCGGCCAGCAGGTGAGCGTGAAGGCCGCCTCGGCGGTCTGGAGCCGGCTGGAAGAAGCGCTGGGCGCGGGCTGCGATCCGGCGGCGCTGCTCGCCAGTGATTTCGACACGCTGCGCGGCTGCGGGCTCTCCCGTCAGAAACAGGGCTATGCGCGCAGCCTGGCCGAACTGGTCGTTTCGGGCGGGATCGATCTCCACGCGCTTCCGGAAGACGACGAGGCGGCCATAGCCACGCTCACGCGAATCAAGGGCATCGGGCGCTGGTCCGCTGAAATCTACCTGCTGTTCGCGGAAGGCCGGCCGGACATCTGGCCGGCGGGCGATCTGGCCGTCCAGATCGAGACCGGGCGGATCCTGGGGCTCAAAGCGCGGCCGAGCGAAGCGCTCACCCGCGAGCTGGCGGAACGCTGGCGGCCGCATCGCGGCGCGGCGGCCATCATGACCTGGCACCACTACAACAGCGACATGGGCATTCCGGTCTGACGGACCAGACGCGCGAGCATGAGAAACTCGCTTGCATCACCGATGGTTAGCATCAATCCTGATCCCGATGAGCCGGTTGATCGACAGGGATTCGCAGGCGGAGACAGCTCCGTCGCACGATGTGCGTTTCGCGCGCCCCTGCGCCGCGCTCGCGGACTGCCTGGCCGGCTATCACAGCTATGACATCCGCCTTCCGGCAGGGGAGGCGCGGGAGGAGGTCTTCTTTCCCGCCTGGGCCAATATCCGCTTCAAGCTCTCCGGGAACGACTGGGCAATGCGCTATGGTGAAACCCGGATCGACCCCATTCCCATGCCGGCGCTTTTCGGGCCGACATCCTGCGCCGGCTTCGCGGAGTTTTCGGGCGGCCATATGTTCGGCGTGGGCATCACGCCGGTCGGCTGGGCGCGGCTGATCGGCGGCGACGCCAGCCGCTTCACCGATGCGATCGTTCCGCTGGAAATCGTGCTGGGCGTGGATGCCGCGACACTCGACGAACGGATCGCGGCGAACGCCGGCGATTTCGAGGCGATGGTCGAGATACTGGAGACCTATCTGCTCGCCCGGCTGGCGCGATCGCGCCCCGCCACCGCCGAACTTGCCCGCATCATGGACCTGCTCAACAATCCGGGCATCGAGAGCGTCGAGCAGGCGGCTGAACGGCTGGCCATGCCGGTCTGGCAGTTCACCCGGCTGTGCCGCCGCAATTTCGGCTTCGCGCCCAAAAGGCTGATGCGCCGCGCACGCTTCCTGCGAACGCTGATGACGCTGCGCGAACCGTCGCCGCTGCCATGGACCGAACGGATCGAGGAAAGCTATCATGACCAGTCACATTTCATCCGCGACTGCCATGATTTCCTGGGCATGGCGCCCGGCCAGTTCCTCGCCCGCGCCCAGCCCGTGGCCAACACCTCCTTCGCCGAACGCACACGCGTTCTGGGCGCCCCCGCCCAGGCGCTGCAGCGCACGTCGGACGACGACATGAAGGACTGACCGAGATCGTACCGCGCGACCTTGTCGATGCGCCCGATCGCTCTATCTGATCTTGCGATGGCCGATACCGACACCCCCTCGCCTGCCGCCGCTGTCGAAGCCGCGGCCCCGCTCATCGAACGCGCCAAGCTGTTCGGCAATCCAAGCCGGGCGGCGGGCACGCTCAGCCCGGATGGCAACTGGCTGAGCTGGATCGCGCCGCGCGACGGCGTGCTCAATATCTGGATCGCGCCATCGACCGACCTGGCGGATGCAAAGCCGATCACGGCGGAAAAGCTCCGCCCGATCCGCGAGCATTTCTGGGCGCCGGACAGCCGTTCGGTGCTCTATATCCAGGACAAGGGCGGCGACGAGAATTACCTGCTCTACGGCGTCGATGTCGCGACGGGCGTCGAAACCAACCTCACCCCGTTCGAGAATACGCGGGTGATGCTGGTCGGCTCCTCGGTCACCATCAAGGACCGCATCCTGATCGGCCTCAACAATCGCGATCCGCACTGGCACGACATCCACAGCCTGGACCTCAACAGCGGCGCATTGACCGAATTGATCCGGGGCGACGGCTTTGCCGGTTTCCTGGCCGACGATACACTGACGCTGCGGCTGGCGGTCGGCCCCAATGAAGCCGGTGGCATGGATTATTTCCGGGTCGCCAACGGCGTGGTGGAAGACGAGCCCGTCGCATCGGCAGGGCTGGAGGATGCGCTGACCACCAGCCCGGCCGGCTTCACCACCGACGGCACGACGCTCTACTGGATCGACAGCCGGGGCCGAAACACCGCGGCGCTGATCGCGCAGGACGTCGCGTCCGGCGACAGCGTGGTCATCGCGGAGGATGCGCGCGCCGATATCGGCGGCGTGCTCTCCGATCCGAAGACCGGTGTGATCCAGGCCTATTCGGTCGATTATCTCACCACCGAATGGACGGCGATCGATGCCGGGATCGGTGCGGATCTCGCCTTCCTGCAGGCGCGGCTGCCCGGCAAGATCGCGGTCACCTCACGCACCGAAGTCGACGATAAATGGACTGTCGCGCACGACGCCGTCACCGCGTCGCCGGCGGTCTATCTCTACGACCGGATCGCGAAGACGCTCGACCAACTCTATGTCAGCCGACCCGAGCTCGAAGGCGCGCCGCTCGTCGCGATGCACCCGCGCGAAGTTCCCGCACGCGACGGACTGGCGCTGGTTTCCTATCTCTCGCTACCGCCGGGCAGCGACACCGACGGCGACGGACGGCCCGATGCCCCGCTACCGATGATATTGCTCGTTCATGGCGGGCCGTGGGCGCGCGACGCCTATGGCTACAACCCCTATCACCAATGGCTCGCCAATCGCGGCTATGCCGTGCTTTCGGTCAATTTCCGGGGCTCGACCGGCTTCGGCAAGGCCTTCATCTCAGCCGCCGACCTGCAATGGGGCCGCAAGATGCATGACGACCTGCTCGACGCGGTCGCCTGGGCCGAGCGACAGGGCATCGCGCTGCCGGGCAAGACCGCGATCATGGGCGGCAGCTATGGCGGCTATGCGACGCTGGCTGGCCTCGCCTTCACGCCCGATACCTTCGCCTGCGGCGTCGATATCGTCGGGCCATCGAACCTGGAGACATTGCTGGCGACAATCCCTCCCTATTGGGAAGCGGCACGCCAGCAATTCCACCAGCGCATGGGCAATCCCGAAACCCCGGACGGTCTGGCGATGCTCAAGGAGCGTTCGCCGCTCCACAAGGCGGGGGACATCCGCAAGCCGCTGCTGATCGGGCAGGGCGCCAACGATCCGCGCGTCAACCAGGCGGAATCGGACCAGATCGTCACCGCGATGAAGGGACACGGCATTCCCGTCACCTATGTGCTGTTCCCCGACGAAGGCCATGGCTTCGCCCGACCCGAGAACAACATCGCGTTCAACGCGATCACGGAGAATTTCCTGCAAGCTTGCCTGGGCGGCCGCGCCGAGCCGATCGGCGGCACGGTGAAGGCGTCAAGCGCGCAGGTGCCCGAGGGCGCAGTATTCACGCCGGGCCTGGAAGACGCGCTGAAGTAAAGATCCTCCCTGAAGGGCAGAGGAACCGGCGACCGCAGGTCGACGGTGGAGGGGCAGGCGACGCCAGTCGCCGCTACGCGGCGCACCCCTCCACCATGCTTCGCATGGTCCCCCTCCCCTGCAGGGAGGATTTACTCTGCGAATCTTTTCCGGGCTTCGGTCATCCGTGAGATGCCCGCGTCGATCGTCTCGTCGCGCTTGGCGAAGCAGAGCCGCGCGACAGAGGCCACCGGATTTTCCGCGTAAAAGGCCGAAACCGGGATCGCCGCCACACCACCTTCACGCACCAGCATCTGGCAGAATGTCTCGTCGTCCATATGGATGCCCGATCCGGGCAGGTCGATGGAGAGGAAATAGGTGCCCTGGCTGGGGAGCACAGACCATCCGGCCGCGGACAATCCGGCGGTCAGCCGGTCACGCGAGCGCGCGAGTTCCGCGCGCATGTCGACGAAATAATCCTCGTCCTTGCCCAGGCCGTAAGCGACGGCGGCCTGAAGGCTGGGCGGCGTGGTGAAGGTGAGGAACTGATGCGCCTTCGCCAGCACGCGCGTCAGCGCGGGTGCCGCGACCATCCAGCCGACCTTCCAGCCGGTGACCGAGAAGATCTTGCCCCCCGATCCGATCTTGACGGTGCGTTCGCGCATGCCCGGCTGCGCCATGATCGGCTGATGGGCGCGACCGTCGAAGATCACATGTTCCCAGACCTCGTCGCTGACGACGATCGCGTCATGACGGACAACCCATTCTGAGAGCAGCGCCAGATCCTCGTCCGGCCAGACACTGGCCGTGGGATTGACCGGATTGTTGATGACGACGAGCCGGGTCTTGTCGCTGAACGCCTCCTCCAGCGCGGCTTCGGTCAGCCGCCATTCGGGCGGCTGGAGGCGAACGAAGCGGGGAATGCCGCCCGCGCGAAGCACCAGCGGCAGATAGGCGTCGTACATCGGCTGGATCAGCACGACCTCGTCGCCCGGCGAGACCAGCGCCAGGATCGCGGCTGCCAGCGCCTCGGTCGCCCCCGACGTGACCGTTATTTCGCTCTGCCAGTCGAGATCGAGGCCCTGGTGACGCCCGTAATGATCGGCGACGGCCTTGCGCAATTCGGGCAACCCCGCCATCGGCGGATACTGGTTCGACATGCTGGTCAGCGCATCCGCGGCGGCGCGCACCACATCGGGCGGACCGTTCGAATCGGGAAAGCCCTGGCCGAGGTTGATCGCCCCGGTTTCACGGGCAAGGCCGGACATGACCTCGAAAATGGTGGTGGGCATGGAAGCGTAGAGCGGATTCATGGGCTCTGTTTGCGGCAGAGCAGCGCTTGGGTCCACCCAAAACCCGTTTGGACCAGGCCCGTCGAACTCCTGCCTTTTCTTTTGTCGCGGAAAGAAGGACAGGGTTTCGACAGGCTCAGCCCGAACGGTAGAATGAAGCGATGGCAACCGTCTCCTTCCCAGAAGCACGCCGAACGATCGTGGCGGTCGGCCGCTGGCTCGATTCGAAGGGCTGGGCGCCCGCGACCGCCGGCAATTATTCGATGCGGCTGGACGACGGCAGCGTCGCGATCACCGTTTCGGGCCGCCACAAGGGCCGGCTGAGCGAAGACGATGTTATGCGCGTCGATCTGGCGGGCGCATCGCTCGACGGCAAGAAGCCGTCCGCCGAAACCGCGCTGCATCTGGCCATCTATCGCGACTTTCCCGAAGCCGGCGCGGTGCTGCACAGCCATTCGCCCCAGGCCGTCGGGCTCAGCCGCGCCTTTCCCGCCGCCAGCGGCTGGACGCTCGCGCAGCATGAGATGCTGAAGGTCTATCCGGGCAATACGACGCACGATCTGAGCCGCATCCTGCCGATCGTCGACAACAGCCAGGACATGGCGGTGATCGACGCGGCGATCGCACCGCGCCTGCTGGACGCCGATGCACTGCCCGCCTATCTCATTCGCGGGCACGGGCTTTACGGCTGGGGTGCCGACATGGCGGAAGCCGAGCGCGTGATCGAGGCGACCGAATGGCTGATCGCCGCCGAACTGGCGGAGATTGGCTTCGGGAACGGGAGCAAGGCATGAGCAATCTCCAGATCTTCGCCGAAAGCGGCGAATTGCTGTCCGAAATCGGCGATGGCGATGCGATCGCGCAAGCGCTCGACGAGATCGCCGTAGGTTTCGAACGCTGGCCGACGCGCGAAACCGACGGCGACATCCTCGCCGCCTATGCGCCCGAGATCGATCGATTGAAGGCCGAGGGCGGATACCAGTCGGTCGATACGATCAGCCTGGGGCCGGACCATCCCGATCGCGACGTCCTGCGCGCCAAATTCCTGTCCGAACATATCCATGCCGAGGACGAAGTGCGCTTCTTCGTCGCGGGCGAAGGGCTGTTCACGCTTCACAGCCATGGCCGGGTGTTCAATATATTATGCACCCAGGGAGACCTGATCCGCGTGCCCGCCGGCACCAGGCACTGGTTCGACATGGGGCCGCGGCCCAGCTTTACCGCGATCCGACTGTTCATCAATCCCGAGGGCTGGGTGGCGCACTTCACCGGCGACGACATCGCCGCGCGCTTCCCGCGCCACGAACCGGTGGCCGCCTGAATGACCAGGGCCGTGCTGACCGATATCGAGGGAACGACGAGCAGCATCGCGTTCGTCACCGATACGCTGTTTCCCTATGCCAAGGCCAATCTGCGCGATTTCGTCGAGAGAAATCCCGAGATTTCCGAGCCGCTGCTCGACGCGGTCCGCGCCGAGGAACCGGGCGATCCCGTCGAGACGCTGCTGCGCTGGATCGACGAGGATCGCAAGGCGACGCCGCTCAAGACGCTGCAAGGACTGATCTGGGCGGAAGGCTATGCGGACGGCACGCTGAAAGGCCATGTCTATCGCGACGCCGCCGACGCGCTGAAGCGCTGGCATGATGCCGGCATCGCGCTCCACATCTATTCCTCCGGCTCGATCGCGGCGCAGAAGCTGATCTTCGGCCACAGCAACGAAGGCGATCTGACGCCACTGTTCTCGGGCTATTTCGACACGACCAGCGGCCCCAAGAAAGAGGCTGGATCCTACAGGATCATCGCGCGAGCGATCGGCGAAGCACCCGGCGACATCCTGTTCCTGTCCGACAATATCCAGGAAATCGACGCGGCGCGCGAAGCGGGCATGCAGGCGATCCATATCGATCGCGAGACCGGCGGCGGAGAGATGGCGAGCTTCGCGGGGATCGAGCTGTGAAGCTGGAGGGCGCGCATCACCGATCGATCCAGCGGACGGCCGATGGTCGCGGCGCGCTGATCCTGGATCAGCGCAAGCTGCCCTGGACGATCGAATGGGTGGAATTGCGCAGCGCCGGGCAAGCGGCGGTCGCGATCCGCGACATGTGGACGCGCGGCGCCCCGCTGATCGGCGCCACCGCCGCCTATGGCCTGGCAATGGCGCTGGCCGAGGATCCCGACGGACTGGATGTGGCGCACGCGCTGCTGCTCGCCACGCGGCCGACCGCCGTCAATCTGCGCTGGGCGCTCGATACGGTCGCCGACGCGGTGCGTGCGCTGCCCGCAGGCGAGCGGGCCGAGGCGGCGTTCGCGAAGGCCGATGCGATCTGCGACGAGGATGTCGCGCTGTGCCGCGCGATCGGCGAGCATGGCCTGGCGCTGCTGCGCGAGCTGCACGCTCGGCATCCCGACCGCCCGGTCAATATCCTGACCCATTGCAATGCCGGCTGGCTGGCGACCGTCGACTATGGCACCGCGACCGCACCCATCTATCTGGCGCACGAAGCGGGCATTCCCGTCCATGTCTGGGTGGACGAGACGCGCCCGCGCAACCAGGGCGCGCTGCTCACCGCGTTCGAGCTTGCCGGCCACGGCGTGCCGCACACCGTGATCGCCGACAATGCCGGCGGCCTGCTGATGATGCGCGGTCAGGTCGATGCGGTGATCGTCGGCACCGACCGGGTGACCGCCAATGGCGACGTCTGCAACAAGATCGGCACCTATCTGAAGGCGCTGGCCGCGCATGACAGCGCCGTGCCCTTCTATGTCGCGCTGCCCTACACGACCTTCGACCCCCATATGCCATCGGGCGCGGACGTGCCGATCGAGGAGCGCGACCCGAGCGAGCTTACCTCATTGTCGGACGGCGAAGCGAGTGTCCGCGTGACGGGGTCCCCTGCCTATAACCCGGCCTTCGACGTGACGCCGGCACGACTGGTGACCGGTTACATCACCGAAACCGGCGTGAAGGACCGCATCGGCTGAGCCCAGCCGTCATGCCAGCAAATCGGGCACACGGACCCGCCCGGCATTTGCGCGAAGCTGCGTATACCGAAAGCCGATGATCGGTCATCCGTGCGTGCGGATCTTAGGGAGCCCTGCCTCAGGCGACCGCGAGCAGCTCGGGCTGGTCGCGATGGCTCATCCAGATGCTGATCGCCTCGGCGATCGAATTGGCTTCCAGGCGCTGGCGGATGCGCCGGCGGAACATCTCCACGGTACGCGGGCTCAGTTCCATGCGGTGTGCGATCTGCTTGGTGGCGAGGCCGGCCGCGAGCAGCCGCAGCACTTCGCGCTCGCGTGCGCTCAGCGCGTCGATGCGCGTGCGATGGGCATTGCCCGCCACCTGCGCGACTTCCTGTTCGCGCGCGCGGGCGGCGGCCTCGCGGATCTGCTCGCGCGTTTCCTGCACCGGATGGCGCTTGTTGACGAAATCGATGGCGCCGGCGCGCATGGCGTTGACGACGATCTTGATCGACGGTGACGATGCCGCCGCGACGATCATCGTGTGCGCCGCCTGGCTCCGGATCTGCGCGATCGCGTCGAACACGCCGTCGCTGCCATGATCGAGATCGAAGATCACGCAGTTCGCGCGCTCCTGATCGAAATGTTCGCGCCAGCGCGCCGGGCTGGCCGGCGTCAATGTCGGCAGATGGTGGTCGCGCAGTTCCTGCGCGAGCGACGTTGCCCATTCGCGATCTTGAGTCACGATCGTGGTCTGCACTTCGCTCGCCAATCCGAGCGACTGGACCACTGCCGCGCCGATCAACCCCGCGGCGCCCATCAGTTGGTGACCAAACGGAATCTGCGGCGCGCAACGCCGGATATCACGCAGGAAACGCCATCGCGGCGTCGCGAGAAAATCAGCACTTAGCCCCCCACAGGCCAGAGCGACCCCAAAGCCCCCCACAGGCTCAAGCTGCCGCAACCCCTGCTTCCCATTTCGGGACATACAGAGATTTCCCGATTTGAGTCATATCCGCAAAAAATGCAACGGGAAATTGCACACCAAATCTGGTGCTTATGTGAATATGGCGTCTCGACGCCCATCGCATCGGCCTGAATTGGCCAGGTCTGCAAGTCCGGGCACGGGTTCGCTCACCAGTTGCAGACCGGCATGGGACGATGGCGAACAGCCCTAGTCCGCGATGGTGATGGAGATCCGACGGTTCCTGGGGTCAGTCGGCGTCTTCACGATCAGCGGCTCGCGATCGGCGACGCCTTCGATCCGGCGGAAGCGCGGCTCGAGCACGCCGAAGCGCATCAGCGTCTGGCGCGTCGCCTCCGCGCGGCCCGAGGACAGCGACCAGTTGCTCGCCACCTGGCCGCGCCGCCAGGGCAGCGAATCGGTATGGCCGCGAATGGTCAGCGCACCGCTTTCGTCCTTCACCGCATCGCCGATGATGCGCAGCAGTTCCACCGCCTCGGGCACCAGCACGGTGGTGCCGAGCTGGAACATCGAGAAGTCGGCATCGTCGACCAGGTCGATGCGGATGCCCTCGCGCGTCTGGACGAAGCGGATCTGGCTGGCCAGCCGCTTGAGCTTCTCCTGCGTCTCGACGCGCTGGGTCACGCGCTGGCGCAATTCGTTGAGCTTGAGCGCCTTCTGCTCGGGCGTCGGCCCCTGGGCGATCTTGCGATCCTCGGTCGCGCCTTCGCGCGGGCCGCCGGTGGTATCGCGCGGAATGGTGATCGATCGCGTGCCCGTCTGAGAGGCGCGGTGCGGATAATTGTCGGCCGAGGTGATCGAATCGCCGCCAAACATGCCGTTGCTGCCCGCGCTCTGCTCGCGCATCTTGACGAGCGTCGGCGAGAAATAGTCGGCGATGCCCTTGCGCTGGTTCTCGTTGGTGGCGCCGAGGAGCCACAGCAACAGGAAGAACGCCATCATCGCGGTCACGAAATCGGCATAGGCGACCTTCCAGGCGCCGCCATGATGACCGCCGCCGCCGGCGACGATGATCTTCTTGACGATGATGGGCGGGGGAAGGTTCGAGCCCTTCTTGGCCTTGGTTGTCACCTCAGCGGCTCCTCAGCCCGTCGAGCATCTCGGAGAGGCCGGGGCGGAAGGCGTGGCTGAGGCCGGAGCGCGCGGCTTCGACAACCAGCGGCTGGGGATAATTGTGGAGCGATGCGATGACGATCTGCTTCACCGCGTGGAAGATCTGCTCATCGGCGTCGGCGACCTGCTTCAATCGGGTCGCGAGCGGGCCGACGATGCCATAGGCGAGCAGAACGCCCAGAAAGGTGCCGACCAGCGCCGAACCGATCATGCCGCCCAGCACCGCCGGGGGCTTGTCGATCGAGCCCATGGTCTTCACCACGCCGAGCACGGCAGCGACGATGCCGAGCGCGGGCAACGCGTCCGACAGCGACTGGAGCGTGTGGACGGGTTCCTGCATCTCGTGGAAATGCGTCTTCATCGCATTGTCCATCACGTCCTCGACGGCATGGACCTCCAACGTGCCGGAAGAGACCACGATCAGCGTCAGCGTGTCGCAGATCAGCGCGACCAGCGCGTCATTGGCGAGGATACGCGGATATTCGGCGAAGATCGCGGAGGATTTGGGATCCTGGACGTGCGATTCCATCGCCACCGGCCCCTCGGTGCGCAGCATCCGCATCAGCTTGGATGTCAGCAGCATCGCATCGATGTGATCCTGCTTGTTGTGCTTCGGCCCCTTGAAGACCTTGCCGAGGCCGCTTCCCAGCGCCTTCAGCTCGTGCATCGAATTGCCCGTGATCAACGCGCCGGCAGCGGCGCCGCCGATGATCAGCATTTCGTGCGGGATCGCTTCCATCACCGGGCCAAGCGCGCCACCGGTGATGGTGAAGCCGCCAAAGACCATGACGATCAGAACGACAATGCCGATGGCTACGAACATGCTTCCCCCGGGATGGCCGATGCGCGGCCAGAACTTTGAACGGTCCGCCCGACAAGGAGCGGCACTTGTTAGAACGGCATGGTCAGCGCCTTGTTAACCTCGACAAGGCGCTAAAATTCACCGGAGATAATCGAACAGCGACAGGCTGGAGAGCTTGGTGAAGCTGGCCTGGCTGGCCTCGAGCACCGTCATCATCTCCTGCAATTCGGCGATCGCCGTCGGCAGGTCGGTCGCGCCCAGCCGGGTCTGGTCGGCGGCGCGGACTTCGCCGCGTTCGGTGGCGAGCGATGTGGCGAGTTCGACGCGCGCCTGGCGCGCGCCGATGATGGCATGGCCGGTGCCGATCGCGCCGAGCCCCGCCTTCAGGCTGTTGAGCGCGGCGCTGGCGTCGCTCGCGCCCGTCGCGGCGCCGGACTGGAGCGAGGTGGCGAGATTGTGGACAACGGTGAGCAGATCAGTGTCGGTGCCGTCGACCGAGAAATTGAGGAATTCAGGGCCGGTGAGGCTGCGCGCGACGGTGATCCCCTCACCCACGTCGAGCTCGCCTAGCGTGGTATTGCCCGCATAGCTGGCGGTGCCGTCGGCGGCGACCACATAGGCGGGGCCATTGGCGGTGCCGGCGAAGAGCGGCTGGCCGGTGGAATCCTTTCCGTTCAGGATCGCGACCATGCTCTTGTGGATCTGGGCGATCTCCTCGCCGTTGATCTTGCGCTGCGCATCGTTGAGCGTGCCGTTCGCCGACTGGGTCGCGAGTTCCTGGACGCGGATCACGAGATTGCCGAGTTCGGTCAACGCCTGATCGGCCAGCGCCATGTCCGAATTGGCGATCGCGGCATTGGTCTTGTGGACGGCGGCCAGCGTATCCTGGTGATCGAGCTGACGCAGTTGCCGCGCAGCGACCGCATCGTCCGAGCCGCGCTGCAGTTTCTGCTCGGTCGCGATCTGGGTCTGCAGCTTCTCGGCGCGCGCGCGCAACGACGACAGGCTGCCGATCGAGCGATTGTAGAATCCGTCGGTGCCGATGCTGGTCATGGTCAGCCTCAGTTGATCGAGATGATGGAGTCGAAGAGATCCTTCGCCACCTGCATGATCCGGCCCGACGCCTGGAATGCCTGCTGGAAGCGGAGAAGATTGGCGGCCTCGTCGTCAAGGCTGACGCCCGCCTGCGTGGCGAGCGCGCCTTCCGCGCCGCTAGCGATCACGCCGAGCGCGTCACGCGTCACCGACCGCCCCGCGACCGCCGCACTGGTATCGTTGAGCAACGCGTCGAACTTGCGCAACGCATTGCTGCCGTCGATCGCGGCGATCATCGTGTCGAGATTGCCGGTGTTGCGGCTGTCCGCTCCCGCACCCGCCGGCGCCGTGGCGATCGCGCCGCCCGTCGTGGCAACCACGGTGATGTTGCCCGCGCCGGTGCCACCGAACAGCGGCTGGCCGGCGCTGCCGTCGAGTGCGACGCCAGAGGCCTGCGCGCCGTTGACCGCGCCGATGATGGTGGCGGCGACATCGTCAAGCCGCGCACGCGCGTCGTTGACCTGGGTCAGACCCGATGCGGTGCCCGCAAGCGATCCCGAGACGACCGCGACGCCAGTGCCCCCGACATCGAAGGCGAGCGATCCGTCAGCCGCGACGCCGACACCCACCGTCGATGCGCCATCGGGCGTGACGAGCGCGACGCCGCCCAGGCTGACCTCGGCGGTGCGATGCGCGCCGATCGTCACCGAGACGCCGGCGATCTCGCTCATCGATTTCAGGAGTGAATCGCGCTTGTCGAGCAAGGCGGCCTGATCGCTGCTGCCCTCGGTCGAGCGGATGAGCCGCGTGTTGATCTTGGCGAGATCGGCGGAAAGCTGGTTGAGTTTGCTGACGCCGTCCGCGGCATCCGCCTGCAGCGCCGTCCTGGCCGAATCGAGGCCGCCCGCCGCCGCGTTCAGCGCGTCGGCGACGGTCTGGGCATTTTCCAGCACAACCGCACGGAGCGCGGGATTGGTCGGATCTGCCTTCAATCCCTGCAGGCTCGCCGAGAATTTGGAGATCGCCGACGAGACGCCGGGCTGCTCCAGCGCACTCTCGATATTGGAAAGCGCGCCCACTTCAGCATTGGCGCGCGCCAGATCGCTGCCGGTGCGGCGCACTTCGGCCAAGCGGAACTCGTCGGCGTTGCGCACGATACCCGAAACGCGCACGCCGTGAAGCGAGACGTCGTTCTGGGTGTAGAGCATGCCGCTGCCGGAGACCTCGGCCATCGCGACCGAGCGGCGGACATAGCCGTCGGTGCCGGCATTGGCGATGTTCTGCGCGGTGACATCGAGCGCGATCCGCGCGGCGCTGGCGCCGCTGCGCGCGATCGAGATGAGATCGGAGCTCATGGCGTGTTACCGCCGATCTGGCGCGAGAGCTGCTGCTCGATCGTGCGCGCCAGACCCAGTCCGCCATTTTCGGAGACGATGTCGGCCAGCCGCGAATCCTGCATCGACTGGAACTGTTCGACGGCGCTGTTGTCGAACAGCCCGTCGGCCAGTTTCGCCTTGTGCGCGGCGGCGAGCATCTGCCGGACGAAAATCGCCTCGAACTGCTGCGCAGCCTTGCCAAGCTGGGCCTTCTGATCCGCCGGCCTGGATGCGAGGGGAAGGGAATTGGCGATCTTCATATCACGATCAACTCCGCCTTGAGCGATCCCGCCTGCTTGAGCGCTTCGAGGATCGCGACCAGATCGGGAGGGCTGACGCCCAGCTTGTTGAGCGAATCCACGATCGACGACAGCGACGGACCGGGATTGAGCACGGCCAGGTGATTGTTGCTCTGTTCCACCGAGATGGTGCTGTTTTCCTGCACCGCGGTCTCGCCACGCGAGAATGGCGCGGGCTGCACGACCTGCGGCGCTTCATCGATATGGATGACGAGCTTGCCATGGCTGACCGCCGCCGGCGCCAGACGCACGGCGCTGCTGATCACCACGGTGCCGCTACGGCTGTTGACGATCACGCGCGCGGGCGCTTCGGCCGGCGTGACGTCGAGCATCTCGATCGCCGCCATCATCGCGCCGCGCGTATTGGCCCCCGCCGGCAGCGCGAGCGAGACGGTGACCGCGTCCTCGAGCGTGGCGATGGGGCCGAATTTCTGGTTGATCGCGTCGCGGATGCGCTGCGCGGTCAGGAAATCGGCTTCGTTGAGGTTGAAGCGCAGCGCTTCGCGCGTATCGAAGCCCGTCGCCACCGCGCGCTCGACCGTGGCGCCAAGCGGGATGCGGCCGACCGTCGGCACGTTGACCGACAGTTTCGATCCGTCGCGCGCGGAAACGCCGAGACCGCCGACGACGAGATTGCCCTGCGCCATCGCATAGATCTGCCCGTCGGCGCCCATCAGCGGCGACAATACCAGCGATCCGCCACGCAGCGACTTCGCCTTGCCCAGCGCCGATATCGTGATGTCGATGCGCTGGCCGGGCTTCGAGAAAGCCGGAAGATCGGCGGTGATCATCACCGCCGCCGCGTTCTTCAGCCCCGGTTGCACGCCCGGCGGCAATTGCAGGCCGAGCCGGTTCGTCACGCCCTTCACCGCCTGCGCGGTATATTCGAGATTGTCGTCGCCCGTACCTTCGAGCCCGACGACCACGCCATAACCGACGAGCTGGTTGGTCCGCACCCCCTGGAAGCTGCCGAGATCACGCACGCGTTCGGCATGCGCCGGCGCGGCAGGAAGGATCGCAACGGCGAGAAGTGCGAGAAGAAGCTTCGGCAGACGGGTCATGGCGTGGGGTCCTTGAACCTTAGAAGGGACTGATCATGTTGAAGAAGCGCTGCAGCCAGCCTTCGCGGCTGGCGCGCGCCACCTGGCCGTTGCCCGAATATTCGATCTGGGCATCGGCGACGCGGGTCGATGCGATGCGATTCATCTGGTCGATGTCGGCAAGCCGGACGATTCCTGAAAACTGCACCCATTCCTCGCCCTGGCTCAAGGTGAGCCGCTTCTGGCCCTTGACGATGGCGCTGCCGTTTCCGAGCAGTTTGGCGATGGTCACGCTGACCTCGCCACCCAGCGCGCTTTGTTGCGCGGCAGTGCCATTGCCATTGAACGACGAACCGCCCGAAGCCTTAAGGGCATTGGGGTTCAGAAAATCGAGCGGGCCGGCTGTGGGCGGCGTGATCGAGAAGCCTCCGTCACGCGCCGTCTTCGACGTGGCGGACTTTGACGAGGTGATCCGTTCGACCAGCACGACGGTCAGCAGATCGCCGACCGAACGCGCCCGATTGCCTTCGTGGAGCGCGGCATAGCCGCTGCTGGCCTGGAAGATCGCGCCATCGGCCATCGCTGGTTGCGGTGCGGGCGGCAGCGGCAAAGTCGCCTCGAAACCCGGCTTGGGCCGGGCCTTTTTCGCGTCGGCGGGCGACAGGAAAAATGCCAGGCCACCCGCGAGCAGCAGGCCGACGGTGCGATTAAAGTGTCTGGTTCGCATTGCGCAGCATCTCGTCGACAGCGGAGATCATCTTGGAGTTCACTTCATAGGCGCGCTGGCATTCGATCATGTCGACCAGCTCCTCCACGACATTGACGTTCGATCCCTCGAGCATGCCCTGGCGGATCGAGCCGCGACCGTCCTGGCCGGCGATGCCGACCTGCGCGGCGCCGCTCGCCGCGGTCTCGAGCAGGAAATTGTCTCCGGCCGCCTGGAGCCCCGCCGGATTGGCGAAGCTGGCGAGCGTAAGCTGGCCAAGCTGGCTTGGCTCGCTCTCGCTCGCGACCGTGGCGGACACGGTGCCATCCAGGCCGATGGTGATCTCGGTCGCATTCTCCGGGATCGTGATGCCGGGCTGGACCGGATAGCCCTGCGCCGTGATGAGCTGCCCCTCGGGCGAACGCGCGAAATTGCCGGCGCGGGTATAGGCGACCTGCCCGCCGGGCATCTGCACCTGGAAATAGCCGTTGCCGTCCAGCGCCACGTCGAGCGCGTTGCTGGTGGTGTTGAGCGAACCCTGGGTTTCGATCCGCGCGGTGCCCTGCACCTTCACGCCGGTACCGAGATTGAGCCCGATCGCATATTTGGTCTCGCTGCTCGACTGGGTGCCGGCGACGCGGACGTCCTGATAGGCGAGCGTTTCGAACGAGGCGCGGTCGCGCTTGAAACCGGTGGTGCCGACATTCGCGAGGTTGTTCGCGATGACGCGCATGCGCGCATCCTGTGCCTCCAGGCCGGTGCGGGCGACATGCATTGCGGAAGTGGGCATGAATCAGGTCCTTCGCTGGAATCAGTTGATGCGCATGAGCGCCGCGCCGCCCTCGTCGAGGTCCTTCGCGGTGGTCAGCATCTTGGTGCGCATGTCGAACGAGCGCTGGTTCTCGATCATCTCGACGAGCATCTGCGCGCTGTTGACGTTGGATTGCTCGAGCGCGCCAGTGGTGACGCGGGCGTCGAGATCGGCGGGCAGCGCGCCATCACCGACGACGCGGAACAGCCCGTCCACCGATTTCGCGATCTGGGTGCCTTCGGGCGAGACCAGCTTGATACGGTCCACCGTCTCCGGATTCTTCGGATCACCGCCGGGCGCAACCACCTGGACCGAGCCGTCTGGCGAAATCGAGACGGAGGCGGAGGTAGGGATCGAGATCGGACCACCATTGCCGAGGACGAGATGACCGTCACCGGTCTGGAGCAGCCCCGAGGGCGAGACCATCAGGTCGCCGCGCCGCGTATAGCCTTCCGATCCGTCGTCGGCCTGGACGGCGAGCATCGCCTTGCCGTCGACCGCCAGGTCCAGCGACCGCCCCGTCTGCACCACCGCGCCCGCCGTCATGTCGGCATCCTTGACCTCCATGGCGCTCGGCGCGCGGACCTCGAGCATCGGGCCCTTGAGCGTCTGCGCCTCGAACGCGGTGCGTTCGGCGCGAAAGCCGATCGTGTTCGCGTTGGCCAGGTTGTTGGCGATCGCGGTCTGCGCGGACAGCGATCCGCGCAGGCCCGAATAGGCAGTGTAGATGAGGCGATCCATGGCGCTTAGGTCCGGATGCCGATGATCGTCTGGGTGATCTGCGACGCGGTGTCGATCGCCTTGGCGTTCGCCTGGAAATAGCGCTGCGCCGTGATCAGGCCGACGAGTTCCTCGGTCAGATCGACATTGGAGCGTTCGACCGCGCCCGACATCAGATCGTTGAAGCGTCCGTCGCCGGGTTCGCCCCAACTCGGTTCGCCGGACAGGCCAGTCGGCGTCCAGTTCGACGAACCCACCTGGCGCAGGCCCGTCGGCGCGGTGAAGCTCGCCATCGCGACGCGGCCGAGCGTCTGGTTGGTGCCGTCGGCAAAGGTGGCGATCACATCGCCATTGCCGCTGACGGTGATGCCGGCGAACTTGGACCCATCGGCATTCTCGGCCGGGATCTGCGCGTCGATCGTGGCGCCGACACTGGCGGTGCCGTCCGGCGCCACCGCATAGAGCTGCAGGCGATCGTCGGTGCCGCGCTTGATATAGCCGTCCTCGTCGACCGAGAAGGATCCGTTGCGGGTGAACATTACCTCTTCCGACGCGGCCGACTTGGTCGCGAAGAAGCCTTCGCCGGTGATGGCGAGATCGAGCGCGTTGCCCGTCTGCTCGATCGGCCCGTTCGAGAAGGTCTGCGTGATCGACTCGACGCGCGTGCCGACGCCCATGGCGAGCTGCGGGTTCGTCGTCGACGAGGTCGCGAAGACGTCGGCGAAATTGGCGCGGCTGCGCTTGAATCCGGCGGTCTCGGAGTTGGCGAGATTGTGCGAGACGACTTCGAGCTGGGTCTGGGCGCTCTTGACGCCGCTCAGCGAGGTATAAAAGGACATGGCGTATCTCCCTTGAAGGACAGGTTCAGGTGGAAGGCGTGGCGGCGTCGCCGCCGAGCTTGGCGTTGATCAGCTTCAGCGTGTCGTTGATCTCCGAAAGCCCGGCGAGACTGGAGAACTGCGCCATCTGCGCCAGCATCTCCTTGTTATCGACCGGATCGAACGGATCCTGGGTCTGCATCTGCGCGGTGAGCAGGCGCAGAAAATCCTTCTGGCCGAGTTGGCTGGAAACCTTCGCGTCAGCCGGAACCGGCTTCGAGCTGTTCGTCGCGATGACGGAATTGAAGTTCATTTGCCTAGCCTCATCGTATCGAGCATCAGGGTCTTGGTGGTCTGGAGCACCTCGATCACATTCTGGTACTGGCGGGCGCTCTCCATCATCTCGACCATCTCCTGGGTCTCATCGACGGGGGCTGCCCACACGTCGCCATTCTCGTCGGCGAGCGGGTGATCGGGATCATGCCGGCGGATCGCCTGCGCATCGGAGCGGACGACGCGATCGACGCTGACGCTCATCATGCCGGTCGAACGATCAAGCTCGGTGCGGAACACCGGCTTGATCGGCTTGTAGACCGCGTTGGCATCGCCGGCGATGCTGCCGGCATTGGCGAGGTTCGAGGCCGAGCTGTTCATGCGCACGAGCTGGGCGGACATGGCGCGTCCGGCGACGTCGAAGATGGTCATCGGGTTCGCCATCGTCATTCGCCCTTGATCGCGCGGGTGAGCGTCTCGACCCGCGACTGGATGAAGGACAGGGTGGTGGCGTAGCCAACCGCATTCTCGGAAAAGGCGACCTGTTCGGTCGCGAGCTCGACGGTATTGCCGTCCATCGAGGGCATCAGCGGCACGCGGTAGAGTTCCGCCTTCGCGGTCGCCGCATCGCTGCCGGCGCCGTTCAGGCGCGCGTCGAGCGCGGTCTTGAAATCGATGTCGCGCGCCTTGTAGCCGGGCGTCGCCGCATTGGCGATGTTCGACGACAACAGCCCCATGCGCTGCGAACGCACCTCTAGTGCCGCGCCATGAATGCCAAAGAGACTTTCGGCCATCGGCCATGCTCCCAATCTGATCCGGCACGGGCCGGACCTTCGCAAGCATGTACGCAATTGACGTGCCAACTCGCGAAAGAGCACGTTTTTCCGCCGATCCCGTCGCGATCCGGCAAGCGCCCGGCAAGATCTTGCCGCATCCAGGCAAGAATTTTCCGCCTTGCCGTCCGCTTGCCGCCCCGCCCCGCTTCCCGCCGCCGCTCGCCCGCCCATGGATCGGCCATTTCGGGCAATTGGCACGCCACTTGCGAAACCCTCTCACGCGAATGTGCGGACGGCCCCGGCCGATCCGGATCGCGATGGGAGATTGATGAATGTCGCTCGACAGGATGTTCGATCCGAATGCGTTGCTGCTGGTGGTGCTGGGCACCCTGGCCGCCACGCTGCTGCGCTCCGGTTTCGGCGAGATCGCCAACACCGGCCGCGCGCTGGCATCGCTGTTTCGGCCGCGTTTCTCGGAAGCGCGGGCACGCGCGGCGCTGGCGGCGCAGGCGCGGCACATCGATCGCGAGGGCATGTTGCGCGCGCCGCTGGCGACGATTCCCGATCGCGACCTGTCCCAGGCGGTGGAGGCCATGCTGCAGCGCCGCTCGATCGACGCACTGACCGAGCATCACGAAACCAGCCGCATCGCGCGCGAGCGCATCGCGGCCGACGGCACCCGGCTGTTCAATCTGGCGGCGGACCTGTCGCCCGTGTTCGGCCTTGCCGGCACGCTGGTCGCGCTGACGCAATTGCCCGCCGGCGGGCTGGCGCCGGAAGCGATCTCGGCGGCGGTGTCCTCCGCCGTGCTCACCACGCTTTACGGCGTGCTCAGCGCCAATCTTGTCTATGCGCCGATCGCCCGCCACATCGCACGGATCGCCGAAAGCGAGGAAGCCGGGCGCCAGGCGATGGTGGACTGGCTGCAGGCGCAGATCGCCCCGTCGCCCGCGATCGCGCGGCCAACACGGACGATGGCGGCATGAACGCGCCCGGCACAAGCTGGCAGATCATGCTGGCCGATCTCTCGATCATCCTGTTCCTGACGACTTTTTCGGCGTTGGCGCGGGTCGAGAGTACATCCGCAAAGGCCGCCACCCCGGCGCCCGTCGCGGCCCCCGCGCCCACGCCGCCGCCCGCTCCGCTGGTGGCCGAGCCGGTGGCGATGTGGCGCCCCGGCCCGGGCACGCCACCGCTCGGCCAATGGCTGAAGGAACAGGCCGTCGACACGCGCATGCGCGTCAACATCCATGGCGCCTATCGCCCCGGCCGCCGCGACGCGGTGCTGGCCGATGCCGCAGCCGTCAGCGCCGATCCGGCGCTGCAAGGCCGCGCGGTGCGGCTGATCCTGGAGCCCGCCAATAGCGACACGATCACCGTGACGCTCAGTTTCGACCAAGGCTGATGGAAACATCGGCGCACTTCTCACCGAAAGCAGACCGACTCTCATGACCCACTTCAACACGCGACAATCGAAAGGCCAGACCATGATCCGTTTGATTCCAGCTCTCGCTCTCGTGGCGGCCGCCATCCCGGCGCATGCCACCATGCCGACGATCGATCACAATGCGCTCGATCTCGCGGTCCAGCGCTTCACCGGCAATGCCCTGGGCGCGCCCGGCGGCGCCGCCGCGCCGATCGATCGCAGGCTCCGCCTCTCGTCATGCGGCGGCGATGTCCGTGTGTCCTGGCGCACGGTGCGCCGCGATACCGTCATCCTCGAATGCCCCGTGGGCGCGGGATGGAAGCTGTTCGTGCCCGTCGTGCCGACCAATGCGGTGATGGGTGCGGAGACCGCCGTGCAAACCGCCAGCCTTGCCGTCGCCAAGGGCGATGTCGTGACCATCGAGGTCAAGGGCACCGGCTTCACGATCAGCCAGGGCGGCCAGGCGATGGAAGCCGGCCCGGTGGGAAGCTGGATCAAGATCAAGGCCGCCGGCAAGGGCGAGGTCCTGACCTGCCAGGTGCTGCGTCGCGGCCTGGTCAGCATGCCCACCTCCTGATCGGGTACGGCCGACACCGTCGGCCGCCCCGTCCGCCATTCATGAGAACCGGTCTCCGGGATGCCCAGCGCATCCCGGATCGACCGGTTTTCGCGTTGAATCCGCCCCAGCGCCGACCACTGGCGATTTCACCCCTTAAGTCCTGAGCGCCGCTGCCGTTCTGGTGTGCTGAAAGGCTTGGATCAGGACTTGAGCAGCATGGATACCTCACCCATCAACCCGGTACGGCGGATCGCCAACACCCGGGAGCAGGCTGCGGCCGGTGCGGCGACACAGGCTGGCCGGCCCGGACGGACGGCCACCGCCCAGCCCGTCGTCACGGCGGAAACGCTCGGCACCGGTTCGGCGCCGCCCATCGACCAGGATCGCGTGACGCTGATCCGAAAGGCGATCGCGGAGGGCAGCTATCCCGTGGTTCCCGCCAAGATCGCCGATGCGATGATCGCGGCCGGCATCTTGCTGCGGGCTCCGAAATGAGCGCGATCAAGGACAATCTGCGGCAAATGCTTGCCGCCCTGCAGGACGAGCGGCAAGCACTTGCCGCCATCGACCTCGACACCATCATGCTGTGCGCCAACCAGAAATCGGCACTCGTGGGGCAGATCGCCAGCGCGGACATGGCCGAACTGGACGACGAATGCCGCGGCATGGTCGAGGCCGCGCACCGGCTGAACGAGGTAAATCGCCAGACGCGCAACCTTTTGGCCGCCAATGTGACCGCCCGGCTCAATATGTTGACGGGCCGCACCGACGTCTATCGCGCGGCCCCCGCCAGCGCGCATTTCGGCCGCCGACCCGCCTGACCGGCACAACTGGCACGCCTATTGCTTAATTCCCTCCCGTCCGGACGCGCCGTTGCGCCGGGCGAGGAGGAATTTTGGGAATGCCGCAAGTTCAGCCAGTGGCGAACCAGGCCGCAGTGCGCGCGGAGATCCAGCGCGCCTCGACCAGCACCGGCGTCGATTTCGACTATCTGCTCGGACAGGCCAGCCTTGAAAGCAGCCTGGATCCGGACGCGCGCGCATCGACGTCGAGCGCGAGCGGCCTGTTCCAGTTCATTTCCAGCACCTGGCTGAACACGATCCAGAAGCATGGCGGCGAACATGGCCTGGGCTGGGCCGCCGCGCAGATCGAACAGACCGGCAAAGGACCAGTCGTCCGCGATCCCGCGATGCGTCAGCAGATCCTGGCGCTGCGCTTCGATCCCCAGGTCTCGTCGCTGATGGCGGGCGAGTTCGCCAACGACAATCGCGCGACGCTGCAGACAGCGCTCGGACGCGAACCCAACGGCACCGATCTCTATCTCGCGCATTTCCTCGGCCCGGCGGGCGCCACCAGCTTCCTTCAGAACGCGGCGCAGAATCCGGGCATGACCGCGGCCGCGCTGTTTCCCAAGGCGGCGGCGGCGAACCGCTCGATCTTCTTCGACGCCAGCGGTGACGCCCGCTCGCTCGGCCAGGTCTACGACATGTTCCAGAACAAGCTGGGCAACGCGATCGAACGCAATGGCGGCGATGCCGGCAGCTTCGGCGGCTTCGACATCGCGGCGATGAGCCCCGGCGCGATGCCCGCCGCCTATATGCGCCCGCAGCCCCGGCCGATGGACCCGGTCCAGCCGGCGGGACCACCGCCACGACCGACCATGGCGGAAACGCTGCGCGCCAGTTTCGGGCTGGACGTCGCCGGCAATGACACTGGCCGCGCCAATGTCCGTCAGGCCTATGCCCGTCTTCAGGCGTTCAACCTGTGAGCGCGCTGGCCCTTCCCGCCCGCATGATGCCCTCGGCGCGCGGTTTCGCGCTGCCCGCCGGCATCCTTGCGCTGATCGTGCTGATGGTCGTGCCGATCTCCTCGATCGTGCTCGACATCTTCTTCGTGGTGAATATCGGCCTGTCGATCGCCATCCTGATGACGGCGATCAACGCGCGCAAGCCGCTCGACTTCTCGTCCTTCCCGACGGTGCTGCTGTTCGCGACCCTGCTCAGGCTGGCGCTCAACGTCGCATCGACGCGCGTCGTGCTCGTTTCCGGCCATGAGGGCACGGCGGCGGCCGGCCATGTCATCGAGGCGTTCGGCGCCTTCCTGATCGGCGGCAATTTCATCGTCGGCCTGTTCGTCTTCGCGATCCTGATGATCATCAACCTGGTGGTCGTCACCAAGGGCGCGGGCCGCGTCTCAGAAGTGTCCGCACGATTCACGCTGGACGCCCTGCCCGGCAAGCAGATGGCGATCGACGCCGATCTCGCCGCCGGGCTGATGACGCCCGACGAAGCCCGCGCGCGCCGCCAGGAAGTATCGACCGAAGCCGATTTCTACGGATCGATGGACGGTGCGTCCAAATTCGTGAAGGGTGACGCGATCGCGGCGCTGCTGATCCTGGCGGTCAACATCATCGCCGGTTTCTGCCTGGGCATGATCAGCCACGGGCTGACCGCGTCCGAGGCGGCCGAACATTATATCACTCTCGCCGTCGGCGACGCGCTGGTCGCGCAGGTTCCCTCGCTGCTGCTGTCGATCGCGGCCGCCGCCATCGTCACGCGCGTCACCAGTTCCGAGGACCTGACCGGACAGATCGGCGGCCAGTTCGCCGACGCCGCGATCTGGATTCCCGTCGCCTTCATCCTGGGCGTGATCGGCATGATCCCGGCGATGCCGCAGAGCATCTTCCTGCCCGCCGCCGCGATCTCCGGCTATATCGCCTGGCGGCTGGCCAAGCGCGCCAAGGCACCGCCCAAGCCAGTGGCGGAGCCGGTCGAGGTCGCCAATCCGAACGAAATCCGTCTCGACGACGTCAGCGATCACACGCTGGTCACGATCGAGCTCGGCTTCGGCCTGGTTCATCTGGTCGACGACAAGCGCAGCGCTCCGCTGATCAGCCGCATCACCGGCGTCCGCAAGCAATTGTCCCAGCTCTTCGGCTTCGTCGTTCCGCAGATCCGCGTGCGCGACAGCCTGGACCTGTCACCGACCGCCTATCGCGTGCTGCTGGGCGGCGTCGTCATCGGCGGCGCTACGATTCGCCCGGACAAGCTGCTCGCCATCAACACCGGAGAGGGCAGCGCGCAGCCCGCCTTTGCCGGTGAACCGACGCGCGATCCCAGCTTCGGCTGCGACGCGCTCTGGATCGATGCCGGTCTGCGCGATCTCGCCATCGCCGACGGGTTCCTGGTGGTCGATGCGAGCACGGTCGTCGCGACCCAGCTCAACCAGTTGCTCATCGATCGTCCGCAGGCGCTGCTCGGCCCGGACGAGGTCCTGGCACTGATCGACAGCCTGAAGGAACGCGCATCCGGGCTGGTCGAGACCGTCTATCCGCAGCCGCTGTCATTGGCCGCCATGACGCGCCTGCTGCGCTCGCTGCTCGAGGAAGGCGTCTCGATCTCGCACCTGTTGCCGATCTTCTCCAGCCTGTCCGCATCGGTGCAGCAGACGCTGGATCACGAACGGCTGATCGACATGCTGCGGATCGACCTGGGCGGCTATATCGTCGGGCGCATCTGCGGCCCCGCCGATCGCCTGCCGGTGATCACGCTCGATGGCGGCCTGGAATCGATGATCATGCAGGGCATGATCGATCCGGCGACCAACCAGCCGGTGATCGAGCCCGACCTTGCCCGATCGATCGGCGATCGCATCCGCGACCTCATGGCGCAGCGCACGCCCGATCAGCCGCCCTGCGCGCTTGTCGTGCAACCGCGCGTGCGCCGCGCCGTCACCGCGCTGCTCAAGCTGCGCGCTCCGCAATGCCTGGTGATCAGCATCGCCGAACTGCCCCCGACCCAGCCGATCGAAGTGGTCGCGGTGGTCGGCGGCGCCGGCAGCGAAGCGCCCGTCACCTTCAGTGAAGACCCTGGCCGCCCGGCCCAGAAGGAAAGCATGACCGCATGACTCATCCTTACAAATCGTCCGTCGCCGCGACCGTCTACCGGCAGGATCCGATGGACCGCATCCGCCAGTTCATGCCGCTCGTCCGGCGCCTGGCGTGGCATGTGCATGGATCGGGCCATGCCGATCTGGAGGTCGAGGATCTCGTCCAGACCGGGCTGGTCGCGCTCACCGAATGCGTGCGCCGCCACGAGGGCGAAGGTGATGACGGTTTCGCCGCCTATGCCAAGATGCGCGTCCGCGGTGCGATGATCGACATGCTCCGGCGCAACGCGACGATCTCGCGCGGGGCGATGGAGCGGCGTCGCGAGATGCGCGACAAGTCGGATGCGTTGCAGATCCGGCTGGGCCGCCCGCCCTCGTCCGCCGAACTCGCGGCAGCGATGGAGATGAGCGAATCCGAACTCGCCGCGCTGCGTGTCGCATCGACACCGTTGCGCTTCGAGGGATTGGACGATTGTTATTCGGATTCCGACCCCGCCTTTGCCGATGCCGAACCCGACAGCTTCGACCAACTCGCCGATGCGCAGACACGGACGCGGCTGACCGACGCGATCACCGGCCTGGCCGAGCGACACCAGTTGATCGTTCAGCTCTATTTCGTCGAGGAGCTCAACCTGTCTGAGATCGCCGAGATACTGGGCGTCAGTGTGCCGCGCGTCCATCAGATCAAGGCGCAAGCGCTGGCCGCGCTGCGCGAAGCGATGGGCGGGGACGTGGATTTCATCGGCTAGAGCATTTTGAAGTCAAGTGATCCCACCTGACGACTCGCAAAATGCGGAAATAATCAATAGAGCGGGATGCGCTTCAACCCATAGCCACGGGATATGGCCGATCTCCACCTCTTCGCTTGGAGATCGCCGCCCGCGCATGGGAAGCTGATCCTCCCCGAAGCATGGCCCCGCGTCCGTTTCGGGAACGGATCGGGAGGACTCTTTGAAACAGCATCTTCGCGCGCTCTGCCTTGGCGCTACCCTGTCGTTGCTTGCTCTTTCAGCGGGCGCGCCGGCGCAGCCGGGTGAGGTCTACGACGTGGTCATCGCCGGCGGGCGCGTGATCGATCCCGAAAGCGGACTGGACGGCATCCGCCAGATCGGCATCCGCGACGGACGCATCGCCATCGTGACCGCGGAGCCCTTGCGCGGCCGCACCACCGTCGATGCCAAGGGTCTGGTCGTCGGCCCCGGTTTTGTCGATGTCCATTCGCATGCCCAGACGATTCCGGCCGCCTGGATCCAGGCCTTCGACGGCGTGACCACCGCACTCGAACTGGAAGGCGGCACATGGCCGGTCGCCAGGACCTATGACACGATCGCGAAGGAAGGCCGGCCGATCAACTACGGCTTCAGCGTCAACTGGCTGGCCGCGCGCACCGCGCTCGGCCTCTCGCCCACGGCGCCCGCGTCGGACGAGGATGCCGCCCAAGTGGTCTCGCGCGTCGAACAGGGGCTGAACGAAGGCGGGCTCGGCGTCGGCATGCTTGCCGGCTATGCGCCCAACACCGGCCGCCAGGAATATCTCGACGTGGCCCGGCTCGCCGCCAGGCGCGATGTACCCACTTTCACCCATGTCCGCACCAAGAACACGCGCGAGCCCAAGGGCGCGGTCGAGGGATTCTCCGAAGTGATCGCGGTGGCGGCGGCGACGGGTGCGCATATGCACATCTGCCACATCAACAGCTCGGCCTTGCGTGCGATCCCGTCGATCGCCGCGATGATCGAAACGGCGCGCGCCAATGGCGTCTCGATCAGCAGCGAAGCCTATCCCTGGGGCGCGGGATCGACCAAGATCGACGCGCCCTTTCTCCATCCCGACAATCTGCCGCAGATCAACATCAAGTCGGACAGCATTGTCTATCTGAAGACCGGGGAACGCCCGGCGACCAACGCGCGGCTGGCCGAACTGCAGAAGAGCGATCCCGACGGGCAGGTGGTGATCCACTATCTCGACGAGAAGGTGCCGGCGGAGCGCCGCTTCATCGACGAAGCCGTGATGGTAAAGGACAGCATGATCGCGAGCGACGCCGTCCCCTACGAGATCGACGGCAAGATCTTCGACAAGGCCGTATGGCCGCTGCCGGCCAAGGCGGTCAGCCATCCGCGCACCGCATCGACCTTCACCGCGACGATCGCCTATTATGTCCGTGAAAAGCGCATGTTCTCGCTGAACGAGATGTTCCGGCGCGCTTCGCTGCTGCCCGCCAGGCTGATGGAAAGCGTGGCGCCGGGCATGCGCGACAAGGGGCGCATTCGCCCGGGCGCCGATGCCGACATCATCGTCTTCGATCCGGAGACGGTGGCCGGCCAGGCCAGCTATGAGGATACGACGAAACCCGCGCGCGGCATGGTCAATGTCCTCGTCGGCGGCCAATTCGTGATCCGCGACGGCAAGCTGATCACCGCCGCCCGCCCGGGCCGGCCGATCCGTGGAGCGACACGATGACCGGCATTCTGCGCTATGGCCGCCACCACGCGATGCAAGCCGCCATGCTGCTCGCGCTGCTGTTCTTCCCCACCAATCCCGTATGGGCGCAGAACCGGCCGCATGTGCTGGTGATCGCGACGGGGGGCACCATCGCCAGCACGGCGTCCGGTCCGGGGCTCACCGGCGATGCGCTGGTCTCGGCGATCCCGGGGCTCGACACCGTCGCCCGGCTCCAGGTCGAGGACCTTGCCGCCGGCGGATCGAGCGGCTTGAAGCGCGCCGACTGGGCACGGCTGGTCCGCCGCATCCGCGCCGCCTTTGCGGACGATCCGGCGCTTGCCGGCATCGTCGTCACCCATGGCACCGATACGCTCGAAGAAACCGCGATGCTGCTCGATCTGGTGATCGCGGATACACGGCCGGTGGTGCTGACCGGTTCGATGCGATCGAGCGAAGCGGTTTCCGCCGACGGCCCTGCCAATCTGCTGGAAGCCGTGCGCGTCGCCGCCGATCCGCAGGCGCGCGGGCGCGGCACGTTGGTCGCGCTCGACGGGCAGATCCTGTCGGCCGGCGACGCCGCCAAGCTCAGCACCAGCCGGACATCGGCCTTTGCCAGCCCCAATCAGGGCGCGATCGGCGCGGTTCTTGAGAACGAGATCCGCTTCTTCCAGCCCGCCGGACGCAACGGACGCATCTATGATCTTTCGCCAGAGCGGATCGAGGCGCTGCCGCGTGTCGATATCGTGCAATCCTATCTCGACGGCGACGGCGCGCTTGCCGATGCCGCGGTGGCGGCCGGCGCAAAGGGGCTGGTGGTCGCGGGCTTCGGCAGCGGCACGCTGGCTCCGCCGATGCGATCGACGGTGAAGGCGCTGGCCGAACGCGGTTTCCCGGTGGTGCTGTCGGCACGTGTCGCCAGCGGCGCCGTCAAGGATTCGGGGCTATGGGATGGAAAGGCACCGGCCGCATTCGAGCGATCGGGCTTCCTCAATCCCGCCAAGGCGCGGGTGCTGCTGATGGTGCATCTGGCCGCTGGTGGGACGGGACCATTGCAGGCCGCCTTTGCGGGGCGGTAGATCCACACCTCCCTGCCTCTTGTTATTCCCGCGAACGCGGGAGACAGAGTCGACCGAAGGTCAATCCAGCTTTTCCGTGAAGCATCCCAAAGGCGAAGAAGCTGGATCCCCGCTTTCGCGGGGATGACGACATACGGGGCCCGCCATCCACCCCTAGCTCCCCGCCACGCATTCATGCCGCAGCGCCACGCCCGCGCGTGCACCGGTCGGCTTGCCGCCGGTGATCGTCGGCACGCCGTTGACGATGACGTCGTCGATCCCCGATGATGGCCGCAACGGTTGCGCGAAGGTCGCGTTGTCCTGGATCTTCGCATAGTCGAACACGACCATGTCGGCGCGCATGCCTTCGCGGACCAGCCCGCGATCGCTCAGCCCCATGCGTTCAGCGGGCCAGCTCGTCATCTTGCGCACCGCATCCTCCAGCGTCAGCACGGGATTGTTGCGGACATATTCCGCGATGGTGCGCGCGTGATTGCCATAGGCGCGCGGGTGCGGCAGCACGTCACCGTCAGCCTTGCCCAATTCGATCGAGGCGCCGGCATCGCTGCCGATGCTGACCCAGGGGCGGCGCAGCGCGGTGCGGATATCCTCCTCGCCGATGGTGAAATAGACGGCGGTGGCGCGCTCGGGCTGCGCCTCGATCAAGATATCCCAGGCGGTGTCTGCCGGATCCTTGCCGAGCGCGGCGGCGATCTTCGCGATGCTCATGCCCTGATATCTGGCGTATTTCTCGACCCGGCCATTGGCGAGCATGATATTGTCCCAGCCGCCGGCGGCCGCGACATGATTGGGCCAGTCCGGCTGCGGCCCCGCCGCGACTTCCTTCTTCAGCCGCTCGCGCACCTTGGGATCCTTGAGCAGCGCCAGCCCCTTTTCCTTGCCGCCCGCCCAGACCCAGGCCGGTACCGTGATCTCCAGTCCGGTGCCGCTGGCGGTGTAAAGATACATGTTCGCCGCCACGTCGACGCCGCGATCGCGCGCCGCCTCGATCGTCGAAAGCGCCTTCGGCATCAGCTTGCCCCAGCCGATCCGCGTCGCCGCCTTGAGGTGGAAGATCTCGACCTTGACGCCGCCCTTCTCGCCGATCTCGATCGCTTCCTCGATCGCGGGGATCAGGTTGGACGCCTCGTCGCGCATATGCGTGGCATAGATCGCGCCACAGCGGCTCGCCGCCTTCGCCAGCGTGACCAGATCGGACGTCGTCTGGAAGCTTGACGGCGCATAGATCAGCGCGGAGGAGATACCGAACGCACCACCGCGCATCGCGATGTCGACCTCGCGGCTCATCTCGTCGAGCTGAGCCGGTGTCGGGCGGCCATCGGCATCACCCATCACCTTCCGGCGCGCCTGGGTGCTCGCATAATAGGTGCCCAGATTGACCGCGATGCCCTGCTTCTCCAGCCGGTCGAAATAGGCGGGCAGTTCGGCGGCGGGCACCGGCGGCCCGCCCTCGCCCGTGATCACCGTGGTCACGCCCTGGAGCAACTTGTTCTCCGCGCCGCCATTCCGGAGCAAACTGCGGCTCGACTGATCCATCATGTCGATGAAGCCGGGCGCGACATAGCGCCCCTTAGCATCGATCTCCTTCGTTCCCCGGCCCTTGACCGGACCGACCTTGACGATCCGTCCGTCCTTCACCGCGACATCGGCGGAAACCCAGGGATTGCCCGCGCCATCGAGCACGCGTCCACCACGGATCACCAGATCATATTCGGCCGGCGCCCCTTGCGAAAAAGCGATGCTGGCGGACGCCAACAGGGTCGCGGCGAGAATCAGGCGCGGCATCGTCTTCGGCTTCATGGACTGCCCCCGTGAATTTTTCGGATAGCGGAATCGATTCGCTGGATATGAAAGCTGCAATCCGGAATGGAAAAGCGCAACCGGCAACGCGCT
Source organism: Sphingomonas sp. FG14 (assembly GCF_057809675.1). NCBI lineage: Bacteria > Pseudomonadati > Pseudomonadota > Alphaproteobacteria > Sphingomonadales > Sphingomonadaceae > Sphingomonas > Sphingomonas sp. FG14. The sequence goes on along the minus strand of NZ_JBMDKK010000008.1, from coordinate 121,607 downwards.
CTACTTCGTGTTCTACAATTTTGCTCGCATCCACAAGACGCTGCGCATGTCGCCCGTGATGTCCGCTGGCATCACGGATCGCCTGTGGTCGCTGGATGATGTTGTCGCTAAGATCAATGAACTGGCCCCGGCTCCAGAGGCTCGCGGACCTTACAAGAAGCGGGATGCGGTAGCATGAGCAGCCTTTGGTGGATGATTCCGGTTGGCGCTTTCATGGTCTGGTGCCTTGTTCAGTTTTTCAGGAGCGGTGGCCCACCATCGGGTCGGAACGAGGACAGCACGTCAGCATATGACGTGACCGGCGGTTCCGACTAAAATTCAAACTGAGACACTCCCCGCGATTCCGGATGACTATCCGGCGGGCTCGGCTAGATTGCGCCTCTTTTCAAAGGGAACTGAGATGCCATCCGGACTTGTTGCGCTGCTCGATGACGTTGCCGCGATCGCGAAGCTGGCGGCGGCGTCGCTCGACGACGTCGCCGGCGCCGCGGGCAAGGCGGGAGCCAAGGCGGCGGGCGTGGTGATCGACGATACGGCGGTAACGCCACGATACGTGGTCGGCCTGTCGCCCGATCGCGAATTGCCGATCATCGGCAAGATCGCGCTGGGATCGTTGCGCAACAAGCTGCTCTTCCTGCTGCCCGCCGCCTTGGCGCTGAGCGCGTTGGCGCCTTGGGCGATCACCCCGCTGCTGATGATCGGCGCCGCCTATCTGTGCTTTGAGGGCGCGGAAAAAGTCTGGGAAGCGGTATCGGGCGACAGCCATGCCGATGATGTCCTTGAGGTGACCGACCCCAAGGAACTGGAGGACCGCCAGGTGGGCGGCGCGATCCGCACCGATTTCATCCTGTCGGCGGAGATCATGGCGATCGCACTGGCAGAGCTGCCCGCGCAGACGATCTGGATGCAGGCGGCGGTGCTGGCGGCGGTGGGGGTCGCGATCACAGCCGGCGTCTATGGCGTGGTCGCGCTGATCGTGAAGATGGACGATATCGGACTGCATCTGGCCGAGCGTAGCGCCAGCAGCGTGCGGGCGCTCGGCCGGGGGATGGTGACCGCGATGCCGGTGCTGCTCAAGGCGCTGGCGATCATCGGCACGGCCGCGATGATCTGGGTGGGTGGCGGCATCATCATCCATGGCCTGGAGGTGTTCGGGCTGGAGACGATTCCGCACATCGTCCATGGCGCGGCCGAAGCCGCCGCGCATGCCATGCCCGTCGCCGGCGGCGTGGCCGAATGGCTGGTGGGCGCGGCGGGTGCCGCCGTGGTTGGTATCGTGGTAGGCGGCGCGATCGTCGCGCTGCTCCACCTGATCCCACGCAAGCACTGACAAGAGCGCCGGCTCACCGCCGGTCGCTGCTCAACTCAGGCAGGAACCGCCACCATTTCAGTCAGCGTCACCGAGCGTACGGTGGTGATCATCCGCATCTTCTCCGCGATGATCTCCGCGCGCCGCCGATCGATCCCGGGCTGGACGATGCTGAGCGTCAACACCTCGTCACGCTGCTGACCCTCGATATCGGCGGGGATCAGATCCTGCTGGGCGAACAGCCCCAGCAGGCGAAGATAGAGTTGCGGACAGGCATGGCCGTCCACCTGGTAACGATATTGTTCGAACATGTTTTCTCCAGACATCATGCGACCCTCGGCAGCGGCGCATGGCGGGCATTGGTGGACAGTGCGATCGTCTCGCGCGCGAGGCGGTCGGCGGCGCGGCCAGGCGGCAAGCCGCTGGCGGCCGCCAGATCCAGCACGCTCGCCAGCCGCGCGCCGATCGCATCGACCCGCTGGCGAACCTCTTCGCTTCGCCAGCCAAGATATTCGGCAGCGACGCTGATCATGCCGCCGGCGTTGACGACATAATCGGGCGCATAGAGCACGCCCCTGTCGGCTAGGCGATCGCCGTCCTCCGGCGTCGCCAGGACGTTGTTGGCGCCGCCGCAGACGATCGTCGCACGCAGGGCGGCGATCGTCCGCGCATCGAGCACACCGCCCAGCGCGCAAGGCGCGAAGATATCGGCCTGCACCTCCATGATCCTGTCGGCGGGAACCACCGTCGCGCCGTAATGCCGGGCGAAGGTCGCGGCGACGCCTGCGCGCGGCTCGGCGATGACCAGCCGCGCGCCCGCCTCATGCAGCAGCGCGCACAGCGCCGATCCGACGCTGCCCAACCCCTGGACTGCGACGGTGAGCCCGGCGAGCGAACTGCCCAGCCGGTGATCGGCGGCCACCTTCATCGCATCGAACACGCCCCGCGCGGTCCAGGGCGAAGGATCCCCGCCGGCCTTTCCGCGCGCCGCGCGCCGGCCCGCGACATGGCGCGTCGAGGCACCGACCGCATCCATGTCGGCCATGGTCGTGCCGACATCCTCGGCGGTCACATAGGCACCGTCATGCCGCTCCACCGCGCGGCCGAACGCCTCGAACAGGCGGCGGCGATCGAGATCGCCCGCCGGACGCCGCAACACCGCCTTGCCCCCGCCCAGCGGCAGACCGGCGAGCGCGTTCTTGTAGCTCATGCTCTCGGCAAGCCGCACCGCATCGACGGCCAGTGCCTCCTTGTCGGGATAATCCCAGAAACGGCAGCCGCCCGCCGCCGGACCAAGCGCGGTCGAGTGGATGACGATGACGCCGGACAGGCCGGTCGCTTCATCCTCGACGGCGACGCATTGCTCCGGCGGATGGGCATTCAGAAAGGCGAGATGAACCATGGAGACTCCGATCGAGGCTGGGCATGATCGTTCATCCGCCGCGAAACTTCTTGCCTTTCTCAGCGAAGAATTGCGATATTCAGGTCAATTTCACCCATATTTGGCTTTATCTGGACAAACTATGTCTCACGATCTCGATTCCTACGAACGGAAAATCCTGGCGCTGCTCCAGGCGGATGCGAGCCTGTCGACGGCTGAAATCTCGGAACGCGTCGGCCTGTCCCCCTCGCCGTGCTGGCGCCGGATCGACCGGTTGCAGAAGGATGGGTACATCACGCGCCGCGTCGCGCTGATCGACCGGCGCAAGGTGGGGCTCAACGCGCATATCTTCGCGCAGGTGAAATTGAGCGAGCTCGGCCGCGCCAATCTGGACGATTTCACCGCGGCGATCCGCGAACTGCCCGAAGTGCTCGAATGCTATGTGGTGATGGGCGTGTTCGACTTCATCCTGCGCGTCGTGACCAAGGACATCGAGGCCTATGAACGGCTGTTCTTCGAGAAGTTGAGCAAGCTGCCGGGCGTGCAGGAGATCAATTCGACGATCGCGCTGTCCGAGATCAAGGCGACCACCGCCCTGCCACTGTGAAAACTCAATACAGATTGGTCTTCGCGTCTTCCTCCAGCGCCTGATCGATCGTCTCGGCAGGAATGTTGAGCTGGAACTGATCCCGCACAATCTTGCCGAGCGTCGGGAAAGCGCCCTTGGGCAATCTCCGGTCGGGATTCCACAGCTCCGAACGCCGCAAGGCCTTCGAGCAATGGAAATAGACTTCGCGGATTTCGATCAGCGCCACCGAACGCGGCGGCTTTCCGTCATGGATGAAGCGATCCATCAGCACGGGCTCGGTCGTGACCGATGCCAGGCCGTTGATCCGCAGCATGTCCTCCACGCCGGGCAGGAAGAACAGCAGGCCAACCGCCGGCTGGTGGACGATATTGCTCAAGGTATCGAGACGATTGTTTCCCGGCCGATCGGGGAAGGCGATATGCGTGTCGTCGATCGCGTGGACGAAGCCCGGCTCGCCGCCGCGCGGCGACACGTCGGCCAGACCGTCGGCGCGTGACGAGCCGATGCAGAAGAAGGGCGAGAGCTCGAGAAAGCGCCGGCTATGCGAGTCGAGACGCGGAAAGCATTTGTCGACCACCGTCTGCGACGGCTCGGCATAGACGGTGCGGAGATCCGCTTCGCTGTCGAGCGTCGCAAGCGGGCGATTGCCGGGTGCCGAATCGGTCATGTCGATCGGACGGCGACGAAGCGGCGGAAACGGAAAAGATCTGACATGGCAGGGATTCTAGCCTTGGCGATCGGCTGCGTCGAGCGGCAGCCGGGCCATATTGCGCATCTTTTTTGCTAACGCGAATCACTTGCATAATTGACATCGGCTGATTAAGACGCGTCCCGCGTCTTCGATCCGGCCTCTGGCAGCAATGCGTGACATGGGAAAGACGGTTTCAGCCGATTGATCGCCAAAATCGATCAGTCAGTCTCTAAAATCCAATTTCCGCATTGCAACAGAGACACCTAGATCGGCGCTCGCAGACACCGCAAACACATGGAGCATGCATGTCCCTCATCAATTCCGACCTGAAACCCTTCAAGACCGAAGCCTTCAAGGATGGCAAGTTCGTGACCGTCACGGACGCGGACGTGAAGGGCGGCTGGGCCGTCTTCTTCTTCTATCCCGCGGACTTCACCTTCGTCTGCCCCACCGAGCTGGAAGACCTGGCCGACAATTACGACGCGTTCCAGAAGCTGGGCGTGGAGATCTACAGCGTTTCGACCGACACGCATTTCTCGCACAAGGCGTGGCATGACACGTCGCCGGCGATCGGCAAGATCAAGTACACGATGCTGGGTGATCCCACCGGCACGATCACGCGCAATTTCGACGTGATGATCGAGGAAGCGGGCCTGGCCGATCGCGGCACCTTCGTCGTCGATCCCGAGGGCAAGATCCAGATCGTCGAAGTGACCGCCGGCGGCATCGGCCGCGACGCGACCGAACTGCTGCGCAAGGTGAAGGCCGCGCAATATGTGGCCGCGCATCCCGGCGAAGTCTGCCCCGCCAAGTGGCAGGAAGGCGAAGAGACGCTCGCCCCGTCGCTGGACCTCGTCGGCAAGATCTGAGCCGACCAATCGCGAAAGTTCCGGGGGCGGCAGCGCCGTCCCCGGGATCTTCCCGACGACTATTCCGGTGTGCGTGATCGCCACCGAAGCTTCCTCCTCCGCCGTTGCGAGGAGCGAAGCGACGAAGCAATCCAAAGTCGGATGTATCCCTGGATTGCTTCGCTCCACTCGCAATGACGCGAGCATAGCCCCTATCGGAGCACCATCATGTTGGACGCCAATCTCAAGCAGCAGCTCAAGACCTATCTGGGCAACATCACCCAGCCGATCGAACTGGTCGCGTCGCTCGACGACGGCGCCAAATCGGCCGAATTGCTGACGCTGCTCGAAGAGATCGCCGCCCTGTCCGACAAGGTCACATTGCTCCGCGGCGGCACCGACCGCCGCGCGCCCAGCTTCATGATCCGCCGCACTGGCACCGATATCGGCGTGCGCTTCGCCGGCATCCCGATGGGCCATGAATTCACCTCACTGGTGCTCGCGCTGCTCCAGGTGGGCGGCCACCCCTCCAAGGCGGCGCAGGAGCTGATCCAGCAGGTCAAGGACCTCGACGGCGATTTCGCGTTCGAAACCTATTTCTCGCTGTCGTGCCAGAACTGCCCGGATGTCGTCCAGGCACTCAACCTGATGGCCGTGCTCAACCCACGCATCAGCCATGTCGCGATCGACGGCGCGCTGTTCCAGGACGAGGTCGATGCGCGCAAGGTGATGGCGGTGCCCTCGATCTTCCTCAACGGCAAACCCTTCGGCCAGGGCCGGATGGAGCTGGAGCAGATCCTGGCCAAGATCGACACCGGCGCCTCCACGCGCGCCGCCGAAAAGATCAAGGCGAAGGACGCGTTTGACGTGCTCGTCGTCGGCGGCGGCCCGGCGGGCGCCGCGGCAGCGATCTATGCCGCGCGCAAGGGCATCCGCACCGGCATCGCGGCCGAGCGTTTCGGCGGCCAGGTGCTCGACACCATGGCGATCGAGAATTTCATCTCGGTCCAGCACACGGAGGGCCCGAAGCTCGCCGCGCAGCTCGAGCAGCACGTCAAGGATTATGACGTCGATATCATGAACCTGCAGCGCGCCGAAAAGCTCATCCCCGCGAAAATCCCCGGCGGCCTGCACGAAGTGCGACTGGAAAACGGCGCGTCACTGAAAGCGCGCACGGTTATCCTGTCGACCGGCGCGCGCTGGCGGCAGATGAACGTGCCGGGCGAGGATGCGTATCGCAACAAGGGCGTCGCCTATTGCCCGCATTGCGACGGGCCGCTCTACAAGGGCAAGCGCGTCGCCGTGATCGGCGGCGGCAATAGCGGCGTCGAGGCCGCGATCGACCTGGCCGGCATCGTCGCCCATGTCACGCTGATCGAGTTCGACAGCCAGCTCCGCGCCGATGCCGTGTTGCAGCGCAAGCTCTACAGCCTGAAGAACGTCACCGTCATCACGTCGGCGCTGACCACCGAAGTGCATGGCGATGGGGAGAAGGTGATCGGGCTGACCTATCGCGATCGCAATGCCGACAGCTCGCACCTTGTCGAGCTGGAGGGGATCTTCGTCCAGATCGGGCTGGTGCCCAACACCGAATGGCTGACCGATTCGGTCGCGCTCTCCGCGCGCGGAGAGATCGAGATCGACCATCGCGGCCACACCTCGATCGAGGGTGTGTTCGCGGCCGGCGACGTGACGACCGTGCCGTACAAACAGATCGTCATCGCGATGGGCGAAGGATCCAAGGCCGCGCTTTCGGCCTTCGACTATCTGATCCGCCTGGCGCCAGTGGAGACCGCGGAAGCGGCCTGATGTCTCGCGCTTCGGTGCCCGCCGGAACGATGACTACAGGATCGGCTAAAGAAAGGACCACCCTCACGGGTGGCCCTTTCCGGCTGGTCAAACGATTTTCAGCGCTGTTGTTGGCCGCCCCGGCTGCCGTCGCCATCGTCGTCCATCTGGCGGTCCTGGCGATTCTGGTCACCGCCCTGCTGGCGGTCGCGCCCGGGATTCTCCTGCTGTTGCTGCTGCTGGCCGGGATTGCGCTGCCGGTCCTGCTGATTGTTCTGGTCCTGATTGGCCATGATGGCATCCTTCCTATGATCTCGCCGATTGCGCGAGCCGGTTTTCGAACCCCTGGTCGATCCGGGATGTTCCGATGAATGCGATGGGCGGTTCGCCGCGATCGTAACAAGCGCGCATCCGCTTGGCGCTTTGTTAAAGGCTGCCATGCAATGGTGGACGAATGGCGAGAATTGTCGTCCCCCTGTTGCTGCTGATCGTCGCGCTCGTATCGCTGAGGCCGGACGGACGCGCACCGGCGTCGCCCGTGCCCCTATCACATATGGTCGAGGCAACGCCGCAGGCCGCTGCGAAGCTGGCGCCCGACGCCGGCAACGGTTTCGCGGGCACCACGCTGACGCGGGAGTCCGACGGGCATTTCTATGCCGATGCGCAGGTCAACGGCGCGACCATCCGTTTCCTTGTCGATAGCGGCGCGAGTGCGGTCGTACTGAGCCGCGCCGATGCACAGCGCGCCGGAATCGCGGCGTCGGCCGGCGAATTCACCGCGGAGGCCCAGGCCGCCAGCGGGGTGGTGAAGCTGAAGCCCGTCGTGATCGACAGGATCGCGATCGGGCCTGTCTCCGCGAAGGGCGTGGCGGGCGCCGTCGCCGAAACTGACATGCCCATTTCCCTGCTGGGACAAAGCTTCCTCGCCCGCGTATCACGCGTCGAGATCGAGAAGGACGCGATGCGGTTGCGCTGACGGCGCGGCGCGATAGCCCTGATCAGTGCCGGGTGGCGCCGCTTGCAGGGGCGGCATTGCCCTCAATCATCCATTCGGGCCACACGTCGAGCGGCCAGGACGCGGTCTCGAACTGGCGATGAAGCATGCTCAGCCATTGGCGAACGAGCGTCCGGTCGAGCACGATGCTCGGCTGGAAATCGAGATCGGATTCGAAGAAGAGGCCAATCTTCTCGGCCGACAGCTTGAGCGTGATGTTGGTCACCAGATGGATGGGCACATCGGGATCGGCAACGACGGGTCGCGAGGGCTTGATATTCGACACCGCCTGCGCCTGCTCCTGCGCCATCATCGCATCGCGCACGGTCGGCAGCGGAATCCCCTCCGCCTTTTCCATATGGTTGGCGAGCGCCCGGACGAGCAGGCGGGCCAGCCGCTGCGTCAGCCACATGCGGACGGTACGCGCGTCGTCCAGCAAAGTGGCGAAGTGGATGCGGTCCTCCGCCTGCACATAGGACAGGGTGATGCTGGTGATCTTCGCCATGATGACGACAGGATAGGGATTATCCGGGGCGCCGCAACCATGGCGGCGCCCCGAAGCCGTATCAGCGTTCGCCCATCGATTCCGATGCCGTCTTCAGGATCGGCTTGGTCAGATAGCGGAACACGGTGTTCTTGCCGGTGATGATTTCCGCGATCACCGTCATGCCCGGCTGGATCGCGATCACCTCGCCCGGATGCTTGGGCCGCATCTTCGAAATATCGACCTCGACGTTCACGCGGTAATAGATGTTCTGCGATCCGTCTTGGCGCTGCTCGGCCAGGGTATCGGGGCTGATATACGTCACCTTGCCATGGCCGGCGCCATAGATGCCGCTGTCATAGGCGTCGAACTTCACCGACGCGGTCTGGCCCAGCTTCACGAAGGCGATATCGCGCGGCGCGACCTGCGCCTCGACGATCAGCTTTTCGCCGGTCGGCACGATCTGGAGCACTTCGTCGCCGGGGCGTAGCACGCCGCCCACCGTCGTCAGGCGGACATTCTTGACGATGCCGTCGGTCGGCGCGATCAGGTCGGTCGCCTTCAGCGCGTCCTCGCGCTGCGCCATCACCTGCTGCGCCGTCACCAGATCCTCTTCGGTCTTGGCGAACTCGGTCTGCAGATCCTGAATATATTTGGCCTGCTTGCCGGAAATCTGACCGTCGACATCGACCATGCCGCGCTGCATGCGGATCACTTCGGATCGGGCGACGTCGCCGCTCTTCACCAGCGGCAGGTTCAGGTTGAGCTCTTCCTGCATCAGCGTACGCATCGATCGCAGCGCCGACAGATCGGACTGCAACGCCGCACGGCGCTTGATATAGAGCTGCCGCTGGTTCGCGACGAATTCGGTATAGGACGCGACATCCGCCGGAAAATTGAGCGGACGATCGTAGAGCTCCGCCTGGATACGGGCCATCTGGCTCTTGAGCGCCGCCGCCTTGGCGCGGCTTTCAGTCACCGCCGCCTGCAGCTTCACCTTGTCGAGCACGACCAGCAATTCGCCACGCTTCACCAGATCGCCTTCGCGAACACGGATCTCCCCGATCACACCGCCATCGGCACTCTGGATGATCTGGACGCGCCCAATCGGGATGACCTTGCCGGGCGCGCGCGTGATCTGATCGAGCTCCGCCCAGAGTGACCAGGCAATGAACGCGATCAGCGCGAACGCGATCGTGATGATGATCCAGCTCGACGTCTTCATCCGAGTCAACATGGCTTCAGGCTTTCAATGCTTGGATCAACGACCCGCCGTGGCGGTGATCGGGGAAACCGTCTTGGACGGCTGCTGCTGCGCGGGCGGCTTGGGCTGGAGACGCTGGATAACCTCCGCGGTCGGCCCGTCGAGCAGGACGCGCCCATTGCCCATCACGATCACACGCTGGACGCGCGCAAGCAGTTGCAGGCGATGCGTGACGATCAGCATCGTCTGCTGCGGACCCAGCGCCTTTTCCAGCGCCGCCAGCACCGCGACCTCGGTATTCTGGTCGAGATTGGCGGTCGGTTCGTCGAGCAGCCACACAGTGGGGTTGGCCAGCAACATGCGCGTCATGCCGACCAGGCTGCGCTGGCCGCCGGACAGCCCGCGCCCACCCTCCTGGATCTGGAGGTCGAGGCCGAGCGGATGCGCCGAGATCATGTTGACGAGCCCGGTCTTCTTCGCGGCTTCCATCACCGTGTCATCGCCGACATTGCCCATGCCCATCGTCAGGTTTTCACGCAGCGATCCGTTCACCAGGCGAAAATCCTGGGGCAGATAGCCGATATGCTGACGCAGCACGTCGTCGGCGATCTGCGTGAGATCGAGCCCGCCGATCTTCGCGGTGCCGGCCTGGGCATGAAAGATGCCGGCCAGGATACGCAGCAAGGTCGTCTTGCCCGAACCGACGCCGCCGATGATGGCGACGCGCTCGCCAGGCCGGAACTCCAGCTTGGGAACGTCCAGCCCCTCGCGCGCACCGGGATAGGCGAATTTGATATTGTCGATCTGGATCGGCCCGTTGAGGCTGCCCGGCCGGAGCGAGGATTCGCTCGACGTGCGGTCGAGGGGCAGCTTGAGGATACTGTCCAGCGCCTTGAGCGACGAACGCGCATAACCCCATTGGACGATCAGGTTGGGCAGCATCGCGATCAGCGGACCGTTGATCCGCCCCGCGATGATCGAACAGGCGAGCAGGCCGCCCGACGTCATGTTGCCCTGGCCGACTTCATAGGCGCCGACCGCCATGATCGCAACATAGGCGATCTGCTGGAGCGTCGAGAAGACCGAGCCGGCCATGGCCGAGCTGCGCTTTACCGGATCCTCGAAATGATGGACCTCGCGGATCAGCCGGTTCCAGCGGCCGAGCATGAACCAGCCGCCACGGCCCGCCTTGATCGATTCCGCCGCATCGAGCGATTCGACGAGCATGCCGTTCTTACGGTTGCCGCTCACCTGCGCGCGATCGGTGCCGTTGCGGATCATCTTGGCGAGGCCAAACGCCATCAGCAGCGCGATCGGCAGGCTGACGATGGGCACGATCGCGACGACGCCACCGAGCAGCCCGATCACGACGATGAAGAACAGCGCGAAGGGAAGGTCGGCAAGCATGAACAGCGATCCCGACGACATCACGCCGCGAACCTGTTCGAGCCCGCGAAGCTGCGCGGCCATGGTGCCGATGCCCGGTGGACGCGCGTCGAGCCGCACCGCCTGCGCGCGGGCGAAGAAATATTCGGAGACTTCCGCATCGATCTCGGCGGCTTCGCGTTCGATCATGAGCGCGCGCACCGATCTGAGCGTGAAATCGATGATCAACGCGATCGTCACGCCGATGGTGAGCACCCACAAGGTGGAATAGCTGCCCAGCGGAATCACGCGATCGAAGATCTGCATGGAATAGAGCGACGTTGCCAGCGTGACGATATTGGCGAAGACCGTCGCCAGCGTCGCCATCACCAGCACATGCTTGCGCCGCATGATCGCACGCCAGAAGACCGAGATCGCACTTGGCGTCTGCCCGGTCTGCAGCGGATCGGGGAAGGTGATATCGTAGAAGACGAGCCCGTCATGATATTCGAGCAACGGCAGATGAAGGCCCGAAAGCCTGATCATCTCCTCGCTCTCCCATTGCTCGGCGACGGCCCAGCCAATCTCCGCCTGGTAGACGAGCAGCGGAAACTGATCGGCGCGCGGCCGGGTGTGGAATGGCACCGGTGCCGGCCAGCCGAGCTGCGCGCAAAGCTGGGTCACGTCGGTGGCGCCGAGATCGAGCTCGATTCCGCCGAGTTCCTGATCCCATTTGGGCGCGAGCGACATGCCCTTGATCTGGGCGAAATGCTCCACGGCGCCGCGGATGCTGGTATCTGTCGTCATTTGCCTGAATCCACCTGTTCGCCGCCGATCGGCCGGGGCTGCCAGCCGCATGTGCGCAACCATATGCGCGCGTTCGAAGACATTGCGCCGACTTCCGCATCGGCCACGGACAATTCGGAGTTGGTCGCCTCGCGCACCGCGTTCATCACGTCGAGCCAGGTGCGCCGACCGGCGATGAACTGGCGCTTGTAGGATTCGGTGACCATTTCCGCTGAGCTAGATGCACGCGAGCCTGCGGCAACACGGTCGCGCGACGCGCGATTGGTCACGAAATCGAGCCGAAGCGCTTCACGCAGTTCGCGTTCGGCGGTCGAGATATTGAATTCGCTGCCCTGCACGCGCGCGCGCGCGGCACCAACCGCCGCGACTTGCGAAAGTCCGGCCCCGGTCTGTGCACGCAAAGCCACGCCGGCGCGCGTACCGGTGATCTCGTTGTGCGAAAGTTGACCGAGCAATTGCGGGAACAATCCCGCCTTGGCCACCTTCGCTTCGGCGCGAGCGGCAAGCACCTCGGCGCGCATGCGCTGCAACTTGGGATCGCAGGAAAGCGCGCGATCGATCGCCCCTGCTTCCGATGGATGCGAGATCGCCGGATCATAATCGGGCACGTTGCCGAGATTGATCGAGGTCGTGCCGACCAGTTCGACGAGCTGGCTGTAGCTGGCGGTGCGCTGGGCGCGCGCCAGCGCCAGTTCCTGCTCCATCTGCGCGGTTCGCGAGGTTGCCAGATCGAGATCCGATTCCGGACTGATTTCCTGCCGCACGCGGTTCGAGATCGTATCGAGCAACGTCTTGTGCTGCGCGAGCCCGCCTTCGAGCACGGCCTGCCGCCGCGCAGCGGCCGCGACGTTGTAGAAAGCCTCGATCACGCGCAATGCGACTTCGCGCGCGGTTTCGTCCACTGCGGCGCGCCGAACGAGCCAAAGCGCTTCGGCGCGATCGATCGTGCCGCCGATCCTGCCGAAGGTCAGGATTGGTTGCTCGACCGTCGCGTTGGCGGCGACGCCATTCTGCGAAGCGGTTTGCGACCCACGCGTGATCGCCAGCGCCTCCACCGTCAGGCTGGGATAACGTAGCCAGCGCGCGCCGCGCAGATCGGCGCGCGAGGCGCGCAACTCGGCCTCCGCCGTGCGGATGGTGGGATAATTCTCGGTCGCGATCTCGGCGGCATTGAGCAGAGCGGACGGCACGCCGGGCGGCGACGCGAGCGCGACCGAGCCATCATTCGCCGGATCGGCGGGCGGGCCATAGGATTGCGTCTGCTGTGCTGAAAGCGCGGTCGCCCCTGTCAGGCAAAGCGACGCGCAGAGAAGGGCCGGCAGGCAAATCGACTTCGTCATGCTCTATCCATGATCACGGGGCGCGAACCGGGCCGCCGAACCGGCCGATACCGGGTCGAGGCGTTGGGCTCTATCGACTGCTGGGCTGAATGGAGACATGGCGCCCCGGAGGTTTCCAAGGGCGCCATGCGAAAAAATCGGCTTATTCCGCCGAGGCCTGAGCGGCCGCATCCTGTTCGCGGATCTTTTCGATCAGCGCCTGGAGCGACTCGACGATCGGGACGACGCGATTGGTCGGAATGATGATATCCTGACCGTTGACATCCTCACCCTTGGCATTGCGGTGGAACGTCTCGATCCGCAGAACCCCGTTCGCCACGGAGGCGCTCCCCAAACCTTCTACGTACATGAAATCCTATCCTTCAAACGAGATGCAGGCAGGCGCGGTAAGGCGCGCCACGCAACGCGACGACTCCCCCGAAAATCCACCTACTTAACGCATATAATAGCGCAACAGAGCTTATGCAAACTGTTAACCTGTCAGGAAAATACAACCAAAGCGGACATATTCTCCGGTTTCGAATGCCACCGGTGCCAAGCCCGCGAATACTGTCTCATCGGGCACGCCGATCGATCTTTCGCGTCTCCGTCCGATTGAAATTCCTCTCCCGACCTCAGCCGACAGCGGCCAGACGATCGACCCATTCGATCTGACGCGGCAGGCTGACGGAACGAAGATCATATTCCGCGACGGCGCGCTTGCGGGCCTTGGCACCCAGTTCCGCGCGCCGCTTCGGATCGTCGAGCAGGGCCACTATCGAGTCGATCAGCGCATCCCGATCGAAGAACGGCACCAGCACGCCCTGCTCGCCATCGTCGATCGCCTCCCGAACCGGCGGCGTGTCACTCGCGACGATCGCGCACTCCATCGCCATGGCCTCGATAAAGCTCCACGAAAGCACGAACGGGTACGTCAGATAGACATGGACGGTGGAAACCGCGAGCAACCCCAAAAACTGCTGATAAGGAATCTTACCGACGAAGTTGACGCGCGACATGTCGATCTGGTCGCTCACTTCCTGAAGGAAGATGTTGCGCCAGCTCTTGCCCTTGGGCGGCGGCGCCCCATAGCTCACTTCATCACCGCCGACGATGATGACGCGCGCATTGGGCCGGCGCCGCATCAGTTCGGGCAATGCCCGCATGAAGACGTGATACCCGCGATAGGGCTCCAGATTACGGTTGACGAAGGTGATCACCTCGTCGCCCTGCCCGACTTCGATCTCGTCATTCAGCCGCAGCTTCACGCCTGGAATGCGCTTGGCCCTATCGGTGTCGATGCCATCATGCACGATATGGATGCGGCTGCGGAACGGTTCCGGAAAGCTGTCCGCCTGCCAGCGCGTCGGAGCGATCCCGGCCGCCGCCTGTTCGAAATGAAGCAGGTTTCCGACATTCTTGATGAGCATGCGGCAGGCGCTTTCGTCGCGGTCGCCGCTGGGGAACTCCGCATCGAAATTCATGTCCGCGCCATCGGCCGAATAGAAGAACTCGCAATAGATGCCGAGCTTCGCATCGGGCCATACCGTCTTGAGGAAAAGGCTTTCACCCCAACCCGGATGCGCGATGATCACGTCGGGCGTGAACCCCTCCTCGCGCAGCTTCAGTGCCGAACGAAAGCTGGCATCGGCGCGGATGACCTTGCTGTCGAAATCGCGTGTCCAGGGGTGGCCGTTGGTCGCGGTGTTGTGCTGGGCGGCGCTGCGCACATAACGAATGCCCGGAAATCCCGGGAAATCGTTCATGCCCATGGCGACGACGGTATCGCCCCGCGCCAGCAGGGCTGGCGCCAAGCTACGAAATTGCCCCGGGAAATTCTGATGGACGAAAAGAACGTTCATGCGCGTGCCACCAACCTCACGCGACGGCGCCAACCCGCCGCCAGCGCGGCAGGTTATTGTCGATGAAAGCGGCGGACATGGCGTCGATCCGTTCCTGTGCGGCCGGGCCATCGAGCGGCTGACCATTTTGCTGCAGCTTGCGGCCAAGCCGGGCCAGTCGTTCGCTGAGGCCCTTGCCCAGCTTCGCGGCATCGGACTTGGGCGCGGCCAGCCAGGCGTCGAAGAGCATGCAATCGATATCGCTCACCGATAGCGCGGACCCCAGAACCGGAACCGCGAGATGCGTATAGGGCGCACCCTCGCACACGGCTCGCGCGAGCATCGTATTGAAGCGCTGCGCCGGCTTCGGATCGACACGCTTCGCGGCGCCGACGCCGATCCCGCCGGTATGGATCAAGAGCAACAAGGTCTGGATCGCACTGCTGGTGCCCTGCTTCCTGAACTCAGGCAAAGCGGCGATCTCGCCAATGGTCTTCGGGCCCTGCTCCAATGCGGTGATCGCTTCGGCATAAGAAGCCCGCCTGAGCGTCAGTTCGCCGAACGAAGTGCTGATCTTGAGCGTGTCGTCCTC
The DNA here is from genome assembly GCF_057809675.1 of Sphingomonas sp. FG14. NCBI lineage: Bacteria > Pseudomonadati > Pseudomonadota > Alphaproteobacteria > Sphingomonadales > Sphingomonadaceae > Sphingomonas > Sphingomonas sp. FG14. The sequence continues at coordinate 106,395 of NZ_JBMDKK010000008.1, read as the reverse complement.
TTCTTTCGGCGGTGCGACGAGATGCAGCTCCGTTTCGAAGGCGGTATCGATTCCGCGGTTGAACGTCCGCCGGGCGCCCCGGCAGAAAATGTCGCGACGAAAGCTCTGGTTGATCGCACAGTCCTGAACTTCCTGGCGGAAGATCAGATCGCCTTGGCCGGCAATGATATCGCGCGTATCCGCAGGGAGGAGTCCGGGCAGCATCAGTTCCGCCATGGTCGCGGCGCCAACAAAATTGAGCTTGGCCGTGCCGAATTCGGCCGCCACCTCCGAGAACCAGAGCGGGTGCCAGTTCTCATGGAGATATTCCTGGACGAGATAGGCGCGATTTTGCGTCTTCACCGAATCGATGCGCGCCTTCAGTGTCGGCAAGACGCGGAAGATCGCGGAGTTGCTTTCTCCCAGGCTCTCGAAGAGTTTCACGGTATCGTCGATCACCGCCGGCCCCGGCTTGGCTGTGACCATCTGCAGCCGCCGCGCCATATGCTGGAACGGCATGGTGCTTACCCAACCGGGCTTGGTATTGTAGCTGTTGTAGACAAGCCCACCCGGCGGCACCGCATGGTCGAGGCAACGAACGAGCGCGCGACGGACCTCGGGCGGGATCCAGCTATAGATGCCGTGCATCACGACATATTCAAACTGGCCCAGATCGGCCGGCCAGTTCGCGCCGAGTTCCGCGAAATCACCCTCGATGAAGCGGATATTGCTCAGCCCGGCCGCAGCGGCGAGCCCCTTCGAATGCGCGATATGTTCAGGGTTGAAATCGATGCCGACGAATTCGGCCGCCGGATTGGCGGCGGCGAGCAGGCAAAGGCCAACGCCCTGACCACTGCCCAGTTCGAGATAGCGAAAACCGCCATTGACGCCACGCGTGGGCGGAACGAACCCCGAGATGCGCGTACAAAGATCAAGCCAATCGGGCGAGAGTTCGCGATAGAAACCATATGTATAGCCCAGCGATACATTATAGCCGTGCGACCAGTCGCTCATCGCTTCCCCCTAAATCCTGTATGAACCGAAATGCTTAGAGCCTGATCGACCGGGGAGGAAGCACTTCTTGCTTCCAGCCCCGTCGCGAAAACCCACTCCTCGCCACGGGCCGGACCGCATCAAGATATTCGGACCCCGATTATTTCGGGTCGATTTCATCCCAGAGATTCCGGGCTGAGCCTGCACCATCGGGACGGGCCACTCCCGCCCCGGCACCACGTCGCAGTCGGCTCGTTGCCCGTCAAACCGGAAGTCGGGCAGCGGCCGAAGTCCCTCTCCGGCCGCCGAACCAATCAGGCGAAATTCACCACGAAATTGGTCATTCCCGATTCCGTCGAATTGCGCGCGAAGAAGCTGTGATCGATCTGCTCGATGAGCAGATCGGCAACAGCGACATCGCTGGCGTCAAAGACAGTCGCGGCGGGAGCATCGAGTGCCGCAAGCGCGGCTTTCGCGGCGGCATGATCGTCCGACGCCGTGGATTCAATTGCCGGCCCCGCAGCAAGCGCCGGTGCGGGTGCCGACGCTGGGGCCACGGCGGTGACCGTCGTGGTGACGACCTGGCTGCCGAACATGATCTTGCCGTCGGTGAAGATCAGAGAGCGGCTATCGCCATAAACACCCGCGGCGGTCTCGAACTGAACCGTCACACCGGCGAGACCGATGGGAATACGAGCGACCACACCATCAGAAGTGCTGACGAGTTCAGCGTTGGTGCCGATGAGCTGAATGGTGAAGTCGGTAGCGGTGTCGGCCAGCTTCACCGTATCGCCGCCGCGGGCAAAGTCGCCCTGAAAATAGGCGATGGTGTTGTCGAACACGATGACTGTTTCCGCACCCGCATTGCTGCCGAAGACATCGTAGGAACCAAGGATCGCGCCCGCCGTCGAGCCGGACTGAACGATAAGACGATTATTCGCCATACTGATTTACTCCCGTTTACCCCCGAGCCGTCCCCGGCGCTCCGCCGCACATAACCAAAAAAAAAGCCTCCGCGAAACCCGCGGAGGCCGAATTTTTTGCCGTTTTCTGCGGCCGCCCGCCGGGGCAGGCGGCCGTATCAGGATCAGGCGAAGTTGCCAGCGGTCCAGTCGAAGCCAGCCGTGTGGCTGACAAGACCGATGAACTCCACGTCGAAGTTGCTGGTATCAAGTCCGGCAACAGCTGCCGAGGCGCTGACATTGACCAAGTACAGGCCGGACTGGCCGCCACCATTCGGGCTTTCCAGCACGAAGAGGTGAGCACCCGCATCGGCAGTGCCGATCGCCTGAGCGATCGCCTGTTCAACCTCACCGCCATTGCCGATATCGGTCAGATTGACCGAGGCAAGGCCGTTGATCACCACGACTTCGGCATTGCCAATATTCGTGTTGGTGGTCGCCGCCACGCCAACGTTGATCGCCGTGTTCAGATCGTTCGCGCCGACATTGATGTTCAGGACATCGTTCGACGAGAAGTTCGAGATGGTCACCGAGGAGTCAGTGCCCGCCGCCGAACTGTCGATCGCTGCGGTGGTGATCACGACTTGGCTGGCCGTGCTGCCCAGATCGACCGACTGGTTCTTGAGAACCGTATCGGCCCCGCCGAAGGTGATCGTGCTGTTGCCCTGCAGAATGTAGTCCTCGATCGCGTCGAAGGCGGTGTAGGTGCCGCCCGTGGTGATCGTGACACCATCCGACGTGCCTGCCCCCGTCACGACCGTGAAGCCGTTATACTGCTTGCCCGTCATCGTGATGTCATCGGTGATGTTCAACGTCTCGGCCGTGGTGGCGTTGCCGTTGTTAATCTCGACCAGGTTGGCGCCGTTGGTGGCGATGAGCGTGTCATCAGCACCGGCCAGGTTGAAGTCGGCCGTCGAGGTCATCACCAGACCGCCCACATTCACGGTATCAGCACCGCCCGCTCCGTTAACATCCACACCCGCGAAGGTGAGTGTGATATTGGTGCCGCCGACGCCGTCGCCGTTGAGCGTATAGGTCTCGATCGCAGCCCAGGCGGTGAGCGTACCATCATCGGTAAGGATCATGTCATGACCGCCGCCAGCGGCGTTCACCGTGGTGAAGGCGTTATGTTGCGCAACAGTCAGCGTCAGATTGTCACCGAGGTTGAGCGTTTCCGCCGTCGTCGCCAGACCGCCGTTCACGCCGCTGATATTCGCGTCGTCATCGATGGTCAGCGTGTCGTCTGTGCCGGCCAAAGCCCAGGTACCAGCCACGACCAGATCATCGTCCACCGTGATCGTGTCTGCACCGCCCGCGCCGGTGATCGACACGTTCGGGTTAGACGCGAACGCACCCAGGAAGACGGCGGCGGTGATATTCACCTTGCTGCCACCAACGCCATCACCGTTCAGGACATAGCCTTCGACCTGGTTACGTGCATCGATCGTGCCGTCGTTGGACAGCGTGACCGTGTTGGTGCCCGTCGCCACGAAGTTCGTTCCGGTCAGGACACCGTCCGTCAGGAAGCCTTCATGCTGCGCAACCGACATGGTGACATTGCCGGTGATGTCGGCATCTTCCGCCGTCGTTGCTGCGCCGCCGTTCACGCCGCTGATGTTTGCACCATCGGTCATCACGATCTTGTCCTGACCGCTCAGCAGACCGCCTGCCAGCGAGTAGTTGCCGGTAACGGTAAGACCGCCGACAACAATCGTCGTACCGTTAGCAGCCGTCGTATCGGTGACGTTCACGCCGGTCTCGTTCGCGTTCACGATCAGCGTGTTGGACGCATCCGAGAGATCGTAATTCTCGACATTGTCAAACGCGGTCACCGTACCGCCATCGATGATCACCAGCGTATCCACACCGGCAGTCGCGGTGCTACCCGTGAAAGCCTCATGCTGTGCCTGGGTGAGCGTCAGATTGTTAGTCGCGCCGGAGAGCTCGAGATTCTCCGCCGTGGTGTCGCCACCACCATTGACACCCTGGATATCCGCTACGCCGGAAGCTTCGAGTGTGTCGTCGCCGCTGCCGAGTGCCCAGGTACCCGTGGCCACAACACCGTCACCAGCCACGATGCGATCGTTGCTGCCCAAGCCAGTATCCGAGATGTTTACGGCACCGTTCAGCTTGTTGATCACGAGCGTATTCGAAGCAGCGCTGAGATCGTAATTCTCGATCGCTTCCTCGGCATTCACCAGTCCGGCATCGGTGATCACCACCGTTTCATTGCCCGTCGCGATGAACGGAGCGGTGAAGCCCTCGTGCTGATCGACGGTCATGGAGACGGTGAAGCCAGCGCCGAGCTCAAGCGTCTCAGCGGTGGTTTCGTTGCCACCATTGATGCCCGAGAGATCGGTGTTGTCGGTGGTCACGATCAGCTGGTCACCGACGAAGCCGGTGTTGCCCGCCAGATCCAGCGTGACGCCGACGAACGAGGTTTGCGTACCCGTACGGACGATGTCGTTGTTGCTGCCCGACGTGATCACGCTCTCCGTGCCGGTGCCCGTTGCGAAGGAGAAGTCGTTCCCGGCGATGTTCGCCAGGACGTAGTTCTCGATCGCGTTGCGTGCGGTGACCGCGGCAACCGGACCAACGAAGTTGATCGTGTCGACGCCGGCGCCGCCCGTGGGCTGCAGCGTGTTGTACTGGCCGTACTTCATCGTCACCGAGCCGTTCACGGTCACGTTCTCGAAGTTCGTGATCGACGTGACGTTGGTGATGTCCGTGCCGGTGTTGAGGACCAGCGTGTCCGGATCGCCCGCACCGGTGCCGCCGTTGAGCGTGCCGGTGATGGCCAGGCCGTTCACGATGACCGTCTGAGCGTTGGCGGCGTCGCCCGTCACGTTCTGCGCGGCGGTGCCGAGCGTGAAGGTGAAGGCGTCGTTGAGCACATAGGTCTCGATCACGGCATTGCCGGTCACGGCGCCGTCGCCGTTGGCGTCGGTCAGCGTGAAGGTGTTGGTGCCGCCGGCGTTGATCGTGGTGAACGCATCGTGCTGCTTCTCGGTGGCCGAGATATCGCCGGTCAGGTTCAGGATCTCAGCCGTGGTGGCATTGCCGCCGTTGACGCCGCTGACGTCCGTTCCGCTCGCCGCGTTCAGGCTGTCGGTGGTGCCTTCGAGGAACCAGGTGCCCGTAACGGCGAAGCCGTTGACGACAACCGTGTCCTCGAACACGTCCGGGAAATCGAATGCCGTGATGTTCACATCGGCATTGCCCGAGTTCACGACGAAGGTGGTGTTGCTGTTGCCGTTAGCGACATATTCGTCGACCACGACTTCGGCATTCACCGTGCCACCCGTGGTGAGGCTGACGATGTTGGTGCCCACGCCGTTGTCGGTGATCGCGGCGAAGGCCTCATGCTGGGCGACGGTCATCGAAACCGTGCCACCGGTGAGGTTCAGCGTCTCGATCGCCGAGGTGTTGGCGGCAGCAGTGATGAAATCACCATTGCCCAGGCCGTAGAGAGCCGCACCGTCATTGAGACCACCGATATTGTCATTGTCGTCGAGCGTCAGCGTGTCGCTGGCGCCAGCGCCGCCGAGCGTGCCGGTGATGTTGTCGACGCCCGCGCCAGTGACGATCTCGTTCGTGCCCAGGCCGGTGTTCACATTCTGCGAACCAATGCCGAGGGTGAACTTGTCGTCGCCATCCGACAGGACATAGTTCTCGATATCCGCAAGACCGGTGATGCCGGTGCCGGCGAACGCCTTCTGGTTGGTCGCGCTGACGGCCACCGCAGCGAGCGTGCTGGTCGTGATCGTGATCGTATCGGTCGAGTTCGAACCGGTGTCACCCGCGTCGACGATGTTGCCAGCATTGCCGTTCGAACCGGTCGAACCGTGCTGCGCGGCGTTCATGGTCACCGAGGATTCGGTGATCAGCGTCTCGTCGATATCCCAGAGGTTCGCACCCGAGATATCGTCGCCATGATCGAGGACGAGCTGGTCGTAGCCAGCGCCGCCGTCGAGCTTGCCGGTGACGAGATCGATCGCACCGGTGCGGATCACATCGTCATTGACGCCGGTCTGCACGTTCTGGCCGTTGGCGCCGAGGGTGAAATCGTCACCCGCGGTGTTGCCGTCCGGATCGACAGTACCGTTCAGGATGTAGTTCTCGATCGAAGCATCACCCTGAACCGCGTAGATCGCGCCGACCAGCGTGATGGTCTGCGGATTGCTGGCGCCGTCCGTCAGGTTCAGGAACGTGTTGTGCTGCTTGTAGGTCATCGTGGCCGAACCGCTGATCTCGGCGACTTCGACATTGCTGATGTTCGAGGTCGAGATGTCCTGGTTGGTGATCACGACAGTGTCGTTGCCGAGGCCGCCATCGACGGTCCACGGGCCAACACCCTGAAGCAGGAAGCGATCGTCAAGGAAGGTGCCGGTGACCGAGCTGCCCGTGGGCACCAGGGTCGCGCCGACCACCGCACCGGTGGCCGCCGTGTCGAGCACATCCTTCGCCTGGAGCGAGGGAACGCCGGTGAGCACGATCTGGATGTCGTTGCCGTTAAGCACGCCGTCATCGTTCAGATCGACCCAGAGAGCGCCTTCGTCCTGCTGATAGACGATGTCGAGGATGCCGTCGTTCGCGGTGACCGCGCCCTGGGCCTGGCCGAAATTGGCCAGGTTACCAGCGAACTTGATCGTCGCGCCTTCGCCATATTTCGTGATCGCTTCGGCCACGTAGCGGATGTCGATGACGTCCGAACCCGAGGTGAAGCCCGTGACGGTGTCACGTGCGGTCGAGGTCGAGCTCTCCATGCGGGCACGATACAGGATCTGGTCGATGCCAGCGCCCGTGTCGATCACGTCGGCGCCAGCGCCGCCGTAGATCTGGTCATTGCCTGCGCCGGTCGAGATGTTGTCGGTGCCATCGCCACCATCGACGATGTCGTTGCCCGAGCCGGTCACGACGCTGTCGTTGCCGGTACCGGCGAAGACAGTGTTGTTGCCGTTGCCCGCATTGACGGTGTCGTTGCCCTGGCCGGTCACGATCGAGTCGTTGCCGGAACCGGCCGTGACGCTGTCATTGCCCTGGCCGGTAGCGATGTTGTTGTCGCCCTCGCCCGCATTGACGGTGTCGTTGCCGCTGCCGGTGGTGATCTGATCACCGCCGCCGCCGCCGATGACGTTCAGGTTCGCCGTCGCGGCGGAGCCCTGAAGGATCAGGATTTCGGCCGGAGCGTCGAGATCGCTGGCATCGATCGTCTGGCTGGTCGCGCCGGCCGAGAGGTCACCCGCCGCCGTGTCAACGATCAGCGTGGTGCTCGCCAGGCCGGTGTCGATGACCTTGATCGTCTCAACCTTCGTGACGTTGGTCAGATCGGCCACGCCGTTGCCGGCGCTGACGTTCAGCACGTCATTGACGGTGGTGCCGCCCTTGATCTGATCGCCTGCGGTCAGGTCCGAGTCGAGCGCGTTGATCGTGAGCACAGCCGCCGAGGCAAGCGCGTTGATCGTGTCATTGCCCCCCGTCAGGTTCACCGTCGTCGCGTTGTTGAACGCGGCGTCGAAGGTCACCTTGTCGTCACCCGCGGTGTCGTCGATGCGGACGATGCCCGCCTGGTCGGCTTCGAAGCCGAGCGTGGCGTTCAGGTCGCCGGCCGATTCACCGGTCAGAATCTCGACGTTCGAGACGTTGACGAATGCGTCGTCGGTCAGCGCGGTGTTGCCGAACTGCTGGCTCTGCACGATCCGGTCGAGGCCATCGCCGCCGTCCATCGTCACGGTCGAACCAAGGTCCTTGCCGTTGATGATGAGGGTGTCGACGCCCGAGCCGCCGTGGAAGTTGATGTTGTTGTTGGTGCCAACATTGCGCTTCACGACCGTGGTGTCAGTGACCGAACCGAAGACGTTGAACTGGAAGTCCGCATCGGTCTGGCCAGCGGCCAGGGTCATGGTGAAGCTGTCGTTCAGATCGGTCAGTGCCGAGGCGTCGACCTTGATCTGGGTCAGCGTGCCGACATTGCCGCCAGTGAAGGTCAGCGAGTTGTCGTTGACGTCGGCGAAGCCGTCATTGCCGACATCACCGCCCGCGAGGACCGTGAAGTTCTCGACGTCGCTGAAGTTGGTCAGGTTAACGTTGGCGTTCACCGTGCCGTTGGTGTTGTCGAGAATGACCGAGTCATCGCCCGCGCCGCCGGCATAGGAGTCGAAGTTGGTCAGTTCGGTGCCCTCGACGATCACCTGATCGTCGCCGTCGCCAGTGGTGTAGCTCTGGATACCGACGCCAGCATAGATGGTGTCGTTGCCCGAACCGGTCTTCACGACGTCGTTGTTACCGGCAACCGTACCTTCGACGATGACGGTCACGCCAACGGTGAAGGCCGAGGCGTCGATCACGGTGCCGCTGGTGTCGTCGGTCGAGACAATCGTGCGGATGCCCGCTTCCTGCGCTTCGGCTGCCAGGGTGTTGGTCTTACCCTCGGCAACGAACAGCGTTTCGAAGCTGTTGGCGTTGGTGAAGTCCGCATCGACGATGTCGCGGGTCGAGTCCGAGGCGTCGATCGTGTCGTTTCCGGCGCCGCCGGAAACGCTGTCGCCGCTGGTCAGCTCGCCGCCGACTTCGAGATAGTCGTCGCCGTCGCCCAGATCGACGCTGTCGTTTCCGCCCAGTTCGATGTTGACATAATCGTTGCCGGTGCCGGTCGTGATCGTGTCACCGACCACACCCGAGAACACCGTGTCTGCACCCGCGCCGCCGATAACGCTCATCGCGAAGTCGGTGACCGAATTGCTGCTGATGAACACGCCCTCGTCAGACAACAGCACATTACCGTCGATGGTCAGCGTGCCGTTCGCGGTCGGCGCATTATCGTTGTCGAGCGTGATGCTGTAGAGGTTTTCGTCAACGCTCTGCTCTTCCTCGAGCAGCACGATCTTCTCGATCTGCGAGAAGTGGCTGTTCGTGGTCAGCGTGGTGTCGCCGTCGAGGACCAGCGTGTCTGAACCGGCACCGGCACGGATCGTGTCGTCGTCGGTGACATTGTTGTTGCCGGGGGCCTTGATCGTGTCGTCGCCCGAACCGGTGACGATGCTGTCGATGCCGCCGCCGACACCATCGGTGTCGCCGGTGTAGCCGCCGATATTGACCGTCAGGTTCGACGTGAAGCCGCCAGCGTCGACAGTGTCGTTGCCGGTGTAGTTCCAGTCGGTGTTGATGATCTGGATGCCCGCAGCCTGCGCCTCGTTGATCGCGTCGGCATCACCGCCGTCATTGAGGTTCAGGTTGTGGTTCGCGCCCGTCTGGGTCAGCACTTCGAGGCTGGAGACGTGCGTGAAGTGCTCCGCGCTCGCAACGCCCTGGTCGATGCGCAGCTCGTCGGTGCCGTTGCCGAACGAGAAGCTGTCGAGCGTGACCACGTCGCCGTTGGCGTCGAATTCACCCGCCGCGACAGTCACGGTGTCGTCGCCGTCACCAGCGATGACGGTGTCGAAACCCGAACCGGTGAAGATCGAGTCGTTGCCCGCGCCGGAATCGACCAGATCGTCGCCGCTGCCGGCATTGATCGTGTCGGCGCCCGCGCCGGTCACGACGACATCGTTGCCCGAGCCTGCATTGACGGTGTTATCGCCGTCGCCGGCATTGATGTCGTCATTGCCGCCGCCCGAGCTGATCGTGTCGTTGCCCGCGCCGGCACGGATCGTGTCGCTGCCGCCGCCCGAGGTGACGGAGTTCGCGCCCTCGCCGGCATCGACGAAGTTGTCGCCGCCCGCGGCGTTGACGGTGTCGTCGCCGGTGCCGGTGCTGATCGAATCGTCGGCATTGCCGGCTTCGACGATGTCGATGCCCGAGCTGCCGATATAGGTGACGTCTTCGTTGCCGCCATCGTTATCCGAGAAGTCGATATCGACAGTCGCGGTCGAGGCCGACGCGTCGATCGTGCGCACCGTGGTGTTCAGCGCGTCGTCGATCTTCAGGTTCTGCGTCGCCTTGATGTTCAGCGTCGTCAGATCAGTGTCGAGCGTGTCGATGACCGACGCACCCTCTTCGTTCGAGAGGTTGACGGTCTCGATGCCGCCATTGGCGTCCGAAACGCTGCCGATCTTCAGATTGTCGGCATTGCTCGTCTTGATGACCACATCGACGACAGTCGCGCCGGCAACGACGCTATCCTGATACTGGACGTTAACGTCCGGCGTCGGATCGTTCGGCGTGCCGTTGGTGACGTTGTTGAGCTCGATATCCGCGCCGTTCGCATTGAGCGAGGTCAGCTGCGAGAAGGTGATGTCCTGCGAGCTGTTCAGCGCGACGACGGTCTCAACGCCCTTGGCGCCGGACAGGTCGAGCGTGATCGGCTGATCGTCGTCGTTGGTGACTTCGATGCGCTGGATGTTGACGGTGGTGAAGCCGCCATAGGTGTACGGACCTTCGAAGATGCCGGTCAGCGCGGTGTCGGCCGACAGGCTCAGCGTGTTGTAGCCGGCGCCACCGTCGAGCTTGTCACCCGCGTTGAGCGTGCGATTGAAGCCGATGAAGGTGTCATCTGCCGCGCCACCAGGCGTCGTGTCGACGCCAGCGGTCAGAACGATGGTGTTCTGGCTGTTGCCGTTGCCGCTGGGGGCGACACCGGTCGAGCCGGTGGTGACGGTCTGGGTGCCGAGAACGACGTTGGTGCCGTTGTAGATCAGCACGCGGCTGTCGACCAGGTTGCCGGCCGAGTTCTCGAATACGATGGTGGTGCCGTTCGTGCCCAGGTTCGGAATCGGGATCAGCACCGTGATGCCGTCGCTGGCACTGGTGAGCAGGATGTTCGAACCCTGGATCCGGACCGTGAAGTCGGTGGCGACGTCGGTCAGACGAATCGTGTCACCGCCGCGCGAGAAGTCGCCCTGGAAGTTGACGATCGTGTTGTCGAAAACCGTGACGGTTTCGGCACCAAGATTGGTGCCGAAGATGTCGTAGTTTCCAAGGATAGCGCCTGCGGTACCGCCCGACTGCACTACGATACGATTGTTAGCCATGATTAAAATCCCCGCATTAATCTATTTGATGAGTTGAACGCATGCGCGTCAGGCATAGGAGAAGAAATCAAATCCGACATACGCTTCGAGACTCTGCAAACCACCCAGGAATGCATCCAGCGGCGGCGGAGCCGCGAAGAAGCCTTCGAGCGTAATCTGGTTGACGACACCATTGTTGTTCCAGGTGATCGTCAGGTCCTGATTATTGTCCGTGCCGAAGCTGTAGCTGTCGACCGGCGCGGTCGCGATGATATGATCGTCGGACGTGAAGTTCGAAATGATCACCGTGTTCGCGGTGTTGCCGTTTTCCGTGTAGGTCACCGCCGCACCGGCAGCGTCCAGTGCGGCCAGAGGCGGCAGAGGCGACGGGCCGCTCGCCGAAGCCGGCGTGTTAGCGTTGTTGTCGTTGTCGATATCCGCCGAACGCGTCACCGACGGGACAGAGCTTCCACGCAGATAGTCGATCCCCGTGGTGCCCAGCGCATTGTTCAGCGCCGTTTCCACAGCGGCTTCATTGTTCGCCAGCTGCAGGCCCGGATTGAGGATATTGTCGATCCGAATGGTGCTGACCACGCCGCCATTGTTCTGCGTGATCACCAGATCGCCGTTATCGTTGTTGAAGTTGTAGTTGGCGATGTTCGTGGAGAACAGGATGTAGTCGTTCGAACCGAAGTTCTGGATGACCACATCGCTCGGCAGGTTCGCGCTCTCGTTGAACTGATAGTTCACGTCGAGAATGTCCGCCGCATCGTTGCCACTGGCATCGATCGTCACCGGGGTGACGGGATCGCCGATGTCAGCGTTGAACACGTCGACCAGGTTGTTGACACCCAGCGTCACCGCCTGGCTAGCACTTGCGATGCCATCCGAAACCGTGACCGTGAAGCTGTAGCTCTGCTTAGCTTCATAGTTGGGCGATCCGAGGATCGTCACCGCGCCGGTCGAAGCGTTGATCGCCAGCAGGCCAGCGTCCACACCCGAGATGCTGTAGCTGAGCACGCTGCCCGCATCGATGTCGGTCGCCGTGGCGGTGTAGACCGTCGAACCAGCAGCGATATTCTCGTTGAAGTTGCCGGTAGCCGCCGAGGTCAGCACAGGCGCGTCGTTGGCGCCCGTGATGGTGATGCTGGCGGTTCCAACGTCGGAACCACCATGGTTGTCCGAAATGCGATAGTCGAACGTGACAACCCGCGTGGTGCCGGCAGCGATCGAGTCATACGACGGATCGTCCGCGTTAAAGCTGAACGTCCCGTCCGCATTGAAGACCAGACCAGCAGGCGCCGCGCCCACCAACGCGAACGTACGCGTGTCGCCGCTGTCAACATCGGTATCATTGAGACCGACAGCGCCGCTAAGCGCCGTGTCTTCAGCAACCGTGAAGGCGTCATCCACCGCAACCGGCGCATCGTTGACGCCCGTGACGGTGATGGTCAGCGTCGACGTGGAAGTCCCGCCCTTGCCATCCACAACCGTATAGTTGGCGACAACGTTTTGCGTCGCACCCGCCGCCAGGCTGTCATAGCTGGCCGGATCGAAGCTGTAGCTGCCATTGGCGTTGAGCGTGAGCCCAGTGACAGGCGCATTGAGCGTGTAGGTGAGCGTATCGCCGACGTCGACGTCGGTCGCAGCCAGCTGCCCGGTGACGACAGCACCGTCCTCGGTTGCGGCAGCCGTGGCCGCAACGGCGACCGGTGCGTCATTGACGCCGGTAACCTTGATGGTCAGCGTCGAATTGCTCGTCGCACCCTTGTCGTCGGTGACGGTGTAGGTCGCCACGACATCCTGCACCACGCCAGCACCGATGCTGTCGTAGCTGGCCGGATCGAAGCTGTAGCTGCCGTTCGAATTGATCGTCAGACCGGCAGGCGCCGTGCCCGAGATCGCATAGGTCAGCGTGGCACCAGTGTCGGCATCCGTCGCGACCAGCTGACCGGTGACGGCCGCACCATCTTCCGTGGCGGCATTGGTCGCGGCCGTCGCGACCGGCACATCATTGATGCCGGTGACGGTGATGGTCAGAGTCGAGGTGGCGGTGCCACCCTTGCCGTCAGAAACCGTGTAGTTCGCGACAACAGCCTGCGTCGCACCAGCCGCCAGGCTATCATAGCTGGCAGGATCGAAGCTGTAGCTGCCGTCGGCGTTGAGCGTCAGGCCAGTCACCGGCGCGTTGAGCGTGTAGGTGAGCGTATCACCATCGACGTCGGTCGCCGCCAGCTTGCCGGTCACGACCGCACCATCCTCGGTGGCGGCGCCGGTCGCCGCGACGCCGACAGGCGCATCGTTGACCGGCGTGATCGTCACGGTGACGGTCTGCGTCGCGGTGCCGCCCTTGCCGTCCGAAACCGTGACGGTGAAAGTGTCGGTGCCGTTGGCATTGGCGTTCGGTGTGTAGGTCAGCACATTGCCAGCCACCGTCACGGCACCCTTGGCGGGAGCACTGGCGGTGTAGGTGAGCGTGTCACCGTCGGCATCGGTGCCGGCGACGGTGATCGTCGCCTTGGTGTCTTCGTTGGTGGTGACCGCCTGGGTCGCATTGACCGTCGGGGCGGTATTCTTCTTGCCACCACCACCGCCGCCGGCCGCGAGCGCGGCGCCACCGCCGAGCAGAACAACGCCGCCGATGATCAGCGGGGTCGAATCACCACCGTCGTCATCCGAGCTGTCCGACGCGGAAGCGCCACCGGCATCCTGGCCCGCCTCGGGCGAAAGCGTGCCGACCGCGGCGCTCGCCGACGCGTCGACCATGGCGAGATGCTCACCCTTGCCCTCGGCTTCCTCGGAGGCCTTATTAATAAGCTTGCCGTCTTCGTCGCGCTCTTCCTTCTTGACCGCGTCGACATGGGCATTGGCTTTCACCGGCGCGGGCGCAGCGACACCAGCACCAGGCTTGCCGTTCAGCGCAGCCTTGACGGGCGCGGCGACAGCCGCCTTGGCCGCCGCGTCGACAGCCCCTTGCCCATCAACCGCTGCACGACCTTCCTTGAGACTGAAACCCTGGGCATTCGCCTTATTCGTAGCATTTTCAGACGCAAGCTTGGTCATACAGAACCCCTTTAAATAGCAACAGGTCGCCTAAGTCGGCCGCCCCACGGATCGCACAGCCCAACGCCACGCTAAACGCAGGTCGCATAAGCGCAAAGTCGTGATCGTTTGGTAGATGCGCCGCGCACGCAAAGAAAGCAGTTAATGGTATCCATTGTATATATATCGATCTGTGCAGAACATATATGCGTTAACTGTTCTCACCCTCGCCCATTGATGCGATAAACCACGGGTTGGGGCGGCTTTTACCCAACCTTGGCAGCGGAGGCCAAGGCATCCGGATCGACAAGATCGAGACATGATCGGCAGGGTGCGCACCGGACGGTGACCCGGCCGCGCACGGCGGAACGAGGCGAGGTACCAAGAAACGGCACAGTAAATCCGAGTATAGGCGAAGGTGACCGATCGGTTATACGTACGCATCGTTACCGGGTGTTTGCGCCGGATTGATATTCATCGATACACGATATGAATTCGCGGCGACCGACTTGCCGATACTTTGCGGTAACGCGCGTGTCGGCCGGCATGCGGCGAGATGTAACAGACGACCGGTGGAGCGCGAGATGTCGCCGGCGAGTGTTTTGGGGATCGGCTTTGCAGAACAATATGCACATCCAGGTGGAGAAGATTCTCGAAATCAACCGCCGATTTTCCGAGCAGGTGGGCATCGAGGCCTTACGACCCGAAGCGAAAATTCTCTTTACGCTGAAGACCAAGGGCAGCCTGAGCGTCAAGGAAGCGATGATTCTCTCCGGCCTGTCCTATCGCGGATTCTACATCGTGCTGGCCCGGCTGGCCAATAGCGGATGGATCACGATGGAGGCCGATCTGAAGGACCGCCGGGTGAAGCGCATCCTGCTCGCCGACCAGAGTTTTGGCGACTACCCCCTACGCGTCAACGTGCTTCCACCGGCTGCCGACTGAGCGCAACCGGTTTCGCCCCCACGCGCGAATCGTTGCGCGATCAATCCGAATCACATTGAATTTCCGACCTTTTCCGAATCGCCCCGCGCCGCGCTGGGGCGATCGATCCCGCATGGTTTCCGCGCGATCAACCGCTCGGATCGCGGAACTGCGCCGTTTTTCCGGATCCGCAACTCGGAGAAATCACGCCTTGCCAAGGCTCCGCCCGGAGGATAAATTTACTAAATATATATAACCCGTGGGGGGTGATATGGCGTCCAATAGTCAGGACGGAAGCGCGGTCGAATCTCGTAACAACACCGCGTCGAATGCCAGGCAGTATGATATCCTGTTGAATCTCAATCGGTATTTCCAAAGCGAGCATGGTTTTGAAGTGCTCACCCCGGATGCGAAGCTGTTCTGCGTGCTGGGCGCGAAGGGCAGCCTGAGCGTCAAGGAAGCCATGCTGTTCTCGGGCCTGTCATATCGCGGCTTCTATCTGGTGGCCGGGCGGCTCGCCGGGCGTGGCAGCATCGTACTCGAAGGCGATCCCCATGACGGCCGCGTAAAACGCATCAGCCTGGCCGCCAACGCCAAAGCCATGCTCGCGGCGCTTCAGGAAACGATGCCGCTGATGGACAGCCGCCAGGAAGCGGTGCCTCAGCTAAGAGCCGGCTGAAGGCGCGTAGCACGCCGGATGCGACCGTCGGTGGCTGCTCGCCCCAATATAAGCGCCAGCGTTTGCCGTTAAGGCAGTTGCATCCTCATCAGACAGCCGCGATGCTGCGGCGCATGTCAATATCGCCGCGCATGTCGGGAACCGTCGAGGAAGCGCTGGACCTGACCAACCGTCTGGTAAGGACCGATCCCGCGCGGGCGGCCGCGCAGGCACGCGAGATATTGGCGGTCGACCGCTTCAACGCAGATGCCCATCGCCTGCTTGGACGCGCGCTGCGCGCGACTGGTGACGCGGACGGTGCCGCCCGGGCCGAACTCGGCGCAATCTCCGCTTCCACCCGCGATCCCGTGCTCGTGGAGGCCGCGACCGCCCTGCTCGACGGCAAGCTGGCGGTTGCCGAACATATCCTGCGGCCGAGGCTGAAGGCGAATCCGTTCGACGTCGCAGCGATTCGCATGATGGCCGAGCTGGCCGGCCGGCTCGAACGCTATGGTGACGCGGAGAATCTGCTGCGCCGCGCGCTCGAACTCGCTCCAGCTTTCGCGGCGGCACGCTCCAATCTCGCCACGGTGCTCTATCGCCAGAATCGCCATGGCGAAGCGATCGCGGAGCTCGACACGTTGCTGGGCGACGATCCGGACAATCCGGCGCACAGCAACCTGAAGGCCGCGGCACTCGGCCGGGTCGGCAGCTACGAGGAGGCCATCGGGCTTTACGAGGCGGTGCTGGCGCGCGTTGAGGGCCAGCCGAAGCTCTGGATGAGCTATGGCCATGTGCTGAAGACGGTGGGTCGACAGGCGGACGGCATCTCGGCCTATAGGCGCGCGATCGCGATGCGGCCGCAGCTTGGCGAGGTCTGGTGGAGCCTGGCCAATCTCAAGACCGTGAAGCTCGACGATGGCGACGTCGCGACGATGAGCCGGGCGCTGGAGGACGAGAGCATCACGGAGGACGACCGCTTCCACCTGCATTTCGCGCTCGGCAAGGCGCTGGAGGATGCTGGGCAGGCGGAACCGGCCTTCACCCATTATAAGGAAGGCAATCGGCTGCGTCGCGAGTTGATCGAATACGAGGCGCAGGAGATCACCGGTCTGGTCGATCGCAGCATCGCGCTGTTCACGCCCGAATTTCTGCGATCACATGCGGGCGAGGGCTGTGCATCCCCCGATCCGATCTTCATCCTTGGCATGCCACGCGCGGGATCGACCCTGATCGAGCAGATCCTGTCGAGCCATCCGCTGATCGAAGGCACGCAGGAACTTCCCGATATCAGCCAGATGGCGCGACGGCTGAGCGGCCGCAAGCTCAAGAGCGACGACAGCGCCTATCCGCAGGAGATCGCCACGCTCGATCCGCAGGCGCTGCGCGCATTGGGCGAGGAATATCTCGAACGCACACGGATTCAACGCAAGACCGACCGCCCCTATTTCATCGACAAGATGCCCAACAACTGGGCGCATAGCGGGCTGATCCACCTGATCCTGCCCAATGCCAGGATCATCGATGCGCGGCGCCATCCGCTCGATTGCTGCGTCTCCAACTTCAAGCAGCATTTCGCGCGCGGCCAGGGCTTCACTTACGACCTGGACGATCTGGGCCGCTATTATGCCGATTATGTCCGGCTGATGACGCATATGGACAAGGTGCTGCCCGGCCGGACCCACCGAGTGTTCCACGAAGCGATGATCGAGGATACCGAGGCGCAGGTCCGCGCGCTGCTCGATCATGTCGGCGTCGCGTTCGATCCGGCCTGTCTGCGCTTCTGGGAAAATGACCGGGCGGTGCGCACGGCCAGTTCCGAACAGGTTCGCCGCCCGATCAATCGCGAGGGCGTCGATCAATGGCGGCGCTTCGAACCGTGGCTTTCGCCGCTGAAGCAGGCGCTCGGACCGGTTCTGGAACGGTATCCCGACAGCCCTTTCTGACATTTTCGTTGCAAATTCGCCACACGTCGGCAACCAAGTTGCGCGCCGAATTAGACACGTGTCGAATGAGAATTGACCCGTTTCGGAAAGCCACTCAGTTTCTTGCCTGGTCTGGAGTCAAGACAGGGGCATCGAGATGGCGCGCGTGACCAATCCCATCATCATCACCACAGTTCGCGGAGCGGCGATCGCGCTGCTCGGATCGACCATGTTGTGCACCAGCGGCGCGGCCTTCGCGCAGGATGCGCCACAGGCGGCCGAGGCGGGACCGATCGACGAGATCGTCGTCACCGCGCAGAAGCGCAGCGAGAATCTTCAGGACGTGCCGATCGCGATCACCGCGATGAGCACTGAAAAGCTTGAGCAGCTGCAGGTCACCGATTTCGACGATTATGCGCGCTATCTGCCGAGCGTCAGTTTCCAGACGCTCGGGCCGGGCGCGTCCAACGTCTATTTCCGCGGCGTCGCCAGCGGCGAGAACGCCAACCATTCGGCGTCGCAGCCATCGGTCGGCACCTATCTGGACGAGCAGCCCATCACCACGATCCAGGGCGCGCTCGATATCCATATCTACGATATCGCGCGCGTCGAGGCGCTCGCCGGCCCGCAGGGCACGCTCTATGGTTCTTCGAGCCAGGCGGGCACGATCCGCATCATCACCAACAAGCCCGACACATCGGGCTTCTACGGCGCCTTCGATGCCGAGGTGAACACGGTGGCGCATGGCGGCGAGGGCTATATCGCCGAAGGTTTCGTCAACGTGCCGGTATCACCCAATATCGCCGCGCGCTTCGTCGGCTGGTACAAGAAGGATGCCGGCTATATCGACAATATCCCCGGCACGCTGCACTTCCCGACATCGAATATCACGATGAGCAACGCGCCTTATGTCGAGAAGGACTATAATGACGTCGAAACCTATGGCGGCCGCGCCGCGCTGAAGATCGACCTGGACGACAATTGGACGATCACGCCGCAGGTGATGGGCCAGAAGCAGAAGAGCCACGGCATCTTCGGGCAGGAATCGGGCCTCGGCAAGCTGCAGGTGCAGCAATATAATCCGGAGCATTTCAACGATCGCTGGTGGCAGGCGGCGATGACGATCGAGGGCAAGATCGGATCGTGGGACGTCACCTATGCGGGCGCCTATCTGAACCGGCGCGTCTCGGGTTCCTCGGACTATTCCGAATATGCCTATTTCTACGATGCGCTTGCCGGATACGGCGCCTATTTCGTCGACAACAACGGCAATCCGGTCAATCCCAACCAATATATCCAGTCGGACGACCGCTTCACCAAGCAGAGTCACGAGCTGCGCTTCAACTCGCCGGCTGACAAGCGCGTCCGCTTCGTCGGCGGCTTCTTCTACCAGCGCCAGACGCATAATATCGAACAGAACTATATCGTCGACAATATCGCCGACGACATCACGGTGCCGGGAACGGCGAGCAATATCTGGCTGACCAAGCAGTTTCGCGTCGATCGCGACTATGCCGTGTTCGGCGAGATCACCGCCGACGTCACCGACAAGCTGAGCGCGACCCTGGGGACGCGCATCTATAAATACGACAACTCCCTGGTCGGCTTCTTCGGCTATGCCAGCGCCTATGGTGGCACGGGCGTCCGCCAGTGTTTCGGACCGCCGATCGTGGCGGGCAGCCCCTGCACCAATCTGGACAAGCGGACGAAGGACACGGACTTCCTCCACAAGCTCAACCTGACCTACAAGTTCACGCCTGAGCTGATGGTCTATGCCACACATTCGCGCGGTTATCGTCCAGGCGGCATCAACCGCCGCGGCACGCTGCCGCCCTATCAGGCCGATTTCATCGACAATTGGGAACTGGGCTTCAAGACGAGCTGGGCGGACAACCGGTTCCGGCTGAACGGCGCGATCTACCAGCTCGACTGGACCGATATCCAGCTATCCTTCCTGGGCGCCAATGGCCTCACCGAAATCCGCAGCGCGGGTGACGCCCGCATCCGCGGCGCCGAGCTCGACGCGTTCCTGCGGGTCTCGCCGCGACTGACCTTCAGCGCCGGCGCCTCGTACAACGACGCCAAGATCGTCCGCGACTTCTGCGAGAGTGCCGTCAACTTCAAGACATGCGTCCCGGTGGATACAAACCCGGTGCTTGCAACCAGTGGCACGCGATTGCCGATCACCGCGAAGTTCAAGGGCAATATCCTGACCCGCTACGAATTCCCGCTGGGCGACATGAAAGGCCATTTCCAGGCGAGCGCGGTCTATGAAGGCCGGCGCACCACCGACCTCCGCCGAACCGAGCGCAGGATCATCGGGGATCTGCCAGCCTACACCACGGCGGACATGTCGTTGGGCATCGAGGGCTCGCATTGGTCGGCAGAGGTGTTCGTGCGCAATCTGTTCGACAAGAATGGCGCGCTGGGCAAGACCATCCAGTGCGGCGAGAATATCTGCGGCGATCCCGAAAGGAAGACTGCGATCGGACCGAAGATCTACACGATCGTCGCCCAGCCACGCACCATCGGGTTGAAGGTCGGCACGAAGTTCTGAGGGCGCGCGCCTTTCCGGGAGAGCCTTTTGATAGCAGTCGCTCAACCGATTGCGTCACCCCAGCGAAAGCTGGGGTGACGCTGGAAACGGAATGCATGCCATAACCTCTTCGGAAAAGAGGGTTCGGGAAGGGGATATGAATTGACGCACGCTTCCCGATGACGGCGCCTTCGGAGCCGTTGCCCGCCGCCGTTCGCGGCCTGTCCTTTCCGATGTGCCTCGCGCTGGTCATGGGCAACATGATCGGATCGGGCATGTTCCTGTTGCCCGCAAGCCTCGCGCCCTATGGCTGGAACGCGGTCTTTGGCTGGATGCTCACGATCGGCGGCGCGCTCGCGCTGGCGCTGGTGATCGCCCGGCTGACCCGCGCCCTGCCGGACGCACGCGACCCGACCGGGTTCGTCGAAGCGGCGTTCGGGCGAACGACGAGTTTCCTGATAGGCTGGAGCTATTGGGTTTCGATATGGGCGGCGAACGTCACCATCGCGGTGGCCGCGATCAGCTATATCAGCATCTTCGTGCCGGCGATCGGAACAACGCCGCATCTGCCCGCGCTGCTCGCGGTCGGCCTGCTCTGGGCGGTCACGCTGATCAACCTGCAGGGCGCGCGCTCCGCCGGGTTGTTCCAGGTCGTCACCATGGCGCTCAAGCTGGTGCCGGTGGTCGTCGTTCTCGTCATCATGGCGCTGGTGTTGGTACGTGAAGGCACGGCGGCGATCGCTCCGTTCCCGACACAGGGGCTTTCGGTCTCGGCGATCACCGCCTCAGCCGCGCTCACGCTGTTCGCGCTGCTCGGCTTCGAAAGCTGCGCGGTCGCCGCCGCCAAGGTCGAGAATCCCGAGCGCAACATTCCCCGGGCGACCATGCTTGGCACGCTGCTGACCGGGCTCATCTACCTGCTGATCTGTTCGGGTATCGCTCTGATGCTGCCGGCAAGCGCAGTCGCCGGATCGGATGCGCCGTTCCAGATCTTCGTCGCCCGCTTCTGGGCGGACGGGCCGGCATTGCTGATCGGCCTGTTCGCCGCGATCAGCGCGCTGGGCGCGCTCAACGGCTGGGTGCTGATGCAGGGCGAACAGCCGCTGGCGCTGGCGCGGCGCGGGCTGTTGCCGGCCTGGTTCGCCGCCACCGACGCGCGCGGCACGCCCGTCCGCGCTCTGATCCTGTCGAGCGTGCTCGCCTCCGCCTTCGTGCTGATCAATTCGAACCGCGCGATGGCGGACCTGTTCACCTATCTCGCGCTGCTTTCGACTTCGGCGACGCTCTGGCTCTATCTGGCCGTCGCATGCGCCGGGCTGAAGCTGCGAGTCGCGATTCCGATCGCTGCCCTCGGCGCGCTCTATTCGCTATGGGCGCTATGGGGGGCGGGCATCTGGGTCAGCGGGCTGAGCTTCTTCCTGATGGCCAGCGGGCTACCGCTTTACTGGTGGGCTCGGAGAGCGAGCTAACGATTCCATCCGCCCCGAGCACGCGCTTACCCCCGCAGCAACCGTCCGAAGAAGCTGCGATCGGCCAGGATCTCGCGCGCGGCATTATGGCCGGGCGCGCCGGTGACGCCGCCGCCGGGATGGGCGCCGGCGCCGCACATATAAAGGCCCTTGAGCGGCCCCCGATATGCAGCGTTGCCGAGCACCGGACGCGCGGACCAGAGCTGATCGAGCGACATATGGCCATGCATGATGTCGCCGCCCACCAGGCCGAACTTGCGTTCCAGACCCTTGGGCGAAAGCTTGGTCATGCCGACCACCGATGCACGGAAGCCCGGCGCATAACGCTCGACGGTGTCGAGGATCACGTCCGCCGCAGCATCCTCCTCATCGTCCCAGTCGCGGCCGTCGGGCAGGACGGGGGCGAATTGCTGGCAGAACAGGCTGGCGACATGGCACCCCTCGGGCGCCAGGCTGTCGTCGACGATCGACGGGATCAACATTTCGACGATCGGCTTTTTGGACCAGCCATGCGCCTTCGCGTCGATGAACGCCTGATCCATATAGTCGAGCGTCGGCGCCAGGATGATGCCGCTCTGGAGGTGTTCGCCCGGCTCGGGCAGGCTGGAGAAGCGCGGCAGTTCGCTGAGCGCGACATTCATCCGGAAGGTGCCCGATCCCGCCTTGAACGCCTTTGAGCGCTTGAGGAATTCGGGGCCGATATCGGCCGGATCCATCAGCCGTTCGTAGAGCAGCTTGGGCCCGACATTGGCGATGATGCTGTCCGCCATCACCTCCTCGCCGCCGACCAGTTTCACGCCGACGGCCTTGCCGCCATCGACCAGCACGCGCGCGACCGGCGATTCCAGGCTGATCTCGACGCCCATCGCCTGACAGACCTTGGCCATGATCTGGGTGATCGCGCCCATGCCGCCGATGCTGTGGCCCCAGGCTCCCTTCTTGCCGTTCACTTCTCCGAAGACGTGGTGGAGCAGGACATAGGCCGAACCCGGCGTATCGGGGCTGGCATAGTTGCCGACGACTGCGTCGAAGCCGAAAGCAGCCTTCACCGCCTCGCTTTCGAACCAGGAATCGAGGAAGGTCCGCGCCGATTTCACGAACAGGTCGAGCACGTCGCGCTGCTGTTCGATCGGCATCTTCGCCAGCCGCTTGCCCTGGCGCGCGCCGTCGATCAGCGTCTTGAAGCCATCGCCGATATTGGGCGGTGACTTGAGCGCCAGATCGCGCAGCACCTCCGCCACATTCTCGAGCGATTCATAATAGGCCGGCAGCGCCGCGGCATCGTGGTCGCTGAACTTGCGGAATTCGGCCTGGGTCTTTTCCAGACCGCCGCCGAGCTTCAGATAACCGCCATCATCCTGCGGCAGGAAGTTGGAAATGGGCCGCTCGATCACGCGATAGCCGTGATCAGCCAGCTTCATGTCCGCGATCACCTTGGGCTGGAGCAGGCTGACGGTATAGCTGGCCACCGAGTTGCGGAAGCCGGGCGCGAATTCCTCGGTGACGGCGGCGCCGCCGACGACGTCGCGCGCTTCGACCAGCCGAACCTTGAGCCCCGCGCGCGCGAGGTAGAAGGCACAGACCAGCCCGTTATGCCCAGCGCCGATGATGACGGCGTCGTACTTCCTGCTCATAAACCCCTCCATTCGTCCCGAGCGAGTCGAGGGACGCTTGATGATCGGCGTGTCGCGGGGCGACACGCATTCCGATTAATCGACCGCGCTTACCGCCGCCCGCTGGCTCCAGCCTTGGGCGGGCTTGCGGTGCATCCGCGCCTCCGGAATGAGGTTGCGGATGCGCCCGCAGAAATTGCGCAGCGCCACCTCGCTCTCACCGAGCGGACCGACGGTGAAGCTTTCCGAGGCCATGCCGTCCTGCACGCGTTCGATCAGCCAGGTGTCCTCGGCATTGACCTGGCGGTTGATCCGCCAGTTGAGATAGCGCGCCGCCTGCATCTCGCGGCGATCGTCGGGCACCGCATAGGCGATCTCGCGGATCAGCGTCTCGGTGGGGGAGACGGGCAACCACTGCATGAAATCGACCTGGTCGGGATAGATGTCGAACGCGACGTTCGGCCAGAGCTTGAAATAGGTCCAGAGCCGCTGCCGATCGGCCGAGAGATGCGGCACGTCCGGCAGGAATTTCTGATAGGCGCGTTCCGACGGATTGGCAGAGGCGCGATCGACGATCGGCCCCCACATCTTGTCGACATGCGCCTGAGCCTCGACGCCATAGCCATTGCCCATCAGCCGCTTGAGGCCGGGATGCGCGACCGCGATGTGGAGCCCGTCGGAATAATTGTCGCCGACATTCTTCCAGTTCACGCGGCGCGGACGCAGGGTGACGCGGCCGAAGGCGCGCAGTTCCTCGAAGCGATAGGGCTCCACTTCATGGACATAAGGCGCCATCATCTCGGCCACGGTCGGGCCGCCGTCATCCTCCAGCCGGACGAAGATGAAACCCTGCCAGATTTCGAGATCGACGGGCACCAGGCCCAGCCTGTCCTGATCGAGCGCGGGATAGCTTGCCTTCATCGGCACGCCGGTCAACCGGCCGTCGAGATCATAGGCCCAGGCATGATAAGGGCAGACCAGCTTTTTCGCGCACCCCGACGGGCTATCGAGCAGCCGTGCGCCGCGATGCCGGCAGACATTGGTGAAGGCACGCACGACATCGTCCTGCCCGCGAATCGCCACCACGCTTTCGCCGAGATATTCGAGCGTATGGTAATCACCCACGCCGGGCACGTCGCTGACATGGCAGACCACCTGCCAGCTCGGCCGCATCACGCGCCGCATCTCCACCGAGAAGAATTCCGGATCCGAATAGGTCCAAGCCGGCAGACTCCAGTCCGCATCCGGATCGGAATTGTGCAATGGTGCTGGCGAAACACTGTGCATGGGCGGCTCCTTGTTATACACTTGTAAAATTAACCCGGTTCCACGTCAACTCCTTTTGCCCCGTGGCCGCGCTTCGGAGATCGGATGACGAGAGCAGTCTTTACCCGCGAAGATGCCGATACCCGCCGCCAGGCATTGATCGAGGCGACGGCGGCATCGCTTGCCGAAACGGGCATCGCCGGCACGTCGGTACGCGCCATCTGCACGCGCGCCGGCGTTTCCGCCGGACTTTTGCGCCATTATTTCGATGGCGTCGATGCATTGATCGCCGAGACCTATCGCACCGCGACCGCGACTGTGGGCGACGCCCATGCCGCGGCCGTGGCAGCAGCAGGCACCGATCCCCGCGCGCGCCTGATCGCCTATGTGACGGCCAGCTTCCAGCCGCCGGTGGCCGATCCGGCACTGCTCGCGACCTGGCTCGCCTTCTGGAGCCTGGTCAAGACCGACGCCGCGATCGGCGCGATCCATGCCGAGACCTACAAAGGCTATCGCGGAGAGCTGGAAGCCTTGCTCTCTTCATGCGGACTGGAGCAGACGCAATGCCGGTCCGCCGCGATCGCGCTGACCGCGCTGGTCGACGGACTCTGGCTCGAACTCACGCTCGATCCCACGACCTTCACCGCCGAACAGGCGAGCGCGATGGCGGTGCGCTGGCTCGACGCGCTGCTGGAAGGACGGGGATTCGGGTGAGGATGAGAACGCACTCATCCGTTGACTTGGAGCAGCGTCGAGCTTGTCGAGATGCGCCCGTCGAGAAGCATTTGTGCCGGACTTCTCGACTGCGTTTCTCGACAGGCTCGCACCTGCGCTCGAAGCGAACGGATAGGGGGTTGCCCCGCTTGAGCGTGATCCGCTTGGGCTGAATCGGATCACGCTCTATTTGCTATTTGTTTTCCGCATTTTGCGAGTCGTCAGGTGAGTCCACCTGACTTCAAAATGCTCTATTTGCTCCCCAATTCCGTCAGCACCGAATGCCATTGATCGAGCGCCCCGCCGATGCCCGCGACGGGCACGCGTTCGTTGAGGCCATGGGCGAAGCCATCTTCTGATCGCATGAAGAGCGATGCGACGCCGTAGCTGGGAATGCCAGCCGCGCGGAAATGAAGGCTGTCGGTGGCACCCGCCGACATGCTGGGCGTCACCGCCAGCCCCGGATAGCGCACGCGAACGGCCTTGGTGACCGCATCGACCACATCCTTGCGCAGCGGCGAGGCGTCGCTCGCGGTGGTGTCGGGATCGACGGTGATCACGGCGGTGGGATCGGCGATGACCTTGGTCAATTCCGCCTTCACCGCGTCGATCGAGATGCCCGGGAAGATGCGGCAATTGACGTTGGCATTGGCACGCTGCGGCAGCGCATTCTCGGCATGGCCCGCGCTCGCCATCGTGGCGGTGCAGGTGGTGCGGATCTGGCCGACATATTCGGGCTTGGACGCGATGATGTCCGCCGCGGCGGTGTCGTGCGGATCGGCGGCATAGCGCGCCATGGCGGCGCCCACCTCTCCGCCGACCTGCCTGCTTGCCGCCGCCAACGAGGCGCGGGTGAGCTCATTGATCATGTTGGGGAATTTATAGTCGCCAAGCCGCACCAGCGCGCGCGACAGGCGATAGATCGGGTTGCCGGGCGTCGGCGCGCTCGAATGGCCGCCGGGATCGGTGATGGTGACCTGGAAATCGGCATAGGTCTTTTCGCCGGCCTGCAGCGTATAGACGATCGGCTTGTTGTCCGGGCCGAGCATGCCGCC
The DNA here is from genome assembly GCF_057809675.1 of Sphingomonas sp. FG14. Classification (NCBI taxonomy): domain Bacteria; kingdom Pseudomonadati; phylum Pseudomonadota; class Alphaproteobacteria; order Sphingomonadales; family Sphingomonadaceae; genus Sphingomonas; species Sphingomonas sp. FG14. The sequence continues at coordinate 80,311 of NZ_JBMDKK010000008.1, read as the reverse complement.
GCCGCCATCGCCGTTCAGCACCATCTCCGCGCCCGCCAGCTTCTTCGCCAGCGCGCGGGTGGTGATCATGGCGGTTTCCTCATCGCCGGAGGCGGCGAGGATGATCGAACGCTTGGGCTTATACCCTTCCTGCTTCAGCCGGGCGAGCGTCGCGACGACCATCGAGAGGTCGTATTTATTGTCCTCGGCGCCGCGCCCGAAGATAAAGCCATTCTCCTCCACCGCGGTGAAGGGATCACGCTGCCAGTCGGCGGGCTTGGCCTCCACCACGTCCATATGGACGGAGATCAGGATCGGCTTGGCGTCGGTCGTACCCTTCAGCGTCACTTCCAGCGTCGCGGTGTTGCCGATCGGGGTGATGACGATATCGCTGTCGGCATAGCCCGCCGCCTTGAGCACCGAGGCGAGATATTCGGCATAGGCGACGGTCTGGCCACGGCCTTCGACGGTCTGGTAGCCGATCGATTTCTTGAGGATATCCTTGGCCTGATCGACCTGGGCGGGTGTCGGCGGCTTGGCCGATGCGGCGGCGCCCCAGGTCAGCGCCAATGCCAGTGCCGTTCCCCCGATGATCCGTCGCATGCCGATCTCCCAAATCATTTCATGCGTTATCTTGTGTCGGCTGATGCAAGCGATTTCCAGTGCTTTGTGGGCGCGCGCTCAATGGAAATCGCGCGACTTGGGGATGATACTGACATTACGGGGATGGCGGTGCAGCCCCACGGGCAAGGGCTTCACGACATGGTCGGCGCGCGCGACTTCCGCGCGAAGCAGATCGTCGGACAGCGCGGCGAGCGTGCCGGTGGCGTCGACCAGTTCCTGCACCACGACATGGACGACATTCTCGTCGGTCTGCACATAGCCGCGCGCTTCCATCAGCCGTGCGGTCATCACCACCTTGCGATATTGCTCGAAAACCTTCGGCCAGACGACGAGATTGGCGATGCCGGTCTCGTCCTCCAGCGTGATGAAGCACACGCCGCTGGCGGTGCCGGGCCGCTGACGGACGAGCACGAGGCCGGAGACCGCGACCTTGTTTCCCGATTTCATCGTCGCCAACCGATCGTTCCGCGCGAAGCGGCGATGATCGTAATGGCCGCGCAGGAATTCGAGCGGATGCGCCTTCAGCGACAGGCGGAGCGTCTGGTAATCCGAGACGACATGTTCGGAGAGCGGCGTCTGGGGCAGAGCGACGGGCTGCGCCTCCGTACCTTCGTCGCGCGCCTCGGCGAAGGTGAAGAGCGGTAGGTCAGGTGCCTGGCGCAGCGCGCGGCTATCCCAGAGCGCCTGGCGGCGATCGAGCCCCATCGAGCGAAAGGCATCCGCCGCCGCCAGCTTGCGGATCGCGGTGACATGGATGCCCGATCTCGCCTTCAAATCCTCGACATCGATAAAGCGTTCGGTGCGCGCCGCCATGATCGACTGGGCGACATCTTCGCCGATGCCGTCGATCTGTCGGAAGCCGAGACGCAAAGCATAGCGCATACGGAAGCCGCCTTCGCGCATCGTCGCATCCCTGTCCCCCTTCCATCTGGAAAAGATCGAAGCAACGGCCGGATAATGCGGCCGGTGATCGCGCAACAGGCCGATCGGCTCCAGCGTGTTATCCCACTCGCTGATGTTCACGTCGGGATGCAGAACCTCCACCCCATTCTCTTTAGCATCACGGACGATCTGGGCGGGTGCGTAGAAGCCCATAGGCTGCGAATTGAGCAAGGCGGCAGCAAAGACCTCAGGAAAATAGCATTTGATCCAGCTCGACACGTAGACGAGGTGCGCGAAGCTGGCGGCATGGCTTTCGGGAAATCCGTAATCGCCGAAGCCCTTGATCTGATCGAAGCAGCGCCGCGAAAATTCGGGATCGTAACCGCGCCCGATCATACGGCCGACCATCTTTTCCTCGAGCTTGCCGATGGTGCCGCGCGAGCGGAAGGTGGCCATCGCGCGACGTAGCTCGGTCGCTTCCTCGGGCGAGAATTTCGCGGCGTCCATCGCGATCTGCATCGCCTGTTCCTGAAAGATCGGCACGCCGAGCGTACGTTTCAGGATCCTCTCCAGCTCGTCGGGAGGTCCTTCTTCCGGTGCCGGCGAGGGGAATTCGACGGCCTCCAGCTTGTTCCGCCGCCTGAGATAGGGATGCACCATGTCACCCTGGATCGGACCCGGCCGAACGATCGCGACCTCGACGACCAGATCATAATATTCCCTCGGTTTGAGACGAGGCAGCATGTTCATCTGCGCGCGACTCTCGACCTGGAACACGCCGAGCGATTCCCCCATACACAGCATGTCGTAGACGGTCTCGTCCTCGGGCGGGATGCTGGCGAGGTCGTAATGCTCGCCATGCTTCTCCTCGATCATGACGAGGGCCTTGCGGATACAGGTGAGCATGCCCAGCGCGAGCACATCGACCTTCAGCAATTCCAGATAATCGATATCGTCCTTGTCCCATTCGATGAAGCTGCGATCGGCCATCGCGCCGTTGCCGATGGGGACATTCTCGATCAGCGGATTGCGTGTCAGGATGAACCCGCCGACATGCTGGGACAGATGGCGCGGCAGCTCCATGAGCTGGTTGGTGATCGCGATGACCCGGCGCAGCGCGGGATCGGTGAGGTCGAGCCCGGCCTCCTTCACCTTGAGTTCGTCAACCTCGCTGCCCCAGCTTCCCCAGACAGTGCGCGCCATGGCCGAGGTGATATCCTCGCCCAACCCCATCGCCTTGCCCACTTCGCGCACCGCGCTGCGCGGGCGATAATGGATGACCGTCGCGCACAGCCCGGCATGGTCGCGGCCATAGCGATTATAAATATGCTGGATCACCTCTTCGCGTCGTTCATGCTCGAAGTCGACGTCGATATCGGGCGCATCGCAAGTGATACTGCCATCGTCACGTGTCACGACAGAGATGAAGCGCTCGAAGAGCAGTGAGACATTCTCGGGATCGACATTGGTGATCGCAAGACAATAGCAGACCGCGCTGTTCGCAGCCGAACCCCGGCCCTGGCACAGGATCGGCGGGTCCAGACCCCGCGCAAAGGCGACGATATCGTATACCGTGATGAAATAGCGTGCGATGTCGAGTCGACGGATCAGGTCGAGCTCTTTCCGAATCGCCGCCTCGACCTTTTCCGGCAGGCCTTTGGGATAACGCCATTTCGCCCCCTCCCATGTCAGCGCCTCAAGATGCTGCTGCGGCGTCCGCCCCTCAGGGATCGGGTCGTCGGGATATTCGTAACGCAATTCCTGCAGGGCGAATCGACACGCATCCGCCACTTCGCACGTCGCCGCGATGGCATGCGGCCAGCGGCGGAACAGCTCGATCATCTCGGCTGGCGATCTCAGATGCCGTTCGGCATTGGCGTGAAGCAGGAAACCGGCGCACGCGATCGTGGTCTTTTCGCGGATGCAGGTCATCACATCCTGCAACGGGCGACGATCAGGCGTGGCGTAATGCACGTCATTGGTCGCGAGGATCGACAGGTGATGCGTGTGGGCGATGGCGTCGAGCCGGTTGATCCGCGCCTTGTCATCGCCACGATACAGATAGGCGGCAGCGACGTGTTTCAGCGTCGGCAGCATCGCGGTCAACCGCGCAAGCTCTACGCTGAAGCCGTCCAGATCGTCGGGCGGCATGACGATCAGTTGTACTCCTTCCGAATGCGCGGCCAGCATCTCCAACGTCAGATGGCATTCGCCCTTGGCCTGCCATCCGCCATCCAGATCGAGCATCTTCCCGCGCGACAGCAATGTGCAAAGCCGGCCGTAAGCCGCGCGATCCCTGGGATAGGCGAGGAAGGACGGCGCATCGACCAGATCGAGCCGGCAGCCGATCAGCGGCTTCATGCCCCCGCCCGAGACATTCATATCCATCCGCACCACGCCCGCCATGGTGTTGCGATCGGCGACGCCCAGCGCGTGATAGCCGAGATTATAGGCATGTTCGGCAAGCTGCACTGCCGGCGATGCGCCGCGCAGGAAGGAATATGGCGTCGTGACGCCAAGCTCCACATAAGGGGCCGGCGGATTGGGCACGAAATCCTGCAGCTTGTTGATGGCAAGGACGCGCAGGCCGGGGGTGAGCGGCTTGTCCGGCATCAGGCGAAGAGCCCGTGGAGATACCAGTCGGGCGCCCCGCCCCGGCCATCGCCGATCAATCCGTTGCGATAGATCCAGAAGCGCGCGCCGGCATCATCCTCGACCCGGTAATAGTCGCGCAGCCGCGTGGTCGATCGTTCGCGCCACCATTCGGGCGCGATCCGTTCGGGACCTTCGACCTTGACGATCCGGTGCACCTTGCGGCGCCACTGGAAGCGGCGCGGCTCTCCCTCGGGCGTCGCATAGACGACGCCGATCGGCTCCGGCCGATCGAACAGACGGATCGGACGTTCGGGTGTAAGCGGCACGGGTACCGCGTCACCCGGCTCATGCGCCAGCGCCGGCCGCCATTGCAGCGCGCGTTCGGGCAGATGGCTTTCGACGAACAACGGCACGCACACATTGCGGGTACCGATCCGTGCGCTCAGCCGATCGATCAGTCGCGCGAGCGAGGTCGCGTCATGCTCGGCCTCGATCAGCCCTGCCTGTGCCGGATCGAGCGGCTCGTGCCAGAGCGCGGTGAGCGCGAAAGCATCGAAACCGAAACCGGCATCAAGCGTCTCGAACCGTTCGACGAACAGGCGGACCATATGGTGGGGATCGCGCATCGCCTGGCTGGTGCGCGCCTCCAGCACCTGAACATCGCCGTCGACGCGAAAGGCCTGGAACCCCAGATGCCGCGCCCCGGCATGACGCTCGGCAAGTTGGCGGCACAAAGCCTCGGCCATATCGACCACCAAAGCTTCGAGAATCGGCACATGCAGCACCGGTTCGACAACGCGGCGCATCACGCGGGGCAGCGGCGCGCGGACCGCCGGATTGACCGGTTCCTCGGTCCGTCCCAACGCCTGAGCCAGCCGCAGCGGCGGATCGGCCCAGGGACCGTCGGCGCGCGCGAAGCGGCGGGCGAGGCCGAGCGTCGGGATTTCGGCAAGCGCCGCGATGGTCTTGAGACCAAGCCGACCGAGCAGCAATACCGTTTCATCGTCGAGCCTGAGCGCGGAGACAGGCAGCGGGCCGAGCATGGCAGCGAGTGTTTCGGGCGAACAGATCGAACCCGAACTTTGCCCCTCACTCCGTTTGGACTGAGCTTGTCGAAGTCCTGCCCTTTTCTTCGACTGCGGTGTCCCAGAAGGACAGGACTTCGACAAGCTCAGTCCAAACGGTGAAGTTGATACATAACGCGCCAAGGCCCAGGCGGCGCCGATCGTCGGCGCGATCGCGATACGCGCGGTCAATCCCATCCCGCGAAAGCGCGCGCGCATCCCGGCCGCCAGCTTGGCTTCGCCACCGAAGAGATGCGCCGCGCCGGTGATGTCGAGCAGCAGCCCGTCGCCGCCATCAATCGCGACAAAGGGACACCAGCGTTCGGACCAATGACAGAGGCGCTCCAGCGCTGCGGCGTCACCGGATTTGTCCGACGGCCAGACGACAAGCGCCGGCAAGGCGGCCCGCGCGTCGGCCAGCCTCTGCCCGGGCCGCGCGCCACCGTCCCGCGCCAGCGCATTGACCGCATCAATCACGATGCCGTGTGCGCCTTCGGAAACGAGCGCGACAGACCCTGCCCTAGCCGCGTCGCCGTTCGCCCTCGCCCAGCGCTGGATCGCGAAGCGGGGAAACCAGATCGAGGCGATCCGCCGCCCCGTCATGCACAGCCTCCCATTGCCCGGGCCGCGCGCCGCGTGCGCGGAACAGTTCCAGCGACCAGACGGGCCTGCCCGGCGCATCGGGATTCCAGCGCGGCACCAGCGACGGCCGGCTGCTGGCACGCCAGCGCATCCGGGCGCCGCTGAGATCCGCCTGCGATCCCAGCCGCAGCAATAACGCCGGCACGCCGAAGCGTTCGGCTGCCACCGCCAGCCGGCGCGTGGCGGTGAAATCGAGCGCGCGCGGATTGCCCGCCACCTCGCCGATCACGGCGGAAAGCTCGGCGCATCTCAGCCCCTCCTCCATCGCCCACAGCGCCTGGCCGGCATCACGTGCGACGATATGGAGGATACCCGGCCCTTCCGATTTCGGCCGGGTGCGGCACCAATGCGGATAGGGCCGGCCATGATCGCGCAGCGCGACGCGATCCTGCACCCAGAGCGTGGTTCCCGTTGCCAACCGGGCGCCGAGCTGCGCCAGCGCGAAACCGCAGCCGGCCGCATCGCGCGACTCGGCGAAGACCTCGACGAGTCGGGGCTGGAGCGCAGTCGCCGCCGCAAAAACCTCCGCCGCGGAAGCGCGGCTTTCCGGCGATTCTTCCTCGATTTCAGCGGGCAGCAAGGCATGGCGCGTGGACACGGCAGGTCCGAATTGTTCATGATTTGTTCTATTTTCGCCGGAACGCGGCGAGAGTCAAGTTTGCTGCTGGACACTCTCTCCCTGTCGTTCCCGCGAACGCGGGATGACACAGTGCTTGTCGGACTTCTCGTTATTCCTGCTTACTCGGCGCCGGCGCGGTCCGCTTCGCGTTCGCCATCCGCCTGTTGCAGCGACAATTCGTGGAGCGCGCGCATCCGCGCGAAGGTCACCACCTGCTGCGCCAATATGTCGAGCTGGTTGCAGATGCCGGTGTCGGTGATCGTGCCGTCCGGGCCGAAGATCGGCACCATCGAATTGACCGCGACCGCCATCGGCGTCGGCCAGCCGCGCAGCGCATGGGTGATCGAGCGCAAGGTGGCGAGCGTGGTGCCCGTCGCCTGCCAGCCGGCGGCGGCGGCGATCAGGCCGACGGCGCGGCCCTCGAAATAGACCGCCTCGTCCTCCGCCATGTCCTGCACATAATCGAGCGCGTTCTTGATCAGGCCCGATACCGTGCCGTGATAGCCGGGCGAGGCGATGATGATGCCGTTCGCGCGGCGCAGGCCCGCGATCAGCGCCAGCGTCTTTTCGTCGCGCGCGCTTTCGCTGGGTGCGTACATCGGAATGTCGAGCGCCGCACCGTCAAACATCAGCGTCTCCGCACCGCGCGCCGCGCAGCGATCGAGCGCCTGGCGCAGCAGCTTTTCCGACGAGCTGTTGGGCGTTCCCGTTCCGCCCAGTCCGACGATCAACGGTGTATCGACCATGCGCAGGCTCCCTTGCTGACTGTCCGCCGCACGCCGGTGGAACATCGCCGCGCCGAGCGCAAGCGAATAGGGCGCGTCATCCATGATTTATAGGGCGATGCTCCATCACGGATCCGGGCGCCCGACAACGTGGGCCGGTTATCAGCCGACCGTCACCTGCCGCCCGCCGCGCAGGAACGCGATCGCGTTGCGGCGCAGATGATTGGTGCCGGGATTGAGGATCGGCTCCGGCGAATATTGCGCCAGATAGACGCGGCGCATCTTCGGCGTGGTGTTCGATCCGGTGGCGTGGAGCGCCAGGCTGGAAAAGGCGACGACGCTGCCCGCCGGCACCTCCAGCGTCACCCCTTGCGCCTCACCGCTGTAACCGACCAGATCGTTGCTGCCCGACTGGCGTTCATGCGGCACGATGCCATCGCGCGTGGCGGGCACTTGCGAGAAGGGCAGGATGCGCACGGTGCCGTTGGCGACGGTCGTGTCGTCGAGCGTACACCAGCAGGTGAGATAGGGCTTGTGATCGGGCGGACCGCCATTGCCGACGACATAGCCCGAATCCTGGTGCCAGCTGAACGGCATGCCCTTGTCGGCACCCTTCACGACATATTGGTCGTAGAAGAAATAGGCGTCGTCACCCAGGGTCGCACGACAGATATCGGCCATCGTCTCGCTGAACAGCATGACACGCAATTCGGGCTGAACGCGCTGGCATTCGCCGGCGAAATAGCGTTTGCCCTTGTGGCTGATGCCATCGACCTCGACGCCCAGCGCGTCGAGCCGCGCATCCTCGCGCTCGATCACGCGGCCGCATTCGTCACGCAACAGATCGAGCAAAGGCCCTTCGAGCACGCGTTCGAACACCGCATAGCCCTCGGCGGCGAATTGGGCGCGTTGAGCGGAATAGTCCATGATGCCTCTCCATGGTGCGGGCACCTGCCCGTCGACGCATCATCATCGCGCAGAGCATCCATCGCATCCAATCGAATTGCGCTGCTACGTCATATGTGAATACTATGGCTTATGCGCATGCGACAGGTCGAGGCGTTCCGCGCCGTCATGATGAGCGGAGGCATCACCGCCGCCGCCACGATGCTCAACATCAGCCAGCCGTCGGTTAGCCGCCTGATCGCCGATCTGGAACGCGCGGTGGGTTTTCGCCTGTTCGACCGGCGCGGCGCGCGCGTTCATGCGACGCCGCAGGCGCATGCGTTGTTCGAAGCGGTGCGGCGCAGCTATACCGGGCTGGACCTGCTCGATCAGGCGGCACGACGCATCCGCGCGCATCCGGTCGGCACCGTGCGGATCGCGGCACTGGCGGCGATCGCGATGTCGATCCTGCCTGCGGTGATCCAGCGATTCCGCATCCTCTATCCCGACATCAAGATCACCGTGGAGTCGCTGGGACAGCGTGCGATCGAGGAGCGCGTGTTCCTGGGCCAGGCCGATCTCGGCATCGGCGTGGAGATTCCCCCACGCGAAGGGATCCGGTCGACGATGATCGCGCGCGCCGAATATGTCTGCGTGCTGCCTGCCGGCCATCCGCTGGCGCAACGCGAGCGCCTGGCGGTTTCAGACCTGGCGGGCGAGGAGTTCATCGGCCCGATGCATGAGGCCGACGCGCTGTGGAACGGCATCGACGTCGCGCTGGAAACCGCGGGCATCCCGGTCTCGCGCAGGCTGGAAACCCAGCATTCGCAGATCCTGTACGCCTTTGTCGAAGCCGGCCTGGGCGTCTCGATCGCGGAGCCGTTCAGCGCGCCGCTGTTCAACCGGCTGGGCGTCGCGATCCGGCCGATCGCGCCCGCCGTCTATCTCGATTTCGCGTTGCTCGAACCCGATATCGGCCCGACGCCCGAGATCGTCGGCTGGCTGCATGACGAAGTGGCGCGCGCCACCACCGCCTGCCTCGACGATGTCCGTGCGCTTGTCGCGCGAAGGTCATAGTATTCGGACATGACCACGCGATAAATCTCGATTGGACTGCGATGACCGGTCAGGGCACCTTTCGAGATGGAGAGTTGACCATATTGTCAACTGATCTGATCGACATTAACGGCGCCATGTGCGCCCGGGCACATGTCCAAGCGGACGAAGATCCGGATGGACCCGGCAGGAGGGGAAGATGATGACCTATTCCAAGGCAAGACTCGGCGCGGCACTGACCGGCGTTCTCGCGATCGCGCTGGCGGGCGGCACCGCCCATGCGCAGGATGCGGCCGCACCCGAGGCGCAGGATGGCGGCGTCGCCGACATCATCGTCACCGCGCAGAAGCGCGAGCAGAATCTGCAGGACGTGCCGCTCGCCATCTCCGTCGTCAGCGGCGCCCAGCTTGAACGCGCCAACGTCAATTCGGCCGAGCAGCTTTTCCAGCGCGTGCCCACGCTGACCTTCCGCAAGGGCAACACCAACAAGGATTCGGCGCTCTCCATCCGTGGCGTCGGCACCATTTCCTTCTCTTCGGGTGTCGAGCCTTCGGTCTCCACGGTGATCGACGGCGTCGTCTATGCCCGCACCGGCCAGCAGACCTCCGACTTCCTCGATGTCGAACGGATCGAGGTGCTGCGCGGGCCGCAGGGCAGCCTGTTCGGCAAGAACGCATCGGCCGGCGTGATCAACATCGTGACGCGCGAGCCCGGCGACACGCTGGGCGGCTATATCGACGCCGCCTATTATGAGGGCAACGAGTTCCGCGTGCGCGGCAGCGTCTCGGGCGGGCTCGGCACCGGCATCGCCGCCTCGCTGACCGGTTTCTACGCCAAATATGACGGCAATGGCCGCAACGTGTTCAACAACCGCAAGGTCAATGGCTACGAACATTGGGGCGTGCGCGGCAAGCTGGTGTTCGAGCCCAATGACGACCTGAAGATCGCGATCATCGGCGACTATTCGAAGAACAGCGACAATGGCTATGCCGACAGCATCGGCACCGTCTTCAGCTCCGCCTTCAACAACGCGGTCTTCATCCCCTCGCTCGCGCCGCTGACGCTCGACGGCCGCAACAAGAATATCGACAACGACCTCGATCCCTATACGCGCGACAAGAACAGCGGGATCTCCGCGCAGATCGACCTCGATCTGGGCGCGGCCACGCTGACCTCGATCACCGCCTATCGTCACTGGTTCAACTATCAGCAGCGCGACGGCGATTTCCGGTCGGATGCGCCGCGCTACGTCAACACCGGCACCGCGTCGGGCGACGTGCTGTCGCACGATCGCGGCGACCTGAGCTTCGACCAGTTCACGCAGGAACTGCGCATCGCGTCGAACAGCCCGCAATTCCTCGAATATGTCGCTGGGCTCTATTACTACAAGACCAAGGAAGTCGACTTCTTCAACCGCACGGTGACCTCATGCACCGCGTCCACCCTGCCAACCGCCAACGGGCTGACGCCCTGCGCGGCGGGTTCGTCGACCTATGTCACCAATCAGGGCAATGCCGATTTCACGACCAAGCTGACCAGCTATTCGGCGTTCGGCCAGTTGACCGCCAACTTCACCGACGCGTTCCGCGGCATCCTGGGCGGGCGTTTCACCGAGGACAAGGTGGCGTACGACTTCGTCCGCGTCTCGACCTCCGCCGCCGCCTTCCCCGGCGTGAACCCCGGCTTCAGCGCGGCGGGATCGATCAAGGACAGCGGCTGGTCGGGCAATGCCGGCCTGCAATACGACCTGTCCGACGACGTCATGGCCTATGGCACCTACACGCGCGGCTATAAGGGCCCGGCGCTCAACGTGTTCTTCAACATGCGCGCGCAGGATACCGGCAGGATCAATCCGGAAAAGTCGAACGCCTATGAGATCGGCCTGAAGACCCGGCTGTTCGATCGCCGCCTGACGCTGAACCTGGCGGCCTTCTACGCCAAATACGACAATTACCAGGCCAACTTCCTCGATCTGGTCGCCGGTCAGGTCGTGACGCGCCTGACCAATGCCGGCACGGTTTCGACGCGCGGCATCGAGCTGGACTTCAACGCGCAGGTCACCAGCGACTTCTCGCTGAACGGCGGCTTCAACTATACCGACGCCCACATCAACACCTTCAACTGCCCGGCGGGCGCGGCGATCGCCTGCGCGGCGGCGATCAACGGCAAGCCGCTGCCTTTCGCGCCCAAATACAAGGGCACGGTGACGGCGGACTGGCGCCTGCCACTGGGGTTGGACGCGTTCGACGTCGATCTGAACACCTCGCTGGTCTATCAGAGCCGGACGCAGTTCGACATCAACCAGAACCCCAACGCCTTCCAGAACGGCTATGCGATCTGGGATGCCGGCATCACCTTCCGCACCAAGGACGAGAAATACAGCGTCTCGCTGATCGCGAAGAACCTCACCGACAAGCATTTCGTGATCCAGCGCATCCCCAACGGCACATCGTTCATGCGCCAGATCACGCCGCGCGACGCCGATCGTTATTTCGGCATCTCGGGCCGCGTGAACTTCTGACCGGACAGGCCAAGGGGCAGGACATGACGACCGCGTCCCGCCCCGCGGCCAGGGGCCTGCCATGCGCGGGCTGATGCAGAACTGGCCGCTGACGGTTGATCGGATCATCGACCATGCGGCCATATGGGACGGCGACCGACCCGTCGTGAGCCGTGCGGACGATGGCGCCTTATTGCGCAGCGACTATGCCGGGATCGGCAATCGCGCGCGCCGCCTGTCCGCCGCCCTCGCCGGGCTCGGCATCGAGCCCGGCGACCGGGTCGCTACCATGGCGTGGAACCATGCGCGTCATCTCGAAGCCTGGTTCGCGATCATGGGCATGGGTGCGATCTGCCACACGCTCAACCCCCGCCTGTTCGCCGAGCAACTCCGCTACATCATCGACCATGCCGATGATCGCGCCATCCTGGTCGATCCATGCTTCCAGCCCTTGCTCGCCGAACTGCTGGGTGCGATGGACTGGCGTGGCATCGTGATCGTGCTGGGTGCCGAGGCCGGAATCGATCGCGCGCTGCTGCCGCATGCGATCGCGCTCGAGACGCTGATCGCACCGGCCGACGCCGCCGATGCGCACTGGGGCGGGTTCGACGAGGAGACCGCCTGCGCGCTCTGCTACACTTCCGGCACCACGGGCAATCCGAAGGGCGTGCTTTATTCGCACCGCTCGACTGTCATTCATATGCTGATGACGCTGCAGCCCGACGTCTTCGGCCTGTCGATCGCCGATGTCGCGATGCCGATCGTGCCGATGTACCATGCCAATGGCTGGGGCATGCCGCTATCGACCGCCGCTATCGGCTGCAAGCTGGTGCTGCCCGGCGCCCGGCTCGACGGCGCGTCGCTCCACGACCTGATCGAGGGCGAAGGCGTCACCTTCTCGGCGGCGGTGCCGACGATATGGCAAGGGCTGCTCCATCATCTCGACATCACCGGCGGACGGCTGACCAGCCTGAAGCGCGTCATCATCGGCGGCGCGGCATTGCCCGAGAGCATCGTCCGCCGGCTGCGTGACCATGGCGTCGAGACCGTGCAGGGCTGGGGCATGACCGAGACCTCGCCGATCGGCACGCATGCCAAGCTGACGCCCGCCATCGCCGCGCTGCCGTTCGACGAACAATTGCCCTTCCGCCTGAAACAGGGGCGTCCGCCCTTTGGCATCGAACTCAAGATCGTCGACGACGCCGGCGCGCGGCTGCCGCATGACGGGACCACGCCCGGCCGGCTGCATGTGCGCGGGCCGACGGTATCGTCGGGCTATCTGGGTGGAGAGGCCGGCGCGATCCTCGACGCGGACGGCTATTTCGACACCGGCGATATCGCGACGATCGACGGCCAGGGCTATATGGCGATCGTCGATCGCGCCAAGGACGTCATCAAGTCGGGCGGCGAATGGATCAGTTCGATCGAGATCGAGAATATCGCATCCGGCCATGCCAAGATCGCGCATTGCGCGGTGATCGGCGTGCCGCATCCGCGCTGGGACGAACGGCCGCTGCTCGTCGCCGCGCTCCACCCCGGCGAGAATGCCGAAGCGGACGAGATCCTGGCGATACTCGACGGCCGTATCGCGCGCTGGTGGATGCCCGACACCGTCGCCTTCATCGACGCGATGCCGCTGGGCGCGACCGGCAAGATCGACAAGAGGGCGTTGCGCGCGCGCTTCGCCGCATTTCCCGAAACCGAAAGGAACATGGCTCATGGCGCTTGAGGCGCAGGATGGCGGATTCGTGCTGACGCTGAATGGCACGACGATCCTGGCGCACGACGCCGCAGCGCCCTGCCTGTTCGTCGGGCACGGCGTGCCGAGCATCGAAGGCGTGCGCGGCCATTACGAGATCGACGATTATGTCGTCGAGCGGATCGCACTGCGCCATGCCGAAATCGACGGCGACGCCGTTCGCCTGGCACCGCACAAAGGCGCACCGCTCGCGCTCGCGCTCCGCGTCACGGGAGAAGGCGGCAATGCCGAAATCGCGTTCGAAGCGCTCGATCCGGCGATCAACAGGCTGTGGCTGCGCACGCACGCCGAAGCCGGCGAACATGTCTGGGGCGGCGGAGAGCAATTCTCCTATTTCGACATGGCAGGCCGCCATTTCCCGCTCTGGACTTCGGAACCGGGCGTGGGCCGTGACAAATCGACCCTGCTCACCTGGCAATGCGACCAGAAGGGCGCGGGCGGCGATTATTACCACACCAATTACCCGCAACCGACCTGGATCAGCTCGCGCCGTTACGCGCTGCATGTCGACACCAGCGCCTATGCCGCCTTCGACTTCCGCCATCCCGGTTTCCACGAAGTCGAGATCTGGGAGGTGCCGGCCCGGATCGAACTCTGGGCGCGGCCGCGTTTCACCGAACTGGTCACCGCGCTGTCGGACCGGTTCGGCCGCCAGCCGCCGCTGCCCGAATGGCTGCTCAAGGGCGCGGTGATCGGCCTGAAGGACGGCGCCGAAAGCTTCGAGCGGCTGAAGGCCTATGAAGATGCCGGCGTCGCGATCGCCGGCCTGTGGTGCGAGGATTGGGTGGGGCTGCGCATCACCAGTTTCGGCAACCGCCTGTTCTGGGACTGGCAATGGAATGCCGATCGCTATCCCGACCTGCCCGCGCGCATCGCCGAGCTCGACAAGCGCGGCATCCGTTTCCTGGGCTATGTGAATCCCTATCTCGCGGTGGACGGGCCGCTTTATGCCGAAGCGGCGGCGAACGATTATCTGGTGATGCGGCCCGACGCCAACGAACCTTACGTCATCGATTTCGGTGAGTTCGATTGCGGCCATGTCGACTTCACCAATCCGCAAGCCGCGGCGTGGTTCGCCGATACGATCATCGGCGGCAACCTGATCGATTTCGGCCTGTCGGGCTGGATGGCCGATTTCGGCGAATATCTGCCGATCGACGTGCGGCTGGCCAATGGCATGGACGGCATGCGCGCCCACAATGCCTGGCCCGCCCTGTGGGCGGAGGTGAATGCGAGGGGCGTGGCCGGACGCGGCAAGACTGGCGAGGCATTGTTCTTCATGCGATCGGGCTATAGCGGCGCGCAACGCCATTGCCCGATGCTGTGGGCGGGCGACCAGTCGGTCGATTTCAGCCGGCACGACGGCATCGGCACCGTGATCTGCGCCGCGTTGTCGGCCGGGCTGCTCGGCAATGCCTACAGCCACAGCGATATCGGCGGCTATACCAGCCTGTTCGATACGATCCGCACGCCCGAACTGGCGATGCGCTGGTCTGAAATGGCGGCCTTCACCGCGATGATGCGCACGCATGAGGGCAACCGGCCGCGCCTCAATACGCAGATGGACAGCGATCCGGAAGTTCTCGCCCATTTCGCGCGGATGACGCGCATCTACGCGTATCTGGCGCCGTATCTGCGCAAGCTGTCGGACGAGGCGGTCGCGACCGGCCTGCCCGTCCAGCGCCCGCTGTTCCTGCATTTCGAAGACGATCCACGCAGCTACACGATCCAAACCGCCTATCTTTACGGCGCCGACCTGCTGGTCGCCCCGGTGATCGAAGCGGGGCGGAGCGACTGGTCGACCTATCTGCCGGCGGGCGCGGACTGGGTGCATGTGTGGAGCGGCGAGACGCATGTAGGCGGGCAGGACGTGACCGTGCCCGCGCCGTTCGGCCACCCCCCGGTCTTCTACCGCGCGGGATCGCCCGACACGGCGCTGTTCGCGGGACTCGCCAAGCTCTGATCGCGCGCATGCGCCGCCGCGCGCACTGCCCCGACAAAAGCCGAGACGAGCGCGCTGCGGCTGCGGTTGCGCAACAGATGGATGGCATCGCGCGTCTGTTCGGACGCCGGCAGCGCCACCGCGACCAGCGCGCCATCGGCGCAGGCCGGCAACGCCAACGAGCGGGGCACCACGGTGATGACGCGGCCGCCACGCACCATGGCGAGACACGCCGCCGTCGAATCGAGTTCGTAATCGGGAAAGTCGCCCGCCGCGACGCGGGTGCGGAGCGCGCGCGGAAAATTGCTGTTGGGCGCGGGACGCGGCAGCGCCCAGGGCCAGGCGGCGGTATCGAGCCGCCCCTCCGAACGGGCAAGCGGGTGATCGCGCGCGAACACCAGCATCAGCGGTTCGGGCGGCAGCGGGATGCAGAGCACCTCGTCGGCATGGCCCGACGCGGCGAATTTCGCGCGGTCGCAGACGACAAGATCGAGGCCCCGATCGACCAATGTTTCGAGCAGACGGTCGGAGGGGCCGCCCGTCACCGTCACGCGTACCGCGGGATGCAGGCGGGCGAAACGTGCGATCGCGTCGGTCAGCAATGGCTGGAGCGGATAAGGCCCGGCGCCGACGCGGACGGTGCCCGAGCTCGGCTGTTTCAGCCCCCGCGCCTCCTGTTCCAGATTGGCGGCGGCCGCGATCACGTCGCGCGCGGCGCGGATCAGCCGTTCGGCATCGTCGGTGGCGCGCACATAATGGGTGGTGCGATCGAACAGCACCGCGCCCAGCTCCGCTTCTAGCTTCTGGATACTGCGGGTCAGCGCCGACTGGGTCAGCCCCAGTTCGTCGGCGGCGCGCGCATAGCTGCCCAGCCGGTGCAGGGCCTCGAAGTGGCGCAGGCGCCGCAGGTTCATCCGATAGTCACCATCTCATTCCCGTTTTGCATTACCAGTGCCATGATCATTCGCATAGCGTGCATCCCATGACGACGACCGCTCTCGATGCCCGGGCACGCCGCGCAACCTTCGCCAGGCTGGAGGGCGGCGTGTTCGATCTCGCCGTGATCGGCGGCGGCATCACCGGCGCTGGCATCGCACGCGACGCGGCGATGCGTGGGCTGTCGGTCGCGCTGGTCGAGGCACGCGATTATGCGAGCGGCACCAGCAGCCGCAGTTCGAAGATGATCCATGGCGGGCTGCGCTATCTAGCGCAGGGTGACGTCGCGCTGGTGCGCGAGGCCGCGTCGGAGCGACAGGTGGTGCGCCGCATCGCCCCGCATCTGACCCGGCTTTCGCAATTCCTGATCCCGACCGTTTCGATGGCGATGGCCGCGAAGCTGCGCGCGGGCCTGTGGACCTTCGAGAAATTGGGCGGCGTTCCCGATTCCGAGCGTCACGAGGTGATCGGCCTGAGCGACCTGCAAAAGCGCGAGCCGCTGATGCGCACCGCCGGGCTCAACGGCGCGATCCTCTATCCCGAATTCCTGACCGACGATGCGCGGCTGGTGCTCGCCAATATCCGTTCGGCACAGGCGGCGGGCGCGGTGGTCCTCAATCATGCCGAGGCGGCGCAGCTCATCGTCGAGGACGGACGGATCTCCGGCCTGGTCGTGCGTTCGTCGCTTGGCGGCGAGAATGCCGGCGCGCGGATCCGCGCGCGGCTGGTCGTCAACGCAGCCGGCGCCTGGGTCGATCGCGTGCGCGCGCTCGAGGCGAACGAGGACGCAGCCCGACTGTCGCTGAGCCGCGGCATCCATCTGGTGCTGCCGCGCGCGCGGCTGCCGGTGAATGCGACCCTGATCATCCGCGCGCCCGACAAGCGCAGCATCTTCGCGGTGCCGCGCGGCGCCTTCACCTATCTCGGCACCACCGACGTCTTTCATGCCGATGCCGATTATTGGCCCGCGCCCGCGCGCGACGATGTCGATTATCTGCTGCGCGCAACCGACGCCGCGCTCGACATCGCGCCGATCGCCGATGACGAGATCGTGGCGCTCTGGTCGGGCGTGCGGCCGCTGATCGCCCAGCCCGGCAAAAAGGCCAACGAAGTCTCGCGCAAGGACGAGATCTGGACCTCGCCCTCAGGGCTGATCTCGATCGCGGGCGGCAAGCTGAGCGCCTATCGCGCCATGGCCGAACGCGTGGTGGACATGGTGGTGGAGCGGCTGGGTGCCACGACGCATCCCTGCTTCACCGCCGAGGCGGCGGTGCCCGGCGGCGGGCAGGTGATGCCGCTGGTCATGAACGGGCTCGATGCGCTCGATCCGACCGACGCCGAACGGCTGGCGGGATTGTATGGCGACGAGGCGACCGCGATCGTCGCGGCGGGCGGCGGCGTGGCCGCCGAAGCCGCACGCGCGGTGACGCATGAGGGTGCGGCAACGCTCGAGGATTATTGGGTCCGCCGCAGCGCGCGCGCCTGGTTCGACCATCGCGCCGGGCTGGACGCGCTCACACCGGCGGCGGAGGCGATGGGCGCGCTGCTCGGCTGGAACGCCACCGAACGCGCGGACCAGATCGCCGCCTGCGAAACCATCGAACGAGAGAGCCGCCTGGTCCTGACCGGCGCGGAACAGGGAGGAACCGAATGAGCGATATCGGCGAGGCGCTGATCCAGGCGATCGGGCCGGACAAAGTGGCGCGCGACGCGGCCGCACGCGATGCGCGGCGTTACGACCAATGGGCGGTCAAGCATCTGCGCGACTGGCGCGGCGAGGCCATCACGGCGCCCGGCTGGGTGGTGCGGCCGGGCTCGGTCGACGATGTCCGCTGCGTGGTGATGCTGGCGGCCGAACTGGGCGTGCCGCTCATCCCCTTCGGGCTTGGCAGCGGTGTCTGCGGCGGTGTCGAGCCTTCGGCCGATGCCATATTGCTCGACATGAGCACGATGAACGCCGTCCGCTTCATCGACGACCGCGATCTTCTCGCCGGTTTCGATGCCGGCATGAACGGGCTGGAGGCCGAACAAGCCGTCGCCGCGCAGGGCCTGACCATCGGCCATTGGCCGCAGTCGATCGCGATCAGCAGCGTCGGCGGCTGGGTGGCGACACGCGCCTCCGGGCAATTTTCGACCGCCTATGGCAATATCGAGGATATCATCCATTCGATCGAGGCGGTGATGCCCAATGGCGAGCTGGTGACATTGGGGAAGGCGGTGCGCGCGGCCGCCGGCCCCGATCTGCGCCATCTGCTGATGGGCGCCGAAGGCACGATGGGCGTGATCACCGCCGTCACCCTGTCGTTGCGCGAGAAAGCCGCGCATCGCGGTTACAGCATCTATTATGCCGACGACATGGCTGCGGGTTTCGAGGCGCAGCGCCGCATCATCCGTGCCGACTGGCGCCCGCCGGTGATGCGCCAATATGACGGGCGCGAGGTGCGCCGCCTGTTCCGCGAGCATGAGCGCGGCGGCAAGGCGATGCTGCTGATGATCCATGAAGGCCCGCAGGCGCGCGTCGATGCGGAGCTGGCGGCGATCACCGAGATCGCGGGCGCGGCCGGGCTGGAACCGGGCGATCCCGCCGCCGCAAAGACCTGGATCGAACGGCGCAACCATGTGCCGAGCTGGCGCGACATGTTCGAGCGCGGCTATGTCGCCGACACGGTCGAAATCTCGGGCCGCTGGAGCGAGATCGGCGCGATCTACGACGACGCGATCACCGCTCTCAATGCGGTGCCAGGCGTGATCAACGCGTCGGCGCACAGCTCGCACGTCTATCGATCGGGCATCAATCTCTATTTCAGCTTCGCCGCCACCTTCGAGGACAGCGCGAGGATGGAGCCCGCCTATTTCGCGTGCTGGCGCGCGATCATGGAGGCGACCGCGAAACATGGCGGCGGCGTCGCCCACCATCACGGTGCCGGGCGACTGCGCAAACCCTATCTCCATCACGATCTGGGCGAGAGTGGGGTGTCGTTGCTGCGCAGGATCAAATCCGCCGTCGATCCGCAGGGTATCATGAATCCGGGCAATCTCATCCCCGATGCCTGAGCTGCTGCTCGCGCTCGATGCGGGCACCACCGGTGCCCGCGCCATGCTGGTCGATCCGGCCGGCATGGTCGTCGGGCTCGACAAACGGCCGTTCACGACGGCCTATCCCGCACCCGGCCTTGTCGAACAGGATGGGGCGGCGGTGTGGGAAATCTGCCGCGCGGTGATCGCCGGGGCGCTGGCGAATGCCGGGCGGACGATCGCCGATGTGGCCGCGATCGGCGTCACCACCCAGCGCGCGAGTGTCGTGTTATGGGATCGGACAACGGGAGAACCGGTCGCGCCGATCCTGATCTGGAGCGACCTGCGCGGCATGGAGGCGTACAAGGCGCTGCGCGCCGCCGGCTTCATATCCTGGCCGCAAGTCCCCTCCGCCAAGCTGCCGGCGGCGATCGCCCTGGCCGATCGGCCCGTGGGTGATCTGTGCTGGGGCACGCTCGATTCCTATCTGGTCCATCGGCTGAGCGGCGGGGCCGCCCATGTCACCGACGCGTCCTGCGCGTGGATGACGGGCTATTTCGACTATGCCGGCGGCAATGGCTGGGACGGCGTGCTGATCGCACATCAGCGCCTGCCCGAAAGCCTGTTCCCCCGGCTGGCGGAAAGCTGGGGGCCGATTGCCATGACCGACGCCGCGACGATGGGCGCGGCGGTGCCGGTCACCGCGCTGGTCGCCGATCAGCAAGCCGGCATGGTCGCGCATGGCGCCCTGGCGCGCGGCGCATGGAAAGCGACCTATGGCACATCGGGCGTGCTGATGGCGGGCACCGGAGAAGCACCGCTCTCCCCCCACACCAGCATGCCGGCAGAGGCGCTGGCCTTTGCCGGCGGCCGGCGGCGCTTCTGCATCGAGGGCATGGTGATCACCACCGGGTCGCTGATCGAATGGCTGTGCGGACCGCTGGGCCTGTTCGCGTCACCCGCCGCGCTCGAGGCGGCGGCGCGGTCGGTGCCCGACACTGGCGGTGTCGTGATGCGCCCCTCGCTCCAGGGCATGGGCGCACCGCATGGTCGCTTCGCCGCGCGCGGACTGATCGGCGGCATGAGCTTCGCGACAACGCCCGCGCATATCGCGCGCGCGGCGCTCGAGGCCATCGCCTTCCGCTTCCGCGACATCGCGGACCTGATCGCGGCGGTGCCGGGACTGGACGTGCCGGAGGCCTTGCCCGTCGATGGCGGGCTGGCCGAAAGCGGCACGATGCTCCAGCTTCAGGCCGATGTGCTACAGCGGCCAGTGCGACGCCATGCGGTACGCGAGGGCACCGCCTATGGCGCGGCGCTCGCCGCCGGGCTCGGCGCGGGACTGATCGGCGAAAGCGACCTGCCCGACTTTGCGCGCTACGATGCCGAGTTCATGCCGGCGATCGGCCGTGACGAGGCCGATGCAGCTTATGCGAAATGGTCGGCCACGATCGGCGTGGAGGCGTGATCCCAGCCACCCCCACCCTGTCATCCCCGCGAACGCGGGGATCCAGAGTCGGTCGCGCGGACGTTCGACATCGCCTGGATTCCCGCGTTCGCGGGGATGACACAGACGATTCAGGGCGCCCCGTTCACTTCGCGCCACACCGCCCGGACGATATCGCGCATGTCCTGCGCCTCTTCCCAGCGATCGGTGAGTTCCCGCCCATCGGGCGCGGTGATCGCATAGGGCGGCGGGCCGAGTTCGCACATGAAGGTGAGCGCATCGTCTGCGCCTGCCTGCGCCAGCCAGAGTTCAAAGCCGCGACGCCACCACGCTATATGCTGGTCGAGCCAGCCGGCATGCTGCGGCGCGCGCATCGCCACCTGCACCTGATGCGTGGTCGAGACGCGACCGTGGAAATTGCGGCAGCGCTTCAGGATCGCCTCGATCGCGGCAAGCTGGTCGGCGCGCAGCGGCAATTCCATCTCGCCGGCGACGGGATAATGCGACAGGTCACCGGTCAGCGGCAGATCGGGCCGCGCTTCGAGCAGGCGCAATGTGAAGAGCAGATCGTTGGTCAGCCGGCCGCGATGTGTTTCGAACCAGACGGGCAGCGGCGCCGCTTCGGCGAGCGGAACCAGGCTGTCGACCAGCGCCAGCGCATCGGACAGATGCGCGACCGGCCCCGCGATCTGGACGTTCAGGTGATGCGCGCCCAGCCGGTGCGCCTCGTCGATATAGGCAGCGAGCTGGTCGGCATGATGGACGAGCACCTGCCCCTCCCAGGCCAGGCCCCGGGAATTCATCGCTCGCGCGACGCCGGCGGTGCGCGCGACCCGCGCGATATTGACGCCGACGCCGTCGAAGCCGGCCGCGACGACGCGCTCGAGCGCGGCATCGAGATCATTCTCGATATCGAAGCCAGGACATTTGTCGAGACCCCAGACCGACTGCAGGACCAGCAGATTCGCCATATCGCCCCTTTCCGACAACGCTGCCATAAGAGGCGTGCGGATCGGCATGTCAATCGATCCCGGAGAGGATGCCATGACTGAACCACAGGCCACGGCGCCCGCCGTCGCGCCGGTCTCGACCGGCTATCGCCGCTATGCGCTGTGCGTGTTGCTGGTCATCTACATCCTCAACTTCCTCGACCGCCAGATCGTCTCGATCCTGGCCGAGCCGATCAAACACGATCTCCATCTGGCCGACTGGCAATTGGGCCTGATGACGGGCTTGGCATTCGCTCTGTTCTACACGGTGCTGGGCATTCCGATCGCGCGCGTGGCCGAAACCGGCAATCGCCCGCGGATCATCGCGGCGGCGGCGGGCGCGTGGAGCCTGTTCACCATCGCCTGCGGCTTCGCGCAGAATTTCGTCCAGCTCGTGCTCTGCCGGATCGGCGTCGGCATCGGCGAAGCCGGCTGCACGCCGCCGGCGCATTCGCTCATCACCGACTACACCCCGCGCGAGAAACGCGCCTCCGCGCTCGCCTTCTATTCATTGGGCATTCCGCTCGGCGGGCTGTTCGGCATGGGGCTGGGCGGCGTCATCGCCGATGCTCATGGCTGGCGCACCGCCTTTCTCGTTGCGGGCATTCCCGGGATTTTGATGGCGCTGGTGGCGGCCACGACATTGGTCGAGCCGCGCAGCCGGCTCGCCGCCGACCTCGCCGCCCGCCGCGCCGCCCGCCCGCCCTTTCGGGAAGCGATGGCGGAGATCCGCTCCAAGCGCAGCTTCTGGCTGATCGCTTTCGCCGCCGCGATCAAGGCGTTTATCGGCTATGGTGCCGCCGCCTTTCTCGCCCCCTTCTTCTTCCGCAATCATGCCGCCGAACTCACCCTGATCGCGAAGGATTTCGGGCTGGGGCTCACCGGGTTCCTGGGCATCACGCTAGGCATCGTGCTGGGGCTCACCGGCGCCGTCGGCACCTGGATGGGCGGATATCTGGCGGACAAATACGGCGCGCGCGATCTGCGCGCCTATGTCTCGATCCCCGCCATTTCGACGCTGATGGGCATTCCCTTCTACATTGCCGGTCTGCTTTCGGAATCGGCGGTGTTCGCGCTGGTGATGTTCGCCTTCCCGCCACTGCTCAACACGCTCTGGTACGGGCCGGGCTATGCGGCCGTGCAGGGGCTCGTGCAGCCGCAGAACCGCGCAACCGCGTCGGCGGTGCTGCTGTTCCTGATCAACCTGATCGGCCTGGGGCTCGGCCCGCTCGGCGTCGGCGCCGTCAGCGACCTGATCAGCGGCCCCATGGGCCTGGGCATGGCGGAAGGGGTGCGCTGGTCACTGATGATCTTCATCCTGTTCGGCGCGCTTGCCTCCACTCTATTCTGGATGGCCCGAAAGTCGATTCGCGAGGAAATGGTTAGCTGATGATCGCCCACATATCCCTGCCCCGGATCTTCCGCATCGGCGGCGGCGCCAGCCGCGAGCTGCCACAGGTTCTGGGGATGCTCGGCCTGTCGCGCCCGCTGATCGTCACCGACGGTTTTCTGGTCGGCCAGGGCTGGGTGGCCCGGATCGAGGACGAGTTGAGGGCTGCCGGCATGGCATGCCGCGTCTTCGCGGATACGGTTCCCGATCCGACGATCGCCTCGATCGATGCCGGTGTCGCCTTTCTCGCCGCGGGCGATCACGACTGCGTGGTGGGCTTTGGCGGCGGCAGCTCGCTCGACAGCGCCAAGGCGATCGCGATGCTCGGCGTGCATGGCGGCGCGATGGCGGATTACAAGGCGCCCCACATCCAGGACGTCGCCGGCCTGCCGGTGATCGCGATCCCCACCACCGCCGGCACCGGATCCGACGCGACGCGCTTCACCATCGTCACGGACGAGGTCACCGACGAGAAGATGCTCTGCCCCGGCCTCGCCTATCTGCCGGTGGCCGCGCTCGTCGATTACGAACTGACGCTCACCAAGCCACGCCGCCTGACCGCCGATACCGGCATCGATTCGCTGACCCATGCGATCGAGGCCTATGTGTCGAAGCGCGCCAATCCGTTCAGCGACGGCATGGCGCTGCTTGCCATGCGCGCGATCGCGCCCAATCTTCGCCGCGTCTGCGCCGATCCCGAGGACCGCTCCGCGCGCGAAGCGATGATGCTCGGCGCGACCCAGGCGGGCATCGCCTTCTCCAACAGTTCGGTCGCGCTCGTCCATGGCATGAGCCGGCCGATCGGCGCGCACTTCCATGTACCGCACGGCCTGTCCAATGCGATGCTGCTGCCCGCCGTCACTGCCTGGTCGGCACCCGCCGCCCTCACCCGCTACGCCGATTGCGCGCGCGCCATGGGCATCGCCGACGAGCGCGAAGGCGACCAGTCGGCGGTCGCGCGGCTGCTCGAGGAACTGACCGTGCTCAACCGCGAACTCGATGTGCCCGGCCCGGCGGCATGGGGCATCGACGCGGCACGCTGGGACGCGCTGGTGCCCACCATGTGCGCGCAGGCGCTGGCATCGGGATCGCCGGCGAACAATCCGCGCGTGCCGGATGCGGCGGACATCGCCGAGCTCTACGCGCAGGTCTGGGGCTGACGATCCAAAACTGACCGTTGGCTTCGAGCGCAGGTTCGAGCTTGCCGAGAACCGCAGTCGAGAAGACCCCGGCTCAAGACCTTCTCGACGGTCGCGTCCCGGCTTCGCTCGACGCTGCTCGAAGCAAACGGTGGGGGATCAGATCAACGGCCCGTGATCGATCCGGGGCAGCACATGCCGGGCGAACAGATCGGCTTCCGCCGCATGCGGATAACCCGACAGGATGAACGCCTCGATCCCCATCGCGCGATAGCTTTCGAGCTTCGCGAGCACCTGATCGGGATCGCCGACGATGGCGGCGCCGCAGCCCGAACGAGCGCGGCCGATGCCGGTCCACAGATTCTCCTCGGCATAGCCGTCGTCGGACGCCGCCTCGCGCAGCGCGACCTGGGCGTTGACGCCGGCCGAGGTGGAATCCAGCGACTTGGCCTTGATCGCGGCACCGGTCTGGGCATCGAGCTTCGACAGCAGCCGATCGGCGGCGGTACGCGCCTCCGCTTCGGTATCGCGCACCACGACATGGGCACGATAGCCGAAGCGCAGCGTGCGGCCGTGCTTTGCGGCGCGCGCGGTCATGTCGGCGATGATCTCACGGACCACCTCCTGCCGGTCGGGCCACATCAGATAGACGTCGCAGCCCTTGGCCGCCGCCTCACGCGCGTCGGGCGACAATCCGCCGAAATAGAGCTGCGGCGCCTTGCCGGAGACCGTGCCGATGCGCGGCGGATCGAGCTTCAGCTTCCAGAACTCGCCGTCGTGATCGAGCGCCTCGCCGTTGAGTAAGGTCTTGAGGATGTGCATCGCCTCGACCGTGCGCGCATAGCGCGGCGCCGAAGCCAGCGTCTCTCCGGGCATGTCGGACGAGATGATATTGACCGTCAGCCGGCCACCCAGGATGCGATCGATCGTCGCGATCTGGCGCGCGAGCTGTGGCGGCCAAGTTTCGCCGATGCGCACCGCCATCAACAGGCGAATGCGCTTGACGAGCGTCGCGATCGCGGCGGCGAAGGCGGTGGTGTCGATGCCCAGCGCATAGCCCGACGGCAGCAGGATATTGTCGAACCCGCCGCTTTCGGCCTGAAGCACGATATCGCGGCAATGCTCCCAGCTCGATTTGAGCTTCGCGTCGGGAACGCCGAGAAATTCGTAATCGTCGTCGCACAGAGCCGAGAACCAGCTGATCTCGCAAGCGCCCTTGGTCATGGCAGCTTCTCTCCCATCGATGTCTGCAAAACCGCGTACCATTCCGCGCGCGTCCAGCGGGGGACGAGCGCCTGGGGTATCTCGCCGATACGCTCCGGATTCTGGGTGCCGACGATCGGGATCGGCCGCGCCGGATGCGCCATGATCCAGCTATAGGCGGCGGCGGCACGCGAGACGCCATAGGCATCCGCCTTCAGGTCGAGCAGCGCGGCCACCGCATGGACATGATCGTCGATCGGCCGGGCGAGACGCCCGCCGCCGAGCGGCGACCAGGCGAGCACCGCCATCTCCCCCGCCATCGCCTGATCGAGCACGCCATCGGTCAGCGGGCCGAGCGCCAGCGCCGAGAATTCGGGCTGGTGGCTTGCGAGCGGCACGGGCAGGAACTTGGCAAGCCCGGCCGCCTGCGCGGCGCTGTGGTTAGAAACGCCGATCGCGGCGATCTTGCCCGCGCGATGCGCATCCTCAAGCGCGCGCGCTGCTTCCTGCGGATGCGTCAGCATGTCGGGACGGTGGATCTGCCACAGCTCGACGCGATCGACGCTCAGCCGCGTCAATGACGCGTCGATCGCCGACGTCAGATAGGATGCGCTCGAATCATAGGGCACGCCCATGACGATGCCGCCCTTGGTCGCCAGCACCATGCGATCGCGCAGCCCCGGGGTCTCGGCGAACACGCGCCCCAGCAGCGCCTCCGCCGCGCCGAAGGGCTCGCCATTGTCGGGGCCGTAAATGTCCGCCGTGTCGAACAGCGTGACGCCCGCCGCCAGCGCCGCTTCGACGCGCGCGCGCGCCGCCGAAATATCGTCGCCGGCGAAGCGCCACATGCCCCAGGCGATCGGCGAAACGGAGATGCCGCTCCGGCCGAGCGGAAGCGTGGATGGTGGCGGGGGAAGATGATCTGATATCGCTGTCATATGACATGATCCTGACTGTTTGGGAAGAGGGCGATATGCATTTCAGCATTCAGTGCGCGAGGATCGGCGGCGTATCTTCCGGCACATCCTCGTCATCCGCGACGATTTTGGGCAGGATGAGTTGGACCGCCGCAAGCGCCAGCAGATAGGTCACCGCGCAGACGAGCAGCATCGGCAGATAGCCATGGCCCGCATCGAGCGACCAGCCTGCGAACTCGATCATGCCCATGCCGCTGAGATTGCCGGCGAAGGCGCCGATGCCGATCGCCGAGCCGACGATGCGCGCCGGGAACACGTCGGTGGTCAGGCCAAACACATTGGTCGAGAAACCCTGATGCGCGAACAGCGCCAGCCCCAGGATCAGCGCCGCGATCCAGGCGCTCTCGGCGTGGACGAGCAAGGGCACGGGCAGGATCAGCAGCGCATAGATCAGCATCGTCGTCTTGCGCGCGGCGTTGAGCGTCCAGCCGCGCCCCATCAGCCGCGCGGGCAGATAGCCGCCGGTCAGCCCGCCGAGCGCGGCCATGAAATAGACGAGCGCGACGGGCAGGCCCAGCGTGCCCTGGCTCAGCCCGAACAGCCGGTGGAAAAGATCGGGCATGAAGAACAGCAGGAACCACCAGACCTGATCGGTCAGCGCCTTGGCGAGGATCACCGCCCATTGCCGCCGGTCGCTCAGCAGCGAGCGCCAGGGAACCTTGGGCGCCGCCGCCTCCGCCGCCGCGCCGGGCTGTTCGGGCAGGCGGACGGCGAGCCACACCACAACCCAGACCAGGCCGAGTCCGCCCGCGATCAGGAATGTCGCCTGCCAGCCCATCGCCAGCGCCATGAGCGGGATCAGCAGCGGCGTCAGGATCGCGCCGACATTGGGGGCGATCCCGCCGATGCCCAGCGCGATCGAGCGTTCGCGCGCGTTGAAATAGGTGGCGGCGGTCTTCACCGCCGCCGGCGTGCCGATCGATTCGGCGGCGCCGAGCACGGCGCGCGACGTGACGAAGCCAGCAACGGTGGTGGCGAAGGCATGCGCCATGCCCGCCAGGCTCCAGACGCCGACGCCCAGCGCGAATCCCCAGCGCAGCCCCACCTTGTCGATGAACCAGCCGGTGCCCAGAAAGGCGAGCGCGGCGGAAAACTGAAAGGCCGAGGCCATGTGGCTGTAATCGCGGTCGCTCCAGTCGAACTCGGCCTGGAGCGTGGGCTTGAGCAAGGCCAGGATCTGGCGATCGACATAGTTGAGCACGATCGCGACGAATACGAGGCCGACGACGAGCCATCGCCTGCGATCGGCCATCTGCGCCTTGGTCATGCCCCTCATCCCTTCTCGACTTGTCGCCATAGGATAGCGCTGTCATAGACAAAGTGACAATGCTTAATCACAGCGTGCCAAAAAGGGCCACGGGGGAACGGGCAGTGAAGGACAGTGCGATGCAACGGCCGTTGCCGGCGGTGGCCGATCTCTATGGCGAACTTTACCAGCCCTCGTCGGTCCCAGGTCTGCGCGATCATATTCCCGGCCTGATCGTCACCGCCTTCGCCACGCTCGCGGCCGCCTATCTCTCCGATCATTATGGCGCGCCGCTGACCTTGATGGCGCTGCTCATCGGGCTGGCGCTCAATTTCCTCAATGCCGACAAGCGCCTTGCCCCCGGCCTCGCCTTCGCGTCGCGCACCTTGCTGCGCGCGGGCATCGTATTGGTCGGGCTGCGCGTCACCTTCGGGCAGATGGGGGAGCTTGGCCCGGCCGCGCTCGTCGCGATCCTGGTGATCGTCGGGCTGACGTTGGGCGCCGGCATCCTCGCCGCACGCGCCTTCGGCTTCAGCGCGGCCTTCGGCACGCTGGCGGGCGGCGCGGTCGCGATCTGCGGCGCCTCCGCCGCGATGGCGCTGGCGACCCTGCTCGGCGAGCGGCGAATCAGCCAGGCGCAACTCGCCCTGGTGCTGGTCGGCGTCTCCGCGATGAGTTCCTTCGCGATGTTCCTCTATCCGATCATCGCGCACCAGGCGGGGCTGGGCGACACGGCGGCGGGCTTCATGATCGGCGCATCGATCCACGACGTCGCGCAGGCACTGGGCGCCGGCTATTCCTTTTCCGAACATGCCGGCGAAACCGCCGCCATCGTCAAGCTGACCCGAGTCGCGCTGCTGGCGCCCGTGCTCGCCGTCGTCGCGATGTTCTTCCCCCTCGACAAGGGCGGCAGCGCGGGCATCGCCGCCCTGCCCTGGTTCGTGGTCGGCTTCTTCGCGCTCGCCGCCGTCAATTCGCTGGTCACGGTGCCGGCATCGGTGAGCAATGTCGCGCAGACCGGCGCTTCCGCCCTGCTCGCCTGCGCGGTGACCGCGACCGGCATCCGCTCGCCGATGGACAGCCTGCTCCGCGCGGGCGCCCGGCCGTTGCTGGTGATCCTGGGAGCGACGCTGGTCGCGTTGATGCTGAGCGCGCTCGGCGCCTTCACGCTGATTCGCTGAGAACCCGTTCAAACCGTTCGGGCTGAGCCCGAACAGGAAGCGGTGGGACTATCCCCCGCCCGGCTGCGCGGTCGATGCGCGGACGATCAGTTCATGATCGAGCCGCCGCCGCTCGACGCGCTCGTCGAACGCCAGCAGCAGATCGGCGGCGGCATAGCCGAGCGCGCGGATCGGCTGGCGGATCGTGGTGAGCGGCGGCCAAACCACTTGCGCCAGATCGGTGTCGTCGAAACCGGCGACCGACAATTGGCCGGGCACCGCGATACCGCGACGATGCGCGGTGGCGAGCACCCCCGCCGCCATCTCGTCGCTGCTCGCGAAGATCGCCGTCGGGGGCCGGTCGAGCGCGAGCAGCGCTTCCGCCGCCGCCGAACCCGATTGCAGATCGAACTGGCCGGCCTGGACCAGTGCGGGATCGAAGCCGATGCCGGCGCGCTGCAGCGCCTGACGATAGCCGGTCAGCCGCTGGCCGCTCGCGACATAATTGGCATGGCCCATCACCAGGCCGATCCGGCGATGGCCGAGACCGATCAGATGCGCGGTCATGTCGTCCGCCGCCTGGACATTGTCGATGAAGGAGGATGACGTCGCGGTCAGGTCCGTCCCCGGCTGTACGCGCACGAAGGGAATGCGCCGGCGTTCCAGTTCCTCCAGCGCGGGCGCGGCGTCAGCGACGGGGGGCGTCAGGATGATGCCGTCAAGCTGGGCCTGATCGATCAGGCTGCCGATATCGTCGATCAGCGCGGGCGAATGGATGTCGCAGGGCTGGACGATCATGCGGAAACCCGCCTCGCGGCAGCGCGCACCGACCCCGGCCTGCATGTTGTAGATATAATAGGGATTGGGATTGTCGTGGATCAGCCCGATCTGGAACGATCGCCGCCCGGCGAGCGTGCGCGCCGCGAGGCTGGGATGATAGTTGAGCCGCGCGACCGCCGCCTCGACGCGCAGGCGCGTGTCCTCGCTGACATATTTTTCCTTGTTGAGGACGCGCGAGACCGTCTTGATCGAGACGCCGGCCGCGTCGGACACGTCCTTGATCGTCGTCCGCGTCATGCCCCGGCATCCTCTGGGGCGAGCACGTCGAGCGCCGCCACTTCGATCCGGCGCAGCATCGTCATGAAACCGGACAGTTCCTCGCTGCCGAAATCCCTGAAGATCCGCGCTTCCAGTTCGAGCGCCTTGGGCGAGACATCGGCATATAGCGCCTGCCCCTCATCGGTGAGCGCGAGCAGGTGCGAGCGGCGATCGGCGCTGTGCGCGCTGCGTGCGATCAGCCCGCGATCGACCAGCGCGATCGCGGCGCGGCTGACCGTCACCTTGTCCATCCGGGTGCGCGTGCAGATGCGCTGCTGCGTCACCTGCCCTTCCTCGGCAATCACCGCGACCAGGCGCCATTCGGGGATCCTGAGCCCGAACAGCGCCTCATAGGCGCTGGCGATGATGTCGCTCACCACGTTGGAGGCGATCGACAGCCGGTAGGGGATGAAATCGTCGAGAACGAGGGAGGCGTGCGTCATGGCCGCGCACGATCCTCCCTTCGGTGCGTCGTCGTCAATCCCGCAACAGTTCGTTGATGCCGGTCTTGGCACGCGTCTGCGCATCGACGCGCTTGACGATCACCGCGCAGGCGAGGCTCGGTCCCGGCGAACCGTCGGCGAGCGGCTTGCCCGGAAGCGTGCCGGGCACGACCACCGAATAGGGCGGCACCTGGCCGATGAAGATCTCGCCGGTGTTGCGATCGACGATCTTGGTGGTCGAGGTGATGAACACGCCCATCGACAGCACCGAACCCTGGCCGACGATCACGCCTTCCACCACTTCGGAGCGCGCGCCGATGAAGCAGTCATCCTCGATGATCACGGGATTGGCCTGCAGCGGTTCGAGCACGCCGCCCAGACCGACGCCGCCCGAAAGATGGACATTGCGGCCGACCTGCGCGCAGCTTCCGACGGTCGCCCAGGTATCGACCATCGTGCCCTCGCCGACATAGGCGCCGATATTGACGAAGCTGGGCATCAGCACCACGCCCTTGTCGATGAACGCGCCGCGACGGACGACGCTGCCCGGCACCGCGCGGAAACCGGCGGCGCGGAAACGGTTCTCGCCCCAGCCGGCGAATTTCGACGGCACCTTGTCGAACCAGTTGGCGCCGCCCGGCCCCTCGATCACGACATTGTCGTTGAGCCGGAAGGAGAGCAGCACAGCCTTTTTGAGCCACTGATTGACCACCCAGTCGCCATCGACCTTCTCGGCGACACGCGCCTCGCCCGCGTCGAGCGCGGCCAGCGCATGCTCGACCGCGTCGCGGATCTCGCCCGTGGTGCCGAAACCCAAGGTATCGCGTGCGTCCCACGCAGCCTCGATCACCGCCTGCACGTCAGAACTCATTCATTCCCCCTTTTCAAGGACATGGTCCAGCCAATCGCCGAGATCGGCGGTTATATAATCGATCAGGTCGGCCTGTGCGTTGGCGCCGGCCTGTTCGGATCCGTTGTTCACCCAGACGGTCGTCATCCCCAGCGCCTTTGCCGGCACCAGGTTGCGCGCCATATCCTCGACGAACAGCGATTCGGGCGCCGCGATGCCGAGCACCGCGCACATCCGCTCATAACCCTCGGCATAGGGCTTGGGCCGATAGTCGAGCAGATGGATGTCGTAGATCGTCTCGAACAGATCGCCCAGCCCGAGCTTGTCGAGCACGCGCGCGGCATAGCTGGCGTCGCCGTTGGTGAAGACGATGCGCCGCCCGGGCAGCCGGGCGATGCCGTCGATCACGCGGTGGTCGGGAACCAGCCGGTCCATCGGCACGTCATGGACGAAGCGGAGGAATTCGTGCGGGTCGACCTGATGGTCGGCCATCAAACCGGCCAGGGTGGTGCCGTGGGCGTGGAAATACCCCTTCTGCACCTTGCGCGCCGCGATCCGGTCGACGCCGAGCAGCCCGCCGATATACTCGCCCATCCGCGCATCGATCAGCGCGAACAGATCCGCCGACGACAGATAAAGCGTATTATCCAGATCGAAGATCCAGTTGCGGATATGGGCGAGCGCTGGGTCCATGACAGGATCGGGCCTGTAGCCGAGGGGCCGGCCGGCGGCAATGGCGGTGCCGGCGGGCCAATATGCGATCTCGAAGATGCTGCGCATCCTCGATCGATTCGCTCAAGCGCCGCGCATCCCGGTATCAGACGGTAAAGCTTTCCCCGCAGCCGCACGCGCCCTTCGCGTTGGGATTTTCGAACACGAAGCCGGCGGTGAAATCATCCTCCACCCAGTCCATCTTCGAACCGATCAGATAGAGGATCGACGCTCCGTCGACAAAGAACAGGCCGCCCGGCGTCTCGATCCGCTCGTCGAAGCCATTGGCTTCGCTGACATAGTCGACCGAATAGGCCAAACCGGAGCAGCCCCGGCGTGGCGTCGAAAGCTTGACGCCAATCGCGCCCTCCGGCGCGTTCGCCATCAACTCCGCGATACGCTTTTCAGCGCCCGAGGTAAGCGTAAGAGCGGCAGGGCGGGTGCGCGTTGCCGTCGTCATCACAGCATTCCCAGTTCGAGCTTGGCCTCGTCCGACATTTTCTGCGGATCCCATGGCGGATCCCAGACCAGATTGACCTCGGCCGATCCGACGCCGGGCACGGACCCGACGCGCAGTTCGACCTCGCCGGGCATCGATTCGGCGACGGGGCAATGCGGCGTGGTGAGCGTCATGGTCACCACGGCATGGCCGTCATCGGTGATATCGACGCCGTAGATCAGGCCCAAATCGTAGATATTTACCGGAATCTCCGGATCGTAGATCTCCTTGAGCGATCCGATCACCGCTTCGTAGAGATCGCCGCCCGGCTGCCCCGCCGGATCGGCGACCGGCGCCTGCGCCAGGAAACCTTCCAGATAATCGCGCTTGCGCTCGAAGATGTCGCGCGGCGCCTCCGCGTCCTCGACGCGCGCCTTGGGCGGCTTTTCGGCCGCATCGACCTGCTCGATCTCGATCCTGCGTTCGTCGCTCACCCGAAGATCCTCGTCACTCTTTCGATACCCTTCACCAGCGCGGCGACATCGGCCTCGCTATTGTAAACGCCGAAGCTTGCGCGCGCGGTGGCGTCGACGCCCAGATGCGCCATCAGCGGCTGCGCGCAATGATGGCCGGCGCGGATCGCCACATGCCCTTCATCCAATATGGTGCCGATATCGTGGGGATGAACCCCCTCGATGCCGAAGCTGACGATGCCCGCCGAATCCTCGGGCCCGAACAGGGTGAGGCTGTTGATCGTCGAAAGCGCCTCGCGTGTGACGCGGACCAGCGCGGTTTCGTGTGCGTGGATCGCTTCCAGCCCGATACCCTCAACATAGTCGATCGCGGCATGCAGGCCGAGCGCACCGACGATGTGCGGCGTGCCTGCCTCGAAGCGCGCGGGCGGCGGTGCATAGGTCGTGCGTTCGAACGTCACCCGATCGATCATCGCGCCGCCGCCATGCCAGGGCGGCATCGCATCGAGGATGTCCGGACGCGCCCAGAGCACGCCTAAGCCGGTGGGCCCGTAAAGCTTATGCGCCGAGAAGGCATAGAAATCGGCGCCGATCGCGGCGACATCGACCGGCAATCGCGGCACCGCCTGGCAGCCATCGAGCAGCAGCTTCGCACCGACCGCATGCGCCAGTTCGGCGGCGCGGCGGACATCGAGCACGGAACCCAGCACGTTCGAGACATGGGCGAGCGCGACCACCTTGTGCGCGGAGGTCAGCATCGCCTGAGCGGCATCGAGGTCGATACGGCCATCGGGCGTGAGCGGCACGACATCGATCTCGATGCCGATGCGATCGCGCAGCAACTGCCAGGGCACGATGTTGGAATGATGCTCCAGCATCGACAGCAGGATGCGGTCGCCGCGCTTGAGATGCGCCTGCCCCCAGCTTTGCGCGACAAGGTTGATGCTTTCGGTCGCACCGCGCGTGAAAACGATCTCCGACGCAGATCCCGCACCGATGAAGCGCGCCACGCGTTCGCGCGCCGCTTCATACGCGATCGTCATGTCGGCCGAGCGCTGGTAGACGCCGCGATGGACCGTGGCATAGGTTTCCGCATAGGCGCGATCGATCGCCGCGATCACCGGCGCCGGCTTCTGCGCGGTGGCGGCGGTGTCGAGATAGGCCCAGCCCGCCGGGATCGCGGGAAAATCCGCGAGATGATCAAGCGGACGGGTACCCACCTCCCCTCCCGCTTGCGGGAGGGGTCGGGGGAGGGTGTGTGTGGAGGGCTCGGACGTCACGATACAGGCTCTCCCCTAGCCCCTTCCGCAAGCAGTGGGAGGGGGACTGATCCCGCACGCTCCAGCCACGCATCCGCATCCTTCACGAACGCCTCGCGAACCTTCTCCTCGCCGATCCGGTCGAGCGCATCGGCAACGAAGGCACGGGTCAACAGCGCTTCCGCCTGCTGGGGCGGAATGCCCCGGCTCTGCAGATAGAACAGCGCGTTGCGATCGAGTTCGCCGACGGTCGCGCCATGCGCGCATTTGACGTCATCGGCGAAGATCTCGAGTTCGGGCTTCAGATTGACCGTCGCGGTGCGCTTGAGCAGCAGGCCGCGCAGCGATTGTTCGCCATCGGTCTTCTGCGCACCGCGCGCCACCTCGACGCGTGCGGCGAGGCTCGCGGTCGCGCGATCGGCAGCGACCGCGCGCCAGGTCTGCCGGCTCGAACCGTTCTCGGCCGCATGGCGAAGAACGATCGCCGCTTCCTGGCGCTGATCGCCACGGCACAATAGGGTACCGCCCATTTCGGCGAAGGCGCTTTCGCCCGACAGGTCGAGCGCGGCATCGATGCGGCTGCCGGCCTCACCCGCGCCAAGCACGATCGTGACGAGGCTGGCCGCCTGCCCGATCTCGGCCTCGTCGCGCAGCGAGACGAACCCTTCCGTCTGCAACAGGCGGACCGAGCGCATCAGCCGCGCGCCCGACGCCAGATCGATATGCGTCAGCCGGTTGGACCAGCCGGTGCCTATGAACGTCTCGGCGATGCTGGCCTGCGCATTCTCCGCCAGTACGATCCGGCCGGGCAGATGATTGGCGCCGCCCGTCGCGACATGGACGATCTCGACCGGACCGGATGTCGCATGGTCCGCGCCCAGCGACAGCGTCCAGCCGGCGCCCATCGCGGCACGACCGAGCGGATGATCGGTCGCGGCATCGACCGGGCCGATCGCCACGCCCTGCGGATCGCTCGCCGCCGCATCGAACGCGCCGTCGACGAAAACCAGGCGGGGGCCACCAAGATCGAGGAAGAAGGCGGACGGATCGAGGGCCTCGGCTGCACCGCGCGGCGCGTCGGCGATCGCCTCCAGTCCCGACAGATCGGACCAGCGCCACGCCTCCTGGCGGACCGAGGGGAGCGTGAGATTCACGCCGCCAGCGCTCCATAGCCTTCGCGTTCGAGTTCGAGCGCGAGTTCCTTGCCGCCCGAGCGCACGATCCGGCCCGCGCTCAGCACATGGACGAGATCGGGCTGCACATAGTCGAGCAGGCGCTGATAATGGGTGATCAGCAGCACCGCCTTGTCGGGCGTGCGCATGATGCGATTGATTCCTTCGCCCACCACGCGCAGCGCATCGATGTCGAGGCCGCTATCGGTTTCGTCGAGAATGGCCAGCCTGGGATCGATGATCCCCATCTGCACCATCTCGTTGCGCTTCTTCTCGCCGCCCGAGAAACCGACATTCACCGGCCGCTTGAGCATCTCCATATCCATGCCCATCGCATCAGCTTGCGCGCGCGCGACCTTCAGGAATTCACCGCCCGACAACGGCGCCTCGCCACGGTTGCGCCGCTGGCTGTTGAGCGCCTCGCGCAGGAACTGAACATTGGACACGCCGGGGATCTCGACGGGATATTGGAAGCCCAGGAACAGGCCGGCGGCGGCGCGCTCGTGCGGCTCCATCTCGAGCAGGTCCTGCCCGTCGAAATCGACCGAGCCGCCCGTCACCTCATAGCCCGGCCGGCCGCCAAGCGTGTAGGCGAGCGTCGACTTGCCGGCACCGTTCGGCCCCATGATCGCATGGATCTCGCCCGGATTGATCGCGAGCGTCAGCCCCTTGAGGATCGACTTGCCGTCGACTTCGGCTTGGAGGTTCTCGATTCTGAGCATTTCAACCTTTTCCCGACCGCACGCGCGCGGCGAATTCTTCGAGTATCGCGGGCTTGCGCGCATCGATGCAGGTCCGCATCGCATCGGCGGCGACCTTGCCCTGCTTCGCGCATTTCGCGGCGGTCTTGCACAGTTGCGCATCGACCGCGGGGCTACCGCTCGATGCGCTGAGCCCGCATGCGAACTTGCCCTTGGCATCGCGGCTCAGGATCACCGACAGCGCCTGAAGCCGGCGGCCCATCACCACGATCTCGTCATCGGCGGGCGCCGCCTGCAGCAGCGCCGCCGCAAGCATCCAGATCACCCGACGCTCCCTTCGAGGCTGATGCCGAGCAGCTTCTGCGCCTCGACCGCGAATTCCATCGGCAGTTGCTGCAGCACTTCGCGCGCGAAGCCGTTGACGATCAGCGCTACAGCAGCTTCCTGATCCAGGCCGCGCTGCATCGCGTAGAACAGCTGATCGTCGCTGATCTTGCTGGTCGTCGCCTCGTGCTCGATCTGCGCGCTGGGATTACGCACCTCGATATAGGGCACGGTATGCGCGCCGCATTTGTCGCCGAGCAGCAGGCTGTCGCACTGGGTGAAGTTGCGCACGCCCTCCGCCGTCGGCCCGACGCGGACAAGCCCGCGATAGGTGTTGTTCGATCCG
The DNA here is from genome assembly GCF_057809675.1 of Sphingomonas sp. FG14. NCBI lineage: Bacteria > Pseudomonadati > Pseudomonadota > Alphaproteobacteria > Sphingomonadales > Sphingomonadaceae > Sphingomonas > Sphingomonas sp. FG14. Next base: position 43,721 of record NZ_JBMDKK010000008.1, on the reverse strand, counting down.
CCCGCGCTGATCCCCTTCGACACGATGGTCGAGCGGCTGTTCTTGCCGAGATGGATCATCTTGGTGCCGGTATCGGCCTGCTGACGGTTGTTGGTGACCGCGACCGAATAGAATTCGCCGACGCTGTTTTCGCCCGCGAGCACGCAGGACGGATATTTCCAGGTGACGGCGGAGCCGGTCTCGACCTGGGTCCAGCTCACCTTGGAGTTGCGGCCCTGGCAGAGCGCGCGCTTGGTCACGAAATTATAGATGCCGCCCTTGCCCTCGGCATCGCCGGGATACCAGTTCTGGACGGTCGAATATTTGATCTCGGCATCGTCGAGCGCGACCAGTTCGACCACGGCGGCGTGGAGCTGGTTCTCGTCGCGCATCGGCGCGGTGCAACCTTCGAGATACGAGACGTAGCTGCCCTTGTCGGCCACGATCAGCGTCCGCTCGAACTGGCCGGTATTCTCCGCGTTGATGCGGAAATAGGTGCTCAATTCCATCGGGCAGCGAACGCCTTCGGGAATGTAGACGAAGGTGCCGTCGGAAAAGACCGCGCAATTGAGCGCGGCGAAATAATTATCGTGCTGCGGCACGACCTTGCCCAGCCACTTCTTCACCAGATCGGGGAATTCGCGGATCGCCTCGGAGATCGAACGGAAGATGACGCCCGCTTCCTCCAGTTCCTTGCGGAAAGTGGTGGCGACCGAGACGCTGTCGAACACCGCGTCGACCGCGACCTTGCGCGCGCCCTCGACGCCGGCGAGCACTTTCTGCTCCTCGATCGGAATGCCCAGCTTGCGATAGGTCTCCAGGATCTCGGGATCGAGCTCGTCGAGCGATTTCAGCGACGGCTTCTTGCGCGGCTCCGCGTAATAATAAGCGTCCTGATAGTCGATCGGCGGAATCGAGAGCTTCGCCCAGTCGGGTGTTTCCATCGTCAGCCAGTGACGATAGGCCTTCAGCCGCCAATCGAGCATCCATTCGGGCTCGTTCTTCTTGGCCGAGATGAAGCGGACAGTGTCCTCGCTCAATCCCTTGGGCGCGAAATCCTGCTCGACGTCACTGGAGAAACCCCATTCATACTGGCTGAGCTTGTCAGCCGCGGCCTGGGCTTCGGCATTTCTGGTGGCCATCACGCGGCTCCCGACAGGCTGGCGAGGCTGACCCCGGCCAGCGCGCCGCGAACCGCGGCATTGGCGACATTCATATGCGGCTTCACATGGCACGCCGCCTCGCGGGCGCAGTCATGGCTGCCATGTTCGGTGCAGGCGGTCATCGCGATCGGCCCTTCGACCGCCTCGACCACATCGGCCAGGCTGATCGCGGCCGGCGGACGCGCTAGGCGAACGCCGCCGCCGGTGCCGCGGCTCGATTCGAGCAGCCCGGCCGACGACAGCCGGCTGACCAGCTTCTGCGCGGTGGGCAGCGGAATGCCGGTCTCCGCGCTCAGCGTGGTCGCGTTCATCTTCCGGCACCCGCAATTGCGCGCGGCCGCGGCCATCATCACGACGGCATAATCGGCAAGGCTCGACAGGCGCATTGTTGCGAATGACTCTCAATCGGATTGATTCGTTCCGATTGGGCATATGGCGGCGGACCGGGCGACAATCAACCCTTGCCCGCTCGGTTCGTCCTAGGTCTGGTAGATGATCGGATCCACCTGCCCGGCCAATTCGGCACGCTTGAGCGTCAGCCGCGCCAGAGTGGGCAGATCATCCTGGAAACGGCTGGGCGTCACGCCGGTGAACGCCTTGATCTCGCGGATGAAGTGCGACTGGTCGTAAAAGCCGCCGCCGATCAGGTCCGCCATCTCGGCCTCGCCACGGGCCAGCGTGATCGCCGCGCGCAGCGCGCGATATTTGCGCGCGAGCAGCTTGGGCGGCGCACCATAGAGCTTTTTGCACTGACGCTCGACATGACGGCGCGACACGCCAAGGCGCGTGACGAGATCGTCCACCTGCGGCGAGAGCGACGCCGCAAGCCATTCGTCGACTACGCGCGTGAAGGCCAGCGGCGCCTGATCGATCCGACGCGCCAGTTCCAGCGTCACGCGATTGCCGATCGCCACCTTCGCCTCCAGCGTCGGCGCGGCGCGCAGTTCCGCCATCACCTCTGCCAGCCCGGGGCCGAACAGATGAGTCGCGTCGACCGCGCGATTGACCAGGGTCGACGCCTCGATCCCCATCAAGGCGCCCCAACCGGCGGGCAGCAGTCCCGCGCCGAACACATGCACCGGCCCGGTGACGCGGATATGGGTGTTGCCCGTGGTCGGCCCGACGATCGCGATCGGGGGGGCAGCCTGTTCGTGACCATCGGCGAAACGATAGGCCCCCTCGCCCGCGAGCATGAAACGGAACTGCGCGAAATCCGCGCGCTCCTGATCCTCGAACAGTGGCAGATTCGCCCGAAAATCGTAGAAGACCGAGAGATAATCGCGCAGTTCGGGGCACGGGGCGGCATAATCGAGCGAGACCGGCGAAGGCGCGGCCTGGTCTGCAGTGTCGGTCATGGCGTCCCCAGTTTCGCCGACGCGGATGCGCCCGCATTCCCCGTCAAACGCACGAAACGGGTTTGCGGCCAAGGTCAAGGCGGATTTCGCACAAAAAAAGGCCCGGCCGGACAAGCCGGCCAGGCCCGATAAGTGAAAGAACTCCCGATCGGGAGCCCTTCGGGTCGCCCATTGGGTATAGGCGATCCAACACTTTCGGTATTGTACGGAATCGACAGGTGCGGCGGAAATGCGTGCCCCGCCAACGATCCGGTCAGGATTTCCCGTCAGCGATCCAGGCGTCCACGCGCGCCTCCAATATATCGAGCGGCACCGGCCCGCTCTTGAGCACGACATCGTGGAAACCCCGCACGTCGAAACGATCGCCAAGCGCCGCCTGGGCGCGATCGCGCAGTTCGCTGATCTTGAGCCTGCCGACCAGATAGGCGGTCGCCTGCCCGGGGAAGACGATATAGCGTTCGATCGCCTTGACGATGCCGCCCGGCGCGTCGGCTGAATTGTCCTCGACATATTTGATCGCCTGTTCGCGCGACCATTTCTTGTGATGGAGCCCCGAATCGACGACCAGCCTGATCGCGCGATGCAATTCGAGCTGGAGCCGCCCGAAATCGCGATAGGGATCGGTGTAGAGCCCCATGTCCTTGGCGAGCTTCTCGGCATAGAGCCCCCAGCCCTCTGTATAGGCGGTGACGCCGCCGAACTGGCGAAAGGGCGGCACGTCCTTCAATTCGGTCTGGATCGTGCGCTGGAGGTGATGGCCGGGAATGCCCTCATGATAGAACAGCGCCTCGACCTCGGTCAGCGGCATGTGCGCCATGTCGTACAGATTGGCGTAATAGGTACCCGGGCGTGAACCGTCGGGTGCTGGCGACTGGTAAAAGGCCTTGCCCGCCGATTTCTCGCGAAACGCCTCGACGCGCTTCACCACCATCGGCGCCTGAGGCAGCACGCCGAACCATTCCGGCAGCTTCGCCGTCACCCATTGCTTCGCCTTCTCGGTTTCCGCGAGATAGAGCGCGCGGCCCTCGTCGGTATTGGGCGCATAGAAGCGCGGATCCTCTCGCATGAACTTGAAAAAGGCCTGAAGATCGCCCTTGAAGCCGGTCTTCGCCATGATGCCGCGCATCTCACCGTGGATGCGCGCGACATTGTCGAGCCCGAGCTGGTGGATCTGGTCGGGCGCGAGCGCCGTCGTCGTATAATTCGACAGGCGTTCCGCATAATAAGCGGCACCGTCCTTGAAGCGCCAGATGCCGTCTTCGGCGGGCGCGCTCCCCTGCTGACGCTCCATCTCCGCAATCAGCCGACCATAAGCGGGTTTGACCGATTTGAGCAGGGCATCGGATGCGGCGGCGAGCAGCGCATCCTTCTCCGCCTGGGGCAGGTCGATCCGCGCGAGCTTGGCCTTGAAATCGGCATAGAGAGGGGCTTCGGTCGCGATCCGCGTGAACGGGAAACCCGTGATCGTGTTGCGCGCGTCGGAGATGACATAGGGATAGACCCATTTGGGCGGCGCATAACCGGCGGCCGCCCGTATCCGCGAATCGGCGATACGCTGGTCGATCGCCGCCCCCAGCGCGTTCAGCCGGCTGACATAGGCCTCGGCATGCGCCCTGGTGTCGATCCGGTGCATGTTGATCAGAAAGGCGGGCAACTGGCTCTGAGCGCCATTCATCTGATCGAAGACATAGCCATGGTCGCGAAAGCGCCAGGCATTGGCGCGCCGCTCCATCTGTTTTTCGAACAACAGATAGGACAGGCGATTCTCCGCCGACAGCGTCTTGGGGTCGAAACGCGCACGCATCGTCTTCAGCGCCGCCTGATCGGCGGCATAGGCACGCTCCTCCGCCGCCGGGCCCATATCGTCGAGCTTGCCGTAATCGCCGTCGCGGATGCCCCGCATCGTCTTGGTCATCGGCGAGCGCGCGAGCTGGTCGGCGTCATAGTCCCGGAAGAACTGCAACAGCGCCGCATCCTGGGCGCTCGACGCGGGCATCACGGGCGCCTGGGCGAAAACAGGCTGGACCGGCAATGCGGCAGCCAGGGCAAGCGCCGAAAGCGCGCTCAGCGAAGGACGGATCATCGAAATCTCTCCTGAACCAACTGTGTTGCGGCTTAGAGCAGGTCCGCCCGTGAAAGCGAAGCTTTGACCCGGTCGCGGTGCGCTGGCATAGGCGCGCCATGGGGCTCTATTCGATCGTCCGTCCGATGGTCTTCGCGCTCGACGCCGAGCGCGCCCATGGACTGACTCTTGCCGCATTGAAGCTGAAACCGAGCGCGCCGCCGCCATCGCCCGATCCCGTGCTGGCGACGCGCGTCGCGGGAATCGACTTCCCCAATCCGATCGGGCTGGCCGCAGGCTTCGACAAGAATGGCGAAGTGCCGGACGCGATGCTGGGTCTCGGCTTCGGCTTCGTCGAGATCGGCACGATCACGCCGCTGCCGCAGGGCGGCAATCCAAGGCCGCGCCTGTTTCGTCTCAAAGAAGACGAAGCGGTGATCAACCGCATGGGCTTCAACAATGGCGGGCAGACGGCGGCGCTCGAACGACTCAGCCGCCGGGCCGGACGGGGCGGGATCGTCGGCGTCAATATCGGCGCCAACAAGGACAGCGCGGACCGGATCGCCGACTATGTCCACGGCGTGCGCACCATGGTGCCCGTGGCCGATTATCTGACGGTCAACATCTCCTCCCCCAACACACCGGGGCTGCGCGCATTGCAGGATGCCGGCGCGCTGACCGCGCTGCTCGACGCGGTGATGGCCATGCGCGGCATGGACGGCCCGCCGCTGTTCCTGAAGGTCGCGCCCGATCTGGAGCCAGCCGATATCGACGATATCGCGCGCATCGCGATCGATGCACGGATCGATGGACTGATCGTCTCCAATACCACGATCGCCCGCCCGCCGTTGCGCAGCCAATATGCCGGCGAGACCGGTGGGCTTTCCGGCGCGCCGCTCAAGGACGTGGCGCTCCAGCGCATCCGCGATTTCCGAACCGCGACCGGCGCCGCGTTGCCGCTGATCGGAGCGGGCGGGATCGCGAGCGGCGAGGATGCCTATCGCCGGATCCGCGCGGGGGCGAGCCTGGTCCAGCTTTATTCGGCGCTGGTCTATCACGGCCCGGAGCTCGCGCGGCGGATCGCCAGCGAACTCAAGCTTCTGCTGGAGCGCGACGGCTATTCCAGGGTGATCGAGGCCGTGGGCGAACCATAAGCTTGCCGCTGCAACAAACCGCTCTACTATCGGCCTGAATCAAGCGACACGGGGGGCACCGTGCCTTGTGGGAGAGGCCATGCGCAGACTCGAACATTTTCCCAATCTCGTCACCATGTTCTTCACGCGCGCAGCGGAGAAGGGCGACGCGCCGTTCCTCTGGCACAAGGAGGGCGGACGCTGGGTTTCGCAAAGCTGGCGGCAGGTGGCGGAGCAGGTGGCGGCGCTCGCCGCCGGGCTGAAGCGCATCGGATTGCGGCCGGGCGAACATGTCATGCTCGTGTCCGAGAATCGGCCCGAATGGTGCATCGCCGATCTTGCCATCATGGCGGCCGGCTGCGTGACCGTGCCAACCTACATCACCAACACCGAGCGCGACCATCATCATATCCTGGAGGATAGTGAAGCGCGCGCGGTGATCGTCTCCACCGACAAGCTCGCCCGCGTGGTGATGCCCTCGGTGATCCGCTCGTCGCGCGTGCGCGCGGTGATCGGGATCGAGAAGATGCGGATCGGCCAGACCGGCGACACCGCCTTTCACGACTGGCGCGCGCTGATCGAGAGCGAGGCCCCCGACATCGCCGCGATCGCCAGCGCGGCCGAAAGCATCGGCCGCGACGACCTCGCCTGCATCATCTACACCAGCGGCACCGGCGGGGCCCCGCGCGGCGTGATGCAGCATCATGGCGCGATCCTGCACAATGTCGCCGGCTGCACCGCCGTCATCTCCGAGGATTTCGGCTGGGACGACGAGGTGTTCCTGTCGTTCCTGCCGCTCTCCCACGCCTATGAACATAGCGGCGGACAGTTCTTCCCGATCGGGCTGGGCGCCGAGATCTATTATTCGGAAGGGCTCGACAAGCTCGCCGCCAATATCGAGGAGGTCCGCCCGACGATCATGGTGGTCGTGCCGCGCCTGTTCGAAGTGCTGCGCCAGCGCATGGTGAAGACGATCGAGAAGCAGGGCACACTGCCCCAGGCGCTGCTCCGGCGCGCGCTGGGCATCGGGGCCAAGGAACTGAAGGGCGGGCTGCCCTTCTGGGACAGGCCGATGGACATGATCCTCGATCGCACGCTGCGCCCCAAGATCCAGGCGCGCTTCGGTGGGCGGATGAAGGCGCTCGTCTCGGGCGGCGCGCCGCTCAATCCCGATATCGGCGTGTTCTTCCACTCGCTCGGCCTCACCCTGCTGCAGGGCTATGGCCAGACCGAGGCGGCGCCGGTCATCTCGTGCAACCGGCCCAAGGCGGGAATCAAGATGGACACGGTCGGCCCGCCGCTGCCCGATACCGAGGTCGCCATCGCCGAGGATGGCGAGATCCTGGTGCGCGGCGAACTGGTGATGAAGGGCTATTGGCGCAACGAGGCCGAGACCGAACGCGCGCTCGTCGACGGCTGGCTCCATACCGGGGATATCGGCCATATCGATGCCAAGGGCCGGATCGTCATCACCGATCGCAAGAAGGATCTGATCGTCCTCGACAAGGGCGACAATGTCTCTCCGCAGAAGGTGGAGGGCATATTGACGCTCCAGCCGGAGATCGCCCAGGCGATGGTGGCGGGGGATCGCCGCCCCTATCTGGTCGGGCTGATCGTGCCCGATGCCGAATGGGCTCGCGAATTCGCAAAGACCCACGGCCTGCCGGGCGACATCGCGCTGCTGCGCGAGCATGAACCCTTCCGCGCCGCCGTCTCCGCTGCGGTCGATCGCGTCAACCGCGACCTTTCGACCACCGAGAAGGTGCGCCGCTTCGTCTTCGCCGACGAGGCCTTCTCGATCGAGAACAAGCAGATGACTCCGTCGCTCAAGATCCGCCGCCATGTATTGCGCGAGGTCTATGGTCCGAGGATGGACGCGCTCTACAAGGGCTGATGCACCGGCCTGTAAAGATCCGTTCGGGCTGAGCCTGTCGAAACCACGTCCTTCCCGGCTGGCGCTGAAGAAGAGCAGGGCTTCGACAGGCTCAGTCCAGACGGGCCTGTGATGGGGCGCTATTGCCCCTTTTCGTAAGGCGTGAAGCCACCCAGGCGGCAGCTTCCCATCGGCACGTTGAGCCCGCGATCGAGAATGTCGATCGCATCGCCTCGGCAGAGCTGGTTGCCCTGGAGCTGGAGCACGACGATCCGCTCCGGCCGCAATATGCCGCACATTTCGGGCAGATCGTTGCGCCAGACCCGCCGACTCATGTCACGATAGAGAATCGTGCGGCTGTCGATGATGCTTGGCCCGCTCAACCGCGCGACATCGACGCAATCGACGGTCGCGCCGGCCACGCGCCCGGCCAGCGCCTTGTCGAGCTTCGCCTGCGCGCGCGGGCTGCGTTCGCCATCGGGTACCGGGGCGGCGGCGAGCAAGGCCACGACGCCCGCGATCAGCAAAGGCAAGCGCATTCGGGTCACTTCCGATAAGGGATGAAATCGCCAAGCAAGCAGGTGCCGACGTCGAAACCGGCGGTCAGATCCACCACGCGCACGATGTCGCCACGGCACAATTGCGTGCTGGGCGTGCGCGTGATGAGGGTGCGGCCAGCGGCACTGGCCGGGCAACCACCCGCCGGATCGTTGCGATAGGCCAGGCGCGAACTGACTTCATAGATCAGCGTGCGATCGCCGATGGTCTTGGTCGAGCGGAGGTCACGCAGATTGACGCAACTCACCGGCTTGCCGGCGGTCTTGCCCTTCAGCGCATCCGCCAGTTCGGTTTCGGCCCTGGCGGCGCGCCGGGCGGCGGCGGCCTCCTCCGATGGCGAAGGCGTACCGGTGCAACCGGCCAGGACAGCAAGAGCAGCGAAGGGGATCAGAACACGCATCGAAATCTCCATCATGCGTTTCTATCTCCCTCAACCTATACGACAATCACCCGCGAAACGCATCCTTTTCCGCGCGGCGACGCGCCAGTTCCGAGACATTGGCGGCACGCATGAACGGATTGGTCGCACGTTCGAGAGCGATGGTGGTCGGCACGGTCGCCTCGCCGACGGCGCGCGCGGCATCCACTGCAGCCATGCGATCGCGCAGCGCCACATTGTCGGGCTCCGCGACCAACGCATAGCGCCCGTTGGATTGCGTATATTCGTGCGCGCAATAGATGCGCGTTTCGTCGGGCAGCGCAGCCAGCCGCCGCATGTTGCCGAACATCTGCTCCGCCGTCCCCTCGAACAGCCGCCCGCAACCCATGGCGAACAACGTGTCGCCGACGAACGCCAGCGCCTCGTCGGCGATGTGGTAGGCGATATGCCCGGCGGTGTGCGCCGGCACGTCCAGCACGTCGGCGGTGACACCGCCCAGCGCCACGCGATCCCCTTCGCTTACCAGCCGCTCAAGCGTGGGAATGCGTTCGGCTTCGGCGGCCGGACCGGTGATGGTGCAGCCGGTCGCCGCCTTGATCTCCGCATTGCCGCCGGTGTGATCGGGATGCCAGTGCGTGTTCCAGATCTGGGTGATGCGCCAGCCGCGCCGCTCCGCCTCCTCGAGCACGGGCTGCGCGACGGCGGGATCGACCACCATGGTTTCACCCGAGACGGGCTCATGGACCAGCCAGACATAATTGTCGCTGAGCACTGGAATACGGACGATCTCTAGCATGATCGCTCTCCCTTGATATGCGCGCGCGCTGCATCGGTCAGGCGGCGGGTCAACGCTTCGGCGGATTCGGGGCTGCCGAGCCGCGCCGACTGTCCGCTCCAGACCGTCGAGAAATCCGTCCGCCCCTGCGCTTCGGCGGCGACACGCAGACCGGCGAGGGCGGCGGAAGCATGGGGAAAAGGCGGCGCCGCCGGATTGACCGGACCCAGTTCCTCGACCAGCCGGTTGGGCAGGCCGCGCGCCAGACCGCCCGAGATCAGATTGGTGAACCGCGTCGCCTCCGCCGCCTCCCCCAGGAGCAGCGCGCGATGCGCCGGAGAGGCGAGGCTTTCGGGACAGTGGAGATAGGCGGTGCCAAGCTGCACCGCACGCGCGCCCAGCGCGAAGGCGGCGGCGACACCGCGCGCATCGGCGATCCCGCCGGCCGCGATCACGGGCAGGTCAACGGCATCGGAGATCTGCGGCAACAACGCGAACAACCCCATCTCGGTGCCGGCCGGCGCAGGCAGAAAGCGCGCGGTGTGTCCACCCGCCTCGAATCCCTGCGCGATGACGGCGTCGACGCCATGCGACGCCAGCCAGCGCGCTTCGGCCACGCTGGTCGCGGACGACAGGATGCGCGCGCCCGCCGCGGCGACGCGATCGAGCAAGGCCTGCGAAGGCAGGCCGAAATGGAAACTGACGATCTCGGGCGCGATCGCCTCGACCGCTTCGCACATCGCCTCGTCGAACGGCCGGCGCAGCGGCGGCGGGACCTCGGGTGGGCCGACGCCATATTCGGCGTAATAGGGCGCAAGCAATGCGCGCCATGCCGAATCGTCGCCCGGCGCTTCAAGGTGATGGCAGAAGAAATTGAGGTTAAGCGGCCCCCGCGCCTCGGCACGGACGGCAGCCGCCTGTTCGATCGCCTGTGGCGCGCTCAACAGCGCGCAGGGCAGCGAGCCGATCCCGCCGCCGCGAATCGCAGCCGCAGCCAGCGCAACGCCGCCAGCACCCGCCATCGGCGCCTGGATCAGCGGACGGGCGCCCAGCAGATCCGCGACCGGCTCTACCATTGTCCGGTATTGGGCATCGACGCCCAGGGCTCGGCAGGTTCGAGGCGGCCATCCTGAAGCAGTTCGATCGAGATGCCGTCGGGGGTGCGCACGAACGCCATATGGCCGTCGCGCGGCGGCCGGTTGATCGTCACGCCCGCGTCCATCAGCCGCTGGCAGGTCTCGTAGATATCGTCGACCCGATAGGCGAGGTGACCGAAATTCCGCCCGCCCGCATAAGGTTCGGGATCCCAGTTATGGGTCAGTTCGACCTGCGCGTCCTCGTCGCCCGGGGCGGCCATGAAGATCAGCGTGAAACGGCCCTGTTCGCTGTCCATCCGCCCGACTTCCCTGAGGCCCAGCAGCTCGAAAAAGCGGATGGTCTCGTCGGGATCGGTGACGCGGATCATGGTGTGGAGATATTTCACGGGAAAGGCCTGCCTCGATTGCCGCCCGGTCAGGGCCGGACCAGGACGATATAGGCGATCCCGCGATGCATTGCAGCCTCGCGTCCCGCGCCAGACTCGATCCGGTTCAGATTGAACCGGATCGAGTCTGAATATCCTTTGTTGACCGTGGTTCCCGAGCCGGCAGGTGTTGCCACCTGCCTCGGAACCACTTTATTGCGGCGTCGGCTTCGCCGGTTGCGGTGCTGCCTTCGCCATATCGGCCTCCAGCGCGGCGAGCGCCGCCGCCGCCGCCTTGCCGGCATCGCTGTCCGGCCGATTGCGCACCGCCTCTTGCCACGCCACCTTCGCGGCCTCCGGCGCGCCGGAGAGAATCGCGATGTTGCCCGCCTCCAGCGCGATCGACGGATCGTCGGGCGACAGCTTCGCGGCCTCCGCAATATCGGTCTGCGCACGCGCCAGATCGTTGGTCCGCCGCGCGAGCGTCGCCGAGAGCAGCCAGGCCAGCGGATCGGCGGCCACCAGTTTCAGCGCCGCGTTCAGATCGGCACGCGCGCCCGGATTGTCGCCGAGCGCGACACGCGCCCTGGCACGATCGAGATGCGCCTCACCCAGTTGCTCGCCCTCAAGCGTGCCGTGCGCAAGCGCCGCATCGAAAGCGCCGCGCGCCTGTTCCGGCTGCTTCGCCGCCAGCCGCGCATTGCCCGCTTGCACCCAGAGATTGGCGGCACGCGCGTCGCGCGCCATCTCCGCATCGCGCGCCGCCTGTTCGAACGCGACCGCCGCCGGCGCGAAGCGCTGCTGCGCGGCATAGGCGAGCGCAAGGCAATGCCGCGCCGGCACGCCGCCGCCAGCGATCCGCCACTGATCCGCACTGGCGATCGCCTTGTCCGGATCCTCGGCGATCAAAGCGACACAGGCGTCGAAACGCGCTTCGGCACCGGCCGGAGCGGCCGTCTGGGCGGCGAGCATCAGAAGGATCGGGGTCATCCGGTCTCCGGCAGGCTGGCGACGGTCGCGCGGAGCAGGGCGATATCCTGCTGACGCGACAGGCGATGGTCGCCGTCCTTGACCAGCGCCACCTGCACATCCGCTGAACGAAGCCGTTCGGCAAGGCGGAGTGAAACGCTCCATGGCACATCCGGATCGGCCTGGCCGTGGAGCAGCCGCACCGGACAGTCGATCGCGATCGGCGCATCGAGCATCAGGCTGACCTGCCCCGCCTCGAAGAAGCCACGCGTCGTCACATAGGGTGAATCGGCATAGTCGCTCGGCTCCTCGATCCGGCCACGCTCGACGATCTCGATCTTCTGCGCGTCGGTGAAGCCCCATTGGGTGAAGTCGGGCGCGGCGGCGATGCCGACCAGGCCGGCGAGACGATCCGGCCGCGCGAGCGCGACGAGCAGCATCAGCCAGCCCCCCATCGACGATCCGACCAGCAGCAGCGGCCCTTCGGTCAACGCGTCGATCAGGTGCAGCACGTCATCGCGCCACGACAGCAAGGTGCCGTCTTCGAACGCCCCCTCGCTGGCGCCGCAGCCGGCATAATCGAGCCGCAGCATCGCACGCCCCGTTTCGGCGGCCCAGGCGTCAAGCGCGAGCGCCTTGGACCCTTCCATGTCAGACATATAGCCGGGCAGGAAAACGACGGTGGGTCCGTTACCGGGGCGATGCGCGTAAGCGAGACGAAGCCCGTCGGGTCGGGCGAGGAAATCTGGCGACATGGACTGTTCCTAACCCATCATCCGTGAAAGCGGCACCCGCTTTTCGGCTGGCCTGTCACCCGGGAAACCAGCCTTCCTCAGCCTCGGGATCGTTCTTGCAGATATCGGACAGCGCCCGCCATTGCGCGGCGTCGAGCGCGGGGCGATAGTGCGTCGACGCGGTCACGCCCGCCTTGAACTTGCGTTCGCGCGACTCCGACAGCGGATGGCTGGACATATAACCGAGCGCGGCGCGCGCCGGACCGAGCTTCGCTTCGTCGCGCGCGAGCCGGGCGAAGAAGCCGGCCGTCGCGGCGGGGGAAATGCCCGCGCGCGACAGGGCGGAGATCGCATAATTGTCGGCGTTCGCCTCCGCCTCGCGCGAATAGGTGGCGGACAGCAGCGCGTTGAACGTGCCGCCGACATCGCCGCTGAAACCGCCGAGCAGGACGCTGAGCCCCATCTGCCGCAACAGCGCGGCGATCACGTCGCGATTGCGGACATGGCCGATCTCATGCCCCAGCACACCCGCCACCTCGTCGGGTGATTTCGCGTCGGACAGGAGTTCGCGGAAGATCACCACCTTGCCGCCGGGCAAGGCCACCGCATTGACCATCTTGATATTGGCGACGCGCACCTCGATCGGATCGCCGCCATGATCGAGCTGGCGGGCGAGCGCGTCGAGCGCCTGCTGACCGCCGGCCCCCTTGCAGAAACGCCCGCCGAAATCGCCGACCATGGCGTCGCCCAGCCGCTTCTCCCAGCTCGACGGCACATAGGGGGCGAGCCAGCCCGGCGCGGTGACGCCGATGAAGACGACGAAACCGGCGATGACCGCCAGCACCGCCGATGCACGGACAAGACCGAATCGGTCGATCAGCCGGCCATAACGTTCCGGATGCGGCAGCAGTGTATCGATTTCCGCCGGCATGTCCCCGGCAAAGCCGATCCGCCAGCCAGGATACGACTTGAGGCCATAGACGCGCTCATTCGCGCCGCCGGCTTGTGCGACAAGCGCTTCCCAGCCGAAAGGGCCCGACTCTGCCTCATCCTCGATCAGGCGGAATCCGGCGGCGTCCGGCACCAGCAGGGGATGGCGACGGCGTGCGGTGACGCCGTCATAATGCCAGACCGGAACGCCGTCGTTCACCTCAGATCGCACCCACGTCGAAAGCGTCGAGCAGCCCTTCGCCCTGCGTGGGCGTGCGGGTGGTCGACTGCGTCAATATGTCCGCATCGATCTCGCCATAGGCTTCGAGCCAGGTCACGCCAAACCGCCAGGTGCGATAGCGGATGAATGGGCCGACGAGCGCAAAAGGAATCACCAGCACGATAAGCGTGACGACGAAACCAAGACTGTTTTCCGAAAAAGGCGTTTCGCCCGGCTGCAGGTTCGTGAAATTCGCGAACAGGCCCAACGCCATGAGCGGGATGATCGCGACCGCCACCGCCAGCAGCCACAGCCCGAAATTGCCCAGGAATAACAACAGCCAGTGCTTGGTCCGCGCCGTGAACGCGAATTCGATCGTGCCGAGACGCAGCGCGCCGACCGCTTCGCGCATAAAGGCCGCGTAATAGACCAGCGCGGCCAGCGGTATCAGCACGTAGAAGGCGAGGACGAGCGCGAAGATGGCGATCATGAGGCCCGGCCCCGGCGGTTCGCCGCTGCCCGCCGCGATCATGATGACCGGGATCATCGCGAACATCAGCCCGACCGCCATCACCCAGGGCAAGGCCCAGCAGATCAGGTAGCGCAGGAAAAGATTGCCCCAGCGCGCATTCGATTCGAACGCCTGTGCACCGAAGCTCATCGCGTTCCAGCGTTCGTTCCACAGGCTGGCCATCGCCCAGGGCACCATGAGCGCGAGTGCGAGATAGCTGACCACCGTTTTCCAGAGGAAGGACCAGCCGTAGCGCCAGCCCTGATCGTCGCTGCCGCCGCGAATGCCCCGCCACCAGCTTCGACTCAGGCGATAGCGCAGCGCCCTGAAGCGGGCGATTCCGAACAGATAGAAGAAGAAGACATAGAGGAGGAAGAACAGGAAGCCGACCGCCACGAAATGCCCGCGCAGGATCATGCCCTGCGCGACGAACTGCAGCACGAACAGCGGCACGAAGACCAGCAGCACGACCAGGACGAAACCGATGAACAGTTCCAGCCCGGTGCCCGTCCATTCGAAACGATCGTCGATGAAGCGCGTGCGGCTCCACAAATAGCGGCGTTCGCGCGTCGTCGCCCAGAAGCGGTAGATGCCGAGCGTGACGATCGTCAGCAGCAGGTTCGTGATCGCGATCGGCGCGAATTCGCGCCAGGATCCGTCGAAGGCGAATGCGCTTTCGCCAGCACCTTGATCATGCGTTGCGGCGTGATCGTCCATTGCGGCTCCCCCAGTGATGCCCTGCCGGCAGCAGGCATCAAATCCCCTGCCGCGTCAACGGATTGGCTCGTAAACGGATCAGATTACCCATTCGATGGAGGCCATTTCGATATTGGCCTCACGCTTTGCGGCGCGCTTGGCGACCATGAGTTCGTAAAGCCGCCGGACCGCGCCACTACCCGTGGTCTGGAAGATACCGGGCACGATCGCGTGGATGATGCAGGCGATTCCGCCGACGATCATCGCGACACCGAAGCCAAAGGCGGCGCGGAAATGCTCGCCATAGCTTTCGCCGAGGTCGGCGGGATGGGCGCGGAACAGCTTGTGGAACACGGGAAAGCCCCTTCATTTGGCGAGCGAGACCACCATCTACCAGCCTCGCGCCGCTTTCTCCAAGCCACCCTTGGCATCGCGCGCCGCCAAAGGCATAAGCCGCGCGCGCAATTCCGCGTATCCAAGCAAAAGGCAAACCCATCCCCATGTCCGAGATGTTCCAGATCACGCTGCCCGACGGATCCGTCCGAGAGGTTGCGCCGGGGACTACCCCCGCGGACATCGCCGCGGCGATCGGGCCGGGATTGGCCAAGGCGGCGATCGCCGCGCGCGTCGATGGCGAACTGCGCGACATCATGCGCCCGCTGGAAGGCGACGCGCAGCTCGCGCTGGTGACGGCGCGCGACGAAGCCGACGCGCTCGAACTGGCACGTCACGATTTCGCGCACATCCTGGCCGAAGCGGTGCAGCAGCTTTTCCCCGGCACGCAGATCACCTTCGGACCGTCGACCGACGACGGTTTCTATTACGACTTCGCGCCCAAGGATCGCCCCTTCACCGACGAGGATCTGCCCGCGATCGAAGCAGCGATGCGCGCGATCATCGCCGCCGACAAACCGCTGAAGCGCGAGGAATGGAGCCGCAGCGACCTGATCGCGCGCTGGACCGAACAGGGTGAGACCTTCAAGGCCGAATGGGCGGCCGAACTGCCCGACGACGAGGCGCTGACGGTCTATTGGTCGGGCGGCGACTGGTTGGACATGTGCCGCGGCCCACATCTCGCCTCCACCGGGAAGCTCGATCCGCAGGCGTTCAAGCTGACGCGCGTTTCGGGCGCCTATTGGCGCGGCGACCAGAAGAACGCGATGCTCAGCCGCATCTACGGCACCGGCTGGCTCAACAAGAAGCAGCTCGACGCGCATCTGACGCGGCTGGAGGAAGCCGCCAAGCGCGACCATCGCAAGATCGGTCAGGAAATGGACCTGTTCCATCTCCAGTCCGAAGCGCAGGGCTCGGTGTTCTGGCACCCCAGGGGCTTCATCCTGTGGCGCCAGCTCGAAGCCTATATGCGCCGCCGCCTCGACGCGGCGGGCTATGTCGAGGTGAAGACGCCGCAGTTGATGGACGCCCGGCAATGGGAGCGTTCGGGCCATTGGGGCAAGTATCGCGAGAACATGTTCGTGGTGCCCGACGAGATTCCGTCGACCGAGGACGATGCGCCGGTGCTGTCGGGCAAGGGCGACCTGATGGCGCTCAAGCCGATGAACTGCCCCGCGCACGTGCTGGTCTTCAAACAGGGCATCACCAGCTATCGTGAACTGCCGATCCGCATGGCCGAATTCGGCTGCTGCCATCGTAACGAACCGCATGGCGCGCTGCACGGCATCATGCGCGTGCGCCAGTTCACGCAGGACGACGCGCACATCTTCTGTCGCGAAGACCAGTTGATCGAGGAGATCGTGGCGTTCTGCGACCTGCTCGACAGCGTCTATGCCGATCTCGGCTTCGAGAAATACGCGATCAAGCTGGCGCTGCGGCCCGATCAGCGCTTCGGCAGCGACGCCGAATGGGATCGGGCGGAACAGATCCTTCGTGACGCGGTGGCGGCGGCGGGGCGCGCCAATGACGAATATGGCTGGGAAGAACTGCCCGGCGAAGGCGCCTTCTACGCGCCGAAGCTGGAATTCCACCTGACCGACGCGATCGGGCGCACCTGGCAGGTGGGCACGATCCAGGCCGATACCGTGCTGCCTGAGCGCCTCGACGCCGCCTATGTCGCCGAGGACGGCGAAAAGCATCGGCCGGTGATGCTCCACCGCGCGATCCTGGGCACATTCGAGCGCTTCATCGGCATATTGATCGAGCATCATGCCGGGCGCTTCCCGCTCTGGCTGGCGCCGGTGCAGGCGGTGGCGGCGACGATCGTGTCCGACGCCAACGACTATGCCGCGACCGTCCTGGAGGCGCTGCGCGCCGCCGGGCTGCGCGCCGAGACCGATGTGCGCAACGAGAAGATCAACTACAAGGTGCGCGAGCATTCGCTCGCCAAGGTCCCGCACCTGCTGGTGATCGGCAAGCGCGAAGCGGAGGAAGGCACTGTCGCCATCCGCACGCTGGGCCAGGAAGGGCAGCGCGTGATGCCGCTGGCCGATGCCGTCGCGATGCTGCTGGCCGAGGCGACACCGCCCGATTTGCGGCGTAGCTGAACGAAGCGCAAAGCTCGGCGCCAGCCGCATCAGGTGACGCTTAATCGCAACGGTGCGGCGGAAATATGCTTTCCGTCGCACCGTTGCCCTTTTCTCGGACGCGGTGAATCGCTAAATGGCGCGCTCACGATCCCGATTCAGGAGACACTGCTATACGTCCGCCCATGACCCGGCGCCCTCTCGGCGCCCCGCCGGTGCCCATGAATGGCCCGCGCTACAATGAATTCATCTCGTCGCCCAAGGTCCGCGTGATCGATGAAAACGGCGAGAATCTGGGCGTGATGTATACAAGGGAAGCGATGGAGCAGGCCCAGGAGGCCGGGCTCGACCTGGTCGAGGTTTCCCCCAACGCCGATCCGCCGGTCGCCAAGTTCCTCGACGTCGGCAAGTTCAAGTACGAGGCGCAGAAAAAGGCGAACCTCGCGCGCAAGTCGCAGAAGACGCAGGAGATCAAGGAGATCAAGATGCGTCCGAACATCGACGACCATGATTACGACGTGAAGATGAAGAAGATTCACGCGTTCATCGGCGAGGGCGACAAGGTAAAGGTGACGCTGCGCTTCCGGGGCCGCGAACTCAGCCACGGTCAGCTCGGCATGGCGTTGCTCCAGCGCGTTCAGGAAGACACGGCCGAGGATGCCAAGGTCGAAGCCTATCCGCGCATGGAAGGCCGCCAGATGCTGATGGTGCTTGCCCCCAAATAAGCAGGGCGGGTTGCCGGTGAATGCCACCGGATTTCACCTTTGAACGCTTGAAAGGCGCGCGACTTCGGTCTGCGCGCCTTTTTGGCGTTCTTGCCGCACCGCAGCGCCCGCCGCTTTCCGTAGCGTCAAATGATACACTGTGGCAAAAAGGCCGCTAACCCAAGGAAAACTGCCATTCCCGGCACGCTGCCCGCTGGCGAGCTTCGGACGACCGCGTTAGCTTCACGGACAAATAGACAAGAAAACGACAATCGAGAGGAGCCTATATGTCCAAGTCCTTCTGGCTTGTTTCCGTTGCCTGTTTCGCTCTCGCGACCCCCGCCATCGCGCAGGACGCCGCTCCCGCACAGGCCACGGAAGATACGGCGACCAGCGACAACGACATCATCGTGACCGCACAAGGCCGCGCGCAGCAGCTTCAGGACGTGCCGCTCGCCATCTCTGCGGTTTCCGCCGAAACGATGCAGAATTCGGGTGCCAACGACATCCGCCAGCTCAACCAGGTCGCGCCGTCGCTGCTGGTGTCGTCGACCGGATCGGAAGCCAATGGCTCCGTACGCATCCGTGGCGTCGGCACCGTCGGCGACAATCCCGGCCTGGAAAGCTCGGTGGCGGTGTTCATCGACGGCGTCTACCGCTCACGCTCCGGCATCGGCCTCAACGAACTGGGCGAGGTTGAACGTGTCGAAGTCCTGCGCGGCCCGCAGGGTACGTTGTTCGGCCGCAACGCATCCGCCGGCCTGCTCAACATCGTCAGCAAGAAGCCCGCTTTCGAATTCGGCGCGACCGCCGAAGCCACTTATGGCAATTACGATTTCTGGCGGGTTGGCGGCAGTGTCACCGGCCCGATCGGCGAGACTCTGGCCGCGCGCGTGGACGGCGTGTGGGTCAAGCGCGACGGATTCTACAAGGACGTCACAAACGGTAACCGGATCAACGATCGCGACCGCTATTTCCTGCGCGGACAATTGCTGTTCGAACCGACCAGCGACCTCAGCTTCCGCCTGATCGGCGATTATACGAAGCGCGACGAGAGCTGCTGCGCCGCGGTCTATCTGCGCGCGGCGGACAATCCGCTGGTGGGCGGCTTGCTGGACCCCGCCCAGAACCCCATCGTCCGCGTGCTGACCGCGATGGGCCAGAATCCGGCATCGTTCACGATCAATCCCTATGAACGCGACGTCTATGTCTCACCGGGCCGTTCCTATGTCGGCAAGACCAAGGACATGGGCATTTCGGGCGAGCTCAACTGGAATTTCGGCAATGCCCGCCTGACGTCGATCACCGCCTATCGCGACTATAGCTCAAACCAGGGCTCGGACACCGACTACAGCCAGATCGACATCCTGTTCCGCGCGCCCGGCAAATCCGCCTATCAGCGCGATTTCCAGACCTTCAGCCAGGAACTCCGCCTGCAGGGCACGGCGTTCGACGACAAGCTCGACTGGCTGGTCGGCGGCTATTACGCCAATGAGAAGCTGAAGGTGACCGACAATCTGAAGTTCGGCCGCGATTATGGCCGCTTCGCCACCTGCCGCATCGTTTCGGGCAGCACACTCGCCGCCTTCTTCGACGCATCGCAGAGCGGCTGTCTCAGCGCCGCCGGCCGCGCCGGGCTGATCGCGACCAACGCGTTCGGCGCGGCCACCCCGCTTGTGCTGGGTGCGTTCGACCGGCTCGACGGCATCCGCAGCGTCGGCGACGACAACGCGGTCTATCGCCAGAAGAGCGAGAATTTCGCGATCTTCACGCACAATATCGTGCACATCACCGATACGATCGATTTCACCGCCGGCCTGCGCTGGACGACCGAAACCAAGAATTTCCGGGCCAATTTCAACAATAACAACACCGCCTGCCTTGTTCAGAAGCAGCAGCTCGGCTCGCTGCTCGCGGTGCCGGCGCTGGCGGCCACGGCAGGCGCGATCATCGGCCTGTCGTGCCAGGGCAATTCGAGCTCCGAGCTCAACGGCTACAATCTGTCGGACCGGATGAAGGACGACGAATTCACCGGTACGGCGGTGCTCTCGTACAAGCCCAACAGCGACATGCTGTTCTACGCCAGCTATTCGAAGGGCTATAAAGCGGGCGGCTTCAACCTCGATCGTTCGGCGCTGACCACCTCGACGATCTTCCCGTTCGCCAGCGCGTCGTCGGGCTTCAACGTCGCCAATCTGCGCTTCGACGCCGAGAAGGTCGATGCGTATGAGATCGGCACCAAGCTGTCGTTCCGCAACTTCACCTTCAACCTTTCGGCGTTCCGCCAGGACTTCTCGAACTTCCAGCTCAACACGTTCAACGGCACGGTCTTCCTGGTGCAGAACATCAATGGCTGTTCGAACCTGGTGGGCGGCAGCGCCGCGGATGAGGATCTCTCGCTCGCCACCGGCACCTGCGCACCGGGTGACGTCACCTATGGCGTGCGCTCGCAGGGTGTCGAACTCGAAGCGTCGATGACGCCGGCGCCCTATGTCCGCGTCAACGCCGGCCTCACCTGGGCACGCACCAAATATCGCGGCGACCTGGTCGGGCGCGACACCGGCGCGGCGCTCGATCCGGCGCTCCGCGTACTGCCGGGCAACCTGATGTCCAACGCGCCCGAGATCGTGACCACCGGCTCCTTCACCTGGACCCCGCCGATCGGCGACTCCGGCCTGTCAGGCCTGTTCTATGTCGATGCGCGCATGATGGGCGACTACAACACCGGATCGGATCTGTTCCCGCAAAAGGCACAGGACGGCTTCGCGCTGGTCAATGCCCGTATCGGCCTGCGCGGTCGCGACGAGAAATGGGCGGTCGAGCTCTGGGCGCAGAACCTGTTCGACAAGGGCTATACGCAGGTTGCGTTCAACTCGCCCTTCCAGGCCGGCGTGACAAGCGCGCCCTTCGTCGATCCGCAATATCCCGGTGGCCGTCAGATCTTCTCGGCCTATCTCGCCGAACCCCGCACCTATGGCGTCACGCTGCGCGGCAAGTTCTGACATGCCCGGCGAAGCGGTCGTTCGGCCGCTTCGCACCTCGCATCTGGGGGAGAAGGTCCGTTCCAGGAAACCGGGGCGGACCTTTCTTTTCAGGCCGCTTCGGCGGCGTCCTCACCCGCGGCCGCGTCGAGCAACCGGCGCTCCAGCGCCTTCAGCCGCTGCGCACCCTCCACCTTGTCGCCGATCAGATCGGTTATGTAGAAGGTGTCGACCGCGCGCTCGCCATAGGTGGCGATATGCGCCGAGTGAATCGTCACTTTCGACTGGAACAGCGCATAGGCGAGCGCATGGAGCAGAGCGGGCCGATCACGCGCGTTGATCTCCACCACCGTATAGCGGTTCGACGCCTTGTTATCGATCAGCACCGCGGGCTGGATCGTGAAGGCTTCCGCCCGGGTGCGGGCGAGCGGACGTTGGGCTAGCCGCTCGTTGAGCTTGTGGCGATTGGCGAGCGCATCCTCGATCGCGCGTTCGAGCCGCTTCAGCCGCTCGGGTTCGTCGAGCATGCGACCGAACGGATCCTGGACCAGGAAATTGTCGAGCGCCATGCCATCGCGCGTCGTGTGGATGCGCGCGTCGATGATGCTGCCGCCCGCCAGGTGAATGGCGCCCGCGACCCGATAGAAGAGCCCGGGATGGTCGCTGGCATAGACGGTGACGAGCGTCGCGCCGCGATCGGGATAGACCTGCGCCGAGATCGAGAGCGGCTGGTCTCCGGCCGCCGCCACATGCCGGGCATTGCGCTCGAGCACATCGAGCGGTTCGGCGATCCAATAGGATGCCGGCAGGCGGCGCGCCGCCGCCTTGATCGTCGCCTCGTCCCAGCCCATCGCGGTTGCCAGGGCCTGTTGCTTGGCGGCGATCCGCTCCTCCCGGCCCTTCTGCTTGTGGCCCAGGCGCAGCACTTCCTCCGCCGCCTCGAACAGACCGGTGAGCAACTGGCGTTTCCAGTCGTTCCAGACTCCGGGGCCGACCGCGCGGATATCGACGACGGTCAGGATCAGCAGCAATCTCAGCCGTTCGGGGCTCTGTACCGCCTCGGCGAAATCGAGAATCGTCTTGAAGTCGGCGAGATCGCGCTTGAACGCGGTCGCCGACATCAACAGGTGATAGCGCACCAGCCATGCAACGGTCTCGGTCTCGGCCGGCGACAGGCCGAAGCGCGGACACAGCTTCGTCGCGACTTCGGCGCCGAGCACACTGTGATCGCCGCCACGGCCCTTGGCGATGTCGTGCAGCAGCACCGAGACATAGAGCACGCGGCGCGACACGAGTTGGCGCGCGATCGTCGTCGACAGCGGATGATCGTTGTTGAGGTCACCCTTCTCGATCTGCGCGAGCAGGCCGATCGCGCGGATCGAATGTTCGTCCACCGTATAATGATGGTACATGTCGAACTGCATCTGCGCGACGACGCGGCCAAAATCGGGCACGAAGCGGCCGAAGACCGTCGCCTCGTTCATCCAGCGCAACACCGTTTCGGGATCGCGCGGCGAAGTGAGCACGTCGATGAAGAGTGCGTTGGCGCGCGGATCATTGCGGATGCCGGCGTCGATCAACCGCGCGTCGCGCGCCGCCGCGCGCATCGCGAGCGGATGGATTTCCAGGCCATGTTTGTCGGCCAGCGCGAAGATCTCGATCAGGCGGACCGGATCCTGCTGGAAGAAGCCGTCGTCAGGCAACGCCAGCCGGCCGCGATCGAGCACGAAGCCGGCCAGCTTGCGCGGAGTGCGGCGCAGCGCGGGCAGCCCCATGAACCGCCGGCCACGTGCGGCGAAGCTGTCGTCGAGATGCGCGAGGAACAGCCCGGTCAGATCCCCCACCTGCTTCGCGGTGAGGAAATAATGCTGCATGAAACGCTCGACGGCGGAGCGCCCCGGCCGGTCGGCATAGCGCATGCGCAACGCGATCTCGCGCTGGAAATCGAAGGTCAGCCTCTCTTCCGCACGCCCTGCGATCATGTGCAGATGGCAGCGCACCGCCCACAGGAAATTCTCGGCCTTCTGGAACCGGCGCAGTTCGTCTCGGGTCAGCAGCCCCTTGTCGACCAGTTCGGCGACGGTCGGCACGCGGTGCACATATTTGCCGATCCAGAACAGGGTGTGGAGGTCGCGCAGCCCACCCTTGCCTTCCTTGATATTGGGCTCGACGACGTAGCGGCTGTCGCCCATGCGCTTGTGGCGCACATCGCGCTCCGCCAGCTTGTCGGCGATGAAGGCGCGCCCGGTGCCCGCCATCACCTCACGATCGAACCGCGCCCAGGCCTCGTCGTACAACGCCTGATCGCCCCAGACATAACGTGATTCGAGCAGGCCGGTACGGATGGTGAGATCGCTTTTCGCCATGCGCACCATCTCGTCGAGCGAGCGGCTGGAATGGCCGACCTTCATGCCCAGGTCCCAGAGCGAATAGAGCATCGATTCGATGACCTGTTCGGTCCAGCCCGTCTGCTTCCACGGTGTCAGGAATGCGATGTCGACGTCCGAATAGGGCGCCATCTCGCCCCGGCCGTAGCCGCCGACCGCGAGCAGAGCCAGGCGCTCCGACGCCGTCGGATTGTTGATCGGATAAAGCCGCTGCGTCGTGAAATCGAAGATCAGCCGCAGGATCTGGTCGGTCAGGAACGCCTGCGCCGATGCCGCGTCGGTCCCGCGCGAGGGGTTCTCGGCCAGCCGCCGCGCGATCTCCGCGCGGCCGGCATCGAGCGCCTCGCGCAGCAGCGCCACCATCGCCGGACGTTGCTTCGCCGCCCCGCCGGTCTCGGGCAATGCCGCAAGCGCATCGGACAGGGCACGCCGATCGACGATGCGGCGGCGATTGGAAAGACTGTCGAAGCGCGCGGGCATGGGCTTCAGATAGGAGTTTCAGGAAGGTTCGTCACGCTTTCCAATCGCTCAGCCCTCCTCCGCCAGTCGCTTGAGACCATAGAGCGCCTCGAGTGCGTCACGGGGGCTGAGTGAGTCGGCGTCGATCGCGGCCAACGCGTCGCGCAAGACATCGCGCGCTTCCTCCGGTGCGGCCGCCATCGCGGCGAACAGCGGCAGATCGTCCAGGCCCGCCGCCAGCCCGCCGGTCTGCGCGCGACCCGCCTCCAGCTTCTTGAGAACCGTGCCGGCGCGCGACAGCACCGCTGGCGGCAAACCGGCGAGCTTGGCGACGGCCAGGCCATAGCTGCGATCGGCCGGCCCCGATGCGACCTCATGGAGCAGCACCAGATCGCCCTTCCATTCACGCGCACGGACGTGGTGGAGCGACAGGGCGTCGAGCCGTTCGGCCAGCCGGGTGAGCTCATGATAATGGGTGGCGAAGAGACAGCGGCAGCGATTGACCTCATGCACCGCCTCCACCACCGCCCAGGCGATGGCGAGCCCGTCATAGGTAGAGGTGCCGCGCCCCACCTCATCGAGAATGACGAAGCTGTGTGGCGTTGCCTGGGCGAGGATCGCGGCGGTTTCGACCATCTCGACCATGAAGGTCGAGCGGCCGCGCGCCAGATTGTCCGATGCGCCGACCCGGCTGAACAGCCGGTCGACCAGCCCGAGCCGCGCGCTCGCGGCCGGCACGAAGCTCCCGGTCTGCGCGAGGACCGCGATCAGCGCGTTCTGCCGCAGAAAGGTCGACTTACCGCCCATATTGGGGCCGGTGACCAGCCAGACACGCTCGTGCTCGGACAATCTGCAGTCATTGGCGACGAAGCGTTCGCCGGTACGACCGACCGCCGCCTCGACCACCGGATGACGACCGCCCTCGATCTCCAGGCAGGGATGATCGACCAGTGACGGCCGCGACCAGCCGCCTTCACCCGCGCGCTCGGCGAGCGCCGCGCCCACGTCGAGCCGCGCGAGCGCATCGGCGGTGGCGGCGATCGCATCGCGGCTGGCAAGCGCTTCCTCGGTCAATGCTTCCAGATGCGCGGCCTCGGCCGCCAGCGCATGCGCGCCGGACTGGGTGACGCGCAGCGCCAGTTCGTGCAGTTCGGGCGCATTGAAACGGACGACGCCCGCCAGGCTCTGACGATGGGTGAAGCCCGAATCCTGCGCCATCAGCGCGTCGGCGGATTTGGCCGGCACCTCGACATGATAGCCGAGCACGCCGTTGTGGCGGATCTTGAGTGTCGCGATGCCCGTCTGGGTGCGGAAGCGCGCTTCGAGAGCGGCGATGGCGCGGCGGCCGTCGCCGCCGATGCCGCGCAATTCGTCCAGCGCGGCATCATAGCCTTCAGCAATATAGCCGCCCTGCGCGGCGTCGATCGGTGGGGCGGCGACCAGCGCGCGCGACAGATGCTCGACCAGCGCGCCATGACCGTCGAGCCGGGGCAGCAGATCGGCGAGCAGCATGGGCGGATTGGCGAGCCGCCCCAGCCGCTCGCGCAACATCCGCGCCTCGCCAAGGCCGTCGCGAAGCTGACCCAGGTCGCGCGGGCCACCGCGCCCGGCCACCAAGCGCCCCAGCGCCCGCCCGATATCGGGCAGGGCCTTCAGCGCCACGCGCAGCCCCTCGCGCTCGTGTGGATCGTCGAACCAGAAGGCGACCAGATCGTGACGCGCCTCGATCAGCCCGCGTTCGGCGAGCGGCGCGCCCAGATCGGCCGCAAGCAGCCGCGCGCCCGCGCCGGTGACCGTCCGATCGATCGAATCGAGCAGGCTGCCGGCCCGCCCGCCACCCTGTGCCTGCGTCAGCTCCAGGCTTTCGCGCGTCGCCGCATCGATCATCATATGCGCGGTCGGCGCGCGCCGCAGCGGCGCTTGCAGGAAGGGCAGGCTGCCCTTGCCGGCATGGTCGAGATAGGCGACCAGCCCGCCCGCCGCGGCGAGCTCCGCGCGACCGAATGCGCCGAAACCGTCGAGCGTCGCGACGCCGAACAGCGATTTCAGCCGCGCCTCGCCACGTACGCTGTCGAAATCGCCGCGCGGGCGCGAGAAAGCGCCGTCTGGCCAGTGATCGGCATTTTCCGACACGATGATCTCGGCGGCGCCCAGGCGCGCCAGTTCGGCCCCCAGGCTTTCGGGCGCGATCTCGGCGACCTCGAAACGCCCCGTCGAGATATCGGCGGCGGCGAGCCCCAGCATGCCACCCGCCTCGCCCAATGCGACCAGCCAGTTGGCCGCGCGCGCATCGAGCAGCGTCTCTTCCGTCAGCGTGCCCGCCGTCACCACGCGGATGATCGCACGTCCCACCAATGCCTTGGATCCGGCGCGCTTCTTCGCCTGTTCGGGGGTCTCGATCTGATCGGCCAGCGCGACGCGATGCCCCGCCTTGATCAGCCGCGCGAGATAGGCTTCGGCCGAATGCGCGGGAACGCCGCACATCGGGATCGGTCGCCCGTCATGTTCGCCGCGCGCCGTGAGCGCGATATCGAGCGCCGCCGCCGCGATCTTCGCGTCGTCGAAGAACAGTTCGAAGAAATCGCCCATCCTGTAGAAGAGCAGGCAATCGGCGGCGTCGGCCTTGAGCGCCAGATATTGCGCCATCATCGGCGTCGGCTGGCTGGCGGCGGGAGCGGGGTGCTTGGTCATGCGAACCGCCGCTGATACCGGCTTCGCACCGCTTTGCCAAAGCCGCTTTTTGGCGCGATCGGGATCAAATGAGCCGGGCATGAAACGACAGGTCGTTGAAAGCCGGAATCATGCTTTGGATCAGGCGCCGAAGCGCTTTCGCCTCGGCCGATCACGTTCTATGGCACCCATGAAACGATATGAACGGAAGGCAGAGCATGAGCGAAGGAAGCAACGTCAAATTCTCGGAAGCGGAGGCGCTGCTCTTCCACTCCTACGGCCGTCCGGGGAAGATCGAGATCATCGCATCCAAGCCGATGGCGACGCAGCGCGACCTGAGCCTTGCCTATTCCCCCGGCGTCGCCGTTCCGGTCCGCGCGATCGCCGACGATCCGGGCACTGCCTATGACTATACCGCCAAGGGCAATCTGGTGGCGGTGATCTCCAACGGCACCGCCATCCTCGGCATGGGCAATCTGGGGGCGCTCGCGTCGAAGCCGGTGATGGAAGGCAAGGCGGTGCTCTTCAAGCGTTTCGCCGATGTCGATTCGATCGATCTCGAGCTCGCGACCGAGGATCCCGATGCCTTCATCAACGCGGTCGCGCTGCTCGAACCGAGCTTTGGGGGCATCAACCTGGAGGATATCCGCGCGCCCGAATGCTTCATCATCGAACAGGCGCTGAAGGAGCGCATGAACATTCCGGTGATGCATGATGACCAGCACGGTACCGCGATCATCACCGCCGCCGGCCTGATCAACGCCTGCTACCTCACCAATCGTTCGATCAAGGACGTGAAGGTGGTCGTCAACGGCGCTGGCGCCGCCGCGATCGCCTGCACCGAACTGGTGAAGGCGATGGGCGTGCCGCACGACAATGTGTTGATGTGCGACCGCCAGGGCGTGATCTACCAAGGCCGCGAAACCGGCATGGATCAATGGAAATCCGCCCACGCCGCCAAGACCGACCGGCGATCGCTGGCGGAAGCGCTGGACGGCGCGGACGTCTTCCTGGGCCTGTCCGCCGCCGATGCGCTCAAGCCCGAGATGGTGATGAAGATGGCGCCGCAGCCGATCATCTTCGCCATGGCCAATCCCGATCCCGAGATCACGCCGCCGGCCGCCAAGGCCGCGCGCCCCGACGCGATCGTCGCGACCGGCCGTTCGGACTATCCGAACCAGGTGAACAACGTGCTCGGCTTCCCTTTCATCTTCCGTGGCGCACTCGACGTGCGCGCCACCGCGATCAACGAGGAGATGAAGATCGCCGCCGCCGAGGCGCTGGCCGAACTCGCGCGCCAGCAGGTGCCGGAAGAGGTCGCGCTGGCCTATGGCGGCCTCGCCCACAGCTTCGGCCCCGATTACATCATCCCCGCCCCCTTCGATCCGCGGTTGATGGAGATCGTACCCGCCGCCGTCGCGCAGGCCGCGATGGATTCGGGCGTGGCGCAAAAGCCGATCCTCGACATGGCGGCCTATCGCCAGTCGCTGCGCGCGCGACTCAATCCGACCACCTCGGTGCTGACGCTCGCTTATGAAGCCGCGCGCGCGCGGCCGAAGCGCGTGCTGTTCGCCGAGGGCGAGGAAGAGACGGTGCTCCGCGCCGCGATCCAGTTCCGCGACGGCGGCTACGGCATTCCCGTGCTCGTCGGCCGCGAACAGGTCCGCGATCGGCTGCGTGCGATGGGCGTCGACGATCCCGACAGCTTCGAGGTGCACAACAGCGTCAATTCGCCGCTGGTGCCCAAGATGGTCGAGCATCTCTACGAGCGGCTGCAGCGTCGTGGCTTCCTGAAGCGCGAAGTCGAGCGGATGGTGAACCGCGACCGCAACATCTTCGGCGCGATGCTGCTGACGCTGGGCGAGGCCGATGCGATGATCACCGGCACGACGCGCACCTATGCGCAGACGATGCGCGAGCTGCGCAAGGTGATCGATCCGCGCGCGGGCGCGACGCCATTCGGCATCCATGTGCTGGTGGGGCAGACGCATACGGTGTTCATGGCCGACACGACGGTCAACGAGCGGCCGACCGCCGAGGAACTGGCGGACATCGCCGAAGGCACGGCGGCGGTGGCCCGCAAGATGGGCCACGAACCGCGCGTCGCCTTCCTCTCCTATTCGACCTTCGGCAACCCGCCGGGCAACTGGCTGGAGAATCTGCGCGAGGCCGTGGCGATCCTCGACGCGCGCGGCGTGAGCTTCGAATATGAAGGCGAGATGGCGCCCGACGTGGCGCTCAATGCCAAGGTCATGAGCAATTATCCGTTCAGCCGCCTGTCCGCACCCGCCAACGTGCTCATCATGCCCGGCCTGCAATCGGCCAATCTCTCAGCCAAGCTGCTGCGCGAACTCGGCGGAGACCATGTCATCGGGCCGATGCTGGTCGGCATGGACAAGCCGGTTCAGGTGGCCACGATGGCGTCGACGGCATCGGAACTGGTCACGCTCGCCGTGCTCGCCGCCAGCGATATCGCCAGCTAGCAAGGTTCCTCCTCGATACCGCCCCAGCGAAAGCTGGGGCCCATACGCTCTTCGAACGGCAGTGTAGCCGGGCACATCGCATGGGCTCCAGCTTTCGCTGGAACGACGGCAGGGTTTCAACCTGGCGACCTAACGCCAGGTTCGGATTATTGCGGTGCGCCGCCCGCGCCGGGAACGCCCACCGCGCCGATATTGCCGAACAGCTCCTGGAAGAAGCCGCGATGGCGGCCCAGCGTCGGCGTCTTGTCACCCATTGGCGAGATCGAGACGATCTTCTCGAGACCGGCCTTGTCGACCGCAGCCACGTTGCCGGCCTTGTCGAATCGGACGTGGAGGATCGTCTGCTCGGTCGGCTTGGGCTGGGCAAAGGCAAGCTGGCGCGTCTGGCGCGAGACATAGTACCAGTCATTGGAATCGAACTGGCCGACAAAGGTGGGGCCGCCCAAGGTCGCCTGCACCGAATCGCGATTGTCGACGCCGGGCTGGATGCCGTCGACCAGAACCTGATCGACGATATAGCCCTGATGGCCGCGGACACGGGTGCAACCGCCCGCCATGAGCAGCGCTCCAACGGCGGCCACCGCCGTCAGCCCCTGCTTCGTCAACACCGCCATCAAGCCTTCTCCTTGCGCGCCACGCGGACGCGCGCCATTAAAAGCCGCGTCCGCTGCCTCAATATGCGCTCGGATCACGCCCGGCAAGGGCAGCGGGGCACCAAGCCCAAACAGGAGTTCTCGATCGCGTGTCGTTTCTAAGCCGCCTCTTCAACCGCAGCAGCGGTCGCGACACGCTCGCCCCGCTCTACGCCGCCATCGTCGCCGAGGCACGCAATCCCTATTGGTATATCGAGGGCGGCGTCGCCGACACGATCGACGGACGGTTCGACATGGTGGCGGCGATCCTTTCGATCGCGCTGGTGCGCCTGGAACGCGAAGACGACGACGGCGCGGCGAACGCAGCCTTGCTCACCGAAACCTTCGTCGACGACATGGACGGCCAGCTTCGCCAGCAGGGCATCGGCGACGTCGTCGTCGGCAAGCATATCGGCAAGATGATGAGCGCGCTGGGCGGCCGGCTGACCGTCTACCGCCAGGGACTGACCGGGACCGGCGACCTGCCCGACGCGCTGCGGCGCAATCTTTATCGCGGCACCCCGCCCTCGGAAGAAGCGCTCGCGAACGCGACCATGCGGATACGGACGATCGCCGATGCCGTGAATGAGGCACCCGTCGATCGGTTGCTGTCCGGCGTGCTGGTTCAGCCATGAACGCCCCCGAATTCAGCCGGATATTCCGCCGCGACGAGATCGGCGAACGCCCGCGCGAGGTGCGGATTGAAGCCGACGCCCCCGAACGCGCCGCACTGGCGCGGCGCTTCGACCTGCAGGCGCTGGATGCGCTGACCGGAACCGCGACGATCACACAGACCGCCGCCGGCATCCGCGCCAGCGGCCGAATCGCCGCCAGGGCGACACAGAGCTGCGTCGTGACCGGCGAGGCCGTCCCCGCGATCATCGACGAACCGTTCGAATTGCTGTTCGT
Source organism: Sphingomonas sp. FG14 (assembly GCF_057809675.1). Lineage (NCBI taxonomy): Bacteria > Pseudomonadati > Pseudomonadota > Alphaproteobacteria > Sphingomonadales > Sphingomonadaceae > Sphingomonas > Sphingomonas sp. FG14. The sequence continues at coordinate 13,217 of NZ_JBMDKK010000008.1, read as the reverse complement.
GGAGGAAAGCGCGCTGGCGTCGGACGCGGAAGAGATCGAGTTGTCCGCCGCCGATTGCGACGTCATCGGCTATGACGGCCAGGCGATCGATCTGGGCGAGGCGCTGGCGCAGACGCTGGCGCTGGCGCTCGATCCGTTTCCCCGGGCGCCCGGCGCGGACGCGGCGTTGCGTGAAGCCGGAGTGCTGAAAGAAGAAGAGGCCGGCGCGTTCGGTGTCCTCGCCGACCTCAAGAAAGCATTGGAAAAAGGGCGGGACTGACCCTTCAGCAGGGTTCAGAACGGAACATCGTCATCCAGATCGCTATCGAATGCCGATGGGCCACCACGGCCACCGCCCGAGGAGGATCCGCCCGAACCACCGCCATAGCCGCCACCCGACGAACCACCGCCGCCGCCCCAGCCGTCGTTCGAACGGCCACCGCCACCGCCACCGCCGCCGCCGAAACCGCCGCCGCCGCCATAGCCGCCACCCGAACCACCGCCCGAGCCGCCTTCTTCACGGCCGCCGAGCAGGACGAGTTCGCCACGGAAGCGCTGGAGCACCACTTCGGTCGAATATTTGTCCTGACCGTTATTGTCCTGCCATTTGCGCGTCTGGAGCTGGCCTTCCAGATAGACGCTCGATCCCTTGCGCAGATACTGCTTGGCGATCTTGCCGAGATTCTCGTTGAAAATCACGACGCGATGCCATTCCGTCCGCTCCTGACGGTTGCCATCGCGATCGTTCCACCGCTCGGACGTGGCGACCGAGAGATTGACCACCTCGCCGCCATTGTTGAGCGAGCGCGCTTCAGGGTCGGCGCCCAGATTGCCGACCAAAATAACCTTGTTGACGCTGCCCGCCATGAGATTCTCCTATAGACCGAGCGCCGTGGCTAACCAGAAAGTCGCACCGGCGGCAAGATAGGCCAGCGCGAAGAGATAGCCGAGCGCGAAGATCGGCCATTTCCACCCATTGGTTTCGCGGCGCATGACCGCGATGGTCGACAGGCATTGGGGCGCGAAGACGAACCACATGAGGAAGGCGAGCGCGGTGGGCAACGACCAGCGCCCCTGGAGCTGGGTGCCCAGCGAGCGTTCGGTTTCCGCCTCGTCATCGCTTTCGATCGAATAGACGGTGGCCAGCGCCGACACCGCGACCTCGCGCGCCGCCATCGCGGGAATCACCGCTAGCGCCATCTCGTGATTGAAGCCGATCGGGCGCACCACCACTTCAAGCCCCGAAGCGATGCGCCCCGCGATCGAATATTCGACCTGGCTGCGTCCCTCCGGCGCGACCGGGAAGCTGAGCAGCGCCCAGAGCGCGATCGTCACCATCATGATGATCGTGCCCGCGCGGCGGAGGAACACCCAGGCGCGCTGCCACAATCCGATCGCGACATCGGCGAGGTTGGGCATCTGGTAGCGCGGCAATTCCATCATGAAACCGCTCGGCGCGCCCCGCGCCACGGTCTTGCGCAGGATGAAGGCGACCGCGACGGCGCCAAGCACCCCGGCCAGGTACAGGCCGAACCAGATCAGTCCCTGAAGGCCGATGCCCCAGCCCAGGTCGCGCGCGGGAATGAACGCGCCGATGATCACCGAGTAAACCGGCAGACGCGCCGAACAGGTCATCAGCGGCGCGATCAATATGGTGGTGAGCCGCTGCTTCGGATCGTCGATCGTGCGCGTCGCCATGATACCCGGAATCGCGCAGGCGAAGGAAGAGAGCAGCGGAATGAAGGCGCGGCCGTTCAGGCCCACGCCCGCCATCAGCCGGTCCATCAGGAAGGCCGCGCGCGCCATGTAGCCCGACGCTTCCAGCAGCAGGATGAAGAAGAACAGGATGAGGATCTGCGGCAGGAAGACCACGACCGAGCCGACACCCGCGATCACGCCATCGACGATCAGCGATCGCAGGAAGCTGTCGGGCAATGCCGCCGTCACCCAGGCCTGCGCCGCGGCGAACGACTCCTCGATCCAGCCGATCGGCGCTTCCGACCAGGCGAAGACCGCCTGGAACATCACGAAGAACAGCGCGACCAGGATGAAAAGCCCGGCGACAGGATGGAGAACCACCGAATCGATCAGATGAGTGATCCGCCGCACCGGCGTTTCGGAAATGGTGGCCGCGACCGAGAGGGCGCGCGCGCGCCGCTGCAGCGACGCGATGTCGGCTGGCTCCGCCGAGACGGCCGGCTGCGAGGCACCGTCACCCAGCACCGATGCCAGCGCGTCGCGCAGTTCGTCCATGCCGCGCCGGCGCACCGCCACGGTCGGCACCACCGGCACGCCGAGTTCGCGCGACAGCGCCTGCGGATCGAGCACCAGCCCGTCGCGCTCGGCCATGTCGACCATGTTGAGCGCCACGACCATCGGCACGCCGAGTTCGCGGAGCTGGAGCGCGAAGCGCAGATGATTGTCGAGATTGCCGGCATCGACCACGACGATGAGCGCGGCGGGGCGGCGTTCGCCCTCCTGCGCGCCCATCACCACATCGCGCGTCACCGCTTCGTCGGGGCTCGACGGGGTGAGGCTGTAGGTGCCGGGCAGATCGACCAGTTCCACCGGCCGGCCGTCGGCCAGCGCCATGCGTCCCGATTTCCGTTCTACGGTGACGCCTGGATAATTGCCGACCTTCTGGCGCGCGCCGGTGAGCGCATTGAACAGGGCGGATTTGCCGGCATTGGGATTGCCGACCAGAGCGACAAGCGGCGCCGGATTCATGGCCGGCCCCGCTGGATCACCGAGATCGCCGCCGCGTTGCTGCGCCGGATCGCCACGGTCATGCGACCGACACGACAGGCGATCGGACCGCGCCCGAGCAATCCGCTGCGATGCCAGACCTCGACCGCGACCCCCTCGCCAAAGCCGAATTCCCGCAGTCGCCGTGCCTCGGCATCCGAAAGGGCAGTCCAGTCGATATCGGCGATGTGCGCGGGTTCGCGCAGTGGCAATTGATCGAGGCGCAAGATGATCCGTCCGCTTATGTCCTGCGACTGATTATCAATAACGTGCAGGAAAGGCCAGCCCCGGCGACGCGCGGCCGGAAAAGACGGATGAGGCTGTTTTATCGCGTGTCTTCAGATCGCCGGATAACGCAGCCGGCCGATGAAGCGCGAAAGGCTGGGCAGATGATCGCGCCGCGCGAGCAACCGGCCCTTGGCGCGCTCGAACCGCATGATCCCGTCGATACGGCGATCGAGAAAGGCGCGGGTCTCCGCCAGGTCCTCGCTGTCGTCGTCGAGCATGACGAGCGTCGTGCCACCATAAACACCCGAAAGGATCGCGCGCTTGCTGTAGTGATTATAATCGGTCGCAGTATCGCCGGCCAGGCGCCACATCGCATCGGCGGCGCGCCAGCCGAGCTGCATGCCGCGCCCCAGATTGGCGGGCATGGCGAGAATGGCGAGCGCGCGGCGCAGCGCATCGCGATGCGGCGCCACCACCGCGATCCGCGCCATCACCAGCGCGGCGATGCGATCGCGGATCTTCATCGCCGCAAGCGCCGACGTGGGCAGCGACGACGCCATCGCGACATCGACCGCGCCGAACCAGCCGTCGATCATGTCGACCGCGCCGCCGGGAAAGGCGAGCGCCGCGATATCGGGATCGACGCCAGCTTCCTCGGCGGCTCGCGCCAGCGCGGCGGTGCTCCAGCCGTCGAATCCCGCATGAACCGCGATCATCGGCGCCAGCGCGGCGCGGATCTCGTCGAGCGTTGGATCAGGGGGAAGCTTGGTCGTCATCATTCTCCAATGCGCCCCGCATCACGGCACCGCAAGCCCGTGACACCGCGATTCGCGCATGATAGCCTTTGTTTCTTCAAGGGGCGAAAATAGGGGGACGGTGTCAAATGGCGAAATTCTTCGGAAATCTGAACGCGGTGCTCGCCGTCGGCGTATTGCTGATGCTGGCCGTGCTGTTCGGCGTGCAGGGGATGTTCGACAATAATTTCTTCTGGCGCTTCCTGCACGTGATCTGCGCGATCATGTGGATCGGCCATCTCTATTATTTCAACTTCACCCAGATCCCGACGATGCCGAAGGTACCGGCGGAGCTGAAACCGGGCGTGTCCAAATATATCGCGCCGGCGGCACTCTTCTGGTTCCGCTGGGGCGCGGCCGCGACGGTGGCCACCGGCCTCGTCGTCGCGATCCAGGCAGGCTATGCGCATCAGGCGTTCACGCTGCAATCGCCGTTCCGCACAATCGGCATCGGCATGTGGCTGGCGCTGATCATGGCCTTCAACGTGTGGTTCGTGATCTGGCCGGCGCAGAAAAAGGCGCTGGGCCTGGTCGAGGCCGACGATGCGACCAAGGCGGCGGCGGCGACGCGCGCAATGATGTTCTCGCGCACCAACACGCTGCTGTCGATCGCGATGCTCTACTGCATGATCTCGGCCGAATCGGGTTACTGAGACGTTGGACTTCGGGAGGCGGCCGGCCGATCCGGCCGCCTCACCAGGACCAGCGCGATCGCCACGGCGACCGCGCCGACGAAATCGAGCAATCCCAGGCGCTCGCCATAGATCAGCCAGCCGATGGTGGCGGCGATGACGGGTTGGACGAGCAACACCAGGCCGACGACGATCGGCTGGAAATGCACCATCGCATAAGTCAGCAGTCCCTGGCCGACCACCTGGCTGACCAGCGCCAGCATGATCAGCGGCGTCCAGTCCGTCGGCAGGATCTTCTCGCCGAGCAGGCTTGCCATGGCGAGCAGCGGCAATATGCCCGCCATGGTCGAGAGGATCAGCGCGCTCCACGAGCCGAGCGTTCCGCGCACGCGCGTCATCGCGACCAGATAACCGGTGTAGAGCAGGCCGGCGAGCAGGCAGAGGAGATCGCCGATCAGATTCTCCGCCGACATTTCATAGGATCGCCCCATCAGCAGCGCCGCGCCGAACGCCGCGAGCAGCAGCGCCACCGCCTGGCTGCGATTGGGCCAGGCGCGCGCCATGATGAAGCCGTAGATCGGGAACAGCAGGATGCTGGCATTGCCGAACAGCGTCGCGTTCGCCAGCTTGGTCTGGTGGATGCCAAGATGCCATGCCCCCAGGTCGAGCGCGAAGAAGAGGCCGGCAATCGCCAGCGTCACCCACAGGCCGGCGCGCATGCGCGAAATCCGCTCACGCGACAGCCCGAGCATGATCAGCAGGAAGGGCACGGCCAGCGTGACTCGCCAGAAACCCGCCGCCACCGGGCCGACATCGGACGCCCGCACGAGCAGCGGACCGAAGGCAAGGCACAGATTGCTACCGAGCAGCGCCGCGAAGGCGAAGCGCGGCGGCGCCATTTTTCCACTTGGTGTCGCGACAGAAAAACTTGGAGGATCGGCCTGATGCATGGCGCCCCATAACGCCCTATGTCCACGCAGTCCCGTTTCAAAAAGGAACTGATATGCCAAGCCTGTTCGACCCCATCCAGCTCGGCGCGATCGAGGCGCCCAATCGCATGCTGATGGCGCCGCTGACACGCGGCCGGTCGAGCCGCGACCATGTGCCGTCGGAGATGATGGCGACCTATTATGCACAGCGCGCCAGCGCCGGCCTGATCATCAGCGAGGCCACGGGCATCAGCCAACAAGGCCTGGGGTTTCCCTATGCCCCCGGCCTGTGGACAGACGAACAGACCGAGGCCTGGAAGCCGGTGACGGAGGCCGTACACCGCGCCGGCGGGCGGATCGTTGCGCAGCTCTGGCACATGGGGCGGATCGTCCATCCCAGCTTCATGGACGGCGAACTGCCCGTTTCCTCCTCACCCACCACCGCGCCGGCCCATGCGCACACCTATGACGGCAAACAGCCATATGTGGAGGCACGGGAACTGGGGCTGGACGAGATTCCCGCGCTTCTGGAAGACTATGTCCGCGCTGCGCGCAATGCACGGAAAGCCGGTTTCGATGGCGTGCAGGTCCATGCCGCGAACGGATATCTGATCGACCAGTTCCTGCGCGACGGCACCAATTTCCGCGACGACGACTATGGCGGCAGCCCGGAGAACCGGATCAGGCTATTGCGCGAAGTGACCGAGGCGGTGGCGGGCGAAGTCGACGCCGACCGCACGGCGGTGCGCCTTTCCCCCAATGGCGATACCCAGGGCGTGATCGACAGCGATCCGGCCAGCGTGTTCGTGCCCGCCGCCGCCGCGCTCTCGAAGATCGGCATCGCCTTCCTCGAACTGCGCGAGCCCGGCCCCGACGGCAGCTTCGGCCGCACCGAACAGACCAAGCAATCGCCCGCGATCCGACGCGCTTTCGAGGGGCCGCTGGTCCTCAATTCCGACTATCGCGCCGACGATGCCCAGGCCGTGCTCGACAGCGGCGTCGCCGACGCGGTGTCCTTCGGCCGTACGTTCCTGGCCAATCCCGACCTGCCGGCGCGTTTCGCCAAAGGCCTGCCGCTCAATCCCGACGTGATGGCGACATGGTATGGCCGGGGGCCGGAAGGCTATACCGACTATCCGGCCGCTTCCTGAACGAGCCGCCGCTCAGCGAAGCAGAGACAGGAAGGACGCCGCGGCGATGAAATCGACGCGGCGCGCCTCCAGCGCCTGAGCGGCGAGGGCGTCCTCACCCCAGCGCTCGGCCTGCCAGCTTTCATCGACGGTGATCGCCGACCAAGCCTGATCGGGCGCCACCGCCTCTTCCGCCACCGCGAGCGCGGTGACAAGCGATCCGGAAATGGTGACGAGCGGCGACAGGCCGGCCAGCGCGAACGGGTCGCGCGCGACCGTCGCCGCCGACAGCCTGTCCAGCGTCGCCTCCGGCTGCGGCCGATGCACGATCCCGGTGGTGACGGTGAAGGCGACATCATAGCGCGTCGCCGCCCAGGCCAGCAGCGGATCCCATGCTTCCGCCTGGCGATAGACCAGCGTTTCAGGGCCATCGGCGCGATAACAGAGCAGGTCGCTCTCGCCATAGACGGAGAGCCCGCGCGCAAAGGCCTCGGGATCGGCTGCGACCCGATCGATCGCGGCATTGGAGAGACCCGTGAAGCGCATGGTGCGCGGATCGATCTGGTCGCCCTGCTCCGCCCATTCGCGCGCGATCGCTTCCGCCAGCGCTGTCGTCGGCGCGATCAGCGGCGCCCGCCCCGGCGTGCGCACCGGCCGGCCGTCTAGCGCGATCCCGCCGTCGGGGGTCGCGGAAACCGCCTTGTAGAAACGCTTCATTCCCCGCGCGGGCTCCGCCAGCGGCGCGCGAGCACGCGCGGCACGATCAGGAAATCGGCTAGGCCGATCAACACCAGCACATAGCCGGCAACGGGCGGGATGGCGCCAATCCGGCCCGAAACCGCCATCAGCCCGACGACGAGCATCGCCACGCCGGTCAGCCGCATCGCGCCGATCGCGAAGAAGCGATTGCGCGCCAGCGTATCAGGATCGGTGCTCATGCCAGTTCCTCCAGCAACGCCGGGATATCCGCGGTCAGCGCGGCGATGCGGTGTGCGCCGGCCAGGGTGAGTTCCTCGGGCGGGTGATAGCCCCAGGCGACACCGACCGCATGGGCATCGGCGGCGCGCGCCATGACCATGTCGAAGCTGGTATCACCAATAACGACGGTCGTCTCCGGCGAAGCGCCAGCCTCTGCGATCGCCGCCGCCGCCATCGCGGGATGCGGCTTGGAAGGATGACGATCGGCGGTCTGCAAGGTGACGAAGCGCCGCGTCAGCCCATGATGTTCCAGGCAGATCGCCAGCCCGCGATCCGATTTGCCCGTCGCGACGCCGAGCAGCCAGCCGGCATCGTCGAGTGCCGCGATCACGTCGGCGATGCCGTCGAACAGCGGCTCCTCCACTTCGCCGAGCCCGCGCATCCGATGAAAGGCGGACTTGTATTCGGCCGCGAGCATGTGGTGCGTGTCCATGTCCGCCTCCGGCAACAGCGCCCGCATCGCCTCGACCAGGCTGAGCCCCACGATACGCCGTGTGGCGGCGCGTTCGGGCGGATCGAGCCGCGCGCGCATGAAGCATTCCTCCATCGCGCGGCAGATATTGATCTGGCTGTCGACGAGCGTGCCGTCACAATCGAAGATGGCGAGACGGTTCATATCGCGGCTTTCATAGTGGCAGATGGCGCATCAGATGCGCCATCGCGCGCTTGCCCGACGCGTCCAGCCCGTCGGCCGCCGCCAGGCGCGCGGCATCGGACTTGTTCTGGCCGAGCTTGCGCGTCCCCCGCCAGGCCTGGATCTCCAGCGTATAACCGGTGATCGCACCTAGCATCTTGTGGAGCGTATCCGGGTCCATCTTGGCGCGCGTCCAGGCGGGCTTGGGCTCCAGCCGCGCCTCGTGCTCGGCGGACAGTCGATCGATCTGGTCGAGCAGCGCATCGCGATCCATTTTCACGATGCGCCCCTCAAGTTCGACGGCCAGATAATTCCAGGTCGGCACCTGATCTTCCACTCCGTACCAGTCCGGGCTGACATAGGCATCAGGGCCATGGGCCGAAAACAGCGCGGTCGCGCCGTCGAGATGGCGGGCGATGCCGTTTCCGCGCGAGACGTGGAAACCGATTCGGTCCTCCGCAACGAAGATCACGGGCACATGCGCGGCGCGCGGGCCGTCGGGCGTCGCGGCGAACAGCGTGCCGAAGCCGATCTCTGTGACGAAATCGCGCATCGCGGCGCGATCCTCCCAGCGGAATTTGGGATCGGGATGCATCAGCCGCGCTTTTCCCCCGTACGGCTGCGGCCACGGCGTTCGCCCTTGCGCTCGCGGCGCTTGTCCTTGGCGACCGCGGCCGCCTTGCGACGCTTGCCCTCGGTCGTTTCGGAAAACTTCACCTCGTCGAACGGCAGCGCCTCGGCAAGCAGCGGATCGAAGCCCAGCGTCGCGACGCTTTCCGCGAAGTGGCTCGGCAGGTCCGCCGACACGTCGACATGGCCGCCATCAGGGTGATCGACGCGGATGCGCCGCGCATGAAGGTGCATCTTGCGGCTGATCCCGCCGGAGAGGAACGCTTCCTTGCCACCATATTTGCCGTCGCCGACGATCGGATGGCCGATCGCCGCCATATGAACGCGCAACTGATGGGTGCGGCCGGTGAAGGGCTGGAGCTCCACCCAGGCGGCGCGGTTGCCCGCGCGCTCGATGACGCGGTAGCGCGTCCGCGACGGCAGCCCTTCCTTTTCGTCAACATGCATTTTCTCGCCGCCGGTGCCCGGCTGCTTGGCGAGCGGCAGTTCGATCATGCCATCGTCGATCGACGGCACGCCGATGACGAGCGCCCAATAGACTTTCCGCGCCGTCCGGCTGGAAAACGCCTTGGCGAAATGCGCCGCCGCCCGCGCGCTGCGCGCGAGGAGGAGCGCGCCCGAGGTATCCTTGTCGAGCCGGTGAACCAGCTTGGGTCGTCCCTCCGCCTCGAACTGGAGCGCATCGAGCAGCCCGTCGAGATGCATTTCGGTCTTGGTGCCGCCCTGGGTGGCGAGGCCGGGCGGCTTGTTGACCACGATCGCCTGACGGTCGCGATGGATCACCAGGGCTTGCGCGAAATCGATCTGGTCCTCGCTCAGCGGCGCACGCTGGCGCCGCGCCGGCGCGGCCGCCGGCTTGGGCGCCTCGGCCGGGGGCACGCGCAACACCTGGCCCGCCTCGATCCGGTCACCCGGCGCGGCGCGCTTGCCGTCGACGCGCAACTGGCCGGTCCGCGCCCAGCGCGAGACGAGGTTGAAGCTGACATCGGGCAGATGACGCTTGAACCAGCGATCGAGCCGGATCCCGTCGTCATCGTCGCCGACGGTGAATTGCCGGACATCGGCGGAAACGGTTTCGTTCATGCGAATCCCCTGGCCAGTGCGAGGCCGATAAAGAGAGCGGCGACCGATCCCACGACCGAGACGACCGCATAAAGCGCGGCGGTGCCGATGCTGCCGCGTTCGATCATGTTGGCAACCTCCAGGCTGAAGGCGGAGAAGGTGGTGAAGCCGCCAAGAACGCCGACGCCGAGCAGCAACCGCCATTCCTCCCCGGAAACGAACCGGCTGACCAGCCCGGCAAGCAGACCCATGGCGAAGCCGCCGGCCAGATTCACCGTCAGCGTCCCCCAGGGATAGCCGGGGCCGAGCACGGCGAGCGATGCCCGGCCGACGCCGTAGCGCGCGCCCGAACCGAGCGCGCCGCCCAGCATGACGAGAAACAGATGGATCATGGCGCTGCGCTTAGCGCAGCGGAGCCCGGCTGGAAAGGAAGCGGCGGATCAGCGCCCGTTATTGGCGATCAGGTCGACCTCGGTTCCGCCGCCGGCGCGCGCGCGCGCGATCACGATGAAGGCCCCGTCATCCTTGCCGCGCGTGCCGCCCAGCATATGTTCGCCGCCATCGACGCGATGTTCGGCGGTGAAGCCGCCGCGCACCGCCTGGGTATAGTAGAAGTCGAGCACCGTCTGGAGCGCCGCGCCGCTGGTGAAGCTGACGGCACGGCAACCGCCGGCATCGCTGCCCGCGGCCTCCGTCACCCGCGCCTGCGGAAAGAGCGGCAGATCGGCCGGCAACCGGGTCGCCCAGGTCTGGCTATAGCCGAGTTCGGCGCCACAGCTCTGGCCGGTGCGCCGGGCCTGCTGGCTGGCGAGGGCGCCGAGCGTCATCGGCGTTTCGGGCGCGTGCATCGCCACCGCCTTTGGCGCGGCAAGCAGCTTGCCGGTCCCGACATTAGCCGTAGCGGGGCCATCTGCGGGCACGGGAGCGCGCATCGGTTCGGCCGGCGGGCGGACGCTGTCGCGGTTGGCCTGCGCGCTCAGCGAAGGATCGACCATGATCTGGTCTTCGAGCGACGCGGCAAGCGCGGGATCGACGTCCTGTGCATTCACGGCGTTGCCGGCAAGGCTGCGGTCGAGCGCATTGAGCGCCTGATCGTTCTTCTGACCGCCACCGCCGCATGCGGCGAGCGCAAGCGCGAACAGCGGGCTCAGCCGGATTGCGGACGAGGTCATGACAATGCTCCTTCGCCCGTCCTTCTGGCGCAGCCGAGGTTAAAAATCCCTGTAAAACATCGTTAATTCCTGAATTTTTCGTTAAGATCTGCCCCAATATGGATCAGCTCGCGAACACTCGACACGCGCTTCTCGCGATGATATGTGATTATATCACATAACGAGGAGGTGGATATGAGGAAGCTTCACTCAACCGCGATCGCAGAGCCCCGGCTGCTGCAGGATCTGAACATCACGCCGCTGATCGACGTGATGCTCGTGCTTCTCGTGATGTTCATCCTGCTGATCCCGATCCAGTTCCACGAGGTACCGCTCGATCTGCCCGGCCAAAGCAAGGTGCCGCTCAGCGAACGGCCGGTGGTCCGGCTGAGCATCGGCGCGGACAATGTCGTGCGCTGGAACGGCAGCGCGGTCGGCGAGGACAGCCTGCCCGGCCGCTTCCACGGACTCGTCACCGATCCGGCCCAGCCCGTCCTGCAGATCGCGGCGGACGGTGCCGCGCGCTACGAGATATTCGATCGCACGCTGGCGGCGGCGAAGAAGGCGGGGATCACCCGGCTCGGCATGGTCGGCAACGAACAGTTCGTGAGCGCGATCGCGGCGCGCTGAGCGCTGGCACCCGCTTCGCGTCTTCGCGCGAGAAAAGGCAGCTCATGCGGAGACGCGGAGACGGTTCACTCGCCTGGTGTCATGCCAGGGCCTGGCGCGACCATGCTGCACCTGAAGCCTACAGATTGTTTTTCCGCGCCCGCCATTCGTCGGCGCTCTGCCCCCAGACATCGACAGAGGCTTCGTGATACGGCTCGGGCATCCGCGTCGGCCCCCGATTGACCGATCCGAGACGCGTGGCCAACGCGATCGATCCGGCATTCTCGGGATCGATGATATGGATCACATCGGTCCAGCCCAGGATCTCGAAAGCATAGTCCATGCTCGCGATCGCGGCTTCATGGGCATAGCCCCGCCCCGCGAACTCGCGCGAGACACCCCAGCCCACTTCATTGGCCGGCCACCCGTCGGGACGCCACGGCCCCACGCGGCCGACCCAGCGGCCGGTGCCGCGCTCGATCAGCGAGAACATCGCGAAGCCCGAAATCTGCCAGGCGCCGGCCATCGCGCACAAGCCGCGCCAGGCGACCGAGCGGGGCTGGACACCGCCCAGGAAACGCATCGTCTCCGGATCGGCGTGGAAATCGACCCAGGCGTCGAAATCGTCGCGCGTCGGCGGACGCAGGATCAATCGCTCGGTTACGAGCAGCGGTCCGTTGAACATGGCGTCCTCCCGATCAGCGCGCGAAAGGATGGGACCGATCGGCCCCGCCCCCGCAAGGGAGGATGCGTCTAGCCGAAACGGCCGCGTAGCGCGAGCATCGCGATTGCGGCCTTGGCCGCCTCGCCACCCTTGTCCTTTTCACTGCGGCGCGCTCGCGTCAGCGCCTGCGCTTCGTTCTCGACGGTCAGGATGCCGTTGCCGATCGCAAGGCCGTCGAGCGTCAATGCCATGATACCGCGCGCGCTTTCGTTGGAGACGATTTCGAAATGATAGGTCTCGCCACGGATCACCACGCCGAGTGCGACGTAGCCGTCATAGCGGCCACTCTCCGCCGCCAGCGCGATCGCGCCGGGCACTTCCAGCGCACCGGGAACGGTGACGGTCTCATGGGCATGCCCGGCTTCCTCAAGCGCGGTGCGCACGCCTTCGAGCAGAAGGTCGTTGAGATGGTCGTAGAAACGCGCCTCGACGATCAGAAACTTTGCCATCATGCCGCTCCCTTGCAGTCGATCGGGTGCTCGCCGACGATCGATAGGCCATAGCCGTCCAGGCCGACCAGAGTGTGGTGGGTGTTGGTGAGCAGGATCATGTCCTGCACGCCCAGTTCGGTCAGGATCATCGCGCCGACGCCATAGTCGCGCAGTTCCTCCATATCGGGCGTGGGCAAGCCCGCCTTTCGCAGCACCGCCGTGGTGAAGGCGTCATTGCGCTGGCGGTTGATCACCACCACCACGCCGGTGCCCTGCGCCGCGATGATCTCCATCGATCGTTGCAGCATCGTACCGCGATCGCCCGATTCGCCGAACAGGTCTCCAAAGGGCGAAAGCACGTGCATGCGCACCAAAGTCGGCTGCTCGGGATCAATCCGTCCCTTGACCAGCGCGATCTGCTCGGTGCCCGTCGCCTTGTTGTAAAAGGTCATCGCGGTCCAGTCGCCGCCCCAGCGGCTTTCGAAGCGCGCCTCGGCCTTTTTCTGGACGAGATGGTCGTGCTGGCGGCGATAGGCGATGAGATCGCGGATGGTGCCGATC
>NZ_JBMDKK010000007.1:0-179640 GCF_057809675.1 Sphingomonas sp. FG14 | reverse complement strand
CCCGGCCCCCGCGACGAACAACCGCGCCCTTGGCGAAGCCCCGGCGAGGCGGCGTGCTCCCGGGCCTGGGGGCCAGCCGCCGCCGCGACGCCCGGGCGAAAGCCGAGTGCGCAAGCGCGGACACCGAATGACGCGCGACCTCTGGCGGCCATGCCGCCAGTGCGCGCCCAACATCCCGCGCTCCGCCTGCCGCGCCCTTGCGCGGCCCGGCATCATACCGGTCATCCGGTCCGATGGGTAAGGGGATCTCCGAACGCGACAGACTCGACTCGCCTCCGAAACGAAGCCAACATGGACAAGCATGACATTGAGGAGGCCGACGATGAACACCCTCGACCGATCCTATTTCAGGCGCCGTGCCGCTGAAGAGCGCGCACGAGCACGAGCGCTAGCGGACAGCACCGCCTCGACATTTTATCACAAGCTGGCCGACGCCTATGAGCGGCAGGCCGCCAAAGCAACCGGTTGAACGCCGCATTTCGAGTCGAGGGTGGGGTCCATCAGTCGATATCGCCGGATCTCCGCCGCGCCGGATGACCTTCTTTTCCGCGCCACAGGCCGCACCGACCGATGCGGCGCTCGAAGCCGTCCTGCCCGGCGAATCCGCGCGGGTTCTGTCAGGTCTGCGTGGCCCTGAGGGTTAGCGGCTGCTAGCCAGGCGAAATGGCACGCAAATGCCGGGCGAAACCGCCCAGCCCTTTTCGCGGTTTCTATTCATCGCCCGAAGTAATCCGTCTGGTTGTGCTCATGTATGTGCGCTTCCCACTGTCGCTGCGGAACGTCGAGGACCTCCTTTTCGAGCACGGCATCGACATATGCCACGAGACGGTTCGCTTCTGGTGGAACAGGTTCGGCCCGATGTTTGCCAGCGACATTCGCCGGTAACGCGTGAGCCGGATGCGCGGTTTCCGCCACTGGCGTTGGCATCTCGACGAGATGTACATCAAGATCGACGGCGAGATGATGTATCTTTGGCGGGCCGTCGATCACGAGGGTGAAATCCTGGAAAGCTATGTCTCGAAAGCCCGAGACAAAGCTGCTGCACTCGCCTTCATGAAAAGGGCACTGAAGCCTCACGGATCACCCGCGACGATTACCACAGATGGCCTGCGATCATATGGTGCGGCCATGGACGAGCTTGGCAATCGCGAAAAGCAGGTGATTGGCCGGCACGCCAACAATCGGTTTGAAAACAGCCCTTTACCTCTCCGCAGACGCGAGAGAACCATGCTGAGATTCCGAAGGATGAAATCGCTACAGAAATTCGCCTCGGCCCACGCCAACGTCCATAATCATTTCAACCTGGAGCGTCATCTCGTCGATCGGCAAACGTACAAAGAGCGCCGCTCAGCCGCCTTGGCTGAGTGGCAAATCCTTGCGAGCTAAGCCGCCAGCTTCAAAGACCGCAAACTACCCAGTGGAGAGCGGTTTCCACAGGACTGACACCACCCTTGACTTCATTGACACCGGACCTGTCGGCCTAGCCAAAGCGAAAGTCGACCGAAGAAAGCATGGGCCGGATTTGCGTCTTGGGCATCGAACACGCCAACCGACCCAGAAAATCATTGCCGCATCGCTTCGACAACAGGCGAAGACCAGTTGATCAAAAATTCCCGGGCTGCGGCTCACGCACAGTGCGTTTTTCGATGCGCCGCTCATAATCGGTTCCCTGGAACAGGCGATCCACATAGATTCCGGGGGTGTGGATCTGGTCCGGGTCGAGGGCACCTGTGGGAACCAGGTCCTCAACCTCGACCACGGTCGCTTCGGCAGCCGTTGCCATCACCGGGTTGAAGTTGCGAGCGGTCTTGCGGAACACCAGATTCCCCGCCGCATCTCCCTTCCATGCGCGCACGATCGCGAGATCGGCTCGCAACCATCGCTCCATGACATAATCTCGCCCGTCGAAGGTAGAGACTGGCTTGCCCTCCGCAACGACTGTGCCAACGCCGGTCGCTGTGAAGAAAGCCGGGATGCCCGCACCGCCCGCGCGGATCCGTTCGGCGAGCGTCCCTTGCGGATTCAGTTCGAGTTCGAGCTTGCCATCCAGATAGAGCTTCTCGAACAACTTGTTCTCGCCGACATAGGAACTGATCATCTTGCGGATCTGCCCGTTGGCGAGCAGCGTCCACAAGCCGAACCCCTCGGCCCCGCAATTGTTGGAGACCACGGTGAGATCCCTCACGCCATGATCGCGTATCGCGTGGATCAGTTTTTCAGGATTGCCGACCAGGCCGAACCCGCCCGCCATGATCGTCATGCCATCGAACAACAGCCCGTCGAGCGCCGCCGCAGCGGACGGACAGATCTTCTTCGTCATATTCTTATTCCCCCGGCTTACGCCGATAGTCGAGCGGCGGGGCACGGTCCCCGGCAAGCGACTGATAGGTAAAGCCCGCGCCGCGCCGGCGATCGAACTCGACGCGCGCTTGCTTCAGCAGCTCGGGCCGGCGGAACAGGTCCGACGCGGTCAGCGCCAGCGTCTTGGCGGCGACCACCGCGCCCTTCTCGCCAAAGGGGGATCCGGCCGAGGCGACCGCCTGCCAGCTATGCGCGGGCGTGCCCGCCGGATAGGTCGCGACGCGCAGCCCGACGGTCGGCACTACCCAGCTCACATCGCCGACATCGGTCGATCCGGCGCCGCGTTCGCCGGTCGAATAGGGCCGGAACCCCTGCCCCTCTTCCACCGGCCGCGGCTTGGGGAGTTGCGCGCTCAGCTTCTCGGCAAAGGCGCGGTCGGCCGCGTCCCAGCGCGGCGGCCCGGCCTCGCGCAGATTGGCGTCCATCAGCCTGCCCAGCGTATCGTTGGGCAACAGGCCGTAGACCCCGTTGACCAGTTCGAACTCGACCCGCGTCTCGGTGGCCATCGCGGCCCCTTCGGCGGCCTTCTGGACGCGCGCGAGTACCTGGCGGACGATGGCGGGATCCCAGTCGCGCACATAATAATAGGTTTCGGCGAAGTCCGGCACGACATTGGGCGCGCTGCCCCCCGACGTGATGGTGTTGTGGATGCGAACCGTCTCCGGCACATGTTCGCGCATCGCGTTGACGGCCACGTCCATCACCTCGATCCCGTCGAGGGCCGACCGGCCGAAATGCGGATTGCTCGCGGCATGGGCGGAAACGCCGTGGAAGCGGAACTTGCCGCTGATGTTCGCCATCGCCAGATCCTGCGCGGCGCTGTTGGCATCGGCGGCATGCCAGTGCAGCACCGCATCGACGCCGTCGAACAGCCCCGCCTTCGCCATATAGACCTTGGCGCCGCCGCCTTCCTCGGCCGGCGTGCCGTAGAGGCGGATCTCGCCCTGGACACGGTTTGCCTCCATCCACGACTTGATCACCATCGCGGCACCGGCGGAGGCGGCGCCGAATAGATTGTGCCCGCAACCATGGCCGGCCGCCTTGCCCGCGATCGGGCTGCGTTCGGGCGTGGCGGCCTGGGCAAGGCCGGGCAGCGCGTCGAACTCGGCCAGGATGCCGATCACCGGCCCGCTGCCGCTGCGATAGCTGGCGACGAAAGCGGTCGGCATGCCGGCGACGCCAGCCTGGATGGTGAAGCCCGCCTTGCGCAGTTCCTGCTGGAGCAGCGCCGAACTCCGCGTCTCCTGATAGCCCTGTTCCGCATAGTCCCAGATCGCGCGCGAGACCTTCGCGATCTGCGGCGCGCGCGCATCGACCGCGCCCAGCAGCTCGGCATGGTCGGCGGGCTGCGCCTGTGCGGCGGTCGCGGCGAGTAGAAGTCCCGTGGGAATGGACGTGAACAGTCCGGCTTTCATCGTGAAGTCTCCTGAGCGGGGGTCTTGACCTCGCCGCGCGACACGGCGGTCGCGACGGCCAGGTTGGCGGTGACGTTGGGAACGGTGCGGATCATGTCGAACAGCCGGTCGAAGGGCAGGATGAATGCGACGATCGCCGCGGTCTGGACCTCGCCGATGCCGATCAGCGAAAGCACGCCCGACAGCATGAACAGCGATGCGGACGGCACGCCCGCCGCACCGAGCGAAAGCAGCACCGATCCGAGCACCAGCACCAGATAGTCGGCGGCGCCCAGCTCCACGCCGAACACCTGCGCGGAAAACGCGCAGAGCAATCCCACATAGACGCCCGTGCCGTCGCGCGCGATGCTCGATCCGAGCGGGATCACCGCGTTGGCGACCGGTGCGGACAGGCCCAGCCGCTCGCGCGCGACGCGCAGCGCGACGGGCAATGTCGCCGCGCTCGACGTGGTGGAGAACGCGACCAGAATCGCCTCGACGATCGCTCGAAAATAGCGGCCGAGCGGCATGCCGCCGGCCAGCCGGACGAGCGCGCCCTGGACGAGCAGCATCTGGAACAGCACGCCCGCGACCAGCCCGATGGCGAGCAGCGTCAGATGGGTGAACACCGCAAGCCCGTGATTGCCGATGGCGCTGGCGACCAGCGCGAGCACGCCCAGCGGCGCGGCTTCCATGAACAGGTTCACGACGCGCAGGATCGCCTGCCCGGCCGCATCGGCCAGCGCGACGATCGGGCGCGCCGCCTCTCCGGTCAGCAGCACGCCGCTGCCCATCGCCAGCGCGAACACGATCACCGACAGCGTATCGCCCGCGGCGAGCGCCTGGAACGGGTTGACCGGCACGATCGCCATCATCTGCTCGCCGATCGTGCGCGGCGCGGCGCCCGCCGCCTCCGGCGCCACCGTCACCGCCATGCCGAGCCCGGGCTGCAGCGCGACGCCGAGCACCAGGCCGATACAGATGGCGAACGTCGTGATCGCGACGAGCAGCGCGATCGTGCGTACCCCCAGCCGGCCCAGCCGTGCCGGATCGCCAAGCGCCGCGACCCCGCCGACAATCATGACCAGCACCAGCGGCAGCACCATCATCCGGATGAACCGGATCCAGAGCTGGCCGATCCAGGCGATCGACGACGCATGCTCGCCGATGGCGAGCCCGAGCACGACGCCCGCGACCAGCGCGCCGAGGATGCGCTTCCACAAGGGGATCGCGAACCAGCCGCGCAACGCGCCGCTCATGGCGCGGTCCAGCGATCGAGCCAGTCGTCGACCACATCGTACCAGCGGATCGTTGCGGCGGGGCTGCTGATGATATGGTTTTCGTTCGGGAAGTAGAGAAGTTCGCTGGGGATGCCGCGCCGCTGCGCCAGCGTGAAGGCGGAAAGCCCCTGATCGAAGGGAACGCGGAAGTCGCGACCACCATGGGTGATCAGGATCGGCTTCTTCCACTGGGCGGCGAAGCGAACCGGATTGAACGCCTCGACCGCGTCCGGCACCTCCCACGGCGCACCGCCATTCTGGCGGTCGTTGTGCCATTGCAGGTCGATGCCATAGGCGCGCGAATCGAAATTGCCGGCATGCGAGATCAGGCAGCGCCACGGATCGTTCCACACGCCCGCAATCCAGTGGACCATATAGGCGCCGAACGAGCTGCCCATCGCGCAGCCGCGCATCCCGTCGATAAAGGGATATTCGGCGAGGACGGCGGCCCAGCCCTTTTGCAGATCCTCGAGCACGCGATCGCCGCGATGGCCGATCACGGCATACGCGAAATCCTGGCCGAAGCCGGTCGATCCATGGAAATTGACCATGACCGTCGCATAGCCGCGCGCCGCCCAGAGCTGGGGGTTGCGGCCATAGCTCCATTCGTCCTGATAGACGCCGTGCGGGCCGCCATGGATAACGAAGATCACCGGATAGCGGCGCCCCGGCACACGATCGAGCGGTTCGGTGACGAAGGCCTGGACGGGCTCGTCATTCCATCCCCTGAATATCAGCGAGCGCGTCGGCGCCATCGCGACGCCCGCGAGCTGCGCCGCGCCGACATCGGTCACCTGCCGCAGCGAGCGGCCCTCGGCCGTGGCGGTGAAAAGCTGTTGCGGCCGGGAAAAGCTGCTGCGCGTGAGGACCAGGCCGCGGCTGGAGACGGCGATGGCGGAAACGCCGTCGACCGGCAACCGGTCGACCGCGCCCGACAGCCGATAGGCGTGGAGCCGTTCGCGCCCGTCATCGTCGCTGTGCGCCAGCACGGTTTTGCCATCGGCAGACCAGAGTATCTCGTTCGGCCAGCGATCGAGCGATACGCCGAGCGCACGCACCGCGCCGGTCGCGAGATCGCGTACGCGGACGATCGCGCGGTCGCCGTCCGATCCCACGCTGGCCTTGTCCATATAGGCGAGCAGCTTGCCGTCGGGTGAAATGATCGGATTGAGATGCGATCCGGGCTGGTCCGGCCCGATCTCGCGCGGGGTCGACGGCGCGGCCAGCGAGACCTGGAACAGTCGATGGATCGTGCTGAGATTGGCAGACACGCCCGACGGCCGCGCGGAGAAGAACAGCGTTCCTCCATCGGGCGAGATGGCGAAGCTGGTCGCGCTGCCCGAGGGGCGGGTCGGCACGTCACTTTCGAACCCCGGCATCAGCGGCATGGGCGGCTGCGAACCATCGAGCACCAGCCTGAACAGCGCATTGTACCGGCCGTCGCCATAGCTGTCGTAGAAGCGGACGTTGAGCTTGGTGTAGAGCGTGCCGACATTGGGCTTCGCCGCACGCGCCACCGTGCATTCCAGCGTCGGGCAATCCGGATAGACGCGGAACGAGGCGACGACGAAACGGCCGTCCGGCGTCACCTGGAATGCGCCGACATCGATCGGCGCGCGTGTCAGCTGGACCGCCGGTTTGCCGTCGACGCCGATGCGCCAGATCTGCGCGACACCCGCGTGGTCCGGTCCGCGGAAATAGAGGGTGCGGCCATCGGCCGACCAGGTCGGCATGTCCTGCCTGGCCGGCGCGCCGGAGAGCACGGCGTGCGGCGCGCCGGGCCGATCCTGGTCGGCGAGCATCACGTGCGCGGAGATCCTGGCGAGATCGGGCGAGACCGTGCGCACCGTATAGGCGATCCAGTGACCGTCGGGCGAAACCGCCGCATCGGTCAGCCGGTCCATCGTGGCGAGCAGCCTTGCGCTCATGCCCTTCGACCCGGGCTCGGCGTCCTGCGCGGTGGCCGGGGCGGATATCGCGAACGCGGCGAAGAGGATCAGGATCTTCCGATGGCAGATTAGCATCAACAGGCCCCCGCTGGAACTGCAGCCGGGCGCGGCGCACCCGGCTGCTCGTGAAAATGACAGGCGACGCCGCGGCCATTCTGGTCGGTCCGCATCACCGGTTCCTCGTCCGCGCAGCGTGGCGCAGCGATCGGACAGCGCGTCCGGAAACAACAGCCGCTGGGCGGACGGGCCGGATCTGGCGGCTCGCCGGACAACAGCGCCCCTGTCTCGATCGCGCCATCGATCCGCGGCGCCGCAGCGAGCAGGCCGCGCGCATAGGGATGGCGCGGCATGGCCAGCACCTCGGCGGCGGCACCCAGCTCGACGATGCGGCCGAGATACATCACCGCCACCCGGTCCGCGATCCGTTCGACGATCGCGAGATCGTGACTGATGAACAGCATGGCCAGACCGAGCTCCGCCCTGAGATCGGCGAGCAGGTTGATGATCTGCGCCTTCACCGAGACGTCGAGCGCGGAAACCGCCTCGTCGCAGACGATCAGGTCCGGACGCACCGCCAGAGCGCGCGCGATGCCGATGCGCTGCCGCTGCCCGCCCGAGAATTCGTGCGGCCTCCTGTCCGCCGCGCCGCGCGGCATGGCGACCATGTCGAGCAGTTCGACGACGCGCGGCATCGCCGACCGCCGGTCGCGGAACAGCCCCAGGCTCACGAGCGGCTCGGCCAGGATCTCGGCGACCGACATACGCGGGTCGAGGCTGCCATAGGGATCCTGGAAGACCATCTGGATCCGGCGGCGGAGCGGGCGAAAGGCGTGCGGGCGCAGATCGTCTATACGCGCGCCGTCGAAGCGGATCTCGCCGCCGTCACTGTCCTCCAGTCGCAACAGGCAGCGCCCGATCGTCGATTTGCCACAGCCGGATTCGCCGACCAGCGCCAGCACCTCCCCCGGCGCGATCGTGAAGGAGATGCCCGCCAACGCCTGGAGATCGCGTCCGCCGCGCAGGCGGTAGCGCTTCCGCAGGTCGACGACATCGAGCAGCGCGGTCATGCCGGCACCGGGTGGAGATGGCAGGCCACGTCGCCGGCCGGCGGCGGGCTCGCGCAGATATCGACGGCATGCGGGCAACGCGGCGCAAAAGCGCAGCCGGGGGCGCGCTCGGCCAGGGACGGAGCGGTACCCGGTATCTCCGCCAGCCGCGCACCCCGCCCTCCCCCGAGCCGCGGGATCGCCGCGATCAGCCCCGCCGAATAGGGATGGCGTGGCCGTGCGAAGAGTTGCCCGACGGGCGCTTCCTCGACCTTGCGGCCGGCATACATCACCGCCACCCGGCCCGCCATCTGCCGGACGAGCGCGAGATCGTGGCTGATCAGCATTATGGCCGTGCCGGTGCGGTCCTGCAGGGCGCGCAGCAGTTCGACGATCTGCGCCTGCACCGTCACGTCGAGCGCGGTCGTTGGCTCGTCCGCGATGATCAGGCTGGGCCGCCCTGCCAGCGCGATCGCGATCATGACGCGCTGGCGCATTCCGCCGGAAAGCTGGTGCTGATATTCGTCCAGGCGCCGTTCGGGCGCGGTGATCCCGACCGAAGCGAGCAGGTCCGCCGCCCGCGCGCGCGCCGCCGCCCGGGTTCGGCGTTCACCTGCCGGCAATGCCTCGATCACCTGGCGGCCGATCGTCAGCACCGGATTGAGGCTGGTCATCGGCTCCTGAAAGACGATGGCGATCCCGCTGCCCCGCCGGCGCCGCAATTCGCGCGGAGACAAGGCGAGCAGATCGGTGCCGTCGAACGCCGCCCGCCCGGTCACGCGCGCGCCGGGCGGCAACAGGCCGAGCACCGCCATCGACGCGACCGACTTGCCGCTGCCCGACTCGCCGACCAACGCAAGCGTCTCGCCGGCCGCCACGGTCAGGTCGAGGCCGTCGACGGCGGCGAGCGGCCCGTGCGGCGACGGGAATTCGACACGCAACCCGGATATGTCCAGCAGCGCCATCAGCCCGCCCGCCCGCGCGGATCGAAACGGTCGCGCAGACCGTCGCCGACCAGATTGACCCCCAGCACGGTCATCGACAGCAGGATGGCGGGGAAGACCAGGATGTGCGGCTTCACCTGCCACAGGCTCCGCCCCTCCGCCATGATGTTGCCCCAGCTCGGCGTAGTTGGCGGGATGCCCGCGCCGATGAAGGACAGGACCGCTTCGAGCAGGATCGCCGAAGCGCCGATGAAGGTCGCCTGCACGGCCATGGCAGCCGCGATGTTGGGCAGGATGTGCCGGATCAGGATCGCGGGCGTGCGCGCACCACTGGCGATGGCCGCCTGGACGAACAGCCGGCCGCGCACCGACTGGACGCTGGCGCGCGCCAGCCGCGCGACGCGCGGCAGTTCGGCCAGGGCGATGGCGACGATCACGTTGGACAGCGATCCGCGGATCACCGCCATAAGCGCGACCGCCAGCAGCACCGGCGGGATCGCCATCAGCCCGTCGATCAGGCGCATCAGCACGCCGTCGAGCACGCGCACATAGCCGGCGACCATGCCGATCCCCGTCCCCGCTATAGTCGCGGCGAGCGCCACGCCGAGCCCGACGATCAACGAGACGCGGGTGCCGTAGATCGTGCGCGCCAGCAGGTCGCGTCCGAGCAGGTCGGTGCCGAAGGGATAGGACAGGCTGGGCGCCAGCGCGCGTTCGTGCGGAAGGATCATCGATGGATCGCGCCCGCCGGCCAGCAACGGCGCCGCGACCGCGATCAGCACGACCAGCGCCAGGATCGCAATTCCCATACCCAGCTGCGTGACGCGGCGCGGCCGGGCGGCCCCCATCGTCGCGGCGATCATTGACGCACCCGCGGGTCGATCGCCGCGCAGAGCAGGTCGACGCCCAGATTGACCGCGACGAAGACGAAGGCGAAGAGCAAAGTCACACCCTGGATCACGGGATAGTCACGCCGCAGCACGGCATCGACGGTCAGCCGTCCCAGGCCGGGGACGCTGAACACCGTTTCGGTCACCACCGCGCCGCCCAGCAGAACGGCGATGCCCATGCCCATGACCGTCGCGATCGGCGCGGCCGCGTTGCTCAGGCCGTGGACGATGACGACCCGCGCCTCCCCCAATCCCTTGGCGCGCGCGGTGCGGACATGATCCTGCGCCAATATGTCGAGCATGGTCGCGCGGGTGATGCGCGCGATCAGCGCGGCATAGGCGCCCGAGAGCGATGCGGCGGGCAGCAGCACGGTGCGCAGGAAGCCGGGAACGCTGTCGAAGGGCGAGACGAATCCCTGCACCGCGAACCAGCCCAGCCGGAACGCGAAGACATAGGACAGGAGATAGCCGACCACGAAGACCGGCAGCGAAAAGCCCAGGACGCCGCCGACCATCACAACCCGATCCGCCGCCCCGCCCGGCCGATGTGCCGCCAGCGTCCCCAACGGTATCCCGACCGATGCGGCGGTCAGCATCGCCACCAGCATCAGGCTGAAGGTGGGCAGGACGCGCTGGCCGATCAGCGTGGTGACCGGGATGCCGGTGAACACCGAATTGCCGAGATCGCCCCGCGCGATCTGGAACAGCCATTCGAGGAAGCGCGTGACGAAGGGCCGGTCGAGGCCCAGCAGCACGCGCAGCTTCTCGACATCCTCGGGCGATGCCGCGTCGCCCGCGATCAGCGCGGCGGGGTCACCCGGCGCAAGATAGAGCAGCAGGAAGACGAGAAGCGCCACGAAGAAGGCGACCGGGATCGACGCCGCCACGCGGCGCGCTGCATAGCCGAGCATCAGCCGGTCCGCCCGGTAAGGGGGTGGAGATGCCGGGGCGCCCGGACAAAGGCGAATCCCGCAATGTCGAGCGCCGCCGGCCCCGGCGCATCGCAGGCGATGATCGTTCCGAACCGCCCCTCATAAGCGGCGCGGAAATGGTTTTTCGCCTTGACGCAGAACAGGTCGATCCCGGCCGTATCGATGCCCAGGGCCTCGGGCAGGCCGGGATCGTGCGGCGATGCCGAAACGCTCGACACCACCAGGCGGATCGCAGTGCCAGCGACCTCCAGCAACGCGAGTCGCCCGAAATCCATCCAGGGTCCGCACAGCAGCGGCGGACGCGCCGCGAACCTTCCCGGGGCGAGCGCAGCGACGGTCGCCCGAATCGGCAAAGGTGCGCCGTAGCGCGGGCTCAACCGGCCGCCGATCGCCCCGCTCACTTCGCCTCCGACGCCCGCCGCCTCGGCGCGATCCACCATGTCCGGATCGCAGAACAGCAGCATCAGGCTGGATACCGAAGGATTGGCGCGCATGAGGGCGTCGAGCAGCCCCGGCGTGTCGAGAATACCTCCCGACAACGGATTGTCTGCGGCGTCGACCAGCGCCACCGGCCCCTGCCCCGCACCGATCGCAGCAAGCGCATCGGCGACGGCCGCGTCCGCGTCGGGCAGCGACTGGAAGAATGCGTCGCGGCGCGCCTCGATCGCGTCGCGCAGCGCCTCCGCGCCGCGCCGGGCAAGATCGCGGTCGCTATCGGCGAAGACCATGGCGGCGGCGCCCGCAGCGACGGTGTCGGCATAGGAAAAGCCGCCGAACGGCACCGCGTCGAG
The DNA here is from genome assembly GCF_057809675.1 of Sphingomonas sp. FG14. Taxonomy (NCBI): domain Bacteria; kingdom Pseudomonadati; phylum Pseudomonadota; class Alphaproteobacteria; order Sphingomonadales; family Sphingomonadaceae; genus Sphingomonas; species Sphingomonas sp. FG14. The sequence goes on along the minus strand of NZ_JBMDKK010000007.1, from coordinate 168,053 downwards.
GATCGCGCCATGCGTCATCGCCACGGCCTGCGCCTCCAGCTCGGCCATCGGGCCGGTATCGGTGCGCATGTTGATCGATGGCAGGATCGTGTCCGCCTTGGCGATATGGCCGACCGGCCGGACCTCTCCGGCAAGCGTGCGTTCGAGCATGGTCAGCACGCGCAGCGCGGTCTCCCGCTGGTCGACATGCGGGTGCGTGCGATAGCCGCTGGCGAAATCGACATGGTCGACGGTCGCCGGGTGCAGGTTGGCGTGGAGGTCAAACGAGACGCCGAGCAGTGCATCCGGTCCGATCGCGGCGCGCACGCGCTCGATCAGCGACAGGTCCGCAAGGTCGCGCCCATCGACCATCATCGCGCCATGGAGCGCCAGATAGACCGCGTCGAAGCCCTGCCCCGCCAGCCCCGCGACGATCTCGTGGCAGGTCGCATCGAACAATTCCGCCGCGATCGGCCCCGCGGGCGTGGCATGTGCAAGCCGCAGATAACATGCATCCCAGCCGGGCCGCGCATCGAGGAAATCGATCGCGCCGCCGATCTCGCTGGGCGTGCCGCGCCATGCGCCCGCCGCCTCGGCGCCCTTTGCCCAGGCCGCCGCCCGAAACTGGTCGAGTCCGGTGATCAGGGGAGAGAAGCTGTTCCCCTCATGCATGAACATGGCGATCGCAAGCCTAGGCATGGCCGGCATTCTCCACGTTCCAGAACAGGGGCAGGCCATGGAGCATGCCGGTCAGCGAGCGCCGGCACGCGGTCGGCATATGGAACTGGCCGAGCGGGATATAGGGAACGTCCTCCAGCACCTGGAGCTGGATGTGTTCGGCGATCAGCCGCTGCGTCTCCGGATCGCCTTCGCGCATCCAGGCATCGCGCAATACCTCCAGCCTCGGCGCGGTGGGCCAGCCGAACCATGCCTTTTCGCCATTGCCGCGCAGCGACATGTGGCCGGCGGGATTGAGCAGATCGAGCCCCGTCCAATACGTGAAGAAGACGTTCCAGCCCCCCTCCGAGGGCCTCGCGCGGCGCGCGCGGCGCTGGATCACCGCGTTCCAGTCCATCACCTGATAGTCGATGGTGAAGCCGCAGCGCCGCAGCAGATCCGCACCGACCTCGGCAAGCGCGCGCAGGATCGGCGGATCGGTCGTGCCCATGACGAGCACCGGTTCTCCGCGATATCCCGCGGCGTGGATCTCGGCGCGAGCGCGCTCGTAATCAGGTGGCCCGTCCCAGATCTCCAGCCCGGCATTGGTCGCCAGCGGCGTGCCGGGCGGGAAGACCCCCACGCCCGATCGCCGAGCCTCCGGCGCGAAGCCCGCCGCGGCCAGGAAGGGTTCCTGCCGGACGACGCGCAGCACCGCGCGCCGGATCGCGACATTGTCGAAGGGCGGCCAGAGGTGATTGGGCCGCATCACCGCAACCGCGCCGGTCGGGTCGATCTCGGGCAGGGCAAGGTCGGGATCGCTCCCAATCAGCGGCAACAGGTCGATCGACGGCGTCTCCAGCCAGTCGACCTCTCGGTTGCGCAGCGCGATCGATGCCGTGGCGGGATCGGGGATCACCGTCCATTCCACCCGCTCGAACTTCGCGTGCTTGGGCCCGGCGGTCCATTCGGCCCTGCCGTCGGCACGCGGCACATAGCCCTCGAAGCGAGCATAGGCGGTGCGTGCGCCGACGACGCGTTCGTCGGACAGGAAGCGATAGGGTCCGCTTCCCACCATTTCGGAGACCTGGACGAAGGGGCTGGTGCGGGCATGGCGCTCCGCCATGATGAAGGGCGTGTTCACGCCGATCTTGCCGAGCGCATCGGGCAGCAACGGAAAGGGTTCTCGCAGCCGGAACAGGATGGTGCGATCGTCGGCCGCGGAGACCTCGTCGGCGGCGGCGAACAATGCCTGGCCCATCGCGTCGCGGTGGCTCCAGCGCTCCAGGCTCGCTACGCAATCTCGCGCGCGCACCGCCTCGCCGTCATGGAAGCGCAGGCCGGGCCGCAACCGCACGGTCCAACTGCGGCCGTCGGCGCCCTGTTCGATGCCCTCCGCCATCTGCGGGCGCGGCCGGAAATCGGCCCCCAGCCCGAACAGCGTGTCATAGACCAGGAAACCATGTGCGCGGGTGACGCCGGACGTCGTCCAGATCGGGTCGAGCGAGGCGAGGTCGGCCTGGGGCACGAAGCGCATCACCCGCCGGTCGAGCGCGGGCGCGCAGGACGGCAGGACCATGCCGCCCAATATGGCGGCGCCCCCGCCGATCGCGCCTCGCCGCGTCAGCATCAGGCCGGCATGCGCGCCATGTCGCGGCACACCGTGTCCACGGCGTCGCCGAGCCGGTCGACGATCGCAGCGATGTCGGTGGGCGTGGCGATATAGGGCGGCGCGAGCAGGATGTGGTCGCCATGAACGCCGTCGATGGTGCCCGATCCGGGATAGCAGGCCAGGCCGATCTCGAGCGCCGCCGCCTTGACCCGGTCCGCCACGCGTGCCTCGGGCGCGAAGGGCGAACCGCCGACGCCATCGGCGGACAGCTCGACCGCCATCAACAGGCCACGACCGCGAATGTCGTGGACATGGGCATGACGCGAGAACCGATCGCGCAGCCCGTCCGCGAGCAGTCCCCCCATCGCCGCCACATTGTCGAGCAGGCGATCCTCCGCGATGACGCGCTGGACAGCCAGCGCGGCGGCGCAGGCGATCGGGTGCGCCATATAGGTGAAGCCGTGCTTCAGCATGCCCGATCCGTCGGTCAGGGCGCGGGTGATCGGCGCGCTCGCCAGCACCGCGCCGATCGGTTGATATCCGCCCGCCAGCCCCTTCGCGACGATCTGCACGTCAGGCGTGACGGCTTCCTGCTCCCATGCATGGGTGGTGCCGGTGCGCCCCATCCCGCACATCACCTCGTCGAGCAGCAGCAACGCGCCGTGACGATCGCACACCGCACGCATCGCCGCGAAATAGCCGGCCGGCGCCGGCAATGCCCCGGCGGTGGCGCCGACCATCGTCTCCGCGCAGAAGGCGGCGATTCGGCCGGGGCCGACCCGCTCGAACTCGGCATCGAGCTCCGCGGCGAGGCGCGCGACCATCGCCATGTCGTCCTCGCCGGCCAGCCGCCCATGCACCCCGTCGGCGGGCGAGACGTGCGAGAATCCGGCGGGCAGCAGCGGTTCATAGGGAATGCGCCGCGCAAGATTGCCCGACAGCGCCAGCGCGCCGAAGCTGTTGCCGTGATAGCTTTGCCGCCGCGCGATGAAATGCGTGCGATCTGGCTGGCCGATCTCCAGGAAATATTGGCGGATCAACTTCAGCGCGGTCTCCATCGCCTCCGATCCGCCGGCGACGAAACAGGCCGAAGCCAGCCCGCCCGGCGCATGGCCGACAAGCAGGTCGGCCAGCGCCTCGGCGGGTTCGGAGCTGAAGAAGCCGCTATGCGCATAGGCGAGCGTGCCGGCCTGGACGCAGATCGCCTCTACCACGCGCGGATGGCCGTGGCCGAGGCACGATACCGCCGCGCCGCCCGAGCCGTCGATGACCTGACGGCCGGCTTCGTCGACGATGATCATCCCGTTCGACGAGACCGCGCGCGCGATCGGCGGGCCGGCAAGCCGGCGATGAAGGATATGGCTAGTCACTGGGCAATTCCGGATCGAGATAGGCGGTGTGCGCGGCGATGCGCGCTTCGGTGGCGCGCAGCCGGTCGCGGCCGTGGGTGCCCGAGCGCATGTAGAGCGTGGCGGCCAGCGCCTGGATCAGCGCCGTACAGGCGGACAGCGACGGGAAATAGCCCGGCGAATCCGCGTTGAAGAGCAACGTCACGTCCGCGTCACGCGCCAGCGGCGAATCCGCGCGATCGACCACCGCGACCAGCGACGCACCCGCCGCCTTCGTCGCCTGCGCCGTCAGGAAACCGTCGCGCGAATAGGGCGCGAAGCCGAACAGGACGACCACGTCGCCCTTTTGCAACCCGCCCAGTTCCAGATCGAGCATGCCGCCCGCCGATCCGATGATCGACACCTCGTTGCGGAACAGCCGGTAGAGATAATGGAAATGGACCGCCGGCGCGTAGCAGGATCGGTATCCGGACACGAAGACGCGCGCCGCCTGTTCGATCACTGCGGCGCCCGCATCGAGCGTCCGGGCATCGAGCTCGGCGAGATTGTGGATGTCGGTCGAGATCATCCGGCCCGACAGCGTCCCCTCTCCAGAAGGCAGCAGCGGCCGTGACGAATAGGGCGCTTCGCGCGCCGCTTCCAGGTCGCCGCGCGCCTCGTCGATCAGTTCGGCACGCAACGCATCCCAACCCGGAAAGCCGAGCGAGCGCGCCAGCCGGGTGAAGGTGGTCGGCTGCTCCCCAGTCTGCCGCGCCAGAGCGCGCATCGGCATGCTCGCTGCGTCGAAGGGATGATCCGCCACATAGCGCGCCGCGGCAGCCAGCTTGGGCGGCAATTGCACTGCGGCCTCGTGCAGCCGGCTGACGATGTCCTGGTTCATGGCGTCTGCCGATGCGGGCAGCGGCGATGCCGCGCCGGGCGCGTCGCCGTCGTCATAGGATTGCGGCCAGCCATTCGGATAGTCCCCCAGATCAGGCACGATCGTCGCGCCTGGACATTGCACCGACGCCCCAGCCGATATCGACCGTCGCGACCGCCGACACCTTCGCGATCAGGGGCCCGGCCGATGCAACACGCGCTGCACATCGATCTGGTTGGCGCAACATATGTACTATCACTCCGCCATGGATCGGCAAATCTCCCGCAGCCGCGCGGAAGGGCGCGACCGCGGAAAGAAGATGGGGCGGACGCGAAACCCGCCCGCGACGTGCGCGTCAGAATTTCAGGCGCGCGCTGATCGTGTAGGACCGACCGATCGGATCATAGGTGGTCGGCATGGTGTTGGCATTGTTGAACGCGGTGCCCGCGACGCCCGAACCGACCAGCGGCGGCTGCTTGTCGAGCAGATTCTCGACCAGCAGGTTGAGGCCGAAATTCTCCGACACGTCGAAGTTCAGCGCGAGGCTGAAATAGTCATAGGCCGCTATCCGGCGGAAGGCGGGAAGCACGCTGTTATACGCGCTCGCCGAACTGCCCGACTGCGGCGTGGTCAGCGGAACGGTGCCGGCGGCCGGGCCGATCGGCTCGAAATTGACGGCGCTCAGATGCGTCCAGAGCAGCGACGCCTCGAACGGGCCGGTCTCGTACGTGCCGCGTACATTCCATTTCCATTTCGGGCGGGCATTGGTGCAGCCCGTCGAATAAGCGCCCGAACATTCGCGCGTGATCGTGTTCGGCGTCGACTGGGTCCAGAAATAGTCGAGCCAGGTGCCGCTCATCCCTAGGGTGAAATTGCCCGGGTCGCCGCCCAGTATCTTCGCCAGGTCGAACCGGTATTGCGCCGACCAGTCGACGCCCCCCGTCCCCAGCCGGCCCAGGTTCGAGCTCGACAGCAGCACGCCGCCGGCATCGGTGCCGGTGGTGTTGAGCGTGCCGGTCACCGGGTTGCGCTGGATCAGCGCGCAAAAGGCATTGGGGGCCTGGCCGGGATTGAGCGAGACCGAATAGCAACCGTTCAGGATGTCGCTCTGCGTCGGCGCCGCGATCAGGTCGCTGATCCGGATCTTGAACCAGTCGATCGTGGCGGAGAAGCCGGGCAGGAAGCTCGGCGTCAGCACCGCGCCGACCGTCCAGGTCTTGGCGCGCTCCACGTCGAGATTGGGATTGCCCTGGGTGCTGATGTTGATCTGCCCCGATGCCGGCTGGCTGATCCCGCCATACACGCCGGTCGGCGCGCCTGTCGCGAGGCAGAGGACCTGGGGGGCGCTGGGCGTGGCGCCGGCGCAGGGATCGACGGTGAGGTTGCCGAGCGCGCGGACCGGCGACTGATAGAGTTCCTGGATGTTGGGCGAACGGACCGCGACCTGGTACATGGCGCGGACCTTGATGCCGTCGATCGGCTCGAGCGCGCCGCCCGCCTTCCAGGTCGTGCTGGCACCCGTCGTCGAATAATCCGAGTGACGTATGCCCGCCTCGATCGTCGCGGACTTGACGAAACCGTCTTCGATCAACGGCACGATCAGCTCGCCGAAGACCTCCTTCACCGTGTAGCCGCCCCGATCAGGCGGCGTGCGCGCGCCCGACCCCAGCACCTCGCCCTGGATCTGCGCGGACGCATCGGGGTTCGCCCGAGCGGAGATGTCGCGATATTCGGCGCCGATGGCGAATGCGATCGCGTTGCTCGCCAGCGGGCTGGTCAGCCCGAACAGGTCGCCGGAGATCGATCCCGTCACCACGCCGAGCTTCACGAGCCGGCGGACCTGCGAGTCGAGCGCGACGAATTCCAGCATCTGCGGCGTGATCGAGCCGAGCGGGCCGAACAGGTTGATCGGCACGCAATTGTTCGTGGTGTTCTGGCACACCGGATTTCCGGCAGCGTCGCGATAGGCCAGGATCGCCTGGGTGACGCGGCTTGCCGATCCCCAGTTCTTGCGAAGCTGGTTCTGGCTGGTCTCGCCATATTGACCCGACAGATCGAACTTGATCGTGTCGGTGATGTTGCCGCGCGCGCCAGCCTGCACCTGGAACATCGTCGATTCGTTGATGTTGAAGCGCGCGCCATATTCGCTGAAGCGCCGCGACGGGATGACGGTGACCGCGCGATAGCCCGGCGTGCCGACCCCGCCGATCACCGCCGCCGCCGCGTCGCAGGCGGCGGGCGCGATATTGTTGGCGGCGCAGAGCTGCGCCCGCGCGCCGGCGGGCAGATAGGGATTGTTGAGTGGCAGCGAGTAGGCGGTGCTGAACGTGCCCGTCGAGTTCAGCGACAGCCGCGTCTTGTTGCGCGAGAACATGCCGGTCGCATAGACCTCGATCCCGTCGCTCACTTCGTAGCGCGCTGCGGCATAGGCGCTGACGCTTTCCAGCGGCGTCTGCAGATAGCTGCCGACATTGGTCGTCGCCGCATCCTCCTGCGTCGCGGCGCGGAAGAAGCCCGTCCTGGGATCGATCACCGCGCCCAGTCCGGTATTGGGCAGACCGTTGGGCGCGACCGCGCTGGCCAGCGGCGACTGGAAGATGGCGGGCACGGTCAGCGTGGAGTTGCTGGGCAGGCCATTCACCGAGCTGATCGGGAAATGCGAGAAATCGCGGTCGATGGAATCGAGCGCGTCGCGCTTGGCGTAGGACAGGCCGAGCACGACATTGCCGCGATTCTCGTCCAGATTGGCGCCCATCAGCAGGTCGGTGCGCGTCCGCATCGCATCGCCGCGTTCGGAGATGCGATAGTTGGAGGTCAGGCTGAATCCCGAGAAATTTCGCCTGGTGATGAAGTTCACGACGCCCGCGACCGCATCCGCGCCATAGACGGACGATGCGCCGCCAGTGACGACGTCGACCCGCTCGACCAGGCCGACCGGAACCACGTTCAGGTTGACGACCCCGTCCAGGCCGAAGGGCGTAAGGCGGCGGCCATCGAGAATGACGAGCGTACGGTTGTCGCCCAGGCCGCGCAGATCGACCGTCGCCGATCCGTTGCCGCCATTGTTGACGCCCGAACCAAGCGAGGGCCGCACTGCGGGCAGATCGCGGATCAGTTCCTCGGTGGAGTTGGGCTGGCGCAGCGCGATCTCCTTTGCGCTGATCACGTTGACCGGGCTGGAGGTCTCCAGGTCGGCGCGCGAGATGCGCGATCCGGTGACCACGATCGCACCGTCGTCGGCCGGCTCGGCCGCTTCCTGCGGCACTGTCTGCGCCAGGACGGGCATTGCCAGCATCGTGCTGCCGATCAGCAGCGATTTGATCACCATGCGTGAACGATCGAACGATTTCATCACGAGACTCCCCCGGTCCAAGCGGCCGCCAAGATTTTTCGGTCAGGGTGCGGGCGGGATCGCCGGCAGCGGCGCACGACGCGCTCCGCCACGGCACTACCCGGTGCTCCTCCTCACCGGCCCATGGGAGGGTTCGCCCCTCCTCCCGACCGGATACAACATTTGTTGCATACTAGATGATTCGATGCAACATATGTTTTTATGGCCTGTTCGCTGCACGCGATTGACCTGTCGCCATTGCAGAGTCGACGCGCGGTCCACAAAGCTGGTCCGTTCGCTCTCACTCAGGAATTTGGAAGACTGGACTGCCCGCGATGACTGGTCCGGTTGCATAGTTAGTTGATGCGTGCCTTAGATGCCAGCCTGGGCGGGAGGCGGAGCTCGGTCGCCCACGGCCCGAGCTTCGGCAGCGGCTGAACACTTCGCTCGTATGAGAACGCCGCTTCGCCCGACCGCACCACCTTGCGCACCGTGTTCCGCGACACGCCGAGGTCCCGCACGATCTCCTTGATCGACTTGCCCTTGACGAAAAACTCGCGCCGGATCCGCGCCACCGTTTCCACGACCAGCATCTCCCGATCGCCCCCGCCAAAGCGAGGACGCTGAACCGCTTCCGATCAGGGGGTCAAATTGCACGCCGACCAGCCCCCACAGGGGTCAATATTCCACGCCGATTCACACCCGGATCGCGTCCGGGCGCTCTCTCAGCATCTCGCTGGTAAACAGGACTGCCTGCCGCCGCGCATCCTCAGTACTTTCGAGCTCGAAAGGGTCGCCGTCGGGACCTCCGGCATTGCTCGTCGTACGAAGATAATAAAGTGCCATTGCCTCCCAATCGTTTCATTGCATTTTGGTTGCCATCGGTTGCGACGCGTAATGAACCGGTTTTCTCAAACCTGCCCTGCGTTGATGGTAGTTCAGCAAATGACCAAAACGCCGTTGACGATTGGCTGGGTGACAGCCCGGCGGAAGGTGGGCCCTCGAGAGTTTCGACGTCATAGCGCGATCAGGCCCAATATCATAAGGCTGATTGCCCTCTAACCATTTTTGGACAGGTTCTCGCCGCGTCGCCAGCGAACAGGGCATCATCACCGTTCGATTGCTCATTGCTCCGCCGCCTCTGCCGTTCCCCGCCCACTGCACTGATAATGGACGGGGCGCGGGACGAACTTAGCGTGAAGGAACAGTCATCCCGGCAGCGCCTGATGGTGGATCGCATCCCCTGTTCTGGCATGAGCGATCCTCACCCGTCGTTCACGGACCATCCTCACTGCCTTAAACATGAACTCGCGGCTGAACGTCCTTCTTTACATTGTGCACCTTCGATAGGTGGAATCACCCTTTTCAATCTACGCCAAACCGGCAGCAGGCGAAGCCGCCCAGGCTCGCCCGGAACTCGCACGCCGCTCACCAGTTCTGAAACAAATCCTGAGGAGCCCCGATGACCGAGCCGGAAATCCCGACCCAATTGCTCATCCAGTCGAACAAGGCTGACTCGATGGCGGTGAAGACGCGCGATGGCGACAAGCTGGGCACGGTCCACGCGTATATGATCAACAAGCACAGCGGGCATACTGCCTATGCTGTCCTGTCAATCGGAGGATTCTTGGGATTGGGGAAAGCCTATTATCCCCTTCCATTCAGGCTGCTCGCCTTTGAGCCGACGTCCGATTCCTACGTCGTTACGATCGATCGGCGCGTCCTTGAAGGAGGTCCGAGTTGGGCCTCCAATCCGCCAATTTTCGACCAGGCTTATGCTGATCGTGTCGCCAGCTATTACGAGGTTACGAAAGAAGACCTCACCCTCGGCGGGATACCTGCCAGTCCGGTCAGTTGAACTAGGGTACAGGATTCGAACCGCTTCCCGGCGCGGCACGCGAGATCCAGAGACGCTCTCTTTGGATATCGAAGGTCATGACCCAGTTTCGAAGCACCGGCATTCCGATATTCCCTTCGATGACCATCTCACGTACACGCCCGACTGTCGGCATCGCGATGTCCCGCTTCCCCTGGAGGAGCGTCACGTTCGGCGTCTCGACGCCCGGTTCGATGGCGAAGGCGGCTGCGGACGAGGGCGGCAATTGCAAGGCCGCGTCGCTTCCCGAGTCGATCTGCATCCAGAGATCACCCGGCGCCGTGTTGACAGATCGAACGGCAGGCCGCGCGGCCCCGTCCGCCGCCGTTCACTGCAGTGGCCAGTGCTCGTATGAGGCGCCCAGCCAAGCCACAGGATTTAAAGAGTTGCGCCGGAATGTCGGCTCAATCTGGATAAGAGCTCGCGCACGTGCGATGTATCGCCGTAGCTCTGACAACATCGGCAGGGCCATGCCCCTTAAAAGCCGGCCTCGACCGCAAGCCGGATCGCATCGGCCGTCGTCTCGACGCCAAGCGCGCGTAGAAGGGCCGCGCGGTGCATCTTGATCGTCCTCTCCGACAGGGAAAGCGTGAAAGCGATCTGCTTGTTGAGCTGTCCGCCTGCCATCAGCTTCAGAACCTCTCGCTGGCGCGGCGAAAGTGCCTCGATCTGGGCGCGCGCGCGCTTGGTCCGTCCTCCGACCGCCTCGCCTGCCTCGTCGACCTCAATCTGCGAGCCGAGGAAATATTCAAGAGTGCCGCCGGTTCCAAAGATGGGTGCCACCAGCACGGCATTGCGGAAGGGTGTTCCGTCCTTCCGGTAGTTGCGGATTTCCACCAGAGCTGGCCTTTGCTCCAGGATGGCGGCCCGCAATGTCTCGGTCAGTTCGGGTTCAGTGCCCGGTCCGGCGAGAAAGCGGCAATTGCGTCCAAGGATTTCCTCCGGGGAATAGCCGGTTAGCGCCGAGAACGCAGCATTGCACTCGACGATAGGATTATCAGGCTGGCGCGGGTCGCTAATCACCGCGGCAATCGGGCTAGCCGCGATCATTGTCGTCAATGACATATTGTCGGCCTGCTCGCCCCTGGATGCCCCAAGGGACATGTTGCGACACTTCCCCTCGCTCATGCAAGCCTGCGTCGATGACTATTGCGACGAACCGGAAAAAATTGCGTATGACGCCTCACATATCGACGGCACTGACATCGTTATGGGAGGAGGTCGGAAATTGTCCGTGCCACCTGCGTGATCGCGAGACCATGGTCTGATGCGGGTTGCGATCATTGGAGCAGGTATTGCGGGGCTTGCATGCGCGCGGCAGCTGCGCGACGCAGGTTTGGAAACGACGCTTTTCGACAAATCCCGCGGCATCGGGGGCCGTCTCGCGACTCGCCGCGCGCATGTTGCCGGCTCCGACGCCGCATTCGATCATGGCACCACGCATTTCACAGCGCGCTCCGAAGGCTTTACGAGGCTTGTTGCGGCGTGGGAAATGGCAGGTCTCGCGGCGCGCTGGCCGGTTGCAGGGGAGGACAGCTGGGTCGGCACTCCGACAATGACTGCGCCGTTGAAGGCCCTAGCAGCAGATCTCGACGTCCGCCTGTCGCGACCGGTGACCGCTCTGACGCGAACCCACACCGGCTGGACGCTCCATAGCGAGGCCAAGCACCTGGGCAAATATGATGCGGCGGTGATCGCTATCCCGGCCGAGCAGGCAGCCCCCCTTCTCTCGCTCCATGATTTCGAAATGGCGCGCGCCGCGATGTCGATCCGCTATAATCCTTGCTGGACCGCGATGTTCGCTTTCGAGGAGCGCATCGATGAGCTCCCGGATTTTGTCCGCGGTGCCGGGTTCCTCGTGGCCGCCGCGCGCGACAGCGCAAAGCCTGGGCGAGCGCCCGGCGAGCGGTGGGTGGCACAGGCCGACTGGAACTGGTCACAGGCCCATCTTGCCTCCGATGGCGCAAGCGTGGCGCCATCGCTCCTCGCCGAGCTTGGCAAGGCCGCAGGCCGCGAACTGCCTCCACCGAGCCATGTTTCCGCCCACCGCTGGCTGTTTGCGCAGCCGTCCGGGCAGAATCTGAAGCTGCTCTGGAACCCGGACATCGGTCTCGGCGCATGCGGCGACTGGCTCTATCACGGCTTTGCCGAATATGCGTGGATCTCGGGCGATGTTCTCGGCGCGGCGATCGCGGCAGGGGCAAGGCGATGACGCGCGCGATCGTTGTCGGAGCCGGCATCGGCGGCCTCGCCCTCGCCATCCGTCTACAGTCGGCGGGCCTCGATACGCTGCTCGTGGAAGCGCGCGACCGAGCGGGTGGCCGCGCCTATGTCTTCGAGATGGACGGTTTCACTTTCGATGCCGGGCCAACGGTGATCACCGATCCGGCCTGCCTTGCCGAGCTCTGGGAACTCAGCGGCCAGCGGCTCAAGCGCGATGTCGATCTCGTTCCGGTCTCCCCCTTCTACCGGCTGAGCTGGCCCGATGGATCGACCTTCGATTATGGCAATGACAAGACGTCGCTCCGCCGCCAGATCGCGGCGCTCGATCCCGCCGATGTGGCAGGATATGAGCGCTTTCTCGGCTATTCCGCCTCGGTTTACGAGGAAGGCTATGTCAAGCTCGGGGCGGTGCCCTTTCTCGACTTTCGCTCGATGCTGAAGGCGGCGCCTGCGCTCCTGCGTCACCGTGCCTGGCGCTCGGTCTATAAATCCGTCTCCGGCTATGTGCGCAGCGAGAAGCTGCGCGAGGCGCTATCCTTCCATACCTTGCTCGTCGGCGGCAACCCGATGGCGACAAGCAGCATCTATGCGCTCATCCATAAGCTCGAGCAGGATGGCGGCGTCTGGTACGCGCGCGGCGGCACCAACCGGCTCGTTGCCGGCATGGCCGCGCTGTTCGCGCGCCTCGGCGGAACATTGAGGCTCGGCGATCCGGTCGCCCGCATCGAAACCGAAGGCGACCGCGTCACGGGCGTATCGACGCGGAGCGGCTTCACCGCGCGCGCCGATCTCGTCGCCTCGAACGCCGATCTTATGCACAGCTACCGCGACCTTCTCGCGCACCCGCGCGGGGCGCGTGAGGCGGAGCGCCTTTCGCGCAAGAGCTGGTCGCCGAGCCTCTTTGTCCTCCATCTGGGGGTCCGTGGCAGCTTCCCTGCGATACCCCATCATATGATCCTGTTCGGTCCGCGCTATCGCGGCCTTCTCGACGATATCTACCGGAATGGTACGCTCGCCGATGACTTCTCGCTCTATCTCCATCATCCGAGCGCAAGTGACCCGGGCGTCGCTCCCGAGGGTCACAGCAGCTTTTATGTGCTTGCGCCGGTGCCCCATCGCGGTCACGCCCCGCTCGACTGGGCGGTCGAAGGACCGAAATTGGCACAGCGCGTCATCGCCGAGATCGAGCGGCGCCTGATCCCGGACCTCGGCGAGCGGATCGTCACGCGGTTCCATTATGCGCCGCCCGATTTCGAACGGGACCTTGCAGCGCATCTCGGAAGCGCCTTCAGCCTCACGCCGACGCTGCTGCAGAGCGCCTATTTTCGCGGTCACAACCGCGACGCGCGCATCGCGAACCTCTATTTCACCGGAGCAGGCACGCATCCCGGCGCGGGAATTCCGGGCGTCGTCGCGAGCGCCAAGGCGACAGCGCGTCTCATTCTTGGGGATTTCGGCGTCGGGATCGCAGCTGGCCGCAACCCAGGCGGGCGCCACCCACAATTCTCCGGGCCTGATGACGAGGCGGACGAAGCCATGCCCGGTTGATCGGACCCGAATTTCGGTTCTGCCGGCGGCCAGCACCTTGCGACCTACGTCTGGCCGCGGCGGGGGGCGGTGATTTCTCATCTTCGCGCGGCGAGACGCGATGTCGCAACGCCCAATCCTCCCATTATTCAAGCTCTTCGGCGCGGCTCTTCATCGCTCCGACGTCTCGAATGATCATCTTCAGCCCCAGGGCAATACCCGTCAAAAGGTGACCACAGCCATGCCACCCGCCATCTTGTGGCTCCGTCAAGACCTGCGCACAACCGACCATCCTGCGCTGCTCGCGGCGATCGCCGAAGGTCCCGTCATTCCACTCTATATATTGGATGACGAGGATCGGGGATCGCGAGCGATCGGCGGCGCGCAGCGCTGGTGGCTCCATCACAGTCTCGCCGCGCTCGACGCGAGCCTGCGAAAGCGTGGCAGCCGGCTCGTCCTGCGCCGCGGCCATGCCGCCGAAATACTCGAACGCGTCGCGGTGGAAGCCGGCGGCGCGACCGTTCACGCGACCCGCTGTTACGAACCTTGGTGGCGGCGCTGCGAGGAGGCGCTGGACGCCAGGCTTGAGCTGCGGCTTCACGACGGCAATTATCTTGCGCCACCCGAGAGCATCACCAATGCGCAAGGCTCCCGCTACCGCGTCTTCACGCCATGGTATCGCGCGCTTCTCGAGCGCATGCCGCCCGCCCTTCCCTACGCGGCACCCGCTCACATTCCGGCGCCCCGCATCTGGCCGGCGTCGGACAATCTCGCTGATTGGGGCCTGCCCCCGACCAGCCCCGACTGGGCCGCAGGATTTGGCGACTGGCGCCCGGGTGAAAAGGGTGCCTGGCGGGCGCTGCGCGACTGGCTGCCGCTTGCCGGCAACTATAAGGCCCGACGCGACTTTCCCTCGATCCCGGCGACGTCGCGGCTGTCGCCGCATCTTCATTTCGGCGAGATCAGCCCCCGGTCGATCTGGCATGCGCTGGGCCAGCCTGACGATGCGGGCGCCGAGACCTTTCGTTCGGAGCTTGGCTGGCGCGAACATGGCATCAATCTGCTCGACCAGATGTCCGAATATGGCGATCGGAACGGGCGCGCGAAGTTCGATAATTTCACCTGGCGAAGCGGACCGGAAGCCGACCGGGACTTTACCGCCTGGACCCGGGGGAAGACCGGCTACCCGGTGGTCGATGCCGGCATGCGCGAGCTGTGGCACACCGGCTGGATGCACAACCGCGTTCGGATGATCGCCGCCTCTTTCCTCGTCAAACATCTGCTGATCGACTGGCGTCGCGGTGAGCGCTGGTTCTGGGACACGTTGCTCGACGCCGATCTCGGTTCGAATGCGATGAACTGGCAATATGTCGCGGGCACCGGCGTCGATGCGCCGGTCTTTTCGCGCATCATGTCGCCGCTGCTCCAAAGCGACCGGTTCGCGATGGGAGATTATGTCCGTGCCTATGTTCCCGAACTCGCGCGACTTTCGGACGCCGAGATCACCGCCGCCCATGGTCAGGATGCGCGGGTGCCCGGTTATCCGGCACCGCTTATCGGGCATGAGGCGGCGCGGGCGCGGGCCCTCGCTGCCTGGGAAGCGCTGAGCGGCTAGCGAGCGAGGGGCGCGGCACCATTCGAAAGCGGAGCGTACCACTTCGTCCTGATTACAAGGCGGGCCTTCTCGAGCCACGGGTGAACTTGCGGCTGGAGCGGCGCGTACGCCAGACACTCCCTCAAATACCATGGAAGTCCCATCTCCCGGCTGCGTGGACGCTCAAGCCCACCAAGCCAATTTGCCGGCAACCGATCGGAGAGAGAGCTGTCCACGTCGCTGGCGACGAAAGGCCGCCCAGTGCGGTCCGTATCAGCCGCCCCAAAGGACAGGTCGCCCCGGCGGGATGGCACACCTAATTTCCCCCTTGTCCTATCCCCCCGGGACGAACATTCAAAAAGGAATGACCAATGGCTATTTCCCGAATCTCCCTTTCGATTGCTGCCGCGGCGCTCACGCTTGCCGGCGGCATTGCGGCCGCCAGGAACCCGATGGTCGGCGGCGCGGCGATGCTCGAGACCAAGACCATCGTTGAGAATGCCGCCAATTCAAAAGATCACGCGACGCTGGTCGCGGCCGTAAAGGCGGCAGGCCTTGTCGAGACTCTCTCGGGCGCCGGGCCGTTCACGGTCTTTGCGCCGACCAACGCCGCCTTTGCCAAGCTACCCACCGGCACCGTCGACACGTTGCTCAAGCCCGAGAACAAGGCGATGCTGACGGGCATCCTGACCTATCACGTCGTACCGGGCCGCCTGACCGCGACCGATATTGCCGCACAGGCCGGGGCCAATGGCGGCAGGGCCATTCTCACAACGGTGCAGGGCGCCAAGCTCACCGTCTGGGAGAAGGGTGGCAGCTGGTATGTCAGCGACGCCAAGGGAGGCACGGCAAAAATCGGTCCCGCGGACGTAATTCAGTCGAACGGGGTGATCCACGTCGTCGACGGCGTGCTGCTTCCCGCCTGATGATCTGCTGGAGCTGCGCGGCGCTTGTTGGCGCGCAGCTCCGATAAAGGAGCCTAGCAAAGCCATCCCGAACTCACCTGTCACGAGAGAGGCGAGCATGTCGATCCCGCGTCTTCCTCGACCCGATCCCGGGACTGAACACCCAGGCGGCCCCATAAGCCTTGGCATGTGCGGCGCCATTTGGTCGCAATGGTCACGCTCTCAAGCGAATGATAGGAAGGATGGGGGGTAACCAGTGGCGATGACAGTGCGTAGATTTGCAATCGGCATTGCGCTGACGGTCGCTATTCTAGCCTTTGCTGGTTGGCTATTCTGGCCGCGTCCCGCCGCAGTGGACCTAATCGAGATCAAGCGTGCGCC
The DNA here is from genome assembly GCF_057809675.1 of Sphingomonas sp. FG14. Taxonomy (NCBI): domain Bacteria; kingdom Pseudomonadati; phylum Pseudomonadota; class Alphaproteobacteria; order Sphingomonadales; family Sphingomonadaceae; genus Sphingomonas; species Sphingomonas sp. FG14. The sequence goes on along the minus strand of NZ_JBMDKK010000007.1, from coordinate 151,760 downwards.
TGCGGTCCGGACGCTTGCCGTCAATGGCACGATCCGACCTCGCCTCTCGGTCGAGGTGCAAGCGCCAGTGGCGGGAACGCTGACGGCGCTTCCCTATGATGTGGGCGCGCAGGTAACCGCCGGCGAATTGCTCGCGCGCGTCGACGATGCGCCGCAGCGCGCCGCGATATCCGAAGCGGTCGCCTCTGTCGCGGCGCAGGAGGCGACGCTTGCCCAGGCACGACGCGACCTCGCCCGGTACGAGAAGCTCGGGCAGTTCGTCACCCGTCAGCGCAGCGAAGAGGCCCGCCTGGCGGTCGATCAGGGCGCCCAGGAACTGGCGCGCCGCCGCGCCGTCGTCGTGCAGGCGCGAGAAGTGCAGCAGCGGTACGAAATTCGTGCGCCGTTTTCGGGCGTCATTCTCGAGCGGCCAGTCGATCCCGGCCAGACGATTGGGGTCAGCACCGTGCTCTATCGGCTGGCAGACCTCTCCGCTCCGGAGATCACCACAGAGGTGGACGAATCCTACGCCGCGGCGCTCCGCGTCGGCGGAGAGGCGTTGCTCACCTTGCCGGGCCGCGCCCAATCGCTTCGCGCGACAATTGTCCATGTCGAACCCCGGGTCGATCCCGCGACGGGAGCGCGTGAAGTGCGGCTCCGCGCCGCGCAGCCGCTGGATGGGCTGCCTTCGGGAGTGACGGTTTCGGTAAACCTGATCATCGAGCGGGAAAAGGCTGCGATCAGCATCCCGCGCAGTGCCATATTGCGGCCGGACAGCAATCCCGCACTGCGTGTGGTCGATCGTGACGGCACTGTCAGCGAACGGGGCATCCGTTTCATCGACTGGCCCGCGGAAACGGTGACGGTGACCGGCGGACTTGAGCCTGGTATGCGCGTCCTGGCGGATCCACAAGCCGCCGCTCCCGGCACACGCGTGCAATCCCGCCGCTAGGGATGCGGTACGCGGCCAAGCTCGCCCTGCGGCATTTGCTGTCCAGTCCAGGGCAGACCGCGTTGCTGGTGACGGGCGTCGCGCTGGGCGTGGCGGTGTTTATCTTCATGAGCGCGCTGATCGGCGGGCTGGCGACGCTACTGACCCAGCGAACCGTTGGCAGCATCCCGCATGTCACGCTGGAGATGCGGGAACGCGATCCGCGTCCTGTGCAATTGCCGGGCACGCTCCAGCGCGTCATCCAGAAGGACCTGAGCCGCCGCGAGCAGATCGCGGTGTGGGAACCCTTCGTGCCGGTGATCGAGCGGACGCCTGGCGTCATCGGCATTTCTGCCCAAATCCGCGGAAGTGCCTTTGTCGAGCGGGGACAGGCGATCGCGCCGGTTGGCGTGATCGGCGTGACGCCGGGCAACCTCTCCGTGATCGCGAACGTCCGCGCGGCGGTGGTGAGCGGCGATGCCAGCCTTCCGGTGGACGGTATCCTGATCGGGCGGACGCTGGCCGATGATTTGGGCGTCCGCGTCGGTCAGGTGCTGCGGCTGGTCTCCGACCGGGGACGCCAGCGCAGCTTCCGCATCGGCGGCATCTTCTCGCTCGGCATCGCCAGCGCGGATCGACAGGCTGTTTATATGAACTTCCGGGCGGCCCGCGCCCTGTTCGACCTGCCGACGGGGGTTTCACGCATCGAAGTAAAAGTGGCGCCGGTGGCCGATGCCCCGCGCATCGCTGAAAGGCTGCGCCGCGCGACCGGCCTCAAGGTCACATCGTGGAACGAGGAGAACGCCCAACTCTTCGAAGCGCTCGACGCCCAGGCACGGACAGGCACGATCATCCAGGCGTTCGCGCTGATCACCATCGTGGTGGGCATCGCCAGCGCGATGCTGCTGTCGATCGTGCGCCGCCGCGCGGAGATCGGGATCATGCGCGCGGTGGGCGCCAGCAAGCGGCTGGTGACGACGGTTTTCATGATTGAAGGAACGCTGATCGGTGCGTGTGGAGCGATTGGCGGAGCGCTGCTGGCCTGGGCGGCGCTGACGCCCTTTCCCCCGCTCGGCGAAGTGACGGGAGGCGGCCTGCCCATCGACAGCGGCCAGGGGCAGTTCCTGCTCGCGGTGCTGCTGACGACTGCCGCTGCGGCGCTTGCATCGATTCTCCCGGCCCGCCGTGCGGCGAGCGTCGACCCGGTCGAGGCGATCGGACAATGACTGCGCCGCCGCTGATGTCGGCCCGCGGGCTGGAGAAGACCTTTGGCGAAGGCGAAGCGAGCGCGAAGGTGCTGCACGGAATCGACCTCGACCTGGCGCCGGGCGAACTTGCGGCACTGGTCGGCCCCTCCGGATCGGGCAAGAGCACGCTGCTGACAATCCTGGGCACGTTGCTCAAGCCGAGCGCAGGTACCCATCACATGCTCGAGATGGACCTCACAGAGGCAAGCGAGGCGGAGCGGACGCGTTTCCGCAACAGGAATATCGGCTTCGTGTTCCAGTTCCATCATCTGCTGCCGGACCTCACCGCGCTGGAAAATGTGATGATGCCGGCGGCGGCGGCTGCCGGCCGCGAGACGGCGGCGATGCGCGAGCGCGCCGCCGAATTGCTCGATGCGGTGGGTCTGGCGGATCGCAGGGGCTATCGCCCCTCCGCGATGTCGGGGGGGCAGCGCCAGCGCGTGGCCGTGGCGCGCGCGCTGATGAATCGTCCCGCGCTCGTCCTCGCGGACGAGCCCACCGGAAATCTGGACCGTCAGTCCGCCGATCAGGTGATGGCATTGATCGTGCAGATCAACCAGACGACGGGATGCTGTTTCCTGATCTCGACGCACGACGAGCATATATCCGCCCGCTGCCGCCGGCGGATCGAACTGTTCGATGGCCGGCTAGTGGGTCAGGATGACCGCTTCAGTCCGGGAAGTTGACCGAACGGTGCCGCGACACTGTTGGCCGATGCCGTGCTCGCGCCAATGGCAACTTGCGATCCTGAAAGTTGCCTGTCTCCCAACGACCAGATGGCAACGTTCCAAGACTTTAGCGAGAACGGCTACTCTGAGTGAAACCCGCAATAGCCGACCCACTGATTTTCTTGAATGCTCGGCGCAAGCCGTCAGTCCGCTGATCAGAGGCGCTGACGACGCGCGGAGCGTAAGGTGTGGGGTGGAAAGCAGACGGCCCTCTTTCGCCTTTGGGCTCAGCCTTTTTCGATGGCCCGAATGAGAGTGGTCGACGATCTGCAGATATATGCTCGAACGCGAGATATTGGGCTGCTTGGCAAACTTCGAGCCGCCCCGGCGGCAGATGAGCGAGCCATCATGGCGCGAACCGGAAGCGTAAGCACCCGCTTATCGTCGCTCCCGTAAGCGTCGGGCCTATTCGTTGGTGCGGCCCGTCAGGCCAGATAGGGCTGGCCAGCAGCTGGCTGGAGATCGTTCCCCCATATCTTCACCCGGCCGGTCGCTGGCATCACTTCCAAAGGAAACCGCTGCCATGACCGCGCCTACCACCAAGAGAAACTGGGACCCCGTGGTGAAGTTGACCCACTGGACGATTGTTCTGGCCATCCTCGCCAACGCCCTGCTTACTGAGGAAGGCAGCGCCGCCCACGTGTGGGTGGGCTATGCGCTTGCGGCGATACTGGCGCTGCGCCTTTTGTGGGGCATGATCGGCCCGGCGGAGGCGCGCTTTACCGCCTTCCCGCCCAATCCGGCCCGCGCGCTCCGCCATGTGAGCGAAATCCGCCGGGGCGAGAAGACGGAACACGCCAGCCACAACCCCTTGGGCGCGCTGATGGTCTATGCCATCTGGTCGTGCCTGGGCGTGATCATCGCCACCGGCATCGCCATGGCTGGCTTACCCCCGCAGGGCGAGGACCACGAAGAAGGCCGTCCAGCTGCCCATGCCTCTGCCGAATATCGCGAGGAGCGTGAAGGGGCCGGGGAGACCGAAGAAGCCCGCGAAGGTGGCGAAAATCATGAGGAAGGCGGAATGGGGGAACTGCACGAAATCGCGGTGAACCTGCTCTACATACTGATCGTGCTGCATATCGCTGGCGTGGTCTTTGAAATCCGGCGCAGCGGGCGACAGGTAGTACTGGCGATGCTTCCTCGCCGCCGGTAAACTGGATCCATGAAGGGGCGCGCGCGCAAGCTGGAACACCGAGCCACTGCGATGGCCATCGTCGTGACCATGCAGGCACTCGCGGCCGCCTTCTTCTTGGCCGATCTGGTGGCGGACTTGGCCAGCGAACGAGCCAATAGCCATCTGATCGTGGAAGGGATCGCAGCCGTAGCCCTGCTGATATCGGTGGTGCTGGGCGCAAACCAGATCCGCCATCTGATCGCTGCCGCCCGGGCGGACGAGGCTGCCGTGGCGGTCGCCCGTGGCGCGCTTGCCAAGTTGGTCCAACTGCGTTTTGTCCAATGGCAATTGACCCCGGCTGAGGCGGATGTGGCGCTGTTCGCCCTTAAGGGCTGTGACGTGGCCGAGATTGCCACCTTGCGCGGCGCGGCGGCGGGCACGGTACGGGCGCAACTGGCGCGCATCTATAATAAGGCCGGCGTCACATCGCACACCGCGTTGCTGGCGCTATTCGTGGATGAACTGATCGATACATCGCTGCTGCAGACGGGGGGGCCCGAGGGGGAGAACGGCGCATGAGACCGCATACCGAACAGCATTTGGTATCCCGCATTGGCTGGCTGCGCGCCGCCGTGCTGGGGGCGAACGATGGCATCGTGTCCACCGCCAGCCTGATCCTGGGCGTGGCGGCATCAGGGGCGGACCGCCCGGCAATCCTGGTGGCGGGCGTCGCCGGGCTGGTGGCAGGGGCCATGTCAATGGCGGCGGGCGAGTACGTCTCGGTCAGCTCGCAATCGGATACCGAGCAATCGGACATTGCGCGCGAGAAGGAGGAGCTGGCCAGCGGGCCTGAGGCCGAACTGGCCGAACTGGCGGGGATTTACGGGCGCCGCGGCGTCGATCCGGAAACCGCCCTAAAGGTGGCCCAGCAGATGACCGCCTTCGATGCGTTGGGCAGCCATACGCGCGACGAACTGCACATCACCGCAATCACCGAGGCTCGCCCGGTGCTGGCTGCCTTCACCTCTGCCGGCACTTTCACCGCCGGGGCCGCCCTGCCGCTGGCGCTGGCGGCGCTGCTGCCGATGGGGCTGGTGGTGCCTGGGCAGGCCGTGGGATCGATCTTTTTCCTCGCCCTGCTCGGGGCGGTGGGGGCCAAGGCCGGCGGCGCCAAGCTGCTGAGTCCGGTGGCCCGCGTGGTCTTCTGGGGGGCGTTGGCGATGGGGCTTACAGCCGCGATTGGGAGCCTTGTCGGGACGAGCTTGTGAAAGGCCGTGGAACGGCTGCAAGGGCGTCGGCAACGGATTGCCAAGTTTTGAGCTCGAGCCAGGAAGGCTGTCGTAGCGAAGTCCACTAGGTCGTAGACTCATAAGCCCGCAGCCACAGGCGCATTGAGGCGAGTTGGACCATGGCGAAGAAGTTGGCGGCGAGCTTGTCGTAGCGGGTGGCGACCCGGCGGAAGTGCTTGAGCTTAGCGAAGAAGCGCTCGATGAGATTGCGCTCGCGGTAGAGGCGCTTGCTGAAGCAGGGCTTCCACCGGCGGTTGCTCTTCGGCGGGATGTTGGGTGTGGCACCCTGGTCCTGGATCAGCTCGCGGATGCGGTCGGCGTCGTAGGCCTTGTCGGCCAGCACGATGGTGCGTGGCCAAAGATGATCGAGCAGGCTATCGGCGATCTGCCCATCGTGCGCCTGCCCTGCGGTCAGGCCAAGCCGGATCGGGAGGCCTTGCGCATCAACGACGACGTGGATCTTGGTCGTGAGCCCACCGCGTGATCGACCGAGACAGTGATCCGCACCCCCTTTTTTGCCGTCGCGGCCTGCTGGTGGGCGCGAATGGAGGTGCTGTCGATCATCTGGATGTCGCCATCATGCGCGGCGGTGATGGCGTCCATCAGCCGATCCCATACGCCTGCCTTTCGCCATCGCACGAAGCGGTTGTAGCAGGTGGTGCGCGGGCCGTATCGTTCCGGCAGGTCGCGCCACGGCGCCCCGGAACGCAGCACCCAGAAGATGCCGTTCAGCACACGGCGATCATCGACACGCGGCACGCCTCGCGGCTTGTTGGGCAATAGCGGCTCGATCACGCGCCACTCGAAGTCGGTCAGATCATATCGGCTCATGCGGAGCCTGAATCACAGGGCCTCGCACGAGGAAAGCTTAATCGAACTCGCAGCTATTGATCTTGACGATCCAGTCAGCGTCCAAGTTTAGCAGGGCCTCAGCGACATCGATATGCCCCTTGGCAACGGCTTGCGCCGCTGCTGCCGATAGGAGCATCGACTGATCCCAAGCCTCGTTCCGGTGGACGGCTACATTCTCGACAAGTTGGGTGATCGCGCGATGATAAGCATCCGCGTACGGCTCGGGGATGTCGGGCCCATGGCCAGTCTGCCGAGCCACCTCGACCGCGGTCGGCAGTTGGAAAAATGCGAAGTCAACAGGCCCACTTGCTTCGCTTGCCATCCGCACGATGTGGGGAACGGCGGCGTAGGAAGCGGTGTAAACGTCGCCCTGGTGGCATAGGCTAGACCAGAGACTGAACCATGGCTCGTCCTGATAGCTCGACTTCGGACCAGTGGAGGAGGCCAGTGTCCGCAGCAGGTCGGGAATATCTGCGGCATCACCGTAGGCGTGCCGCAACTCGCTCCAACGAGGGTCATCAAGAGATAGCATCGTACTGACTTTTAGCGACCGCCGCGGCAGCATCAACCTGCCGCTGTCGATCCACGCTTTATGAGTTTACGACCTAGTCATTCGGCTGTGATCGACCACTTTCCGCCGTTCGATGATCCAAGCCGAGTGTCCGCTTGTGATGGAAACTGTCATCGAAGCGTCCAGACGCCTTCGCGATCCTCAATGGGCTGTGGCACGAGTGCATTCAATTCCGGAAAAGGAATGAGGGCCTAGCGCCGGGGTAGCACCGACTGGACCCAGCGCACCAGCGTAGCGCGGGCCATTAGCCCGGCCTGCCGACCCAGTTGGCGCCCGCCTTGAAAGAGTCCGAGCGTAGGGATCGAGCGGATGCCGAAGCGCGTGGCGAGCGCCTGTTCGGCATCGATGCAGTGCCGCGAATCGGTCGCGATCGGCGAGCCCAAACGGCCCCGGCCCGCCCGCAACCGGCGCGGGCATGTCGATGTGGCGCGAGAGCACCGCGCGGGCCTCGCTGAGCCAGAGATTGCGATCGGGGGCTGCACCGACGCGGCGACATGTCATGCGCCTGGCAGAACGCCATTCCATTTCCAAAGGCCGGGCCGACGCGCTGATCGCGGAAGTGCTGGCGAGCATCGCCGACTGGCCCGAGGTCGCGCGGACGAATGGCGTTACGCATTCCTCCAAGGAAATCCAGGATCGACTGGAAGAGATCGCGCGCGACTTCGAACACTGAAGTCCCGGCCGGACCTGTCGCGAGCAGGATCGACATGGAAGGACCGGCACCTGCCCACCCCTTCTGCGACCTGCAACAGGGACGATCGGGAAGCGCCCCCCGATGCGAGCTGCGCCATCACGCCCTCATCATGCGCGTCCATATCCCGCAGCGTCATTCGAACCATAGTCCAGGTGATCGCACCGCAAGCCGCCGCGACACTTTCACCAGTCGCTGAATGCGCAATCTTAAGCTGGGGGTCTCGACCCGCCAGCGTTCGGGATCGACCAGCGTCCCGAACAGCCCGCGCGCCATATCCTGGTGGCTTGCGCCGGCGGCCTGCGCGTCGCGGACGCGGAGTGCCATGATCCAACGCGGCGCCTTTGCCTCAGTCGTGCGCGGCCATGCAGCCTCAATGCCTTGATCGAGACGGGTCAACAAATGCAACGCAGCCAGGGCAGGTGCGAGCCGGGTCACCCCGACGAGCCTCCATGCAATCAACACCGGTCGTTCAAGGATACCGCCGCCGGCAAGATCGAACCTGAGCACACGAGAGCCGTCACCAATCCGGACATGCTCGACATGGCCGCGCCCGATGACCCGCAGCGCTGCTCCGACCGTCCGAAAATCGAAGGGAGCCTCGCCGGCCCGCGTCGCATCTCCTGGATCGACCACATCACCGGCAAGCACCGCGCAGTCCAGTTCCGAGCGCCAGATCGGCCGAGCGGCGCGCGCATCGAGCGATGGATCCTCGCAGACCACAAGCCCGTGCTGTGCCGCACGCCCGGCATCCCTCCATTGCTGACGATATAGCGGATCGCGACGCAACCATTCCCAAGCGAATGCCCCGCGATCCGCCATCTTCAGCCAGGCATAAGCCTGCGGGTCCCGCCAGTCGGGCACCGAAGCCTGGCCGACCACGCCGCCCGTTCCCGCTCAGCGCGCAAACAGAAGGCCGGGCGTGCCACCCGGATCGGGACGCGGAACGGAAGCGACTCGCTCGACCATATGCGCAGGAAGCATTGTCGCGGAGAACCAACGCCATCCGCACGTTCGCGCCTATTGACGCAGCGACTCCCGCCAACCGGTCACATTCATCCAAGGCGCGGCCAGCCAATGTCACCGCGACGTAGAGCCGCGACAACCAGCTGCGTCCTGCGCGCCACGCCAAGCCGCCGGCGCGCGGCATCGACATATTTGCCGACCGTTTCCTCACTGAGACCGAGGATATGGCCGATCTCCCAGTCGGTCTTGCCTTCGGCCACCAACGCCACGCATTGCCGCTGACGCCGCGTGAGACGTGCAGGCGCCGGGCCTGCGCCACGCAAACGATGCGCCGTGGCGAAGACGATATGCGCCAGCCATTCGGCGGCGGCCAGTGCGCCCATGGGCAAGCCCTCGCCGGGTGCGCAGACGAATGAACAGCTGGCCCCACACGATCCGGGAGCGTGAAGCGGTACGGTATATCCGTCGCCAAGACCGGTTGCGCGCGCCTGCAGCATCATGTCCATCTGGCCGGGCGCAAGCGATATCAGGTCCGGAAGCTCGCCCCAGCCGAAGCCGCCGACTCTGCCCGACGCGACCTGGCGTACGGGATCGACCCTGTGCATCGCACGGTCGCAAAACATCCGTGTCCAGGCCTGAGGATAGTTGTGAACGAACAGACAATCGTTCGATTGCCTAACGGGGTCAGCATGCTCGGCAAGCGCATGATGGGTGAAACCGAGCTCGGCGACAGTACCCGCGAACCGCGCGGCAAGGTCATCGAGATCGCCAAGCCGTCCGGCATAGGCCGCGAACTCTGCGACAAGCGCCATCGCGCCATGATCTATCTGTAAATATAATTTACCATCCAATGAAAATCGTGACATGATCGACGATCTCGCCAATTAGGGAATCCAAATCCTCTCAAAAATGCAATATCTCCAGAATATATCCCGAATATAGTTGCAAATTTCAATGTCATCGTGATTATCTCGAATCGTCGCCCGTGACCGCCGAATTTGGATGGTTCCGCTTTGTCATTCCACCCGGACTCCGTGCTTGAGGAGCGGTATTCGGGACTGGTGGTGAAAGGCGGCGCAGCGGCGAGCCGGAATGGATCCGCGCGCGCAGTTGTGCCGGAAAGATGAAATGCCCGTTTTCGCGGCTACGCTCGACTTTGCGAATGCCATGCCCCGGATCCGCACCCGCAAGGCCCTGTCCGACGCGCTACAGGAGGCCTCATCCCGGATGGGCATGCGTTTCTTCGCCCTGTCCCACCATGTGGACTTCGCCGCCTCGCCGGGTTTGCGCATCCACAATTATCCCGATGGCTGGGAGGAATGGTATGATGCGAACCGGCTGGGCATCACCGATCCCGTGCATCGCGCCAGCCGCAGCAGGCTGCAGGCATTCCACTGGCGCGACATCCCGAACCTCATCCCTCTTTTGCCTAGCGACACCCGCCTGCTTGAACGCGGACGGCGCGTCGGCCTGGGCGAAGGCGTGACAGTGCCGGCGAACCTGCCGGGCGAGGCAAGAGGCTCGTGCTCCTTCGTTGCCGGGATCGGCGAGACGCCGCCGGAGATCGTACTGCACTGGGCGCAGAGCATCGGCACGATGGCGTTCGAGGTGGCCCGCGCGATCATGAACCGGCGACAGCATCCGCAGGCGCGGGTGAGCGAGCGGCAGCGCCAGTGCATAGCGCTGGCGGGGCGAGGCAAGAGCAACAAGGAGATCGCACGCCTCCTTGATATCGGCGAGCAGACGGTGATCGAGCATTTCCGCGCGGCACGCGCACGGCTGAATGTCGGATCCCGGATCGAGCTCGTCATCTGCCTGCTGGCGCGCGGCGAGTTGTGCATCGACGATGTCACGATCGCACTCCCACCGTCGGGGCGCACCAGCCGATAAACAGCCACCCCTCCCTAGACCTAGGGATGGCGAAGCCGCCCTCGCCTGCTGCAAATCGTGGTCTCCTTCACTGGCCCGGAGCACCACATGCTGCATCTCATCGACCATAACAGCCATCAGCAGGGGGCGCTGCTGCGCGCCATGTTCGAGGCGCGCAAACAGGTCTTTGTCGATCTGCTGCGCTGGAGCGTCCCGGTGATCGGCGGCTGCTGGGAAATGGACCAGTGGGACAATGAAGATGCGCGTTACATAATACTCTCCGACGCCGAAGGTCGTCATCTCGCGTCGGCGCGGCTGCTCAGGACTGACCGGCCGCACATTCTCGACACCCTGTTCCCGCAGCTGTGCGAGGGCCCCGTGCCCAGCAACGCCGCGACATGGGAGATCACGCGCTTCTGCATCGACCGCGGCCTGGACACCCACGACCGAAAGCGGGCGCGCAACCAGCTGGTCACCGCGCTTGTAGAACACGCGCTTCGTCACGGAATCGCCCGCTACACGGCGGTCGCCGATGTCCGGTGGGCGCGCCAAGTCGCCGGGTTTGGATGGCGGTGCATGCCCCTCGGGCTACCAGTCGAACATGAAAGCGGAACGCTCACCGCGATCGTCATCGAAATCGACGGCGACACGCCGTTCCAACTGCTGAAGTCAGGGGTCTACGCTTCACCGACCAGCGACAGCCGGCAGCTTAGCGCCTGAGGGGATCCGACATGACCGACGAACATGACTTGCCTCTGCTTTCGGCGCAGCATGCCGGGACGCTCGAGGACCAGGGCTGGTGCATAATCCACGACGCATTGCCGAAGGAGGCAATCGACGACCTGGAAACCGCTCTAGAGCCACACTTCGCCTCGACCCCGTTTTGCCGCGGAGCATTCTACGGCGAGCGCACCAAGCGGTTCGGACGGCTTCTTAGGCGCGCACCGGCAAGCGCGCTGCTCGCCGGCCATCCGCTGATGATGCAAGTCGCCGAGCGGGTGCTCGGCAAATGGTGCGATCATTTCCAGCTCAACCTCATCCAGGCGATCGAGATCCACCCGGGCGAGCTCGCCCAGGTGCCGCATCGTGACCAAGATATGTGGCACGCCGAAAAAGGCCGGATCGAATATGTGGTCAATGTCATGTGGCCGCTCACGCCGTTTCGCGCCGAGAATGGCGCGACCCGCATCTGGCCGGGCAGTCATGGCCTCCAGGCCGAGGCGGCTCCGCCAACCACCGGACCGATCGTCGCCGAAGCGGAGCCGGGCAGCGCGATCCTGTTCCTCGGCTCCACGCTGCACGCCGCCGGCGCGAACATGAGCGACAGTCCCCGGCGCGGCATCGTCACCGGCTATTCGCTGGGCTGGCTCAAGGCCTATGAAAATCCCTATCTGGCCTATCCGCCCCAAGTGGCGCGGGAATTTCCGGCCGAGCTCGCAGCCCTTGTCGGCTATCGCCAGCACCGCCCAAATCTCGGCAATTTCGAAGGACAATGCCCATCGATCCTGCTTGGAGAGACAATACCGGACGCAATCGCTGCAACCGATGCGCTGCTGCCGGGCCAGAGCGAGATGATCGAGGCATGGCGCGCGCAGTTGCTGCCGCCATGCACGCCATCGCCATGAGTCCCGGACTCACTATGGAGCGCGTCTATGACGCGCTCCGCTTCCGCATCGTGCATGGTGAACTGCCGGCCGGCGCACGACTGGATCCGGCGCGCCTGGCAGAAGACCTGAATTCGAGCGCGACCCCGGTGCGCGATGCGCTACATCGGCTGCTCGGTGAGCGGCTGGTCGATGCGCGGCCGAAGGAAGGCTTCCACGTACCGGTGCTTTCAGAGGCCGCGCTGCGCGATCTTCATGGCTGGTCGCTCGACCTGCTGACAACCTCGCTCAGGCCGGCGCTTCCGCCGCTCGCCCCCGGCCGCTTCCGCGCGCTTGACCTCGACGCGACCAGCGACCCCGCTGAACGGATCGCCGATCTGTTCGATGCGATCGCGGAGGGTTCGGGCAATGACGAACATCGTCGGGCGATCGCGAACGTCAATGCGCGGCTTCATCCGTTTCGCCGTATCGAGCCTCGCATCATACCGGATATCGGTGCTGAACTCGACGCATTGAGCCGGTCATGGAATGCCGAGGATCATGTCACTTGCAAGCGCCAGCTGACCGCCTGGCACAGGCGACGGATCAGCTTGGTGCCGCGCATCTCGACAGTGATGCGCACGGACGGGCTCGCCTGAAACAGGGGCAAGCGGATAACACCCTTTCGCGCAACGCCTGTTGCGGCTGCCGATCGATATCAGACCGCTCCAAAGGCATCGCAGAAAGGCGGCACCGCCGTCCCAATCACCGCCAATGGCGTCCATCCTCGTCACTTCCGCCGACTGCCGTCATGAATGTCGGATCACATGCCACTGCCAGCGCCGGCGCCTGAGCCGAGATAGAGCCAGGAACGCCGGGCGATGGATCGTCCTTGAGGAACGAGCCGGCGCCTTTAGCGATCAAGCCTGGACATGCACGCCGGCCACCCGGCAGAGGCCCAGCGGATCCAGCCCATGCTCTAATCGGCACGGCCCCAAAAACAAACGCCGATGGACGCACCGGTGCCGACTTTCCGATCCATTTTGGACGCAATTCCTTCAGCAATCGCGCGACAGCGCAAACAGTGCGCATCGTGCCGCAGCCGCTCTGACGTCCGCCTGATCAGGAAGCCGATCCCAACAGGCACTTCCGCTGGGGATCCGGTCCAGGGCGCTGTCCGCCTCTTGCTCCCAGACTGCCAGCGCGTCATCATGGGTAGCGGCCCAGCTCAAGACATTCGTTGCGGTGGATGGGAAGTCCGCTAACGCTAGAACCGGTCGTTCGCAAGCCGGACCGCAGCCGGCCCCTGCGTGTTGATTGCCGTTGAGAAGAGACCCGGGCTTTTCACTGAGAAGTGACCCGACCATTAGTTTATGTTTCGGATGTCATCGGTGGGTCAAGATGGGGTTTTCTCCGTCGTCTCCGAGACGGTCGATACGCTCGAGATGGCGAAAAAATATTCAGCGCCAGGATACGGAAAAATCGTCGTTATATCTCATTGAGGGTGGAAGCGTTCAACTCGCAGGAGAAAGCTACGCGTAGACGATGACCGACGATGCCGCACTGGACGCCTGGTTCTGTCGAGAGGTCCTTCCCCTCGAACCCATGCTCATGCGCTACATCCGACGCAACTGGCGCGTAGCCGACGATGTTTTCGACTTGATCCATGATATCTATGCATTGGCGCTCGGCGGCGCCCGCCGGGCTATCCCCGACCATACACGCAGCTATGTCTTTGCCATCGCGCGCAACCATCTCATCCAGCAGGCAAAGCGTGCGCAGATCGTATCTTTCGAACTCGTCGCAGATTTGGAGAGCTTGGATCCGGAACTCGATATGTTCGCATCGGATCGTCACCTGAGCGCACGCGATGAGCTGCGCCGCGCGCAGATGGGCATCGAGAATCTGCCACCGCGCTGCCGGGAAGTAGTGCAGCTCCGCAAAGTCGAAGGCCTTACGACCCGCGAAGCCGCTGAGCGGCTTGGTGTTGGCATTGACGCCATCGAGCAACAGTTGACCAAAGGCATGCGGGCGCTGACCGACTTCATGCTTGGCGGTTCGGGCAGGATTGCTCGCCGGGCGACACGTTCGCGATCAGAAAGAGACGTGAAATGACTCGCAACGCGCACGAAGTCAGCGATCTCGCCGCGCTCTGGATCCTTCGGCAGGAAGAGCCCGATTGGTCGAGCGAGCAGCAGGCTGAGCTCGACGCCTGGCTCGCCAAGTCGATGCTGAACAGGGCCGCCTATCTGCGTCAGCGCGAGGGTTGGCGAGCGGCTGATCGTATCGCTGCGTTGGGCCTGCCGGTGCAACCCGAGGAGACGCCAGACACAACGCCTTGGTATCGAGCCTGGCGGCCCTGGGCGGTCGCGGCGTCGGTCGCGATGGTCATCACCGCGAGCACCGTTGCGCTTCAGCAGAATAGGCAGGTCGAAATCGCGAAGCAGAGTTTCGAAACGCCCGTTGGTGGCCGCCGAACGATCTCGATGATTGACGGCAGCCGTGTCGAGCTCAACACGGCCACGGTGATCCGCTCGGCGATGACCGGGCAACGCCGTGAAATCTGGCTTGACCGGGGAGAAGCCTTTTTCGATGTCGCCCATCACGATGGTCTTCCGTTCGTGGTCCATGCCGGCAATCGCAGGATAACCGTGCTTGGGACGAAATTCTCGGTCCGCCGCGAGAGCGACAAGGTCATCGTGTCGGTTCTTCGGGGGCGCGTGCGCGTCGATGATGCCGACAATCCAAAGTCCGTCCGGTCCGCAATCATCACTGCCGGCGATATGGCGATCGCGCGCGGTCCATCGACCCTTCTTGCGTTGCGGGCCGAGGAGAAGGTCGAAAGCGCCCTCGCCTGGCGCGATGGCATGCTCAACTTCGACGACATGCGGCTGGGCGACGCCGCGAGCGAGTTCAACCGCTACCATAGCCGCAAGCTTCTGGTAGACGATCCGTCCGTCGCCGACATGCGGATCGACGGCGCCTTCCAGGCCTCGAACATCGATGCGTTCGTGCGGCTGCTGCACGACGCCTATGGCCTCAAGGTCGAGCAGTCCGCGGAGGGTGTCAGAATTTCGGCGCGATGACATACGGGTTTCGGAAGCGCGACACTCTTCACCTCTAGCTGGTCCGGCAAACAGGACCGATGCAAAAGGGGGACGACCGATGACGAGGATGTTGGCGACGTTGGCGGCGGGCGTGTGCATGGTGGCGGTTGCCGCACCGGCCCGCGCTCAGGAGCGCGATTACCAGATTCCCGCGGGAAGCCTCAAGTCGGCGCTATCATCCTATATCCGGCAATCCGGTCGCCAGCTGGTGTTTCGCGGAAGCGAAATGACTGGCGTGCGCAGCAACGGCGCTCGCGGAAAACTGACGGCCGAGGCGGCGCTGGCCCAGATCCTCGCAGGGACGCGCTACAGCGCCAAGACCGATTCATCCGGCGCTGTCGCGATCATACGGTCGCAAGAGCCCGGGCCATCGGACGGCGACGATGCGGCGGGCGGAGAGGATATCGTTGTCACCGGATCCCGCATTCGTCGCGCGGGCTTCGACACGCTTCAACCGGCAAATAGCGTCTCCGGAGATCAGGCCAGCGCGCTTGGCTACAACACTGCGGCGGATCTCATCAATCAACTCCCCGCCTTCGGGACACCCACAAGTGGAAACGGCGGGCAGAATGAGCAGACGGTCGGCCAGAATTTCGTCAACGCCTTTGGCCTGGGAACCGGCCGGACCCTGACCTTGCTCAATGGCCGACGCGTCGTCACGCAGGCGTCGCCCGGAAATTCGGTCGACCCGGGGCAGCAGGTCGATCTCAACATTATCCCGACTATCATGATCGATCGCGTCGAGACGATCTATACGGGCGGCGCCCCGATCTATGGCGCGGATGCCATCGCCGGCACGGTCAATGTCATCCTCAAAAGCAAATATAAGGGGCTGATGCTGGATGGCCAGAACGGCATTTCCTCTCGCGGCGATGCCCATAACTTTCGCATGGGCGCTCTTGCCGGGGCGGACTTTGCCGGCGGGCGTGGGCACATCGTCGTCGCCGGCGAGTATAATCGCGTCGACGGGCTCGCCGGCACGGCGCGCGAGTCTGCATCGACCAACTTCACCTATTGCAACAACCCGGCCAATACGGGCGCGCGCGACGGCATCCCCGACCAGATCATCTGTCGAGGTGCGGATGCGCTGTCGCTGGTTCCCCTCACCGGTGGCCCGGCGCTGCGCGCGGGTAATTTCTACGGGGTGAACCGCACCGCCAATGCCTTCGTCCAGAACGGGGAGCCGCTTCTTTTCTCGCTCGACGGCCTGTCGCTGGTCACGGCCGCGCAAGCCAATCTCGGCACGCCCATTTCGGCGGCCGGGGCGACCGGCGCAAATGCGTCGGCCAATCCTTATGTCGTCAACCAGGCCGAAACCAACTCGCTCCTGTCGCCGACGAAGCGGGCGACATTCGCTGCCCAGGCGAGCTTCGACATTTCCTCGGCGCTGACGGCGTATGTTGAAGGACTATACGCCCATACGGATGCCAGCGACCAGTATAGCCAGGGCGGCTTCAGCTCGGTGCTCTTTCCGGCAAACGGGGGGCAGATCAAGGTGCGGATGGACAATCCCTTCCTGACAGAGGCCGTCCGGACGCAACTCCTCGCCTCCAGTCCGCCCGGGATCGATACCGATGGGAACGGCACCGCCGACACGCCCGGCTTTTACCTCGCTCGCTACAATCAGGATCTTCTTCAGGGAGCGCCGGTCTATCGGACGCAAGAGGTTTATCGCTTCGTCGGGGGATTGAAGGGCAGGTTTTCCGCCTTTGGCAGCGACTGGAATTGGGACGCGAGCTATAATTACGGGCGGACCAAGGCTTCGGTTCGGGCTCCGGTGATTGATCTCACCCGCTTCGGACTGGCGCTTGATGCCGTCAGAACCGGGAGCGGACAGATCGTGTGCCGTGTCTCGGTCGATCCCGGCGCCGCATCCGGCATTGGGGCTGCCAGGCCGACGCCGGTGACCAGTGCCGATATCGGCGCTTGCCTGCCCTTCAATCCCCTGGGTTATGCGACGTCTCCGAACATGTCCGGCGTGCGCAACTATGTCTTGCGGGACGTCCGGATCAATACGACGCTGGAGCAACAGGTTGCGGAGGCGACGCTGGAGGGCTCGCCCTTCTCGCTTCCCGCAGGTGCAGCCAATCTCGCGATGGGGCTGACCTATCGGCGCGAGAGCGCGCGCTATTCTGGCGAGCAGCAGAATCTGGGTTATTTCGTGGGTGATATAGCGGGCCCGATCCGCGGGAATTTCCACACCAAGGAAGCCTATGCCGAAGGCGTCATTCCCATCCTCTCGAGCGACAAGGATTTCTCGATCCCGCTGGTTCGCAGCCTGACCTTCGAGGGGGCGGCACGCATCGTCGACAACAGCTTTTCCGGCTCGGACTGGACCTGGACGGCGGGCGGCCGGCTCGGCCTGCAGCTTCCGATGCTTGGGGACGCGCTCACGATCCGGGGCAACGTGACCGAGGCGGTTCGCGCGCCCGCCTTTGCGGAACTGCTGACACCGAAATCCAATACGACCGGCCTGGGCAACGACCCCTGCGATCCGCGCTTCATCAGCGACGGTGCTTCACCGGCGAACCGCGCCGCGTCATGCGCCGCCGAGGTCAACGCCCTCAAGGCCGCCGGGCTGCTGCCGGCCGATTTTGCGCTTTCGTCATTCACATCCTCGGTCGTCAACGTCGCCGTGCCGGGAACGGCGACCGGAAATCCTGAACTGCGCAACGAGCGCAGCAAGTCCTGGACGATCGGCGTGATGATCGCACCCTCGACAGTTCCGGGCCTGCGTGCGACCGTGGATTGGACGGATATCCGGATCAGCAACGCCATCGTCAGCACCAGCCTCTCGCAGCTCTTCGCGACCTGCTATGACAATGGCGCGTTCGGCAGCAATGTCGCGTGCGGCCGCTTCATGCGCGATCCCTCGACCTTTCAGGTGACGAACTTCGCGCTCGGCTTCATCAACGCCGCAGAGCGCCGGTTCAGCGGCCTGCTCGCCGACCTCCAATATCGTGTCTCGATGCAGGGCGTATCCCTTCCGGGATCGCTCACGATAGGGGCGAACGGCTTCTACGTTCATCGTCATCAACAGACGATCAACGGAGGCGATCTCGACATCTTCGCCGGCGAACGCGGCATGGAAAAATACCGCGTCCAGGGCAACCTGATGTACGCGTCCCAACATCTGTCGATGCAGTGGCAGTCGAACTTCGTCTCCGGAGGGGTGATCGACAAACAGGCAACCGCTGAACGCCGTGCGCCCGGGACGTTCGGCTCATTCTGGCAGCATGATTTGTCGGTCTCGGTGATGCCCACGGACCGGATGGAACTGCGGTTCATCGTCACCAATATCTTCGACCAGACGGACGATGCCCGTCGCATTGCCGCGAAAACGACCAACGCGGTCATCGGCGGGGCCAATCTTTTCGAGAATATGATCGGTCGAACCTTCACGGTCGGCGCCCGGGTCAAGTTTTGAGAGCCGGGCCCGATGCCAAATCGTCTCGGCCACCTGCTTGTCGCCGCCTGGCTGACGGGTGCCAGCCCACTGATGGCCACGCCGCACGATCGTGTCCCGAACGACCCGGTGCACGCCGGGTCGCACTTTGAGGCGCTCGATGTCTTCGCGCTTCGCTATGCCAGTGACCCTCAGGTCACCACCGATGGAAGGCGGATCGCCTTTGTCGTAACCGCCATGGACATCAAGACCGATCGGCGCCTCGGCACGATCCACGTGATTTCCAGCGATGGCTCGAGCGATATCACGGTTCCAGGAAGTGAAGGCGCTTCCGCACCGCGATGGTCACCCGATGGAACCCAGCTGGTCTTTCGCAAGGACGGTCGGCTCTGGTTGTGGGCCGACGGCGCGCCGCCGCGGAGCATCACCGAAGTGGCAACGGGCGTGGAAGATCCCGTATGGTCGCCAGACGGCTCACG
Organism: Sphingomonas sp. FG14; assembly: GCF_057809675.1. Classification (NCBI taxonomy): domain Bacteria; kingdom Pseudomonadati; phylum Pseudomonadota; class Alphaproteobacteria; order Sphingomonadales; family Sphingomonadaceae; genus Sphingomonas; species Sphingomonas sp. FG14. Next base: position 132,948 of record NZ_JBMDKK010000007.1, on the reverse strand, counting down.
GATCGCGTTTCTGACCCGACTTCCCCGCGAAATGCCGATGTTCTTCGCGATGCCGGGAAAGCCGGACGGTGCTGATTGGGCACCGGCGTCAAAGGTCGATTTCGAGAACTTCAAGGCGTACGACGTGGGCGAAGCCCCGCCGACCATTGCCGCGCTGTCCGTCGTCGATATCAACCAGGGGGCGACGCGGCGATTGACCTACGCCGACATCGACCTTTCGCAGCCTGCCTGGGTGCCCGATGGCACCGGGCTGTTGGTGAGCGGCCTCCTCGCGCCCCGCAGCGTGGCGGGCGATGATCGCCGGGCGATCTATCGTATTTCGCTGGCCGGCGGCGATCCGGTCGAGGTTCCCACCATCACGGGCACGTCGTCATCGCCGACCGTGTCACCCAAGGGAGACCTGGCATTCCTTGGTACGCGAAGCCCGTCAACGACCGCCCATATGCAACTCTGGATCCGGGGGCGGGACGGCGTCAGTCGATTGCTGACCGCAACGATCGACCGGGACATTCGATCGGCTGTCTGGTCGCGCCGCGGCGACGGCCTCTACATCCTCTATGCGGACCAGAGTGCGTTTCGTATCGGCTTTGTCGATCTCAAGGGGCGGCTACGTGAGATCGCGAGCGGCGTGGGACCGAGCGACATGGGGCGTCCCCAAGCGAAAGGCGCGGCCTTCAGTGTCGCGGCAGACGGCTCGATCGCTTTCGTCCGCGCCGAAACGCTGGTGCCGGGTGACGTTGCGCTCGCCACGCATGGACAATGGCGCCGTCTCACGCGTCTGAGCGATGACGTGCTCTCAAATCGCGCTTTCGGACCCGTTGAAGAGATCAGATACTCATCGAGTATCGACGGGTTGCCGATTCAAGCGTGGCTTACCAAGCCGCCGAATTTCCAGCTGGATAAACGCTATCCACTCATTCTTCTCAATCATGGCGGCCCCTGGGGTACTTTTTCCGGTCCTTATTTCAGCGCGGAGGCCCAGATATATGCTGCCGCCGGCTATCTCGTGCTTGCGGTCAACTATCGCGGCAGCGGCTCCTATGGCCAGAAATTCTCCGACACGACCGCGCAGGCATTCCCCGGGCATGACTTTGACGACACCATGGACGGCGTCGATGCCCTGATCGGACGCGGACTGGCAGATGCCGACAACCTCTTTGTCACCGGCGGCAGTGCCGGCGGTGTCCTCACCGCCTGGACGGTCGGCCATACTGATCGCTTCCGCGCGGCCGTGGCGCAGAAGCCGGTGGTCGATCTGGCATCGTTCGTACTCACCACCGATAGTCCATCTCTCTACCGGCTCTTCGCGACAAAGCCGCCCTGGGCGGATCCGGCGCACTATCGCGCCTATTCGCCGATGACCTTCATCGAAAAGGTGGTGACGCCCACGCTCCTGATCGTGGGAACGAATGACGTCAGGACGCCGGTGAGCCAGGCCGAGAGCTTCTACAACGCGTTGCGGTTGCGCGGCATTCCGACTGCGCTCGTCCGCCTCCCCGGTGCCGGGCATGAATATTCCAGCCGGCCGAGTCAGCTTATTGCGGGCGCACTCGCGACGCTTGGCTGGTTCGAGAAATATCGCACCGCCGCCATCGAGGGGCGGTGAGCAATGGCGATCTCGCGCCGTGGTCTCTTCCGATATGCGGGAGCCCTGCCCTGCCTCACCGCGACAAGTGCGCATGCATCCCCATTCCCAATCACGCCCGACCTGCCTCCGGGCTCGCTTCTCGCCGAAGATCCCGAACGCTACTGGGCATGGTTGCGCAAAGAGCAATTTCTCCTCCCGGACGATTTCGCATATCTCCATAACGGCAGCCTTGGCGTCCCCCCGATCCCGGTGCTCGCGGCCGTCGCGGCGGGCCTTGCCCAGTCGGGCCGGGTTGATTTCGAGCCGATCAATCGCTGGGGCGCGCCTATCGAAGAGGTCAACGCGCGTAACTTTCTTTCATTGCGCCAAGACCTCGCGCGCACGTTTTGCTGTGACACGGAAGAGCTGACGCTCACCGCCAACGCCACACAGGCGCTTTCGATGATTGCCTCGGGGCTGGACCTTGGAGCGGGCGACGAAGTGCTGATCACCAACCTCGAGCACCCTGCCAATGTCAGTTGCTGGTCGCGCTTGTCTCGAACGCAAGGGATTACGCTTCGAAAGGTCCAGCTGAACCTGGCGCCGCAATCCGAATCCTCGATCCTTGCTGCTTTCGAGCAGGCGATGAATCCGCGAACCCGGGTCGTCAGTTTCTCCGCAGTCCTGACGAGCACCGGTGTCCGCCTGCCCGTGGAGAAGATCGTCGCGCTTGCGAGGGCAAACGGGGCGGTCACGGTCGTTGATGGCGCCCACCTGCCGGGCCAGGTGCCACTCGATCTCAAGGCATTGGGCTGCGATTATCTGGCCGCCAGCCCACACAAATGGATGTTTGCGCCTGCCGGGTGCGGTCTTTTGTTCGGGCGCGGGACCGGGCTCGATACCTTGGCCCAACGCATAACCCCTGAGGGACCGGAAGGCAGCGCGGCTGACCGCCTGATGCAGACCGGAACCGCCAGCGGCGCGACTTTCGACGGGTATCAGGCAGCGCTGGACTTCTTCCTGCGGATCGGCCCGGAAAAGATCTTTTCCCGGCTTTCCAGGTTGCGCGACCTGATGCTTGAAGGGGCGAAGGCGATCCCGGGCGCGTCCCTGTACACGCCGCATGATCCTGCACGTTCCGCGGGAATGGTAGCCTTCAGCGTCGAAGGTGTGGAGCTCAAACGGTTCGAACCGGACTTCCGCAGGGCCGGCATCCGCGTCGCCCCCGGGCGGGGGATCCGGCTTTCCGCCCATGTGCATACACGCCCCGGCGACATCGAGCGGTTCTTCGATGTCCTCCGGCGATGTCTCCGGCGAGGAGAAGGCAGATGAAGGCAACAAGGCGCGACTTCTGCGCGAGCGGCATCGGCGCCGTCATAACGACGATGTTCTGGTCGGCGCCGGTGACAGCGCGGGATCCATTCGGACGGGATGCTCAGTTTCTTCGGATCCTCGGACGTGGGGCAAGTCCACCAGCGCCGATCGGTCTCTATCTACCGGCACGCAGGAGCGGCAACCTGCTGTTCCTCTCGACAACGGTGGCGCGTGCAAACGGGGAGCCTCGTTTCAGGGGGCAGGTGGGCCGCGACCTGACAGTGGAAGAGGGACAGGTTGCGGCCCGGGAGACCGCCCTGGCGATGCTGGAGGTCGTTTTTGCCGAGCTTGGGGGATCGCTCGACCGCGTCGCGCTCATGGTCAACATGATCGGCTATGTCGCATCTGCGGAAGGCTTTTTCGATCAGGCCAAGGTCCTGGACGGCGCGTCGGCGGTCCTGATCGACGTGCTCGGCAACACGGCTGGAAAAACGAGCCGTTCGGCGATCGGCGTCAAGGGTTTGTCCGGCAATGCGGCCGTCGCAATTTCCGCGGTGCTGGAGGTCGCGTCGTGAGCGACCGCGCAATCGATCGCCGAAACCTGGTGAAACTGGGATTGGCCGCCGCCTTCGCGGCGGCCAGCGTGAAGGTGCGGGCGGCAGTGCCCGGGAGAGCGCGCAATACCAGTCGTCACCGCATGAGCATCATGGGCAGGCCGGTGACATATGATGTCGAGGCGGGGGATACGATTCTGCTCGATTCGCAGGGCGCACGATCGGCTGCGCTCTTCACATTTTCCTATCTGCGCCGTGACGCGCCATCGGCCAATCGACCGGTCATCTTCTTCTTTGGAGGTGGCCCGGGCGGAAGTTCCATGTCCTTCCATGTCCTTTCGATGGGGCCCCGCGTCGCGATTCCCGTGGCCGGCCAGGCGGACCGGCATGTGCTGGCCGACAATCCGGACTGCCTGCTCGACGTGGCCGACCTCGTCTACATCGATCCGGTGGGCGCGGGCTTCAGCGACACGCTCCCCGGTGTTCCCGCGCGGCGCTATTGGGGCCTGTTCGAGGATGCCGAGGCCTTCGCTCAGTTCATCGAGACCTGGCTGAAGACCCATGGCCGGTCAGGATGCCCCATCTATCTGGTGGGTGTCAGCTACGGAACGGTGCGGGCCGCGACCCTCTCGCATCGGCTCCACACCCACGGCACCCCCGTTGCGGGCGTCGTACTCAATTCGAGCGTGATCAACTATTGCTCGACGCGCTTTGCGCCCGGAAATGATCTTGCCTATATCTATTTCCTGCCGAGCTATGCCGCGATCCACCATTTTCATGCGCGATCGCACGATATCGCACTTCCCGACATCCTCGCCCGTGCCGAGTCATTCGCGTTGGAACGCTATGCCCCCGCGCTTGCCTGGGGTCATCGCGCCGATGCCGCCAGGCAGGCGCGTGTGGCGGCGGAAATGGCCGATCTGATCGGATTACCGCCGTCTCATCTTCTGGAGACGGGGCTGAGGGTAAGATCGGAGCAATTCATGGTCGACTACGGACGACCGCTCGGCTTCCCACTCGAGCGCAATGACGGGCGAAAGGCCGGCCTGGGCGAAGCGGCGCGTGTCGAGGCGTTCCGGACCGCGAAACCCTATCTGGAGACGCCGGTCGGCACCGCGATCCGGCGCTATTTCGAGACTGAGCTCGGTCTGAAGATTACCCGACCTTATGCCGATCTTTCACTGGTGGGCGGCTCGAACTGGAACTGGGAAGACGGCAAGCAGCGCTTGCCGTTCGACAATGTCGACATGGCGGTCGGATTGGCCGATGATCTCCGCGCCAATCCTCGCCTGCGTGTGATGATGGCGGCGGGCTATTATGATCTCGCCACCCCCTATTTTGCTTCCGAGATGGTCCTGTCCTCGCACGGCATGCCGCGCGACAGGGTCATCCGGCGGCACTACGCCGCCGGCCATGGCGTCCATCGCGACCCGGCGTCGCTGCTCGCCTTTCAGGCGGACATGCGCGAGATGCTGGTGACGGGCGTATGACTGTCGGCGCGTCATTCCGCTTCATGCCGCCACGCGAAGGAAAAGGCGCGATCCTCCGCACGATCGAGACCGGCACCGTTCGCGCGACCGTCATCAATGTGCCCTCCACGAGGCGCGGCAAGCGCCCCGCGCTCTTCATTCTTGGCGGCGAGCTGGGATTTTCCTCGCTCGAAGCGCTTGGCTGGCTCGCATCCTATCCGCCAACAGGCAGCCTCACAGACGCTGCCGACGTGATCTTCATCGACCCTCCGGGCACGGGTTTTGGCGCCGACCTGCCAAAATCGCTGTGGACGGTCGAGGCGGATGCCGCCTTCCACGCCTCCACGATTGCCGCATGGTGCGACAAATTCGGCGGCACGACAGGTGCGGTCCACCTGCTCGGGAACGGCTTTGGCGGATTGCGTGCTCTCAAAACCGCGCAGCAACTCCAGCGCCGCTTTCCCGGTGCCGCTCCCAAATCGCTGATCCTCATGCAAACGGTGACGAATCCAGCGCTGCTCAGCTGTGTCCCCGGCAACCCTATCGCTTATGCGATGCGCTTGCCCACGCTCGCCCTAAGCGCGCGACAGGGGCAACCGCATGAATTGACGCAGGATTATCGCCTGCGCGCGGAGCGGGCCGCGCTCGATGAACTCTATCCCGCTCTTCTGCGGTCCGAGCGGCTCGAAGCGGAGGCACGCGACAATTTGCGCGCTTCCCTGGCCGAACGGTTCGGGGCGCCGGCAGGGGCCCTGCTTGACGACGGGCTGCTCGGCCGCCCGATCCAAAAGAGTGCCAAGGTTGCCGCCGGATTTGCCAAGCCATGGCTGACCGGGAGGTTCGATCCGTTGATCGCCGACGCATATCTGCCTGCCAATTCCGCAATCGCGACGGGCTGGGACTGGTGGAGCGGTCAGGCGCGCGGTGACTTCGACAATCTCGATCTCACGCCGGTCCTGACCGAAATCCTGAACCATCCCTCCGCGCCCAGAGTGCTTTCACTTGAAGCGTTGCTCGATGAGACCGTGCCGTATTTTGCTGTGCAATCATCTTCGAATGAGCGGGTCCATAGGGAGTATCTCGCCTGCGCAAACTTCGCCGCGCCCATGTCACTTGCGCCCGGGCCGGGAGCGGCGATCAGGATATGGTTGCTCACCAGCGAAAGCCTTCCTTCCGCGGCCAGGCCGGAGCGACGATCTCGATCCGTCCGGCCTGCAACAGAGTCATATCGATAAGAGGATGATCGGACCGCGTCATGTCCGGCCATGAAGGAGGCCGAGGAGTGCCTTGCCGTGACCGAAGAGTGGAGGATCCACATGCGGGCAGGAGCTAAACAGCGTTTCATCGACGTGCCGGGACGTCACATTCTCGGGCAAAGGCGTCAATGTCAGGTGGAGCAAGGCCAATTAGGATCGCGTACCGAAATGCCCAATGTGCCGAAGCTTGCCAATATCTTCCACGGCATGGCCCATATCGCCACAATCAAATACTGGTTCAAATTTGTCCGCTCCGCCTAGGCGCTTTTGCGCCAGCGATATGCACAGAATTGGCGACGGCAAGCATGGTTTCCTTGAAGCGCAAGGCCGCGACCGTCGCTGAGCTGCCGAGCAGCAGCAGCGTAAATTTGGCCCCGGGCTCAACCGTGATCGCGCCGATCCCATAGGGATTTCCGTGTCAACGACACGCAGGTTGACGGCAACGAGCTGGGGTTACTCGATCAATGCGAGGAAATCCTGACGGGCTGCTGCAACCCGAGAGGCAAGGTGGTGAGGGCAGCACGGATGTGATCCGGCTTGCCCGATGCCGTCGAAGGCCTCATGATCGAAGACGGACGAGGGCAGGCAATCCCGTCCCGGGATGATCCCGCCAGGCATTATTGACGTCCGCCCAACAGTGGTCGGACGGCCCTGCGAGCAGGCTGCGGCACCGCCTGGAACATGACGACGCACCAGGCGCAGCCTGGGCGAACGCATGGCCGCGCACGGTGCATACATGAATTACCCGTTGAGGAGGCACTTCGCCGTGACCGGCAGTGCGAACCCTCATGGCTGATAGCGGCCCTTCCCCGGACGATCTGGTCGGCGACCGCAGCGACCGCGCCACCGATGACCGGCTATCCGCCACCGTGGCGCGGCTGTACCGCGACAGGGGTCCGGCGCTCCGGCGCTTCTTTCGCCATCGATTGTCGAATCGCGACGATGCAGACGACATGGTCCAGGAGGTGTTTGTCCGCCTTGCGCGGGACGACAATGCATCGGCGCTGCGCAATCCGGCCGCCTGGCTGCAGCGTGTCGCCCGCAATCTTGTCTTCGATGTCGCCCGCCGCAGCGAAGTCCGACAGGCCTCGATGCGCGTGTCTCTTCACGAGGCGGAACTGCCCCCGGTCGCCCCGACACAGATGCTCGATCTCGAGGCTCGGGACATGCTTCGCCGGTTTGAAGAAGCGCTTTCGACGCTGAGCGAGCGCAGTTGCCAGGTCTTCCGGCTCCATCGTATCGACGAATTGAGCTACCGCGAGATCGCGACACATCTTGGCATCAGCGTCGCCACGGTCGAATATCACATGATGCGCGCCCTCGCGCATCTTGACCGGGCACTAGGGGACGATTGAACGAAGCCGCGATGACCAGTCGAGACGATCCTAACCCGGCCCGGACCGAAGCGCTCAGGATGGAAGCAGCTGAATGGTTCGCGCGGATGCGGCGCGAGGACAGCAACCAGTTCAAACCCGCGTTCGAAGCCTGGCTCGCCGACCCGGAGCATCGCCGCACCTATAATCGACTGGCATCACGCTTCAGCGACGCGAAGGTCCTGCGCCACGGCACGTCCGATACGCCTGTCCCCCCGGTGGCGGGAAAGCGTCGGATCGGACTTGCCGCGCTCGTCATCGCGACACTGGCACTACTGGCGCTGGCCTTCATGTTCGCGGTTCCGAAAATGGGGGCGGCGAGGTGGCCGGTCCAGACGGCCCGGCTCGAGGGCAGTCCAACCGTGATCACGCGATTTCGCCTGCGCGACGGCTCGGTCATAACCCTTGATCGCGACGCGCTCGTGAACGTCGCGCTGGACGGTGACGCGCGCACGCTGCGGCTCGAACGCGGCCGGGCCCGTTTCGCTGTCGCGCATGAAGACCGCCCATTCACCGTCGAGGCCGGGGCAGGCAGCATCGTGGCGCGCGGGACGATCTTCGACGTCACCTTCGCAAGCGGCCGGGCCGATGTCGCGCTGATCGAAGGCGCCATAGACGTCACGCCGCGGCGCGCCGGAGCAGCGGTGGTCCGGAGGCTTCACGCAGGTCAATCGGTCGCACTGGATCGTGGGCGGATCGATGAACGACCCGCAGCCGCAGGATCGGCGACTGATTGGCCGCGCATGATGATCCAGATCCGCGACGAGACGCTCGACAGCCTGCTAGCGCGGGCAAATCGCCTGAGCGTCATCCGGATCGATGCGGCCGACGGCGGGCTCGGCGCGACCCGGCTGTCCGGCCGGTTCAGGCTTGACGATCCGGAACACCTCTCCGCCAATCTCGCACGCCTGCTGGATCTCGAATTCGACAGGCACGGCACGCGCATCCTCCTGTCGCGGCGCGGCCGATAAAAATTTCACCTCCCGCCTAAGGTCTTCCCTTCCCGTCTCGTCGAACCCGGTGACGAACCAAGCCGCACGATCGACTGCGGCGAACGAGAGGGGACAAGACCATGACCAAGACCATCAACCGGCGTCATCGCCTGCTGGGCGGAATAGCCGCGATCGGCATCATGTCGGTGACGCCGGCAACGGCATGGGCGAGCCCGTCGACGGCGATCGAGCTCGACCTCGCGGAGCAGCCGCTCGCCGATGCCCTGGTCGCCATCGGCAAGGCATCAGGTGTCGAGGTCATGTTCGAGAGCGGGGAGCTTGCCGGCAAGCGCGCGCCGGCATTGCGAGGCGTGCTAGACCCGCGGGTGGCAGTCGACCTGTTGCTGAGGGACTCCGGGCTTGTCGCCGACTGGCAGGGCGACGTCCTCGTCATCCGGCGGCTCGTGGACGAAGACGCGCAGATCAAGGAGGACGAGAGCACCGACATCATTGTCACCGGCTCCCGGATTCGTGGTGCCCCGCCCGCCTCGCCGGTGATCCGCCTGACGTCGGAGGATATCCGCAATGCCGGCCAGACCGATCTTGGCCAGACGCTCAGAAGCATCCCGCAAAACTTCAACGGCGGACAGAATCCCGGCGTCGGCTATGGTATTCGCGGGGCGGACAACGCGAACGTCAATTCGGGTTCCAGCCCCAATCTCCGGGGACTGGGCCCCGATGCCACGCTGACGCTGCTCAATGGCCGGCGGCTTGCCTATGGCGGCGTCAGCAACGCGATCGATATCTCGGCGATCCCGGTCGATGCCGTCGACCGGGTCGAGGTGGTCGCGGACGGCGCGTCGGCGCTGTACGGATCGGATGCGATCGCGGGCGTGGTCAACATCCTGCTCAAGCGCGATTTCCAAGGGGTGTCGGTCAGCGGGCGCTGGGGCGCCGCCACCGATGGCGGTGATGTCGAGCAGCAATATGGCGCGCTCGGTGGAGGACAATGGGGATCGGGCGGCCTGATCGCGGCGGTCGACTGGTCGCGCAACAGCGCCATATCGGCGCGCCATCGCAGCTACACCGCCGAGGCGGACGATACGACGACGCTCTATCCCGAGCAGCGCTCGACGAGCGCGCTCCTCAGCCTGCACCAGACACTGGGGGAGAGCGGCCTGACCTTCTCGGCCGACATGCTCTACAACGAACGCAAGCACCGCATCCTCGTGCCGTTCTCGGGCACCGCACCCTATGACTATTATGGCACCATCGGCCGGGCGCGCTCCGAGCGTTTCTCGATCGCACCGCAGCTGAGCGCGAAGATCGGCGGATGGGCTCTGGGCGCCGGGCTGGTCCATGCCCGGGACAAGGCGCACCTCTCCAGCATCTACGCCGATGGCGGCATCGACCAATATGATACGCGAAGCTGCCTGTGCAATCGGCTGACCTCCGCCGAACTGACCGCCGATGGCGGCCTCATCCGCCTGCCGGCCGGCACAATGAGGGTCGCGGTGGGCGGCGGCTATCGCGAGAACCGGCTCGACCAGAATCGGCGGCGCATCAGCTTCGTCGGCGCGCCGGACCAGCTGTCCGGCTTCAGCGCGACCCAGCGAAGCTGGTACGGCTATGGCGAGTTGTTCGTGCCGCTCATCGCGCCCGGGATGGCCGTTCCCGCCATCGAGCGGCTGAGCCTGACCGCGGCAATGCGCTATGAGCGCTATCGCGGCATGGGCGAGGTTGCGACACCCAAGCTGGGCGTGGTCGCGAACCTGTCGCCTGGCATCAAGCTTTCTGCGAACTGGGGCAAGTCGTTCAAGGCGCCGACCTTGTACCAGCAGTTCCTGAGCCAGGACGCACTGCTTCTCAACGTGGCCGGCGCCCCCGTGGGCAGCACGATGATCTATCTCGCGGGCGGCAATCCCGGCCTTGTGCCCGAGCGCTCGACCAACTGGACGGCGACCGCCGGCTTCGCTCCGGCCACCGTTCCGGGGCTCGACCTCGAACTGAGCTATTTCGACATCGCCTATTCCCGGCGCGTCGTCACGCCGATCGCATCGACCACCGGCGTCCTCGCCAACCCGATCTATCAGGCGTTCGTTACACTCGCGCCGAGCCTGGCCGAACAGCAGGCGGCGATAGCGCTTTCCAGCCTGGGCCTCAACAACCTGACCGGCGGCGCCTATGACCCGTCGCGCGTGCTCGGCATCGTCGACAACCGCTATACCAATGTCGCAAGGCAGCGCACCAAGGGTGTCGACCTGTCGGCACGCTACCGCGCCGACCTTGCCGGCGGCGGCTCGCTCACCCTGTCGGCGGCGGCGAGCTATATCGACGGCGAGCGCCAGTTCCTCGCGGGACAATCCTATCAGCCGGTTGCTGGTACGATCTTCAACAGCCCGCACTGGCGAATGCGCTCGGGCGTGGTCGTCGACAAGGGCGGGCTCAGCGTCGCGGCCTGGCTCAGCCATGTCGGCGGCGTGACCGATGATCGAACCGCGACGCTTGCGGCCGTCGCCGGCCAGACCATGCTCGATCTCACGCTTCGCTACAGGACCGGAGAAGGCTCCGCGCCGACGTCGAACATGGAGTTCGCGCTCACCGCGCAGAATCTGCTCAACGACAAGCCTGCCTTCATCCGCACCGACCGGGTGCAATACGCACCGTATGACTCCACCAACTATTCGGCGATCGGGCGGTTCATCGGCCTTTCGATCACCAAGCGGTGGCAATGATGCGCCGGATTGCGGCATCGATAGCGTTCACCGCAGCAAGCCTGGCGTCGGGCCATGCCAGCTGCGGCGACCTGCTGCCCCAAGCCACGGAAACCCGCCAACACGCGCGTGCAATCGAAGCGCGGGATCTCGTGACATTGCGCGACATCGGCCAGCCCGGCGACCGGGTCGATCTCGAAAGTCCGCTCGGACTTTCTCCCGATGGGCGGCATGCCGCCTTCGTACTGCGCCGCGCCGATCCGGACGCGAACGGCTATTGCCAGGGGCTGGTCGTCCTGGATCTCCAGATCGGGCGCCCGAAGCTTGTCGACCAGGGTGGAGACCTGATTCGTGACCGCTATGCGCTTTTCGGCCATGCGCTCCCTGAAAGCGGGGTACCCCGGGTCATCGTACCCCGCTGGTCGCCCGATGGGCGCTACATCGCCTATCTCAAGCGCACCGGGCCTGCCGCCCAGATCTGGCTCGCAGCCGCGGATGGGAGCGGTGCCCGAGCCCTGACCGATGCGGAAGCCGGTGTTGAGAGTTTCGCCTGGACGGCGGACGGAACGCGGCTCGTCTTCTCCAGCCGCACAGGAGAGATCGCCGCCAAGGCGGCGATCGCCCGGGAAGCCCTGCGCGGTTATCTCGTCGATGCGCGATTCCGGCCGATCAGCGCGCGGCATCCGTTTCCGCGCGAAGCCGATGTCGCGACGAGCATCTTCTCGATCGATGCGGTGACGGGCGACGCCCGCCCCACCAGCGACGTGGAACGGACGCTGCTCGCCCGCATCCCCGCCTCGCTTCCGGCGGAAACAATCGCCGCCGCGACCGGTCCCGATGGCAGGCTCGCCTGGATCATGCGCGAAGGCGCCCTGCTTTCACGACGGCTGACGGCGCGGATCGCCGGCACCGAGCATGGCTGTCGCGCCTGCAGCGGCGAGATTGTCGATCTGTGGTGGTCGAACACAGGTCCGCTCTTCTTCCTCAAACGCGAGGGTGCATCGCGCCAGACCCTGTCGCTCTATCGCTGGTCGCCGGCTGAACCGGGCGATGCCCGGAGACTGTTGGGGACCGGCGACCTGCTCATAGGCTGCCGTCCAATGGCGGAAGGCGACCTGGTATGCCTGCGAGAAGCCTCGCTGGCGCCCCGACATGTGGTGAGGGTCGATGGCGCGACCGGCCGATCGACGCCGCTCTGGGAGCCCAATCCCGGCTTCGCCCGCCTCGACAAACCCAGGGTCGAGCGCCTTTACTGGACCAACGCCAACGGCATCGAGACGTTTGGCGATCTCGTCCTGCCGATGAAAGCGACCGACGCCCCCTATCCGCTCGTGATCGTGCAATATGGTTCGCGCGGCTTCCTGCGCGGCGGCACCGGCGACGAATATCCGATACTCGCATTCGCTGCCCGAGGGCACGCGGTGCTGAGCTTCCAGCGACCGCTTCATCTTGCATTGTTGCCACCTGCCGATCCGCGCGCGCAGGATGCGGGCGAGCATGCGGAACGGCGCAATGTCCAGTCGTCGCTCGAGCGCGGGATCGCGGACGTGCTGGCAAAAGGGATGATCGACCAGCGAAGGATCGGCATCACCGGCCTCAGCGATGGCGCGACCACGACCGCATGGGCCCTGATCAACGACCGCCGCTTCGCCGCCGCGGCGATCAGCACATGCTGCGCCGATCCGGCATTGCTCCCGCTGCTCGGCGAAGCGCAGATCGAGGCCTATGGCGCGGAGGGGTTTCCGAAACCCGGCGAGGCGGCGACGGATTTCTGGTCACCGATCGCGCTCTCCACCAATGCCGCGCACATCACGACGCCGATCCTGATGAACCTGTCCGACGATGAATTTCTCGGTGCGCTCAGTCCCTATTGGGCGCTCAGGGCGGCAGGAAAGCCGGTCGAGATGCATGTCTTTCCCGGCGAACATCATATCAAGTTCCAGCCCGCCCATCGGCTGGCGATCTACGAACGCAACCTGCAATGGTTCGATTTCTGGTTGAAGGATCGCGAGGATCCCTCGGCCTCGCTTCGGTCGCAATATCAGCGTTGGAGAGGCTTGGCCTCCCCCGGATCGCGCGGACGTGCCAGCGGACTTCAGCTCCAGCTGCGAACCCAGGCCTCGGTATCGACAAAGGCGAGGATGCGATGGACATCGCCGCGCTCGGCGCCGCCCTCGTCCAGCGACCCGGCGATCGCGGCGCGATCCAGCAGGCCGCGCTGCGCAAGCAGTCCGCCGAGCAGCATGTCTCGGATCGCCGGGCGATGACGCTCGATCAGCTCGACACAGAAGCTGTCGGCGCCGCCCTTTGTCCGGCGATGCGCAATGTCCTTGGGTAGAAGATCGGAATAAGCCGCCCGCGCGACCGCTCGGTTCTCACCGCCCGCGCACCAGCGCCAGCTTGGAATCGACAGGCAGCATTCGACGATCGGCTGGGCGAGAAGCGGCAGCACCGCCTCGGCTTGCCCCGGCGCATAGCCATGCCTGTACCTCTGGGCACGCACCAGGCTCGCGATATGCGCGGCCTTGCCGGGCGGCACCGCGATATCAGGCGAAAGCCATGGATGGTCGGGGACCGACTTGGCCATCGCCAATCCGGCGGGGCCGAGAAAGCTTGTGTCAGGCGTCCCCAATGCCGCGCCGCCGCGCCACAGGCGCGCGAGCGCGCGGCGCCACACGGCCGGAACGCTGGTGGACGTCAGGCGGGCGATGTCAATCGCGGTGCGGAAGGCGGCACCCGGCCCCTCCGCGCGCAGCCGGTCCACGACCGGACTGGCCGAGGCCGTCAGCGCGAACACATTGTCACCGCCGTCACCGCTGAAGATCGCATCGGCATCGATCGAGACGGCATGATCCTGACGACGCCGATCATAGCCCTGCGCGAAGGTGCGTGCACCGGGCCAGGGCTGATGGGCGGTGGTTGCGCGGCCGATCTCGATATCGGCATGGTCATAGATATCGCTGGCGAAGCCCAGCCCCAGCGCATCGGCCAGGGTTTTCACGAAGGGCCGCTCGTCACCGCGCGCATCCGCGGTCGAAACCGTAAGCAGCGAAATCTCCCGGCCCCGCGAGGCCAGACTTGCCGCGATGATCGATGAATCGAGCCCGCCCGAGACCGTCACGAGGACGCGCCGATGACAGGATGCGAGCGCATCGATCGCGCCATCGACGACCTGCCTGAGCTTTGCCGGCGTCGCCGGTGCGGTGTCGAGATGATCCCATGGCTGCCAGAAAGCCTCGGTCCCGCTTTTCCGTCCCAGCGTGAGCGCGAAGCCGGGAAGAAGCTCGGTCACGTCGATCAAGCCGGTGCGCGTGAAATGGTGCCCCGGCCGCGCCAGGCGTGCCGCGACTGCCGCATAATCCACCCGCGGCTTCGCAGGCGCGACCGCGCTCAAGAGCCGCGCGTCCCCGGCCACCGCCCAGAGGCTCGGCCATTTGCTGCAATAGGCTGGGATCGCGCCGGACGGATCTCGCAGGATCCGGACTTCGCCTGCCTTTTCATCTCCGACGATCGCGAGATAGGGCCCCCAAAGAGAACCAGCCAGGCGCTGCCCGGGCGCATCCACGATCGCGGATGCGCACGCACTTTCCAGAATGGAGACGCGCGCATTGTTCGCGCGATCGAACAGGCGCCCGATGATCACGAGGCCGGCCACGGGATCGACCAGCAGCGGCACCCGGGGATCGGCCAGCACGGTGAAGCTGCGGCATGTATGAACCCGGACCAGGCCCAGCATCTCGGCCCTCGCCTCGACCTGCTCCCGGCCGCCATGATCGGCGCCGCTCAGGATCAGCCAGCGCTCGAGCATCATATGACCAGGATCGGCGTGAACATGCGGATCAGACCGACATCGCCGTTGACGACCATGTCATCGACCTGGACCCAGCAATGCGCGGCGAACGGTCGGGCCATGACGCCGAAGATCAACCGGCTCTCGCAGCCCGAGCGGCGGAGGGCGATGAACAGGGCGATCGACTTGGCGAGGCATCGATCATGCACTGAATGGACGAGATCCGCGACGGCGTGCGCCCGGACGATCTCCTCCATGCCAGCGGTGTTCCGCTGACCGCCCCGCATCGAGCGCAACCGCTCTATGATCACGAGCAGGCGTCTATGCCGAACGAGCCGGGACGCACGCAGCTGACCCCACAAGGCACGCCCCGTCCGGATGACGGATGATGTGCCGGCGGGATCGGCAATAAAGGCCCGGGTGCAGGCCGGCGCGGCCACAGGACGTGGCCGGACAGACTCCGACGCTTGGCGGAACAGTCCGGCAATCGGAGAACCGGAGGGGAGATCGGCGGGAGCGACACCGCCTGCACCGTCGACGAGTTCAAGGAACGCGTGCTCCGCCGCTTCGGGAAGGCGAAAATATCGATCGCGCGCGATATCCAGAAAGATGACGCGGTCCTCGACAAGGCAGAAGGACAGTTCGGGGAGGAGTTGCAGACCCATGGCTTCGGTCCGGAAAGGGTGCACGGACATTGCCCGTGCACCCCGGCCGTTTCAGTCGTCGGTGAGCCCGGAAACCGGGAACTGTTCGTCCGGCTGGTCGCGCAGGCCCTTGCCTCCGCCACGGGTCTCGACGCTGGCGACGCCCAGGTCGATGGTCTCGTCGATTTCGTTCAGACGGTCCATGATTGCCTCCATTCATGCCGCAGGGAATTGCGGCCTGAGCAGGCTGAGGGACGCGAGCCGATGTACGAACTCTATAGTGGCGATATCGGACGATTGTTGAGTGACCGATTCAAGCATGGCCGGGCTGGATTGAGCGGTTCTGAAGAATAGAGGCGAACGTCACCGCTTATCTAGAGACGCCATGATCGGCTCCAAGGACATCGATGCGGCCGGGCAATGAGAACATGACTTGAGTCATGCGTCGACGCCTTTAGCCAAGCGGCCTGGACATCCGCGCCGACCACCCGGGCGCAATCTCCGAATCAAATATCCCCTGTCACGCGCGGTCATCTTGAGCAAAGCAGCACGTCCAATGAGAATGCCGGATCGATGTCTGAGGCATTTGGCGGTGGCAAGGAAAACATGGTCCGTTCTGGAGGCAGGGTCTCTCCCTGCACCAAGACCATGGTCCACTGCGACCTTGATCGCGATGAGAGGTCGAGGCTGGTGCCTCGCGGTGATCCTGCCCGATCCCGGTGGGCCAGTCTGCGGCTGCGAGCGGCTTGCCCACCGGTCTGAATGGGGCAAGTGACCGGTCAGGCTCGCAGGCCCCGGTAATTTCATAAGTCCTCGTCTTCGGGAGGAGCGGCAGGGGGATCGCGTCCCCTGAAGCCTGTGGCGCGGGTCGTCTTTTGGGGGGCTCTCGCCATGGCGCTAACGGCAGGTATCGGGCGGCTGGTCGGAACCGCCGTCTAACCCCGACGCAAATGGGCTTGGACATTGGCGGTTTGTGCGAGCGGTGCTGCCGATCCAGTCTGCTCGACCTCAAGGCTGATATCTTCTTCCTCATAATGGCGCCGCAGTTCCTGAATGGCGAGCTTTCGGGATCGCTCGACAGAAGAATGACCGTACGAAATGATTGCTCGAAGCAGTCGCCCCGGCCGGTGAAACAGTGAGTGCCTGCTATTTGTGCTCGAACCGATCACCGGATGGCAGGGTTGATCCAAATCGCGCCAGCGCGGCACCAGCGGGTGTGTCGCCGAGGAGAGTTGCGTGCCAGAAGAGTGTCGTGGCAGCCACCACCGTGTCGCGGATATGCGGCGTTGCAGTGGAGGCTGGTCCGCGCAGCCCGTCCTGGGCGTTGAACACCATATGATTGGCACCCGCGAGCACCAGCAGGTATTTCCCGCCAGGTGGCATCGACCGGAACGGACGCTCCCGATCGTTGGGTCTGATGCTGGGCGTGATCGGCGCGGCGTCTTCGGTGCCGGTGATCGAGAAGAACGGGATGGTGATCCCACCGAACGCGACGGCGTCGGATCCCCGCATCGGCGGCGACGGGCTGAAAGCAATCGCTGCCTTGATACGCGGATCGGGGGCAATCCCAGCCAACGGAAAGCGCTGACCGGCAATCGCCTGGGTCGTGTGCGCGCCGAAGCTATGGCCGGACATCCCGATATGGGCGAGGTCCGCGCGGCGCAGGTCGCATGCCCCCTCGCGCGGCCGGCGCCCCAGCTCGTCGAGCACAAAATGCACGTCATCGATGCGCGCAACGAGTTGCTCGGGCGCCATCGCCGCGGCGATCCCGCCCGACCCGATAATGGAGCGGTCGCTGCCCGGGTGCTGGAGGTTGACGACGATGAACCCCGCCTTCGCCCAGGCCACCGCCCAGTTGGTACCGCCGTCGAGCGAACCGCCCAGCCCGTGGCTGAACAGGATTGCCGGCGCCGTTCCCGTGCCGGCCGGCATACGGATGCGCACCGGCACGTCGCGATCGCGCGCAGCATCATGCCACCTGGCATCACAGGTTATGACCGCCTCGGCCGACGCAGCATCGACCGTCAGCGGCGCCAGCAGCGCAGCAGCGAGGAACAGGGTCTGGATCATGGCCATTCCTTGATTTGCGGCATCGCAACCAGCACGATTGCCTTAGCGCGCAGCCCGCGCGCGCGGCGCGCTTCGCCAAGCATCATCGACCATTCTCGAAACGCGAGCCGAAGGGGATTGGCGGTCGCGGGCCGATGCGCGAGGCCGTAGCGGATCGGCTCGCCGACCTGCTCACGCGCGAGTGTGCCGAACAGGCGATCGAACAAGATCAGCATGCCGCCAAAGTTCCGGTCGATATAGCAGCCATTCGAAGCATGGTGCAGGCGGTGATGCATGGGCGTGTTGAACACCCATTCGAGCGGCCCGAGCCGGCCTATGGCCTCGGTATGCAGGAAGAACTGGTAGCGTAGGTTGAGCGTGAGCAGTGCGACCAGCACGAACGGCGGCAGCCCGAGCAGCACCAGCGGCAGATAGACCAGCCAGCCGGCGGAGAAGAGGTTGGTCCAGCCCAGCCTCAGCGAGGCGAGCAGCGTGAACTGCTCGGCCGAATGATGGACCGAATGCGTCGCCCACATCCAGCGGATGCGATGGCTGGCGCGATGGAACCAGTAATAGGCGAACTCGACGGCGATAAAGCCGGCTGCCCAGCTTCCCCAATGACCCACGGGCCAATGAAGCGGTGCCAGGCGAGCCGCAGCCAGGAAAACCGATCCGACGACGACCGTGTTCAGCACAGCGAACGGTATATTGCCGAGCACCAGCCCCAGGGTGGCAAGTGCGGCGCGGCCGTCATAGCCGCGCCGCTTCGCTAGACGCCAGCCCGCCTCGACCATCAACA
Organism: Sphingomonas sp. FG14; assembly: GCF_057809675.1. Lineage (NCBI taxonomy): Bacteria > Pseudomonadati > Pseudomonadota > Alphaproteobacteria > Sphingomonadales > Sphingomonadaceae > Sphingomonas > Sphingomonas sp. FG14. Next base: position 114,487 of record NZ_JBMDKK010000007.1, on the reverse strand, counting down.
GGAGGAGCATCATGCCCAGCCAGAGGGGCGAGCGCGCGAATTCCATGGATCAGCGCTGCGCGCGAAGTTCAGCGGCCTTCGCCTTGAAGGCGGCGAGTTCGGCCCGATCGATCTTGCCGTCCCTGTTGGCATCGGCCCGGTCGAACATCGGCATCGGGGCCCTTGCCATCTCATCACGCGTGACGCGACCGTCCTCGTTGGAATCCGCTTCGGCGATCAACGCATTGAGGCGCTCTGCGGCCTCCGGCCGGAAGCGGGCCAGCCGCCTGAAATCGTCGCGGCTAACCGCGCCGTCATTGTTGCGGTCGGCCTTGTTGAAGCGGGCAGCGCGCGACTGCTGGAATTCGGCGCGAGTAATCACGCCGTCGCCATTCGCATCGGCATTGGCGAGCGCGGCGTCGGAACCGCGTTGCATCTGCGCGATAGCGGGGCTGATCGAGAGCAGCGTGATCGAGAGGATCAGGACCTTCTTCATGTGTAGACCTCGACTTGGAGTGCGGTCGCGCACCGGGCGGGTATAGGGGCGGCCGCCCCCGGGGATGATTACGGGCGGCGCGGGACCGTGCCGCTCACGGTGCGCATCGCGCCTCTCGGGCCGGTGAACGAGCTCGAATAGCTTGCGGTGCCATCGCCATTGTTGATGGCGCTGGTCGTGCGACCGAAGCTACTGCCGTTGTTGAGCATGGTCGTGCGACTACCCCTGAAACTGCCGTCGCCCCAGTTCGCGTCGCGCGACGTGGTCGCACCGCGGCCGTTGTTGAATTGGGTGCTGCGATCGGCCAAATAATGCCCGGGTCCATATTCCCGGCTACGCTCGTGGCGATAGCCGCGGCCATCCGAGGTCTCCAGGCCGCGCCGGATCGTCGCTGACCCGGGCTGACGTGATGCCGAGCGCCACTGCGCAAAGCCGTGACCCGATGCGCTCCGGCCCACCATGACATGGCCGCGGCGCGCCTGCGCATCGGCTGGGGTTCCGGCCACGACAACGCCGGCGGCAAGCGCGGCGAGGCTTAGAACATGCTTGTACATCGTTTCACTCCTTGCACTGGCGACGGTCCGCCGCCGCTGACCGTGCTTGTGGCGTCGAGGTGTAATCCGTCTGCGACCGCGCGGTGACGAAGGGTAACAGAGTGTAACGCGGGAGCCGGATGCATTCACGCCACCGGCGAGCAACGCTATCTGTACGTCATGGAAATCAGCTGCATTGCCGTGGTCGAGGACGATCGAGAGATTCGCGCACTGGTCGTCGATCTGCTCAATCGCGAAGGCTTCGAAGCCGTGGGCTGCCGGACAACCCTCGAGTTCGACCAGCTCAACGAACGCCGGCGCATCGACCTGGCGATACTCGACGTGATGCTGCCCGGCGAAGATGGCTTCTCGCTCTGCCGCCGGCTGCGCGCCGCCGGCGACATTCCCGTGCTGATGGTCACCGCCAAGGCGGACGATGTCGATCGGATCGTCGGGCTTGAGATCGGTGCCGATGATTATCTGCCCAAGCCCTTCAATCCGCGCGAACTGGTCGCACGGGTCCGTGCGATCCTGCGTCGAACGCGCGGGCACCACCGGGTGAACTCGCAGATCGCCAATGAACGGTACGGCTTTGGCGGATGGACGCTCGACGTCGGCGCGCGTGCGGTCTCGGCGCCGGACGGCAGCCCCGTCGAGCTGACCGGCGGGGAGTTCGACCTGCTGCACTGTTTCGTCGCCCATCCGCAACGGGTGCTGAACCGCGATCAATTGCTTGACTGGACGCGCGGCCGCAGCGCTGTGCCGTTCGACCGGGCGATCGACGTGCAGCTCAGCCGGCTACGCCGCAAGCTTGCGCTGGCGCCCGGCGGCGACGCGGTCATCAAGACCGTGCGCGGCGGTGGCTATCAGTTCACCTTGCGGGTGGAACGCGCATGACCATCGGCTCCAACCTGTCGTTGCGCCTGGCTGCGATCCTGCTTGCCGGGTTCATTCTGCTCCAATTGCTCATCGCGGCGGCGGCGTTGCCAGCCTCCAGCGACTCCAGACGATCCTACGGTCTTCCCAGGCCGGACGAAGCCGCGGCGATCGCCGATTCGCTCGACCGCACGCCACCCGCTCAGCGCGACGCGCTGGTCGGGGCATTTGGCGGCGGGCTGTATTCGCTCAAGCTGGCGAGAGCGCTCCCCGCGCGCTGGCGCTCATCGGACGAACTCGAGGATCTTGCCCAACGCTATCGATTCGCCGCGCGGGGACGTGCTGTCAGTGTCGAGGGGCGGCGGCCCCGCCTAAGCCGGTGGATCGGCGATGCCGCGCGGCCGGCACGCTTCCTTGCGCCGATCCGCATCGCGATCGGGCTCAGGGACGGCCAGATCCTGCTTTTCACCAGTCAGCCGTCGGACGACCTGCGCGCGTATCTCCAGAGGCGCGCGGCGATCGGCGCGCTGGGTGCACTCGTATTGCTTGGCGTACTGATGCTGGCAGTCCGGCAGACCACACGACCGCTCGGCGCGCTTTCGCGCGGCGTCCGCCGCTTCGCTGACGATCTCGACGCGCCAGACCTACCGGTGAAGGGTCCGCGAGAGGTCCATGAACTCGCGATGGCATTCAACGACATGAAGGCGCAAATCCGCGCCTTGGTCGCCGAGCGCACACGCGTCCTCGGCGCCATCGCGCACGATCTTCGCACCTATCTGACGCGCCTGAGACTGCGCGCCGAGTTCATCGAGGATGCCGGGCAGCGCAACCGCGCCGTGCGCGATCTCGACGAGATGACCGCGCTGGTCAACGACACGCTTTTCCTGGCCGATCGCGACAGTGCGCCGCCGGCGCGCCCCGAGTGCGTGCTGCTCGGCCCGGTTCTCGGCGAAATCGTTGGCGAACGCGTCGAGTTCGGTGACGCGGTGACCTTGATGCCGATAGCCGGGGATCTCGCGATCGCGGCGACGCCGCTCGCGCTGCGCCGCGTGCTCGACAACCTGATCGCGAACGGGCTGCGCCATGGAAGCTGCGTGACCGTTGCGGCGCGCGACAATGGTCCTGCCGTCGACATCGTCGTCGATGACGACGGCCCGGGGGTTCCCGCCGAAGCGCTGTCACGGCTCGGCCAGCCCTTCCAACGCTTCGATCCCTCGCGCAGCCGCGAGACCGGGGGCGCGGGTCTGGGGTTGGCGATCGTGCGGGCACTTGCCCTTCGCGACCGTGCAGAGGTGATCTTCGAGCAGAAGGTCCCGAACGGACTGCGCGTCGTCTTGCGCTATCCGCGCCAAAGGAAGGATCCATAACGACACGCCACTGCACAGAGCATTCCTCAGCCATTGGCGATGTCTTTCAGGATCGTGACAACGAGATGCGACGGCCGAGCGGCATCGTGAAAGATCGTCTGACGGGCCAGCACCGGGTCGCCGTCACGACCACCGAGATTGGTATTGCGATCGAAGCGAGGAAAGTCGGCCGAACAGATATCCACCCGCAGCCGGTGGCCGGCAGCAAAGCGGTTCGCGGTCGCCCACATGTCGATCTCGAAGCGATAGGGGCGGCCCGGTTCCAAAAATTCCGGTTCGCCGCCGGCATTACGGAAGCGCGTGCGGAGGATGCCGCTCTGCAGCTGGATCGCACCCCCGTCCGGAAACACATCGCTCAGGCGCACGGAAAAATCCGTGTCCACCGCGCTTGAACTCGCATGAAGAACCATATGCAACGGCCCAACCACATCAAGATCCTCGGCCAGCGGTTCGGTGGTGAAGGTCAGCACGTCCGGCCGGCGCATCCGGCGCGATCGTGCTGCTCGGCATGGTCGCGTATTTCACTGGGGTGGTGCGCGCGCCGCTCACTGCCGTCATCATCATCTCGGAGACAACCGCGCGCCGCGGCATGCTTCCGCTGGCCGCCGCCGCCCTGATGGCCGACTTCACTGCGCAACTGGTCTGCAAGGAATGACTTTATCACGGGCTGCCACAGCGATTCGGCATGCCTTCCGTCAGCTCGCCGAATTCGGCAAGGACTATCAATTGACTGCCCCGGTGTTGAACTCACTGTTTGATAGTGTGAATGGCAAGCATTATATGGGCTGGGTCAGCCACAGGAGCGCCACGACCACTCACGCGGTCCGAGCAGCAATACAGCGATCGCAAGCTTCGAACGCGCCGCTGAGCCGGGATTTGGAGATTAATCCCAAGCCAGTAGCGAAATGGCCCAAGCAGACGACACTGAATATCTGAAGGCCGGGCCGAAGGCTCCTCATTCAACAATCATGACCGTGTCAGAAGAAGCGGTGGTCATCGCGTTTCGACGCCACACGCTGCTGCCGCTCGGCCAGAGGAGAGTCTGAAACGGCCGCAATTTTTGCCCGTGAAACCCTGCAGCTTGAGCGAGCGCTCCAAACGGGCACGTTTTCCGGAAGCGCGTTGAAGAGCGAGGATCGACCAATGTCGATGACAGCGGCTGGAACTGCTAACATCCGCACCCGACCTCAGGTCTCGAGGTCTGTTTCATAAACCGATCTAATCCAGGCCGGCAGCCGCGGCTCCGCGAAGACCAATCGGCCGTTCGAGAATGTCATGCAGTGGCTTGGCGGCTTGTTGAGGCGGGAATTGTCAAAGACCATGCCGCGATCCGCCTTCAGGATCGCGGCGCGGATGAAAGGCGCACCGCGCTCATAGCGGGCACGAATCTTGTCCTCGGGGACGACATGTCCGCCTTCTGCCACGCGCGCACCGACACGCGCGACAGAGAGATCTGGCGTATCGACACCGATATGCATGACGATCACGGTGAAGCCCCTGGCCCGTGCCTCCTCGATCAGGTCAAGCTTGGAGGCATGCGAGAAGACGGTCTCGGTCACGAAATCCCGTTCTCGCGCGAGATAGTCGGCCCTGCGCAAGGACGCGACGCGAGCTGCTTCATACGATGCGGCCGGTGACGGATCGCACAGTTCATCGCGCTGGATGATGTCGGCGTTGATGAAGGGTCCCGCGAAACTGGGGGCGATGCGAGTCTCGTAGAGCGTAGACTTGCCGGCACCGTTCGGCCCGGCAAGCACGATCATCGTCGGCGTCATGACTTCCGGGCAGTCTTCTCACGCGTGAGGTTGCCCGCCACGTCGAGGCCGACACCCAGTCCAAGTTTCCGCCGCCTGGCAAAGAAGGCAGTCTCGCCAGACCCAGCCTGCCCCATTTTCTCGACAAAGTTGTCGAGCCAAACGTCCTTCTCCTCGTCAGTGAGGTCGGTTGTCTGGATATCGCCGGCCAGCGCGGCGGTAATACGTGCATGATCGAAGTTGCCGGATTTCTCGATAGCGCGGCCGATGCGTATCCAGTGGGCGATCTGGCCGGCAATCGAGCGGCTCTGCAATTCGGATTCGCGACGCACGATCTTCATGATGTCGTCACCAAGCTTGATAGACTGGGCCAAACGCCACCTCCAGGTTACTAGGTAGCATTTTGCCACCTCTTCTTCAACTATCGCTCATTCCTCGAGGGTGCCTGACCACGCCTCAACAGCGACCGCGGCTGCCGATCATCTTTCCTGAGCAGACTCCACGAGCGAGACCACGCCGTCGTGATTTGCCCAAGGGTCCTGGAGAACGCTCGATCATCGCCAGCAATGTGCTGGATCGCCCGTTCACGATCGATATGCCAACCAAATAGGCGAAGCCCGCGAAGGTCACGACGATACGCAGCATCGGCCGAAAGCGGGCGCTGGCGTGGCGGCCCGAAATCAGGGCAGGACCTGCTCGAGAGCGTTGGCGAGGTTATGGGTCGTGTAGGGCTTCTGCACGACCATCGCGGCGCGAAGCTGCATCGGCAAGCTTGCCTGCTCGCCATATCCCGAGGCGAAGAAGAAGGGAATGCCAAGCTCCGTGAGCCGGTCGGCGATGCCGAAGCTGGTCTGGTCGCCAAGATTGATGTCGAGGATCGCAAAGTCCACCTGCTCATTGTCGAGCAGATCATGCGCCGCTTCCGGCGTTGAAGCGGTGAGGACCTCGGCGCCAAACCGCTCCAATATGTCTTCCGCGTCCAGCGCGATGATGAGGCTGTCCTCGACGAGAAGGACGCGCTTCCGTCCCATGAGACCCGGATCGATCGCATGCTGGCTCGAGACATCCGCACGCCGCGGCCGCTCGGGCTCCGGCGCATTGCGCCTCGGTTCGGATACGTGGCGCGCCGGAATGCAGAATTCCGCGCGGACCCCCTCGGGCGCATAGTCGATGCTTGCCTTGCCGCCCAGGTCATAGGGGACCGATCGGTTCACGATGGTCGTGCCGAAGCCCTTGCGCCTGGGGGGAGAGACCAGCGGGCCGCCCGATTCCCTCCACGTGAAAACGAGGTCGCCGCGATTGTCCCGCGTCCAGTCGATATCGACCCTGCCCTGCGAGGACGAAAGGCTGCCATATTTGGTCGAATTGGTGACGAGCTCGTGGATCACCAGCGCCATGGTCGAATAGGCCTGGGGATTGAGGAGGACCGGGCTGCCCGTCGCGACGATCGCGCTGCGCCGGTTGGCCGCGAACGCGTCGGCTTCCGCGTCGATCAGGGCATGAAGAGGCGCCGGCCCCCAGTGGTCATCGGTGATCTGGTTGTGCGCGCGCGCGAGCGCGTGGATGCGGCCGTCCACCAGCCGAACGAATTCTCGCACCTCGGGGTTGTCCGGCTGGGACTGGCGGATGAGGCCTCGAATGACGCCAAGGATGTTGCGTACACGGTGGTTGAGTTCGGCGATCAGCATCTCCTGACGCGCCGTCGACTGCCTGCGTTCCGCAGCGGCCTCGTCGGCGAGGCGGAGCACGACCTCGATCAGTGTCGCCCTCAGCGTTTCGGCAACGCGAAGCTCGGACTTGCTGAACGGCTCGGCATGTCCTTCGACAAGTTCCTTCCATTCCTCGAAGCTCTCGCGCGGGGTGAGCCTAGGTCCGTTCGGTCCGTACTCGACAGGCTTGTGGGGATCGCCCGCCCAGCGCACCGACTGCCTGAGTTCGGAGCGGAAGAGGATCACATAATCGCGCGGCGACCGTGAGATCGGGATCGCGAGCAATCCCGCCGCACGCTCGGAGAAGCTGTCGGCATCATCGATCAGGCTGCCGATATGATCCGTCGTATAGACCCGCCCCGCGGCGGTGCCGTTCAAGGCACGCACAATCCTGCGAAAATCCTCGGTCGGCGGCGTGACGCCCGAAAAGGCGTAATTCCCGTTGATCCAGACTCCCACGCCATCGGCCGGAATGGCGCTGGTCAGGATGTCGCCGAGCCAGTCAGGATCGTTGAGCAGGGTCTCGTCGGATGCCACCGCGCCAAGCAATTGGTCGGAGATGTCTCGGGCGCGCCGGTCATATTCGACCAGTTGCCGGCGCTCGTGCGATTCCAGGCGCATCGCGAACATCTGGGCGAAGAGTTCGCAGACCGACCGGCGCTCGAACGTCGGGGAACGCGGCGTGTAGTTATGGCAAGCGAAAAGCCCCCAAAGCTCATCGTCGACCACGATGGAGATCGAGAGCGACGCCGCGACTCCCATGTTCTTGAGATACTCGATATGGATCGGCGACACCGAGCGCAGGATCGAAAGCGAAAGGTCGAGCGGTCTTCCCTCGGCATCGCGTGCCGGTATGACGGGCACCGGCTCCGCGTCGACGTCGCGGATGACGCGGATGAGGTTGCGCTTGTAGAGCGCACGGGCCTGGCTGGGAATGTCGCTGGCGGGATAATGCAGACCAAGGAAGCTGCCGATCCCGGCCCTGGCGACTTCTGCCACCACTTCGCCGGCTCCGCTCGCGGCGAACCTGTAGACCATCACCCGGTCATAGCCCAGCAACGCCCGCACCTGGCGCGCGCCTTCGCGGTAGAACCCTTCCATGTCCCGGGCCTGGTCGAGCCGGGACATCATCGCTCGCACCGAGCCCGTCGCATCGCCGCCCTGCCCCACCCCAGGCTCCGCCTCGATGAGGATCTGCCCGTCGGAGAAATGAACCGCCACGTCATAGGGCTGCCCCGATGGCGCAATTTGCGCGCCGAAGAGGCGCTCGACCATGTCCGGCACTGTCAGCAGCGATATGCGGTTGCGCAGGTCATGGAGGAACTTTGCCGGCACGTAATCGGCCAGCGGAGTCCCGATGATATCCTGTGGATCCTGACCCAGAAGGTCCCGGATGTTTGAGGAAACCCTTGCGATGACCCAGTCGGTACTGACCGCGATAAGAAAGCCGCCGGGCTGGATCGCGCCCAGCAGGTGAATGGGCTCCCGATCGCAGTTGGTCAGGTCGACCTTGTCAAGTCCAGCCACATTGTCCCCAAGAAGATGCTCACGGCCGAAGCCTGCAGATTATAACGCACGCGACGCATTTGGGTTCATGATCGCCTCCCGATCGGCGCCGCAGCCGATTGCGCTTCGCCTGCGAACACGAGAGCCCGCACTTCACGGAATTGGTTTTCCGCAGGTCAGTCTGAACCTACCAGCTCAGAATGCTTAGAATGCTTAGAACAGATGGTGCGCTTAGGTGACTTGAACACCTGACCCTCGCATTACGAAGGCCTCTCTAAGATCTGTGAAAAGCGTTGGTTTTCTGCCGTTTTCAGGCTGAACTGGCAGGCCTATTTGCGCTTACCCACACCAGACCCAAACTGGCCTGACTGCGCCTCAGGGCACTTTCCTACTGAAAGCACTTTGGCCCAATGAAAATCGGAAATCCGACCTGCGCTGGACCTGCGAGACAGCCAAGCCGACTGACGTAATGGGGGGGGGGCATGCCCCCCCTTAGTCCTCCACCACACACATAAATTTAATGCACCACACCACAATATAATAAAGTAAATCTTCTTACAAATAAACTCATTTGCTATGCCGACGCGCTACAATCCCTGTAAATATGAAAGCGCACACCAATACGACAATAAACAAAAAATCAACGCTCTCCCACCCAGGGCGGCTCGAAATTTTTTCTATCACAATTAGCACAGGGACTACTATCGCCGCCACCCCAGCCAAAAATGCCCATCCCTTCCAATGGCATGGCATATATGCCCACATAAATTTTTCAAACCATATTTCTTTACTCATGGAAATCTCTTTCGTTATCCACCTGGGCAGGATGACTTCGTGGCACTAAGAATTTCCGTATTGGTTGTATAATTACTTGCATCCAAACCATAACCCTTTGCAACTCCTACATTGAGGCTCCATATACCGTTGCCTCCTAATGATAGGCTCGCACCAATCAAGCCGACATTGATATTCCAAGTATCGGCCGCACCAGCCAAATCAGATGGCTGTTTAGCGTTCGAGAACGAAAGCCCCCCTCCCCATCCGACCGCTGCTCCAAGTATCGTGGTTCCTTTGGGGTCTGAACCCCAGCCCGGCCCCCCGGCGGAAGCCCCCGTAGTCCGATATGCGACGCTTTGATGGTTGGGCAACGACATTAATGAGTAACTACGTTGCCCACCTGCACCTATTACTGCAATGCCTGCCTCGGCCGCCCCCCCTGTCCATAGGCCAACCCCTGATCCTAACGGGGCGCAACGCAAAGAAGACGCGACCGCTTCTTTCAGCCCATCTATATAATCAAAGAGAACTTCTGAGGGGAGCGGAATCCCCCCAGGTCCGCCACCGCCGATCCCACCATCGCCCCCATTACCCCAGAAGATCGGGGAAGAAGGCCACCAATCCGGGAACCCCTGATTTCTGTTTCCCGTGATCGTACAAGGGCCCTCCATATCATTCCCGAGCAGCAAGCAAGGGTCCAGCCCGAGTGGATCAGTCCTGTTGACCGGATCGCCGGTCACATAGGCATACAGGTTCATGCCCGCTGCGTATCCAATCGGGTCAGTCTGCATGAACCGCCCGATGCCCGGATTGTAGATGCGCGCCTTGTAGTAATGCATGCCAAGCTCAGGCAGCCAAGCCTGCCCGGTATATTGGAACCGCCCGGCATTGCCCGTAGCCGGCACACCATATTCGTCATAGCTGTTGATGTTGGTCACAGCGCCCGATCCGTTCGAGACCGCGATGATGCTCCCGCGCTCGTCGGCATGCAACCAACGCCTGTCGGTCGTGCCCGATCCCTCGTACCAGACGATCGGTTCGTCGATTCCGGGGCCGAACACAAAGCGGCGCTGAAGGACATTGCTGCCATTATGCTCCGCGATCATGTCCGAGCCCTCATAGTCGAACCGGGTGTAGAGCCCGCTCGTATGATTGTAGGTCTGGACAGGCCGGTTGAGCGAATCCGTCAGCAAGGACAGATTGCTCGAATAGGTCAGCACATTCTCCGCCGTGTAGGTGAACGAGCCGCCACCGATTGCGCTGACATTACCGCGTGCGTCGTAGCTGAGCGAGGTGCTGCCCTGTGCGGTGAGCTGATTCAGGCCGTTCGGCGTCTCCGTCTTGTCGCGGTTATAATGCCCGCCCCAGGCGTAGAGATCGTTGCTGCGCGTGTTGGTGGCGATCTGCGATCCAGGATTATAGCTGAAGCCGAGCGCCAGGTCATGGGTGGTCCCCGACATGTTCTCACCCAGCGACGACAGGCGGGATACGGCATCATAACCGTAGCTTGCGACCGTGCCGTTGCCGCGCGTGACCGTCGCTCTGCGCCCGAGATTGTCATAGGCGTATGTCGCCAGGACGCCGGCGCCCGACGTTGCCCCATTCTCCCGGATCGCCGTGACATTGTTCGTCACGTCATAGTCGTAGGTGACATAGAAGGCGTCCGGCCATGTCAGCCGCGTGCGCCGTCCAGCGAGATCGTAGAGATAGGTCTTCGTGCCGATATAGTTCTGCTCGCTGACCTTGCGGCCGAGAGCATCGTAGCCGAACGTGACATTATGCCCGCTGCTCGCACCGATCGTGAGCGGACGCCCCAGATTGTCGTAGGTGTAGGTGCGATCATATTCGCCATAGACCGTGTTCGGGAGATCGTTGGCCGTCACCCGATTGAGATTGTCGTAGCTGTTCGCGATGTTCTGACCGTCACGGAGACGCACGTTGGTGATGTTGCTGTTGGCGTCAAATGTATAGGATTCATAGTCGGTCCAGTTGACGCCGGTGTGATTGGTCGTCGGGTAATAGGTCACACCGAGACGATCATGTCCGTCATATTGATAGACAGAGGGATTGCCCTCACCGTCCGATGCGCTCGCACGCAAGCCATTGTTCGTATAGGTGTATTGAACCTCGTCCGCCTGATCCGCCGTGCCATAGGCGGTCTGGACCTTTGTCACATGGCTCGCGGCGTCATAGGTCATCTTGGCCACCCGATCGGGGCCGAGGGTGCCGGTTGTCGCCAGGGTGCAGGCGGAAGAGGGCAGCGAACCCCAGGTCGCCGAGTTCATGCGTTGCGCGACGCAATCCACACGCCCGAGTGTATCATAGCTCGTCTGCGCGACGGTGTAGGTCGTGCTCCCGGCTTTCGACTCCGATTTAACCGGCCTTGCATTGGCGTCATAGGTCGTCGCCACCTGTTGCGACGAGGAGAAAGCCGCCCAGGCCGGATCGGTCTGATTGGCGACCGTACCGACCTCCGCCAGCGTCACCTGACCATCATTGTTGTAGGTGAAGCGTTGCGCCTTGTGGACGAGTGTGCCGCCGCCATCGGGATCGGGCGCGACAACGCCGATCACCTGCCGCGCGTTGTCGTACCTGATAACGGTGGTGTCGGCGGTGCCCGAAAGCGGGCCATCGACCGTGATCTGGTTGCCCAGAATATCATAGGTATAGCCGGTCGTCGCGCTCAGCGATCCATTGCCCGCCGCCGTCATGACGCTGCTGGGCAGCAGGTTGGCGGTATAGGCGATGGTGGTCTTGGTCTCATCCGCCGCTGCCGCGCAGCTTGATGTCGTTCGGCACACCGAAACCCCGGTCAACAGGGTCACTCCGCCCGTCGCGCCATAGCTGTATCGGGTCTGTGGACGTACCGCGCCGGTCGATGGTGCAGGCGCGGTCACGGTCAACACGCCGCCATGCGTGCTGTCATAGGTATAGTCGGTCTGGTTGCCTTTGGCGTCCTTCGTCCAGGTCGGCTTGTTGCAGGTGACGGGATTGGTGCAGCTTGCCGGATAGTCGGCGGGAATGACGATATCCGCGAGGCCCGAGCCGCTCTTGGCCTTGTAGGTGGTGCTCGTCACATTTCCGCGCGCATCATAGGCGAACACGGTCTTGTTGCCTTCGGGCTGGATGATCTCCGTCGGGCGCGCCGATGTGTCGTAGACATAATTGGTTTCGCGCGTGAGCTCGTTGGTGAGCTTGGTGACGCGCGAAAGCGTGAGATCGGCGACTGCGGTGGTGACGCCGGCATTCGCATCGGTGATGGTCGTCGTCGCCGTCGTTCCCGAGACCGTGCGCGAATAGCTGGTGGATACGCCATCCCTTGTCACCGCCGACAGCGCGGGGCTGTAGGTCAGCGTGATATTGTCGCTCGATGCACCGGGTCTCCGAATGGCCGTCAGGGAACCGCCTTCGCTGGATCCGGCATAGGTGAAGGTCCATACCCGTCCCCCAATATCGCTCGTCGTCGTCGTCGTCGTCGTCGGATAGGTATAGGTGATGGTCGGCCAGCTCGTCGCGGTGGCGCCGGTGTTCTTGAAGGCGATCGTCGAACGCCGGTACCAGTTGGTGACCGCACCGGGCGTGAAGGTGTTGGAGAGATAGGTGAAGTCCATCGCATAGCCGGCATTGTTGCTGACGCGATTGATGCGAATGCCGCGAATGATGTTGGTGAAGGGCAGGGAATCGTCCGAGCAGCTCACCTGCGGACCCGACCGATAGCAGCGCTCCACCAGCGTCCAGGCGACAGTCTGCGTCAATCCGTTCGGCTTTGTGCGCGATCCCATGGGCAGGAAGCAGCTTGTCGTGACCGACGCCGTGCAGATATTGCTGGTGAATGCGGCGGGTCCGGCCGTTACGGTCATCGCTGGAAAATTGATCTGATCACCATTGGCCTGGGTCAGCACATAGCCGTCACCGCCGCCGACCTCGGTGAGCGTCGAGCCATCGGCATTGTCGGGTACGAAGACACCGCTGACCTTCTTGAAGAGCGATGATGTGACCGCACCGTTGATCGTGATCTGGACCTGACCGGAAACCGTCCGCCGAACAAGGCGAGCATCATATGGGTCACGCCAGCCGGCGGCGCCGAAGGTGCGGACCATGGCGAGCGCGGATTCGCCCTGGCCGATCGAGCCCTCATTGATGGTGAAGTTGAAGCTGTTGTCGACCAGATCGACGCCATTGCGATCGGTCGTGACAAAGCGCGCCGGCTCCGACGCAACGGTCTGGGCCAGAGCGGCCGTGGGACAGACAAGGGCGGTGCTCGCGAGAAGCGCGCACATCGACACGCCCCGCAACTTGTGCGTGGTCATCGCATATCTCCGATTGAAACAGGATTGGTAGGGAAAGGTGCCGCCGCTTACGGAGGTGGCGGGTTGGGCGAACCGGTCAGCTTGGTCTTGGTCCGGTTATCCGCCTTGTCGTAGGTATATTCGCTGTTGACGTTGTTGTTCACCGTGCCGGTGCGGTCTGCCTTCTTCACGCGACCCTTGGCATCATAGGTGTAGGTGATCGTCTCGGCGGCGATCGCGCCATTCGCTGCTCCGAGCGCAAGTGCGGCGGCGCTCGCCCCGATCAACAGCCTGCTATTCCTCATCGTCTCGTTCCTCCGATTCGGCGTGGAACAGATAGAGAACATCTGAAATCCTACATTGCAACAAGTGGTTTCGGTATGCGCTCCATCTTCCCTTGCGGACCCTGCCCGGTTGTAGGCCGTCGATCCCAAACGCTGCTCGCACATGACGCTGCCAGCGGGAGCATCATTCCCGATGGTCTGTTCGCGTCCAAGCAGGACTGCATCCGATCTGGAGGATTAATTTCGCGTTCGTTATGAAGTCGGCGTAAATCAGCAGAATGCGATGCATTGGCAACCTATGTTAATTGATGGCCGGCGCATGCGTCAGGTCTACTGAGAGGCGTGCGCCTCACCACCCTGGACCGAGAGCGACCGAATTGCGCTGTACAGGTCTGCTTCCTTAAAACGCCTGATCCCGAGTGGCATGCAGGCTTCAATCCATGCGTTGTCAGCGGTGCCGGACAGAGCGACGAATACCAATTCGCCAGGCCGACCGTGCACCCGATCGAACTGTGCGGAGTGATATTCGTTGCGTGACTTCATGAGCAGCGCGCCCGCTTCTCCTTTTAGCGGAAATACCATGTCCAGACGCTGCCGCAGGACGGCCTCACTATTGCCAGCGTCTATGCGGGCAAATCCAACAAAAGCCGAATGGAGCAGGATGTCCCTCGCGGTATCATCGATCGTACGCTGATTGATCAGTTGCGTGTTGCATGATGTGGCGCCCACCGGATCGGAAGGCATCAGCGCCGCCCCAGCGATCGCCATCATCCAGAATGCTCGTTGCGTCATTTAAGCATTTTGCGCGACCCGCTGGCGGTAGGCAAGGCACCCCACCCGCTCTCTGGCATTCCCCGCCCATTGCGCTGAACAATGGGCGGGGTGCAGGATTTTCAAATTAAACGCGAAGGGACTGCTATCCCGGCGGCCGCTGATGGATGAATCGTGTAGCGACCTGCTTTATCGCATTTCCAATGGTTGCCGTCCGGCAGATCCCCTGTGTCGTGCTTGAGGCGGCACGCGATGTGACCGAGCTTGAACCCCACCGCGCGCAGGTATCCCCTCAAAAGCGGCGCGGTATCGACTCACGCATCGATGCAGAAGTTGATCGCAACCATAATCCGACCTGCGCTGGACCTGCGATGTCTCGTCCGGCACCAGGGCCCTGCACTCGGGAGCCGGTCACTTCGTAGCGATCTGAGCCGCCTCGACGCGGAAGGTTTCCTTCACGAACGCGCGCGCCGCAGCCTGGGTCTGAAACACATCGTCCAGCATTTCACTCGACACGAGAGGATAGCCCTGCGAATTGAACCGCGTCGTTCGCACGGTGACCCTGAAAGCTCCGTTTTCATCCTTTGACAAAAGATAGGGGCGGACGACCTTTGACGCCATAATGCTTCTCCGAAACTATGGGCCTGACAAACCCGATTAACCCTCTAGGCGCGTCGTTTGGCGGCCAGCCAAATGACGTGAGGCGGCCCCTGCTCGTCTCCGCTATCCACGCTGACGACTTCCAGTTCGAAACCCGCCGTCCGCAGCCTTTCCGAAAAAGCATCGTCAGGATATGCCGACCAAACCGCGAGCATACCGCCCGGCCTCAATGCGGCATAGGTCGCCTTGAGTCCCCAGTTGCAGTAAAGCCGTTCATTGGCGTCGCTTACGAGGCCATCCGGACCATTATCGACGTCAAGCAGGATCGCGTCGAACTCGGAGCGACTTTCCACGATCAGATCGTGCACATCCCGAACCTCGATCGACACTCTCGGATCTCCGAGTGAATCCCCGAACATGTGGGCGAGAGGGCCTCTGGCCCAAGCCACGACCTTCGGAACGAGTTCGGCAACAACTATCGTCGCGGTGGCAGGCAATACGGAACGCGCGGCCGTGAGCGTGAAGCCCATGCCCAATCCGCCGACCAGTACGCGATCAACACGCGCTCCCAATCGATCGAAGACGAGCGTCGCCAGGGCCCTTTCTGAATTAAAATCCCAGCTACCCATCAATTGCTCGTCGCCAAACAGAATTTCATAATCCTGGTCGTGACGAAGAAGATGCAAATAGCCGCCGCCGGGAATAGCGGCAGTGTCGATGATCACCCCCCATGGGGTCGGGTCTTCCCCGCATGCATCGTCCGTCCTGGACAAAGCCAGGCTCACATGCCGATCCTGCAAAAGGAAAGGCATCCGTCGCTTCCGCGACAGCCATAGTCAAAAATATCGATTACCTCAGATTGAGAGCGAGCGCCGCTGACGAACGCTGCGATGGAACAGCATGCAGCGCACTCAGACTGTCGCGCGCCCTTGGTCAGGATTTTCACTCAATCCAGCAAGCAGCTTTTCGGAAGCCGCTTCCATACGCACCTTCTCGGCGCGCTCGCTGCGAGCCGCAAAGGCCGCCCACGTATCAGCGGCGCGCTGACAGCGCTCGCGAACATTTTCAAGCGTCGCGTTATCGGCAGCAATTTGCTGCAGAGCCGCTTGCTCCTGGTAGAACTGCAAAGACAACATGACGCCTCCTGATCCCCTGAAAACTGGCGGAGATCCTGAAACCTCCGCCGGTCGAGCATCCTCAGGCAGCCTGCAGGTTCACCGCCGAGGTTTTGCCGCGACGATCCGTCTCCAGCTCGTAGGAGATACGCTGGTCCTTATCGAGCGTGCGCATTCCGGCGCGTTCGACAGCACTGACGTGCACGAAGGCGTCATTGCCGCCGCTCTCCGGCGCGATGAAGCCAAAGCCCTTGTCGGCATTGAAGAATTTAACGGTTCCGGTGATCATATGGATATCCTTTATCCCATGCGTGACGGGCATGCGCCAACAGCGGCACATCCCGGCGTCTTGAGGCTAGAAAGGGACAAAGGGGAGCCAATAGCGGCCCGATATCCGTCGCAGGCGACGTCAGCCCCTTAAGTGATAGGGCCAATCTGAAAAAATGATAGCCCAATGGCTGGAAACCCCGAAAAAAATCTCAAAAAATAAATTGAAAGCGCGCGAGTAGATATGCCGTGTTATTCGGATATCCATGAACCCATCACATCAGCATGACTTTTATATGATCATCGATGAGGCCGATATCAACAAGATAAGTTATGTGGATAATGCTACATATTTAAAATGGATCCAGGCTGGCGTGCTCGATCATTGGCAACGGATTGCATCCCCACAGGCAGTGGCGAACTTCCGGTGGATCGCCGTGAAGCATGACATCAGGTATCGCCGGCCAGCGTTTCTGCGCGACCGGCTGACAGCGAGCCTGGGGCTGGAGAAGGTTCAGCGAGAAAGCGCATTCTATACGACAACGATACGACGTGGTCAGGATGTGATCGCCGACGTGAAATCGCGCTGGTGCTGCCTTGATTCCACCTCCAGTAGTCCGGCGCGGGTCTCCGATGAAATCGTCCGCTCCTTCTTCCCCGAAACTGCGTCTGCCTCAGTCGAGAAGTCTTAAGCGATGCACTGCGCAGAATTGCATTATCAAGATCTGCCGAAGCGCCATGACCGATTGCAGAATCGATCGAACCGCCGCACTGGACACAACAGCGACCGGGCGGGAAGCCTGCGTGAATGCAAGCTTGAGCTCGACTCGCCGTATTGCTCACCATCTGCTATCAGCGGACATCGTTGAAACCGACCGAGCACGTCAGCGACCGAGAGCACCTGCAAAGCTTTCGCTTGAAACAGGTAAGGCGCAAGCGCCGACCGAGTTGACGGAGCGTCAGTTGCATAAGCCCGAGGCCCAACTGGGCGACCTTCTATGCGCATGCGGGGTGAGGCCACGCGCGATTGTCACAGAACAAGGATTTCGCTGGCAAAAGCGGCGAGGTTGCCCCTGTTGCCTTCCTGATCATCGGACGGTTCACGCTGGCCGTGATTCGCGGAGGCGTCCCGCCGCTATATCGCTGCGGCCATTGTGACCGCTCTTCCACGGCCGTGCTCCGAGACTGGCCGGATCATGGTCACGCGAACGACCTTTGAGCCGTCCCTGCCGGCAATGATCTCGGCCTGACAGGTTTCTGGGTAAGGATGGGAGCAAGGCAAGCGACCATCAGTTCGGTGCGGAGCCGTTCTCCGGTCCCATCAATTTGATCAGCTTTTCAGCGATATCGCCCCAGAAAATGAGGGCATCTTCATCACCTAGCCTTCCAAAATGATGGACCCGCTCCTCGACGACATCCCCGACGCGACCACCATGCTGCCCCAGAAGCCTGAGAGCGAAAGCCCATCGCTCCTGATCATCTACGCGCGACAAGCTGGCAGTGAAAGCTGTTGAGACGCCTGAGGATTCCGCTTCACCTTGCGCTCCGCCAATCGCAGCCAGGTTTCTGCAGCCTCAATATAAATCCGTGCGCGGTTCGGCACTTTTTCAGCCTCCGCTTGACGCATTGCCGCGCGGGCACGCGCAATGAGATCTTCGCGTGTCTCCCGAGTCTGGCTGACGCCTCTCATCCGATTTGCCCGTGGGAGAGGGGCGCATCGATCAAACTCGCATAATGCTTCGCGAAAGTCATATGCGTGTGGCGGACCGCTGGATCTTCGGCTCGTTCGGCAGCTTCACGGCACTCGCGTTCACGTCGCGAGAGATAATCGTAATGATTTTCCTGGGGCATAATGAGCCTCCGGCTTTCACAAGCGGCGGCTCAACAAAATTACCGTCATTCGGCATCAGCTTGTGGGGAACAGCGACACTGATGAAGCGCTCATACACCATTTTGGCCGACGAGTCCTAATCCAGGTCAAAATATGTGCATATGCGCAGGAATTTTTCTCCACTTCGTCGATTTGTCACGATATCTTCGGAGCATTGCCACGGAACTTTACCGATGATGGTCATAAATCGGTCAGCGTCAACAATCCGACGGCCACGATCGGCTCTTCTTTATCCTTCATGGCCCCAATCTCCATCCCTGGACATAAAGGCCGGCGAAGCTCTCCTCGCGGCGACGCACTACGAGGCAAGCGGTGGTTGTGCCCGCATTGAAACGGCAGGGGAGTGCACGCCGACGACCATGATGGTGAACAGGATCAGCCCCTCGTCGGTGGTGACATCAAGACGGACATCCTCGTCCCAGATCGCGTCCGGGCGCTCTCTCAGCATCTCGCTGGTAAACAGGACGGCCTGCCGTCGCGCGTCTTCAGTAGTTTCGAACTCAAAAGGGTCGCCGTCAGGTCCTCCGGCATTGCTCGTCGTGCGAAAATAATAATGTGCCATGGCCTCCCAATCGCTTGATTGCATTTTGGTTGCCATCGGTTGCGACGCGTAACGAACCGGTCTTCTCAAACCTGCCTTGCGCTTGATGGTAGTGCAGCAAATGACCGCCGCCGCTGGCGACTGGCCGAGTAGTAGCCCGGCGGAAGGTGGGCCTTCGAGAGTTTTGACGTCATAGCCCGATCAGGCGCAAAATCCTAAGGTCGATTGCCTTCCAGTGTTTTCCCCAAAATAGGCATTCAGCGCGATTGAATGCCTTGCGCGAAGGGCAGCATGATCATGATGCTCGACGCCGTTGCCGAGACCCTTCCAGAACTGAATCGTCACCGCCAAGCAAAGTGCGTGGTTCAGGAACGCCCCTCAGGCAAAAGGCGAGCTAGCTTGACTTGCGTGCTCAGACCCGTCGCGGCGCGCGACCTCGCAACGCTACACGCGCGAAGATATGTGGGATTGTCCCGACCTTGACAGTGACAACGACGTGCAGCTGCAGCTTCTGGAAGCCGGCTTGGGCTTACTCGCCGTTCGCAATCGGCCGCCCGTCGCGCAGAGCCCAGAGGCGTCCCTTTGATCCCGTTCACCCCTTGCACCTGAGCCGCGCCACCACCCGGCGCCGACGACCATGGAGGGGACGCAGCGGGTCAATCCCGGAGCAGTCCGCGGGTCAAGCCGGCTAGCAAACCCACCATGCCCAAAGAAGCGCGGCGTTGAGGGCGACGACCGAGAATATAACTGAAATTTCCTTCATACTGGATGAACGGCGGATCGCCGGCACGGTTCCGCGGGCTCCGACGTATATAAAGCCGACCACTTACCAAGCGGCCTCGCCGCCGGGCGCGCGACCATCGCGCCTCTCACCCGGAATGCGCTGAACCCTCCAAATGCCTGGTGAAGCACCCGGGACGGCCATTTCGGCGAGCGGCGCCTCGCCGGGGAAAAGCCCTCTGCCTCGAGCGATCAGGCCAGGATCACGCCGCCGCGCCCGTCATCCATCCCGCCCGGCCTCCCGCCGGGACGGGGAGCATGCCCGTAGCGGAAAGAAACCACCGGCCCAGCGAAACCGTGCTTCTGCCCAGGCTGATCCGCTTGACCCTTGCATCGCGCGGATCCGCGTCAAAGACGATCACGCCCCTGTTCACGAGGCGCGCGGCGACGAGATAGAAGCCCCGGTACGAAAGCCCTGAATAGAGCATCGCTTCCTTCACGCTGAGGGTGCCCTTGGCTCCGACCACGCAGAAAAGCTTCGCGTCGGGTGTCAGGATCTCGAATCCATTTTCCTTCTGGAAATCGCGGTTGAGGTTCAGCAGCATGTCATACTGCGTGTCGCAGGGCTGGGTTGCTGAGGCTCCGGTCGAAGCACGGTCCGAAATGATATTCATATGTCTCCACGCGACTGCATCGAGGCGGCTTTGCCGTTCATCGATGGATCGGGCTGATGAATGCGACCTTGATCGACGGATGCCCGGCGACCGGGCGAAGCCATCTGAAGCACCTACGTCCGAAGAGCGCGGAAAGTTTCAGAAACCATCATAGGTTGCAAAACGATATGGCGGTTCCCGACAAACCTGCCGCTAACATCAAGGCCGCGACGAGACGGCTCGACAATTCCGCGACGATGATTTCGCCGACATGCGGTTCGCCGGTCGGAACATCGCGCATACGCGCGCTTTGCTGCCCACCTGGAGGTCATGGCAATGGTCAGAGGGGCGCAGCGCGATCCTGTCCGCGCATGTCGAAGCAGTGCGACGGGCGCGTCCGGGTCAATCGCCGATCTGATCGGCAGCTTCCCCCTCCGAAGATGCCAGGCGCTTGAGCGGGGACAGTATCCAGAGGGTCACAAAGGCGGTCAGCGCCATCATGACCGCGATATCGTAACTGCCGAGGCCCACGGCGACGCCGATAGCACCGGTCACCCAGAGGCTTGCAGCCGTGGCGGTGCCCTTGACGGAGTCCTTGAGACGCAGGATGGCGCCGCCACCGATAAAGCCCATGCCGGTGATGAGCCCCTCGATGATGCGCGCCATCGCTTCGGCGTTTCCCGCGGTTATCCCCTCGGCGGCCTGGACGAATCCGCAACTCGCGATCGCCACGAGCGGGAATGTCCGCAAGCCAGCGCTGCGCTCCTCGCGCTCGCGGTTCCACCCGAGCGGCAGAGCCAGCACATAGGCAATTGCAAGCGCGACGGCGTGCGGGCCTATGTCGAACGTGCCTGCCGCGATCAATGACATCGCCGCCGCCGCGTGTTTGGAATGCCGGGGAAACGCGGTGCCGCGCCGGGAGAGACGAGACGACGCGAACCACCATCATATCGAGAGAGGGCCGGGCGTGATCCACGGGATGCGGCCGAGCCGCGCCGATGCATTTTGATCGCCCGCCGAATCCGCGCGCCGCGTCGGCACAGGGGACCGGGCTCCACCACCACGACCTCGCCTCGATCGGCGAGCCGGCGTCTTCGCGTCATGGACATCGGCTGGATACACATGTTGTCGCAAACCGGTTGCCGCGGCGGTGGTTCCGTCCCGTCATTCTTACCGGCTCGCAAGCCCGCCACGCCAGCCGATTGACCGCCCGGTTCACAGGACTTGGCATAGGGCGCCTGCGGTCTGTTCGGGCGAATAGACAAGGTGAAACGGACGGCAGGCATCCCTGCGCGCCTTCGGTCTGGCGGGCCCACGGCATGACCGGGGCTCATCGAGGGATCATCATTGGGCCGCTACAATGTTGGGGCAAGCGGCTAATGGAAGTCATGGCTTCGGATCGGCAGCAGCTCTCCCTGCTCGTCCGGCGTCCCGAACGGACGCGATGACAGCGTCCGGACGCGTGGCGCCCAGTCACGATCGGTGGACGGATCGCGCGGATCCGGCCCGCCCCCATTTTTCGCGCCGTCGCCGCGACCGGGTGCTACGGTGAAATCCATCCGTCCGATCGATCTCAGCATGTCGTCATGATCAATGATGCGGTCGCAGATGATGTGGAGGACCTCGCCTTCCTTTTGCAACCGCCCGCGCATGGCGATCATCGACGCCGCCATCACCTGACGGCGATAGATTTCGAACCGGTCGGGCCACAATATGCCGTTGGCAATGCCGGTCTCGTCCTCGATGGTGACGAACAACACGCCCTTCGCCGACCCGGGGCGCTGACGCACCAGGATCACGCCGGCCACCTCGATGTTGCGCCCGTCGCGGATCGTGCCGAGATCACCGCAGCGCACGATGCCCATCCGATCGAGCTCGTCTCGAAGGAAGCTCACCGGATGTGCGCGCAAGGAGAGCTGGATCGCACGATAATCCTCGACCACCTCACGCCCCGCGGTCATCGGCCGCAGCGCCACCGCTGGCTCCAGCCCTTCCGGCGAGAATCCAGCCTCGCGGGCATCGGCCGCGGCGAACAGCGGAAGCGGCGCCTCGCCCAGCCCCTTGACCTTCCACAGCCCCTGTCGCCGGTTCTCCGCGATGCAGTGGAAGGCGTCGGCCTCGGCCAGCCGCTCGATCGCGGCGCGGGGCACGCCGGCGCGCCGCCAGACCTCCTCGACACTGTCGTAAGGCGCGGGACCGCGTGCACCGACGATCGCGGCGCCGTGGAGATTGGCGAGCCCGCGCACCATGCGGAACCCGAGCCGGACCGCCCGATAGCGGCCGCGGGCAGGCTCGAGCGTGCAGTCCCAATGGCTGTCGTTGATCGAGACCGGCCGGATCTCGACGCCATGCTTGCGCGCGTCGGCAACGATCTGCGCGGGCGCGTAGAACCCCATGGGCTGGGCATTGAGCAAGGCCGCGCAGAAGACATCGGGATGATGATGCTTCATCCAGCATGAAGCGTAAGCGATCTTGGCGAACGAGGCGGCATGGCTCTCGGGGAAGCCGTAGCTGCCGAACCCCTCGATCTGCTTGAAGGTGCGCTCGGCGAAATCCTTCGGATAACCCCGCGCGACCATGCCGCCCACCAGCTTGTCGTAGAAGTGACTGACCCCTCCGGTCAGCTTGAACGTCGCCATGGCGCGGCGCAGCTGGTCGGCTTCCTGCGGCGTGAACCCCGCCCCCACGATCGCGACCTTCATCGCCTGTTCCTGAAAGAGCGGTACACCCAATGTCTTCTCGAGCACCGCGCGCAGTTCGGGCTTGGGATATTCCGGCTTTTCCTTGCCCTCGCGGCGCCTGAGATAGGGATGGACCATGTCGCCCTGGATCGGTCCGGGCCTGACGATCGCGACCTCTATCACCAGGTCGTAGAATCTGTTGGGCTTGATGCGCGGCAGCATCGACATCTGCGCGCGGCTCTCGATCTGGAAGACGCCCAGCGTGTCGGCTTTCTGGATCATCGCATAGACGCCGGGATCGTCGTCCTGGAGATCCGCCATCGTGACCTTGATGCCCTTGTCCTGCTCGAGCAGGTTGAACGCGCGGTTCATGCAGCCGAGCATGCCCAGGCCCAATATGTCGACCTTCATGAATTTGAGCGCGTCGATATCGTCCTTGTCCCACTCGATGATCTGGCGATCCTCCATCCGCGCCGGCTCGATCGGCACGAGGTCGTCCAGCCGCTCCTGGGTGAGCACGAAGCCGCCGGGATGTTGCGAGAGATGGCGCGGCGTGCCGATCAGCTGGCGCGCGAGATCGAGGGTGAGCCTCAGCCGATAGTCTTGGGCATTGAGGTTGAGGCTCGCAATCCGCTCCTCAGGAATCCCGTCGACCGACCAGCCCCAGACCAGGCCGGTCAGCATCTTTGTGAGATCACGCGGTAATCCCAGCGCCTTGCCGACCTCGGCGACCGCGCCGCGCGTGCGATAGCGGGTGACGACCGCGGTCAGCGCGCTGCGCTCGCGGCCATAAGTGTCATAGATCCACTGGATGATCTCCTCGCGCCGCTCATGCTCGAAATCGACATCGATGTCGGGCGGCTCCCTGCGCTCGCCCGAGACGAAGCGCTCGAACAGCAGCTCATGCTGGATCGGGTCGATCGAGGTGATGCCGAGCAGATAGCAGACACAACTGTTTGCGGCCGACCCCCGGCCCTGGCAGAGAATGCCTCGCCTGCGGCTTTCCGCGACAATCGCGTTCACGGTCAGGAAGTAGGGCGCATAGCCGAGCTGATCGATGAGCCTCAGCTCATGGTCGATCTGCTCGCGATATCGCTTGGGCACGCCCTTTGGGAACATCCGCGCCGCCGCGTCCTCCGCGAGCGTCGCCAACGCCTCCTGCGCGGTGCGGCCCGCCATCACCTGCTCATAGGGATATTGATAGCGGATCTCGCCGAGATCGAACCGGCAGGCGTCGGCGATGTCGGCGCTGGCCTGAACCGCGTCGGGAAAGGCGGCGAAGCGCCGCTCCATCTCGGCCGGGGACTTGAGATCGCGATCCATGAAGCGCTCGCGCCTGAACCCGAGCGCATCGATGATGGTCTTCTCGCGGATCGCGCTCACGACATCCTGCAACTGCCGGCGCTCGTGCGTGTGATACAGGACATCCCCCGTCGCGACCGGCCGGATGCCCTGACTGCCTGCCATCGCAGCGAGCGCGTGGAGCCGCGCCGCATCGTCGGGCCGGCGTCGCATCGTCAGCGCCAGATAACCGCGGACGCCGAAGACCGCCCGCAGTTCGACAAGATGCGCGGCCGTGACCGCGTCCGCCATATCGGGCAGCAGGATCGCGACCAGACCCTCGGCGTGCGCCGCGACATCGGCCCAATCGAGCAGGCAGACGCCCTTGCCGCCCCGGGCCTTGCCGACAGAGAGCAACCGGGTCAGCCGGCTCCACGCCGCCCGGTCGGTCGGATAAAGGAGAAGCGCACGGCCATCGGTCAGGTCGACTCGGGCACCAGCGATCATGCGCACGCCGGTCGCCTTCTGGCCGTCCCATCCGCGCACCATGCCCGCGACGCTGCCATGATCGGCAAGTCCCAAAGCCTCATGTCCGAGCAGTGCCGCCGCCGCGAACAGTTCTTCCGGCGAGGAGGCACCGCGCAGGAACGAGAAATGGCTGGTCACCTGCAGCTCGACATAGGTCATCGGCCGGGCGCCCTCATCCGAAGAGGCCGTGCATGTACCAGCTGAGATTGCCGGTCATCGCCTCGACGCCGTCACCCCGGCGGAACACCCAGAAGCGGCCACCGCACTCGGCCTCGACCCGAAAATAGTCGCGCACCGCCCACATTTCGCGCTCAGTCCGCCACCATTCGCCATGGATGCGTTCGGGACCGTCGCCCGCGACCACCCGGTAAGATTGTCCGCGCCAGGCGAAGCGCCGCGGCGGATGGTCCGGCAGGAGCGCGACCACATTGGAGAGGGGTTCGGGGCGGCGCAGCAGTCGCGCGGGCCGCGACCAGCCGGGCCAGCCTTCAGGCGCCGCCAAAGGGACGACCCGCCGGACCGCGCGCTCGGGCACGTCGCTCTCGACCGAACTCAGGCGGAACAAGGCCTCCGGGCCGCAACGTCCGCCAAGCTGGTCGACGAGCGGCGCCATGTCGGGCGCCCGATCGGCGATCTCAAGGCGCACGGCGAGCGCGACCGGGGCCAGCGGCTCGACGTGCGGGCTCACGAGCGTCATCGCCTCGATCCCGAGCCCCGGATCGATCCGCTCGACCCGCATGCCGAACAAACGCTTCAGATGCCCGGGGTCGCGGGTTGCGCGCGCCGTCCCGATCGCGATGCGCTGCGTACCCCCGTCGACGATCGTGCAGTCGAGAACCGCGGCGCGAAGTCCCAGCCCCCGCGCCTGGAGCAGGCACACAAGGTCGTCGACCAGATCGGCGATGACCTGGACGATCGCCTCGGCGGTTCCGATCGGCTCGAGCAGCCGGCGCTGCGCACACGGTATCTCGAAAGGCACAACCGGGACGATCGGTTCGCCGACCAGTCCGCGCGCCTGATCGAGCCGCTCCACGGTCCTCAGCCCCAGACGGCGTGCGAGGGGTCCCCGCGCCACGGGATAGAGATCCGAGACGCGCTCCAGCCCGAACTGCGCAGCGGCAACGAGCGCCTCGGGCTCGAGACGCAATGCGGCAAGCGGCAGCTCGGCGATGGCCCGGGTCTCGGATCCGGGCGGCGCTATGGTGATGACCTGCCCGCCGAAGCGCGCGAGCGCATGCGCAGCACCCGGGGTTCCCGCAATCGCGACCGCCGCGGTAAAGCCAAGCCGTTTCGCAAACCCGAGCAGCCGGCGACAGAATCTCTCTTCGCCACCGAACAAATGGGTGGTCCCGGTCAGGTCGAGCCAAAGGCCATCGGCGCCGGCTACGCTTGCGGTCGGGGTCCAGTGCGAGACCGCATGCAGCGCCAGCCGATCGAGGAAAGCGCGGTCCCCGTCGGGCTTCGCGTCGCGCACCTCGAGATGGGAAACGAGCGCCCGGGCATGGGCGGCCGCCATGCCGGGTCGCAGGCCGAGTTCCAGCGCCACCGGGCAAGCGGCGGTGACCACGTCGCGTTGGCCGGTGCGCGCGACAAGGATCGTCGGCTGGCCCCAGAGGGTCTTCCAGCTCGGCACTGCCGGTCGCGACGCACCGCCTGCGGCGCCTTCGTCAGGCGGCATCGCCTTGAAAGGGTGCTCGGCGGACTCGCTGCGTCGCCCCATCTCGCGCATCGTAGGTCTTTGATGCGCCGGAAGTGCATCGATATGGGCGGTCGTCGGCGCTCCGACCGCGCCGGTACGCGCCCAGCTGGCGCCGGGTCGCCAGCCCCCGCCACGCGGGACGGAGCAGTCGCCCGGGTCGTCGTCGACCGGCATGGGAAAACGCGGGCCCGGTATGGGCAGCGGATCAGGCGGCGTGGCTGAGCGCTCTACCCGGCGCAATCGCTCGATCGGGAGCTGCGGCAGGAAGAGCGAGGCGACCCGTGGCATCACATGCTTCAACTTCGAGGGAGAAAGGATTGCCGCCACGCTGGCGGAGAAGTTCGACGGACCAGCGCGCACGTCCGACGCCGGGATGGGGCAAGGGCAGGGACGGCATGCAGCCGATCCGCCAGCGCGTCATCGCGGTCGATGGCATGTCGAGCGGACATCGACCGAGCGTGCGGTGTCGGCGATAGAGCAGCATCGGCGTTCCGCTGTCCGATGCCGCCAGTTGCAACCGGCGCGTGACGGTCAGATCGGCGGACTTCACTTCCGCGACCACACAGGCCAGCGTTCCGTGGCGCAGCCCGTCCTCGGCCAGCGCCAGCACATCGGCATCCTTGCGGCCCTGGGCATAGACGATGCGGTCGGGCGGCAGCCCCGCCTGTTCGAGCCCGGGCGCATAGAGGTCGAAACGCGACAATGCCCAGAGGACCGAGAAGCCCGGCCTCGCCGCGAACCGCGCCGCGATGCCCGTGACGAACAGCGTCGCGGCCGCGTCTTCGCTCAGTGCGGCGCCGGCTGCCGCGATCTCATGCAACCCGCCACCGTCGAGCCCGCCATCCGCCAGCCGCTCGTCGATCGCCGCCAGACCGAACGCCAATGCCGGCCCGCGCTCGCGCCGCGTGCCCGCGATCGCCTCGCGAAGCGCGGCAAGCTGGTCGGCATCGGGCCGGTCGGGAGTGGATGGGACAAGCATTGGGCAAGAGACTCATATGTTCCCTTTATGTTCCGCTTGCGCATCGCCTTCGTCAAGCGGGCTCGCCGGCAAATCGGTATGATCTCCCGCTTCTCGAAGAAGACGTAGCGTCGTTTCGTCCCTGATACCATCGAACCAGCGATCGATGGCCTGTCCAAGGATCGAAGGACCGCCCGCCGACTCGAACAGGATGAGCGAGGAGCGCAGTTTCTTCGCGTCGACCGGACCGAAGACCGCGACGGGATCGCTGGCCGCCAGCGCCTGCAGCGCCTGGACGCATTCCAGATAGCGCGATCCCAACAGCGGATGATCGAGATACGCACGCGCCTCGCCGATCGACCCGATCCCGAAATAACGGGCCGTCGCGCTGTGCCCGAGGCCACCCGGCTGCGGAAAGACGAACCACATCCAGTGGGAACGTTTGGCGCCGCGACGAATCTCCGCCAGCGCCGTCAAATAGACCGGGGCCTGCGCTTCGATGAAACGCTCGAGGTCGAATGGATCGCTCATTCCAAGTCCAGGGAGGCCTGGGCCGGCGGTCCGCCATAGACGCGCCTGACCGCAAGTGTACCGGCCGGCAGATAGCCGAGCACCTCCTTCGCGGGCACCGACGGATCGAGCCAGTCCGCCCACTGGTCACGCGCCAGCGGTATGATCTGGCGATGATGATAGGGGGAGATGTCTTCGCCAGCATCGAGCGTCAGCATCGTGAACGCCTCGCCCACGTCGGGATGGGCGCGCCAGATGCCGGCGATGCAGAACCAGCGATGGTCGTTCATCGTGAACAGCCATTTATCGAGGCGTTTCTGGGTCGGATCCTCGGGATCAGTGAATTCGTAGAAGCCGTCGGCCAGGATGAGGCAGCGCCTGGATGAGAATTCGCGGCCCTCGGCACGGAAATTATAGACCGGCGCACCTTTCGGGCTCGGCCAGCCCCAGCGGCGATTGACCAGTTCGCCGACCCCGCGCGCACCCTCCACGCTTTTCGCGATCGGCGCGATGTCGGTCATCTTGATGTCCTCGCGCGCCGGGACATTGGGGATGCCTTCGGGCATCATGATCTTGATCTGGAGGTCATCGAAATCCTCGGCGATCGAGGCGACGTCCACTTCAAGGCGATAGTCGTTGCACATGGCATCCCGTCCTTGCGGCCGATCTCTGTTCCCATTATGTTCTCAGCATGGACACGAGTCCCAAACCCTTCGACTCGAACGCGCCGCTCGGTGAACGCCGGGCGATCATCCGGCGCAATCCCGATGATGCGCAAGAGATAGAGATGATCGAGGCGGCCTGGGGTTCCAATCCCCGGTTCAGCGACGGGGTCAGTTTCCGGTTCACGCGTTCGGAAGGGCAGAGTTTTCCAAGGCAGCGCTGCCTGGTGCCGGCGTCGGAATTCCATATCCGCAATGGGGACCGGACCTTCCGGGTGACGCTGGACGGCGGCAATTTCTTCTATCTCGCGGCTCTCTGGGAGCCGGCGATGGGCGAATGGCCGGTCAGCTACAGGATCATCACGGTCGAAGCGAACCCGGAGGTCATGCGCTACCAGGAACGCCACGGCGCGATCATCCATCGCCGCCAGGTGATGCAATGGATCGATCTGAGCGTCCCCGAAGCAGAGCTGCTCGTGGCGCCGCCTCCCAACAGCTTCATTGTCGAGGAGATCGTACGTCAGCCGGCTTTGCTCTGAGTCCGGGCGATCCTCTGCCGGAACTTAGGGATCAGGCCTCGACCGTTGATCCCCCTGCCCCTCTCGCGCGTTGCGTGGACAAGATGATGACGACACAGACCCCCGCAGCCCTGGATTCCCCGATCACGGCCTCGTTCTTCGAGCGTGACGTGGAAATCGTCGCCCACGACCTGATCGGCGCCTCGGTGCTGGTCGATGGCGTCGGCGGGACGATCGTGGAAACCGAGGCCTATGCGCCGCATGACCCCGCTGCGCACACGTTCAAGGGGCCCACCGTTCGCAATGCTGCGATGTTCGGTCCTGCCGGCCGCGCCTATGTGTATCGAAGCTACGGTCTCCATTGGTGCCTCAACTTCGTGTGCGGTCGGGGCGCCGGCGTGCTCATCCGCGCGCTCGAGCCGCGATGGGGCATCGAGACGATGCGCCTGCGTCGCGGCGTCGATGATTTAAGACTGCTCTGTTCCGGCCCCGGGCGACTGTGCCAGGCACTCGGAGTCGACCTGGAATTCGGGCATCGTCCGCTCGACGAGCCGCCGTTCGCGCTGCACGCCCGGACCATCGAGACGACAGTCGCGGCGGGTCCACGCATCGGCATCAGCGTCGCGACCGACACGCCGTGGCGCTTCTGCATGAGCGGGTCGCATTTTCTCAGCAAGCCAATCCGGAGCGGGAGCAGCCAATGAACCCTGACAAGCGAAATGAAGAATCGCTCAAGGGACGCTTCGAGGATGAGACCATCACGATCGACAGCGTATTCGGTCCACTGAAAGTCGTCGTGACGGGTGAGGTGCTTCATCTCCTGTGGGGCGCGGATACCGGACCGCAGGATGGCAAGGGCCTGATCGATCTGCACATGGACCTGGTCACGCAGATCGCCACGATCAAATTCGAGAACGACGAAGGCGAGGACGACCATGTTGTCCGGATCACCGAGATGGACATGGATTGATCGCCAACCCGGAAATACAGGCAGGAAGAAGAAAAAGGCGTGGCCAGATCGACCGAGCACTGAACGCTCGGACAGTGACACGCAGGATCGCGCAGCGTCCAAAAGCGAACGCGCTTGCGCTGGTGCAACCTGCGGCCCGTGCCTCGCGTTTGCGATTCATGCAGCTCGATTCGATCCCGCTCGATACCGCTTGGCTCAAGGCAAACCCTCTCCCGGAACACCACGACAATATCGACAAGAATGAACGTGGGCGCGTGCTTGTGGTCGGGGGTTGCCGCAGGGTGCCGGGAGGCACGCGCCTGATCGCGGAGGCCGCGTTCCGGGCGGGAGCAGGAAAAGTCACCATCGCCACGATCGACTCCGCCGCCTTGCCGCTCGGCATCGCCCTTCCCGCCTGCGCCGTCGTCGCGCTGCCTGAAACCATCAAGGGCGAAATCGCACCGGAGGCTGCTGATCTCATCCTGGCCGAACTGCCCCTGCACGACGCGGTCGTGTTCGGGCCGGCAATGATCGATGCGGAGAGCGTCGCGTCATTGCTGGACGTTCTTCTCGGCAAGCTTCCGCCGGACATGTTCTTGCTGCTCGACGCCGGTGCGCTGCGAGCCACCTCCCGGCATGTCTCGGCGATCCGGAAACGCGGAGCGCATACGGTCCTGACCCCCCATGAGGGAGAACTCGCCGCGATGCTTGATCGGCGCGCGGAAGACGTCTCCGCCGATCCTCTTTCGGCACTCGAGGAGGCCGCCGGCCGCTTCGGCGCAGCGATCATGGTCAAGGGCTCGACCAGCCATCTGATGGCGCACGGAAAGCGGCTAACCTACGCGGGCGGCGGCCTCGGGCTGGCGATCAGTGGATCCGGCGATGTGCTCGGCGGGCTCATTGCCGGATTGGGTGCACGAGGCCTCCCAACTCTTGAGGCGACCGCCTGGGGTATCTGGCTGCACGGCGAGGCCGGACGTCGGCTGGCCGAAACGGTCGGACCACTCGGCTATCTCGCGAGCGAGCTTGCCCCCCTCGTCCCCGGGCTGATGCGCGGCGTCCGATAAGCTTTGTGAATTTTGTCGCAGGACACGCGCATAGCCTCCGGATCGACCAAGGGGCGCCTGGATCGCAAGAAAGCGGCTTTGTGGGCGCTCATGGATAGGGCGAGGATTTCAGCAGTCCCGCGAGATGGGCCGCGTTGCTCGCGACCATCTTCGCGGTCTCCAGAACCTTTTTCGGCGTTTTCTCGAGATCCTTGAAATCGGTCGATCCCATCGCTTCACCCACCCAATAGCAGGCGGCGACCGCCGGGATCGTCCAGCCGACATCATTCAGCGCCTGGAACAGCTGGGCCGACGAGGCATGTGCCCCGTCCTCATTGCCGACGATCGCGGCGACGGCGACCTTGCCATAGCTCGGCATGCGGCCCTGATCGTCGGTTTCGCCGAGGAAAGCGTCCATGCGTTCGAGCACGCGCTTGGCGATGCTCGATATCTGTCCCATCCAGATCGGCCCGCCGAAGATCAGGATGTCGTGCGCCAGGATCTTCTCGCGGAGCGCGGGCCATTCGTCGCCCCCGCCCTCGTCGGAAGTGACGCCGGGCTTTATGTCGAGCGCGGCAACGCGCACCGTCTCGCTCAGCGACACCTCTTCGGCGGCGAACGCCTTCTCCAGGACCGCGATCATCGCATCGGTCGAGCTCGTCTCGCCGGCATCCGCCTTGAGCGTGCAGTTGAGAGCCAGGGCCTTGAGCGCCATCGACATGTCTCCTTCGGGTTTCGGCCGCCGCACGGGCGCGATCGTCCGTCCATGCGTCGGAGAACTCTTGGGGCCTCCAAAGAGTTCTTCACCCGGAAGGAGAAACCCAGATGACCGAAACCGCCCGGATGATCCATCAAGATGCCCTGCCCGGTCATGAAAGCCGGCTGGAGCCCAAGCCCGACTGGCGGCCGCGCTACAAGGGTTCGGACCGGCTCGCCGGCAAGGTCGCGATCATCACCGGCGCCGATAGCGGCATCGGCAGGGCGGTCGCCGCGCTCTATGCGCGCGAAGGCGCCGATATCGCGATCGTCTATCTGCTGGAGGACGACGATGCCGAGACGACCAGACGCATCGTCGAGGCCGAGGGCCGGAACGCGATCACCATTCGCGGCGATATCGGCGAACGCGATTTCGCCGACGAGATCGTGAGCCGGACGATAAAGGCGTTCGGCCGGATCGACATCGTCGTCAACAATGCCGGCGAACAACATCCCGACGAGGAGATCACCGATATCACCGAAGCGCAGTTGCGCCGGACCTTCCAGACCAACATCTTCGGTATGTTCTTCCTGGTCCAGGCGGCACGGCCGCACCTGAAATCCGGCGCCGCGATCATCAATTGCACCAGCGTCACGATGTATCAGGGCAGCAAGGAACTGCTCGACTACAGCTCGACCAAGGGCGCCATAACGGCGTTCACGCGCTCGCTCTCCGAAAATCTGATCGGGGACGGCATTCGCGTGAACGCGGTCGCGCCGGGCCCGATCTGGACGCCGCTCAACCCCTGCGGCGGCGCAAGCCCGGAGAAGCTCGAACATTTTGGCGAGCAGACGCCGATGGGGCGGCCCGGCCAGCCGAACGAGGTGGCGCCCGCCTTCCTGTTCCTCGCCTGCGAGGATTCGAGCTATATGTCCGGGCAGGTGCTCCATCCCAATGGCGGGACGATCGTCAACGGTTGAAGCGGTACCAAGGCCTGGAGCCAGATCTCCGACACCGCCATCCACGCGACGACGGAAGCGACATCGCAGCATGAAGATCGCGACCTATAATGTGAACGGGGTGAATGGCCGCCTGCCGGTGCTGCTGCGCTGGCTCGAACTGGCGCAACCCGACATTGTCTGCCTTCAGGAATTGAAGGCCCCCGACGAGCGCTTCCCCGAAGGGCCGATCCGCGATCTCGGCTATGATGCGGCCTGGCACGGCCAGAAGGCGTGGAACGGCGTCGCGATCCTCAGCCGGATCGGCGAAATCCACGAAACCCGGCGCGGGCTGCCCGGCGACCCTGGCGACGGCCAAAGCCGTTATATCGAGGCGGCCGTCGGCGGTATGCTCATAGGCTGTCTTTATCTGCCGAACGGCAACCCCCGGCCCGGACCGAAATTCGATTACAAGCTCAGCTGGTTCGCCCGGCTTCACGCACATATGGCGACGCTGGTCGGGCTCGACGCCCCGGTCGTTATCGCAGGCGACTACAACGTCATGCCGACCGATCGCGACGTCTACGCCCCCGAGCACTGGCTGGACGACGCCCTCTTCGCGCCCGAGGTCCGCGCGGCCTATGCCCGGCTTCTCGACCAGGGATGGACCGATGCGCTCCGCCATCTCCATCCGGATGCGACGATCTACACATTCTGGAAATATCTGCGCCGCGCCTTCGAACGCGATGCGGGCCTGCGCATTGATCATGCCCTGCTCAATCCGGCGGCCGCCAAACGGCTGGCCGCCGCCGAAGTCGATCGGGAGCCCAGGCGCTGGGAGAAGACCAGCGACCACGCGCCTGTCTGGATCGAGTTGTCGGACAATCCCTTGTCAGGTCGCAGAAGGAGAAAACGTCCGTGAAGATCGATCGATTGACCCTCGGCAATAATGATTGGGTACCCAATAACCCCCGTTTGCGGGTCATCATCTACCGCCAAGCGGTCGATGGCTCCAGCGAACGGTCCGCGGAGCTGTTCGAGGAGATATTCGAACGTCATGGCTGGCGCCCGGACTGGCGCGACGGGATTTTCGATTATCACCATTATCACTCGACCGCACATGAAGCGCTGGGCGTGTTCGCCGGCAGCGCGACGCTAGAACTTGGCGGCCCGAAAGGACACATCGTGGAAGTCGAGGCGGGAGACGCGCTGTTCCTTCCGACCGGGACCGGTCATCGCAGCATGGTTTCGGATCCGGATTTTCAGGTTGTCGGCGCCTATCCGCGCGGTCAGTCATGGGACATTGCCGCACGGCGCCGGACCGGGACGCCCGCAAGCGGATGGAGTCGCTTCCCGATCCCGACCATGACCCGTTGACCGGGAGCGCCGTGATCGGCGAGCGCGGCTAAAGGCCGATCCAACTAGTGTTCATCGTCTTTCTCCGCCCGCGCTGACCGTAAGACGCGGCTGCACGACGCTATGTTCTGGCCGGGCTGATCCAGCCCGCCGCTCAAATCGTCCTGATCCATGTTAAACAGCGAGATTATCAGAATTTTCTCCGGAACTTCGGCCCTTGCAGGACTCTTTTCCCAGCATCTGCAAGAGGAGAAAGAGATGAGCGACAATCGCAACGACTCCATCATCGGACGCGATGAGCGCGATCGCGAGGCCGAGTTCGGCAATGCCGAGGACACCAACCGTCAGGACACGCAGGACACCCGGGAGGATCTTGGCGGCGATGCCGAGTTCGAGGACGCCGCCCAGGCTGAAGGAGAGAGCGACGCCTCCGATATCGAAGATGAAGGCGAAGATGCGTTCGGCAACGAGCGCGATGAAGACCAGAAGGCGGATCGCGACAACGCCTTCGGCGCCAGGGGCGACTAACCTGGCACGGCGCGCAGGGCCGGGGCGTTCCTTGTCAGTGCGGACCTTATCAGTCCTGGAACGTCCCGCGCCTCGATCGATGATGACATGGAACAGGGAAGAGCAGTGACGTCCGATCCCCCGCTTTCGTCCGCCTCGACTCCCTTGCCGCCAGCGGCGTTCAGTTCGCCCGCCATCCTGCTGTCGGGCGCGATGGACTATGCGATGTACACGCGCTTTCGTGATCGGCTTTCAACGGCGCCGAACGAAGGCGTGGTGGTGGTCGAACTCTCCACGCTCGGTGGAGACCCTGAGGTCGCGCGCATGATGGGCGAGGACGTCCGCTTCCATAGCGATCTCGAACCCGCGCGCCGCTTCGTCTTCCTCGGCAAGGCGGCGATCTATTCCGCCGGTTCCACCTTCATGGGCTTTTTCGCGCGCGAGAACCGGTATCTGACGCGTGGGACACGGCTGATGATCCACGAGCGCAGGCTGTGCAAGACACTGTCGCTCGACGGGCCACTCACCAGTTGCCTCGCGCCGGCGCGCGCGCTGCTCGCCGAGATCGAAAGCTCGATCGCAATCCAGCGCGAAGGCTTTGAGAATCTCGTGCGAGGCTCGAGCATCACGCTTGACGAGGCGGCCGGCCGCGCGGCGTCAGACTGGTATCTGGAAGCCGAGGAAGCCCGCGCGCTCGGCCTCGTGGAGGCGGTGATCTAGCAGGCGTCGGAACGATGGTGGCAACGGGGGCGTTGAATCAGCACATTGCGGAGAGGTGACGATGCCGCGCTTCTTTCTTCACATCTATAACGGCCATGGACCGGTGCACGACGAGGAAGGGTCCGATGCGGAGGACCAGGCGGCTGCACGCGTCATCGCACTCGACAGCATCCGGTCGATCGTGGCGGCGGAGGCGCGCGAAGGCCTGATCGACCTGACCGGGCGCATCGCGATAGAGGATCAGGCCGGCAACCCGCTGACCGACGTCTGCTTTCCCGAAGCGTTCGAGCTGCGCATGCCGGCGACGTGCTGATCATGGTCGAGGCGCTCCTTCGTGCCCTGCGCGCGCGCGATGTGATTGGAGATGACGAGGCCGCGATCATTGCCGGGCTGGTTGCCGAATTCGCGGAGGTGCCAGCGAAACGGACGGTGCTGAAACGCGGCGTGCCCCTGTCGCATTCCATGCTGCTGATTGACGGGATGATGTGCCGCTACAAGGATATGCGCGACGGCAGCCGGCAGATCTCCGCCATTCATGTGCCCGGCGATTTCCTCGACCTGCACGGCTTCACGCTGAAGCATCTGGACCATGACGTGATGGCCTTGACCGCCGCCAAAGTAGCCCATGTCCCGCACGAGCGGTTGACCCGGATGACGGAGGAATATCCCCACCTGACCCGGCTCTTCTGGTTCCTGACCAATCTCGACGCGGCGATGCACCGGGAATGGGAGGTTTCGCTGGGCCAGCGTTCCGGCGTGGCGCGGACCGCCCATCTGTTCTGCGAACTCCATACACGGCTTGCGCTCGTCGGGAGGGCCGCGCCCGACGGCTTCGAATTTCCGATCAACCAGACCGAGCTCGGCGAATGTCTCGGCATGACGTCAGTCCACACCAACCGCGTGCTGCGCGACCTGCGTGAACGTGGTTTGCTGGATTTCCGTAAAGGCGTAGCCAAGCTGCCCGATCCGGAGGGGCTGAAGCGCGTTGCTGAATTCGATCCCGCCTACCTCTATCTCGACAGCCGCCCGCGCTAGGCTTGCGGTCGGTAGCAAGATCTCATCGTCGCTTGCTCGCTGGATCATGCCGTTCAAGAGATGATCGCGACCAGCATCGCGTCACGTCGCCGCCCCACCCTGACGACCGACGACATCACGCTTCAGGACCTTGACCGTTGCCCGTGCGTTGGAGCCCGCAGGAGGATAGCCATGACCAGCAAGATTCCAAATGAGGAGCTTATCGTCGGGCGTGATGGCGTGGAGGTCGATCCACCGGCGAAACCTGAAAAATCCGGTACGGGCGGTCATCCCCTGCCGGCCGACGGCAAGGCCCGGCGCGGATCGATCCCGGAGAGCCTGGAGAAGAAAAAGGGCTACGGCGCCAACTGAAGGGGCATCGCCATGCGACGCGTCTGGCGCAGCAACGGACTGACGATCGTGCTGCTGGCGATGTTCGCCATCAGCTTTATCGGCCACTGGCTTGCGGGCTGGCATTTCGAGAATGAGGAACTCGCCCGTCAGGGCGTAGCCGCCATCTCACTGGGCCGATATACGACCGACCCCCAATTCCTCTCGAGCGTGTTCGAGAACTGGGAAAGCGAATTCCTGCAGATGTCCGCTTATGTCGTGCTGACCGCGTTCCTGTTCCAGAAGGGATCTTCGGAATCCAAGGATCCCGACGATCCGCCGCGCGACGCCGATCTCGCCGAGCAGTCACGTAAACCCGGTGCGCCTGCGATCCTCAAGGCGGGCGCGGCGATGCGCTGGCTCTATGCGCATTCGCTCGGCACGGCGTTGCTGCTCCTCTTCCTTGTCTCTTTCGCGCTGCACTGGACCTTCAGCGCGCGCGAAGCGGCGGCGGAAGCACTACGCAACGGAGAGACACCGCTGTCGACAATCGAATATCTCGGCAGCGCGCAGCTCTGGTTCGAATCCTTCCAGAACTGGCAGAGCGAATTCCTGTCGACCGCCGTGCTCGTCGTGCTCAGCATCTTCCTGCGGCAGCGCGAGTCACCCGAATCGAAGCCCGTTGCCGCGCCGCACAGCAAAACCGGTGGCGGTTGACCGGGCCCGCAGTCGCACGATCAGTCGCGCAACTCGTCAGGCACGACCCCGCCATTCTCGGCGAGCTTGCGCATCACCGCCTTGTGCAGCGCGATATTCTGTTCGGCGCTGCCGTTCGGTCCGTCGTGAACGCCAAGCTCGTCGGCGAGGCTCTCACGCGCCGAAAGGCTGGAATCCAGGTCGAGCAGCTTGAGCAGGTCGACGATCGAAGTCCGCCAGTTCCCACCCGGCCTCAGGGTCGCCATTTCGGTGAGGACCGCATCGACATCGACCTGCGGCGCCACCGGGGCGGCGGCGGGTTGGGATGGTACGGGAGCGGGTGTGGCTGGAGTGGACGGCGCCTGCGGAACCGGCGTCGCCGGCGCGGTCGATGTGCCGGTCGTGGGCTTATGCCCGAAGATCTTGTTCATGATCGAACCGAAAATGCTCATGGCCGGGCCTTTCAACGCTCAGTTTATGCCGTCGGTCAAACGCAGTCCGTCCTTCAAAGGTTCACGCGAGATGCCTGCGCAGATCCGTCGAAACATATGGGTGGCGTCGGAACATCGGGGATCGGGCGGCCGTTGAGTCGCCCGCAGGCGCCGGCCTGTCCAACAGGAGAGTGTTCATGATCCGCAGCCCCTTGATGCTGATATCCGCATCCGTCCTGGCCCTTTCGGCTTGTGGCCCCAAGGATGATACGACGACCGTTAACCTTCAGAACGCCGCTTCGGTCGCGACGGACGGTGCGCCCGAAACACCCGCCCTGAGCCCCGGGCAGGAATTCGCCAACAAGGCCGCCTCAAGCGACGCGTTCGAGATCGCGATATCCAATCTGGCGGCGGACAAGGCGCAATCGGTCGCGATAAAGACCTTCGCGCGAAAGATGATCGATGCGCATACCCAATCCACAGCCAAGCTGAACGCTGCCGCCTCGACGTCGGTGCCGCCCATCACGCCTGACCCGGCGCTGACAGCGGAGCAGCAAGCAAAGCTGGCGGACCTCCAGTCCAAATCCGGGGCGGCCTTCGACACTGCGTTCGCCGCCGAGCAGGTCACCGCGCATCAGTCGGCGCTCGACATGCTGCGCGGCTATGCGGCCAATGGCGATGTCGCCACGCTCAAAGCCTTCGCCACTGAAACGACGCCGATCGTCGCCGCACATCTCAACATGGCGAAATCTCTCAAGCCATGAATGGGCACGACAGGACATGGTGGATCGCCCGCGCTTCCGCATGCCGCCGGACCGCCGCCGAAACGGATAGCGACGCGGTGCGCAGGCGCTTCCTCGTCTTCGCCGAAAGATATGACGAACTCGCCGCAGCCGGTCAGAGCAAAAGTGGTGAAGCGACGGCGATGGCGGATGGCGGGCGATGACGCCCGGATCATGTGATGACGGCCGACCCCCTTTCCGCAGCGCTGCCCGAAGATGTGGAGCGGCTCGCTGAAACCCTGCTTACGCGCGCGTGCGCGGAGTCGCTGACGCTGGCCACGGCGGAAAGCTGCACCGGTGGGCTGATCTCATCGATCCTCACCGATGTGGAGGGCATGGGGCACGCGTTCGAGCGCGGCTTCATCGTCTATACCGACAAGGCGAAAGCGGAGATGCTCGCCCTCGACCCCGGCCTCATCGCGCGGTGCGGTGCGGTGAGCGCGGGCGTGGCGATCGCAATGGCGCAGGGCGCACTCGCCGCATCGAACGCCGACGTCGCCGTGGCCGTGACGGGCTTCGCCGGCCCCGCCGGGCCGAATGACGAGCCCGGCCTGGTCCATTTCGCGAGTGCGCGCCGGGGCCGGGCGGCCACGCATCATGTCGCGCATTTTGGCGATATCGGGCGCGGCAGCGTGCGCGTGGCGGCCACGCGCGTGGCGCTGGAAATGATGCTCGGCGAAATCGATCGCGCCGCCCCGGAAGCAGCGAACTTCGGGCTTTCACCCGTGGTTTGAGACGAGCCCAATCAAGGAGACGGATCATGGCGCGACAGCAATTCACCGATGCCATCGCCCTGCTGAAAGCGGATCACCGCAAGGTGGAGGGACTGTTCGAGCAGTTCGAAAAAGCGCGCGATCCAAGCCGTAAACAGGCGATCGCCAACCAGATCTGGACCGAACTGAAAGTCCATACGATGATCGAGGAGGAGATTTTCTACCCGGCGTTCCGGGGGAAGATCGAGGACGACACGCTCGACGAGGCCTATGTCGAGCATGACGGCGCGAAGGTGCTGATCAACGACATCATGAACTCGACGCCCGACGCCGATTTCTACGATGCGAAGGTCACCGTGC
Organism: Sphingomonas sp. FG14; assembly: GCF_057809675.1. NCBI lineage: Bacteria > Pseudomonadati > Pseudomonadota > Alphaproteobacteria > Sphingomonadales > Sphingomonadaceae > Sphingomonas > Sphingomonas sp. FG14. Next base: position 74,983 of record NZ_JBMDKK010000007.1, on the reverse strand, counting down.
TGTCGGAGGAGATCAAGCATCACGTCCACGAGGAAGAGATGCCGTCCGAGGGCATGTTCGCGCAATGCCGCAAGGCCGATGTCGATCTCGTCACCCTGCGGGACGAGATGGCTGCACGCAAGCAGCAACTGCTCGCCGAAGCGGAAAGCGGCGAACTGCCACCCGCGAAACCCCGGGCCGACAGCCTTCAACCGGCCTGACTCCGTTTCGCTCTCATCGCGGGCCGACGAGATGTCGACGCGATGCCCGTGCGGGACCGCCATCTTCGGGCGGCCCCACCACAATGGTCACCAGGGAGACTGTCGGCATGGGCGGCCCATGGCGGTGCTGCGTGCCAAAAAAAGGGGCAGTCCGACATCGTCCGCCTGCCCTGGGAACTCCGCGCTCCGCTCAGGCTTTTTTTGCGGATCATGAGAGAGTGATCATGACGAAGGCCGAAAGCATCGTACTGGGCAGGGATACCCTGACCCCCTATGCTCTGGAGGCGCAGCGAGACCTGCAGGCACGAGACGCGCCGTTGGCTCGATTCAGGGTCGGCGACCTGGCCGTGGACGTGACCGTAGCCGGAAGCTCGCTCTGGACGATTATCCGTCGCGCCGGCGCCGGGGGCCTCGCGCTGCGCTCGGTCTATCTGCCGGCCCCGTTCGAATGCAATGCGGCGAAACGACAGCCCGGCGAAGCTGCACGGATCGGCGTCAAAAGCGCGCTGGGCGATCATCTCGTCATCTATTCGACAGAAGCGGAAGCACTGGAAAGCCTGCGCGTCACCGTCCAGTTCAAACCGGCCGTCCGGACATCGATCCCGTTCATGCCGCGCGATCTGCTTCCGCTCGACGCGAAGGACGATCCACTCGGTGCGAAAGGCATCGTCGAAGCGCGCCAGCGCGGACTGAACGTCGGAGTGATCTACTTTCACGTCGACGATCCGCCCCTCGGAAATATTCTCTATCTCCAGAATCTGACCGCGCTGAACGATTACTTCCTGGCGACCGGCACCAATCCCAGGGACGCGGTTGGCGGAACCTGGCCCGAGCTCGGCTATCTCATGCCGGTGGCTCCCCCTGCGGGGGCAGAGGAGACGCATCTCGCGCCGAACCGCGAGGTTCTCCTTTCGGACGTGATCCTCGTCCTCCGCCACGAAGCGCCGCCCCACGAGCGGGAATCCGCTCGACAGTTCCTGCAGATGCTGGGGGCCGCGTACAAGTTGCTGGACCTGCCCGACACGCAGTTTCGCGACTGGGTTTGGCGCGCGGAGCGAACGGCGGCCGACCTTCAGCACGCGCCGGAAGCAACGATCCGCCATTACGGCCACGCCTATCTTCATCCCTACACGGACGCCGAATATCCCGATATCATGGTCCAGATGTCGATGATCGCCGCGCTCCACGACTGGGGCAAATGGAATGGCGAACCGCATCCGCTCGAAGCCGACCTGAAGGCCGGCCTCGGCCGCTTCTACGATGGAAAACTGAAGACGCTACGCCGCTACCTCCCCAATGTCGGCAAGGAGAAGGACGCCGACGCGGTCGACAGCTGGTATCTCTACCACCCCCTGCTCAACCTCGGCTTTCTCGCCCTTGACGGCGACGCCCAGGCCCGCGCGCTCTTCCTCAAATCAATCGATTACGGCATCCGCGCCGCCCGTCATTTCCGCTATCGGTGGCCGGTCCAGTACAAGGTGACCGACTTCTCAATCATCGAGAAGAACGCCGGCGCCGATGGGCGCGGCCAGACCGATGTCGGCGGCATCTACGCCTGGGTGATGCTCCAGGCATTCGAGATGACCGACGACAAACGGTATCTCGACGAGGCGCGTGCCGCCATCGACGCCGCGATGGGCCTGAGGTTCAGCATCAACTACCAGGCCAATCTGACGGCTTGGGGCGCGGCTGCGTGCATGCGGCTGTGGCGCATCACCAATGTGGACGTCTATCTGGAACAGAGCTACGTCTATCTCGCGAGCTTCTTCCACAACAGCGTGATCTGGGCCAGCCGGATCGGGCACGCCGCGGAATTCGAGACTTTCCTGGCGGTGACGTGCCTGCAGGACGCGCCATATATGGCAATGTACGAATGCTTCGAAGCATTCGCAGCGTTCGAACGGTATCTGGACGTCGGCGGTCCGGACATGGAGCCGAACGCCCGCATGCTGATCTCGGAATATTGCAGGTATGCGCTGTCACGCGCCTGGTATTATTATCCTGACGCACTGCCGCCGGACGCGATTTCCGCACAGCAGCGGGAACGCAATGGTCATGTCGACCGAAACCTCTCCTTTCCGCTGGAGGATCTCTATCCTGACGGCCAGCCCGGCGGCCAGGTCGGGCAGGAGATATACGGTGCCGGCGGCGCCTTCATATTCGCGACGCGCGCCTTTCATCATGTCGAAGCTGCGCCATTTCGTCTCTTCTGCGACCATTTTCTGCGAGCAAGCGAACGAACCGGCGACCGTGTGCTCTCGATCACGCTGGACGGGGGCGAAACCTGTGTCGCACGGCTACGGGTCATTCGCCTGAAACGGGCCAGGCTGCCCAAATGCGTACTCACGACAGCTGGCGGAGACAATCTGCGCGCCATCGAGACGACCTCGGACCACATCGAGTTCCACGTACCGGCCAACGGACGTATCGTCCTGAGCTGGGGGGCTTGAATGCGGCGTCCGACATCATCGTCGCGATATGGATCAAGGCGGCCGGCGCTCCTGACGGAGCAATCCGGGAAGTGGCGCTTCTTCCAGGTACCAGGGCGCAAATGGCAACGGGCGACGGCCTCCCGCTCGCCCGTTCCACCGCATCGCATGGCGAGCTCGTGGCTGTGGAGCGATGCCGACGGGACCGGTTCCGGACGCCCCGCGCCTGCCCTCGCCGCAGATCCCACAGCGCCGACGGCTGGCGGTCCTCGGGCCGACCCGGCAGTCCTACAAACCCAGAACGGAAACCGGAGAGGACATGATGGTCGACACCTCGAGGAAATCGGGACGCGGAAAAGCAATGTTGGGCATTGGCGGGGCCATCGGTTCCGGCGCCATCCTCGCCGCGATGCTCTATGCACGACGCCGCGAGACGAAGGAGACGGAAAGACCCGCACATTTTCCCCCTGACACCGACTGAGTTTTGCGGGACGCGACAGGCCCGATCGGGCCGCTCTCACCGACTGAACCGGCTCGCACCCCAATTTCCATCACATCTTGACCGGCGCCGTAGCGCCCGGCGCACGTCCCGGTCTGCCCGGCCAGCTGGTGAACGCACACTGCATTCCGGCGGCTCGTCCGGATGCGAGGCGGATGTTGAATCCGGTCGGGACGCATTCCCATAATCGACCCCGTACCTCTGGGGTGCAACATCCTCAACTTGGCATGGAGATGACGATGTCCCCACCATCTGAACTATCTGAGACGCGAGCATGCCCGCCTCGACGTCGAAATCGAGCGGGCGTCACGCGAGCGCCGTCCCGACGTGATCCTGATCGCGCGGCTCAAGAAGCTGAAGCTGGCTGTGAAGGATCAGATGGCCGCCTTCAGCGCGACCGGCGACGACCGCGCGGCCTGATGCAACCGCGGCGAAGTCGAACCGGCTTCGCCGCCTTGGCCGCTTCGTGACCGACAATCATGCCTGCCAGGTCAAGCCCATTGCCCCGGACCGGCCGGAAATCGGAATATGCGAACAGGATAGACCTCAAGGGAATGGCGGCAGGCACGGCAACCCCGGCACGGCCCGGTTCCCATCCATATCCGGATCCTTCACAATGTCTGCCACGCGTGGGCGACGGGAGATCAGGCCGTGGAACATGTGTGGCCGTCTTTCGTTTGCGGCCGATGACCGTCGATTCCCTTCGAGACAACCTATCCCTGGAGAAGCGCAGCGCGACGCAATGCCTCACGATCGCGTTGCTTGCGGTTATCCAGGTTCTTGTCACGTTTCTTCCCGAGCTCGGCCTGGGAGAGCGGATCGGCGACCGGTCGGATGACACGCATACCCTGATCACGCCGGCGGGCTGGACTTTCTCCATCTGGGGACTGCTCTACGCCGGGTCGCTCGCCTACGCCGCTTTTCAGTGGCTCCCCGCGCAACGCAGCAGCGGCCTTGTGAACAGGATCGGCTGGGCGAGCGCGGGCGCGTTCGCGGGTAACGCGATCTGGGCGATCTATGTGCAGTTCGCCGCGCTGGACATCCTGTCAGCGGTGATCATCATCGGCACGCTCATTTGCCTGCTCAGCATCTATCGTGTCTTCTCCCGCACACAGGCCGGTTTCACCAGAGGGGAACAGGTTTTCGTCGTCCTGCCGCTCAGCGCCCTCACCGCGTGGCTCACCGCTGCGACGATCGTGAATATCGCCGCCGTGCTCAGTCATTACGGGGTTGAAGCCGGTGACGCCGCCCCGGCGATCGGCGCGTCAACCATTCTGGCAGCGGGCGTGATCGCGGGCGTGGCGATCTGGAACGGGCACGGCAATCCCTGGTTTGCGCTCATCTTCCTTTGGGCGCTCGCTGGGATCCACGGCGCCAACGCGCATCGATATGGGATAATCACGATCGCGCTCGCCATCTCCGCCTTGGCCGTCGTGGCGCCGACACTGGCACGCCTGGCATATCGCGAAGAGCGGCGACGCTGGCTCGAGGCTGCGGGACCGTCCACGCGAACCCGGAGCGGGTCATGACGATATATCCCTCACGCCGGGCGCCGCTGGCTTTGCTGGCCTGCGCCGTGATCGGCAGCCCGGCCGCCGCGCAGGAAGAGAATAGCGAAAAGCGCCGCACGCGCATCGGCGTTGGCGCTCAAGTCGTTCCCAGTTATCCCGGCGCCGACGCCTTCAGCGTCCGCCCCCTTGTCGACATCGCCAGAGCGCGAGGCGAGACGCCGTTCGAGTTCGAGGCGCCCGACGAGAGCTTCGACATCGCCTTGCTGAACCGAGGTGGTTTCGCAATGGGGCCGGCGCTCGGCTTCGAAGGCAGCCGCAAGGCGAGCGATGTCGGTGCGCCCCTTCCCAAGGTCGGCTTCACGCTCGAGGCGGGCATGTTCATGCAATACGCCCTTTCAAAGACGGTGCGGCTGCGGGCAGAAGTGCGCAAAGGTATCGGCGGCCATGAGGGCCTGATCGCGAACCTGAGCGCTGATTTCATCAAGCGGAAGAATGACGACTGGCTCTTCTCCATCGGCCCGCGCGTGACGATCGCCGACAGGAAATACCATCGCGCATATTACTCGGTGACGCCCGCCGATGCCGCGCCGTCGGGTTTACCCGCCTATTCCGCCGGCGCCGGCATTCAGGCCGTCGGCGCCACGGCGGGTTACCTTGCCCAGCTGACGCGGCGCTGGGGCGTCTACAGCTACCTCAAATATGACCGGCTCGTTGCGGATGCCGCAGGCTCGCCGATCGTACGCAGGCATGGTTCGCGCGACCAATGGAGCGGCGGACTGGCTCTCACCTATACTTTTGGCGACGACTGACCGGAAACAAAGGACGCTCGGGGCGACGCGCCTGCCCATCGGATACGCGACGATGCGGGATCCGGCCATTCATGCGGGGCATCCCTCGTCTCGCCCTCGCCCGTTACTTGAGCGAAATCGGATCGGTGAAGCCGGCCGGCCCGGCGCTTCTGCCTCTGTCCACAGGCCATCAGGAAATTACAGCAACCTCCGTTTCTCTTCGGGAATGGACGACCGGTCTTCCATCGACGAGCTGGTGCGTCGCCTTGTTTCGACGGAGACGCGAGCGGCTCTGGCGGAGGCCGCGCTCGCCGCCTCTCAATCCAGGTCGAAGCAGGCGCTGGAAACCGTCCGAATGGAGCATTGGGAGCGGGCCCCTCCGACGGACCGGATGACGCGCACAAAGGAGGCCGGACTTCCGAAATCAGCACGATGGTCACATTGCACATCGCGGCGCCGCAGATCTGAGGCGGGACGCGCAGGGGTGAGGGGAACACTGTTCAGCGCATATGCGCCCGCACCGTCACCCGCATGACCTCGCAACCATCGGGACCGACGACATGCACGAAGAGCCGGACATCGGATGCACCGCCTCTCAGGTCGCAGTCGATTATGCCGGCCGCAACGGCCGCGCGCGTGGGACCGCACCACGTCAAGGTTTCCGAATGCGTTCCCGACGGTGTCGGAACACATCTCGTCACCTTCACGTACGTGGAAGTAATATCGATCCATTGGCAAGTCTCGCCACTTGGACCGCAGGGACAATAAGCCGGCCAGTGTTCCAATACCTTCACATGGATCATCACCAATCCGATGGCCACGAAGCCGAAAGACTGAATAGGGTAGTATAGATCGCGCGCGCATTCGAATATCTTTTCGGTGCGGGAACATCGGCCAAGTTCAGCACGTTACCGAATCCGATCGCTGACGATCGGACACGTTCCCGTGTCGCGCGGGCCCACCTGGCTGCACTGTCGTCCTCGAACGCAGGTGCTCAGGTCCCGGCGCCTCCGGCCATGCAACGCGTCTGACCGAGGCGGCCAACCGACACACTTTTGACAGGACTTCGACAATGCCCTCAAACCTCTCCCAGCCATCCGAAGCCACCGCTCTCCAGATGCCCGAGGCCGAGGTGTCGCAAAGCACGCCGCAGTCGGCGCTCTCAAGGCTCGCGATCCGCGCGTCCGCCGAACCTGTTCAACGGGTAGCGGGCGCGCTCCATGGCGCGGCCGATGCGCTTAACGAGCTCGCGGAGAACGGTCCGCTGGGACAGAATGAGACGTTGCGCGACTATGCCGCATCAGCCTCCACGAAATTGAGGGGCGTCGCCGAGCTGGCGGCCCCGGAAGAAGCCGGCCGGATCATAACCGCGCTCGAGGATCGGGCGAGGCAGCACCCTGTCGCGGCCGCGACCATCGGTGCCGCGATCGGTGCTGCATGCGGTATCGCTCTGTCGCGGCTGGGGAATGCCCGCGACGCCGAGGCCCGACGCGAAATGACGGCCCTACAGTGACGGCACGCGTCGGACAGGTGGGCCAGTCCGGGCATCGCACCTGTCCGTCCGAACGAGAGTCTTGAGACTCGACCACTGCTTTCCGGCAGCGAGCATCTTCGTTTTCGCAGCGGGCGGGAAATACGTCATCCGGTCGGATCGCGACGGGATGCGCTTCACAGCCTCGGAGAGTCTTCTACCGGTCCCTGAACCGGCTCGTTTCCAGCCTCGCGGAACAATCGCCGCCTGAGGGCCAGGTCGTTGCGGATCGTCGTCGCGGCGACGCCCGCGCCTCCCATCGCGTGGCTGATCTGATCGAGGCCCTTGGTGACATCACCCGCTGCATAGAGGCCGGGCACGCTGCTGCGCTGATGGCCGTCGACGACCAGGCAACCGTCCCGGGTGACTTCCGCGCCCAGCATGATCGCGAGTTCGGAGCGGATCACGGAGCCGAGGGCGGGGTAGGCAGCGTCGAAGGACAGGGTTTCGCCCGGAACCTCGACGATGATCCGCCCGCCGTCGATACGCAAAGGCCGGCACGGTCCGTCGCGCAGCCGGATCCCAGCCGTCTCAAGACCGTGCTGCTCGGCCTCGGACAAGGCATGTCCGCCGTCCGGCGCGATGAGCGTCACGCACGCGGAATACATTCTGAGAAACATGGCCTCATCATGCCCATGGGTGCGCGTGCCGATCACCGCCAATCGCTTGTCGGTGACCTCATAGCCGTCGCAGATGGGACAATAGCGCAGCAGCCCGCGCTGCAGCGCGACATCGTGGAGCTCGGGCGCGATGGGCGGTGGATTGTTCACGACACCTGTCGCGAGCAGAACCGTCGAGGCGCGCCATCTCCTGCCGACGCCTTCAGCGACGAACAGGGCAGCCTCGCGCTCAAGCGTTTCCACGACGCCATGGGTTACGCGAACCCCGAACTCCGCCGCCTGGGTCCGCATTCGCGAAAGCAGGTCGTTGCCGGATATCCCGCCTGGGAATCCCGCGTGGTTCCGGGTGCGGGGGATCATCGCCGCCCGGCTTTTCCCGGCGTCCACCAGACCGACCGAAAGACGGAAGCGCGCAAGATAAATGGCGGCGGTCAGGCCCGCCGGGCCTGCGCCTATGATCAGGCAGTCAAGGGGCGCGTCCGCCCCATCATCGCTTCGATCCGGCATGGCCTCACGCTGTCCTTTCGACGAGTCTTTCGAGAAGATCGATGATCCGCTCGGCACGATCCGCATCGCTTGTCGGTTGCTTGAGCAGCCAGCGCCCATCCTTCGGGACCAGCTTCAGCCCGCCAGGCATGCTGGCATCCGGGTCCGCCGGGGTCAGCGCGATGGCCGCGGGTCCGGCATCGATGCGGGAAATGCGCGATGCGCGCGCCAGAAGGGTGATCCGGCCGGCCAGGACCAGTGCTCGCGCCGGCGGGGGCAAGGCGCCGAAGCGATCGGCCAGCTCATGCTCGAGAGTGTCGAGCTCCGCCTCATCGCGGACGCGTGCGAGCCGCACGTACAGGCCAAGCCTGATGTCCGCGTCGGGGATCCAGCCGGGCGGGAGGAAACCGGCGCCGCTCATGTTGATCTCGGGCAACCACAGCGCGGCATCCTTCCCCCGCGCGCGTCTCAGCGCCGCCTCGAAGAGATGCTGGTAGAGATCGATGCCGATCAGTTTCATGTGCCCGGCCTGGTCGTCGCTCAGCGGGTCCCCGGCCCCGCGCTGATCAAGGTCGGCGGCGCTGATGTCGAATCCAGCGCCAAGCCGGTCATAAGTGGCAAGGGTGCGCAATCTTTTCATCGTGCGATCCGCGATCTCGCCGCCATCGGTCAGAAGCATCACCTGACCGCGGCGACGGCCGCGGCCCACCCGCCCTCGCAACTGGTGAAGCTGGGCAAGGCCGAAACGATCGGCGCGCCAGATGATCATCGTGTTGGCGCGGGGAATGTCGAGCCCCGCCTCGATGATGTTCGTGGCGAGCAGGACGTCGCCCTGCCCGCCGGCGAAACCGACCATCGCCGCGTCGATCTCCTGGCCGGGCAATTTTCCATGCGCCATCACGAGCGCGAGATCCGGCACGATGCGCCGAAGCCGCTCCGAGAACGGCGCCAGATCCGCGATGCGGGGCACGACGACGAAACTCTGGCCACCACGGGAGCGCTCTCGCACAAGCGCCGTGCGGATCCGGTTGTCATCCAGTTCGACCAGGCTGGTGCGAACAGGCTGGCGTCGCGCGGGTGGCGTGCCGATGACCGAGATCTGCTGCAGACCGATCATCGCCCGGTGCAGCGTGCGGGGGATCGGGGTCGCGCTCATCGCCAGAAGATGGACATCGGCCCTCCCGCGCAATTTCGCCTTGTCCGCGACGCCGAAGCGTTGTTCCTCGTCGATGATGACGAGTCCCAGCCTGGCGTGGCGCACATCCCGGGCCATGACGGCGCCCGTGCCGACAAGGATGTGGATCGAGCCCTCCGCAAGCCCCGCCTTCACCGCCTTTCTTTCCGCAGCGCCGGACAGGCGCGAGAGCCCGGCAACCGTCACCCCGGTGCCCGCGAACCGGCGCGCGAAGGTCTCGAGATGTTGCCGCGCCAGCACGGTGGTCGGCGCCGCGACGACGGTCTGGTAGCCGGCAAGCGCGGTGAGGGCGGCCGCGCGCAGCGCCACTTCCGTCTTTCCGAAGCCGACGTCGCCGATGACCAGCCGGTCCATGGGACGGCCGCTGGCAAGGTCGTCGCGAACCGCCTGGATCGCGCGCGTCTGACCAGCGGTTTCGTTGAACGGGAATGTTCCGACAAACCGTTCGTACGCGGCCGCGTCAGGGTCGATCACCGGCGCCGCCATCCGGGCGCGGTCGTCCGCGAGCGCGATCAATGCGCGGACGCTTTCCGCGATCGCTTCCTCGATCGCACCACGGCGCGTTTCCCAGGTCACGCCGTCAAGCCGATCGAGCCTCACCGCGTCCGCATCGGTCCCATAGCGCCAGATGCGCCCTGCCTCGCGAACCGGTACCAGCCGCCGCGCGCCACCGAGATATTCCAGCGCGATCAATTCCCCCATTTCGTCGCCCGGCAACGCCTCCAGCCCCAGGACGCGGCCGACACCATGATCATCATGGACCACGATATCGCCGCAACGGATGTCGCCGCCCGATCGCGCCAATGTCTCCGAAACGGGTTCCGGCTGGTCGCCGACGAGCGCGCGACTGCCCAGCAGATCGGCCGCCGCCACCATGACCAGGTCGTCGCAGATCGCGCCGCGATCGACCGGCGCGTCGAGCAGGGCGCCCGTGCCGGGAATGGTCAACGCTTCCGCGACATCAGCCACGAACTGAAGCGTGATCCCGAGTTTCCGTTCGATGCGCGGCCGGAGGAACCGGAGGTCACGCTCGCTTCCCGCAAGAAGAAATCTTCGCCCTTGCAGCAATGACTGGAGGAAACGGGCCATGGAGGCGAGCGGCGACCGTTCCTCCGCGAACCGGGGAACGGGTGAGACATGTTCAGCCCCGACATCCGACCGGGACCATTTCCCGAGTTCGGCGGCCCAGTCCCGCTCGTCGACGGCGTCGGTCGTCGCGCCGTTCCGGCCCGCGGCCTCGGTCGCCATGCGAATGAACCGGCGCCGGCGTCGCTCGGCCTGGACCGAACAAATCAGGCCGCCCGGCCGCAGATGGATCAGAATGGATACCCCGGCCCCGACATCGGGTTCGACCGCGCGTCCGATCTCGAGTTCCCCGCATTCCTCGCCGCTCAATTGCGTCGCCGGATCGTACCGGCGGATAGCCGCGACCCGCCTTTCCACGACATCGATGCGCGCGGGCAGGCCGGCGTCCGCCGGAAAGATGTCGATGACGTCGCCGCGGACCGCCACCTCGCCCGGTTCGTCGACCCTGTCATCGACGACATAGCCGATACTCTCAATTTCCCTGGCGAAACCATCCATATCGATCCGATCGCCACGGCGCAGAAGGGGTGGCGCCGCATCGAACGCCGATGGCGGGGCATAGAGGCGTGCCGCAGCTTCGCCGCTCATGATCGTGGCGACACGGCTGCCGGCACGCAGCGACAACTGACGGAGCGCGCGCAGCGCCCTCACCCGTTGCCCGATATTGGCGGGCGATGCGGGCGCCGTGTCGCCGGGGAAGGTATCGCTCGAGGGCAGGTAGACCACCGCCCGGTCCGGCGCCATCGCACCGAGCGCCGCGGCAACGGCCTCCGCCTCCTGTTCGTCGTCCGCCAGGTAGAGCATGTCCCTCTGCGCGAGGGCCCGCCAGAGCAGCAAGGCCGTTTCGCCGACACCGCGCCCCTCCGTCATCGAGCGCCCCCCTCCCCGGCCGCGGCCGGACGAGCGGGCCAGTCGGCATCGGCGAGCGGCGGAAGCGCCTCGAACCAGGAGGAGTCATGGAGCAGCGTGATGCGCTCGCAGGAGAACCGCATGTCCCTGCGATCGACGGCGCGAAGCGTTTCCGCGACACCGCCGATGCCGCCCGTGCCGACCACGACATAGCTCACCTCCCCGGTCTCGCATGCCAGGAGCGCTTCGACGCCCTTGCCGACCATGTCGCCGCGGGACGTCACAACCGGCATTCCGGCCAAGCCGGTCGCGGTGAACAAGGTCGGATAGCTTGAGCGACGGCTTGCCGCTTCTGCAGATTTGCCGCCGTCCTCATAAGCGCGCTGCCGGCCTAACCAGCGCCAGACGCCCACGAGATTGACGAGCGTGAGGAAGGCATTGGTCGCAAGCAGATTGGTCTGGCCGGTCGAAATGCCGACAAGCGACCAGGCGACCGATCCCAGGGTGAAGACCACGAAACCCCAGCCCGTCACGCGGGCGCCAAGGTTGGCGGCGGTCATCATCGCGGCGATCATGGTCGCGCCCGGCGCGACCCAACCAGCAACGTCCTCCAGAAAAGGCTCCATCGTAAAAGTCCATGAAAACATTTGCATGTGCAAGACACGACCGGCTGCAACCGGGTGCAGGATACGAAGGAACCGCCGATAAATCGAACGACGACGCCTTCCATCTGGATGGATTCGTCGATCCGGATGCATCCGTCGAAAAACCTCGGGGGCGGGATGCGGGACGGGGATCGCGATCAAGGGTCATGTCCCGCTGAAACGGCGTTCGTACATCCGATGTTCCAGGCGCGACGAAGGACAGGACATCGCTCGCCCATCGCCGGGCCGACAAGCGGGAGACGGATTTCACACCCATTCCTGATACGGGTTGCGAGATCAGTTCGTCCGAACCGAGCAAGGCCGCTTCAGGGGGCTGTGCGCTGTGTTCGCGCAAGCGCCCCGCCGGCCGATGGAACAAACGAACCGGCCGACAGTAGTTTGATCTCTCACAGCAAAGGAAAGGCAGGATCCCATGTCCCTGATCATCTGGCTGGTCGTCGGCGGTATTCTCGGATGGCTCGCGAGCATTGTGATGCGCACCGACGCACAACAGGGGATTTTCCTCAACATCGTCGTCGGCATCGTTGGCGCGTTCCTCGCAGGCCTCGTCGTCAGCGGCGGATCCATCAACAATTCGGGATTCGATGCGCGCTCGCTGATCGCATCGTTCATCGGTGCCGTCGTGCTGCTCGGCATCGTCAACCTCGTCCGTCGCGGCTCGGTCAGATAGGACATGGCGCGCCCTCTCGAGGACCTGACGGGGGGCTGTGCCTGCGGATCGATCCGCTACCGGCTGAAGTCACTCCCGTTTGATGCCGGCTATTGTCACTGCCGCATCTGCCAGTTGTCGAGCGGCGCACCGGTCATGGCCTTCGCCACGGTTCCTCGCGATGATCTCGTCATGCTGGGCCACGAACCGGTCAGGCGCGCTTCGTCGGATCTCGGCGAGAGGTGGTTCTGCGGCGACTGCGGAACCCCCATCGCCATGCGTGTCGGGCATCAGCCCGATACGACCGACTTCACCATCGCGACGCTCGACGATCCGGAGCGCGTCGCTCCCGGATTCCACATCTGGACGCGGAGCCGGATCGGCTGGTTCGAGACCGACGACGCGCTGGAACGGCACGAAAGATTCCGGCCGGAAACCGTCGGCCTGGATGATCGCATCGCCGCGGAAGCCGAGCATCACGGCCGGAAGGCGAAGGCGAGCGGTGCCGAAGAATCAGCTGGGCGCGGCTCGCATCAAGAACGCGCCCTGCCGCTTCCCGGGGACGCTCGAACCGATGACCCGGGCGACGCCGAACGCCGGATCGCACTCGGGGAGATCAAGAAGAGCGACATCAACCCGCTCGCGCCGCCCGTCAATATTGGCGCCGGAAGCTCAAAGATCAGAGCCGGATCTTTAAAAAAGTCCGGGAGCCGCGGTCGCTGACAATTCCGTCAAGCTCGCTGGGCCCAGGCGTTGGTCGACATCGCGGAGATGGGAGATGCCGGCACGCGGCACGTGGCTTGCGCACACTCAGCTTACCCGCACAGCGCTTACCTGATCCCCAGCGCGCAGCGATTGGCCGATCGTGCCATGGGCATGTTCCCCCAGGACGAGATCGAATGGGGCGGCGATCGGATACCCAGTCCGCAAGCGGGAACATCGCGAGGCGAAGCGATGTTCAAAGAGCAGAGGGAGAGGTCTCGAATGCCGCGTTTTTTCTTCATATCCATAGCGGAAATGGATTGACCAGGGACGAGGAAGGCATGGACGCCAGTGATCAGGCCGCGGCGTGCGCGGTCGCGCTGGACAGCATCCGTTCGATCGTCTCGGCGGAAGCACGCGACGGCTTGATCGATCTGGGCGGTCGCGTCGAGATCGAGGATGATATCGGCAATCTCCTGACCGAGATCGTCTTTATCGACGCGTTTGACGTGAAGATCGCGGCGCGGCGCTCATAGCGCTGGCCGTCCCTGGTTCGCGACAGCGTTTTCGGAACTGCCCAGGCACGTGCAGGTCGGGTTGAAGGTTCGCGCGTCGACCGCGTGCGCGCCGGCGTATCGATCCGGTCAGACCGCCATCCGGGCCCCCGCCGCAGGGCGGCGGGATCAACGGATCCAGCGACGCCCCCTGGCACTCACATCTTGTCCTGCGGGCGATCCAACCCGCCGCTCTGGCTGCTGCCTTCGTAATCTTCCGGCGAAACCCGGGACTGGTTGCGGATCGCCGAGCGCGTCGGCTCGACCTCGGCAGGATCGTCGACGATTCATCATCAGGTGCGCGATTGCCGCGACTGTCCTCGGATTGAGGCAGGGGACGGCGTTCGCCGCCCCCATCCTGGCGGCGTACCGGTTTAGGCTCACCGCTGTCGCGCGACATGCTGGTTTCAGGCTCGCTCATGCGCTGCCTCCGGGCGCCTTGTCCGGCTTGTGGGACGATCCCGCCGGCGAAGGCCCGCCACCACCCACCGGATCGTCGTCATAGTCCTCGCCGGGATTGCCGCCACCGGCACCGACACCGCTGCCGTGGACGGTGCCGTCCTTGTCGATACGCCGCCGCTTGCCGCGCTCGCTTTCAACCGTGTCCATGTTCATCTCCTTGGATCATGCGCTCAGGCGATCTTGAAGCCTTCCTTGTTCATCGCCAGCGTCACATGCTTGTTGCCGGCTTCACCAAGTGCCGCGTGCAGGGCGGGGAAGAGCTGATCCTCCTCCTCGCGGACATGTTTTTCCAGATCGGCGCGGAACGCGCGGACCTTGTCCATCCAGGCCGGGCTACCCTTGTCGAGTTCGGTCAGTTCGAACAGATATTGCTTCACATAGCCGTGATCGCGGTTGAGCCCGTCCGCCGCTTCGGCCTGGCCATGCCGGCGCATCGCCGGATAGACGACATTTTCTTCCTGGAACGCGTGCTTGCTCAGCGCATGCTTGAGTTGCATCAACAGCATGCCGCGCCTGCGGACATGGCTGCGCTCCGTCTTTTCCAGCGCGTCGAAGATGGCGATCGTCGCGCGGTGTTCCGCCTTCAATCCTTCCATCCAGTCGCCTGCCGCCGCCGTCGCGCCCTGCACGATCGCCTTGCGTCCCAGGTTGGCGGCCAACCCGGCAGCGACACCGATCGCCGCCGCGCCGATGAATGCGCCAGTGCTCTTGTTATTGCCGTCGCTGCCCGTCGATTTCCTCGTCTTCGCTGCCGTCGCCATGATCTGTCCCTCTTCATGGTTTCTCCCCCGCGCCGTCGGGCAACGCGTGCGCCGCGGCGAAGGTTGCGGAAATCGCGCAAGCGCAACAACGGGAACCCGGGGCATGCCCGCTGCTTTCTCCCGGCAGACAGAGGAGCTTCGATCATGACATCGGAACGCGACGCCCATACCGAACAACCATCGCTCGACGGCCGCAACGCCATCGTAACCGGGGGCACCACCGGCATCGGGCGGGCCATCGCGGTGCTGCTCGCCAGCAAGGGCGCGCGTGTCTTCATCTGCGGGCGGAACGCCGATCATCTGGAGGATGCGCTCGCCCGTATCCGCGAGGTCGGCGACGGCGACGGCCTCGCGATCGACCTGGCGGAGGCGGAGGGTGTCGAGCGTTTCTTCGCCGCTGCCGATGCATGGCTGGGCGTGCCGGACATCGCCGTCATCAACGCCGCCATTCCCGCCGAGGCGCTGGCAGATACGAAGGAGGACGATACGCGCTACCAGATCGAGACCGATTTCACATCCTATCTGATCACGACGCAAAAGGCGGCCGAACGGATGGAGGCCGGCAGCGATATCGTGCTGATCGGTTCGATGTCCGCCGTGTCGCGCAAGGGCGGATCATCGATCTATGTCGCAGCCAAATCGGGCATCCAGGGTTTCGCCAAGTCGCTGCGCGAGGAACTGGCGGAGCGCGACATCAAGGTCGGGCTCATCGAACCCGGCTTCACCGGCGCCGATTTCCAGTATCCGGATTTCCCGCCCGACAAGCAGGTGGAACTGATCAACGCGCACAAGATGCTGCGCGCCGAGGATATCGCGGTCGCCACGCACTATATGCTGACGCAGCCACGGCGGACGGCGGTCTCGCTGATGCGCGTCGAAACCCGGCTGGAGCATCCATGAGCCGCCATGACGTCGACCGGCTCGTCCTTGTGCCCGACGATATCGATCTGGCGCGTTCGCCGCTTGCCGGCCATCTCGATGCAGAAACCTATGTGCTCGGCGCGTTCAATCCCGCGCTTACCGTGCTGCCCGGCGGCAACCTGCTAATGATGGTGCGGATCGCGGAAGCGCTGCGCGAGCCGATCCGCGACGGCCATGTCCACGCCATAAGATGGGATGCGGGTGTATATCACCTCGACGCGTGGCCATTGGAAAACGCCGACACCGCCGATCCGCGCAAGTTCAGTATTCCGGGCGGCGGCTGGAACGTGATGGCGCTCACATCGCTGTCATGGCTGCTGCCCGTCGAACTGACGCCGGACGGGCTCGAGGTGATCGCGGTCCATTACGACCGCGCGATCGCGCCCGGCCACAGCGTGCAATGCTATGGCGTGGAGGATGCGCGGATCAGCCGCATCGGCGGCCGCTATTTCATGACCACATGCTCCGTCAGCCCAGAACGCCATTCGACCACGCTCTACACATCGGACGACGCCATCGACTGGCGGTTCGAAGGAATCGTGCTCGATCACCAGAACAAGGACATGCTGATCTTCGAAGGACTGATCGACGACCGATACTGGGCGCAGACCCGCCCGCTCGGCGCGCTCTATTTTGCCTATCCGCCGGGCAGCGAATGGCGCGCGGGCCCGTCGATCAACCTGGCGACTTCACCCGATGCGCTGCACTGGAAACCGCATCTTTCGCCAGGCATCCGCCCGCACGCCGGCACCGTCGCCACCGCGCGCATGGGCGGCGGCGCACCGCCGATCCTGACACCGGATGGCTGGCTGACATTGTGGCACGGCGTCGAGCCGAAGGAGATCGTCGGCATCTATCGCACCTATTGGTCGCTGCTCGACCGCGAAGATCCGACACGCATCCTTCGCACCGATCACAAGCCGCTGCTTGAGCCCCACCCCGCGCTCACCGCGCCGATCGAGCATCAGCTCTATGTGCGCGATGTGGTGTTCACCACCGGCGTTGCCGATGGCGGCGATCATTATATCGTGGCGTCGGGCGAAGCCGATCTAGCGTGCCGCATCACGCATATCCCCAAAAGCACCTTCCGACCCAACTGAACGGATCAGCGCAGCGTCAGCAGTTCCGCAGGCCGCAACGGCAGGCGCAGCTGGTCCAGTGTGCATTGGCGCGGCGCCTTGTCCGGCCGCCAGCGCAGCAATTTCGTGCCATGACGAAACCGGCCTGCCGTCACCTGATCATAGACAACTTCGACAACCAGTTCGGGTTTGAGCGGCTCCCATGCTGCTTCGCGTCCATCGTTCCAGCGGCTCGGGCCACCGGGCGCCCTGCCCGTGAAGCCCGGCGGCGCGACCAGCGCATCCAGCCGGGCGGTCAGTGCCGGCTTGTCGCGCGCGGCGACAGACGAGGTGAAGCCGACATGGTCGAGCATGCCGGCATCGTCGTACAGGCCAAGCAGCAGGGATGCGACGAGCGGGCCATCGCGCTCGCGCCGGAAACCGCCGACGACGCAATCGACGGTGCGGCGCTGCTTGACCTTGATCATGGCGCGCTCGCCCGGCCGGTAGATATCGTCGCGGGCCTTGGCGACGACGCCATCGAGCGCACCGCCGCTGCGCGCGAGCCACGCGCGCGCCCGTTCCACCTCCTCGGTCCTGGGCGAAAGCAGCAAGGCCGGCCCGCCCTCCATCGCATGAAAATGCTCCAGCGCAGCGCGGCGGCGGGTCAGCGGCTGGTCGATCAGGATATCGCCATCGGCCGCCAGGCAGTCGAAAAGCATCAGGTGCGCCGGCGTCTCGACCGATAAACGCGCGATCCGGCTCGGAGCGGGATGCAGCCGCGCCTGTAGCGAATCGAACGACAAAGCGCCGTCGCGTGTGAGGATGATTTCTCCGTCCACCGCATAATCGCGGATGCGGACGGCGGCGAGCAGGGCGACGATCTCAGGGAAATATCGATCGAGCGGCTTGCCCGACTTGGACATCAGCGTGATCTCGCCGCCCGGCCGCCGCGCGGCGATGGCACGGAAGCCATCCCATTTGGGTTCGAACTGCCACCCCGATTCCTCGGGCAGGCCCGCGGCCAGCTTCGCTTCCATCGGTGGCGTGTCCGCCAAAGAATGCCGCAGGGCGCTGGTCATCATGAAGCCGCGTCCAGGGTCAGCCCTCGGCTCATCGGGGCGTGCGGCTCAAACCGGAACGTGCACGCGCCTGCTCGGCCCTGCCCCTTTTTTCCTGGGCATCGCCCTCAACCACGATATCGGGGCGACTGGCGACCTCCCCGATGAACCGCTTCGCCTTTCCGACGGCTTCATCGACAGCGCCCGACGCGTGCCTCCTGATCTCAGCCATATTTGGTCTCCAATCATACTTCCAGCTGGAAGGAGGCCGCGAATCCAGTGGCCCGGTCTCCGTTATTTGTCGGCGCTTCCGGGTTCGGCCATCTTGCGATGCTGCTCAGCAAGCACGGCCGCGGGCGAAACATGCGCGGCCGCAGCCTGGACCTTGTTCTTCCAGCCCGATACGATATGCGCCTTGCCCGCCATCAGCGCGTCCCAGCCAGCCTTGGCGACCTTGGCGGGATCGTCCTTCTCCTCCGCTCCGACCTTGGTGTCGAGCATGTCGGCACGATCGAAGAATTCTGTCTCGGTCGGCCCGGGCATCAACGTGGTGATGGTGATGCCGTCACTGTCCTTCAGTTCGTTGCGGATCGCATCGGCGAAGCTGTCCACGAAGGCCTTGGTCCCGTTGTAGACAGCATTGAAGCTGCCCGGCATGAAGCCCGCGATCGAACCGGTGATCAGCACCTTGCCCGCGTTGCGCGCCACCATCGGCTTCAGCACCTTCTGAAGCAGATAGACTGTGCCAGTGATGTTGGTGTCGATGACGCGGCGCCAGTCCGCCACCTGCTGCTCCAGAAATCCATGCCCAAGGCCGCGCCCGGCATTGGCGCAGAGAAGGTCGATCCGGCGGTCGCCCGTGGCTTCCAGCAGGCGGTCGACGCCATCGGTCGTCGCAAGATCAGCTTCCACCGCGCGCACGGTGATGCCCGGCCGCTCGAAATCACGCGCCGCAGCCTCGATCAACGGCTCGTCGGCGACGACGATCAGGTCATATCCGGCATCGGCCGCCAGTTCGGCCAGTTCGAACCCGATCCCCGTGGACGCCCCGGTGATGATCGCAAGTTTGTCCGCCATCTTCTCTCTCCTTCTCAGGCGGCCGGTGCCATGCCGGGCTTCAGCACGATCTTGGTGGCTTCGTCCTGCTTGTCGTGGAACAATTTGTAGCCGTCCGGCCCCTGTTCGAGCGGCATGCGATGGCTGATCAGGAAGGTGGTATCGACCTTCCCTTCGCCGATCGCGGCGTAGAGCGCGGGCATATAATGCTGCACATGCGTCTGGCCGGTCTTGAGCGTCAGCCCCTTTTGCATCAGCGCGCCGAGCGGGAATTTGTCGACAAAGCCTCCATAGACTGCAGGCATGGAGACGCGCCCGCCCTTGCGGCAAGCGATGATCACCTGGCGGATGGCATGGGCGCGATCGGTGCCCATGAAGGTCGAGACCTTGATCTGGTCGAGGATATTGTCCGCGAAGGCGCCATGCGCTTCGAGCCCGACGCAATCGATGCAAGCATCGGGGCCGATCCCGCCCGTCATCTCCATCAGCGCGTCATAGGTCTTGGTCTCGTCGAAATTGATCGTCTCCGCACCGAAGCGCTTCGCCAGATCCAGGCGGTTCGGGAAATGATCGATCGCGATCACGCGCTCAGCCCCCATCAGGAAGGCGCTCTGGACCGCGAACAGGCCGACGGGGCCGCAGCCCCAGACCGCGACGGTGTCGCCCGGCTCGATCCCGGCATTCTCCGCCGCCATCCAGCCCGTCGGCAGGATATCGGTCATGAACAGGACCTTCTCGTCCTCGATGCTGTCATCGGGCACGACGAAGGGGCCGACGTCCGAATAGGGGACGCGGACAAGTTCGGCCTGCCCGCCGGCATAGCCGCCGGTCATGTGACTGTAGCCGAACAGGCCGGCCATCGGGTGACCGTAAAGCTCGCGGGCGAGGTCCTGGTTGTCGGCCGGGTTCGAATTGTCGCACGCCGAATATTGATGCTTGGAGCAATGATAGCAGGCGCCGCAGCTAATCGTGAACGGCACCACGACGCGCTGTCCCTTCCTCAATGTGCTGCCCGGGCCGACATCGACGACCTCGCCCATGAACTCATGGCCCAGGATATCGCCCTTCTTCATCGTCGGAATGTAGCCGTCGTAGAGGTGCAGGTCCGATCCGCAGATCGCGGTGGACGTGACGCGGATGATCGCGTCGCGGGGATTGACGATCTCGGGATCGTCCACATTATCGCAGCGGACGTCATGCTTGCCGTGCCATGTGATCGCGCGCATCGTTCAATCCTCCCTTTCTTTCGCCAGTTCCGCGCGGTTGCGCGCATTGGTGGAGATTTCGCCGGTCTCCATCAGCTGCTTGAAACGGTGCAGGTCGCGGCGCGCCTGCAGGCGGGGCTCGCGCTGGAACAGCTTGGCGACGACACGGCTGACCAGCCCGGCCGGGGGATCATAGGCGATGACGGCACGGACGATCGTGCCCCGGGTTCCGGCATCGATGAACTCGACCTTGCCGCTATTGTCGACGTCCGCGCCCTCGGCGGATTGCCAGGTCAGCGAACGGCCCGGCTGTTCATCGGTGATCACCGATTCCCACTCGACGCTTTTCCCCGCCGGCGCCTTGACGCGCCAGCGTGACCGATGCTCATCGATCGGCTCGACCAGCTCGATATTCTCCATGAAGCTGGAGAGATTGGCGACATCGCGCCAAAAATCGTAGAGCTCGGCCGCCGGCCGCGCGATCGTGACCGCCTCGGCCAGCAGCGCGCGGTCGCCGGTCCTGGTCTTGGATGCGGTGATCGGCGCGTCGTCACGCGGCCGATCGGTCTCGAGCGTGTCGGACATCGGGCAACTCCTGTGGCAAAGATGATCGCCACCCAACCGCGCCCTCACATGCGAAGTTCCTGAAATTTCACCTGCGTTATCAAGTCGCGCAAACATCGACATATTTTGTGCGCCGCAGCACAAACGGAAACACCGGCCCGTATCGCGGATTGGGTCGCCAAACATCCATGCGGGCGGAATGATGATCGCATATCTTGGAAGACGCCTCGCGCGCACCCGCGATGGGCGCATCACCGTCCGCTATTTGAGCAAGGCGGAAGGCGACGCGGTGTGGAAGCGTGGCGTGCTGCTCTCGATCGATCCCCAAGGCGTCTGCTTCGCCACACAGGAGGAGGGCGACCAGATCGCGGAATGCCTCCCCTGGGGATCGATCGGCGCGATCCGCGTCATTCCAGTCGGGCGCGATGACGGCAAATACGAGGAAACGCCTCAAGGATAGCACCCAGTCCTCGAACGGTCTCACGGGTGTGGAAGCGCCGGCCGGCGATTGAGCCGGACTCACGCCCAACGAGGCCTTACATGGCCTGGACGCAAACTCTCGGAAACTCTGCCCCCCGGCCGCTCCAGCGGCAGCCAACCGTTCGTAGCCGGCTATTCAGCCCGCCTGCCGAAAGCATGCCTTCATGAGTTCAGGACCTTGGCACCTATCTGCCCCCAGCAATGTCGATGAACGCTCCCGTCGTATAGCCCGCCTCCGCGCTCAGCAACCAGAGGATGGCGCCCGCCACCTCGTCGGCATTGCCGGCGCGGCCGAGCGGGGTCAGGGCGCCGAGCTCATGCGCCCGATCCGGCCGCCCCCCACTTGCATGGATGTCCGTCGCGATGAGACCCGGCCTCACAGCGTTCACGCGGATCCCGGCGGGACCGACTTCCTTGGACAGTCCAATCGTCAACGCATCGAGCGCGCCCTTGGAGGCCGCATAGTCGACATATTCGGACGGTGATCCCAGCCTGGCCGCGATCGAGGACACGAATATGATCGAGCCCCCCTTCCCGCCGGTGTCCCGGCTCATCCGACGCACCGCTTCGCGTGCGCAGAGCAGAGCGCCGAAGCTGTTGACCATCAGCATAGTGCGGATGCGCTCCGCACTCATCTGCGCCAAGGGCATTGACGGCGCCACGATGCCTGCATTGACAACCACCGCGTCGATGTCACCGAGCTCGGCTGTCGCCGTGTCGAAGATCGACAGGACGGCCGCCTCCTCCGCCACGTCACCGGGGAGCGTCACGGCCCGGGCGCCCAGACGTTCCACCTCGCTTGCGGTATCGCGCGCCGCCGTCGCGTTCGACGCATAATTTATGCCAACCGACCAGCCTCGCGACGCCGCCAATACAGCGGTGGCGCGACCAATTCCCCGCGCGCCGCCGGTTATGATCATGTTCGGCATGGCGGCCATTCTTCGCAATTGATGGAACCGGGTCAAGCCGGCGCTGACGCGCCCGCGCCGCTCCGGGCGACAGCGCCGCGCTGGAGGCCCGTTCCGGCACGGCCTCGTGGATCCGCGTCGTGGCGCGAAACAGACCGGCGGTCGCTCGCAAAAAAACCCCGACGCCACGAAGCGCCGGGGGCTCAGGGGCCGAGCGACCGATCTCCGGAGGCCGACCTGTCCGCAAAGGGCATCTAATCCCGGGACAGACAGCGTTGCGCGGCGAGCGCATTGCTCTTGTCGATGAGCCCGCGCGTCTGCTCGCGCCGGGCCTGCAGCCTTGTTTTCGCCGCGAAGGCTGCAAGCCTGGCGCGCTTCGCACGCACCCAGGCCTGGACGGCACGAACTCGCAGGGCATCGGCTTTGTCGCTTGCCATGCGGGAACCATGCTGCCTGACGGCGGAATTTTCAAAAACATGGGTTAGTTCGCATGTCGATCGGCGACAAAAAGCCCTGGCTCACCGCGTGAGCCAGGGCAGGCGCGATCCGCGTGCACACGGATCGTTGGTTGAGGCATCCGAACCTCCAGGCTATCCGGATCTCCGCCGCCGCCTCGGCCATGAAGGAATCGCCCACCGCGATACCCGACCGGGAGGATCAATGCGGCCTGGAGCCAGCTTCAGGTCCCATCAGCCGGATCAGCTTCTCGGTGATGTCCTCCCAGAAATCGAGGCCTCGCTGATCGCGAATTGTCCGAAAATGACGGGCCCGCGCCTCGACAAGGTCTCCGATCCTGTCGCCATGGACTTCCAGCAACCTGACGGCCAATGACCAGCGCTCGAGTTCGGGCGTCATCGCGCGATCCTACCCCTGTCGGCAATCCGTGGGCC
The DNA here is from genome assembly GCF_057809675.1 of Sphingomonas sp. FG14. NCBI lineage: Bacteria > Pseudomonadati > Pseudomonadota > Alphaproteobacteria > Sphingomonadales > Sphingomonadaceae > Sphingomonas > Sphingomonas sp. FG14. The sequence continues at coordinate 51,853 of NZ_JBMDKK010000007.1, read as the reverse complement.
TCGGCTTTCGCGCCGCCAGTTTGAGCCAGGTCTCGGCCGCCTGGACATGAATGCGCGCGCGGTTCGGAATCGTCTCGAGCTCGGCCCGCCGCATCGCCTCTCTTGCTCTTCTGATCAGTTCCTCGCGGGTTTCTCGAACGGGTGCTGCAAGACTCATCCCGCCGCCACCCGCGGCTTGATGGTTGCAGCCGCGGCGGCCCGCCGCTCATATTCGGCGGCGAAGCGCCGATGCGCCAGATAGGCGCAGGGGTCGCTCGCGGCCTCGGCGCGCTCACGTTCCTCACGCGCCCGCCTCTCAAAATATCTCATGTCGTCTTGCAACATGCTCGTCTCCATTCCGGCGCCCCCCGGCTATGGCGCGTGCCTTGTATGAGGGATCATGGCGGCGCTCATTCATCTAGGTTAGTTCAGGGCGGCATCCTGGCCCGTTCGCGGCATCCGCCCGTCCTGGACACCCGTCGCCGCTATCCATGGCCGAGCGGGGAAAGGGATATCCGGCCTTCCCGCGACGCCGCCGGCAGATGGTACATGCACATCCAACCGTTCGGATTCCGGTCACGAGGAGAAACGAATGATGATCCCGTGAAACCGGGGCGGGTCATGGGCGTTAACCGCGCTTAGAACGATTGGGGAGCAGCATGATCGCAGGGGACGGCGGAGGAAGGCACTCGATCACGGCGGCCGAATGGCGGCAGATCGTCGACAGCGCGATCGACACCGCAATCATCACCATCGATGTCAAGGGCAGGGTCACGACCTGGAGCGACGGCGCGCGAAGGATACTCGGCTGGGACGAGGCGGACATGCTCGGGCACACGCTCGAGCGGCTCTTCCCCGGCAGTGACGGCGTCGAGGCTCTCGAGACGGAAATGGCGGACGCCCGCGCATCGGGACGCGGCGGCGGGGCCGAGGGATGGCGCGTACGCAAGGACGGCACCCCGTTCTGGGCGACGGGGGAAATGACCCCGATCTATGCGGAGGGGCGGCAGCTGGTGGGCTTCACCAAGATCCTGCGCGATCGCTCCACTCATCGCCAGGCCGAGAATGCGCTGCTGGAAGAACGCCGTGCGCTCGAAATACTCAACCATGCCGGTTCCGCGCTCGCGGCCGAAACCGATCTCCACAAACTCGTCCAGATCGTCACGGACGCCGGCGTCAAGCTCACGGGCGCGGCCTTCGGCGCGTTTTTCTACAATGTCGAGGACGACGCCGGCGAGAGCTACACGCTTTACACGCTCTCGGGAGCGCCGCGGGAGGCGTTCGCCCGATTCCCGATGCCGCGCAACACGGCGATCTTCGCGCCGACCTTCAATGGCGAGGGAATCGTCCGCTCGGACGATATCACGGCGGATCCGAGATACGGTAGGAACGCGCCACACAAGGGCATGCCGGAAGGGCATCTGCCGGTGCGCAGCTATCTCGCGGTCCCGGTGATCTCGCGAGAAGGCGACGTGATCGGCGGGCTCTTCTTCGGTCATGATCAGGTCGGCGTCTTCACCCCCCAATCCGAACGGGGCCTCGCCGGTCTCGCCGCCGAGGCAGCGGTCGCGATCGACAATGTCCGGCTTATGCGGGAGATCGAGCGGGAGCTTTCGCAGCGACAGGCCGCCGAGGCCGAGCTCGCGGCCAGCGAGGGCCGGCTAAGGCTGGCAGCCGATGCGGCCGACATCGGCACCTGGGATTTCGATCCGATGACGGGCGCGTTGCGCTGGGACGCGAAGTGCAAGGCATTGTTCGGTCTTCGTCCCGACAGCGAGATCAGCTACGAAGCCTCCTTCCTCGCAGGCTTGCATGCCGACGATCGGGAACGCGTGGAGGCGGCGATCGCCGCGGCGCTCGAGCCTGGCGGTTCGGGCGGATACCAGATCGAGTATCGCACGGTCGGGCTGCAAGACGGCGTCGAGCGCTGGCTGGCGGCGACCGGTCGAGGCCTGTTCGCCGAGGGCCGCGCCGTGCGCTTCATCGGCACTGCGCTCGATATCACCGCGCGCAAGCACGACGAGGCCCGGCTCCGCGAGCTCAACGATCGGCTGGAGGAGAAGGTCAGTGCGGAGATCGCCCGCCGCAGCGAGGCCGAGGAAGCGCTGCGCCAGGCGCAGAAGATGGAGGCGGTCGGCCAGCTTACTGGCGGCATCGCGCATGATTTCAACAATTTGCTGACGATCGTCACCGGCAACATCGACATGGCCCAGCGCGCGCTGAATGCGGCGGAGATCGAGGACGCGCGTGTACGGCGTTCGCTCGCAAATGCCATGAAAGGCGCCGAGCGCGCCGCGTCGCTCACCCAACGCCTCCTCGCCTTTTCGCGCCGACAGCCTCTTGCGCCCAGGTCCGTCGACGCCGACCGGCTCGTGACCGGCATGTCGGAACTGCTGCAGCGATCGCTGGGAGAGCTGGTGCGCCTCGAAGTCGTGACGTCGCCCGGCTTGTGGCGCGTTGAGGTCGACCCGAACCAGCTCGAGAGTGCGATCCTCAACCTCGCCGTCAATGCGCGCGACGCGATGCCCGAGGGCGGCCAGCTCACGATCGAGACCGCCAATGTCAGGCTGGATGAGGATTATGCCGCCGCGCAGGCCGAGGTTCCGCCGGGTCAATATGTGATGATCGCCGTCACCGATTCGGGAAGCGGCATGCCGCGCGAGGTCGTCCAGCGCGCCTTCGAGCCCTTCTTCACCACCAAGGAGGTGGGGAAGGGAACCGGCCTGGGCCTGTCCATGATCTACGGTTTCGTGAAACAGTCCGGCGGGCACATCAAGATCTATTCCGAGGCGGGTGAAGGCACGACCGTGAAGATCTACCTGCCGCGCTTCTTCAGCGATCTTGCGGAAGAAACCGACGACAGCGCGGAATCCCTGCGCGGGTTCGAGCAGAGCGCCCATCAGGAGACGGTGCTTGTGGTGGAGGATGATGATGACGTGCGGGCCTATACCGTCGAGTGCCTGCGGGAGCTCGGGTATCGCGTCATCGAAGCCCATGACGGCGCATCGGCGCTGCGATTGCTGGAACGCCAGGAGACGCCGGTCGCGCTGCTGTTCACGGATGTCGTGATGCCCGGCCTGAGCGGCCGGGAGCTTGCCGAGGAAGCGAGAAAGCTGCAGCCCGACCTGCGCGTGCTCTATACGTCGGGATACACGCGCAACGCGATCGTCCACGGCGGACGACTCGACCCCGGCGTCGAGATGATCGGCAAGCCCTTCACCTTCGATGCGCTCGCGCGCAAGGTGCGGGACATGGTCGAGACCGTCACAGGCCGGATATTGATCATAGGCGGCGAGGCGATGGTCCGGACACTGATCTCGGAAGCGCTGGAAGCCAAGGGAATGCGGGTCGAGGAAGCGGCGACCGCGAGCGAAGCGCTCGGCAAGGCGCGCGCCGCGCAAGGCCGCTACGAGGCCGTGATTCTCGATGACGAGGCCACCGACCGAGGCACCACGAGCCTGTCGCGCGAACTCAGGGCGCTTTTCGCGGACCTGCCGATCGTGCTCGCCTCGACACGAAGTCCGGAGGAGGTGATGCGGCAATTCGGCGAGGACCGTCACGTCGCCGTGATCGCCAAGCCCTACAAGGTCGAGACGCTCCACGACACGCTCCGCTCCCTCGGCATCGTCAGGACAGATCAGGACGACTAGCCGGTCTGGGCCCGAAGAAATTCGCCACGGTGCGCGCCCGCGCCGCCACGGCGACAAAGCGGGATGCCTCGACCGTCTGTCGCCCAGTTGTCGGGGAACGGACGGGCGGCATCTTCGCTACCATCTAGTCCGGAGGAGCCGCACCATGAACCCTTCGGGAGACAGGCAGGTCCGCCCCCGAGAGAGCCGCGCGCGCAGGCTGGCTGTCGCGCAAACGCTTGGGCATTGCCGTCGGCTCTTGCGGAACGGAAACGCGCGCGGGGCAGGCCCGTTGGAGATTCATGCCGTTATCCGATGCAGCAACCTACCCGATCTGGATAAACCTATTGATCTTCCTCGCGGCGGCGGGGGTAATCTGGTTCGCCGGGGCACGCCTCACGAAAGCGCTCGACCTGATCGGCCACAGGACGAGGCTCGGTCACGTTTATGTCGGCATGCTGCTGCTGGGCGGCATCACCTCGCTGCCTGAACTCGCCAATGTCAGCACGGCTTCGGCGTCCGGCAATCCTTCGCTCGCGATCAACAACCTGCTCGGGTCCGCCGCAATCAACATCGTTCTGCTGGCGACCGCCGACGCCATGGTCGGACGTCGCGCCGTCACCTCGATCGTGGCGCAGCCATCGACGATGATGATGGGGGCGCTCGGAATGATCATCCTCATCCTCATCGCCGGCGCGGTCACCCTCGGCGACATCGCCATCGGTCCGCTCGGTCTCGGCAGCCTGATAATCGGACTGGCGAGCCTCGCCTTCTTCTGGATCGCGAGCGGGCACGACGAGCGATCGCCGTGGTCGGTCGACGATGACCCGGACCGCGCGGAGAGCAAGGTGCACCAGCCGGATTCCGAGTCCTCGATGACCGCTCTCTGGATGCGCGTGCTCTTTCATGGCCTGCTGCTTTTCGCGGCGGGATACGCGCTTTCGCAGGTCGGCGACGGGCTGGCGCGGCAACTGGGGCTGACGAGCGCCATCGTGGGTTTCGCACTGATCGGGACCGCGACGTCGCTTCCGGAACTGGTGACGGTGCTGGTCGCGCTCAAGCTCAAACGACCTGAAATGGCGTTCGGCCAGGTGCTGGGCACCAACTTCATCAACCTTGCGCTCCTGCCCCTGAGTGACCTGATCTTCGCGGGGGAACCCGTCATCAACACGCTCGGTGCTTTCGAGACCTTGTCGGCGTTGCTCGGTGCGCTCCTCATCGGGATCTTCATGGTCGGGCTTCTCGAGCGACGGGACCAGACCATCTTCAGGATGGGCATCGATTCCGCAGCTGTATTCGCGGTCTTCGCGCTCGGCGTGGCGGGTCTCAGCAGGATTCCGGCACCGGTCACGGAGAGTTCGGACCAGCGCGCGGCCGAACGGTGAGCCTGCCGGTCCCTCGCCTGGCGACGCATTTCGCCGGCCTGCGGCGCGATCGGCCAAGCGCCCTGTGCGCGACCTGAGCGTAAGCCTGTCACCTCCTCACGGCGACCGCCTCAGCGACGATTGCGAAAGCCCTCACTGATGCGCGGCCTGCGCTCAAATTTCTCGAGATATTCGCGCATGATGCTCAAGGCCTTTTCGCTGAGCGAGATCAGGGTCCGCCGCGCGTCACGACGGTCGCCCTCGCGCCGGAGCAGTCCTCTGGCAAGCAACTGCTTGACCCAGCGCTGCGCGGTCGAGAGCGGAACGCCCGCCGCGAGCGAGGCATCGGAAAGGCAAATCGGACGCCGGTGTTCCTGCGCGATGTAGACTTCGAGAAGAATATCCCAGGCCGGTTCGCCGAACAGATCACGGTGCGTATCGAAGACCCGCGCGCGATCCTGCCTCGCGTGGTAGATCTCGATCGCCCGGCGAAGAAGCGGATCCCGTTCATCCACAGCTTTGCGTGTCTCTCCCATGCCACGATCACCCCTTGTCCGGAGCATTCCCGCTGATCAAGGCTAGCATGCGGCCACGACATTGCAACGCCATTGCAGGGCCCGACTCCTTGTCCATGGCGGCACGGTGATCGTGCTCTCGGCTTTCTTCAAAGCGGAAGTCCGATGGCAGCGGCGGCAAGCCGGCCCGCGCCCCCGCCCCCGCGCCGCCAGGAGCGCCCCGCGCGCGAGGGCAGCGGATCGTGGCTCATACCCGCCTGCATCCCGCCACGACCACTCCGCATGAGCAAGGTACAGGGCCGAGCTTCGGCGGCGTCCGGTGTTGCGAAGGAGGGACCCGAACCGGCCGCCATCCTCATGTCGGAGCGAACGTTGCGCGGCTTGCGAACGCAGCCCGCCACGTTCAATCGACCCGGTCCAGCGTGCCGGCGACACGGTATAGCAGCCGCTCCAGTTCGGCGTCAGCCCGGCTTTCCTCATCGTGCGACCGCTGAAGCGCCTGTGCGTCGCTTTCACGCAAGAGCGCTTCCGCAACCGCGATGGCGGTTTCGTAGCTGACGCGTTCGGCCTGCTTGGCTTTCCGGATTGCTCCAATCAACGCGATATCGAGAAGCGGCCCGGCGGCGATCGTTTTCGTGTCGCGTCCCGCATCGTCAAGAATGGCGCGAAGCCAGATATTGGGTGCCCCGCATGGCTCGCCGTCCAGCCGCCCCGCGATCGCGGCAAGGCGACCGGCCTGGGCCCGGCTACGGGCCTGATCGGCGTCGAGACAGTCTCGCAACACTGCGTCGCTGACGTGATCCCGCAGTGCGGGGAGCCGCTCCACCATAGCCTTTTCGCCGTCATGAAGATCCTGCACCGCGGTCAGCAGCAGGGCCTTCGCGCTCGATGCTTCACTCATCGTGCTCACTCCTCGACGATCATGGGTGCGATCCTGTACCCGGCCATGACGGCCGGCCGGCTCCCCGGCAGGTCAGGCACAGCTTAAGGGCGTTGGCCGTCCGGGAAACGCGCAATCGCCGCCTTGGCGGGCGCGCGTCGGACCTTGCGGATAGACAGCGCCTTTCATGGTGCGAGGTCACATCGGGACGCGGCATCATCGGTCATCCGTCGCTCGCGCCGCGCGAACGGGCAGGTCCATTCAGCACCGACCGCGCGTCCCGAATATTGCCGGGCCTCCGAGATCGTGCCGTGCCGTGCGAGCATGGGATTGGGCGTACCCGCCAACTTCACATCGCGCTCGATGATGGTCTCGCGCATCTTCTCGTAGATGCCCGACAACCGCAACGTCTCGAACTGGTCATGCAGGTTGAAGATGATGGCGGGACGCGCGAAGCGGCGTGCCGGGCGGCTCGCGCGTGGGTGCAGACCGACGACGAAGAACGCTTCCCCGCCGAAACTCAGCGAGAAATGCGGATCATCGGGATCATCGCTGACCCGCGGATCCGGTCGTTGACCCAGCCAGTCGTCCTTGTCGGTCAGCGACTGGATGCGGTCCCAGAGCACGCTCTCGAACCCCGCCTCGTCCAGCCGGGCATCCTCCTCGAACAACACGGCCAGCGACTGGAACAGCCGGGGCTCGCTGCGGTAGCTGGAAGCGAGATCCAGCAGATTCGGATAGATGCGCAGGTCGTCCCAGGCGGACCGCATGTCCCGCCCGACCACGACCCGCATCTGTCCCTTGCCCAGCGCGGACTTCGCGCCGACGCAGGGAAACGCCGGATCCCTAATGAACGCGAAGAACTGCTGTGCAAGCGGATGGCTGCTGTCATCGACCGGTGTGAGCATGCCGCCGAAACCGACAAGGCGGGAGCAAAGTTTCGTCGATTGATCGATGTTATAACGATTTGTATTCAGGCTCTTTTATCGCACCGCAAGCCGGTGCTGCCGGGAACTTTCGGGATGCCGGATCGATTCCATCGCGAAGGAGATCGACGATGGATATGCCTGAGACGGCCTGGGGTGTCGTCATCGTTGGAGGACCGGTCCTCTTCGGTGTGATCCTGCTCTGGGTGCTTTTCAACAATCGCCAGACCCGTGCCGAGCGCCGGCGGAGCGAAGAGGCCACAAGACGGCTTTACGAAGAGGAGGACGCTTCGGACAAGGCCCGGGAGGCGCCCGCCGAGCCTGCCCCCGTGCCCCGGCCTCGACCGGCGCCGGAGCCGGCGGTCGCGGACAATCTGTCTGCCCAACACCAGGCGCCCGGCGATGCCCGGCGCCCGAGCGATACGCTGGATCGCCCGAGCGGCGCGGTGCCGCCTTCCGAATGGAACCCGGGTTCCGATGAAGGAAAAAGCCGGCCGACCGCCCCTGGCGGAAGCGGGGCCTGACATGTCGCTCGACGATGCGATCACGGCGGCCCGCGCGTACCGGGAAGGGTTCGATCCGGGCGACCTGATCGACACCGCCTCGGGCTTTTCCGCCTATCATCTGGACCTTCTCATCGAATGGGCGGCGACCTGCGGCGAGGCGGTCGCCACCGCGGACGAGGAGGCGACGCTGCGGACGATGGACGTCACGAAGCTCGGCGATCCGGGCCTGGCGCAATTCTATTTCAGCGAGCTCGAAACCGACCCGGACCTTCTGGGCGAGATCGGCCAGAGCCTGCGTGCGGAAGTCGAACGGCGGGGCATTGGCGAGGAGCAGCTCAGCCTCCTCATCGAGCGGACCCGGCAGGCGCATGAGGCCGCCAGCGCGATCGAGGCGGCGGAGCGCGATGCGCCGCCCCACTTTCCCGAGGATGTCGAAATCCCTGAGCGTGAGTGATCAGGTCGTGCACGATCGCCATGGGAGCGTTGCGCGAGCCGAGGCGAGGGCCGGGAACCATCGATGACGAGTGTGATCCGAAATCGGAAGGCGGCGAACGCGGACAGCGCCGCCCGGCAGCCGGACGGCCACCTCGAACGGAGCGGACGGCATTGAGCGAGCGTTGCAACGAGATCGAGGCCCTGCACCATCGCATGGCGGCCGCGGCAGAAGCGCTCGACTACGAAGAAGCACGACGGCTCCGCGATCAATTGGCGCTTATCCGGGGTGGGGCAAGTCCTGAAGACGCGCGCGACGCGGATACATCCGGCCTTGTCCGGCAGCAACCCGGACAAATGGGTCTGGGCACCAGCCAGCACCGCGTGACGCCCCCCAATGGATGGAAACCACCCCCGAAACCCGATCTCCTGACCAACAGCTCAAAGCGCGGACGCCGCAAGGGCTGATGTCTTCAGCCGGGCCTGGAGCCACAATGCGTTGCCCGTAGCCGCGCTTGCGGCGGTGTTGTCGAAGACGCACCAGCTTTTCCCGGACGCTGCGGCGATCCGCGCTGAAAGGGCGGCCAGCCACGCCTCATCATATCGAGAGCGATACATCCGCGGCGATCCGTGCAGACGCCAGTAGCTGATCCCCCGCCACCCGCCCGGCCGTCCGGCCCGAGGCACCAATGCGGGATCGGCGGCGGCGCGGGCGACGCCCAGCCGCTCGAGGCTGTCGTCGACATTCTCGGCAAACCAACTCGCATGGCGAGGCTCGCAGACCAGTCCGGCCGCGCAGCAAGCGCGGAGTCTCGCGACGAAATCGACCAGCACGGCCTCGTCATATTCGAACCGCGGCGGGAGCTGGAGCAGCAGGACGTCAAGCTTCTTCCCGAGCGCGAGCACGCCGGCGAGAAACGCCGACAGCGCGTCGCCACATCCCGCAAGCCCGCGCTCATGGCTGATCACGCGCGGGATCTTGACCGAGAAGCGGAAGCCCTCGGGAACGCTCGCGGCCCAGCGGGCCCAAGTGGACGCCCGGTGCGACCGGTAGAAGGATGAATTGACCTCCACGCCTCCCAACCGCGCCGCATAGCGCTCCAGCGAGCTGCCCACCTGTGGAAAACACTCGGCGTCGGTGCGCGGGATGGACCACCCGGCAGTGCCGATGATCGGTGTCATCGCTACCCGCCTCCGAATCGATCTATCATCGCCTCGGGCGGCCCTAGGGCACGTCGCATTCGAGACGCACCACCGCGCCAACGGTTGCGGATCGACGGTCTTCCAGCGCCTCGCCCGCGCTCAGGCATTGTCGACGGTGGGCCGGCGACCGGCCAGATCAAACGCGTCCCCCGCCGCGAGGACATGGAGCCGCACGCCGAACATCGACAGCGCCTCCTCGCGCCGCGCCTCCGCGATGTTGGAGTGCGTCACGCCTTCCCCGTCGACGATGTACACGGCGCCCGACCCGATGACGCGGCACCGGTCCTTTTCCACGACAATGGCAGTATCCTCGTCGATCCCGATCCCGAGGATGCGGGGATTTTGCGCCACCGCGCCCAGAAGCCGACCGATCCGGCCGCGCTCGGCGAAATGCTGGTCGATGATCACATCGGGAACGAGGCCCAGGCCGGACGCCATGTTGAGGTCGCCGATACGGTGCGACTCAGCGCTGGATCCGCGGACGACCATGGTTTCGCTCATGACCGAAGCCCCGGCCGAGGTGCCGGCGATCACGCCGCCGCGGCGGTGGATGTCGCGGACCATCTCCTCGATCGGCGTGTCTCCGATCTGGCTCGAAATGCGCAGCTGGTCGCCACCCGTGAAGAAAAGGCCGGCGGCGTCCGACAAGAGCTGGCGGATCTCGTCCGAATGGGTCTCGTCACGTTCGTTCACATATAGTTCGACGAGATTGTCGACCCCGAGCGCGGAGAACGCCTTTTGATAGGCCGCGAAATACCCATCCGGCTGATGGCTGGCCACAGTCGCGATCACGAGCTTGCCGTCGCCCACGCGCGAGGCGATCTCCTTCAGGATCAGCCGATCCTCGTCCTTGTCCTCGTGCCCGCCGATGATGATGATCGGGCCTGATATGTCAGCCATGCGGCAGATGTCCTTCGAAGTCCGAATAATGAATCCCCGAGACCGTGCCGGACAGCTGGTTCGAGGCCAGCGCGACCGCGAAGTGCTTGCTGTTGTGGGCGATCCCGAAACGACCATTAGCATCGAGCATGATGATGCCAGCTTCACCGCCGACGCGCTCCAGATGCCGCAGCGCGGAAGCCGCGGCAGCTGCCGGGGTTCCTGCCGAAAGCGCGTCGATGGCGCGCGACGCAAGAAGAACGCGCAATATGCTTTCGCCGTCACCCGATATCGCGACCCCGCCCGCCGCGTTGTCGGCGTAGAACCCGCAGCCGGGTACCGGTGCGTCGCCGACCCGGCCGAACCTTTGGCCCGGCACGCCGCCGGTCGAGGTCGCGACCGCGAGCGCGCCGCTGCGGTCCCGCGCGACACAACCCACCGTGTCATGTTGGCGCTCCGGTTCCACCGCGGCCGGCACGTCCTCGAACGGGACGCCCCGCGCGCGGGCAAAGGCGCGCGCGCCCTCGCCGACGAGCAGAACGGTGTGCTCCGGCAGGAGCAGGCGGGCGACGCTTACGGGATTGCGGACATGGCCGAGGGCGGCCACCGCGCCGACCGCGAGCGTCGCGCCGTCCATGATCGCCGCGTCCATCTCCACCTCGCCGGTCGCGGTGGCGACCGAGCCGCTGCCCGCATTGAAGGTCGGGTCGTCCTCGAGCGTCCGGACAGCCTGTTCGGCCGCGTCGAGGGCGCTTCCGCCTGCGCGGAGGACGGCGGCACCGATCCCGGCGGCAGCTCTGCATCCGCTGCGGTTCGCCGCCTGCCGGTGAGCGGGAATGGTGCGGGCGCCGCCGTGCACGATGATGGACCAGCCCCCCTCAGCCATGGGGCCGGTCCCCGCCCGCTGCTGCCCATTCGGGCTCGAAGCTGTTCACCAGATCCCATACGAGATTGACCTGGGTCGGGCTCAGCACCACCACGTCGCCCGGTGAGGCAAGCGCCAGGCTGAAGAGCGTCGCTTCGCCTTCCTCGACGATGCGGTGGACGCATTCCGACCGCATGCCGCCGGCAAGCGCACCTTGCGACATCAGCGCGTTGATCTCGCCGCGCGGGCGCCCGCGCCCGTCGGGCGTCTCGCGAAAGACAAGTTCGTCGAATATCGAGGCGGCAAGCCTGCCCATCCCGACGAGATCCTCGTCGCGCCGGTCGCCAGGGACGCTGAAGGTTCCGATGATGCGCCGTCCGGGCTTGCGCAACGTGGCGAGATAACGGCTGAGCGCGGTGACCGCCGCCGGATTATGGGCATAGTCGACGATCACGGTGATGCCATGCACGTCGATGACGTTCAGTCGCCCGGGATTCTCGGCAAAGGTGGCGGCGAAGGAAGCGAGGCCTTCGGCGATGGTCGCGGGCTCGACCCCGAGCGCCGCCGTCATCGCGGCTGCGGCAAGCGCATTCTCGATATTGAAGGCGGCGGCGCCGTCCTGGGTCGCAGGAATCTCGCGCGGATCAATGACGACGTGCCGGGCGCCGTCACGATAGAGAATGACATGGTCGCGCCCATTCTCATGTTCGCGAACGACCGCCATGCCGCCGTCGCGCACATGCGCGTCGACAAGTTCGCCCCTGCCCGACATGGCGAACCAGCATAGCCGTCCCCGCGCACGGCGCGCCATGCGCCGGGTCATCTCATCATCGGCATTGAGGACGCTGTATCCCCGCCGCCTGACGGCCTCGACGACGACCGACTTGACGTCCGCGAGGTCATCGACGGTATTGATGCCCTTGATGCCGAGATGATCCTCGGTGACGTTGAGCACGCAGCCGACATCACAGCGGTCAAAGCCGAGCCCCTCCCTCAGGATCCCGCCGCGCGCGGTTTCGAGGACGGCCGCGTCGACCACCGGGTTGGCGAGCACCATGCGCGCGCTTTTGGGTCCGCTGGCGTCTGCGGCCCTGACCAGGTGGTCGTCGACATAGACGCCGCTCGTCGTCGTCAGGCCCACGCGCTTGCCGGCGGCCTTGAGGATCCTCGCGACCATGCGCGCCGTCGTCGATTTTCCGTTGGTGCCGGTGACCGCCACGATGGGGATCCGGCCGTCCTGTGGCCGCGGAAAAAGGAGGTCGAGGATGGGCGCGGCGACGTCGTGCGGTGCACCGTGGCTCGGCGAAAGATGCATCCGCAGACCGGGCGCGGCATTCACCTCCACGATGCCCCCGCCCGATTCGCGGACCGAGCGTGCGATGTCGGGCGCGAGCATGTCGATACCAGCGACGTCGAGCCCCAGGATCGCGGCGGCCTGCTCGGCGATGAAACGATTCTCGGGATGGACACGCTCGGTGCAATCCTCGGCGCTGCCGCCGGTCGACAGATTGGCGGTGTCGCGGAGCCGGACATGATCGCCGGCGCGGGGCACCGAGGCGGGGGTCAACCCCTGGCGTGCGAGCACCTGCTGCGCCGCGTTGTCAAGGGTAAGGCGCGTCAACATCGTCTCATGCCCCGCGCCGCGAAGCGGATTCTCGTTCTCGCGCGCGATCAGCGTCGCGATGTCGCTCGTCCCGTCGCCCCTAACCGATGCAGGCACCCGCCGAGCCGCCGCGACCAGCTTGCCGCCGACGACCAGCAGCCGGTGGTCGTCGCCGCGAAGCTGTTCCTCGACAATGACTCTCGCCGAATGCGCCCGCGCCGCCGCGACCGCGCCAGGCAGAATGTCGGGATGGATGATGTTCAAGGTGACGCCGCGCCCATGATTGGCGTCGAGCGGCTTGACGACGAGCGGCATCGCCAGCCGCACCGCTTCGCGGCGGACGTCGTCAAGCCCCCGGCAGACGGCCCCCTTTGGTGCGGGAAGTCCCGCATCACGCAGGAGCTTGCGCGTCGCGTGCTTGTCGCCGGCGAGTTCGACCGCGACATGTGACGTGCGTCCCGTGATGCTCGCGCGGATGCGCTGCTGCGCGCTGCCATGGCCGAGCTGGACAAGACTGCGCTCGTCGAGGCGCAGCACGGGGATGCCGCGCCGGCGGGCGGCATCGACGATCGCCTGGGTACTGGGCCCGAAGGCTGACTTCGCCAGCGCATCCCGGATCTCCGTCACCATCGCCATGATCGGCGCGTCGGGGCCGAGGCGGCTCGGCGGAAGGACGGCCGCGCCGGTCAGCGTGGCGATCTCGAGCGGGAGCAGCCCGGTCACGACGCGCAATGCGTGGAGGCCGGCGAGGAGAGCGGCGGTTTCGTCGCGATATTCGAAAAGAATGTCGTAGACGCCGGGACATCCTGCGACCGAGCGGGTCTTTCCTCGCTTTACGCGCGCGCCGGCGAGGCATTGCAGCTCGATCGCCACATGCTCGGCGACATGGCCGAGCCAGGTTCCACGCGCCATGCGCTCGACCAGCCCGCCGGGATGGCCCTTGCTGCAATGATGGTCCGCCAGCCCCGGCAATGCGGCGAGAAGCCGAGACGCGAAGCCGGGCAGCGTATCGGTCGGACGATCCTCGAGCGCGCCCAGATCGACGCGGATGCGGACCATCGGCAGGCGGCTGAACCGGTTGGGCCCGCGATAGACGGCCCGCTCCAGGATGGATAGGGGCCGGGCGGCGCGGATATCGCCCAAGGGGCCGGGGACCGGGCCATCGTTCGACATGGACAGGCAAGATTCTTCGAGCATGGATCCCTCGGCAGGCATTGCGGATCACAACGCGTCCATGTGTCCCGTGGCTGCACGCGCTCGGCCCAAAATCATCCTAATCTCGATCAGTGGCGGGCGGCGGCTCCCCGCGCCGGAAATGGGCCGCCGACAAACGACGCATCGCCGACTGAGTTCTCTAGCGTCATCGCCCGCGGCCTCGCACGCCCGGCCATGGCCAAGTCAAGGTGGCGCGCGCTTCTTCACACCTCCAAATTCGCCCCGATTGATCCAGATTAGCCAAGGCGTCGTGCGCTTCCGCTAACGAAACGACGCCCGGCGCCACGTCCCGGTCCGGCGCGCAGACGCAAACATATCTTTCAGGACATCATGACAGCAGGCATCGACAAGGCGGCGACCGGCATCGAGGGGTTCGACGACATCACGCTGGGCGGACTCCCCCGGGGCCGGCCCTCGCTCGTCTGCGGCTCGGCCGGGTGCGGCAAGACGCTTTTCGCGGCAACCTTCCTCGTCAACGGCGTACGCGCCGGCGAGCCAGGCGTCTTTGTCTCTTTCGAGGAGCGCCCCAAGGATATCATCGAGAATGTCGCGTCGCTCGGCTTCGCGCTCGATACCCTGGTGGAGGAGGGGAAGATCGTCGTCGAGCATGTCGCGATCGATCCGGCTGAAATCGCGGAGGTCGGAGACTATGACCTAGAGGGCCTTTTCCTTCGGCTCGAGCTCGCGGTCGACGAGATCGGCGCAAAGCGGATCGTCCTCGACACGATGGAAAGCCTGTTCTCTGTCTTCCAGAATCCCGCGATCCTGCGTGCCGAGATCCGGCGCCTGTTCGACTGGCTGAAGGACAAGGGGCTGACGGCCGTCATCACCGGGGAACGCGGCGACGGAACGCTGACGCGTCAGGGGCTCGAGGAGTATGTGTCCGACTGCGTGATCCTGCTCGACCACCGCGTCCACAGCCAGGTGTCGACGCGCCGACTGAGGATCGTCAAATATCGCGGCACCGCCCATGGGACCAACGAATATCCGTTCCTGATCGGCGAGGACGGCTTCAGCGTGCTGCCGCTGAGTTCGCTCGGCCTCGAGCACAAGGTCTATGACGAGCGGATCGCGAGCGGCATCACGGACCTTGACGCCATGCTTTCGGGCGGCGGCTTTCACCGCGCCTCGAGCATCCTTCTTTCGGGCGTCGCGGGATCGGGAAAGAGCTCGGTCGCGATGTCCTTCGTCGACGCGGCGTGCCGCAGGGGCGAACGGGCGATCTATTTCTCGTTCGAGGAGTCGGAGGACCAGACCGTGCGCAACATGCGCTCGATCGGCATCGACGTCGCGCCGTGGATCGAGCAGGATCTGCTCAAGTGCATCGCCGCCCGGCCCACCTTCTACAGCCTGGAAATGCATCTCGCGATCATGCTGCGCGAGGTCGCAAGGTATCGCCCGTCGCTCGTCGTGCTCGACCCGATCTCCGCCTTCATGGAGAGCGGCGAGGCGCTCGAGGTCCAGTCGATGCTGCTGCGGATCGTCGATTACCTCAAGTCGAACGGGATCACCGGCATCTTCACCCATCTCGCGCACGACCAGAGCGTCGCAAAGACCGATGCGGGACTGTCGTCGCTGATGGACGGGTGGCTGCTGCTGCTCAACCGCGAGGTCAATGGCGAGTTCAACCGGGAGCTCTACCTCTTGAAGGCGCGGGGCATGGCGCATTCCAACCAGGTGCGCGAGTTCGTGATGAGCGATGAGGGAATCCGACTCCTCACGCCCTATCTGGGCGAGAACGGCGCCCTGACCGGTTCGGCGCGGCGCTTCGAGGAGGCGCGGGCGCGCAGGCTGGAGACCGAGCGGCGGCAGGCGGTCTCGGCGCTGGAGACCCAGGTCGAGCAGCGGCGGCGCAAGGCGGAAGCGGCGATCGAGGCGCTCAGGGCCGAAATCGACGCCGACGAGGCGGAACTGGCACGAATGCGGACAGCCGAGGCGCATCATCTGAAACAGGCGGCCGCCGACCTCGCGGACCTGGCGGCGGGACGACATTCTTGACGTGCGAAGGGCCTGAAAACGAAAGGCCTTGGGAGTTTTCAATGGACGAGACGAACAAGCCGACCGAACTTACGCTCTACGTGGCCGGCCAGACGCCCAAGTCGCTGGCGGCGATCCGCAATCTTGAGCGGATCTGCGCTGAGCGGCTCGACAAGAGCTATGTGGTCAAGGTCGTGGACCTGAAGGAAAACCCGAAGCTGGCGCGCGAGCATAACATCGTCGCCATCCCGACGCTCGTTCGCCAGCTGCCGGTGCCGATCCAGAAGATCATCGGCGACCTGTCGGACACCGAGAAGGTGCTGATCCATCTGCAGCTCGGCAGTCCGGAATGAACCCGGAGACAATCGAGCAGCTGCCTCGCGAGACCCTCGAGCAACGCCTGCTCGAGGCCGAGGAGACGTTGCGCGCGATCCGCGATGGCGACGCCGATGCCGTCGTGGTCCGCGCTGCGGACGTGGACACGGTGTTCGCGCTCGCCGGCGGCGAGGAGAGCTACCGGGCGATCATGGAGGCCATCGACACAGGCGCGATCGCGCTCGATGACCAGAACCGGCTCCTCTACGCCAATGCCGCGTTCGGCCTGATCGTCGGACGCGACGCCGCCGTCCTCGAACGCGACGGCCTCTTCGCGCATCTCGAGCCGTCGCTCGCGCAGCTCGTGCGCGACGTGATCGCGCAATCCCGCGACGGGCGCCGCCAAGTCCAGTATGTGCAGGCGCGCGAGGACGGCCAGCGCCATTTCGTCGTGACCGCCGCGCCCCTGCCCCTCGCCTTCGGCACCGGATCGGCGCTCTCTTTCACCGACGTGACCGAACGCGTGCGCACCGCGGCGGCGGAGGAATCGAGCCGCATCGCGCGCGCGGTCATGGCGTCGACCAACGAGGCGGTGATCGCGTGCGATCGCGACGGCCGGGTGATCAACGCAAGCGCCGCGGCGGCGGGCCTTGTCGGCCGGGATCCGGTGGGGGAGCGGCTGGAGGATGTGTTCCCGCTATCATTCCCGATCGGCAGCGGCATCATGCATCCCGACGAGCTCGTTGCGATCGCCAATGATGGCAACGCAGTGAAGGGGCTCGAGGCCACGGCGCCCTTCCTCGATCCGCCGCGCGACCTGATGGTGAGCGTCGCACCGCTGCGGCTCTCGGGGGAAGTGATCGGGGGCAGCGTCGTCACCCTCATCGACCTGACCGAGCGCAAGTCGGTCGAGAAGCGCCAGGCGCTGCTCATGCGCGAGCTCGACCACCGGGTGAAGAACCTGCTCACCATGGTGCTCTCGATCGGCAGCCGCACCATCGCCGGAGCAAAGGATCTCGACGATTTCAGGCATCGCTTCACCAGCCGGGTGCAGGCGCTGGCGGCCACCCACAATCTGCTCGCCGACGCCGCATGGACGGGTCTCGGCCTGGCGGCGATGATCAGGCGGGAGCTTGCGCCCTATGTGTCGAGCACGGGTCCCCGGCTGGCGATGGACGAGTTCGACGTCACCGTCTCCCCTGACGTCGCGATCGCGTTCGGCCTTGTCATTCACGAACTGACCACGAACGCCGTCAAATATGGCGCGCTCTCGTGCGACGATGGCATTGTGAGCGTGTCCTGCCGGCCCGGCGAGGGCTCGTGCGAGGTCATGTGGACCGAGAGCGGCGGTCCCGCCGTTGTGCCTCCGGCGACCTACGGATTCGGCCAGACGCTGATCGCCCGCAGCTTCAGGCGGGGCGGCGCGGCCGGGGCAACGGTCGAGTTCGCGCCGTCGGGCGTCACCTGCCGCATGATCATCCCGCTGCAATGCTGAGACCTGACCAATTCCGCGGACATCCCAGCGCGCCACCCATTCGGTGAGCGTGCCACGGCCAGCCATATAGCCATGACGTCCAGAACCCATGCGGGCCAGGTGGGCTGTCAGTCGGGAACTCACATTCCCGAAAGGCGGGGCCTTGCGCGTTCCCCACGCCGGAACCGGATCGGCATCGGCACCGGCCGTTTCGTTACATGCGCCCGGATGGATGAGCGCGCGCCGACCTGATCGGCTTAGAGCGCCCCGGCGCCTTCCAGCGCTTCATGCGGGAGGGCAGGCACGCATTCGCGCCTCTGCTTGCGCGCGGCCAGCTTCCGCCACGTCTCGGCCGCCGCCAAATGGATACGCGCCCGGTTAGGGAGGCGTTCAGCCTCGGCGAGGCTCATCGCCTCGCGCACGAGCCACCAGCATCTCACGGGTCTCGGCGACATAGTCCGGCAACCCCCTCACCGCCGCGCCTCCACATTCGGCACACCCTTGGCCCGGTTCTCGCATTCCACGGCCATATGCTCGTGAAGCATGCGCGCAAAGCGGTCGGACGCCTTGCGCGCATCCAGCCAGTCCACGCGATGATTCCGGTCGATGGACAGCAATCGGCCGACGAGAACGTCACTCTTGGACTCGCCGCTCGCGGCTGGCCGCGCCCGGTCGATGGAACGCCGGCGCTGCCCGGACGTATCAGACGGATCGCATGGGAGAATGTCATGGCCGCACGTCCCTACTGGAGAGGGCAGATCAGACTGGCGCTCGTCTCGATCCCGGTCGAAATCTATTCCGCGACGAAAAGCGGCGCCACGATCGCTTTCAATCAGATCCACGAGCCCTCGGGCAAGCGCATCAAATACGAGAAGGTCGTTCCCGGTATCGGGCCGGTGGATGTCGACGAGATCGTGAAGGGCTTTGAATACGCCAAGGGCGAGTACGTGCTTCGGAGCCCCGCCAGGCGGCGGCGCTCGCGATCACCGCATTACCCTGAGCTCGTTTATCGACCGGCAGGCAGGAAAGATGGTGGAGCGCTTTCCTGCGGCGCCTGGCAAAACATTCAAGCCGATGAAGCCGAATCCTGCCCCGTACCGGCCTCGGCAAGTCGCGCACGGACTTTCGTCAGGCTATATTCGACCCGCTTAGCCACGTTGATGCGACCGCGTCCCTCCGTCAGCATCGTCCAGTCGGCGGGCGTGCAACGTCGGCATGAGCACGCATTTGGTCGCAACGCGCTGAACTGTTCTTCTCCAAGAAGGCGCGCATTTTGCGAGCACCTTCGGGCGTGATGAATAAGAGTGATCGCCGCGTATCAACGCTGTCCCGTGTCGCGGAAACCAAGCCAAGCGCTTTGAGGGTTTCAGCATGGCGACTGGTCGTATTGAGAGGAGAACCAATGCATGCAGCGACTGTCGACATGGGAAGACGCGTACCGCTTTCCGTTGCGATGAATGTGCAGAGCAGCAGATCCCAGGCAGGTTCTCCAAACAATCTCCCGAACTCCGAAAACTGCGCCTTTCTACGCTGGCGCTCGGTGAAGATCTCCATAGCAAATGATAGATGAAATGATTTGCACGGCACTGGAAAGTTGAACAAAAGCGCCTCCTGACCGCGCCTATTTGTTCACGCCAACCACCATTGAACAAGTGGAAATCGTCTTAATCTAAATCAACTCTAGCCTCTCGATCTGATCCACGACCCCGATGATCTGACCCCGGCCCGTGACTGCGCGGATGCCTGCCCGTGCCGCGCTCACGTTGAAACTGGCCATTCATGCCCCCCGCTCCGGGAGCGATCGCGCCTTGCTTCAGCAACACCAGTTCTGCTTGCCGGTGTTCCACTTCTCCATATTCTTGTAATAGTCCCGCTTGCGGTCGCGAATGAAGGTGTCGGTGCTTTCCCGTGCCGACTTTACAATGGCATCGCCCCAGGCTGACCAGTTGGGCGTGGCATAGATATCCCTGGGCGCGGGCGGGATCGGCACGGCATATCGCCCGCGCTTCTCCCAATAGGCATATTCGGCCTTGTTCAGCAGAGCGAGGTCGGTTCCCCCGCTGCTGCGCGCCAGGTTGAAGAAGGCGTCGGACGTGATCGGACAATTGGCCAGCATATAGTTGATCGTCTGCGGCCCGCGTCGCTCGCTGGTTTGCGACCATTCGCAGATCTTGCCCGACGAGAGCAGCCATTGATGGCGTTCCTCGAACTCCTTCGTCATCTTCGCCGCCAGCACCAGCCGTTCCTGTTCGCGCTGGGCGGCAAAGTTGCGCCGCGCGGCTTCGCGGTCAGCGATGAAGTTCGCGATCGTCTCGCGCGCATTGCCGCCGGTCGAGGTCAGCTTCCTGCCATAGGGCGCATCGCTGATGGTCTTCCCATCGATCAGGCGCCAGACCGGGTCGCCGGCCGGGCGCGCAGCGAAGAGATCGACATGGACGTCGGCGTCGAGCGTGTTGCTGCGTTCGATGTAGCGCGACATGCCGCTATAGGCCGGCAGCGTCGAAACGCGCGCCAGCACCGACTGGAGCGTGCCGAGTCCAGGCCGGACGCGCAGGCCCTGCGGGGTTTCCTCGACAACCGCCCAACCATGGGTGGTGGAGCCCGACCATGAATGGGTGTCGACCTTCAAGGGGAACACGCCGATCGCGCCCGGCGGCAACGGCAGAGGATCGCCATTGGGGCCGATTGGCTGATAAAGCTTGCCATAAGGCAGCGCGACGTGATCGCCGGTCAGGATCGTCGAGATATAATCGATGCTCAGCACCGGATAATTGTACCGGCCGTGCGGCCGCCACCTGTTCAGCTCGCGAGTCTGTTCCGGAGAAAGCGTCTGCCAGCGCTCGATCGCGCCGATCGCGGGCGAAATGGGCTCCCCGCGCATGGTGAGCACGCGGCTGAGCGGCGTGCCGTCCTCCGCGGTGAAATTTGCGATCAGCGTCCCGCCCGCCTGTTCCAGCATATTGGCGTCCTTGGGCCAGCCCTTGCCGCCCAGATTGCGTATCCGCACCGGTGTGGAGACATCCTCCAGTATCAGCGCGATCTCATTGGGCCGGGCATTGTCCCAATAGGCATAGGGGGTGCGGACGCCGTCCCAGTCATAGGTGAAGATGCGTTGCCAGGGCAGCGGCTCCTTGCGTTCGCCCTTGCCGAATTCATAGATCCGGTAAGCCAGCGCATTGAAGTCGATCAAACGCTCGTCGATGCTGACGACCGCCGCCAGTTTCGGGGTGAGCGGGATGACGCGGTGATAGACCGCAGGGACGAGAAGCTTGCCTTTTTCGTCGGCCAGTCCCTGCTTCACCCTGTTGCGGTTGGTGCAGCTGAACTGGATATAGGCTTCGCGGAACCGCGAACCTCCGGGGATCTGATAGATCTCCCCCAACAACGGCTTCTTCGCCGTGCCGACATCGCATTTCTGCGCGGCCGCGGGAGTGGCGGAAATCAGAAGCGCGGCGAAGAGCCACCCCGCACAGGCCATGGCGCAAGGCGGGATCGAGCGCAGGAAGAGCAGGGCGGCGGTCGCACGTCCGGACATAACAGTTCTCCATGTGCGACCGCCGCCTCCTTAGCCGGAACAAAAGCCGTGCAGCAACCCATCGCCTCGCCTGTCCAGATGCGAGCAAGAATTCCCCGCCGCCTGCCTCGCGGAAGTCTCCCCTGCCGGGACAGCCGCATGGCGTTCCGATCCCGGCAGCGCCGGTCCAGCCGGAGCCGCCCCCGTTAGCCGGCGCGCCGATGACGCCGTAGACGTCGAAACCTTTGGCGGCTTCCGCGCGTATTGACTGCGGATCTACCCCTGCCCCGGCCCTTTCAGGCCGGGGCATTTTCTTTGCATGAACGCTTGGCGGAACCAACGGCCTTCCCGCTCGTAGGTTTGCCAGAGGCCGCGCCTGCGGGCTGCGGCCTCGGCCCCGACCCTTCACCCGGGTCGGGGCTTTTCTCCCCGCCGGTATTCGCGACAGCACCTGCATGGCTATCCCAACCTGACCATCAGGATCTGCTGCGTGCCGCCACCAGCTTTCGAAAGCTGCTCCCGCATAAACGCACGACGGTGCACAAGCAGGCCACAGCATTTCCCCGGGATGTCTCGGTCCGTTCGCGCGCCGGAATGATACGCCTTTTCAGCTGATCCGCGCTAGGCTAGTTTATCGCCGTCTCCAGCCCGAGCGTGTCGGCGACCGAGAGTAACTGGAAAGCTCCCGCTTATGTCTGGAGCAATTCCATGGCTGAGAATAATCGCGAATATTACCAGCGGCGTCTTGAAACGCAGCGGAAGATGGCGGCCGATGCGGCGCATCCCGGTGTCCGCACGCTTCATGAAACGATGGCCACCGCCTATTCCAGGATCATCGAAAAGATGGCCGGGGGCCAGCGACGCTGATCGCGGCTTTTCTTGCCGACGCCCGATCACGCAAGGCACAGATGTCGTGTCTGTACAATGTGAACGACCGGGGCGCGCCATTTCCGCCGCGTGACCCAGGCGTCTTCCAATACGGATTCCCTGACACCGGCCCGGCTATTCCCGGGGCGGTCGGTTTTTTCGGCCCGGCGCGGCTTGGGCAGCCTGCCGGAGCGTTATGGACGCCATCACCTGGCTCAAACTCCGAGCCGAGCCCCATTACAATCTCTTCTCCCCACCGTCCTGCAGATGCCGTCGAGGGCAGCGCTCATATTCCGCACGCGACCGGCTTCGCCGGTGCGCGACCTCCAGAACCAAATCGAATATTTCGCGGTTCTCATGAGCACTCCCGAGCCAGGCCGGGACGAATTCGAGTGCGGGTTCGTCGCCGAGCTTCGCCTTGTGAAAGCGGTTGGTCGCATCCTCCAGCACGGCGGGCGAGGTTCCGAAACAGCGTCAGGCCGCCCGCTTGCGGCCCACCAGGAGTTCATCAGCCGAAAGTCCGCGGCGCTCGATCTCGATCTCCATCATGACCACATCGGTCGACGGCCCCTTGATGCCGGCTTCGATCAGCTCGAAATACCGGTCGGCCAGCTCGGCGGTGCTGAAGCCGCGAAGCTGGTCTTTGGCAAGCGTCGGCTTCATGGCTTCGATCATCTGATGAAAGGGCGTCATTGCGGATCTCTCGAATCGGGTGCGTTGCCAGCCTAGACGGGGACCTGCTTGTTCTCAATATGTTCCCATGCTCAGAATGGACCACGGTCGATAATTCGCCCCCTGCCCGCGCGGATCATCGCGAGACGTTGGGGCCTTTCGCCCAATAGAGTCGGCACGGCGGGATGTTCCACCAGACATAGGACCTGCGGATCTGCCGGACACGCCGGGCGAGGTCCGTCCCCAACGTGCCGCGCATCTGGTATGCCGCAAAGGTACCCGCCGGGCTCATGATCTCCATGCTCCTGTCGAGAACATCCGCGCGCTCGCTTGGAGAAAGCGTCGAAAACGGTATGCCGGTGATGATGAGGTCCGCGCTTCCCAGCCCGCGCTCGGCGAGGATCTCGCGGACGGACGCGGCAGACGCGGTAACCGCAATCAGACGCGGATCAGCGATCGTCCGGCGAAGATAGTCCGTGAAGTCCGCGTTCACGTCCATCGCCAGCAACCGACTGCTCCGCGACATTCTGTCCAGTGCGCCGCGTGTGAGGGGACCAGTGCCCGGCCCATATTCCACCACCGTCCGGATCCTCGGCCAGTCCAGCGGATCGAGCAGATGGCTCACGAGGCGGCGGGAGGCCGGAAAGGCCGAACCGATCGCCAGCGGCTCATGGAAGAATTGCCGAAGGGAAAGCAACAGGCCGGAGGGCTTGCCTGGCGCGGCGGTGTCGTCGGGGATGGTGGCCATGAACGGTCTCATGTGATGGTCCGACAGTGAACGTCGCATCCCTGTCCGAAGTTCAATCCAATCCGGGCTAAGGTCGATCGCCCCTCGGCAAGGCTTCGAAAAGCGTCCGTTCACGAACCCTCCCGGTACGTGAATGGCCCCGACGCGCTGGACATATGCGCATCGCCGCCGCTGACCAGGGTCGGCCACCGTCCGGAAGCAGGCCGGCTCCCTGCCCACCGCCTCGCATGTGCAGCATGGAGAAAGAATGCACGGCACCCGCCGGATGGGGAAGGAGCGCCGGCGCAGGGCCGACGCGGGGGGCGCTCCGCAAGCCATCCCGGTCCTGGAGCCAAGGTCACGACGGGCCTGAAGTTCCCGCCGGCGGGCGATGACAGGCGTATCGGGACTGTCGCCGGACACCACCGGCCGCCTTGGTCGGACGGCGGGAATGCGGCCCTCTCCCCGCTAAAGCCACTTGCCTTCTCGAAGCACAAACATCGCGGATAACCGAAGGGCCGCCCTTTCGGGGCGGCCCTTCCATTGTCCTGCCTGTAAGACGGCTCAGACGCGCCGGGCATCCGATAAGGAAGCCAAGCTCATGAGCGCCGCCTCGCGCGGCATGGTACAATGAGACATTCGACCACCTCCTTTCCGTTGTTGAACAATGACTTGAATATGGGTGGCAACAGCGCGAATTCAATATGTGCCGCACTCCCGCTCATGTCGGGAGCGCAATCCGGGACCGGAGGTTTCCGAGCACGTCCCGCGCTTCGAAAGCGCGCAACTCGCTGCCGGGCTTGCGTCCCCGCCCCATGACGATCTCGGCTGTAGCCTCGTAACGATCGACAGTGCGGATATCGATCTGGCGATCCCAGAATGGGTCTCCCCAGAAGGGATCCCAGGTCCGCCAGCCGAAGCCACGGCCATAATAGCGCCAGCTCGGCCCCCAATATCCCCATGGGCCCGAAGAGAACGGCCGGTCGACATAGGTCCGGCTGCGCCGCTCAGTGTCGCGGTCTGCCATGACAAACCAGTCATAGCCCCGGTCCAGCGTCAGTTCCGCCGCGCGGAACAGCAGATAGGTCTCGACGGTTTCGCGCGATGTCATGCTGTTGCCCGCGAAACTGACCCGGTAGCGATTTGCCTCGATACGCTGGTCGCTATAGCCGCCGCTCGTCCGCGAACCGCGTTCGAGCGGCTGATAGGGCGTGGGTGTCGCGCAGCCGGATATCAATGCGATCGTTCCGATCGCGGCCAGCAGTGAGCGAAGTCTGGTCATGCGGGGTCTCCATAAACAGCCGTCGCCCCCCGCCCATTGTCGACGCACTGAATTCCTTGCTGTTTTCCGCAATGCACGCGCTCCGCCTATTGTTCCGTCCAGGGTTAAGTCAGCGATTGAGGCCAGGCGGTCGTGCTTGGACGACGGCATCGGCGCGTTTCTCAGGCCGGATATAGACCGAGCTGATCTGGGGCATCTGGCCCTTGAGATCGGCCTCGATCGCCTCGATCAGCGCTTCTCCGTCCCCCATCGTCACGCTGTCCTCGAAATCAGCGCTGATCGCGACGAAAACGGCGTCGGGCGCGGTGTGGATGGTCCGCACATGGTTGACCGCGCTGATCTCGCCACGGCGCTCGACACACTCCCAGATCGCCGCGACCAACTTCTGATCCGCGCTTTCGCCGATCAGCAGCCCCTTCGCCTCGCGCGCCAGCAGCATCGCGACGCCCGCCAGGATCGCACCGATCGCGATCGAGGCGACGCCATCCAGTCGCGCATCGCCAGTCGCATGGCTTGCCCATATCCCGGTGCCCGCAAGGACGAGGCCGAGCAATGCGGCACTGTCCTCGAACAGCACGATGAATCCGGTCGGATCCTTGGAGCGCCGGATCGCGGTCCACCAGCCCATGCCGCCACGCCCGGCATTGAACTCGCGGACGGCGATCAGCCACGATCCGCCCTCGAGCAGAAATGCGACGGCGAGCACGACATAATTGATCGTCGGATCACGCAGCGGCTCGGGCTCTGCGATGTGGAGCCAGCCTTCGTAGATCGAGACGCCGGCGCCGACCGCGAAGATCAGCATCGCGACGACAAAGGCCCAGAAATAAAGCTCCCGGCCGTAACCGAAGGGATGCGCGGCATCCGCCGGTCGCCTCGCCTTGGCTTGGCCATAGAGGAGAAGCAGTTGGTTGCCGCTATCGACGAGCGAATGAACACCCTCTGACAACATCGACGAGGATCCGCTGATCGCCGCCGCCGTGAACTTCGCGACGGCGATCCCCAGATTGGCGGTCAGCGCGCCATAAAGGACGATGTTGGTCTTGATATGGGCGGCAACGCCGCGCTCGCTCGG
Organism: Sphingomonas sp. FG14; assembly: GCF_057809675.1. Taxonomy (NCBI): domain Bacteria; kingdom Pseudomonadati; phylum Pseudomonadota; class Alphaproteobacteria; order Sphingomonadales; family Sphingomonadaceae; genus Sphingomonas; species Sphingomonas sp. FG14. The sequence goes on along the minus strand of NZ_JBMDKK010000007.1, from coordinate 25,954 downwards.
ACCGGTCATCGCATGATGCCATGGCCTGGTCGCCGCATCGCGGCATCGCCCGTTTCCGGGTCACGCATCGGTGGGCGGCACGGGTACCTCGCCCGCCGCCTTGGCGACTTCCACCGGCCGGGCAAGACCGAGTGCTGCCAGCGTATCGACGGCATCCTCGAAACCACCCGCGCAATAGGTCGCCACGCCGGCCCGCGAGATCTCAGCCAGCGCTTCCGCCTTGGCGCCTCTCGAGCAGTCGCCGGCCACGTCGCGTATGAAGATCGCGGCGATGCGCTCGCCGAACTGCCGGACCGCTCGCGCATAGATCTCGACGTCCATCTGGCCGTTATCCCCCATCAGCAGGAAGCGATGATCGGGATAAAAGGCCAGGATGGTCTCGATCGAGGCGAGCTTGTGCGTGTCATGCCCGGTCTTGATGAACTTGGCCGGATCGATGCCGATATCCTTCAGGAACATCGGGCCGTGCGGAATCCGGTTGAGCTCCATGAACTCCGTCAGGAAGCCGTAGAGATTCCACGGGCTCGATGAAACATAGAAGAATGGCCGGGTCGGCGCGGCGTGATTGCCCGCGATCACGCCATAAAGGCTGGCCGCTCCGGGCACGGCCAGCCTGTCTCCGGGGCGCTCGGCGAAGACGCGTCGCCAATTCTTGAGGAAGTTGGTCGGGCCGGTCTCGATCACGGTGTCGTCGATGTCCGAGATAATGCCCCAGCGGTCATCGACACCCGGTGCGAGGATCGGAACCGCCACCGATGCCGCCTGCATCTGGCGTCCCGGTGTCGAAAGCGTGGCAGCCTCCCATATTGTGGCCGAGGGCAACGGGCGGTCGACGGGGAGGGAGAAATGGAAATATCCCTCCTCGTCGCTCACGGCATCGTGCTGCTCGCCCTTGAACGCGCAGCGAACAGCCACGCCCGCGACCTCGTGGCTGTTGTAGATCGCCATCATCGCGCGCGCCTTCGACCAGGTCGAGCGGCCGGTCTTCAATGGCTCGGCATATCGGACGATACGCCCGCTCACCCGCATCTCCGCACCATTGCGATAACCCGCATAAGCGAGCATCCGGACACGCTCGCCATGCGCGTCTCCGGCAAGGAAATTCTGGAGCCGGTCGATATCCGCCTCGAGTTCGACCGCGCTCGCGTGGATGAATTGCCGGAATCGATCCGCGACTGTCATTCCTGCTGAAACCGGAGCAGCACCATCAGGTTCCCCGGCGATCCGCGCCGTACCGCAAAAGGCGGATCGCCCGGTCATGCGCGTTCGCGCGCGCCCGGAAATGTCGCGACGCGATAAAGATACCAAAGCAGGATCACCGCCATGATCGCGGTGCTGGCCGGTCCCAGATAGCGCTCGACCTCTTCATAGCGGCTGCCAAGCGCATAGCCTGCCAGGCCGAGGGCGCTCGTCCAGGCGCCTGCGCCGGCGAGGGTCAGCAGCATGAAACGCGGCAGCCCCATGCCGAAGATGCCTGCGGGGATCGAGATCAAGGTGCGGATGCCGGGAACCAGATGACCAACCGGCACCGCCCAGCGGCTGTGCGCCGCGAACCATTGGTCGAGCGCGTCGATATCCTTGGGCGACAGGGTGATCCAGCGACCATGACGGCCAGCCCAGCGTTTCAGCCGCTTCTCGCCGAGCCAGCGCGCGACGCCGTACCAGAAGAGCGCACCGGACAGCGTTCCCGCCGTGCCCGCGATCAACACCCCCGCCAGGCTCAACTCTCCGCCGCTCGCGGTGAAGCCGGCCATCGGCATGATCACTTCGGATGGAAGCGGAGGAAACAGGTTCTCGAGGAACATCAGCAATACGATGCCGAGATACCCCATATCCTCCATCAGGCCGGTGATCCATTCGGTCATGCGCGCGCTCGCCTCGTCCGATCAATGGCGCATCAACGCGCAAGGCCGGCAACAGGTTCTGCGTCGCCCATGAAACCATTGGCTGATCTCGAGGATTGTTTCGCGATGGTGCCGGCCTTCGCCGCGCTACGGGAGATGGCGATGACCACCGAGATGCAATCGAGAATCGGTCCGCATCCGCTTCATGCGATATTGCTGGCCTTTCCTGTCGCGTTGTTCCCGGCTGGGCTCGCAAGCGACATCACCTATCTCAACACTGCGGAAATCCAGTGGACGAACTTCTCCAGCTGGCTGAATGCGGGTGCGCTGCTGTTTGGCGGCCCGGTCCTGCTCTGGGCGCTGATCAACAGCGTGCGGCTGCGGCGCGCGCCCCTCCACCGCCGCGCGCTTGCCTATCTCGTGGTCGTCGCCGCGATGTGGATCCTGGGGCTGATCAATGCCTTCAAGCATAGCGGTGACGGATGGAGTTCGGTCGGCACCATCGGCTTGATCCTGTCGCTGTTGTCGGCGCTGCTCGCGCTCACCGCCGGATGGATCGCCTTTTCGACGCGCGGCGTCGGGAGGAGCGCACGATGACCATCCGCTCGCCCCTATCGATTGCGCTTCTGCTCACACTCGCCGCGTGTGGCGGCAGCGGCCCGGCGCTGGACCAGACCGGCCCCGATCCGCGCCTGCCGGAACGCGACCAGACGCTCGTCCCGCCGATGAAGATCGCGCGCCAGACACCTTGGAACGGCGCGACCCCGACAGTGCCCAAGGGGTTTGCGATCACCGCGCTGGCGACCGACCTGAAGATTCCCCGCCAGATGCTCGTCCTGCCCAATGGCGACGTTCTGGTTGCCGAAGGATCGGGCGGCAACGCACCCAAGCTGCGCCCCAAGGACCTGATCGCGGGCTATATCAAGAGCCTGGGCAAGACGAGCGTGAAGGGCGGCAATCGCATCACGCTGCTGCGTGACGCCGATGGCGACGGACGCGCCGAGACGAAGACGGTATTCATCGACAAGCTCGATGCGCCCTATGGTCTGGCGCTGGTCGACGGCACGCTCTACGTCGCCAATCAGGGCGCTTTGCTCGCCTTCCCCTACGCCGATGGCCAGACCAGCATCACCGCGCCGGGCCGCGAGGTCACCAAATTGCCGTCGCGCGTCAACCATCACTGGACCAAGGCGCTGACCGCCAGCGCCGACGGCACAAAACTCTATGTCGGCATCGGATCGAACAGCAATGTCGGCGAACGCGGCATGGCGATCGAGGAGGATCGCGCGGTTATCTGGGAGATCGACCGGGCGACCGGCGCGCGCAGCGTCTATGCATCGGGCATCCGCAATCCCACCGCGCTGGCGATCGACCCCTGGCAGGGCGCGGTCTGGGCAGTGGTGAATGAGCGCGATGAACTGGGGCCGCAGCTCGTGCCGGATTATCTGACAGCGGTGCGGCCGGGCGGATTCTATGGCTGGCCTTACAGCTATTGGGGTCGCAACGTCGATCCACGCGTCCGTCCCCAGAAGCCCGACATGGTCGCGCGCGCGCTGACGCCCGATTATGCGCTGGGATCGCATGTCGCAGCCCTCGGGCTCAGCTTCATGCCGCAAGGCAATTTCCCGGGCTTCGGCGACGGCGCTTTCGTCGGACAGCACGGCAGCTGGAACCGGCAGGACCTGGCGGGATACAAGGTGGTCTGGGTGCCCTTTGCCGGCGGCCGACCGGCGGGCAAGCCTCGGGATTTCGTGACCGGCTTCATTGAGGGCGGCAAGGCGCGCGGCCGGCCGGTCGGCGTGACTTTCGATGTGCGCACCCGCGCACTGCTGATCGCGGATGATCTGTCCAACACCGTCTGGCGCGTGGCGCCGACGGGAGCTGCGGCGGCAGCGACCCCGGCCGCAACGCCAACACGCCCGGGAGCATCATGATCTGGACGCCTTATTGCGGCGCTGCGCCGGATCCCGGCATTTGGCTGACGCGGTGGAACGGTGATCCGGTACTGATTTCTATATTGCTGCTGGCCGCCCTGCTCGGCTGGCGGAAGGCACGGGATCGCACGGCCTTCACCATCGGATTGCTTCTGCTGGCATTGCTGTTCGTCTCTCCGCTCTGCGCGTTGACCAGCGCGCTGTTCTCGGCGCGCGTCGCACATCATGTCGCGCTAGTGGGCGTGGCGGCACCGCTGCTGGTCCGTGCATTCGATCTGCGGGCCGGCGCGCTCATTCCGACGACCGCGGTTTCGATCCTGATCTTCTACGGTTGGCACTGGCCCGCCCTCTATGCGGCGGCGCTGTCCGACGACGCGACCTTCTGGATGTTGCAGGTCGCGCTGCTCGCGAGCGCGACCTGGTTCTGGGCCGCGATCCGCACCGCCGGCGCACCGGCCGCGGTCGCGACCCTGCTTGTGACGATGGTGGCGATGGGCCTGCTCGGCGCACTGCTGACTTTCGCCGGAAACGCGCTGTACGCGCCACACCTGCTGACCACCTACGCCTGGGGCTGGGACCCGATCGAGGACCAGCAGCTCGCGGGCCTGATCATGTGGGCTCCGGCTGCGGGGCTCTATCTCGCAGCGGCGCTCGGCATCGCCTGGCGTGCGCTCGCGCCCCGATCGGAAGAAGCGGCCGCATGATCAAGGCGATCCGCGCATGGGCGCTGCGCCACACCGCCGAGCGCCGCTATTCGCCGGTCGGCCAGGCTTTTCACTGGACGATGGCCGCGCTGATCAGCTTTCAACTCTATTGGGGCTGGTCGATGAGCCGGATGCCGGTAGGGAACGACAAGCTCGACGCCTATCGCGTCCATGCCGAGCTCGGCCTGCTGATGTTCGTGTTGGCTGCGCTGCGCGCGATCTGGCGGCTGATCGTGCCCGGTCCGATCAACGATGCGGACCGGCTGGGCTGGCAGACATGGGCGGCGCATATCACCCATATCCTTTTCTATATCTGCTTCTTCGGCCTGCCCTTGAGCGGTTGGGCGATGTGGTCGGCATTGGGCGATGGATCGCCGCTCAGTATCGCGGGCCTCATCCCATGGCCGCAAATGCCATTCCATTCGCTCGCCAAATCGCTGCAATGGCTGGTCCTCGACTGGTCGGAGGCCATCCATGTCGCGCTGATCCTGTTGCTGATCGTCATGATCCCGATCCATGTCGGCGCTGCGCTGAAGCATCATTTCTGGGATCGTCACGATGTGCTGCTGGGGATGCTGCCCGAACTGCCGGAGGACGAAGCCCGGGAAGGCCCGCCGCGTAGCGCGATACCGCGCGGATCTCGACCGCGGACAGCCGGCGGCTGATCTCGCGCATCTCGCCGAGCGGATCATTGTGCCGACGCCCCGTCCGCCAGGCGTCGAGCTGCCCGGCCAGGTAGGCGGCGGGCTGACGACCGAGCGGCGGATTGCCCGGACCGACACCTTCCCCGGCAACGCCATGACACTGTGCACAGGGCCGAAGCCCGCGCGCGGGATCGCCATGCAGATAGAGCGCGGCGCCTTCCGGGTTCTCCGAGTCCTCCATCTCCGTCCCCTGGAAATCCAGCCCGGCATAATAGGCCGAGACGCGCGCCCGCGCCTCGCCATCCAACCGCCGCACGATCGCGCGCATCAAGGCATGTTCGCGCCGGCCGTTCGCATAATCGTCGAGCTGGCGGTGGACATAGCCCGGATCGAGCCCCGCGAGCCGCGGGGTCGCGCCGCCATCACCCTCGCCGCTCAGGCCATGGCACCGCATGCAGGCCGCGGCCGGGCCGGCATCGCCGCCACCGAACGCGATCACCTCGCCGGAGGCGGAAAACAGGTCTTCCTCCGGCGCCTGCGGCGCACAGGCCATGACAGCCATGGCTGCAAGCAAAGGAAAAACCAGGGTGCGCAGCATCGCATCACGGAACCGTTCGCGCTCCGCACCGGTTCCCCCTGCGTAACGATTACCGAAAGGGTGGCATTGAGGCGTGGGGCAATCTTGACGGGGCTGATGGCGCGCGAAGGAGCCCCCCATATGCGCGCCATTCGATGAACGCCGACCGTCTTGCGCGCGCGCTGTCCGGCTGGCCGCCGCCGGTGCTCGACCCCGCAGGTCCGTATTCCGAACCCGTAACGCGGCTCGCCTGGGTGCTTCTGCTCGGCGGGTTCGGGGTGCTCGCTGTCGTGATCGCCGCACTTGCGATCGCCATCTGGGGCGGCCCGGCGCTCAAACGCCGGCTGGGCGGTGATCGCGCGATCTGGATCGGCGGTTTCGCCGTTCCTGTGATCGTTCTGACCGCCCTGCTGATCTGGGGGCTGACATTGACCAGCCGGCTTTCGGCAACCGATCCGATCGCGGGCGAAATGCGCGTGCAGGTAACGGGCGAGATGTGGTGGTGGCGTGTCGCCTATCTCGACGAGAACGGACGCGAGCACATCCGCGACGCCAACGAACTGCATATCCCGGTCGGTCGGCCCGTGATGGTCGAGCTCGCATCGGCCGACGTCGTCCACAGCTTCTGGATCCCTCGCCTCGGCGGCAAGATGGACATGATCCCCGGCCGCACCAACCGGTTGCGCATCCAGGCCGATGCGCCGGGCGTTTATGCCGGCCAATGCGCCGAATATTGCGGCGGCCCGCATGCGCTGATGGGCTTTGTGGTGATCGCGCATGCGCCCGCGGATTTCGTGCGCTGGCAGGCCGCAAGGGCCGCGCCCGCCCGTCCCGCGCAGAGCACTGGCCGGCAGTTGTTCGAGCAACGCGGCTGTGCGGCCTGCCATGCAGTCAGCGGCACCACCGCCAACGGCCTTGCCGGGCCCGATCTCAGCCATATCGCGTCACGTCGTTCGCTGGGTGCGGGCATCCTGCCCAATGACCGCCCAACGCTCAGCCGCTGGATCGCCGACAGCCAGGCGTTGAAGCCCGGCAATCGCATGCCCGCCTATCGCCAGCTTCCCGCCGACGAACTCCGCGCAATCACCGATTATATGGGCAGCCTGAAGTGAAGTCGGAAACCGGCTTCGACCACGCGCTCTACGACCGCTTCCCCACGAAGGAGGCGCGTCCGAAGGGCGAAGTGGAGGAACTGGAGCGGATCTGGTGCGCGCCCAGGGGCTGGGAATATCTGACCGTCGTCAACAACAATTATGTCGGCGTCTATTATCTCGGCACCGCATTCCTGTTCTTCCTGCTGGCGGGCGTGCTTGCGCTGCTGATGCGCGTCCAGCTCGCTGCGCCCTTGCTCGAGATACTGCCGCAGGCCACGTACAATCAGGTCTTCACCATGCATGGCACGGTGATGATGTTCCTGTTCGCGGTGCCGGCCGTCGAGGCCGCCGGCGTGCTGCTGCTGCCGCAGATGCTCGCCGCGCGCGACCTGCCTTTCCCCCGCCTCTCCGCCTATGCTTTCTGGGCCTATGCCGTGGGCGGGCTCTGCTTCTTCGCCTCGCTCTTCGTCGGGCTGGCCCCGGACGGGGGGTGGTTCATGTATCCGCCGCTGACGTCCAAGGCCTATTCGCCCGGGATCAACACCGACTTCTGGCTGCTTGGCATCGGTTTCATCGAGATTTCCGCGATCGCCGGCGCCATCGAGATCATCGTCGGCGTGCTGCGCACGCGCGCGCCGAACATGAGCCTCGACCGGATGCCGATCTTCGCCTGGGCGATGCTGGTGTTCGCGGGGATGATCATCATCGCCTTTCCCAGCGTGATCCTCGCCACCTTGCTGCTCGAGATCGAGCGTGCGTTCAACTGGCCCTTCTTCGACGCGACGCGCGGCGGAGACCCGGTGTTGTGGCAGCATCTCTTCTGGTTCTTCGGTCACCCGGAGGTCTACATCATCTTCCTGCCTGCGGCCGGGATGCTCTCGATGATCGTCGCATCCGTCTCGCGCGCCGAGCTGGTCGGCTATCGCCTGATCGTGCTCGCCATGCTGGCGACGGGCTTCATCAGTTTCGGTGTCTGGGCACATCACATGTTTGCGATCGGCATGCCCCCGATGTCGAACGGCTTCTTTTCCGCCGCGTCGATGGCGGTGAGTGTGCCCGCCGGCATCCAGGTCTTCTCGTGGATCGCGACGATCGCGGTCGGCCGGCGCAGTTTCTCCACGCCCGCGCTGTTCGTGATCGGTGCGCTGCTGGTGTTCGTGACCGGCGGGCTCACCGGCGTGATGGTCGCGATGGTGCCCTTCGATTGGCAGGCGCATGACAGCTATTTCATCGTCGCCCATCTCCATTACGTGCTGATCGGCGGCATGGTCTTCCCGCTGTTCGCCGCCTTCTATTACTGGATCCCGATGGTCTCCAAGCGGGCGCTATCGGAGCGGCTCGGCCGCTGGGTGTTCGCTCTGATGTTCATCGGCATGAACATCGCCTTCATGCCGATGCATCTGGCAGGGCTGATGGGCATGCCGCGCCGGGTCTATACCTATCTTCCCGATCGTGGCTGGGATCTGCCGAACCTGATCTCCACTTTCGGCGCCTTCATGCTTGCGGCCGGCGTGCTGCTGTTCGTGATCGACCTGATCCGCAATTTCCGGCCCGCCCCGGCGGAGGGCAATGCCGGCAACGTCTATGGCGGCGGCACGCTCGAATGGCTGCCGAGCGCGCTCTACTCGACGCGCTCGATCCCGGTCGTCCACAGTCGCGAGCCGCTCTGGGACCAGCCGGGCATCTGCGACGATGTCGCGGCAGGCCGCTATTTCCTGCCACGATCCGCGACCGGCAGGCGCGAGACGATCGTGACCAGTCCACTTCTCGCAGAGCCGCAATATCTGCAGATCATGCCGGGGCCATCCGTCTGGCCGTTCGCGGCCGCCATATTCACCGCCGGATTCTTCCTGGCGCTCACCGTCCAGGCCTATGTCTTTGGCGCCGCCAGCGGCGTGTTCGCCACGCTCGCCACCTTGCGCTGGCTTTGGGAAACCGATCGGCCGGTGAAGGAGAAGAGCGTCGATATCGGCGCCGGCATCCGCGTGCCCACCTATGTCACGGGACCAAGCAGCCATGGCTGGTGGGCCATGATCGTGCTCATCGTCGTCATGGGGATGGTTTTTCTGATGGCGATCTTCTCGCTGCTCTATCTGATGGCAAACCAGGGTGATTATTGGGTGCCGCCACCGCCCCTGGCCGGTGGATGGGCCGCCTATGCGCTGCACGCGGGCGGCATCGTCCTGGCTACCGTTTCGCGGCCCGTGCTCGCGCGCGCGCCCTCCGGCGCTGCCGCATTGCTTGCGGCGGCGGTGTTCTCCACCGGCGTCGCGAGCTGGATCGACTGGAATGCCTGGCGCGAAACCATCGCCCCCCATGTCAGCGGCCAGGCGGCCGTCGTCCATGCCCTGCTGGCGCTGCATGCAACGCTTGTTGCGATTGGCCTGCTAATGGCAGGGTTCGTCGCCGCCAAAGCGACAAAGCAGGCGCTCGCTCGACCACGCAGCAACACGGTCGATCTTGCCGCACTTTTCATCGGCTACGCGGCGTGTCAGGGTCTTGCCGGCAGCCTCATCGCAAGGCTGGCAGGATGAAGGGTGGCTGGTCACTGCTGCTCGGCGGACTCCTCATTTGGGCTGCCCACTTCCTCGCACTCTACATCATCGGCGAATTCGCAGGCGAGACGGAGGCCGCGCGGCTGGCCATCGGCATGCTCACCTTGGCGGCGCTGATCGGCGACATCGCGGTCCTGCGATGGGCCTTGTCGATATCGATCGACACCGAGTTCGACCGCTGGCGGCGCTCACTGGTCGCTGCCGAAGCCTTGCTGTCCGCGATCGCCATCATCTGGCAATCGCTGCCGTCCATTATCTGACTGGATGGCACTGCGCCGGGAAGATCCGAAACTCACTGCCGGCTGGATGCGTGGCGTGGAGTCGTGAGCATTCGAGGGTCAGCAAACGCGATTTACAGGAACGTTCTATTCAGCCTCGCGTTTCGTCAATGTTCCGGCAAATGGAGATGATCATGAACAGCGACACGATCAAAGGCAATTGGGAGCAGGTAAAGGGCCACGTCCAGAAGAAGTGGGGAGAGCTCACCAATGACGAGATCGACCAGATCAACGGGAGCCGCAAAATTCTCGCCGGCAAGATTCAGGAAAAATATGGCAAGGCGCAGGACGACGCCGAGCGGGAAATCGATGATTTCGAAAATACCTACTGACTGACTATGAAATGAACAAAAGCCCGCGCATGATACTGCGCGGGCTTTTGTGTACATTTGATGCTCGCTGGTGTCTGCGAATTCCTTCCATGACAGCGAGGGGGTAGATGACGAAAACAGCCTCCCGCCGGTATGCGATCCTCTCGGCATTCGTCGTTGGGGGCGTGGCTGTCGCGCTGCTCGGCGCAGCCAGCTTTCCGGTTGGAATTCTACGCGGGGTCGCCGAACGCCGCCTGTCCGAGCATTTCCAGGCACCTGTCGTGCTGGGCGGATTATCGCGTCGGGGGGCCTTTTCCTTCACCCCGGAAATCATCGTTCGCGACCTGCGCATCGGCCAACCGGCATGGGCGGGCAAGGGCGCGTTTCTCAAGATATCGCAGGCAAGCGCGCATATCCCCATCTTCTCGCTACTGACCGGAGATGTCGCGCCGCAATCCCTGCACGTCAAAGGTGTGGAACTCACCCTCGTCCGTGATGCGAAAGGCAATAGCAACTGGGCGCCGAATGGCGAAGACAGTCCGGGAGGCGATCACTCACCGCCCCGGTTGAGGCAATTGACCATCGAGAACGGCCGCTTTTCGCTTCGCGATGCGAAGCGGCGCCTCGAGCTGACAGGCATATTCGCCGCCGGTCCGCGGGCCGGTCTTTCGGTCAGCGCCTCCGGCCGATTCAACGGCGCGCCCGCGCGCCTGAGTGCGAGCGGCGGAGGGCTGGCCGGCACGGGCGGCCAGCCGGACTGGCCCTTCAGCGCGAGATTGGCGTCCGACATCCTCGATCTTGACGCGCGCGGGACCATGGCGGGCGCACTCAATGTCCGCGACATGCGCATGAGACTCCACGCACGCGGCAACAGCCTCAAGCAGCTCGACCATGTGATCGAAGCCGGCCTGTTCGGAACCCAGCCGATCAACCTTCGCGCGAATGTCCGGCACAAGGACCGCGACTGGTTCGTGGACGCACTGGAGGGAACCATCGGCCGCTCGCGATTGCGTGCGGACGCCAGCATCCTGAAACGCCAGACAAGAACCAGGATCGATGCCAGGATGCAGGCGGCCCAGCTCGATTTCGACGATCTGGCGGACGATGCCGGCCTTGCCGAAGCGCGGGCGAAGGAAGCCCGGATCGGCAAGCGCGTGATCCCTGACACGCGCATCAACCTGAGCAAGATGGGGCCGACCGATGGTGTGATCCGCTTTTCGATCGACCGCCTTCTGGTCAAGGGCGGCTCCGTCTTTCGAAGCCTGAAGGGTGATCTCAGGCTGGACCACCATGTGCTCAAGCTGGACAATGCGGTCGCCGGTCTCGAGTCCGGCCAATTGAAGGGTTGGGTGAAGGTCGATTCCACCCGCGCCGTACCCGTGCTTTCGACCGAATTGCGCATCGACGGGACGACGCTGGGAACGCTGGTCGGACAGCCTGACAAGATCCAGGGACCGCTGCGTGGCCTCGTCCGGATCACCGGGCGTGGCGATACGATCCGGCAGGCTTTCGCGAACGGCAACGGCAAGATCGCCTTTGTCGCCCGCCAGGGCGCGATGAATCGCGCGGCCGCATTCGTCCTGGGACAGGATCTGGGCGGAGCGATCGGCCAGTCCCTCCGCGACGGCGAGGCGATGGTGCCGCTGCGTTGCGCGATCCTTGCGTTCGAGGCACGAGACGGCGTCCTGCGCCCCGCTCCGCTCCTCGTCGAAACGGACGTCTCGCGGGGGAGCGGTCGAGGCCAGATCAATCTCGATGGCGAGACATTGCTTCTCGCGATCAACGGCGCGTCGACGGACAAGCCGGCACTGGCACTCGTCGATCCGGTGCGCGTGAAAGGCACGCTCTCGGATCCGGCGATCACCTTCAACCCGGCCCGGTTGGAGGACGGTGACGACAAGGGCATGCTTCGCACGGTTGGCCGATCGATCGGCGCCGCGCTCGGACTTCGCAAGAAAGCCGCTGAAACCAAATCGATATCGACCTCGCCTCCGATGAACTGCTCTCGGCTGTCCAGCATCGCGCTCCGCTGAGCCGCCGCTCACGTCCTGCGGAACCCGCGCCGACGCATCGACGTTCAGGAAATTCGATCATCGATCGCATCTCCGACGAATTCGTTTCGAGGGACTCCATCGCCCGCGAACGACGTCTTCGATCGTCTGCAGGAGGACACATCATGCCGAAGCGACCCAAGAGCACCGGAAGCCCGGCCGGCGACAATGCGCTTGCGCAAAGCCGGCCCGGCCAGGGCGAGACGCCGGTTGAAGTCCATGTCGGCAACGGCGGGGAACTCCACCAGGATATCGCCCCGAACCAGGACCGAGAGGAAGCCGATGCGTTTCTGACCGATAATTTCGGGCATCGGATTTCGGACAACCAGAACAGCTTGCGCGCCGGCGAGCGCGGCCCGACCCTGATTGAGGATTTCGTCCTCAGGGAAAAGATCTTCCATTTCGATCATGAGCGCATACCCGAGCGCATCGTCCACGCGCGCGGGTCGGGCGCGCATGGCGTCTTCGAATGCACCAAGGCCATCCCGGAGCTGACCAAGGCATCCATATTCCAGACGAAGGGCAATCGCTGCCCGGTCTTCGTTCGCTTCTCGACCGTGGCTGGCGGTGCGGGTTCGATCGATACGCCCCGCGATGTGCGCGGCTTCGCGGTCAAGCTCTATACCGACAGCGGCAACTGGGACCTGGTCGGCAACAACATCCCCGTCTTCTTCATCCAGGACGCGATGAAATTTCCCGATCTCGTCCACAGCGTGAAAATGGAGGCGGATCGCGGTTATCCGCAGGCAGCCTCTGCGCACGACACGTTCTGGGATTTCATCGGCCTGATGCCGGAAGCCATGCATATGATCATGTGGGCGATGTCGGACCGCGCGATTCCCCGCTCACTCAGGATGATGGAGGGGTTCGGCGTCCACAGCTTCCGCTTCGTCAACGCGCGCGGCGAGGGACGCTTCGTCAAGTTCCACTGGAAACCGGTCCTGGGGGTCGAGTCCACGACCTGGGACGAGGCCGTCAAGATCGCCGGGGCCGATCCCGACTTCCATCGCCGCGACCTGTTCGAGGCCATCGCCGCCGGCGACCATCCCCAATGGGACCTGGGCGTACAGGTGTTCGACGAGGCATGGGCCGCCGAGCAACCCTATGACGTGCTCGATCCGACCAAGCTCATTCCGGAAGAGGATATTCCCGTCGAGATCATCGGCCGCCTGACGCTCGATCGCAATGTCGACAATTTCTTCGCGGAGACCGAGCAGGTCGCGTTCCTGCCGAGCAACGTCATCCCGGGAATCGACTTCACCAACGACCCGCTGCTGCAGGGGCGGCTGTTCTCCTATCTCGACACCCAGAAATCGCGTCTGGGCACCACCAATTTCCACCAGATCCCGATCAACGCGCCGAAATGCCCGTTCCACAATTTCCAGCGCGACGGGATGATGCAGACGCTGGTGCCGACGGGGCGGGCCAATTACGAACCCAACAGCCTTGCGGAAGCCGGCGAGGCGTCGGGCCCGCGCGCGTCCCCGGAGACTGGCTTCACTTCGTTCACCGGCAATAGCGAACGCAACGATCCCGAGCAGAAGCTGCGCGTGCGCGCGGAACTGTTCGCGGACCATTACAGCCAGGCGCGGCTCTTTTATCGGTCGCAGACCGGGAATGAGCAGGCGCATATCGCCTCCGCGCTCGTGTTCGAGCTGTCGAAGGTGCAGATCGACCATGTTCGCGTCCGCGTGGTCTCGCGCCTGCGCAATATCGACGAGGATCTCGCCCGGCGCGTCGCGGACGGCCTGGCGATCGACCTGCCGGAGAAGGCGAAGGCGGCGAAGGCTCCGATCGAAATGCCTCCGTCGGATGCGCTCTCCATCCAGAAGCAGGCCAAGGACACGCTCAAGGGCCGCAAGGTCGGCATCCTCTTCGCAGAAGGCTCGGACAAGGCGTCGATCTATGCCCTGAAAACCGGGATCGAGAAAGCAGGCGGCACTGCCTTCCTCGTCGCACCCAAAGTGGGCGGCATCAAGGTGAAGGGCGGTACCCTCAAGGCGGATGGCCAACTCGCCGGATCACCGTCGGTCCTGTTCGACGCAGTTGCCGCGGTGCTCATGCCCGAGGCGGCCGAGGCGCTCGCGCAGCAGGGTGCCGCCGTCCAATGGTTCATGGATGCCTATGGCCATTGCAAGACGATCGCGCATTGCGAGGGAACCGCCATACTCCTCGAGAAAGCCAATATCGAACCCGATGAAGGGGTCGTGCCGATCAAGGACTTCATGAAGGCTGGGACAAAACGCCATTGGGAGCGTGAGCCGAAGGTACGCGATCTTGCCTGATCCGGTGCGGGTGAAACACCGACGAGGCGCCACGTGATCCCGTTATCGATCGACTTGAAACCGTCATCACTCGAGCGCGTTCACCTTGAACATGTCACGCATCTGCCCCGGTCTGACGGCCGGGGCTTTTTTTTTCGGCGGCATCAGAAACCGAATAGTGGGACAGGCGCCTTTTCATGCGCTGGACGTTGGCCGAGCCTCGTCTTCACCTCTGGATGAGCGAATCCTATTGCGGATCCGTTCCGCCATCGGGGCCCATCAACTGAACAAGCTTCGAGATCACGTCATGCCAGAACAGCAGCCCCTCCTCGTCGCCCCGCTCGATACAGTCGTCGACCTGGCGTTTGACGAAATCGCTGATGACGTCGCCGTACCGTTCAAGCAGCCTGGCGGCGAACGCCCATCGCTGGTGCTCCGTTGTCACGAAGACACGCCTTGCGGCATCCAGGCCGAATGCCGCTCTCCCTTCCCTGTCACTGCTTCGCCGCGATCGCCGCGTCGATCTCGGGGGCGGTGTCGCCCAACTCGACGCTTCTCCGCCACAGGCAAGCTCCCAGTGCCAGAAGGTCGGCCGCCTGGGCATCGTTCAGCTCGCCATGATGGTCGCTCAGGAAACGCGCGAGCCGGAGGACCGCATCGGCGACGCGTTCGGAGGGCGCCTCCTCCGACATGATGGCCATGATCGCGACAAGCCCCATCTGAGCCATGAGTCGACTCCGCAACAGCATGCGGATCATAACATCTTTTCTTGTTATGAAGTGGTTAGGAGGAAGCCTCGCGATTTTCGTTCATTGGAGCAGGTCTCCGGCATCCACAAAAGACAGGACAGGCGTCATATTTCGACAATCGAAGACAAGAGCATCGCGTCTCCAGTCGTCTGTTCGCTGTGGTGAGATTTGTGGTGACGAGCAGTGAGTTGACAACGCTTATGACGCATGCCACCCCCTGAAAGTCGCAGATTTCTGCGATTTCGGTCCGTTATTTTGATGACAGGCGAGGTCGGACGGTGGTTTGCTAAACCGTCGTATGGAGAATTCCGTACCGAGGGTTCGAATCCCTCCGTCTCCGCCACCTAGTCCCAAGTATCAGAGAACATTGAAAAGATCCCGGGAAAATCAGCCGATTTTCCCGCAATTCCGCGCGTATTTGGTTTAATTCGGTCCTGCGGAGAGTCCTCCAAAAACCTCAAATACGGGATTTCTCCCAAGCTTTCTCTGCTGCGTAGCCCGGCACTACGGAATGACGCTGAGCACGCCGGGAGGAGCCGAGCTTTCGCGGCTTAATGGGAAATTTAATGGGAATTTTCCCATTAAACGGGTTTCGCACCGGTCCAGGCATATGCCGGGTCCAGAGTTTCCGCGCCGGGCAGGCACGATTTCCCGTGAAAGTTTAATGGGAATTTTGCGTACCTCTGCGGGATTTTGCCGAGCCAGGATGGCGCCGACGAGGAATTTTTTCCGGGACTCTTGACCCCCAACGGCAACGTCAAACATATTAATCGAGCCCCGGGAACGCTGAACGCGACGCAGTCCCTTTCCGCGGGTTCATATCGCTGTTTCGGTCACCGGTCCGCCGGTTGACGGTTTGTCCCGTGCGTCGAGCAATGCCGATGCCTGGGATGGCAGCGCGTGGCTGTGGGGGACTGTAAAATGAGTAAGGATGATTTTTCCGACGAGGATTGTTCGTCTGACGAGGATTACGAGGTCGGGTACAAGAAGCCGCCCAAGAGCGGTCAGTTCACGCCCGGACACAAGCGGAGCAAAGGACGTCCAAAGGGCGCCAAGAACGTCCGCACGATCGCGCGCGAAGTGTTTTTCGAGCGAATGCCCTATCGCAAGAACGGCAAATCGACCAGGTCCGAGGCGCTCAAGATCATGTTGCTGAGGATGCGCGCGGCCGCCCTCAACGGCGACAGGCACGCGACGATGAACGCCGTGTCCATCCTCTTGCCCTTCGAGCCGCCCGAGCAGGAGGCGGCCCCAGCGGAGCTGACCGAGGCCGAGCAGCAGGTGCTGAGCAATATCCTGACGATGCAGCAGATGCTTTTGCCGGGAGGTTCGAAATGAGCGAGATCAATCATCGGCGGATTTACGACGCCCTGATCGGGCAGGATTTCTCGGCGTTCATATTTTGGGCGTTCGCCTATCTCTATCCGGGCCAAACCATCAAAGCCAACTGGCATGTTGCGCTGTTGGCCGATCGCTGCGTGCAGGTCATGGAAGGGCGGACCAAACGACTGGTCGTCTGCGCACCGCCTCGGCACCTAAAGTCGTTCATCACAACAATCTGCTTTCCGGCATTCATTCTGGGGCGCGATCCTTCGGCTAAAGTCATCAACATCAGCTACGCCCAGGACCTGGCGGAGGGCTTCGCGCACCAGTGCCGCAAGCTGATGGAGAGCGAACAATATAAGCGGTCATTCCCGCGCACCCGCATCGATCCCAAACGGTGCACCAAGCGCGATATCGGGACGACCAGGAACGGCCATCGCATGGCGACATCGGTCCATGGCAAGCTGACCGGGCTTGGCGGAGAGTTCCTGATCATCGACGATCCGATGAAAGCGGACGACGCGTTTTCGGACACGGTGCGCGAAGCGGTCAATCTGTGGTTCGACAGCACCTTGTCCAGCCGCCTCGATAATCCCAAGACCGGCCGGATCCTGGTGGTGGCGCAACGGCTCCATGTCGACGATCTGGCCGGGCGCCTGATGGAGCGGGGCGGTTGGGAGAAACTGATTCTTCCGCTCGTTGCCTATGAGAACCAGACCTTCGCGATGGGCGATATCATCATGCATCGCGAGGCCGGCCACATCCTGCACGAGGCGCATTTCGGCGAGGAGGAAGTGGAGCATCTGCGCGCCACCATCTCCTCAGCACTGTTCGAGGCACAGTGGAACCAGCGCCCCGTCCCCTCGGGCGGCTATCTCTTCAAGCTGGAATGGCTCAATCATATCGAGGAGCCGCACCTCCATTTCGATTATATCGTACAGAGCTGGGACACCGCGCTCGCGACCCACGAGACCAACGACTATACCGTCTGCGCGACCTTCGGGCTGCGCGGCAAGGAAATCCATCTGATCGACGTTCATCGCGTACGGATCAGCTTTACCGAGCAGGTGAAGCTGCTCCCGAATCTGCGCGAGAAATGGAATGCCGATCTCGTGATCGTGGAGGCATCACATGGCGGACTGGCGCTTTATGACTCGGTTCGCCATTCCTATCCATCGCCCCCGCTTTGGCTGAAACATTATTCTCCCAAACTGTCGAAGGTCGAACGCGCCGAATGGCAAACGCCCAAACTCGAGCAGGGCCGTTTTTGGATTCCCAAACATGCCGAGTGGCGCCCGGCGTTCGAGCGCGAGTTGATGGAATTTCCCAAGGGCAAGCATGACGACCAGGTGGATGCGGTGACCCAGTTCCTCGCGGCACTGGACACCGGCGCCGTGATCAACGCGGCCTATGCCGGCAGGATGTCACGCACCTGATCAGTTGTCAGCCTCCCTCTCGGCCGGCGATGCAGGCGCATCCTGCATCATCTCGGCCCTGCGTTCGGCCTCCAGCGTGCGGAAGGGCTTGCCGGTTGCCACATGGACGACGTCGGTTCCGACTTGCTTGTGCCAGCGGCTGATCGTCACATCGACATAGCCCGGCTCGTATTCGATGCCGTAGGCGATGCGGCCACATTGCTGTGCTGCGATAATCGTGGTGCCTGAACCGATGAACGGATCGAGGACGATGTCACCCTTGCTGGTGACGTCCAGAAGTGCGTCTCGCACGAGTTCGGTGGGTTTGGGCGTGGGATGCGCGCCGAGCTGTTCGGCGGCAGACGACCCTTTTCGGTTCGCGCTGGGGTAATTCCAGACGTTCATCCGGTCGCGACCGTGCCTGCCAAGCTGGACATTGTTTACCGCCGGCTGCTTGCCATTGCAGAAGATGGCCACCTCTTCATAGGCGCTTCGGTACAGCGAGCCCATGCCGCCCGAACCCTTGTTCCAGATGGCCTTGTTGATCCGGTCGAGACCGGCGAGCCTGCCGGCATAAAGAAGAATGTCGATCTGACGCCAGTCCATGCAGGCGAAGATCACGGCACCTTCGCTCGTCGCGAGGCGTGCATGGCTCAGATAGGTGGCGAGGAAATCGAGAAACTCCTGATCGGTCTTCTCGCCAACCGCAAAGGCGAAATCCTTATGTTTGACCTTGCCGAGGCCCCCGACAAAGCCGGCGATCGGGCAATTATACGGAGGATCGCTGAACACGGCCTGGGCGAGCTTGCCCTGCATCAGCCTCTCGTAACACTTCGCGTCCAGCGCATCGCCGCACAGAAGATAATGGTCGCCCAGGCGGAACAGGTCGCCCGGCCTGGCGATCGGGTGCTGGGGCGGATCGGCGGGCGCATCGTCTTCATCACCCCCGTCTTCGGTACTGACCACGATCTGGTCGACCTCGATATCGGTGAACCCGGTCGCGCCAAGATCCACATCCTCTTCGATCAGCTCGATCATTTCGATCCGAAGCGCCTCCTCGTCCCAGACCCCCAGTTCCTGGAGACGGTTCAACGCGATCTTCAAAGCGCGGACCTCATTGGTCGACAGATGCTCGATCCGCACGCAGCTGATCGTGTCGAAGCCCAGGCTCTTCGCGGCTTCGAGAATGGTATGCCCGTTGATCACCTGATTATGCCGATCGATGAGGATGGGAATCACCAGTCCATAGGTGCCGATCGACTTCACCGCACGCTCGACATGCGCCGGCTCAACGCGGCGGAGGCGTCGCGGCGCGGGTTTGAGCGAGGCGATCGGCACGGATGTGATCTGGAGTGCCGGCTGCAGGTCGTTGCGCGCTGGCGTGGACGCGACCGCCGCGACCGACACCGCCTGGGTCAGCGCCTTACGCCGTCCACGCGATTTAGCCTGCAGCTGGTTTTTGAGAGAAGTGTTCGGCTTGGTAACCTTGGGCATCGCATCCTCCAACCATGAACAGAGCCGTCTTTCATCCGCTCCCCTCAGTGCGGACGGCTCAATTGCTCAGTTTGTCGGACGTGCCGAGGCCTTAGCCTCCCCCCTTTCCATCCAACACCGCGTGCCTCGATCACAAGCAGCAGCTTGCGGCCTAAAAATGCTTCCCTAAGGCAATCTCATTCCGCGAACGATATGTGGTTTACGATGCGGGATGCCGCAAGGATTACACCAGCAAAAATGTGATCGGGGACAGGTTGCGTGCAAAGGCAGCCTGAAAAACGCGACACCCTCTATCCGATCAGATGCCGCGCCAGGACGATCATGGCCTCGGTGTCGCGGCCGCAATAGAGCCGAAGCCCCGCGTCGATGGCTTGCCGGCGCTCTTGCGAGCAATCGGGATGGATGGCTTCGAGATACACTTGCTGGGCCTGCATGCCGTCCTTCACGTCCAGCGAGGCGTAGTTCATGTGCGGCGCCACGGTCGGCAGCACCGCCTTGATCGACCAGCTGCCGCGCTGGTCGCGATGGTACCAGTGATTGCGCGTGACCGGCAGCAGGTCGACCAGCCGGTCGTTGAGGCGGTTCAGCCCTTCGGCCAGATCGGGGAACGTGGCGGCGAGCTCGGCGATGCAGCCCCGCTCAAAGGGCGCGTTATAGGCGATGATCGCGCCCTGGTCCGGGATCAGCGCGAGCAACGCCTCGGCGCAGGCGCGTCTCGGGTCCGAGCCGTCGAGGCTCAGGAACTCGCGATGCTCGATGCTGCCATCGGCGGCTTCGATATGCGCCGAGAACTGGAACGGCGCCTGCGCATAGGGCCGCATGCCGATCCAGCGCGGCAACACGAAGCCGATGGTCTCGAAGTCGAGCCATGTTCTCGGATATGCCCAGGCGCTGATTGCGGCTCTGGCGCCGTCGACGTCATGATAGGGCGTGTCGGTGACGGTCGCCCAGTGCACATGTTGATGCGTAGCACTCGTCAGCAGAGCCGCGTCGAGCGCGAAGATGTCCTGGATACCCTTCTCCAGCCAGCGCTTGCCCGCACCACCGGGGAGCACCGTCACCGGCCAGTCCGGTCCCGCGGGCAGGTCGTGATGGCAATATCCCATGAACTCGCAGGTGAAGGGCGCTTCGCAATGGGCGCCGACCGGGTGATCGGGTTCGGGGCCGCCAAGCATCTGGCGCGCGGCGGCGACCTGGTCGCCGCGCCGGGCGATCAGCGGCTGCAGGTCGGCCAGCAGATGCGTATCCTTGAAGATACCGCGATAATCCCCTTCCCGCCTCAGCACGAACCGGGTGTCGATATGGCGGATCGCCGCGCTGGCGACAGGGATGCCCGTATTGCCCGTCACCCAGAGCTGGGTCGCCAGATCGCCCAGATGATAATCCTTGACGCTGCCGGCGCTCTTGACCTCCGCCATATGCCAGCGGCCATCTCCCAGCGGCTCCATGATGTCGACGCGGACCAGCACGCCGTCATGCTCGAAGGTGGCTTCGAAGATCGGCGCGTCATGGCCGCCGGCGATCAGGTCGCGCGTCATCGCCAGCGCCGCCCTGAGGTCCGAGCCGGTCTCGACCATGATGCCCCCGGCGCATTGGGCGCAGGCCTCGGCGCCGACGCCATGCCCCCGGGTGAAGGTGCCGTCGTCATCGTCACCGGCATCCGCGACCTCTGGCCGGTGCACCATCAGCCACAGCCGCTTCGGGCATTGCTCGAAAGCGGCGATGCGCGATTTGGAGAGGCCGATGGGTCGGGTCATCACACGCCCTCTTGCTGGAGCTGCAGCTTGTAGCCGTCGATCAGCGCCTTGATCGCGGCGAGCCATTCGGCCTGATGCGCCGGGAGCAGGCTGGCGACCGATGGCATAGACGAACCATTGGTCGAGACATAGATGCCGTCATGGGTCGCGACCACGCCTCCGATCAGATCGGCCAGCCGCTGGGCATAGGCAAGTCCCAGGCTCTCGCCGGCCTGCCAGCCGACCGGGTTGGTGCGCAGCTGGCCGTTCTTCTGGATATAGCCGATATTGAGCGGCGCGGACGCTTCGGCGATATCGACCTTCAGATTAAGGCTGGCCTTGAAGTCGGGATAGACGCCGAGCGCCGCGGCCGCGTCGACAAAGGCCTTGATGGCGCCGGGCAATAGCGGGTTCCTGGCGCCGACCGCCTCGTAGAACATGTCCTCGGTGATCGACTTCGCCTTGGGCAGCGTCTTGTCCGGCAAGGGCTGGATGGTTGGCACGCCATCGTTGAAGACGAGGATGCCGCGCTCGATCATCACCGTTTGCGCGAGCGTGCTCGGGATGGCGATGATGTCGCCCGAGCCCGGGTGTCTGTAGATCTTCACCTCGACCAGCGCGAATGTGAACTGCGCCATCATCTGGTTCTGGATGAGGTCGGCGAGGCGTTCGGCTTCCTGGCGGATGCCGTCGCCGAGCGCGAGCACCAGCATGCGGCCGCGCCTGAGGTTGCGCGAGACGGTGTCGAAGAAGGCGCTTTCCTCGAGCGCGTCGGCCTTGTCGGCGACGAGGTCATGGAGCGACTTGGCGGTCGTGCCCGCCTTCAGGACGGCCGCCTCGAAGCTGGCATAGTTCATCGTCATCAGGGCCGAGACATAGTCGAGGGCTTGCGCCACGACCTCGCGCCGGGCTTCGGCGTTGCGCCACAGCTTGGTCTCGACCAGCACGATGTCGCCGGTGGGGGTGATGAAGAGATTATCGATATAGCCGTGGCCGCAGGCGACCTCGCGGGCGACGGCGATGGGTGCGCCGAAGCCGGGTTCGATCTGTGCGATCGGCAGGATCTCGGGATGGGTGTGGATGAGTTGCTGGAGCCAGGCCTCGTTATAGGCGCCGATCTGGCCGAGCTGGATCTGTTCCAGCTTGTGGCTGGCGCCGTCCAGCCCGACCAGGAACGGCGCGCCCAGCGCCTTTTTGGGATGGATATTGACCATATGTGTCATCGGCTTTGCCTCGTGTCGCGCCTATGTCCTCTCGGGGCGACGGCCAAAGCCGGATGTTGGAAACCTGAGGTAGCCCACAGGCGCATGCGCCTTTACCGGCGAACCGGCTGGACATGCGCGCATGCCACCCGGCCGATAAGCTCGACCGAGTTGGCTACCTTTGGGGTTTCCACGCCCCACCTCCCGGCTTTCACGGGAAGCGGGGTCAGATTGCTCTGTTGAGGCGAAGGTTCAAGTCCAATCTGCGCAGCCGCCCGGAAAAGTGGATTTGGGTCGCGGCGGCTCGATACAGTGCGGGTGAGTGCGCGAATGATCGGCCGCACCACTGGTTATTTGGTCCATTTTGGATAGAAGTGCGCGCAAGCAATATGTGGGAAGGCAGATCATGTCCGATACCGAGAATAACATCGAAGCCCAGGCCAGCAGCATCGATGCGGTCGAGCTTGCCGCCGACCTGACCATGGCTTGGCTGTCCAATCCCAATACCCGTGCCGATGCCGCGGACGTGCCGGGGTTCCTCAAGCTCATGCATGGCGCGGTGACCGAGCTGGCGGGCGCCAGTGCGCCTGCAGCATCCGCTGCTGTCGAGGCGCAGCAGCCAGACTATCCACCCGCGGTGACGGTCAGGAAGTCGCTGGGGTCGAAGGACCACATCCTCTCTATGATCGACGGCAAGCCCTATCGGACACTGCGGCGTCATCTGAGCACGCACGGCCTGACGCCGGAAGACTATCGCGAGCGCTATAATCTGAAGCCCGATTATCCCATGGTGGCCGAGAGCTATTCGGAAGCGCGGCGCGCCATGGCCATGAAGATCGGGCTTGGTCGCAAGCCCGGGGAAAAAGCACCGGCCAGGAAGGCCCCGACAAAGAAAGCGCCAGCGAAGGCCGCGCCCGCCAAACCTGCTGCGCGCAAATCTCCGGCTGTCGCGAAGAAGGCGGCGCAGAAGCATCTGAGCGGAGAAGGCTGAGCGGCTCGCACCTTTCGTCCGACCAACACATGACCTCCGAGCAGGAGCGCTGGCAGTTCGCCAGCGCGCTCATCGATATCCATGGATCCGACATCGGCCGGTTCATGACGAAGCGCTTCTACGCCATGCTGGAAGCCGGTGATGAGACTGGCAGGCGGTTCTGGGAGGATATCGCCGAGCGTGTGCTTGCGCTGACCGGACCCGCGATCGGTGCGAAGCGGCAATGACCGATGGTCGATCATGTCGTTTTTGTACAATATCGGCTTGCGCATCGATATTAGGCGCAACCCGCGACCCGAAGAGACCTTTTAACAGGGGGCCTCTTCACTTGGAGGCCCGGGCGGCATGCCGTTCGGGCCTCCCTTTATCTGGGCGCCGGCCCTGGACCGGCGACAACAGGCATTCGATGGGCGGGGGCCCAGGGATGACCGGAGCATGTTTGCCCTGGTGGCGATGTGCTACGGTCATTCATATCGCAGCATGCATCACTCAGACATATCTCACCTTTGGACGTGCGATCCGGTTCGTTGGAACGTTACGCGTGTTCGCTCGCTTGGACTGGAAAGGAGATGTGCATGAGCAACTGGATTGGTGCCATGATCGGTGTGGCGATCGATCGGCAGGACGGCGACAGCGGGATCAAGGGCGCCGCGATCGGCTATGCGGCTCAGGGGCTGGTGCGTGTTGTTGCGCCCCTGGCGGTGACGTTCGCTATCGGCTGGGCCGTTCAGAAGGGCGTCAAGGCCGCTGCCGGGTCCGTGCGCAATCAATTGTCGGGAACCGGAATCGGGCTGACTAAGGCTCGGACCGACGTCGAGTCGTCACACTCACCTGACAGGCCGGTCCTGGTCACCCGGCCTGCTGGGCATGTGGTGGGGCAACATGCCCGGAAGCCAACGGCGTGGGGCACCATCGGCAGCGCGGAGCAGGCTAGGCGAATATCGAACTATCGCAATGTCTAATTACGCCACCATCGATATGACCGACTTGCGAACCTATGGCTTTATGCGACGACCGCAGAGCGAAACTTCTTCGTATTCTTATGGACCGGATGCCAACTGGCTGGTTTCGGGCACCGCAGCGAACATAGCCGACATTCAGGAACCAGCTTTTAAACTGGCAGCTTGCGACCAAAATCGGTCGTTGAGATCGGCCAGCGCTAACGTCTGCCTCAGACAATAGCGGCCATTTGGGTCGTTTCGGCCCGCCCGGCGGGATCCGCCAACATAGCGGTCATTTACCAACGCAGTTTCAATTCGCGAGAGCTGCCTTTAGCTCACAGTATCGTCAATTGCGCCAACTTCGCCAGTTCTACAATGAACGCTAACTCTATAGGCATACTAACGAAAGGCGGCAATCGAGCGCTTGACGTCGCCACGAATGCGGAAGAGTGCGTCTTGCGACGTGTTGCAAACCGTAGTTTATAGCGTGCGGGGGAGACACAGCTTGAGATTCGTGCCCAATCCGCCCGACGCCGCGGCCCTGATGATGTCGGCCAGAAGCTTCGGCGACTACGACCTGCCAAGTGCGCTCGCCGACCTGATCGACAACAGCATCAAGGCACGAACCCGCGTCATCCACATCACGTGCATGAAGTCAGAAGCCGGAATGGAAGTCCGCGTTCGCGACGAGGGCGAAGGGATGTCGTCGGTCGAGCTAGCGGCTGCCATGCGGCCGGCGAGCACTAACCCGGAAGACGAGCGGTCGCCCGATGACCTAGGAAGGTTTGGTTGGGGACTAAAGTCCGCGTCGTTCTCGCAGTGTAGGCGGCTGACGGTGGTCTCTAACAACGGCGGTGGCGCAACTGGAGCCGAATGGGACCTGGACCAGATCGACGGCTGGAGCATGGCACTGCTCGACGAGGCCGACCTTTCGGAAGTGGCCAATCCCGCTATCCTCACCGCGCAGGGCACCGAGGTGATCTGGCGCAACTGCGACCGCCTTTCCGAAAACGGCACGATCGGTCCAGAGGCTTTCAACGCGCTCGTCGTCCACGCACGCTCCAGACTCGCGCTCCTATTTCACCGCTTCCTCGCGGGGGAGGTGCGCGGACGTCCGCTGAAGATTATTCTGAACGGGCAGGCGATCGCGCCCTTCGACCCGTTCCATCGCGACAACAACGCCACCCAGGCGCTCGCACCCGAGGAGATCCACCTGGCTGAAGGGGCCATGATCTCAATACAGGGGTTTGTGCTACCCCACTTCTCCAAGCTCCCGCTGTCTGACTACGACCGGCTCGGCGGCGAGGAGGGCTTTCTGCGCAACCAAGGCTTCTACCTCTACCGCGCAGGTCGATTGATTCTGAACGGCACTTGGTTTCGACTGGTGCGTCATGGGGAGCTTTCCCAGTTGGTGCGTGTGGCGATAGACATCCCGAACTCTTTGGACGCGATGTGGAAGATCACAGTGGACAAGTCGGACGCCCAACTTCCGTCGATCCTGCGCGATCGCCTGCGCTCACTGGTCGCCAGCCTGCGTCGCGGTTCGGCTGAGGCGTTCAGGTCTCGCGGAGGTCGACTTTCCAAGAAAGGCTCGGTGTCGGTCTGGTCTAAGTTCGCACGCGGGGGTCGTATCAGATGGGCTGCCAAGCCCCCTTCGAGTCAATGCAACGTTAGGCCTTGTGAGACCCGATTAAGCGCTACCGACCCTCAGGTCGGCGAGTGCGGACAGATCCTTGAGATCCTCAATGGGCAACCACCGAGCGGACGCAAATTGCAGATCCCTGACCCTAGCTGTTTGATCCCACGGTTTGATGGTGCGATCCTTTCATTGGAATGGAAGGAAGCCA
>NZ_JBMDKK010000061.1:0-415 GCF_057809675.1 Sphingomonas sp. FG14 | reverse complement strand
ATTGAGGCAGCGGAACCCTACTCCCTTGGCGGTCAGCCGCTCGATGATCCGGTGACGATCGCCCACGCTGCGGGCGAGACGGTCGAGCCGGGTGACGACGAGCGTGTCCCCTTCGCGCACGAAGTCGAGAGCGAGGGCGAGTTGCTCGCGCTGGCCGGTCGAGCGTCCCGACATCTTCTCGCTGAACACCTTCTCGCACCCGGCTTGGGCGAGCGCTTCGTGCTGGATGTCGAGGTGCTGCGACGAACTGGAAACCCGACCATACCCCACCAGCATCGGCGACCTCGTGTCTCATTTGATCCTATGAGGTCAGCCTCTCACAGTTCTCATATCTGGCAAGTAAATCTGTTGAGACGCGATTCCGGGGGCATGAGACAGCCCGTGTGATTTTGCCCTAACGAGGCGGGGTATCGGC
>NZ_JBMDKK010000060.1:0-572 GCF_057809675.1 Sphingomonas sp. FG14 | reverse complement strand
TTCTGCCGATCGCCCCATCCACCTACCATGAGCACCTGGCGCAGCGGCGCGATCCCTCGCGGCTATCGTCGCGTGCTCAGCGTGATCGGATGTTGAAGCCGGAGGTGATACGCGTCTTCGCCGAGAACTTCGGCGTCTACGGCGTGCGGAAGGTGTGGCGACAGATGCGGCGCGAAGGCTTCGATATAGCCCGATGCACGGTGGAACGGCTGATGCGCGATCTTGGCTTGCAGGGCGTGATCCGCGGTAAGCCGGTGCGCACGACAATGAGCGACAAGGCCGCGCCTTGCCCGCTCGACCAGGTGAACCGGCGGTTCCATGCGCCGGCGCCGAACATGCTGTGGGTCTCGGACTTCACCTACGTCGTGACGTGGTCAGGGTTCGTCTACGTGGCCTTCGTGATCGATGTCTATGCGCGCTATATCGTGGGCTGGCGGGTGAGCAGGACGGCGCACGCCAGCTTCGTGCTGGATGCCCTCGAACAGGCGATCCATGATCGGCGTCCTGCTCATCGCGGCGGCCTGATCCACCACAGCGACCGTGGCAGCCAATACGTCTCGATCAAGTATACC
>NZ_JBMDKK010000006.1:0-215938 GCF_057809675.1 Sphingomonas sp. FG14 | reverse complement strand
TTCCTTCCATTCCAATGAAAGGATCGCACCATCAAACCGTGGGATCAAACACCTAAACACGGCCGATGAGGAGCGAAAATAGCTGATCGAGGTTATGCTGGGCATCCTGCACGATTGGGTTGTTCGCATTGCCCGGCAGCGCAAGCGGCTTGCTCATGATGTCGTGCAAGCTCTTGGTTTCCGCGTCGGTGAGGAGGTTGCGCTTTCGCAGAATGATAGCGAGGCTCAAAATCCCGTTGAACGCCGCGATATCGAGGGCTTGTTGCGCCTCCAGCATCTGCTGCGCCGTCAGATCATGCTCCCCGTCATTCATGCATGCATCCCTACCGGCGTCACTTGGTCGCAAACTGTCCAGCCTCAGCGCCATACTCACGCTTGGCGTGCGCACGAGCGGCCATTGCGCTCTTGAATGTCTCCGGCTGTAATCGCGCGGTCATGATGGGGTAGTTTTGAGAGTTGTAGCGCGTGTCGCGGATCGTGATCCGGAACTGGCCTTCCGCATCCTTGGCGATCAGGAACGGAGCGACGGGAAATCTGGACATAACGACCTTTCAGGATCGAGCTACGGTCGGTGCGAGCACCAACGGCCAAACGGCTCATGCAATACGGGAGCCTGATAGCTAACTGGGCAAATGGCGGACGCCGTGGCGTCCGCCATCCAACCTTAGGCGCCCTGCAGGTTTACGGCGGACGTCTTGCCGCGACGGTCGGTTTCCAGCTCATAAGACACACGCTGGTCCTTGTTGAGCGTAGACATGCCGGCGCGCTCGACGGCCGAAATGTGGACGAAGGCGTCGTCGCTGCCATCTTCCGGCGCAATGAAGCCATAGCCCTTATCGTTGTTGAAGAATTTTACGGTTCCGGTGATCATGAGCATATCCTTGTCCCATGTGACGGGCACACGCCAACAGCGGCGCATCCCGGCGTCTTGAAGCTAGAAAGGGACAAAGGGAGGAGCCGGAGCGGCCCATTATCCGTCGCACGCGACGTTCAGCAATCTCCATATAGCGGTCCTGGCTCGAAAAGCCACCTCTGGGCTGAAAGTAACTTGGCGACCACGCAAGCCGAGCAACGAAATGCCCGCTTTCCTCTCGCGAACGAGATGGCGTAGCGTCAAACGAAAGAGCGCGCTCGTCGCGTGCAAAGGGAGACCGTAGTGAACGCAGACCATGCCGAAAGTTCGACGCCAAACCGCCGCATCGCCCTGTTGATCGATGCCGACAACGTTTCGCATGGCAAGATCGCGGCGATGCTCGCCGAGCTGTCCAAATATGGCGTTGCGAACATCCGCCGTGCCTATGGCGACTGGGCGAGCTCAGGGTTGAAGGGGTGGACCTCCCGGCTTCACGAGCACGCCATTCGTCCAATCCAGCAGTTCAGCTACTCGAAGGGTAAGAACGCCACGGACATGGCGCTGGTGATCGACGCGATGGAACTGCTTTACACGCAAAAGCCCGATGCCTTTTGCATCGCGTCCAGCGACGCCGATTTTACCCCTCTGGTGATGCAGCTCCGAGCGAACGGCCACGATGTCTACGGCTTCGGTGAGCGCAAGACGCCCGATCCCTTCGTCAACGCCTGCACTACCTTCCTCTACCTGGATAGTTTGGGCGAAGAGGGGAGCACGGCGGCGAAGCCCAAGGCAAAGGCGGCCATGGACGCCCCGCCGCGCGCGGCTGCATCTAGATCATCGTCGAAAGCCGGGGCAACTTCTGAGGGCAAGGCCGCAAAGCCGCCACTCAGCCAAGATGCCAAACTCGTCGCGGTTCTTCGGGGCGCGGTCGAGGCGACTGCGGGCGACGACGGCTGGGCACCCCTGGATGCCGCCGGCAGCGCGGCGAGGCGGCAGGCGCCGATCGATCCCCGGAACTATGGAGCACGGAACTTCCCAAGGCTCTTCGAAGCGGTCGGCCTGTTCGAAATCGTGAAGGCGGAAGAGACGGGCCAAAGCTATGTGTCCGACAAACGCAACAGAGAACGTACGCCAAAGCCGCGATTCTAATGGCGAAACGCAGGCCGCGAGCTCCACGGCGCTCAAGGCGGCGATCGACAGCTTCACGACCAGCGCCTTGTAGATCGCCTCACGCGTCAGCCCGGTTTCCTTTGCGATGCCGGCGACGCCCCGCGCGCGGACATTGTCGTTCGGGGTGGCCGGATCGGGCAGCCTGTTGCCGGCCAGGCCGCACGTTCCGCATTGGGTTTACATGCGCGCTGTGAGGATGCTTATTCGGCCTGCTGGTGTTGAAGCGTTTGTCAGGGGTCGTCCGGATGCATTTTGTCCAGTTGCTGCGATCGCTCGACGAACTGCTTTACGAGGTGATGAGCTGGGCTCTCTTCTTTCCCATCACGCTGTGGCGAACGATTTTCCGGCCGATCACGACGATGAAATACGCCATGGACCAGCTGTCGCTTCGGGAGGATGCGCGATACCGCTCGACGGTCAGCCCTCCCGTGATGCTGATCCTTTCGGTATTGCTGGGGCAGACGATCGAGCTGGCGGTTCACGGCACGAATCCGATTGTCGCGAGCCATCATGGCTTTGCGGCGATGATCAACGACAACACCACCCTGCTTCTGCTTCGCATAACCCTGTTCGGTATCTTCCCGCTGGTGCTCGCGACCCGCTACGTCCGCCGAAGTGAGTTCAATCTCGATCGCGACACGTTGAAAGCGCCATTTTATGCGCAATGCTTTGCCATGGCGCCCGTGGCTCTCGCCTTCATCTTCGGCACCTCGCTGGTCATGCAGCCCGCTATGTCGGAGAAGATCGGGGGCGCGCTCTGCTTCTCCTTCGCCATCACCTTCTTTTTCGTTGTCCAGGTTCGCTGGTTCCGCCAGCAGCTGGACCAGTCGATCGCGCGCGCCGTGCTGGATGTTGGCCTCGGGCTGATCGAGGGCATCGTCATCTTCGTCGCTCTTGCGATCATTGTTGCCAGCTGAGTTTGCTGCCGGATGAAAGCTGCGGCGGCGGTGCGGATGCGCCACTGATGAACTGCCCGCAGCATGTCGCCTCCGATCGGCCAAATTCTTCTAACATTCCATTTAGATCAAGCGATTGCACAGACGGGGAGATTGACCCGGCGCCGTTGGGGTAAGGGGAAAATTAACATTGCGGGCCTTGCGGCCGGTGATAGCGTTGCCGCGCAACAGGAGGAATCGAACATGCGCCACGCCCTCGTCCCCGCCGCTTTGGCCGCGGCCTTTGCCGGCACCGCAGCCATCGCCCAGAGCGCCGCCGATGTAGAAGATCTTGTCGGTGCCCGCGCCTCCGGCGGTGAGACCCAGCTTCTTTCGCGGGGCTATGAATCGCGCCAATCCAGGGTCGTGCGCGATCAGCGCTTCACCTTCTGGTGGAACCAGCGCACGGGGCGTTGCATCTCCGTGTCGACTGTCGAAGGGCGCTACGCCGCGATCAACGGCGTTCCGGCCGGTAATTGCTCGGACGGGTCGCGCGACGACGAATGGGGCGATCACGCGGCATCGCCGCCGCCCTCTGACGTTCGCGATCCGCAATCGCTGGTCCTTGTCTGCTACGGCGCGGGAAACCGCCCGACGGTAACCACGCAGCCCACTTACACGTGGAACCACTCCAGCCATAAATGGCAATGGGGCAACCAGGTGGCGAGCGGCACGGAGGGCTTCAACAGCGACGTCCAGATTGAGCTCTATGGCGATCAGGGCCGGATCCATCTGGGGCCAAAGCTTGTGCCGCCGATCCACTCGGGCGGCGATCATGGCTGGTGGGATCTCGAGAACCTGGTCGTCGGCCGCGATCAGATTACCGCCAGCTATCGTCTCAACGGAATGAACAAGCCAAGGCTGACCATCGATCGCCGATCGGGCCTCATAACCGTAAAGGGCATGACGGACTTCTCCGGGCGCTGCGACATCGGGAATTGGGGCGGCGGCCAGCGGCGCTTTTAGGCAAGGCCGGGGCGGTTGGCAGTCTGCCGCCCCGCCACCGCACTATTGGGGCCAAAACCCGCCGCCCGGCCCGCACAGCGTGGCGATCCGGGCGGCGATGTCCTGCCAGAACTGCAGGCCTCCATCATTGCCGCCGGAGCGCATCGCCTGGAATCGTCGCTCTATGAATGCGCTGACGTCCGCACCGTGGATCTCGATAAGATCGCGCGCGAACGCCCAGCGTTGCTGGTCGGATCGCATTGTCGGGCAGTGGGTTCAGGCGTCTCCGGCCGTGCGCTTGCGTGTCGCCCGGGTCGCGGTTGCGGCCTTGGCGGGCGGCTTCTTCGCGGGTGCTTTCTCGCCGGGCTTGCGACCCAATCCGCTGCGCAGCGCCAGGCTGCGCCGCGCTTCCGAATAGGTCTCTGCAACCATCGGGTAATCGGGTTTCAGATTATAGCGCTCGCGATACTGGTCAGGCGTCAGTCCGTTGACGGCCAGGTGGCGACGCAGCATCCGGTAAGGCTTGCCATCGATCATCGAGATGATGTGATTTTTGGAGCCGAGCGATTTGCGCACGCTCACCGCAGGAACATATTCCGGCTCCGCCTCGGCTGGGGCGGCGGGCGGCGGCGTGGTCGCGCTCACCAGTTCCGCCACCGCGCTGTGCATGGATTTCAGGAAATCTGGCACATCCTCTGCGGATGCGCGTGTGTTGGGATTGGAAAGCCAGGCCATGGTCAGATCGCCCGCCAACTCCACCGCATTGAAGCGGTTCGTCTCCGGCGTGCCCTGATTCTCGACTTCGTACATATTTCCTCCCCACTGGAAATTGTTTCGGTAGAGGTTCTATCCAAAATGGAGGAAATTTCCAGATGGTGGATTGGTCTTGGCTCACATTGATTTTCCGTGTCGGATCGAAGCCGATGCGATGATATCGTACTGATTTATTTATGATTATCGGCCGCTAAACGGTCCCCGAAAAATCGCCGTTGATGACGGTTATGCAAAAATGATCGTTCCTGATCGGAAGAAGAAGCGTCCCGATTCCAAGCTGCGCTCTTGTCGAAGCTGGTGTAACATGTGTCATCGCCGTCATTTCGCCGCGAGCACGACGGTGCCAGAGAGTCTTCATGCTCCCGCTTGCTGCGAGGACTCGAAATGACAGCGAAATTTCAGACCGGCCGATATCTTGAGATGGAAGCCGATGCCAGGGCAGCTGCCGCGAAAAGCACCAATCAGGTGGAAAAGGCAAAGCAGCTCTTCCTGGCCGATCATTATGCCGAACGCGCCCGTGTGGCGGGCCTGATACCAAGCGATACCTGAGTTTCGATCGCAGAGGCCCAAAGGGCGCGATCGAAGGCGCGATATGGCCCGCCTCACGCGGTTTAGCCCAATACACTGTTGCTGGCGGGCCGAAGGGCAGGCGCCCTGTCAGGTGCCGGATGCGTGTGCCGCCGCCGGCATGCGCATGGCGGATAGCTTCCAGCCCAGTCCGTCGCGCTTGAAAATCAGCCGTCCGGCGTCGTCATTGGGCGCGTGAACGTCGAAGCTGTTGAATGATGATCGCGTCACTTTCAGATCTGGCCGCGCGCCATCAATGGCTGTGATGCCCTGCCTCGCTACGAGCAACTTGTTCGCCACGAATACCGCCCGCAACCCACGTGGTGTCACGATGTCGTCCACCATGCCGTCGAGCATCTTGCTCGCGATCGCGCTGTCCGGGGAAGCGGAACCGCCCGCCTTCGCCGTTATCGGTTCAGATGCCAGTTTTCCTCTGATCTGCGCCCTCATGTCGGCGCGCAGTGCGGGGAAATCCACATAGCTTGCAAGCTTGTCCGCATCGTCCGCCTCGGCAGCAGAGCGCATCTGGTTGAGCGTGTAATATGGTGAATAGAAATTCCAGCCGGCGACCATCGTCAACAGCGCGGCTGCGCCAACTATGGCCTGGTTTTTCATGGTCTCCCTTTTGCTCGCCGGGTGCGGAGTGTTCCGCCGCGGACCGCAAGCCAATCGCCGTCAGCGCCGCTCGCCGTTCAAGGCGAACGACTATCCCGCTCGGGCCGATAGCACGACGCGCGCCTACGCGCCACGCCGGGGCTCATATGCGAAGCCGCAATTGAGGGAGCACCGCTCATAACCCGGCTCTGGTTCATCGTCGCGCACCAGATCGGCCCAGATTCCGTCGAAAAGAAAACATCGCGGGCATTTATCGCCCTTTAGCTTGGCGGAGCGCGCGCGCGACAATGCCTGGATCGCCGGAACGTCGCTGCTCTCGATCGCCGTGATCTCCGCTCTCAACGCCCGCAATTTTTCCGCGCGGCGCACTTGGGATTGTTCAAGGGCGTTGATTGTCTCCGCCTGGAATTTTTCCAGATCTTCACTGCTTATCATCGTGTGCCCGCTATATCTCGTCGTCCCATCCTTTCGGATGTTCGGGCCTTCTTATGCAGCGATTGAAAGCTTCACGCCAAGTGCCTTGATCACGGCCAGCAGCGTCGTCAGCGTCGGGTTGCCCTTGTCGCCGAGTGCCTTGTAGATCGCCTCGCGCGTCAGCCCGGTTTCCTTTGCGATGCCGGCGATGATGGGGTGGATGCCCTATCGAAAAGGCAGGGAACAGGAAGTGGAAGCTGACCGTAAAGGCGAACTGTGCCCGGGCGAGAATGATGGCGTCCATGGATCCCGGTTCAGCTGGTGAGTTCGGACCAGCTCTTGAATAGCATGTAGATGGCGACAATGAGCACGAAGACCGCGAACAGGCTGTTCAATCGGCCTTTTTCGGTAGCCATCGCTTGTGATGCGCGCGTTCCGATGACGCTTCCGACGATGCCGCCCGCGATGAACACGCCGGCGAGGCCCCACAGGACATAGCCCGACACGGCGTAGTTGAGCGCGGTGGTGAGGCCGAAGGCGGAGACCGCCACCAACGAGGTGCCGACCGCGCGCAGGATCGGCATATGGGTGGAAGCGATCAGGCCCGGGACGATGAGGAAACCTCCTCCAATCCCGAAAAAGCCGGAAAAGGCGCCGGTGCCGAGACCATAGCCGACGACCTTGCTCGCATTCTCCCGGTTGCATTGCGCGCCTTCGACTCCCTGATCACCGCGCCCACGGAACATCAGGAAAGCCACCACGACCATCAGGATCGCGAAAAGGAACAGTAGCTTGTGCCCGTCTATGCTCTTGCCGAGCGTCGATCCGCCGAGCGCGCCGACCACGCCGGCCGCCGCATAGATGCCCCCGCACCGCCAGTTCACCGTCCGGGCATGGGCATGGTTCCAGAGGCCGGCGAGCGCATTGGCCGCGACCGCCAGCGCGCTGGTGCCGATGGCCTCATGCGGATTGCGGATCCCCACGAGATAGAGCAGCAACGGCACGGCGAGGATCGATCCGCCGCCACCGACAAGCCCGAGCACGAATCCGACGAGCGCGCCGGAGAGACCGCCGAGGGCATATTGCATCGGCTCCAGCATGGCTCAGTACGCCCTCTCGATCGCGTGCGGCGCGACCATCCATTCGCGCCCCTTGAGCATGCCATGCCAGTAGACCGGCGGCAGGATCGTATCCTTCAGTAGCCATGACAGGCGGGACGGGCGCGTCCCGTCGATCAGCCAGCTGGGGAAGCTTGGAAGCAGTTTACCGCCATAGCCGAACTCCGCGAGGACGATCTTGCCTGCCTCTACTGTCAGCGGACAGGAGCCATAGCCATCATAGTCGGCGACCGGCTGCTTGCCTTCCAGCGCCGCAAGGACGTTGACAGCCACAACCGGCGCCTGCTTGCGCGCGGCGGCCGCGGTCTTGGCGTTGGAGGCGGAACAGGCGTCGCCGAGCGCGAAGACGTTGGGATAGCGCACATGCTGCAGCGTCGCCTCGTCAACCTCGATGAAGCCGGACGCGGCCGCGAGCGGACTCGACCGGACAAAATCCGGCGCAACCTGAGGCGGTACGACATGGATCATGTCGAAGCGTTCATCGACACGCCGCGTGCCATCGCCATCCTTGCGCTCGAAGGTGGCGACCTTGGCTGCTCCATCCATGGCAACCAGCGTCGACTCAAAATTCAGGTGCGCGCCATAACGCTCGACATATTCCATGAGCGCAGGGACATAGGCTGCGACGCCGAACAGCACCTTACCGGCCGTGTGGAACTGCACGTCGATATCCTTCAGGGCACCGGCCTTTTCCCAGCGATGACAGGAGAGATACATGGCCTTTTGCGGCGCACCGGCACATTTGATCGGCATAGCAGGCTGGGTGAACAGTGCCCGCCCACCCTTGAATTCCTTGACAAGCCGGTTGGTGTAGGGCGCGAGATCGTAGCCGTAATTGGAGGTGACGCCGTTCTTCCCGATCGTTTCGGCCAGACCTGGTATGGCATTCCAGTCGAGCGTGATGCCGGGACAGGCGACCAGGACCCGATAGCCGAGGTCGCGACCGTCACAGAGGATCACCTTGTTCTCGTCGGGGGCGAAGCCGGAGGCGGCGGTGCGGATCCAGGTGACCTCCTTGGGCATGACCCGCGCTTCGGCGCGACGCGTGAATTCCTTGTCGAACACCCCCGCGCCGACCATCGTCCAGCCCGGCTGATAGTAATGCACCTCTGACGGCTCGATGACGGCGATATCGAGTTTGGGATTGCGCTTCAGGAGGCTGGATGCCGTTGCAATTCCGGCAGCACCGCCACCGACGATCACGACATCATGAAGGCGAGGACGGGAAGCCGAACGGGCTTGAAATCCTGCAAGCTGGTAGAGCTTCGTCGATCGAGCACCGGAGCGACAGAAAGCCAGGATCGGCTTGGGAAGGACCGCAATCGCCTCCGCCATAGCATCGACATTGGCGTCGGTAATCGCGCCTGAAACCGCAGGTACATGAGCGAAGCACAGGCCCGCTCGCTCCGCCGCCTCGCGTATCTGATCAGCTGTGGTCTGCCCCTCCTCTTCACCATCGAGCCGGTTGCAGATGATCGCTTTAAACCCCTTGGCCGCAATCGCGGGAACATCGGTGACCTCAATCTGCGGCGATACAGCAAAGTCAGCGTTCAGCGGCTTGTTGTCCATGATTGCTCCTCCACCCGCTGCCGCGCGGGGCTGCTATCTCATTGTGCGGTGATGCGGTGGATGGTCATGCCGGCCAGCATGGCGACCACGAATATCCCGGCCTCGAACGGGGCGATCAGCAAGTCAGCCAGCGCCGGTCCGGGGCACAGGCCCCCAATGCCCCAGCCGATGCCGAACAGCGCTGCGCCCGCAAGCAGCTTCCCGTCGATCAGGCGGGTGCCGGGCAGGTCAAAGGCGTTGCACGCGATGGGCCTCGTCATGCGTTGCTGGATTAGCCAGGCTATCGCCATCGGAGCCATCGCTCCCGCCATCACAAAAGCGAGTGTAGGGTCCCATGCCCCGAAGAGGTCAAGAAAGGCGCGCACCCGTGCAGGGTCGGCCATGCCTGAAACGGCAAGTCCTGCGCCGAACAGCAGGCCGGACGCGAGCGCGAGCGCAACCGGCCTCATAGCCAGCCTCCCAAGCGCATCACACCAACCGTCGCAAAGCCGCTGGCCATGAAAGTGAAGGTTGCAACCATCGACCGCAGCGAAAGCCGCGAAAGGCCACATACCCCGTGGCCGCTGGTGCAACCCGACCCGAGCCGGGTGCCCAGGCCGACAAGCAACCCCGCCCCGATGAGTTGCGGGATACCCGTGCCGAAACGGGTTTCAATGCCACCATAAACCAGTGTCACCAGCATCGAGCCCAGTGGCAGCCCCACCACGAAGGCGATGGCAAGAGCGCGTGGCGCGCCCGCGTCGGCGATGGTCGTGGCGCGGGCCAGCATGCCGCTGACCCCTGCGATCCGGCCAAGGCCCAGCAACATGATTGCGGCGGCAAGGCCGATCATCAGGCCTCCCAGAAATCCAGCAACGGGCATTGCATCGGGAAAGCCGGGCAGCGTCATACCGCGTTGACCGGGATCTTGAGGTAGGTGATGCCGTTGTCTTCAGGTGACGGCAGGTGCCCGGCGCGCATATTGACCTGGACCGAGGGCAGGATCAGGCGCGGCATTGCGAGCGTCTTGTCGCGGGCCTCGCGCATCGCGACGAATTCGTCTTCGCTCACCCCGTCACGGATATGGACGTTGGACTTGCGCTCCGCCTCGACCGTGGTTTCCCACACATAGTGGGTGCGACCTTCAGGGAGATAATCGTGGCACATGAACAGCCGGGTTTCCAGCGGCAACGATAGGAGCCGCATGGCGGACTGATAAAGAGTGCGAGCATCGCCGCCGGGAAAATCGGCGCGGGCCGTGCCATAATCCGGCATGAACATGGTATCGCCGACAAAGACGGCGTCGCCGATCACATAGGCAATGCAGGCCGGCGTGTGCCCCGGCACATGAAGCACGGTGACGTCGAGATTGCCGATGCGGAAGTGATCGCCATCCTTCCACAGATGGTCGAAATCGGAGCCGTCACGCTCGAATTCCACGCCGGCATTGAACAGCTTGCCAAAGGTCTCCTGCACGGTGACGATATGCTCGCCGATGGCAATCTTCCCGCCCAGCTTCTGCTGCAGATAGGGCGCGGCCGACAAGTGATCGGCATGGGCATGGGTCTCCAGATGCCAGTCGACCGAAAGTCCCTTTTTCCCGACATAATCGAGAACTGCGTCTGCTGCGGAGAAGGACGTGCGACCTGAAGCCGGATCATAGTTCAGCACGCTGTCGATGATCGCGCCACGTCGGCTCTCGGGATCGTGAACGACGTAGGTCACCGTGAAGGTCGGTTCGTCGAAAAACGCCTTGATCTGCGGGGTGCCGACCTGAGTGGCCGAGATTTGCGACGATGCGGCTTGGAGGGCGGAGTCGGTCACGGAAAACCTCATAAACTCACATTTACATATATCGTGTAATCGAATAATCTTGTTGCGTCAAGCGAAGAGAGAGTCGAAGGAAGCGCGATGGAAACCAATCAAAGGATCGAGTGCCGGTCGCCGCGTATCGGAGAGCCCGCGCCGGATTTCCGCGCGCGCTCGACAACCGGCGAAATCCAGCTCTCCAAGCTGCGAGGGCGATGGGTGATCTTCTTCTCACATCCCGCGGATTTCACGCCTGTCTGCAGCACGGAATTTGCCGAACTTGCCCGGCGCCAGTCGGAGTTCGACGTGCTTGAAACCTCGCTGCTGGGGCTGTCGGTCGACAGCCTTTACTCGCACATGGCGTGGGTCAGAGCGATCCGCGAGACGTTGGGAGCCGATGTCCGGTTTCCCATCATAGAAGATCCAAGCATGGCGATCGGGCGTGCCTATGGCATGATCGATGAGCAATCGGCCGACAGCATGGCGATGCGCTCGACATTCTTCATCGACCCCGAAGGCGTCATCAGAGCGATCACTTGCTACCCCCACAATGTGGGGCGTTCGATTGACGAGATGCTGCGGTTGCTCAAAGCATTGAAAGCAGTGGACGGAGCCGACACCCTGGCGCCGGAAGGGTGGCGAGACGGACAGCCGCTCCTCTGTATGCCCTCCGACGTCCCTGGAGATCGTCAGGACTGGTTTTGCCGTTTTGTGGACGCGCCATGAAAGCGGCATTTTATGAAGACCGCGACACTGCGATCGTCGCTGCTGAAAAGCTGAAGGTCTTTGCGCAACCGCAGCGCCTTATGATTCTGTCGTGCCTGTTGCGCGGGGAACGTAACGTCTCGGAAATCGGCGAAGCGACCGGCATCGCGCAACCGGCGCTTAGCCAGCAACTGGGCGAGTTGCGCCGCGCCAACCTCGTTCAAACGCGCAAGGAGGCAAAATTGGTCTGGTACGCACTGGCTGACGAAGATGTCGCCCTTTGTGTCCAAGCAATGGAATCGATTGTCGGAGGCTTGGGCAAAATTGAAGACGTTCGTGGAGCTGCGAAGCCAACACGTGGCCAGCCGTTGTCGCGAGGTATCGCTGGTTTCGCTCAAATTATCGATTGAGATTTTCTATCGATAGCTTTCGTGCTTCTAACTCTGCCAAATTTGTCCGTCGTCAGCATCAATGGCCAAGATTTGAGGTTGTGATTTAAGTAGGGATTGGGCTTTGCCGTAGTGGTGCCTACACTGGCTTTAGTCCGGCTAATTGAAGCTGGCGGAGGGAGAAATCCTGACAGAAGCGTGAAGCATCCGCCATCAGCGCCAAGTTTGTCGGCCCACTCGATGAGCGGGCCGACATTCGGACCTGCTCCTAACCCTTGATCTCGATCTTTCGCGACTCGGGAGGCGCCTTTTCGTCCTTGCCGATCCTGATCGTCAGAACGCCGTGCTTGACCCTTGCGTCGATCGTCTCGGCATCGGCATCCACTGGAAGCGTGAACTGGCGCGTAAAGCTTCCGTAACGCCGCTCAGTCATCAGGCAGTCGCCGTCCTTGTGTTCGGAGGTTTCGCCTTTTTCGCCGGCGATGGTCAGGACGCCATCGGCAAGTTCCACGGTGATGTCCTTGTCGGTCAGGCCCGGAATTTCGGCCGTTAATTGATAGTCCTTGCCGCGGTCCACCAGTTCCATTGCCGGGGCCGGCCCTGCCGCCCGGGACGCGAAGTTGAAGATGCTGCGTCCCGGCTGGCCGAAATCGTCGAACAGTCGATCGATTTCGCCGCGCAGCCAGTTCAGCGGTGC
Organism: Sphingomonas sp. FG14; assembly: GCF_057809675.1. Classification (NCBI taxonomy): domain Bacteria; kingdom Pseudomonadati; phylum Pseudomonadota; class Alphaproteobacteria; order Sphingomonadales; family Sphingomonadaceae; genus Sphingomonas; species Sphingomonas sp. FG14. The sequence continues at coordinate 203,399 of NZ_JBMDKK010000006.1, read as the reverse complement.
AGGAACGACCGGCGAAACAGAGCCGCGAGGTGTCTTTGTCAACTCATTCATCGTGCATCTCCTTGTCGTGCGGTGACGCAAGCGCTCAGGCAAAGAGGCCCGGCTCGCCCTCCATTTCAAAGGGCTCCGGAACCTCGAGCTGGTCGTGCCCCTCATGGTGCGGCGGTTCGGCCGGCATGGTCCAGGCAGCACGTAGCCAGGAATCCCAGCAGCGCGCCGTGATCATGAATGGAAGCGTATATGCGGCTGCAAATCCGCTCCATTGATCTGTGTGCTGCGAAGCCGTCCCGGATCGCGTGCCGGCCATCATTGCCTCCTGTATCGCGTCGAGCACAGATTAGGATGGGCGGCACGCCGGCCGGTATTGGTGAATCTGCGTAAGGGTGGAGCGCTATCGGCTCAGGGAATGAGCACCGCCGCGCCGGCAATCCGGCCATTGCGCAGCGCCTCCAGCGCGTCATTCGCGCGAGCGAGTGGAAAGCGCGACACATGTGTCCGCACCGGAATCTGCGGAGCGATCGCCAGGAAGTCGCGACCATCTTCTCGGGTCAGGTTGGCGACCGACATGATCGAGCGCTCCTCCCACAGATCCGCATAGGCAAAGCTCGGTATGTCGCTCATGTGGATGCCGGCGCATACGACGCGGCCGCCCTTCCTGGTCGCCTTGAGCGCGGTCGGGACGAGCGCGCCGACCGCGGCGAAGATGATTGCCGCATCAAGCGGCTCGGGTGGGATTTCATCCGACCCGCCGGCCCATTTGCAACCGAGCGCGCGTGCAAAGTCCTGGCCCTCGCGATCGCCGGGGCGGGTGAATGCAAGGACTGACCGGCCCTGCCAGCGTGCAACCTGCGCGATGATATGGGCTGCAGCCCCGAAGCCGTAGAGTCCGATGACCTTGGCTTCGCCGGCGAGCCGCAGCGAGCGATATCCGATCAGTCCGGCACACAGCAGGGGAGCAGCCTCCGCATCGTCATAGCCGGGTGGCACGGGAAGGCAGAAACGGGCGTCGGCGACAGTGTGTGTCGCATATCCGCCATCGCGATCGGCGCCGGTATACTGAGGAGCGTCGCACAGATTCTCCCGGCCCATGCGGCAATATGGGCATTTTCCGCAACTCTGTCCAAGCCATGCAACGCCCACCCGATCGCCGATTGCGAACCCCCTCGCATCGGGGCCCATGGCCAGGACGCGGCCGACAATCTCGTGACCGGGAACGATCGGGTAACGGGCGGGGATTTCACCGTCGACGATGTGAAGGTCGGTTCGGCACACGCCGCACGCTGCCACCTCGATGAGCAGTTCATGGCCGATCGGCTCGGGGACCACCGTATGACGCTCATGAAGCCGCTGCCCCGCCGCGTCGATAACCATGGCTGTCATCTCGACCATCGCGGAGCCTTCCGGGTTCGGTCAATCGTGGCGCCGGCGGCCGATTGCGGTTGCCGGTACGGGGATCAGCGGCCGGCCCGGCTCGCAACGGTAGCGGGGCCTTGGGGCGGAATGGAGATCAGATGCTGCTCATGGTCCTCGCAGGTGACTCGCCATTGCGCGGCGCCGCCTTCGGAGGGGAGCGCCTCGGCAGCGATCACGTCCTGGCAGTTGAGACCTGCGTCGCGGATCGCGCGAAAGAAGACGCCGTCGCGCTGCCCCTGGGGAAGGGCCGCCACCGTCGCCGCCTGGTTGCTCTGTTCCTGTGCCGCACCATCCTGTTGTTTTGCTGCATCGCGAGGCTCGCAGGCCGCAAGACCGAGCAGGGCGATAATCCAAATCCAGCGCGCAGACATGTTTCTTCCTTTCGCAATGCTGATGAGCGTCTGCAGGATAAGGGTCTTCGAAAACGATCTCTGTCCGTAAATCCCCCAATAGGCCCGTCCCTCGACCAGCGCGATTTTTGTCGTCGCCATGATTCGGTGGAGATGGGCAATGAAAGCATTGGTTTATCGGGGTCCCGGCAGGAAAAGCCTGGAAGAGCACGCGATGCCGGTGATCGCGGAGCCCGGAGATGCGATCGTCAGGATCACGCACACCACCATATGTGGAACGGACCTGCATATCTTGAAGGGCGATGTGCCGACATGCCAGCCAGGCCGGGTGCTCGGCCATGAAGGGGTCGGTATCGTCGAGCAAGTCGGAAGCGGGGTCGTGGCTTTCTCACCCGGCGATCATGTCCTGATTTCCTGTATCACGGCGTGCGGACGCTGTGGTTATTGTCGTCGCGGCATGTATTCGCATTGCGAGACGGGAGGCTGGATCCTGGGCAACGCGATCGATGGCACACAGGCCGAGTTCGTGCGCATCCCTCATGCCGATACCAGCCTGTATCGCGTGCCTCATGGCGTTGCGGAGGAGGCACTGGTCATGCTCAGCGATATCCTGCCGACCGGCTTCGAATGCGGTGTGCTGAACGGTAAGGTGGCGCCGGGCGGCAGCGTCGTCATCGTCGGTGCGGGCCCCATCGGGCTGGCTGCGCTCTTGACGGCGCAATTCTACTCGCCCGCCAGGATCATCCTGATCGATCGCGACCGGCACCGCCTTGACGTCGCGCGCCGTTTTGGTGCGACCCATGCCATCGACGGCGCGGTGGCCGACCTGGTCGCACAGGTGCAATCGCTGACCGAAGGCAAAGGCGCCGATACCGTCATCGAGGCGGTCGGTATCCCGGCGACGTTCGAACTCTGCCAGGAACTGGTGGCTCCAGGCGGCGTCATCGCCAATATCGGCGTCCACGGCGCCAAGGCGGATCTGCACCTCGAACGACTATGGTCGCACAACATCACGATAACCACCCGGCTCGTCGATACGGCGACGACGCCGATGCTGCTCAAGACCGTCCAATCGGGCGCACTGGCCCCGGACCGGCTCATCACGCATCGCTTTCGGCTCGCCGAGATCGACAAGGCTTACGACACCTTCGGCAACGCAGCCAATACCTGCGCACTGAAGGTGCTGATCACCCCATGACCAAGCGCATGGAAGAACTGGCGAGCGAGATCGTCCGGCTTCAGGGCGAACTCGATCGCGAAATCGAACGTCGGCGCAAGGTGCTGGGCTGGAAGCTCAGGGATCGGCTCGTCCAGTTCGAGCATGGCATCGTCGCCGAGCATCGCAAATTGCGGAAGGGCGTTGCCGGATTTCTCGCAAGGTCGTCGCTCGGCGTGATCCTGACCGCGCCGGTCATTTACTCGATGGTCATCCCGCTCATCCTGCTCGATCTCTGGGCCAGTCTCTATCAGGCGATCTGCTTCCGCGCCTATCATATCCCGCGCGTCCGTCGCCGGGACTATATCGCCTTCGATCGCGGAAACCTCGCCTATCTCAATTGGATCGAGGCGTTCAATTGCCTTTATTGTGGCTACGGAAACGGCGTCGCCGCCTATGTGCGGGAGATAGCGAGCCGCACCGAACAATATTGGTGCCCGATCAAGCACGCCGTACGCATCAGCAGCCCCCATGACCGCTATCTGGGTTTTCTGGAGTTCGGGGATGCGGAAGGATATCGCAATCGCCTCGAACAGTTTCGTGGAGCGTTGCGCGCACCGCCGGCCGAGCCGGCCGCGGCCCCTGGGAACATTGCGTAGCGACGCGTGGTGGAAAATCCACCAGGCGCGACCGGCGATCATCCGGAGATGAAGAATGGGTCTCGCTGTGAAACGCGTGGCACTCGTAACGGGCGGCACGACCGGCATCGGTGCGGCTGTCTGCGAAGCGCTGGCGGCGCTCGGCTACACGGTCGGGGCCAATTATTGTGGGAACACGGCACGCGCCACCGGCTTCACGGAACGGACAGGGATAAGAAGCTGGTGTTGGTCGGTTGCGGATCATGATGCCTGCCTCACCGGCGTGGCCGAAGTGGAAGCGGCGCTCGGACCCATCGACATCCTTATCAATAACGCCGGCATCACGCGCGATGCGAGTCTGGCGAAACTGTCGATCGAGAACTGGCACGAGGTGATCGAGACCAATCTCACGGGCTGCTTCAACATGAGTCAGACCGTTTTCGCCGCGATGCGCGCGCGTGGATGGGGACGGATCATCAGCATCTCGTCCGTCAACGGCGAGGCGGGCCAATATGGCCAGACCAATTATGCGGCATCCAAGGCCGGAATTCTCGGTTTTACGCGTTCGCTTGCACTTGAGGGTGCGCGCGCCGGCGTCACCGTGAATGCAATCGCACCGGGATATACCGACACCGCAATGGTGCGCGCCGTACCTGCTGAAATCCTGGCCTCCATCGTTTCGCGCATACCGGTCGGACGGCTTGCCAGCCCGGGCGAAATTGCGCGTTGCGCCGTGTTTCTCGCCGCGGAGGAAGCGGGCTTCATCACCGGCGCGACGCTCGATGTGAATGGCGGCCAATACATGGCGTGAACGAACCCCTACGGGACTCTGCGAATAGGGGGACCCGGCATTTCGTTCCAGAACGGGCTCGACCACTCGAAGGGAGGGCCGAATGCAACAGCTCCTGGAAAACTTTCCCACGAACCCGCTGGCCAGTCCGCCGGGCCGCGAGATGATCCACGATCTCAGAAATCTTTTCGGGATCGTGGCGTCCGCCGAACGCCTGCTCGAGCGCGATCCGAACCGTAGCCAGCGCCAGGCGCTTCTTGGCGCGATCGAGGGCGCGGCGATACGGGGCGGACGACTGACCACCGAACTGTTGGCGCGCCGACTGGATTGCCGGGCCGACCGCACGACCGACATCGGACGGCGGCTCTCGGACCTCGTACCGATGCTGATCGCGCTGGCGGGCTCCCGGATCGAATGCGATCTGGAAATCGCGCATCCCAGCGCACTTGTCCGGATCGACGGGGACGCCTTCGATTCGACGATCCTGGAATTGATCGCGAATGCGGTGGCTGCGCATGCTTGCCAGATCCGCCTGCGCAGCCACAAGGCTGGTTCGCGGATCTGGATCATGGTCTGTGACGATGGCGATGGAATGGGATCGGCGGCGCTGTCTCGCGCGCGCGCCGGGGTGGACCAAGGCCTTGCCCGCGGAGCCGGTCTTTCCAGGGTGCATCGCTTCGCACGTGCCGTGCACGGCCAATTGCGCATCAGGAGCCGCCCGGCTGGCGGAACTGCCATCGCGCTCATCGTGCCGACGCTTCTTTCCGTGGCGGTCGGCGAACGCCCTGCCGCTTCCGTCAGTGACTTTCTCAAGCCCAAGGAGACGATCGATGAAAACCGACAGCCGATTGCAGCATGACGTGATGGCCGAACTTGAATGGGAGCCGAGCGTCGATCACGCGGATATCGGGGTCGCGGTAAACGATGGCGTCGTGACGCTTTCCGGGTATGTGAAGAGCTATGCGCAGAAGGTGGCGGCCGAAAAGGCGGTGCGCCGCGTCGGCGGGGTCAAGGCCATCGCCGAGGAGATCAAGGTCCGCTTCGCATCCGATCCGAAGACCGCCGATCATGAGATCGCCAAACGTATCGTCGACATGTTCGCCTGGAGCGTCTCGGTTCCCGACGACAAGATCAAGGTCAAGGTCGAACGTGGCTGGGTAACGCTGACCGGCACCGTCGACTGGCACTATCAGGGCGACGAGGCGAAGAAGGTGGCTGGCCGGATCAGCGGTGTCACCGGCGTGAGCAATCTCATCGAGATCAGAACGATGCCGGTGGCGTTCGATATCAAGGCCCGGATCATGGAGGCCTTCAAGCGCCAGGCGAACCTCGATTCCGCCAACGTCACGGTCGTCACGGAAGGCGGCACCGTTCGTCTTGGTGGCAAGGTCAGGGCGTGGAACGAACGTGGCATCGCCGAGCGCGCCGCCTGGGCGGCACCGGGCGTCAATCGGGTCGAAGACAATATCATCGTCGGCTACTGACCTGCGATGGCGCATTGACGGCCGCTCGGGCACGGGTGGCCGTCCTTTTATCCGTATCATCCCGCATATCGGGCAGGCGGCGTCTCCCATAGCGTCAATGGCAATCGATGGAGGTGGCCATGAAGAACATACTTCTGCTTGTTCATGATGATGAAGGCCAGGAAGCCCGGCTGCAGGCCGCGCTTGATCTTACCCGTGCGCTCGATGGTCATCTCAGTTGCATCGATGTGGCGCTTTTTCCTGCGATTGTAGGCGATTATACGGTGGGCGCCGCCGAGGCGATGCTGATGGCCGATGAGCGCGAGCGCGAGAGCCGGAACAGGACGGTTCTCGAGAGCCGCCTGGCCAATGAGGACGTGGCCTGGGACTGGACCGATGTCATCGGCAATATGGTCGAATCCGTATGTGAGGCAGCGACGCTGGCCGATATCATTGTCCTCAACCGGAAGCTGGACCAGTTCCCATATCCCGACATGCGGGACGCGGCGAGCCGCATCCTGACCCATGCCCGGACGCCTGTGCTGGCAGTTCCCGACAGTCTCAAGCGGCTGGAACTGGATCGCGTTCTGATCGCCTGGGACGGCCAGGCATCGATCGCGGCCACGATGCGCGCCTGTGTTCCCCTCCTGCAGCGTGCGCAAGCCGTGGAAATCCTGCTTGTCCGGGATGGCGCGGAAAGAGTCGAGCCGGCCGAGGCCGCCAAATATCTCTCACGCCACGGCATCCACGCCACGGTACGGGTGATCGAGGACGGGCTTGCCAAGGCGGACCAGCATATCGCGGCGGCCGCTGATGCCTTTCGTGCCGACTACATCCTGATGGGTGCCTATAGCCATGGTCGGCTCATGGAAGCCTTTGGCGGTGTCACCAAGCGGATGCTGAGCAATGCGAAGCTGCCCCTGGTGCTTGGACACTAGGGCGACTTCAAGGCAGGTCGATCTACTTGCCGGCCGGGAGCGCAGGCCGGCGAAGCTGGATCATGACGAAACAAGGGGTTGGAGCAGTCGATCTGGTGCGGCCGGATCGATTGCTCTCGCGCATCATGGGTAAATCGGCCTTCTCCCAGGCGGCCCGTAGTTCAGAATTGGTCTCGTGGCCTGCCCCTGCGTTCGCCCGGTCATTTCAGATCGGCAGGCAACCGACGCATCGGGACATCCAGGCGTCCATATCAATCGTGATCCGGGACTTTCCGCCGTCTTCGGCTTCGCCGGATGTGGGAGCCGCCTGGGCGGCGGGTGATCGCAACATGCCTGATCTCCCCCGATGGGACAGCGCTCCGAAGTACCGCCGGACGGCGTTCGTCAGTTCGCGACGCGTTCACGCTCGGGAATTGCGACCCGCTTCAGCCCCTCGGCAGCCGCCAGGTAGATGATCACCAGGACGGCGATCGTCGCCATGACAGCCAGGCTCGGGGCCGCGAAGTCCATCACACCGGCAAACGGAAGAAATGGAAGGGCCAGCGCCACGACAAGGCAAGCAAGCGCGGTGCCGGTCAGAATCAGGGGAGGCCTATCCTTCCAGAAGCGGGCGGCGGTCCTGATCACGAATACGACGAGAATCTGCGTCGCCATGGATTCGACGAACCATGCAGCGCGGAAGGTCGCTATGTCGACATGGAAGATTTCGAGCAGCGCCGCCATTGTCGCAATGTCGAAGATCGAGGACAGCGGACCCATGATGAAGGTGAAGCGAACCAGGCCCGCCATATCCCATCCTCGCGGGCGAGCGACATCGCTCGCATCCGCGCGATCGAAGGGAATGCCGATCTGCGAGAGATCGTAGAGCATGTTGTTGAGAAGGATCTGCACGGCGGTGAGCGGGAGGAATGGAAGGACGATCGAGGCCAGCGCCATCGTCAGCATGTTTCCGAAATTGGAACTGGTCCCCATCCGGATATATTTCATGATGTTGGCGTAGGTCCGCCGGCCTTCACGAACGCCGTCCGCCAGGACGTTGAGATCGGAATCGAGCAGGATCATGTCGGCCGCTTCGCGCGCGACATCGGTTGCGCCATCCACCGAGAGCCCGACATCGGCCGCGCGTATCGCCGGCGCGTCGTTGATGCCGTCCCCCATGAAGCCGACGGTATGCCCTCTCGATTGCAGTGCGCGGACGATCCTGAGCTTCTGATCCGGCGTAACGCGCGCGAAGAGGTCGACGGTATCCACCCGTGCGGCGAGTGCGCTATCGTCAAGCCCGTCCATGTCCGCGCCCACCAATATACCGCCGACCGGGAGATTGAGCGCGGCCACGAGATGCTGGACCACGACGGTCGCGTCGCCGGATATGACCTTGATGCGGACGCCCGCTGCGGCGAGCCGCGCAACCGCGCTGGTCGCGCTTTCCTTGGGCGGATCGATAAAGACGCACAGCCCCGCGAAGATAAGGCCGGCATCGTCGTCGGTATCGATATGTTCGCGACCTTGCGCGGGTTTCCATGCGATTCCGAGCATGCGCAACCCGTTTTCCGCATGACGATCATGAAGCGCGCGGATTGTGGCGCGCTGGCCATCGTCAAGAGGTGAAAGCTTTCCGGTCCCGTCTTCCACCTGGTTACACAAGGAGAGGATTGTCTCGGGCGCGCCCTTCACGATTTCGATGCGGTCGCCGTCCTTTTCCGCGAGGACGGAAACACGTCTTCGCTCGAAGTCGAACGGACGTTCGTCGAGCTTGGTCCATCCTTCGACGGGATGTCCGGCGAGATGGGCGAGAAGTGCGTCATCGAGCGGGCTCTTGAGACCTGTTTCGAACGCGGCGTTGATTGCTGCCAGCTCGGCGACACGGTCGCTGTCCGTGCCATCCAGGCCTGGATGCGCGACCATCGCGATTCTGGATTGCGTCAGGGTGCCCGTCTTGTCGGTGCACAGGATATCCATCTGGCCCAGGTCGTGGATCCCCGACAATCGCTTCACGATCACCTTTGCAGCCGCCATGCGCTGCGCGCCCCGCGCGAGCGCGACGGTCATCACCATGGGCAGAAGTTCGGGAGCCAGACCAACGGCGAGCGCCATTGCGAACAGAAAAGATTCCAGTGGTGGTCGGCCCAGCATCATATGGGCGAGGAGAACGAAGAGCACCAGGAAGATCGTCAGGCGGACGATGACCATGCCGAGCCGATGGATCCCGCGTTCGAACGCGGTGGGCGGCTGGTCCTGCGCAAGCGACTCGGCGATCTGCCCAAATTGGGTTTTGCCGCCGGTTGCGACCACCAGCATCGTCGCTGAGCCGCTGATCATGGAGCTGCCATGGAGCAGCACGTTGCGTGCATCGATCATGGTCGGACCCGGTTCGAACTCGGCGCGTTTCGAAACCGGATAGGGCTCGCCCGTCAGCGCGGCCTGATTGACCTGGACCGCGTTGGCATCGAGGATCACGCCGTCGGCCGGAACGAGGTCGCCCGCCACCAGCGACACGACGTCGCCCGGCACGAGGGCGTCGACCGGTACCTCGCATGGCGCGTCGTCGCGAAGCACCCGGGCGTTCAGCGCGATCGATCGCCGCAGCGCTTCGGCTGTCGCTTCCGCGCGTCTTTCCTGCACGATATCCAATGTCGTCGAAAGCAGGATGACCGAGACGATGATGATGAAGCTGGCCGCATCCCCGGTCGCGCCTGCTATGGTTGATGCGACAAGCAGTATCGCGACAAGCGGATTGGAAAGCCGGTGCGCGAGATCGGGCAGGAGGCGATGACGTCTTGCCCTGGCGAGCCCGTTCGAGCCGAAGATTTCAAGCCGGCGGGCAGCTTCCGCGCTGGAGAGGCCCAGAAGGCTGGTATCGAGGTTCTTGACGGTGTCGGAGACCGGACGACGCCAGAAGTCGTTTGCGGCGAGGGTCACCGACGGTGTCCCGTGAAGCGCAGCAGCGACAGGAAGAGATTGAGGAAGTCCAGGTAAAGCGTCAAAGCGCCCAGACTCGCGGCACCTTGGGGGTTCCGATATCGTACTTCTTCGTACAGGCTCTTGAGGCGCTGCGTATCGTAAGCCACGAGTGCGGCGAACAGCAGGACCCCGACCAGCGCAAGTGCCAGATCGACGCTGGCTGATCCCAGGAGGAGATTGACGCACAACGCGACGGTGAACCCGACAAGCGCGATCGTGAGGAAATTGCCCATGCCGGACAGGTCTCGCCGCGACAGTCCGGCCAGGATCGCCAATGCGACAAAGGCGGATGCCGCTGCGGAAAAAGCCGCGATCAGACCATCTCGAGCGAGTCCGATGAAGATTGTGCCCAGGGAGAGGCCGACAAGCGACGCGTAGACGATCAGAGTGGCGCGTGCCGCCACGCCGGAAAACCGGTCTGTACGCGCGCCAAGCACAAGTACGAGCAGGAGCGGCGCAAGCAGGACGATCCAACCCGCGACGGTGAGACCGTCAGGCCCTGTCAGGATGCGCTGAAGAGCGGGCTCGTTCATCACCGTGAATGCGGCGGCGCCTGACAGCGCGACGCTCATGCCCATCTGCAGGAACACCGAGGTCATGAACGCGGTGCGTGACATGCATCGCGCTTCGTGAGCAGCGGATGAAAGCGAATCCCAGTCCTTGAGGTGCATGGCGCATGCTCCTTGATCGACAATCACCCGACAGGTGCCGTCGTCACGCGGCCGACCGAATCCGTTAAGCTACGTACCTCTCCCAAGTTCGCCGGGTGCCGGGACCGCCTAATCCGCCGCAAGGAAGGAGACTATGCATGCCGGAAGGAGCGGGCGCCCGCCTGGAAAGCGAGGATCCGCTGGCGCGGACCTCGGCGACGATCGACCGGACCGCCGGTGCGGTGCTGGCACTGATGACCGGAGGAGTGTCACCGGCCTCCATTGCCGCCGCATTTGGCGACTGGCTGGGCAATCTCGCCAGCTCACCGGGGACGCTGATCGATCTGGGCACGGATGCGATAGGCAAGGGCACGCTTTTCGGGGACTATGTGCGCAGCAGCATCGTCGGGCAGTCAAACGTCCCGCCCTGTATCCTGCCTGCCCCGCAGGATCGGCGTTTCGCAGCCGACGACTGGCGGGAAATGCCGTTCAACCTCCTGCAGCAGGCTTTCCTTCTGGCCGAGAACTGGTGGGATCAGGCCTGTCGGTCCGTGGGCGGGACCACCCGGCGCCACGAGGATGTCGTGCGCTTCGTCGTGCGGCAGATGCTGGACATGGTTGCGCCCTCCAACTTCGTCGCGACCAACCCGGTCGTGCAGCGGCATATCGCCGAAACCGGCGGCACCTGCCTTCTCGATGGCTGGACGAACCTGTTGGACGATCAGAGGCGCTGGGCAGGGCGCGAGCCACCCAAGGGGGCCGATGCCTTCCGTCCGGGCGTCGACGTCGCGGTGACGCCTGGCGACGTCGTTTTTCGCAACCATCTCATCGAACTCATTCGCTACCGGCCCGTGACTGAAAAGGTCCGCCCGGAACCCGTGCTCATCGTGCCGGCGTGGATCATGAAATATTATATTCTCGATCTCAGCCCGCAAAACTCGCTTGTCCGATGGCTGGTGGCGCAAGGCTTCACCGTCTTCATGATCAGCTGGCGCAATCCCGATGCGAAGGATCGGGATATCGGCTTTGATGACTATCGGCGCCTGGGTGCCATGGCGGCATTGGATGCGATTTCGCGGCTGACCGGTACCCGGACAATCCATGCCGCAGGCTATTGCCTGGGCGGCACGCTCCTCGCCATCACCGCGGCGACGATGGCCCGCGACGGCGACGATCGGCTCGCCAGCATGACCCTGTTTGCGGCGCAGACCGAATTCAGCGAGCCGGGCGAGCTTGGCCTCTTCATCGATGCGTCGCAGATTCATGTCCTCGAAAATCTGATGTGGGCCCAGGGCTATCTCGACAGTCGGCAGATGGGCGGCGCATTCCAGATGCTGCGGTCCCACGATCTTGTCTGGTCCCGGATGGTTCACGACTATCTCATGGGCGAGGTCCGGCCGCTTACCGACATGATGGCCTGGAATGCCGATGGCACGCGTCTGCCGCAGGCCATGCACAGTCAATATCTGCGCGAACTCTTCCTGGAGGATGCCTTGGCCGAGGGGCGGTTCCGCGTCGATGGCCGGACCATTTCGCTCGGGGACATAGATTGCCCGGTTTTCACGGTCGCAACCGAATGGGACCATGTCGCGCCATGGCGCTCGGTCTTCAAGATCCACCTGCTGACCGATACGGATATCACGTTCGTGCTCGCGAGCGGTGGGCACAATGCAGGCATCGTCGCGGCGCCCGGGGACGAAGAGCGGCATTTCAGGATCATGACGCACGCGGCGGCAAGCGAGCATGTCGACGCCGATGATTGGATAGGAAAGGCCGAGCTTCGCCGTGGAAGCTGGTGGTCGGCATGGGGTGATTGGCTTGCCAGCCGATCCGGTACCCCGGTCGCCTGCCGCCCGATGGATGAGGGCGGCAAGAACGTATCTTCGCTCGATCCCGCACCTGGCCGATATGTCTTCAGGCGGTGAATCCGTTTCCGGGGGTGGCCGCTGGCGCAGCTGGTTCTTCGGGCTTGTCGCAGTCGCTGCTCTGGCGGGCGCGGTCGCCCACTGGGGAGACATCGAGGCATTCGCGCAGCTTGTCCGGCGGGCGGAGCCGGCTTGGCTCGGCCTTGCCATCGCGTTTCAGTGCGGCACCTATGCGAGCCTTGCGATGGGCTGGCGGCAGATCCTGCGCCGCGCAGGCACACCGCGATCCATATTGCGTCTGATGCGGATCGCGGTCACGAAACTCTTCGCCGATCAGGCGCTGCCGAGCGCCGGCATGGGCGGAAATGTCCTCCTGATCGATCAACTGCGCGCAATCGGTATCGCCCGTGGAACCGCCGCCGCAACGCTACTCATTTCGATGATCGGCTTTTATGCGGCCTATGCGTTCTTCGCGATCACGATGCTCATACTGCTCTGGCTGCACAATCACGCGACACCGCTCATGGCCGGGCTCGTCACGCTTTTCCTGACTGTCGCACTCGCCATCCCCGCCCTGGCGCTATGGCTGCACAACCGGGGCAGCGAGCCGCTGCCACCTCGGATCGAGAGAATCCGCTTCGTGCGTTCGCTGCTGGAGACCGTCGCACAGGCGCCCGCCGAATTGTTGCGCGATCATGCGCTGATTGTACGGGTGACGCTGTGCAACGCACTTATCTTCCTGGCGGATGCCGGCACCCTCTTCGCATGTCTGCGCGCCCTGGGGACGGAGCCTTCGTTCGCGACGTGCTTCATCGCGCTGATCATGGCATCGATTGTCGCGACCCTGGGGCCGTTTCCTCTTGGCCTGGGCAGCTTCGAGGCCACATCGACGGCCACGCTCAAATTGCTGGGGCTTCCCTTTGAGGCGGCCTTTGCCGGCACCATGCTCTTGCGCCTGGTGACGCTCTGGGTGCCGCTCCTGCCCGGCATGGTGATGATGCGCGGCACGATCGGGCATCACGCCGCCAGGCCGACGGCGCCCTAGGCGCGCCCGACGCGTCCGCCCCTTCGGGAAACTACGGACTGCGCTCAGCTGTGAAGGCGATATCAAGGCGAAATCACAATGGAGGTGCCAGACGATGGCGGGACATGCCGGGGAGCCTACAATCACATTTCATGGCGCCGCCGGTACCGTGACCGGCTCCTGCATGGAGTTGAGCGTGAACGGCCACAGCATCCTGGTCGACTGCGGCATGTTCCAGGGCTCCCGAAGCCTGGAGGCGCTCAATCGGGAAGACTTTGTCTTCGACACCGGGCGGATAGAGGCGGTGGTCTTGACCCATGCGCATATCGATCATTGCGGGTTGCTCCCGAAGCTCGCCGCCAATGGCTATGACCGCGCAATCTGGTGCACCCAGGCGACGGCCGACCTGCTCGAATATATGCTTTCCGATGCCGGACGGATCCAGGAAAGCGAGGCGTCCCGCCGCAATTCTCGCCGTGATCGTGCAGGAGAGACCGAGTTCGTGCCGCTTTACACGGAGCGGGACGCGCTTCGCGCCTGGGGGCTCGCCCGCCCCGTCGCACTTGGAGAATGGTTTGAGCCCGCCCCTGGATTCCAGGCGCGGCTCTGGAATGCGGGGCATATTCTCGGGGCGGCGTCGGTCGAGATTCGGGCAGGGGACGCCCATCTGCTTTTTTCGGGCGATATCGGCCCGAGCAACAAGGCTTTCGAACCCGATCCTGCCGGGCCGTCCGGTCTCGACCATGTGGTTTGCGAATCCACCTACGGCAATCGCGCCCGGGCCCGGCAGACGATCGAACAGCGCAGGGCATCGCTCGAGAAGGAGGTGAAATCCGCATTGTCCAAAGGTGGAAACCTGATCATCCCGGTCTTCGCGCTCGAGCGCACGCAGGAATTGCTTCTGGATCTCGCGACACTTGCCGATGCGGGCCGCATTCCCAACGTGCCGATCTTCGTGGATTCACCGCTCGCCGGTCGCGCCACCCGGGTGTTCGAGGCGCATGCGGCTGAGATCGAGGATGTCGGTGACGGGCAGATATTCCGGCATCCAGCGATCCGCTACGTCGCGGATACGAGCGAGTCGATCCGCCTCAACCAGATCTCGGGCGCCATCATCCTGGCAGCCTCCGGAATGTGCGAAGCCGGCCGTATCCGGCATCATCTGAAGCACAATCTCCACCGGCGCGAGTCCACCGTCCTCTTCGTCGGTTTCCAGGCGAAGGGCAGTCTGGGGCGTGTCATTCTCGATGGTGCAAAGCGGGTCCGCATCTCAGGCGACGATGTGAATGTGCGGGCGTGCATTCGTCGTATCGACAGCTACTCGGCGCATGCCGATCGCGATGAGCTTCATGATTGGATCAAGGCCCGCCGGCCGATCGTCGGCAGTCTCTTTCTGAGCCATGGAGAGATCGACGCGACACGCGGGCTGCGCGATCTGGCACAGGCCGATGACCCGGCCGCGAATATCCTGCTTCCGCAGATCGGTGAGAAATACGCGCTTCCCGCAGGCCAGCCCGCTCGCCGCCTCGACACCGCCAGGCCAGGGCTGGAACAGATCACGGGCGAGGATTGGCAGAACGATTATGCCAGGTTCATCACGAACCTGAAGCACGATCTGACGCAGATAGAAAACGAACGCGCGCGCCGCGAAGCACTTAGAAACATGCGGGCGGTTCTCGACGGTTACCGCGCCTTCCAGCGCGACCGGAAGCGACGGCGTGCGGCCGGCAGCGCCGCGGTCAAGACGCATTAGATTGCGCGAACAAGCTGGCGCCGGGGTCCCTTAAAAACGATGCGGTACCTCAAGAGGATATTCGGCTTTCTGCCATCGCATTGGGCGAGCCGCCGGCGAAAATGCGACGGAGCCGTGATTCTCCCGGATCAGTCGAGCAGGCGCGCGTGACGGAGTGCTGACGCGATCAGCGCGGCAAGCTGGACGCGCGCTGTCGGGCCCTCGACACTGTCGGTGCTCGAAATCCGCGTGATTCCCTGCCTTGCGAGGCGCGCAAGATCCTCCGGCGAGGCCAGGCAATGCGTAACCAGCGCTTCGACGCGGGTGGCGCCGGCGGAAATAAGTTGGCCGGCCGCTGCCATCATGGTCGCGCCGCTGGCGATCACGTCGTCGACCAATATGATCGCGCGCCCTCGCACGCTGTCCAGACCGTCGATGTCGAGCTGCACATCCCTGTCGCCCAGTCGTTTCTTGGAAGCCGTGAGCGGTGCGAGGCCGAGCGGCTGGGCGACGCGCATCATCCACTGGTTCGCCTCGCCATCGGGGGCCATGATCAGCGGCCGCTTTCCGATATCGACAAGCCCGGCGAGCAATGGCGCAGCCGAAAGCGTGATGGTGACGATATCCGGCATGACCTCGGCGAGTTTCGCGATGCGATGGAGATGCGGATCGACCGTCACCACCGCGTCGAAATGCGCGGCCAGCAGCTTGCAGATGACGCGCTGGCTTACCGCTTCACCTGCTTTGAAAGCCTTGTCCTGGCGCATATAGGCCAGATAGGGTGCAACCAGTATGACACGGAGCGCGCCGCTGTCCCGTGCAGCCGATGCCGCCAGGATCAATTCGATCAGCTTTGCGTCCGGCTCATTGAGCGAGCGGTAGAAGATCGTCGTCTCCGCGCATTGCGGAACGCGGACGAGACTTTCCTGGTCGGGAAAGCGATGGATGTCGACACGCCCGAACGGAGCCGAGAGCATCGAAGCCAGCCGAAGCGCGGCGCCGCCGCCATCCGCAAAGCCCAGGACGATCGCCTTCATCGGGAGAACCTGTAGCCCGCATCTTCGAGCGCGAGCTCGCGTGCAAAGTCCAGCCCGGTCTGGGACTGGGCGTAGATCCTGTAGAGCGGTTCTCCTTTTCGAACACCGGCGTCCAGCTTGCGCAGCAGGTCGATGCCTGCGCCCTTGTCCATCGGAGCGCCGGCCAGGCGTGCGATGCGTGCGATCCGATGGCAATCGATCGCGGCGACACGACCGGTCTCGGACGCACAGATCTCACAGCAATGCCGCCCAAGCTCGAAACGTGCGGTCTGTGCCCCTTGTGCCTGAATGAGGCGCTCCATCGCTTCAAGGGCGGCACCGGATGCGAGCAATTCGGCGGCTCGCGCATATCCTCGTCCGCCTTTCAATGCCGGATCGAAGTTGAGGACATGACCCGCCAGCAACAGTGCGCGTTCGCGCAGATCCGCGGGGGCATCCTCGTCGTTTCGAAGCACTGCCATGACGTCTCGTGCCTCGAGAACCGGCCCGATCCCGTTGCCCACGGGCTGCGAGCCATCGGTGAAGACAATGTCGGTGACGATGCCGAGCTTGTCCGCGACATGCTCGAAGAGTTTGCGCAGCCGGATGGCCTCGCTCTGCGTGCGCACCTTGGCGCTCGGACCGACCGGAATGTCGAGGACGAGATGAGTCGATCCGGCTGCCAGCTTCTTCGAGAGGATCGAGGCCACCATCTGTTCGAAGGTGTCGATCCGCAATGGCCGCTCGACCGAGATCAGAATGTCGTCGGCCGGCGAGAGGTTCACCTTGCCACCCCAGGCCAGCACTGCCTTGTGGCTGGAAACGATCGCGCGCAATGCCGTTTCGCCCAGCTCGACATTCGCCAGGACCTCCATCGTGTCGGCTGTACCGGATGGAGATGTGATGGCGCGCGACGACGTCTTCGGCATGATCAGGCCGTGCGCCGCTGCGATCGGCACGATGATCATCGAGGTTCGGTTGCCCGGAATGCCTCCGATGCAATGCTTGTCGACGATGAGAGGCGCGTTCCACTTCAGCCTGTCGCCGACCGACGCCATGGCACGAGTCATCGCCAGTGTTTCCGCCGTGCTCATGAAGTTCGCGCATGCGACAAGATAGGCGCCGATCTCCATCGGCGAATAATGATGCGCGGCGATATCCCGAATGATGGCTTCGATCTCGATATCCGCCAGTGTGTCCCCGTCGATCTTTCGGCGGACGAACTCGAGGCTTGCCGGCGGCTTTGCCTGTTCGATCGTGACGGCGGTACCGGCAGCGAGGCCGAGCCGGCGAAAGGCCTGGCTACCGAGGCCGATCTCACCGGGCTTGAGCAGCACCCCCTCGTCGACCAGCGCCAGCGAGGCCAGGATTTCGCTGCCGTTGCCGGCTATGCGGATCTTGCGCAGGGCCTGGAATTGTGCGGGAGAATAGCCGCTCTCATTCCTGGGCAGGAACGCAGTATTCTCTGGATAGGTGTCGATGCCGACCGGCTTGATGCTCAGCATTTTGTCATGATCATCCACCGGCAGCGCCGAGATCATGAGCTTCCTGAAGCCAGCAATTGCGGGACTCCGCGTCGGTTTCGACATTTCCGATCAGCATGCGGTCGGTCGGACGGATACCGACGAACCGCAGGATGTTGCGTTCGAGACTGCGAACGCTGTGCGCCCCGTAATAGGCGCGATAGAAGAGCGCCGGCATGCCCATCGTCACCGCCACACAGGCGGTTCGCCCCTTCAGTTTTTTCCTGGGAAACCTGCCTTGAGCCGGATCGAAGGCAAAACCGGGCCGCATCACCTGCTCGAAAAATGCCTTGAGCATGGCCGGCATGTCGCCGAGCCAGAGTGGGTAGACGATGAAGAGGTGGTCGGCCCAGCTGATCGTTTCCTGTGCGTGCGCGATCGCGGGGGGAGGTGGTTCCTCATCCCAGCTTCGGCGATCGCGCAGGATCGGGAAATCCAGTTCCGCGACCGTGATCGTCCGCAATTGATGTCCCGCCGAGATCGCGCCGTCGGCGTAGCTTCTGGCAAGCGCATGGACGAAGCGGCCTGGATCCGGGTCGGGATGACCGTCGATGACCGCCAGCCGGCACGGCGGAATGATCATGAGCCGATCCTTTCCGGTTTGAACGAGCGTCTCACGATCCGGATTGTCGGATCGGCCGGATCCGATTCGATGCTGAAACCCATCTCGCGCTCCATGCGGAGCGCGGCGTCGTGATCCGCGCTTTCAATGGCTTCGACCGTCTCGATCCGTTCGCTCTTCGCGTAGCGCAGAACATATTCGAGAAGAGTCCAGCTGAGGCCCTTGCGCTTCATGTCGGACCTCGTCGCGAGAGCAATCTCGGCATGCGTGCGATCGGGATCGGTGGCGAGCATCGCAGTCGCCAGGATCTCGCGACGCGTTTCGTCGAATGCCAGGAAGCTTATGGTCCGGCGGTAGTCGACATGCGTCATTCTCGACAGGACGTCATGTCCGACATGACTGACGCCGGACAGGAAACGGAAGCGGAGATCTTCGCGGGATACGCGCTCGAAGAAGGCGGCCAGCAACGGCTCGTCGTCCGCCCGCACCGGGCGGACGAAGAAGTTGAACTCGCTCTGCGTCACGAGCTCCGACGCCCATTCCATCGGAGCCGGCCGAATGACCAGGCGCGATCGCGGCAATGGTTCGGTGCTGATCCGGACACGCGCATCGAGCGCGATGACACCATCGGCATCGGCCAGGAGTGGATTGATGTCCAGTTCCAGAATCTCGGGAAGATCGATGGTCATGGCGGACAATGCGTCCAGCACGCTGGCGATCGCGTCGATATCGGCGGACGGAATGTTGCGATAGCCCTTGAGCAGCCTGGCGATACGGGTGCCGCCGATCAGCGTCAGAGACCCCTCATGGTCGAGCGGGGGCAAGGCGATGGCCTTGTCGTCCATCACCTCGACCGCCGTTCCGCCGGCTCCGGCAAGCAACAGCGGCCCGAAGGTCGGGTCGCTGGCGATACCGACGATGATTTCGCGAGCCTGTGGCCTGTCGATCACTTCCTCGACGAGATAGCCCTGTATCCTGGCCTCCGGATGCTCGCTGCGGATGCGGCTCTCCATGGCGCAGGCGGCCGCCGCCACCGCCTTGCGATCGTGAAGATCGAGCGCCACGCCGCCGACATCGGATTTATGGTTGATGTCGGGGGAGACGATCTTCACCGCGAATGGCGCTTTCAGCCAGACGCTCGCTTCATCGACCGTTTCGACCGAGGCCGAAAATCTGGAAGGCACGACCGGCACATCATAGGCGCGAAGCAAGTCAAGCGCTTCCATCGGCGAGAGGAGCGGTCGTTTCTCCGCGCGGGCATTGTCGATGATCCTGCGCGCGGCGGCCTTGTCATGGCGGTGCTCGCGAATGTCGGCGGGCGCATCGGTGAGCATCTGTCGGGCATGCCGGCTGGCAAGGAGATAGCCCAGTCCCCGGACGGCGTCGTCGGGTGTGGTATAGACCGGAATGGAGATCTTCGACATGTCCGCGCGGACGGCGGCTGCGTTCGCATCGCCGAGCCAGCAGGCGATGATCGGCTTGTCGATATGCGCTGCGCGTGCCTTGGCGATCTCGTCGCCGATCGCCGAAGCGATGTCCACGGCTTCGTTGCGCCCCGTCGGACAGTTCATGACGAGAAGTGCGTCGACACCCGGATCGCGGAGCATCGCTGCGACCGCGGCGCGATACCGATCGGGACCCGCATCGCCGATCACGTCCACAGGATTGGCACGCGACCAGGTGGGTGGCAACACGGCGTCGAGGCGTGCGATCGTTGCCGGGCCCAGCGATGCCAATATTGCCTCGCTTGTCGACAGGGCATCGACGGCCAGGATTCCGGCGCCACCGCCATTGGTGACGATTCCGAGCCGATTGCCGCGCGGTTCCCGAACCGTGCAAAGGATCTGGGCTGCGTCGAAAAGCTCCGTCAGCGTATCGACCAGCACGATCCCCGCCCGCTCGAAAGCAGCCTGATAGACGTCGTAGCTGCCGGCAAGTGCGCCTGTGTGCGAAAGCGTCGCCTGCGCCGCCGCGGCGCTCTTGCCGGCCTTGATCGCGATGACCGGTTTCGTGCGTGCGGCCGCGCTTGCAGCCGACATGAATTTGGCAGGGTTGGTGACACCCTCGATATAGAGCAGGATCGCCTTGGTCGCCGGATCGGTCGCATAGAGGTCGATAAGATCGCCAAGATCGACGTCCGCCATGTCGCCAGCCGACGCAATCGCCGAAAAGCCTATTCCGCGCGCATAAGCCCAGTCGAGCACCGCCGTCACGAGCGCGCCGCTTTGCGAGATGAGGGCGAGGTTGCCGGGAAGCGCAGGCGTGCGCGCGAACGTGGCGTCGAGATGGGCATGCGGTGCGATGATGCCAAGGCAATTCGGGCCTACGATGCGAAGCATATGGCGTTTCGCTGCATCGAGCATGGCCTGTTCAAGCCCGCTCGACTTGCCGATACCCGCGGACAGGACAACGGCGCACCGTGTGCCCAGATCACCCAGTTCGGCGATGATGCCCGGCACCGCATCGGCCGGGGTCACGATCACAGCGAGCGAGGGCGCCTGTGGCAGGTCTCCGATCGAGGCCGACCAACGGACTCCGGCGCGCTCGACCCGATGCGGGTTCACGGCGTGGATCTGTCCTTCAAAGGCATTGCCGAGCAGGTTGTCGAGCAAGATCCTGCCGAGGCTGTGCGGACGATCAGATCCACCGATTACGGCAATGCTCTCCGCATGGAGAAGGGGCGAAAGATTGCGAATGGACATGGGAGCCTCGCATTTGGCCGGTTTGGCATTCGTGCTTCGCCCCGAGAATGCGAAATTCCGGGATGTCCAAGCCATCCGTAGATTCCCGAATGCGGGGGAAAAGCGCATCCCGCAGGCGGCTTTGCCGCGGCGTCGCGGGCATCTCTGTTTGTCATGGGATCAATACGTAACGACCTGCCCGAGCCGGTTTGTCATCGATGCGGCGAAGAGGAGGCTGCGGTGTGAACGGCAATGCAGGGCAAGTCACGGCGTCCAGGCGACGTGTGTTTCTAGTCGAGGATGACCCGGGCGTGCGACGTTCCCTGCAGTTGTTGTTGCAGGGGCGGGGGTTCGACGTCTCCGCTTATCCGGCACCGGACTCGATATTGCTCGACGACACCCTCGATCAGGCTGCCTGCCTGGTTGCGGACTATCGTCTCGATGCATCCGACGGAATCATGCTTCTGCGGTCACTTCGCGCGAGGGGATGGCGCGGGCCGGCCATTCTTGTGACAGGCTACGCCACCCCCGAGCTCCGAAGGGCGGCTGAGGAAGCTGGCTTTGGCGCGTTCCTGGAAAAACCCATTCGTGAAAATGCCTTGATCAACACCATTCGTGCGCTGATGGGCATGCACACGGGGATTCGCCCGTGATGGGCATGAGACGTCGGTCGGGCGGGCGCGGTGCCGATGGATCGCTCCTGGATCGCCTGTCGCAACGCGAGCGCGAGATCCTTGACGGCATTTCCCGCGGCTTGACGAACAAAGCCATCGGCCTTGAACTCGGAATCAGTCATCGGACCGTCGAGATCTATCGATCGCGCGCAATCCGCAAACTTGCCCCGACCTTCCCAAAAGATGCTCATTGACTATCCGGTCGCAAGGCCGGTTCGGAACGCGGATCCCGGGATTTCGCATGGCGTGCCTGAAGCATGCGCCGTAGGGAAGTCTGTGATCAGGATACCGCGTCGACGAGCGTCCGAAGCTTGTGCAGCAAGGGGCGCTGGCTTGGCAGGATGGCCGCGTCCGCCTCTTCCAGGGTCATCCAGCGCGCAGCGTCGATTTCAGGGAAAGATTGCCTCCGCCCACTGCCCCGCGGCCATTCCATTTCGAACATGTTGCTCTGCAGGTCGGCCGGATTCAACGCCTGGTTGAGCGCAAAGGCATGCACGATCTTGCCGCCGGACTGGCGGATCTCGCCCAGGGACAGGAAGGATCCGGCGAGTTCGGCGCCGAGCTCCTCCTGCGCTTCCCGGCGCGCTGCATCCTCGATATCCTCCCCGGGTTCGATCAGGCCTTTGGGAATCTGCCAGGCGCCGGTGTCGCGCTTGCTCCAGAGCGGACCTCCGGGATGAACGAGGAGCACCTGAAGCTCGCGATTCCGGGCCCAGCGATACAGTAGAACACCGGCGCTTCTGTGGACCATTCCGCACTCCTGAAGCGATGTATCGAGCCTCGCACGGCGATCCTCCATCTGCAAGTCGGTGTCCCGATCCGGATATTGCGGCGATCTGCGGAAGCGTCCGTACAAACCCGGATAGGCCCGGCTGCCGGATTGAGCGAAATCGGGGACCATGAAGCAGTTCGTCCTTGCGCTCCTTGCCGGGCTCCTGATCGGTTCTGCCGAGCCTCCGCAGTGGAGCAACGCGCAGGTCGGGCAACTCCTCGCCTGGCTAAGGACTTCGCCCAGCGATGGCCTGGCGACGCGCGCGGCCGATATCGCCGATATTGAACGATCGAGGAGTTCCGGCGATCCGGCTGAACTGGATATGCTGGCAACGCGGGCTGCCGAGGGGCTTCTGCTCGACCATATTGGCGGCTGTTGCAATGAGGCGCTACGATCGAACTGGCATATCGAGAACGGCTTTGCGCGGGCCGAGATACCGGCCGCCCTGGCCGCAGCCTTGCGCGCCGACAGGCTCGATTCCCTGTTCGAAAAAATCCGTCCCTCGCATCCATTCTATGCCGCCCTGCGCGCCGCCCTTGCGCAGGAGCAGGATGCACAGCGGCGTGCCATACTCGCCGCAAACCTGGACAGATGGCGCTGGATGCCGAGAAATCTCGGGCCGCGCTACCTGCTGGTGAATGCCGCAGCGTTCGAAGCGACGCTGTGGGAAGAGGGACAGATGCTCGGGCGATGGGAGATCGTGGTGGGAAAGGCGAGGTCTCCGACGCCGGTATTCTCGGCAACCGTCACGGGTGTCATCATCAATCCCTGGTGGGATATTCCGCCATCAATCGCTGGAGAGGGCATTGCCGCCCTCGTCGCCCGCAATCCGGCCGAGGCCGCCCGCCGGGGTTATGTGCGCGAGGCGGGGCGTTACCGGCAGCGCCCCGGTCCGGCGAACGCCCTGGGAAGAATGAAGCTCGTCATGCCAAACGGCTACAACGTCTATCTTCACGACAGCCCCGCCCAGGCGCTGTTCCGGGAAGAGGTCCGCACGTTCAGCCATGGCTGCGTGCGCGTCGGCGACGCGATCGGGCTCGCATCCGCTTTGCTTGGTCCGCCCTGGCGGCGCGAAAGGCTGGACGATCTGGTCTCCGGCGAGGCAACCCGGACGATCGCATTGCCACGGGCGATCCCCGTCTACGTCGCCTATTTTACCGCCGAGCCCGATGAAACGGTAGGGATTCGGTATTTTCCGGATGTCTATCGGAGAGACAAGGGCGCCAACGCGCCGGCACCCGACGGCCGGTGCACGCGGTAGATGCGAACATCGGTATGATCGAAAGGACTCGAGCATGACAGACAAAGTTCGGCATGTCGCCATTCTTGCCCATCCGGATCCCGGAAGCTTCAATGCGGCGATCGCGCGGACCTATATCGAGACGGTGCAGGCTTGCGGCCAGGCGGTGGTCCTGCGCGATCTCTATGGCCTGGGCTTCGATCCGGTGCTGAAGAATTGCGAGCGGCCCGACCGTCGCGATTTCTCGGTATCGGCGGATGTGCGCGAGGAGCTGGCGATAATCGATGGTGCCGACATGTACACGGTCATTCATCCGATCTGGTTCGCAATGCCGCCTGCCATGTTGGTAGGCTATGTCGATCGGGTTCTCGGTTCGGGGGTTACCGCCGCGCAGGTACAGGCGGGCGAGGCACAGGGCGTCCTGCGGGCGAAGCACCTCCTCGTCGTCACGACGTCGGGCGCGTCGCAGGAATGGCTGGGAGACCAAGGCCAGATGGAGGCGCTCAAGACGGTGATGACACGCTACCTCTTCAAGGCGTTCGGCGCGCAACGCGCCGATTATCTTCATTTTGGCGGCGTCGTGGACGGATATCCGCGCGACCAGGCCGATCTTTGTCTGCGCGATGTCGCGGATCGTACCCGAAGGCTATGCCGCTTGCTTGCCGAGGAGCGAGGCGGTTGACGGACCACGCTCGCGCCGCAGAAGCGCCAGGCGGCGCGGCTCCATTTGGCCGCATCTTCGTTCTTGGCAAGGGGCCGTGTTATCGCGCGGTAACCCGAACATGGGAACGCTGAAGTCATGCAGGATGCTCAGATCGTGATCTGCCCGCACTGCGCGACGGCCAATCGGGTGCCGGATGCGCGGATCCGGGAGCAGCCGCAATGCGGCAAATGCGGCGAAGCGCTGTTTCTCGGCAAGCCGACCGCGCTCGATGCCAGCGGGTTCGATCGTCTCATGCGTATCGGCACCTTGCCCGTGCTTGTCGACTTCTGGGCGAGTTGGTGCGGGCCGTGCAGGACGATGGCGCCGCATTTCGAGACAGCAGCCGCCCGGCTTGAGCCGATGGTCCGGTTGGCCAAGGTCGACACCGAGGCCGAGCAGGCATTGGCAGGGCGACATCGTGTCCAATCCATTCCGACACTGATCCTTTTCGAAAAGGGGCGGGAATTGGCCCGACGGTCGGGCGTCATGGACAGTTCCGGCCTGGTCCGATGGGTGCAGGATCTGTTGGCACGGCGCTGACGATTAGCCCGCGCTTGTACTGCGATCACGCGACGACGCCACTGCGTACGACGCTTTCGCCACCTTGGTATCTCTACTTAGCGTGCCCGGCCCGGATATGTGCGACGCGAAAACTTCGCCGGCGAGAACGCCGGATGAAGGAGGTCGAAGATGGATGACGCCATGCGAGAGAAAATCCTGGGGCTGCTGGACGAGCACCGGATCATGACGATTGCGACGCTGCGTCCCGATGGTTGGCCGCAAGCAACGACGGTCGGATATGTGAACGACGGGATGAAACTCTATTTCCTTTGCGGACTCGAGAGTCAAAAGGCTGCCAATATCGCGCTCGACGATCGCGTGTCCCTCACCATCGATCATGATACATCGGACTTGGCCGGGATCACGGGACTGTCGATGGGCGCGCGGGCCAAAGCCGTGACTGACCGAGACAAGGCATCACGGATCCTGCAGATGCTCCCGGCGAAATACCCGGAACAAACCAGTCTGCCGGTCGCGATGCCGCAAGCTGGGGATGTCTCTATCTTCGAAATCGTGCCGGTTGTGATCTCTGTGCTCGACTATGCGAAAGGCTTCGGACACACCGATCTCGTCACCTGCTGAGCGCGCATGCGTCGAGCGGGAGCGTTTCGATCCGATCGCCGTTCAGGCACTCGATCTTGAGCGCGAGCGCGACCGCCGATGCCGGCAAGGTTCAAAGCCCGAAGGGGTAGAGTTCCGGCGCGCCGCGTGGATGCTCGGGACCGAGCGGTGAAACGGGCGTGGTTTCCTCGAACCATATGAGGGCGTCGAACTGTTCCGCGAGCACTGCCTGGAAATAATGGCTGAGGAGTTCGGTCTCGGGCCGATAGACAACACCGATCGCGCGTTCGAGGAGCGGTTCGCGCAGCAGTGGCACAAGTGAGCGACGATCGGTGGAGCGCCATTCGACCAGCGAGCGGGCGATCCCCGCTCTGCGGAAGGCGTGCTCCCAGCTGTCCGATCGTGCGGGACGGATGGTCTTGATCTCCATGTCGCCGTCCCAGGCGCTTGCCGCCGCGACGCGCCCGCGGTCGGTTCCGAATCCGATCAGCACCGCTTCGTCGCCATATGCCATGCGGCATAGTTCGCCGACGTTGAACTCTCCCCGCCATCCCATTGCCGTGGCGGCGGCATTGCCGATGTGCGAATTATGAGCCCAGACGACCGCCCTGGCGCTCTCTCCCCGGTGCGCAAGCAATGTCTGGAGCGTTTCGAACATGTGGCGATCGCGCAGATTCCAGCTTGCTGCCGAGCCCTCGTAGATGGCTCGGTAATAATGCTCGGCAGTGCGCACGATGCGCGCATTTTGCGCTGCGTCGAACCACGATTCGCCATCTTCTCGAATATAGACCAGGCGCTTGAGCAGCAGCTCACGGAGCTGCGCCACGACCGCCGGCTCGCATCCATGATGCGAGCCGTGAAGGACTGCTCGTCCATATTGCGCCGGATCGTCTTGCCAAGGCAGGAGGCACCCATAGCGATGCCTCGCGCGCGCCGCAGCGTCAGGATCGATCTGGTCCAGATAGGTGAGCACGGCATGGATCGACTCGTTCAAACTGTAGACGTCGAGGCCATGGAAGGAGGCGCGCTCGGCCGGGGGCAGTCTGGCATTGTGGCCATGCAACCAGTCGATGAATTCGAGAACTTCGATGTTTCGCCACATCCAGGTCGGAAATCGGGCGAACGCATTGCCGCGACGTGGACGTGGTGCATTGTGGCGGACATAGTCGTCGATCCGGGCTGCATCGGGCCAATCCGCTTCCACAGCGACGATGGTGAAGCCGTGACGCTCGATCAGCCGGCGCGTGATCGCCGCCCTGGCCCTGTAGAATTCGGAGGTGCCATGCGTCGCTTCGCCGAGCAGGACGACCCGAGCGTCGGCGAAACGATCGAACATCGCGCCAAATGTCTCGAAATCGGCGGGGGGCGGCAAAAGTTCGGCAGCCGCCCGCAGCGCTTCAGTCACCGTCTTGGAGGCCTCATGATTCCGCGATTGCACATCGCTCATCGCACCGATCCTCTCTCATTCCTGCCAGGGAGATGGTATTGCATTTCCGGGCCGCGCTTCGCCGTGGTCGCGCAAGGGACAAAAAACCTGGTCGCTCATCGCAAGTCCCTGATATGCTCGGCCAGCGCTTGGGGAGCGAGCGACGTCAGGTCCTTGACGATTTCATGGACCAGAGGATGCGGTCGGCGGCGCATGACATGCTTGCGGAGCACGCCCATGACCCGTGGTGGCGCAATCAGGATCAATGCCGGCGCGTCCGCGGCGGCGGTGATCGCGTCTTCGAGAGCCGCTTCACAAAAGGCGTCGCCGCGACGACGATGGGTATCGGTGCTTTCATAGGCACTGCGTTCGCGACCGATGGCCTGAAAGGCACGTCCGGGCTGAGTCTCGCTGAGAATGTGCGTGCGCGGATTGAACAGCCGGCGTTCATCGATGGTGTCGAGATCGATCGCGCATTCACGCCCGCGATTTCGCAACAGGCGCGTGTGCCCGCCATCAATGGCGAGAATATAAGCTCCATGAGGCACGAGCATATCACCTGACCCCTTGTCTGCTTCAGGATGGTTGCAATCCTGGACAGGCCGTGGGGATCTTCCAATTCGGGAAAACCCTGAGATGCGGTGTCTGGCCGTCGGGAGGGTGAGCTGGTGAGGCGGATGGCTGGTAACGACTGCGCTCCCTTGCGGGGCGGCAATCGCGATACTCGAACTGTAAGGTGAAGGCTTCGGAATATTACGAATGTTCGATCTGCAAGGCGTCTGCTCTGCTTTGCGGCGCTGTTCATGAGTCCTGCAGGGAGGCCGGGCAATGGCAATCTCAAATGCAGAAATCGCGCAGCTGCTCGACCAGACGGGAGAATTGCTCGAGATTCGAGGCGAGAATCCGTTTCGCGTACGTGGGTATCGCCGCGCGGCGCGGGCAATCCGTGAACAAGCGAGAGATGTTTCTGACATGGTCGCGTCCGGCAATGAACCCTTTGTCCTCCAGGGTATCGGCAAGGATCTCACAGGTAAGATCGAAGAAATCGCGTCGACCGGGCGTTTCTCCCTGCTCGAGGAACTCAAGCGCGACTTGCCTGGCGACCTCGCCGATATCGCTTTGCTGCCAGGCATAGGAACCAAGCGGCTGAAGCTGCTGCAGGAGCGGTTTGACGTGCGTTCGCTCGAAGACTTGCGCGCATGCGTCGAGGCCGGTCGACTGCGCGAGATCAAGGGATTCGGCGGTCATTTCGAGGCGAAGCTTTGCGCCGCGCTCGAAAAACAGGCCATGTCCCGAAAGCTGCGCCGCGCCGGCGTCGAAAGGCGAGGGTACCGCTCGACCGAGCAGCGGTGAAGGCCGATACGGGCACCGATGTCTGCCCGATGCGACGCACAAATCTGCGGCTCGGTGCGGGCGACTGCGGCATGGGATCGCGGGCTGGAACATCCTTATATGGAACGGCCAATGGTCTGCCGTTTCCGATCGCTCATATCGACAGTTGCGCCATTTACCGAGGAGGGGTGCAGGCCGGCGCTCTCAGTAGTCTTACCAAGTGCGCGGGATGTCGGGAACGTCGATCCTCCTGCTCGCCGGCCTGTCGGCAGGTCGGGTGGAGGTGAACGATGACGGCGGCAACAGCCCAACAGCGACCGGTCCTGATTCATCCTGAAGGTTTGAAGGGCTTCCTGGGTGTGCCGCCGGCTCCGCTTGGCGTCGTGATCTTCGCGCACGGCAGCGGCAGCGGCCGGTTGAGCCCCCGCAATCAATATGTCGCCTCCGGTCTTCGCGATGCGGGTCTCGCCACGCTGCTCGTCGATCTGCTGACCCCCTTTGAAGAAGGGGACCGCGCAACTGTCTTCGATATCGATCTGCTCGCGGAAAGATTGCTGCGCGCCACCGACTGGCTCGGGACACACAGCGAGCTTGCCGATTTGCCGATCGGATATTTCGGCGCGAGCACCGGCGGAGGAGCGGCTTTGCGTGCGGCGGCTGACCAACCGGCCAGAATTGCCGCAATCGTGTCACGCGGAGGGCGACCGGATCTTGCGGGGGCAGCCGCGCTTGCACGTGTTCGCGCGCCGACCCAGCTCATCGTCGGAAGCCTCGACACGCTGGTGATGCGGCTCAATCGCGCGGCGATGGATCACATGCGCTGTGTCCACGAGATGATCGTCGTGCGTGGTGCGGGGCACCTGTTCGAGGAAGCTGGCGCGCTCGATGCGGTGATCGTTCATGCCCGTCACTGGTTTCAAAGGCATCTGGGAGATGGAGGGTCTGATGTTGGATGAACCGATCTTCAGAAATCGCGCGGAGGCTGGCCGTCGGCTCGGTGCCGTGCTCGCCCGCTTCAAGAGCGAGAGGCCGTTGATCCTGGCATTGCCGCGTGGCGGCGTGCCCGTCGGATATGAGGTCGCACGCGCGCTCCACGCCGAACTCGATGTGCTCGTCGTTCGCAAGCTCGGCGCTCCGGGCCATGAGGAGTTCGGGATAGGGGCGGTGGTCGATGGGCCCGAACCGCAGATCATCCTGAATGATGAAGCGGTGCGGATAATCGCTCCAGGCTCCGATTATGTGCGTGCAGAAGCGGCTCGACAGATCGCCGAGATCGAGCGTCGGCGACACGCCTATCTCGGGGATCGGGCACCGACGCCGGTAAACGGCAGGACGGTCATAGTGGTCGATGATGGAATCGCGACGGGAGGGACGATCAGGGCGGCATTGCTGAGCGTCCGCCGGAATGACCCGGGCCGCCTGGTTCTCGCGGTACCGGTCGCATCCGCCGAGAGTCTTGTCGTTCTTCGTCGCGAATGCGACGAGGTTGTATGTCTGGCGACGCCCACGCCATTTCATGCCGTCGGCGCGCATTACGCCGACTTCACCCAGACCAGCGATACGGAAGTGGTTGCGCTTCTGTCGCTTGCGCGGCAGTCCGCAGGCGCTCCCGCCCAGGCGAGATGGCCGTGACCGGGCGGCATGTCGATGAACGGGTGTCGCGCGAAGCCGGTCCGGTCGCGATCATGGTGATGGCGCTGTGGCTTGCCGCTTTCCTTGCCGGCGTGGCGATCATCCTCGCCCGAGACTTCTGGGTGTTCGTTATCGCGCTTCTTCAACCCTGACCGGATCGGTTCGAGTTGCGGGTCATGTGCCGGCCGGCTGGCCGGCCGGCCGATCGCTCGTGTCGAGCTTAGTAAGCTGCCGGGTTGCCTCCGTGAGCAGTGTTTCGATCGTCGAGCGCCTTTCCGGATCTGTCTCAACCGCCAGGAGCTCACGAAAATGAGCGACATTCCGGGTCAGGATGAAGCGATCCATCGTAACGACTCATCTGGATTGAAAGCGGCAGGTTAGGCCGCGCGAAGGCCGGGTCGCTCGGGGAAATCCCGTAGTGCGGCGACAGGTCCGGAACCCGCACGTTCCGAGCCTCCGGGAATCTACCGATATGACAGGGTCGATGTGCGATCTAGTTCGTCGTCTGGCGGCGCGGCTTCACGGTTTCGGTCAGGAGTCGGCACTTCGCCTCGCGCTCGCCAGACTGTTGAGGGGAGTGCCGGGCTTGGACAGGATCTTCACGCGGATCGCAGGACGCGTCGCCGGCCTCGCTGGCCAGCCCTTGGCCTTTATCGCAGCCATAAGCTTGGTTTTCGGCTGGATACTGACCGGACCGATCTTTCAATATTCGGATAGCTGGCAGCTCGTGGTGAACACCGCGACGACCATCATCACCTTCCTGATGGTGTTCCTGATCCAGAATTCGCAAAATCGTGACGCCGCGGCGATGCAGGCCAAGCTCGATGAGATCATCCGGGCCATGACCGACGCGCGCAATGAATTTGTCGGTATCGAGCATCGTACCGACCAGGAGATCGAGCGGATCCGCGCCGAACTCGAGCAGGAATGCGATGATGCGTCCGTTCAGGCAGGCGCGGCGGCGAGCGTGACGCGGCTGAGCCGAAGATATTGATGTCCCGCTGCGTGATGTGCCGCCTGTCCGGCACGGCCTGCCACCCGGGACGCGGCGTCTAAGGGAATCTCCTAGATGCGCCAAGTCCCGTTCGTCGCCCTTATGCGGGCAAAGGAGACGATCCGATGATCAAGGATATCCTGGCCGTCATCGAGGCGCCCGTCGAGGGTGAGCCGATCGTGAGGGCGGCTGTCGCGCTGGCGGAGTCATGGCGCGCGCATCTTGAGATCGCGGTGCTGACCCCGGGACCGGTGGCAATGCCCGCACTGGCGCCGTTCGGTGCGCTCTATCTTCCAGAACCCGCGCTTGAGCAGAATTCGCGCCTGAATGTCGAGGCGGTGAAGATGTTCACGACCCAAGCCGCCTGCCCGGTTTCCGTGTTCGGCCTTCATGACGACGTCGCCTGGCTTGCCGGCGATGTTCGGCGCAGCCGCCAACTGGCCGATCTCATCATGGTCGGGCCAGCTTCGACCTGGACGCTGGCTTGGCTGCGCCGACGGGTCCTGGAAACGATGATCCTTTCCGCCGGTACCCCGATCCTCATCCTTCCGCCCGAAAGCCGGCTCACGCGGATTAGGCGCGCCGTCATCGGTTGGAAGGCGGGTGCGGAGGTAAATCGGGCCGTGCATGACCTTGTCGGCATGATCGAGCCGGGCGCACGCGTGGATATCGTGACGGTCTGCCAGGACGCCGCCGGGGATGAGCGTGCACTGGCCGAAGTGAAGCGGCATTTGATGCGGCACGGCCTGATGGTGGACATCAACCGGGTCACCGGTTCGGCATTGCGCGATTCAGAGGCGCTGCAGGACTATGCGCTTCAGGTCGGGGCAGATCTTCTGGCTGTCGGGGGCTTCGCGCATTCGCGGGTACGCGAGGTCGTGCTTGGCGGTGTCACGCGCGATCTCGTCGACGATGCGCGAATTCCCGTTCTGCTGTCGCACTGAAAGGAACCATCGATGACCTGGCACATGATCCGCCTGGATCTGGCTCGCACCAAGTCGGAGCCTTCGGGCTCGCACGCGCGATGCTATCTCCTTCGCCTGCCGCTCGACGAGAACGGCTTCGTCGATCCACTCGCATTGCGCGCCGAGCCGGCGCGCGCGACGGTGTTGCGCTCATTGCCTGACGAACCCGACCGTGCCGGCCATGTCGGTCATCGGGACGATCAATGGATCTTCACTTATGAGCCGGGCGAGGATGAGGATGAAGCGGTCTTCCACCTTGAGACCCACCGGCTTCAGCCTGGCGATTATCTGACGGTCAGCACATCGGATGGTGAGCCGCTTTGCTTCGAGGTCGCGTCCTGCGAGACCGACGCATCTGTCGTTTCGTGAAGGCGGCCGCTTGCGATCTTTGATGCTTGGAGGCTTCTGCGCAGAAAAGTCGAGGGACAATAGCGGATGATCCAGGCAATCCGATCCATAGTCTGATTCGAAGTCACATTCCGGTGGGATCGCGAAGATTGTCCAGCCTGACTGGAGCCGGAACCCGTTCAACGAGACGTTCGACCTCCGCGCGTCGCGCAAGAGCCGTGCCCCGAGCCGTGAGCGCAGCTGCCCCTGCCGCAACGCCGAAGCGCACGGCCTCGACAAGCGTGTCTCCGCGGGACAGCTTGAGCGTCACGCCCGCCAGCATCGAATCCCCTGCGCCGACGGTGCTGCGAATCTCTACGCTGGGCGTTTCGAAGCGATATGCGGACTTGGAGGTGACGAGCAGCGCGCCGTTTCCGCCGAGAGAAACAAGTACGGAGCGTGCGAAGCCGCGCGACTGCAATGTTCTCGCGGCATCGATTTGCGCGACCTCGTCAGGCAGGCTGCGTCCGACCGCTGCTTCCAGTTCCTTTAGGCTGGGTTTGATCAGATACGCATCGAGCACATCGCACTTGGAGAATGCGGCTCCCGAACTGTCGAGGATCAGTGCGATCCCGCAGGCACGACACAGCCTGCCAAGCAGCGCGTAGAAATGGTCCGGTACCCCGGGAGGGAGGCTGCCGCTCGTCACGAGCCAACGCGGCCGCGGGGTGATGTCGGCAACGCGGTTGAGGCAGGCGACATAGTCGTTTTCGGTGAGCGTTGGACCAGGCAGGACGAAGCGGTATTGGCGGCCGGTGCTCGTTTCATCGACAGTGAAGCTCTCGCGCGTGGTGCCCGTGATCATGATCCGGCTGATGGAAACTTCTGCGTCCCCAAGCAATTGGACCAGTCGCTCCCCGACCGTCCCGCCCGCTGGAAAAACGGCGGTCGCCGATCCCCCCAGGGTGTGGATCGCACGGGCGACGTTGATGCCGCCGCCGCCGGGATCCAGGATAGGCGTGCCGCAACGAAGCTTGTGGCCAGAAACGAGTTCAGGCGTCTCCGTCGTGATGTCCAGCGCCGGATTCATGGTGAGCGTTGCAATGGGCATCCTAATGTTTCCGCTTTCTCGCCTGCTCGGCTTTCGCGACATGCTCGAGCGTTCCAGCGAAGCTGTCCGGGTTCAGGGAGATTGAATCGATCTCCTGCTGCACGAGGAAGCGGGCGAACGCGGGATCGTTGCTCGGCGCCTCGCCGCAAATGCCGATTTGGATGCCCGCGGCGTGGGCGCGCCGGATCACGTCGGCAATCATGGTCGTGACGGCTGCATCATTCTCGTCGAACAGGGAGGCAAGCTGCGCGGAATCCCGATCGACACCGAGCAGGAGCTGTGT
Source organism: Sphingomonas sp. FG14 (assembly GCF_057809675.1). Classification (NCBI taxonomy): domain Bacteria; kingdom Pseudomonadati; phylum Pseudomonadota; class Alphaproteobacteria; order Sphingomonadales; family Sphingomonadaceae; genus Sphingomonas; species Sphingomonas sp. FG14. The sequence goes on along the minus strand of NZ_JBMDKK010000006.1, from coordinate 170,056 downwards.
GAGGTCGTTCGATCCGATCGAAAAACCGTCGAACAGCGTCGCGAATTCTTCGGCACGGATGATGTTCGATGGAATTTCGCACATCATGTAGAGTTGCAGCCCGGCATCGCCGCGCACCAGCCCGTTCAGGGCAAGCTCGGCGATCACGCGCCGTGCTTCGTCGGGCGTTCGGCAGAATGGGACCATGACGATGACGTTATCGAGCCCGATCGTCTCTCGCGCGCGCTTGATTGCCCGACATTCGAGCGCGAAACCGTCCTTGTAGCGCGCGTCATAATAGCGTGAGGCGCCACGGAAACCGAGCATCGGATTTTCTTCGTGAGGTTCGAAATCCGCGCCGCCGATCAGCGCTGCATATTCGTTGGTCTTGAAATCGCTCAGCCGCACGATCGCAGGATGCGGGTAAAAGGTCGCCGCGATGCGTGCGATGCCAAGTGAAAGCATGTCGACGAAATAGTCGGCGGGATTGGCATAAGGCTGTGTCAGCCGCGCGATCCGATCGCGTTCGCGCGGATCGTTCACAAGCTCGGGGTGGGCCAGCGCCATCGGATGTATCCTGATCAGGCTGCCGATGATGAATTCCATGCGTGCGAGTCCCACGCCCTTGGCCGGCAATCGCCACCATGCAAAGGCGCTGTCGGGTTCCGCGAGATTGACCATCATTTTTGTGCGCGCTGGCGGCAGGGCATCGAGCGCGATCTCGTCGCAATGATGGGCGAGCCGCCCCTCGAAGACACGCCCCTGCTCGCCTTGCGAGCAATCGAGCGTCACCCACATTCCATTGACGAGCCGCCGCGTTCCGTCGCCCGTCCCGACTATGGCCGGCACCCCGAGCTCGCGGCTGACGATCGCGGCATGACTTGTCGAACCGCCATGGTCGGTCACGATGCCTGCCGCGCGTCGCATCAGGGGAACCCAGTCCGGATCGGTGCGCTCGGTGACCAGGATTGCGCCGTCGGGGAAGATCGCGACATCGCCCGCGTCCCTCACCAGCCGCACGGGACCCGCGGCTATGGATTGCCCGACCGATGCGCCTGTCACGAGAACGGAGCCTGCGCTGTCCAGCCGCCAGCGCTTGAGGGTATCGGCCGGGGATCGCGCATGGACCGTCTCGGGTCGCGCCTGAACAAGAAAAACTTCGCCGGTTTCGCCATCCTTGGCCCACTCCATGTCCATTGGGCGCCCATAATGTTCCTCGACACACAGCGCCCATCGGGCAAGCTGGAGGACTTCAGGGTCGCTGAGCACGAGAGCGCTGCGCTCCGCCCCGGACGTCCTGGTGCTTCGGGTTCCGCCAGGAAGCCGGTAAAGCATCTTGCTGGCCTTTCGGCCGCATCTGCGCTCGATGATCGGGCTGATGCCGGGCCTGTCCAACAGCGGTTTGAATACCCGATACAGGTCGGGATCAACGCTTCCCTTGACCACCGCTTCGCCCAGTCCCCAGCTCGCGCTGATCGTCACCACATTGGGAAAACCGGTATCAGGATCGAGTGTGAACATGACGCCGGCGGCGCCCAGATCGGAACGGACCATTCGTTGCACGCCGATCGAAAGTGCGACGGCTCCGTGGTCGAAGCCCTTGGCCTCGCGATAAGCGATCGCGCGGTCCGTGAACAAGGATGCGTAGCAGGCGCGGCATGCATCCAGAAGCGCCTCCTCGCCCCGAATGTTGAGGAAGCTTTCCTGTTGTCCGGCGAAGCTCGCATCAGGCAGGTCTTCAGCCGTGGCGCTCGAGCGGACCGCTACGGCCGCCTTATTGCCTCCGCCCGTGCGTCCGAGCGCCCGATATGCCTGTCGGATCGCCGAGATCACCGGAGGCGGAAGCGGGGCGGAGCCGATCGCCCTGCGAATGGCCGCACCGGTTTCGCCCAGCGTCAAGTCTCCGGCGCGGTAGCGCATGAGCGTGGCTTTCAGTGTCTCATCAAGCCGGCCTTGCCCGATCAGCAGGCGATATGCCTCGGCGGTGACTGCAAAGCCATCGGGCACGCGCACGCCCCGGGATGCGAGATGCCGGATCATTTCGCCGAGAGAGGCATTCTTGCCGCCCACATCGGCCAGGTCGCCGATGCCGATCTGTTTCAAATCGAGCACCAGTGGCCGCGAGACGGCCTCTGCGGGGCTTTGCGGACCTGCTCGGTCGGCGGGCATGTTTCGGGTCATCCGGTCAGCATGACGGAGCTCACCAGCAAAGCGATACGGGATTGTCCCAATCCCGGCTGTTCGAGCCTTCGAATAAATCGGTCCGACGGCGCATAGGTATGTTCCCCAAGCGCGACGTCGCATGCGGGTTTCTAGACTTGAAATCGGCCAGTGCGGTCGAGGCGCCGAGAGATAGGGAAGGCCGATATGTACCGAAGCATTCTTGTCCCGGTCGATCTCAATGAAGCATCTTCCTGGGCGAAGGCGATTCCCGCCGCGGTTTCGCTGTGCCAGTGCTTCAAGGCTTCGCTTACGCTCTGTACGGTTGTTCCAGATGGACGGCTGATGCTTGATGCACAATGGTCGCCGATTGGGTTCGACGAACTGCTGGAAAAGGTTCGCGCGCGTCTCAACAGCCTTGGCGATACCATCCAGGGTGCCGGCCCGATCAGACGGCACGTCGAAACCGGCTCGATCTATGCGGGAATCCTCGACATCGCCTCACGCATCGGCGCGGACCTGATCGTGCTCGCGGCACACCGGCCGGCAATGAAGGATTATCTCCTGGGAACCAACGCCGCGCGTGTCGTCCGCCATGCGCGCTGTTCGGTCCTTGTCGTGCGCGACTGAGGCGCCGGATGACGGATGCGGCGAATTTCCAGCCCCGGGGATTGACCGAGGCGGATGCGCGGGCGCGGCTTGAACACGATGGCCCGAACGAACTCACCGCGGTGCGCAAGCGATCCCTGGCGATCGTGGTCCTTGATGTGCTGCGTGAGCCAATGCTGCTCATGCTGCTGGCGGGGGGCTCGGTCTATCTGTTGCTGGGTGACGTCCACGAAGCTGTCATGCTGATCGTGTTCGCCGCTTTCTCGGTATTCGTCACCATCATCCAGGAGGCGAGGAGCGAACGCGCGCTTGCCGCCTTGCGAAGCATCGCCAGTCCGCGGGCGCTCGTCATTCGTGAAGGTCGACGCCGCAGCGTCGCCGCCCGCGAGATCGTCCGTGGGGATCTGGTGGTGCTTGCCGAGGGCGACAGGGTTGCCGCAGACGGCTGGGTCATCGAGAATGACGGGCTGTTGCTCGAGGAATCCTTGCTGACCGGCGAGTCTGTGCCGGTCGGAAAAAAGCAGATCGCGGATCATCAAGGCAACGGAATTCCAAGGCCGGGCGGCGAGGAGATCCCCTATGTCTTCGCCGGAACGCTTGTCGTGGGTGGAGGTGGCCTCACCCGTGTCGCGGCGACGGGCGCACTCAGCGAGATGGGCCGTATCGGCGGATCGCTCGCGCTTCTCGAAACGGGGGCGCCGAGACTGTATCGCGAGACCCGCCGCCTGGTGCTGTTGTTCGCGCTGGGTGCCGGGGTGGCGATCGTTGCAGCGGTGTTGCTCTACGGTTTGATGCGCGGTTCGTGGCTCGAGGCGGCACTGGCCGGGATCGCGCTTGGTATGTCGCTGCTTCCCGAAGAATTTCCCGTTGTCCTGGCGATCTTCCTTGCGATGGGGGCGCTGCGGATGTCGCGGGTCCACGTGCTCCTGAGGCGGGCGGCCGCAATCGAGACGCTGGGCGCGGCCACCGTGCTGTGCACGGACAAGACGGGCACTCTCACTGAAAACCGGATGCAGGTTGCGGAGCTGCGATTGCCGGATGGCAGTCGCTGTTCGCCGTTCGAGCAGGGGATTCTGCCGCCCGACTTTCGGCGACTGACGGAATTGGGGGTTCTGGCAAGCGCGGTCGACCCGTTCGATCCGATGGAAATCGCCTTTCACGATCTCGCGAGCGAGCAGAATGGTGACGGGCCGACGCCTGTGCAGGCCGACGCCCACAATCTGAAGCGTCATTATCCTCTCGAGCCATCGCTGCTTGCGGTTTCGCGCGCCTGGGCGCTTGGCGAGGAAGCCGACGATCATGTCATCGCATCCAAAGGCGCGCCCGAAGCCATTGCCGAACTGTGCGGACTGGACGAAGCGGCGCGCACTCAACTTCGGCCGCTGATCGATGCCATGGCCGGCAAGGGGCTGCGCGTGCTGGGGGTCGCCGAAGCACGCTGGCAAGGATCCGATCTTCCCAGCACCCATCGTGCCTTCGCATTCGAGTTCCTTGGACTGGTGGGCCTGCGCGACCCGCTGCGCAGTTCGGTTCCGGCCGCCGTTCGCGATTGCCGGAACGCGGGCATCCGCGTTGTCATGATTACCGGCGATTATCCTGAAACGGCGCGCGCAATCGCCCAGGCCGCGGGCATCGATGCGCATGATGTGATGACGGGCCAGATGCTCGACGGGATGGATGACGCCGAACTCGAACTGCGCGCGCGCGAGATCGGCGTGTTTGCGCGCATCCTTCCCGAGCAGAAGCTCCGGATCGTCGAGGCCTTGAAGCGCGGGGGCGAGATTGTCGGGATGACCGGTGATGGCGTGAACGATGCACCGTCGCTCAAGGCGGCCGACATCGGAATCGCAATGGGCAAACGAGGCAGCGAGGTCGCGCGCGAGGCGGCGGCGATCGTCCTGCTCGATGATGATTTCGGTTCGATTGCTGCCGGAGTGAGAATGGGGCGCCGCATCTACGACAATCTCGAAAAGGCGATGGGCTTCATTGTCGCCGTACACATCCCGATCGCAGGAATGGCGCTGATCTCGCTCGTTTTTGGACTGCCTATCCTGCTTGGGCCCGTTCACATAGCGCTTCTGGAAATGATCATCGATCCGGTTTGCTCGATCGCGTTCGAGGCGGAAACCGAAGAACCGGATATCATGCGACGGCCGCCGCGCAGCACTCGGGAATCGCTGCTTTCACTGCAGCTCATAGGCCGTTCGATCCTTCAGGGCGGTATGGCGCTCATTGCGGTGAGCGTCGTACTGTTCATGTTGGTATCGTCCAGCGTCGAACCGGCCGAGCTCCGCAGCACGGTTTTCATCGCTCTGGTCGTGGCGGTTATCGCATTGGTGCTCGCCAATCGCAGTTTCTCGGCCTCGCTTTCGGGCGCCTTGGCAAGACCAAATCCGGCCCTTGCGGCGGTGATGCTGCTGGTTCTGCTCTTGCTGGGACTTGCCGAGACCGTCCCCATGGTGGGCCGGATGCTCGGCTTTGCCGCTATTACGCTCCCTCAGGCCATGATCGCCCTGGGCACAGGAGTCGTCGTCCTGATCCTGCTCGAGGGGAGCAAGCATTTTCTGACCGATCGGCCGATATCGCGTTCGCTCGAACCAGGAGTGCCTTCCCCCTCGTGATCGCAGCCAGGGTGGCGAGGGGAGCAAGGATTTCCCGTGATCGGACGCGCCCGCCACGATGCGCCGGCGTTCCGACGGCATGCGTGAAATCACGAATTCAGATCGGCCGGCCGAACAGCGAAATTGTGTCGGCGATGCACGCCCTCGAGCGGCGGCACGCGACCTCTCAAGGAGATGACCAATGACCACGAAAGTTGCCGAAGCGATGCATGGCGGGGTCGAGTGGATTTCGCCCGATACCTGCATCCCCGAAATAGCGAGGATCATGAGGGACAAGGATATTGGTGCCATCCCGGTTGGCCAGAACGACAGGCTCGTAGGAATGGTCACCGATCGTGACGTCGCGGTGCGTGGCCTGACCAGCGATGGCGATACGGCGTTGCTGACGGCCGCCGATGTCATGACCAAGCCGATCGCCTATTGCATGGCGGAACAGTCCATTGAGGATGCGGTACGCCTCATGGAAGCGCTCAAGATCCGGCGCTTGCCCGTTGTCGACAGGGAAAAACGGATGGTCGGCATGCTCTCGATCGGCGACGTCTGCCATTGTGGCCAGCCCGACCTCGCTGTCGAGGTCATGAGCGCCGTCAGCAGTCATCATAGCTGACCACGACCTGCCGCGCTTTGGGAAACGTCCACCATCTCTATGCGGCCCCTGCCATACCGCGAGTCACTTTATCGGGAGTGCGATCGGGTTCCCCGAACGACGGTGGAAGATCCCTCTGCATCCGCGGATTGCCGGTTCACACGGCCGTTCTCGGCCATCGGCTCGCGAGCACCCCTACGTGTGATTGCGAATAAAATGCCGGCTCGCTGTTGCTCAGAATGGCGTTGCGGGCGGCATCCCCCACTCAAAGGAGAATCCCCATGAAGAAGACCGACAGCCAGTTGCAGCATGACGTGATGGCCGAACTCGAATGGGAACCGAGCGTTGACCATGCCGATATCGGGGTCGCGGTGCATGACGGCATCGTGACACTTTCCGGTTATGTGAAGACCTTTCCGGAAAAAAGTGCGGCCGAAAAGGCGGCGCGCCGTGTCGCCGGCGTCAAGGCGCTCGCCGAGGAGATCAAGGTCCGCTTCGCATCCGATCCGAAGACCGCCGATCATGAGATCGCCAAACGTATCGTCGACATGTTCGCCTGGAGCGTCTCGATTCCCGACGCGAAGATCCAGGTCAAGGTCGAGCATGGCTGGGTGACGCTGAGCGGCGCCGTCGACTGGAAATACCAGAGCGAGGAAGCCAGGCGAATCGCCGGTCGCGTCCACGGTGTCATCGGCGTGAACAACGTCATCGAGGTCAAGCAGCTGCCAATCGCATCCGACATCAAGGATCGCATCATGGCTGCATTCAAGCGCCAGGCCGATCTCGACGCCGCGAGCGTCAGCGTTTCGACGGATGGCGCTACGGTCAGATTGACCGGCAAGGTCAAGGCCTGGACGGAGCGCGGCATCGCCGAGCGCGCCGCCTGGTCGGCGCCCGGCGTCAGGAAGGTCGAAGACGATATCGTCGTCACCTACTGATTTCCATCATCGCAAGTGGCATGACGGCTGCGCGGACATTCCGCGTGGCCGTATGCTGTGTCTGTTCCGCACGAGTTCAAGGCTTTGCGTGCCCGGCCGATTAGTGGAATCCACAATCCCGCGACACCCTATGGTGCGGTAACCAATCCATTCTGCCGCTGCCTCGATCAGGAGTCGTGCCATGGTGGTGAATCCAGGATCCGTCATTCTGCGCCGGCGCTGTGCGCAAGCACCCGCCCTCAACATGTCGCGGGATACTGCGCTGCAGCCGATCAGGCACATTGCGCTGCTCGGAAATTTCCTGCCGCGCCTATGCGGGATCGCCACCTTCACCACCCATGTCCATGACGCATTGACCACACGGTGGCCAGGGCTGCGGGCCGACGTCTACGCGATGGTGGATCCCGGACGGCATTACGATTTTCCGCCGGCGGTTGCTGCCGTCATCGATCAGGAGAATGCGCGGAGCTATCGGGGCGCAGCGGAGCGGATCAACGAGAGCGGCGCCGAACTACTGTGGATTCAGCATGAATTCGGTATCTTCGGCGGCTCTGCCGGAGATTTGCTGCTCGGCCTTTTGTCGAGGGTGTCCATTCCCGTCGCGCTCACTCTCCACACGGTCCTGGAATGCCCCGACCGCGATCAGCGAAGGGTTCTGGAACAACTCGCCTCCACTGTTGCGACGATCATCGTAATGGCGGAGAAAGCCCGACGGATATTGATCGAGACCTATGCAATCTCCCCGGCCAAGATCGCCGTCATCGAACATGGCGTCCCTGATCGTGGATATGTCGCGCCTGCAGCTGCGCGACATTGTTTCGGCTATGAGGACCATAAGACGATCATGACCTTTGGCCTGCTATCGCCGGACAAGGGGATCGAGACGATGATCCGGGCCATGCCGGCAATTCTCCACCGTTGCCCCGGCACGCTCTACAGGATTGTCGGCGCCACGCATCCGCATCTCGTCGCACACGAAGGCGAGCGTCATCGTGACATGCTCAAGGCACTGGCGGACGAGCTGGGCGTCGCTCACGCGCTGCACTGGGAAGAACGTTTCCTTTGCGAGGATGCGCTTCTCGACAGGCTTGCGACAGCCGACATCTACGTGACGCCCTATCGCAATCCCCGGCAAATCACCTCGGGCACCTTGTCCTATGCTTTTGGCGTGGGCAAACCGATCGTCTCCACACCCTATATTCATGCGACGGAATTGCTGGCGGACAATCGCGGGCGGCTGGTAGGGTTTGACGACGACCGAGCGATGGCCGATGCGATAAGTTCCCTGCTTATCGACGATGCGGCCCGATGTGACATGGCGGCAGATGCGTATCGCCGGGGCCGCGCCTTCACCTGGGGGCGGATGGTGGACCGCGCAATGGGGGCGTTTGTCGATCGTTCGCGAGCGCCCGCTATCCGGCCTGTCTCGAGCATTTCCGCGGCAACATCGCGAGCGCCGCTCTCCGCATTGGCCTGAGCGGGTGGACGCCGGAGATGCTCTCACCTTACGCCCCGTTGGCCGGGTGCTTCGGCCACAACCCAAGCGGGTCGTTCTGCGCCCTTTTGTTCCGGCAGAGAATGGCGATGGCTCAATCGGTGCAGCCGGATCGCGTGTGGCGCGGATCGCCGCGCGGGTGCTGGGGCTTTCGCCGGACGCGCTCATGGATGAACTCACACGCGTCCTCGCCGACTTGAAAGGGCGTCATGATGATCCGGTGCATGTCCTGAGGCGACGATATTACGATATGGTCGAACCCCTGGTGCGCGGGCAAGCGATCGGTGAGGAGCAGGCCCTTCTGGCGGGCGCATATCTGACCGAGGAATATTCGTTTGAGGCTGCCGCACTCTTTAACCCAAGCCTTGTGGTCCACCCCGATCAGCAGGGGGTGGCCAAAGGTGCCGTCCGGCTCGTCATTTCCTTGCGCGCAATCGGTGAGGGACATGTTTCATCGATCAGCTTCAGGACCGCGATCTTTGACGGTGCGGGGGAATTGACGGTTGAAGAACCGGTCGCTCCGGCATTTTCGCCAGCGATCGAGGCTATACCCGGCGGTGCACCCGACGATCCCGGGGTGCGGCTGCGCTACAGCGGGCACGACAATCTGTCGCAGATCGTGATTTTCCCGGTCACCTACAGGCAGCGCCACGGCATCGAGGATCTGCGACTGGTGCGCTTCGTCGATGACGACGGTCTGGTCAGCTATTTCGGAACCTACACCGCGTTCAGCGGCGAAGCGATCCGTTCGGAGCTGCTGCGCACGACTGACTTTTCGAGCTTCGAACTGAGCGCGTTTCGCGGCCGCTTCAGTGATGCCAAGGGCATGGCGATGTTTCCGCGTCGTATCGACGGCCGCTACGCGATGCTCGGCCGCCAGGATCATGAGAATATATGGCTGCTTCGTTCGAACGATCCATATGGCTGGGACGAAGGTGAGGTGCTTGTATCACCGCGCTTTCCTTGGGAGTTCGTTCAGCTCGGCAATGGTGGTTCGCCGATCGAGATCGAGGAAGGGTGGCTTGTCCTCACCCATGGCGTTGGGCCGATTCGCAGCTATTGCCTGGGCGCCTGCCTGCTCGACAAGGCGGACCCTCGCAAGCTGATCGCGCGTTCGACGGTTCCCATCGTTCGTCCGGGGCCGGATACGCGTGACGGCTATGTACCCAATGTCGCCTATAGCTGCGGTGCGCTCGCGATCGGCCGGACACTGCTCCTGCCCTACGGCGTGGCAGACACATTCACGACTTTTGTGACGATCGATCTTGATATGCTGGTGGCGCAGATGCGGTAGCAGCCGCTGTCAGTTCCTTTGGGCATCCTCGAGAGCGGCCTGCGCCGCTGCGGCATGCCGTCGCTGCCCGATCGCGGCACAGCTGCTGCGCGCCGTTTCAATCGTCCGCCCCAGGATTTCACGGACATATTTCTCGCGAGTCCCTTCAACGACGGCGTCGAAATGCACGTGCTCGGCAGAGCAGAATCCGAACAGTTCGGCGATATAGTTGTCAAAGGCGCGCCGAAGCGACCCCCATTGGCCCCGTTCGTTGAGCCAGGGCAGCGTCGTCGCCGAGGTCGAGAATGTCAGCAGATGCTTGTCACGGCAGCTCAGGGCCATGCTGCCGGCCTTGATTCTCGTGGGATCGAAGCCTGCGCCCAGCACGCGCTCGATATAGCCCTTGATGATCGCAGGCGGCGTGCCGATCCAGATCGGATAAACCAGTACCAGCGCATCGCATGCGCGAAGCCGATCGATTTCATCCGAGATGTCCTTGGTCGTCGAGGGACTGCGCAACAGAGGATCGAAACCGATCGCGTACAGGTCGCGGATATCCGCCTCGTGCCGGCATTCTTCCACGCTGCGCCGATAGGTCTGGGCAACCTGATGATTAAGGCTATCGCCGCGAGGATGGCCAAGGACGATGAGATGCCGTGGGGGAGAGGCAGATGCCATCACCTTCGCCTCAATGCGCCAGCAACACCGGAATCGGTGCTTCGCGCAGCATCCTGCGGGTGACGCCGCCCAGCATCGCCTCGACCATCCGGCTGTGACCAAAGCCGCCCATAACCAGATAAGCGGTTTTGACGTCGCGGATCTGGGCAAGAATCTCGCTGCTCGCCCTGTCGCGCGCGGTGCGGCGGCAAATGGTTGGCTTGATATCGTGCCGTGAGAGATATTCGGCAGCTTCGAACGCCGGAATCTTGATCGAGCCGTCATCTACCTCAAGCAGCGTGACCCTTTCCGCCCGAGCGAGAAGGGGGACTGCTGCCCGAAGAGCGGCCTCCGCCGCCCTCGATCCGTCCCATGCGATCAATGCGTGGCCGAACGCGTCGAAGCGACGGATGTCTTCAGGGACAGCAAGCACCGGCTTGCCCGACGTCACGATGGTCTCGCTCGCAGCTCCCAACATGTCGGGATATTCGACGCTGTCCAGCTGCCGATTGACGACGATGATATCTGCCAGGGTCGCCGCATGTCGAATCGCCAGCCTCAGATCGTCCGTGACGTCAAGCCAGTCATAGGGCATGCCCTCAACGGCGAGCCGGCCTTCCATCCGCGCCCGGTTCGCGCGTTCGACGGATTCCTCATCGGCCATCAGCAATGCCGCGCCACCGAACAAGGCATAGTCATCAGCCATTGTCGGCAGGATCGAGACGTCGAGACAGGTGAGATGACCATCGAGCGCCCGGACGAGATCGAGGGCGCATTGGAAACGCGCCTCCTGGCCGGCGTCGTCGTGCATCAGGACCAGCACATTCTTCATCGAGAGTCTCCATCTGCCTGGTGACTCAATGCTATCGACGCCGCCGCTCGCGCTGAATTGGGTTATGTACGTACCGTTGCCCTTAACCTCGAGGGCGCGATCCCAGCGCGAATCGAAGCGTCCTGGCGCACCAAGCGCCCAGACCTGAGCGATCAACCGATGGTGCTGGAACGGTTTTTCGAGCACTGTCGGAAAACCTGTGTCAAGCGTTCAACGCAGAAGATCGCAATCGCCTTTCAGCAATGTCGATTTCGGTGGGATTCTAAGATCAAACGAATCGGGCGTGCAAATTATCGTCGTGGCTCAATCGTAGGATCATGCTGATATATTATGTCCACGTGCCTCTTTGACCTGCGCTTGAAGCATCGGCAAATCCAAGGCGGTCGACCCATATTTGGGCGACGGCGGCCCTGAAAGGGGAGGAAGCGGTTGCCGCGGATGGCAGGCTGAAAGTGAAATCCCAGCGAGCGCTAAGATAAAAAATTCGATTCTCATCAGTCTTCTCCCGAAATCTTGTAGTCCTGTTGGTGAAGCGCGGAATCACCATTGCTCGAAAGCTGGTCGCGCACATCTGGGAGAAGTATCCCAGTTCTGACGAGATTTAGAATTAGGAATTCTACGCACCCGAGTGATCCGTGCAGGGTGCAGTCTGCGGGGCGAAGATGTACGAAACCGATTGCGTTGCACCCGCAGGAAGTCGGCTCAGGTCGGGAAGTCGAAAAATAGCTTCACGTAGGTTGTCGGACGTGACTCAAGCTATCCACGGTGCCGGCTGGCGGTGGTGGCGATATCAACCAATGGACCAGGAATGGGCAGGCATGGATTTGCGGTTGTTGCGTAAACCGCGCTGTCTAAGTTCTGAATTTCAGAGAGGGCCGGCAGCCATTCGTTTCTCTGATCTCAATATGGCATCATCCCAAGTGTATCTTCTGCCTGGATCGCTGCGATCAACCGATGGTGCGGGATCGGTTTTTCGAGCACCGTCAGAAAACCCACGTCACGAGCCCTGGCGACGAGATCGGAAGACGTAGAGCCGGTTATCAGCACCGCACGTCCCGACCAGCCTTGCCGCTTGAGCGCGCGAAGCAGAGTGATGCCATCGGAATCGGGAAGCCGATCATCGATGATGAGCACGTCGGCCTGGGAGGTGGCCTTGTCGTCTAGCACATTTGCGGCGGCGGGGAATGCGCGCACGTCGAAACCTTGCGCGAATAATCGCAGCTGGAGCGCGCGCCGAAGCGCGGCGTCGTCCTCTACAAGAACCAGTTTGGGCCGAGAGTTCGACCGGGACGGTTTGGCTGACAAGCGCCGGGATCCTTACATTTCTCATCCCGTGATTGCGCTCGATCGGCCGCCCAGTCGCTACGTATTGCTACGAGGATTTGCTCTTCCCGAGTCCCGCGGCAAACGCGATCCTCAGCGCTTCGGGAAAGCTTACGACACCGAGCTTGGTCATCATGTTGGCGCGATGCACCTCGACCGTACGTGCCGATATGCCGAGATCATAGGCGATCGTCTTGTTCGGATAGCCCTGGGCCAGACCGTCGAGCACCTCGCGTTCGCGAGCAGAGAGCGCCGAGATCCTGATTTGAGCGTCCTGCTCCGACGTCGCGACCTGATCTGATCGGTCGAGCCTTGCGAAAGCATTGTCGATAGCCTGCAGGAGCGTTGCCTTGTCCGATGGTTTTTCGAGGAACTCGACCGCACCGTCCTTCATGGCCTGAACCGCCGCGGCGATATCGCCATGACCGGTCAGCATGACCACCGGCAGGGTCACGCCCATTGCATTCAGCTCTCGCTGTACTTCGAGCCCGTCCATCTCGGGCATGCGAATATCGAGGAGGATGCAACCGGGTTCGGCATGACGCACTTCCTTCAGAAAGGCGGCGCCCGAGACGTGCTGCTTCACCTCGAAGCCTGAAGTCTTCAGTACGAAGCTTACCGACCGGCGTATCGCCGGATCATCGTCAACCAGATGTACCAGTCTCTTTTCCATCGCCTGCCTCGACTTCCCCATTCATCAGCGTGAAGTGAAAAACGGTGCCGCCGCCCTGACGCGGCTCGGCCCAGATGCGTCCGCCATGCGCCTCGACGATCGTCCTGCAGATCGAGAGGCCGAGACCCATGCCGTGATCCTTTGTCGTGGTGAAGGCCTCGAACAGCCGCGGCATCATCTCGGACGGAATGCCCGGGCCAGTGTCCGCAACGGATATGTGGACCAGTCCGCCGGGCGCATGCTCGGTTCGGATCGTAAGGTCGCACACGGCACATCCCGCAAGCGCCTCGACCGCGTTGCGCAACAGATTGACCAGCACCTGCTGGATCTGGATCCTGTCGACCAAGACATGCTTGACGCTTGGTTCAAGCTCGAAAAACGTGCGGATTCCGCGCTCGCGAGCGCCGATTAGAGCAAGACGGCTTGCCTCGTCGATCATGTGGTGAAGGTCCTCGACGCGCTTTTCGACTTCGCCGCGCGCGACGAACTCCCGCAATCGACGGACGATGTTGCCAGCGCGGAGCGCTTCCTGCGCTGCTTCATCGAGGGCCTCGTGCAGGGTCTCGCGGGTGTCGCCGTCAGGCTCGGCGAGCAGGTCGCGCGCGCCTTCCATGAAATATGTAATCGCGGCGAGCGGCTGGTTGAGTTCGTGTGCGAGTGTCGATGCCATCGTTCCCATGGCGCTGAGGCGCGAGACATGGACGAGCTCGGATTGCAATTCCTTCAAGCGCAGTTCCGAACGCTGCTGCTCGGTCAGATCGCGAATGAAGCCGGTGAAAATGCGATGATCCTCGCTGGCCGCCTCGCCGACCGCGAGTTCCATCGGGAAAATGGTGCCATCCCGGCGCTGGCCGGAGACGATACGGCCAATGCCGATGATACGCCGTTCCCCCGTTTCGATATAGCGGCCAAGATAATCGTCATGACGGTCCCGATCGGGCGACGGCATGAGCATTGCGACATTCTTTCCGACCACTTCGGATTCGCTCCAGCCGAACAGGCGTTCGGCTGCACTGCTGAACGACAGGATCGTCGCCTGATCGTCGATCACGATCATCGCATCCGGCACGGTCGCGAGGATCGAGCGCAAGTGAAGCTCGCGCCGTGCCAATGCGGACTCCGAGGCTTTGCGCGCGGTGATGTCGTACAAAGTCTGTCCGAAGGCGCGCAAAGCGCCAGCTTCGTCGCGCAGAGCCACAAGGGTCGCGTCAGCATAGAATTCCGAAGCGTCGCGGCGCGCGCGCCAGCCCTCTTCGCGCAGGCGCCCCTGCGTCCGTGCCCGGTCCAGATCGATCTCTGGCGCATGGGCCTGTCGTTGATCGGCCGGATACAGCAATTCGAAATGCGCGCCCAGGACATCGGCCGGATCCCAGCCGGTCAGCATGCTGGCGCCACGGTTCCAGGACTTGATCCGACCATCGGTGTCAATGAGAAACGATGCGCGGTCATCGACGCTATCGATGAACAGCGCAAATTCTTCTGGATCGGGCTGAGTTCGGTCGATCATGGCCTCACATTCGCGGCAATCGGGTTAGATTCCATCCGGAGCAATGCGCAGGATTACGAAGCGGCCTCCAGTTCCTTTTGCCGCCCTGGCACATCGAGACGGTACGCTGACCTGTGGTGCATCGACGCTGTTCTCCGGCGGCTGACCCAAGATGGATCAAGCAGGCCATTTGCCGGCTGTTCGGTTCTTGCCGCGATTGTATCGCAGGACGTGGCGCCCGTCACGCTTTCAAAGCTGCTCAGAATGAACGGGAACATCATTTCCGGATCCCGGACTGGGAGGAACGCCTCAAACGCCTGGAGATCCGGTGGTTGAGCGGGATTGGAGAGATGGTATTTCCGTTCGCCGCTGGAGCGATACTCAGCAACCAACCAGGTGTCCTCACCGGGCATATGCTGCGCTCCTATGCTGCCGATGCGTTGCGGCGCGCCCCTCACAAAAGCTGTCTCTCCACAAATCACGCAATCTCGGCCTTGAGAATCCCAAAAATCACAAATCTGCCAAAGTAATGCCAGCTTCCTGCGGCTAAGGTGTCTTCGAGAAGAAAGCATATGAATAAATGTCTGAACATGTTTGGGTAGCGCGGGCTTAGTGATCGTCTTGAGATTGATCTTCGTTTTTTGCGTTATGCGACAGGGCCATCCGACTGTGCAACAGTGTATGATGCTATCCATAAATAGAAGTGTCTGCCATTATAAAAGGGTATAAGTAGAGGTGGCGTAACCTGGCTCTTCAAACAGACAAAATAGCCCGACGCTGTGAGCTTCTGAAGATCATGATGGAAAATTATTCTTCGAGGTATTTATGAGGTATCGAGCGGTGCTGGCACGTTATCATGTATTTCATTTGAATTGGTTGTAACAATTTTGTGGTTCCAGCCCCTGTCCACCATCCCCGATCGAGGCATTCGCAAATGTCTCAGCGGGTGAGGCTCTCCGGCGAGACTCGTTTCGACCGGTCAGGTCGATCTCGTCCGATATCGCCGCTTTCACCATATTTCGCACCGGAGCCATCGCGCTCCTCGCGGCTATGCGCGATCGGACCCCATTTCGCCGCTGCGCTTCGATCTCTATTTCGAAATCGAATATCATTCGCTAGGACTCCTATGTCCTAGGCATTCGGGCGCGCAGAACTGTGCGTACCGAAGAGATGATTGGTGATGCAGTGGAAGTTTCTGATTCGAATTTCGATCCCGCGATCCCGATGGCGCTAGGCGATCGCAAGCGCATTCTCGTCATTGGCGGCGGCATTGCCGGCATCTCGCTCGCCTATGAGCTTGCCTGTTCGCATCGGGTCACCATCGTCGAGGCGGAAGCGGTGCTGGGCTATCACGCCACCGGGCGATCCGCCGCCATGTATGTGGCCAATTACGGCAATGCCGCGATCCGCGCGCTCACCCGCGGGAGCCGGGGCTTTCTGCGCACGCCGCCTACCGGCTTCTCCGAGATCCCGATCCTGCGCCCGCGCGAAACGCTCTATATCGCGAACGAGGCGCAGGCGGATGCGCTCGCATGCGAAGAATATGCGGCGCTCGATCTCCTCTCCGTCGAACAGGTGCGGGCGCGGGTTCCGATGCTTCGCCCGTCTGCGGTGGTTGCCGGCCGGCTCGACCGGGACAGCGCGGAGATCGAGGTCGATCTTTTGCATCAATGCTATGCGCGCGCCGCACGGGCGCGCGGCGCTGTCCTGTCGCTCGGTGCGCGCGTCGAGGCGGCGACGTGGGCGGGGTCGTTCTGGTCGGTGCAAACCTCGGCGGGCACTGTGGAGGCGGATATCGTCGTCAACGCGGCGGGTGCATGGGCCGACCGGATCGCCCGCCTGTTCGGCGCCGCACCGGCTGGACTGGTCCCGATGCGGCGGACCGCCGTGCTGATCGACCCGCCCGCCGGGCTCGACCTCGATACGCTGCCGATGGTGATGACGGCCGAGGAGGATCTGTATTTCAAGCCCGATGCCGGACTGCTCATGGTGTCGCCTGCCGACGAAACCCCGGTCGAACCCTGCGACGCCCAGGCGGAGGAATGGGACGTCGCCGTCGCGATCGATCGCCTGCAACATCATTGCGAGATCGATGTGCGTCATGTCCGGCATCGCTGGGCCGGGCTGCGCACCTTCGCGCCCGATCGCTCGCCGGTTGTTGGCCATGACGATGCCTTGCCCGGGTTCTTCTGGTTCGCCGGCCAGGGTGGCTATGGCATCCAGATCGCGCCGGCGCTGGCCAGGCTGGGTACTATTCTGCTCGATGACAGGGCCGGCAACGTCGATGCCGATCATGCGCTTTCGCTGATCGCCGATTTCTCGCCACGGCGATCCTCCGATCGAAGAGGCTGATTCAGAACAATAAATCCTGATCCCTCGGGCGCCGCCACTCGACTGCGATTATGCGTTATCGATAAAATATGCGATAACGAAAAAAATAATTCGCATAGTGAATTCTCGCTGCTATCAGGATGACGACGGGAATCGGGGCTGCCGGCCTGTCGTCCACAGTCCAGAAAAAGGGGGGAAGTCATGGGATCGATCACCGGGTTCGCGGCGCATTGCCGGGCAACGACGTCATTGTGCGCGACGGGCGCGATCATTCTCGCCGCATTCGCCATGCCAGCCGCCGCGCAGGATGCACCGGCGCCGCAGGATCAGGTGGCCGTTCCCGAAGACGATGCGCAGGCGCCGGAGATCACGGTCACTGGATCTCGCATCGAACGCAGCGGTTTCGTCGCGCCCACGCCGACATCGGTGGTCACCGCCGAGGAACTCGGCATGGCCGGCGTCGCGACAATCGGCGATATCGCGCTGAAGCTTCCGCAATTCCGCTCGGGGCGCAGCTCCTACGCCACGCATACGGGCGGCAATGTCGGCGGCAATTATTTCAACCTGCGCGGCCTTAGCGGTTATCCGGGGCCGAGCCGGACTCTCACCCTGGTCGACGGTCGTCGACCGACGCCGACCGGGAACGACGAATCCTTCGACGTGAACGTGATTCCATCGGGCATCATCGACCGGGTGGAGATCGTCACGGGCGGCGCCTCCGCCGCTTATGGTTCGGACGCTGTCGCCGGCGTCGTCAACATCCTGCTGCGCAAGGATCTTGAGGGAATCGAGGGTTCGCTCCAGGGCGGGCAGACCTTCCGCTACGCCGACGCGCGTGAGATCAAGGGCACGCTCAGCTACGGCACGCGCTTCGCCGACGATCGCGGGCATCTGATGCTGTCGGGCGAATATTACGACAATAGCGGCATCGGACGGGTCAGCTCACGCAAATGGGCGAAGCCCAATTGGGGGTTGATCGCCAATCCGGCCTATGTGCCGGGCAACGGCCAGCCCGCCGTGCTGTTGGGGAGCGATGCGCGCATGGCCAACGCCACCTATGGCGGCCTGATCGTCAACGGCGCGCTGAAGGGGACGCAATTCCTGCCCGGCGGCATTCCTGCGGCGTTTAATCCCGGCATCGCCAGCGTGGGCGCCGCGGGCACCTTCGGCGGCGATGGCCCGAATGTCGGCGCGACGCTGAAGCTGCTGGTGCCGACCGAGCGGATCACGCTGTTCGGACGCGCATCCTATGACCTGAGCGATGATGTCACCGCCTGGGTCGAAGGCGGCTATGCCCGGCTCTATGGCGACGATCGCGCGACGATCCCGTCGTTCAATTTCGGCAATATCATCATCCAGCGCGACAACGCCTATCTGCCCGAATCGCTGCGCAACGCGATGGCCGTCGCGGGCCAGACCAGTTTCGCGATGAGCCGGCTGAATTCCGATTTCGGTTTCTACGGAAACAGCGCGCTTTCAAGGCATCGTCAGGCTTCGGCGGGCCTTGCCGGCAAGTTCGGCGACGGCTGGAAATGGGATGTCAGCGCCAGCTATGGCAAATATGATCAGCGCCAGAATTATGTGAACGACACGATTACCCGCAATCTGGCGCTTGCGACCGACGCGGTGCTCGATCCGGCAAGCGGTCGCATCGTGTGCCGCTCCACGCTCACCGCCCCCGGCAATGGCTGCGTGCCGATCAACCTGTTCGGCTCGGGATCGCCCTCGCAACAGGCGATCGACTACGTTACCGACGATTTCACGCATCGCCAGCGCGTACGCCAGACCAGCATCGCCGCCAGCATCCAGGGCGAACCCTTCTCGCTCTGGGCGGGCCCCGTCTCGATCGCGGTCGGCGGCGAATATCGTGACGAGACCGTCTCGCTCACCGTGGCGCCGCTCACGGCGGCTTTCGGCCATGGCATCTTCAATGGTCCGTCCGCCGGGCCGGGCACGATCAAGGTCAAGGAGGCGTTCGCCGAAACCGTCGTGCCGTTGCTGCGCGACGTACCCTTCTTCAAGCGCCTGGACCTCAACGGCGCGATCCGCGTGACCGACTATAACACGACGGGCACCGTCGCCACCTGGAAGGTGGGGATAACCAACGAGATTACCAGCGATCTCCGTCTGCGCGCGACGCTCTCGCGCGATATCCGCGCGCCCAATTTCAGCGAACTCGCCGCGACCGGCGCCGCCAGCTATTTCCCCGTCATCGATCTGAACGGCGAAGCGGTGACCGTCGCCGTGCCGACCAATCCCAATCCGCTGCTGAAACCCGAAATCGCCAGGACGCTGACCGTTGGCCTGGGTTACCAGCCGTCATGGGCGGGCGATCTGCGCATCTCGGTCGATTATTACGACATCAAGATCGACGGCGCCATCACCACGCTGACGGCGCAGCAGATCATCAACGGTTGCCGCGGTGGCCAGGCGGATCTCTGCTCGCGTCTTGTTCGCGACGGTGCCGGCAAGCTGACCCAGGTGATCAACGGCCGTTTCAACGCGCAGACGCTGAAGACCAACGGCATCGACATCGAGCTCTATTATTCGCTGCCGCTCGAACGGATCAGCGCGGACATGGGCGGGAAACTCTCCTTCCGTGGCAGCGCCAGCTATACCGACAGCTATGAATCGCGGCTGATGGGCCAGGTCATCCAGTCGGCCGGCGTCATCTTTCCGCACTGGAACGCGACGGGCGCCGTCACTTATTCAAATGCCGGCTGGGATCTCCAGCTTTCGGGCCAATATGTCGGCAGCGTCCAGTATAACGGCACGCCGGGCAGCAGCCAGCCGATCGGCCTGGGCATCGACAAGTTCCCGGACCGTTTCTATCTCGACGCCTCGTTCCAGCATCAGCTCGTCAAGCGCGACGGGCTGAACATCCAGATCTTCGGCAATATCGAAAATCTGCTCGACAAGGCGCCGCCGATCATCCCCAGCTTTGTCGGCCCGGTCAGCCCGATCGTGTCGAACTATACGCTGTACGATCCGATCGGCCGTCGTTTCACGCTGGGCGTACGCTTCAAGCTGTGAGCCGGCGATTCCGCCGCGGGCCGCGCTAATCGGAAAGATACCGCGCGGTCGCGGCGGAAACGGCGCCGTCGAAGATCGCGTTCGCCAGTGCCGGAGACCCGCTGAGCGCACGCAGTTCCAGGCTGATCGCGCCGTGCATCGCCGCCCACAGCACGCGCGTCGCCAAGTCGGTCTGTTGATCGTCGAGCCGGTCGTTGCTGTCGCGGATCGCCTGGCGCAGCGCGGCGAAGGTGCGCCAGGCGCGGCGGCGCGCGTCTTCCGAGGGCGTGAAGCCCGCCACCGCATCGCCGAACATCACCGCATAGCGGTCGGGATGCGCCAGCGCGAAGCGGCGATAGGCATCCGCCATCGCCGTGACGCGCTCGCGCGGGGTCAGCGTATCGACGCCGCCGTCCAGCATGGCTTCCAGGCCGGCGAACGCGTCGAGATACACCGCCTCCAGCAATCCGTCCTTGCCGCCGAAAAGCGTGTAGATCAGCTTGGCCGAGGCATTCACCCGCTCGCCCACGCGTCGCACGGTCAACCCGGAAAGACCGTCCTCGTTCAGGATCGCGCGCGCCGCGTCGATCAGCGCCCGGCGTGTCGCCGCGCGCACCTGCTCGCGCGCCTGTCTCGCATCATAGTGGGCCATTGCGGTCATTCTGGAATCATGGCAACGATGATGCAAGTGGAAACAATGTTTCCAGATTTGGGAGGATGGACATGACGGAACACGCGATGGGCACGGTGCTGGATGGGCTGGCGGATCGGCTTTCGGTGCCCGTGATCGCGGCGCCGCTTTTCATAATCTCCAATCCCGATCTGGTGATCGCCCAGTGCAAGGCGGGGATCGTCGGTTCCTTCCCGGCGCTCAACGCCCGGCCGGTCGCGTTGCTCGACGAATGGCTACACCGCATCACCGAGGAGCTTGCCGCCTGGGATCGCGACAATCCCGATCGCCCGTCGGCTCCCTTCGCGGTCAACCAGATCGTCCATCGTTCGAATGACCGGCTGGAGCAGGATGTCGAATTGTGCGTGAAGCATCGGGTGCCGTTGATCATCACCTCGCTCGGCGCGCGCGAGGACATCAATGCCGCGATCCACGGCTATGGTGGTGCCGTGATGCACGACATCATCAACCAGCCTTTCGCACGCAAGGCGATCGAGAAGGGGGCAGATGGGCTGATCGCGGTGGCGACGGGCGCGGGTGGCCATGCCGGCGTGCAATCGCCCTTCGCGCTGGTGCAGGAAATCCGCCGATGGTTCGACGGGCCGGTCGCGCTGTCGGGTGCGATCGCGACGGGCGGTGCTGTGCTCGCCGCGCGCGCGATGGGCGCGGACTTCGGCTATGTCGGGTCGGCCTTCATCGCGACGCGAGAGGCCAATGCGTCCGAAGCCTATAAGCAGGCGGTGGTCGATGGCATGGCGGCGGACATCGTCTATTCGAACCTCTTCACCGGCGTGCACGGCAACTATCTCCGCCCGTCCATCGTCGCGGCCGGGCTCGACCCGGACAATCTGCCCGAATCCGATCCCAGCCGGATGGATTTCGGCTCGGGCGGCGGCAGCGATAAAAAGGCCTGGCGCGACATCTGGGGGTGTGGCCAGGGCATCGGCGCGATTGATTCGGTGCCGGGGACGGGCGAACTCGTCGCGCGGCTGGCTGCGGAATATGGCGCGGCGCTGGGCAGGCTGAGCCGCGCCGCCTGAGCCAGTTTAGTCGGAGCGGGGGCGATCCCTGGTGGCGCTCTCCGCGCGCCGCATCGATCGCCATGCCCAGAGCATGACGCCGCCGATGCCGAGAACGGCCATGCCATATGCGGCGATGATGAAGGGCCAGTGGTTCATTCCGTCGCCATCCGCCTGAGCCGCGCCTCGGTCTGGATGCGCGCCAGATCGGCGCGCATCAACATCAGCACGATCGCGCCGAAGAGCAGCACGAAGCCAAGGGTGGTCAATCCCAGAGGCCACAGCATCGAACTGTCGATGCTCGACCCCTTCAGCGTGATGCTCGGCCCCTGGTGGAGCGAGTTCCACCAGACCACGGACCGGTTGATGATGGGGATGTTGATCACGCCGATCAGGCCGAAGATCGCGGCGCTCTTGCCCACCTGTCCGCGATCCATCGTCGCGTTGGCCAGCGCGATATAGCCGAAATAGAGGAACAGCAGCACGAGCATCGAGGTCATCCGCCCGTCCCATTGCCAATAGGTTCCCCAGGTCGGCCGCCCCCAGACCGATCCGGCCCCCAGGCAGATCGCGGTGAACAGCGCGCCGGGCACCGCGATCGCGCGCGCGGCAAGCCCAGCGAGCGGATGCCGCCAGACGAGCTGCGCGAGGCAGGCGATCGCCAGCGCGCTCCAGCTGCCCATGCCCAGCCAGGCGGCGGGCACATGGACATAGAGGATGCGGACGCTGTCTCCCTGCAGATAGTCCTTCGGCGTATAGAAGAGCCCTGCCGTCATGCCGGCGATGGAGAGGATCAGCCCGCTCCAGACCAGCCAGGGCGTGAGCGGCCTGGCGATCGACAGGAAGCGGCGCGGATTGGCGTAACCATGCATCAGTCTGATCGCCTCCCCCCGAAACCCCGCAAACCTCTGGCGCGGGAAGGCCC
Source organism: Sphingomonas sp. FG14 (assembly GCF_057809675.1). Classification (NCBI taxonomy): domain Bacteria; kingdom Pseudomonadati; phylum Pseudomonadota; class Alphaproteobacteria; order Sphingomonadales; family Sphingomonadaceae; genus Sphingomonas; species Sphingomonas sp. FG14. The sequence continues at coordinate 147,467 of NZ_JBMDKK010000006.1, read as the reverse complement.
GACTGGCAAGGCCAGAGTCGAGATGGCTCGCCTTCAACTTTCCAGCAGACGTTCCAGCGCCTCGCGATAGACGCTTGCATCCACGCGCGTGGCGTCGCTGAGCGCTTCGAGCGTCAGGCCGTTGCCGATCGCGAAGAACAATGTCGCCGCGCGCTCCAGCCGCGCTTCGTCCGCCTGGCCATGGTCGACGATCGGGCGCAGCAGGGCGATCACTTCCTGCCGCAGCCGCCCGCGCACCGCCGCCAGCGCCGCCGCCGTCGCGGGCCGGCGTGATGCATGGAGCGCGAATTCGGCGAAGGCGGCGGACCATGCCGCATCCTCGATCGCGCTTTTCGCCAGGAACGCCGCCATGCGATCGAGCGTGCGGGCTTCGTCCGCGTCTCCGCCCCCTTCTCCGTCGTCCGCCGCCCCGCGATAGCGCGCGATGGTGTGGCCGACATGCGTTTCCAGCACCGCCAGGAACAGTTCGTCCTTGCCCGCGAAGTTCGAATAGACCGCGCCCTTCGTCAGCTTCGCGGCGCGGGCGATATCCTCCAGCGACGCGGCCTGGAATCCACGGGCGCGGAACAGCGCCTCCGCCGCGTCCAGAACCGCTTCCCTCACCTGCTTTCGCGGTGTCCTCAATCCTGCCTCCCAATTTCGATACCGACGGTATTGACTCTGCGTATCCCGCGCGACCATAGAGGGGAAGAGGAGAGGTCGCCCATGAAAATCGCGACGATCAGCCAGGCGCGCCGCCTGGAAATGAGCCCAGCCGAAGCCCGGCTGCGGGAGGATCTGGCCGCCGCCTATCGGCTGGTCGCGCTTCAGGGGTGGGACGATCTTCTGTTCACCCATCTTTCGGTGCGCATCCCCGGGCCGGATCACCATTTCCTGCTCAATCCTTTCGGGCTGATGTTCGAAGAGGTGACGGCGTCGTCGCTGGTCAAGGTCGACCTCGACGGCAATGTGATCGAGCCTGCGGAGGCCCGGATCAACCCGGCGGGCTTCACCATCCATTCGGCGGTGCACGCCGCGCGTGCCGACGCGCAATGTGTGATGCATCTCCACACCGTCGCGGGCGTCGGCGTGTCGTGCCAGGAACAGGGGCTGCTGCCCATGCACCAGGAAGCGATGCTGCTTCAGGCGCAGCTCGCCTATCATGACTATGAAGGGATCGCGTTCGATCATGACGAGCGCCCCCGCCTCGTCGCCGATCTGGGCGACGCCCTCTACATGATCCTGCGCAACCACGGCACCTTGGTGGTTGGCCGTTCCGTCGCGGAGGCTTTTGCCCGCATGTACCATCTCGAACGCGCCTGCCAGATGCAGGTGGCGGCGACGGCGGGCGGTGCGGCGCTCCGCTGGCCGGGCGAGAATGTGCAGGCGGTGACGCGGCGGCAGGGCGCCGATCAGCACCAATGGGTGGCGGACGATTATATCTGGCCCGCCTTGCTGCGCCGGCTCGATCGGCTGGGATCCGATTTCAGGAATTGAGAACCGCATCGCCGGCACGGCTGGCATGGAGAGGATGATGGCGACTTCCGCGCGAACCACGCATTTCGAGCCCCGCCTGCCGGCGGACGTGACCTGCTGGCCCTATGACGAACATGGCCTGCCGCTGATGGTGGAGCCCGCCTCCGCCGCGCTGCGGAGCGATCCGCGCGCGGTGCAGGCCTGGTATGCGGAGCATCGCGCGGCGATCGAGATGCTGGCGAACGAGCATGGCTGCGTGATGCTGCGCGGCTTCGCCATTCCCACCACCGCCGATTTCAACGCGCTCGTCGCCGATTACCAGACCGATCCGCACGGCTATGCCGGCGGGCTCACTCCGCGCAAGAACATCTCGGGCAAGGTGTTCGAGGCGTCGCGCGTGCCCGCCGACCAGAAGATCATCCTGCATCAGGAAATGGGCTATCTGCCGGCCTATCCGCGCATGGTTGCCTTTTACTGCCTGGTTCCCCCGGAAACGCGCGGCGCCACGACATTGGGCGACATGCGCCGCTTCCAGGCTGCGATCCCCGACGCGCTGACGGCCTCGGTGCGGGAACGTGGCGTGCTCTATCGCCGCAATTATCGCGCGCCTGGCCCGGTGGAGGATCCGCTGGTCGCGCTCTTCCGCCGTGAATGGACGGATGTGCTCCAGGTCGAGACGCGCGAGCAGGCGGAGGAGGCGTGCCGCCAGGTCGGCTGCGACGCGGTGTGGGAAGATGACGGTTCGCTCTCGATGCATTACCGTTCCAGCGGCTTCGTCGCGCATCCGACCACCGGAGAGGAAACCTGGTTCGCCCAGGTCCATGGCATGCATTTCAACCGCGCTCGGCTGGAGGCGAATTACGATCGTCTCGCCGCCGTCTTCCGCAGCGGCCGCCCGCGCCCGATCGAGATCCTTTATGGTGATGGCGGCGATATTCCCGACGCGCTGGTTGAACCGCTCTATGCCATTCTCGACGATCTGGCGGTCAACATCCCCTATCAGAGCGGCGATTTCATGCTGGTCGACAATATCTATTGCGCGCATGGGCGCGAGCCGTTCACCGGCCATCGCGACGTGCAAGTGGCTTTGGTGTTCTGAGGTGAAGCGACCCTAGCGAACGCCGCGCGCGAGTTCGGCCGCCTTTGCTTCCCAGTCGCCGAAGCCCCAGGCCAGCGGATCCTCGGCCGAGACGATCTGGTCGTCCGACCAGCTATCGGTGATGGTCACGATCTCGGGCGCGATGGCTTCGCGCTCGATCGCCGAATGGAACGCCTTCACCCTGGGACGGGAGGCGCGCTTGCCATTGTCGAGCACCATCGCCAGCCGGTTCGAGCGCAGCCGCACCAGCATGCCGGTGGGGAAGACGGAAATGCTCTGCATGAAGGCGAACAGCAGGTCCGGATCGAAATGGCCCTGCCAGCGCGCCATGTTGGCGATGGCCTCTGCCGGGGCCCATGCCTGCTTATAGGCGCGGTTGGAGGTGAGCGCGTCATAGACGTCGCAGATCGCGCCCATCCGCGCGGCCAGGCTGATTGCCTCGCCGGCCATGCCATAGGGATATCCGCTGCCGTCGATCTTCTCGTGATGATGGCGGCAGACGTCCAGCGCCTCTTCCGGCACGCCTTCGCCTTCGCGCAACAGCGCATATCCGCGCGCCGGGTGGTCGCGCACGATCGCGAACTCGTCGTCGCTCAGCGATCCGGGCTTGTTGATGATGGCTTCGGGGATCGCGACCTTGCCGATATCGTGCAGGAGCCCTGCGAAACCGAGCTGCTGGACGGTGGCTTCGTCCAGCCGCAGATGCCGCGCCAGATTCACCATCAGCGCGCAGACCGCCACCGAATGGAGATAGGTGTATTCGTCCTTCGACTTGAGCCGCGTGACCCCGATCAGCGCCTGGGAGTTGCGCCAGATCGAAGCCGAGATGTCGTTGACGATCGAGCGGACGTCGGTGGTCCGCACCGCCCTGCCCAGCCGGGCTTCGTCATAGACATATTTCATGACCTGCTTGGACCGCTTCATGACGCGCGTCGCGCGGTCCGCCTCCTCGGCATAGGAGCATTGCCGTAGCTCATCCATCCAGCCGGGTGTTTCGGGCTCCGCCTGTCGCCCGGGCCGGGCGGCCGGCGCGCGCGGGGATGATGGCGAGACATCGGGGGGCGGTTCAGGCTCCGGCCCGGCCCCTTTCGCGACATCGATGATCACGGCATCGACACTGGCGCCGCGGACGCGATCCAGCTCCGCGGCGTCGGTCAGCAGGAAGCGTGTCCGCCAGAATGGATGGCGGAACCAGGATCCTTCGAAACCCTGGATGTACATGCCCAGGCGAACCTGATCGGGCCTGACTTTCCGCAGCATTGCGATCTCCCCATGGATCGCCGGTACGCCGCGACTGTTTAAGGATTCTTCACCATGAAATACGGTATTATATCGAAGGATAGGGTGCCGCCGCTGAATCCTATTTTCGCGCGCCCGCGATATAGCGATCCACCTGCTCCTCCAGCACGTCCAGCGGCAGCGAGCCCTGGCTCAGCACCGCTTCGTGGAAGTCGCGGATGTCGAAGCGCGGCCCCAGCGCTTTTTCGGCGCGGGCGCGCAGTTCGGCGATCTTGAGCTGGCCGACCATGTAGCTGGTCGCCTGGCCCGGCCAGTTGAAATAGCGATCGACCTCGCGCGCGATATCGGTGTCCGAAATCGAGCTGTTGGATTTGAAATAGGCGATCGACTGTTCGCGCGTCCAGCGCTTGGAATGGATGCCGGTATCCAGCACCAGCCGGATCGCCCGCCACACCTGGAGCGACAACATGCCCAGCCGCGAATAGGGATCCTTATAGGCGCCCATCTCGCCCGCCAGCCGCTCCGTGTACAGGCCCCAGCCCTCGGCATAGGCGCCATAGCCGCCGAACTTGCGGAATTTGGGGATACCGGCCAGTTCCTGTTGTCTGGCGATCTGGAAATGATGGCCCGGCGCGCCTTCATGCACCGCGATCCCGGTCACCTGCACCTTTTGCGTCTGGTTCATGTCGACCAGGTTCACATAATAGATGCCGGGCCGCGTGCCGTCCGCAGAAGGCGCGTTGTAGAAGGCGGTGGGGGCTGTGCCCTCGCGCCATTTCTCCACCGCCCGCACTTCCAGCGCGGCCTTGGGCAAGGTGCGGAAATAGCGTGGCGCCGCAGCCATCATCGCCGCGATCACCGCGCGCGCGTCGCCCAGATAGGTTTCACGGCCGGCTTCGGTGTTGGGATATTTGAACTGGGGATCGGTCCGGATGTGATCGAAGAACTGTTCCAGCGTGCCCTGGAATCCGGCTTCCCGCTTGATCGCTTCCATTTCCTGCCGGATCGCGGCGACCTGCTTCAGGCCAAGTTGATGGATCTGGTCGGCGGTCAGCGCAGTGGTGGTGGAGGCTTTCAGCCGGTCCGCATAATAGGCGTCGCCATTGGGCAGGCTCCACGCGCCGAAATTGCCCTTGGACTTGGGTTCGATCTCGTCGATCGCTGCGATCAGCAGGCGATAGCCGTCGCGGAACGGGCCAGTCAGCGCGTCGCGCGCGTCGTTCAGCAGCGTTTCCTTGGCGGCGGCCGGTGCGTTCAGCGCTGCCACCTTCTTGCTGAAATCCGCCATCAGCGTCGAATCCGCCCCGCCGTCGAAGGGGGCACCGGTGATCACCTTCAGCGCGTCGGCGCGCGCCGGCGCGTAATTGACCTTGTTGGGCACGATGCCCGCCGCTGCCTGTTCGCGCATCAGCGCGGCGGTTTCGCGCATCACGCGTTCCGTGTCGCGCAAGCGGGCGACATAGGCCTGGGCGTCGGCGACGCTGTCGATCTTGTGGTTGTTGATCAGCAGCACCGGGATATCGCCCGCCGGGCTGCCATTGGTGGACACGGGAAAGGCCAGCTTGCGGAACTGGAAGGCTTCGCGGCCGCGCTTCACCTCATATTCGAACAGGCGATAGCTGACGCGCGCGCTGTCTCCCAACTGGTCGGGCCGGAACCGGGCTTGCATGTCCTTCAACTGTTTTTCGGCAAGCTCGCGTGCGCGCACCGCTGCGGCATCGGTATAATCGTCCAGCCGGTCATAGCCGGTCTTGAACCCCAGCCGGGTCTGGCTTTCGGGGCTCAATCGCATCTGATCGTCGAACGCCTGATCGAGGAACTGCAGCAGCGCCTGGTCCTGCGCGCCGGCCCGCGTGGCCGGCGTGGAGGCTGCCGGGGTGGGCGCGGGGGCGCCGGCCTGGATCAGCGGGGCAAGCGGCAGCAACAGCAACGCGAGGGCTTTACGCATGGGACTCTCCTAATCGATGGCGCGTGTGTTGCCGCGCCGTCGCGTCCCGCGCAATCACCTGTCGACATAATTCAGGTCAGTGGCGAAGATCCCGGCGCTGATCATGCTCCTGGTCCGCCACAATTGCGCTGCAATCCCGCTTGAACCTGCGCCACCGGAATGGGGAGGGGATGATCGACATGCTGTGCGCGGAAATGGCTTCGTCGCTGGTCAGATTGCTGCCGTTCGAAGACGTGCATGTGGAACCGTTGCGTGCTGCATGCGCGGAGGATCCGGATATTTGGGAAATCTATCCCATCTGCATGTTCGGTGAGCATTTTGATCCGTCGTTGCGTTTCATCCGCGCGCGTGCCAACTGGACGATGTTCGCGGTCTTCCACGCTGATGAACTCGTCGGCATGACAAGCTTTCTCGGCCTTGCGGAGGCGGGGCATATCGAGATCGGCGCGACCTACATTGCTCCAAGGATTCGTGGCGGTCCCTTCAACGCGGAGATGAAGCGATTGATGATCGACCGCGCTTTCGCCGAAGGTTTTGGCGCGATCCAGTTTCGCATAGATACACGCAATGGCCGGTCGATCAGGGCCGTCGAAAAGCTTGGCGCGAGGAAGGTGGGGATTGTCGAGTCCGACATGCGGACATGGACGGGCTTTGTGCGCGATACTGCGATCTATCGCCTGGCGCGGAACGATTGGAACCGGTACTGATGGAGCTGGCAGCTACGTCGTTTATGATGCCGCGTGCTGGTCCCTAATACAGAGCCAGCTTCGATCCTTCGCCCAACTGCCCCAAGATGATCTTGCGCGCGCCTTGCATATGGTAGCGCCACAACGTCTCGGCAGCCGGCCCGTCCCTGCTTTCGATCAGGTCGGCCAGGCGCTGGTGGTTGAGCAGGGTTTCGCGGTTGAGCTGCGCCTGATCGGGCCGCGCACTCGCGATGAACTGGTTGAGGTGCTTCAGATAGAGTTCGTCGAGCATGCCGGCGACCAGGATCAGCACCGAATTGCCGCTGCGCCCGATCATCAGCCGGTGGAATTCGGCGGCGGCGGCGGCGAAGGCGCGGACATCGTCGAGTGCCGCGCGTTCCAGCTCGATATGTTCGCGGATCGCCACCAGGTCGTCTTCGGTCCGGATCTGGGCGAGTTGGTGGATCAGCGGCGGTTCGATGATCACGCGCGCATCGAACATGTCCTTCAGCGTCGCGCCGCGGATCTGCAGCAGCAGCCCCATCGAATGCGCCGCGGTGTCCTCGCGCGGCAGGCGGATGCGCGCGCCGCCATGCGCGCCGCGCCGCACCTCGATCAGCCCTTCATTCTCCAGGATGCGCAGCGCCTCGCGCAACGATGCGCGCGACACGCCGAACTCGACGATCAGGTCGGCCTCCGGCGGCAGCGCGTCGCCTTCCATCAATTCGCCCATCGCGATCCGCTGGCGCAGCGATGCGGCGATCAGTTCGGCGGCCTTGGGCACCCGCACGGCGCGCGACGCCTGGGATGGTGGAATGCGGGTCAGGATCTGTGCTCCCTGTTCGAACGGAGAAATCGAAACGCGCCCCGCTGCGCTGCCGGATGAGACGGGAGAGGCGGTGCCATCATAGCGTATCTCCCGCGCGCGCCAAGCCGACCAGTCCGCGCCGGCACCACAGCGCCAGCGCGGTGGCGATCGGGCCGGTCAGCAGCGCGATCGCGACATAGCCGGGCTTCAGTTCGCCATCGGCCGCCCCGATCCATTCGCCGGCCAGCGGCACCAATGTCGGGCCGATGCCCAGCGCGATCAGCCCGGTCAGCAACAGGCAGAGCGCCATCAGCTCGCCGCGCATCGACGAGGGTGCGAAGGCCTGGATGGCGACCATCAGCAGCACGCCCGTGCCCATCAGCATGAACATCGCCGCGCCATAGAGGATCTGGAACGCCGGCGCGCCGGGCGCGAAGGCGCAGGCCGCGATCAGCGCCGCGCCGGCGCCCACGCCGATCGCGAGCGTCAGCGGCAGCGCGTCGGCCCGCCCGGCGCGCGCCCAGCGTTCGGCGAAGATCGGCCACAGCATCATGCCGCCCACGCCACAGACCATGGTGATCAGCCCGACTCGCACGCCCGCCGCGCCGATCGTCCAGCCATAATCGCGCACCAGCAATGTCGGCGCCCATGTGCCGGCGCCATGCACCATGGTCTGGCCGATCGATCCGGCGAAGAACAGGATGATCAGCGGCCGCCACATCGGCGCGGTCCAGGCCAGCGCGCGCGACGGCGGCGCTTCGGGCGCGACCGCCGGCCGGGCAGGTTCACGCACGGTGACCAGGAACAACAGTCCCAGCGCGACGGCGGGCAGCGAGACCAGGATGAAGGTGAATTGCCACGGCTTCATCGCACCGATCAGCGGCACCGTCACCGCGTCGACCTGGCCGATCGCGCCCACCATCAGCCCGCCCAATATATAGCCGCCCGTCGCGCCCAGCGCGCCCAGCGACATATAGAGTGATGTCGCGGCGCCGCGCCGTGACGGCGGAAACAGGTCTCCGATCATCGAGATCGCGCTGGGGCTGAGCGCCGCTTCGCCCACCGCCACGCCGATGCGCAGCAGGCACAGCATCCAGAACGAGGTCGCGAAGCCCGATGCGAAGGTGCATGCAGCCCAGATGGCGGTGCTGGCCAGGATCAGGCGGTGGCGGTTGATGCGATCCGCCATGCGCCCGATCGGCAGCCCGACCAGCGCATAGAAAAGCGCGAAGGTGAAGCCGATCAACAGGCTGATCTGCGTGTCGCTGATCGCGAATTCGGCGCGCAGCGGCTGGATCAGCAGCGCCAGGATCACGCGATCGACGAAGGCGACGATGTAGAGCATGCCCAGCAGCAGCACGGCGTACCAGGCGCCCGCCATGCTCCGTTGCGATCCGCTCTTCATCCATTTCCCTCCCCGCCGTTTCAGCTTCGGCGATTAATAGTGTAATATTTAAACCGAAGGCTGCAAGCGATACCTTCATCGCCCGCCAGCCTGCATGACGGGCAGGTTCCGCACCGCGAAAATTTCGCGTGACAGCATCATCGCTTTCCATATAGTGTAATAAATAGACCATAAGAAAGGAGAGCCGATCCGATGCGCGCAGTGCCGACGCCCGATCAGGAAATGCTGCGCGAGACCATGGCCCGCTTCGCCGCGACCCTGGCGGTCAACAGCCCCGCCGACCTGGCGAAGATCGATCGGGACGCGGCGTGGCGCGATCTTGCCGGGCTCGGCGTGCTGGGCATGCGCGCCCGCGAGGACGGCGCTCCGGCCGCATCCGCTTATGAAGTGACGCTGGCGATCGAGCCGCTCGCCGGCGCGCTCGCGCCGCTGCCGCTCACCGGTGCGTTGCTTGCTCATGAATTGCTGGCGCTTGCCGGGGGAGATGTGGCGCTGCTCGCCGATCTCGCGGAGGGGCGTCGCCGTATCGGCCTGTTGCTCGCGCCCGATCTTGCCGGCTTGGCCGATGCCGATGCGCCGGACGGTGCGGTGGTATTCGACGGCGAAGGGGCCGATATAGTGCTCGCGCTCGCCCGGGGAAATGGTGGAGCGCGGCCCGTGATCCTTGCCGTCGAGGGGGCGGCGGCGATGGAGGGGGCGGATCTCACGCGGCCGCTGGCCGCATGGCGGGCGGGCGGGCACGCCGAGCCTGTCGGTGCGCCGCTTGCCGCCGATGCGTTCGCGCGCTGGACCGCCTTCGCCGTCGCCCTTGCCTGTGCCGATCTGGTCGGCGTGTTGCGCGACGGGCTAACCCATGCGGTCGACTATGCGAAGACGCGCATCCAGTATGATGTGCCGATCGGATCTTTCCAGGCGGTCCAGCATATGTGCGCGGACATGCTGGTCCGCATCGAGGGGGCGGCGAGCGTGACGCGCTATGCCGCCTGGGCGGTCGATGCCCTGCCCGCGGCGGATGCGCTGGCGGCCGCGCATGTCGCCAAATCCTGGTGCGCGCCGGCGGGCGAGGCGGCCGGCGAGATGCTGATGCAGGTCTATGGCGGGATCGGCCAGACCTGGGAGCATGTCGCGCATCTGCGCGCGCGCCGCGTCATGCTCGATCGCCTGCTGTTCGGTGACGAGGCGCATCACCTGCACGCCATCGCCGACAATCGCGACGCCGCCCGGAAGGCCGCCTGACATGGATTATCTCGAAAATGCCGAGGAAGCCGCCTTCCGCATGGAGGTGCGCGCCTGGCTCGCCGAAAACGCGCCGAAGGACTGGCGTGCGCGCTATCCGACCGAGGACGATCTGGCGCGGCTCCATCGCGAATGGCAGCGCACGCTTTACGATGGCGGCTATGTCGGGCTGTCCTGGCCCGTCGATTATGGCGGGCGCGGGCTCAGCGCCACCTATGAGGCGATCCTGAACGACGAGCTGGGCAAGGCCGACACGCCGCGCATCTCGTTCCATAATTATCTCGGCCGCGCGATCTTCACCTATGGCACGGAGGAGCAGAAGCAGCGCTTCCTGCCGCCGATGCTGCGGGGAGAGATCCAGTGGTGCCAGGGCTTCAGTGAACCCGGCGCGGGATCGGACCTGGCGTCGCTGCGCACCTCCGCCGTGCTCGACGGCGATCATTATGTCGTCAACGGGCAGAAGATGTGGACCTCTGGCGCGCAGCATGCCGACTGGTGCATCCTGCTGGTGCGCACCGATCGCGACGCGCCCAAGCACAAGGGCATCACCTGCCTGCTCGCGCCGGTGAACCAGCCGGGCATCACCGTGCGGCCCATCCATATCTCCGACGGTTCGCCCGAGACCTGCGAGATGTTCTTCGACGATGTCCGCGTGCCCGTCACCCAGCGCATCGGCGATCCCGGCGCGGGCTGGCGGATCGCGATGACCGTGCTGGCGTTCGAGCGCGGCCCCGCCGATGTCGGCCTGATCGCGACCTTCCAGACCGCGCTCGCCAAGCTGGAGGCCTATGCCGAGGAACGCGGAATCGATCGCGATCCGCAGATACGCCAGGCGATCGCGCGCACCTATGTGATCGGCGAAGTGCTGCGGCTGAACGTCGTCGAGCAGCTTTCGCTGCGCAATGCCGGCCGCCCGCCCGGCCCCGACGGATCGGTCGCGCGGCTGTTGCTCACCCAGGCCGAGCAGGCGCTGCGCAGCCTGGAATTCCGCCTGCGCGCCGCAGACGCGGTCACCGGCCGCGCGCCCGACGTGCTCGCCAATTATCTGCGCTCGCGCACGATCAGCATCTTCGGCGGCACGTCGGAGATCCAGAAGAATATCCTCGCCGGCCAGGTCCTGGGGCTGCCGCGATGATCGGGGGAGGAATCCGATGAACTTCGACTGGTCGGCGGAGGACGCCGCCTTCCGCGCCGAACTCAAGGGCTTTCTCGATGCCGAGCTGCCTGAGGATTTCGACGCATTCACGCTCGATCCGCACGATCAGAAGGCCTTTTCCAAGGCGTTCGGCGCGAGGCTGGCGGACAAGGGCTGGCTCGTCCCGGCCTGGCCGCGCGCCTATGGCGGGCTCGATCAGTCGCCATGGCAGCAACTGATCCTCAGCGAGGAGATGGTTGCCCATGGCGAACCGCGCACCGCCCAATATATGTGCGTCAACTGGGTGGGGCCGGCGCTGATCCTGGCGGGCAGCGACGAGCAGAAGGCCTATCATCTCGATCGCATCCGGCGCGGAGACGTCACCTGGTGCCAGGGCTTTTCGGAGCCCGATGCCGGATCGGATCTCGCCTCGCTGCGCACGCGCGCGGTGCGCGACGGCGACGATTATGTGATCAATGGCGAGAAGATCTGGACCTCCTATGCCGATGTGGCGGATTTCTGCTTCCTGCTGGCGCGCACCGACAGCGATGCGCCACGCCATCAGGGCATCTCGATCTTCCTCGTCCCCACCGACGCGCCGGGACTGACGATCACCGAAATCCCGTCGATCTTTTCCGAGGGCGCGTTCAACCAGTGCGTGTTCGAGGATGTCCGCGTGCCGGCAAGCTGGCGGCTGGGGCCGGAAAACGCCGGCTGGCCGATCATCCGCCAATTGCTGGTCAACGAACGCATCGGCGTCGCGCGCTTCCGTCGCGCCGGCCAGACGCTCGAGCGGCTGGCGCGCATGGCCGTGGAACAGGACCTGATCGACGATCCGCTGGTGATTGACGCGCTGGCGAAGGCGCAGGCCGCCTGCGACGCCGCGCGCGTGCTGATCTACCGTGTCGTCGACGAAAAGGCGAAAGGCAGCGCGCCCGATCTCAACGCCTATGTCTATCGCGTCGCCACCACCCGCGCCGAGCGCGCCGTCTACGACGCGTGCATGGCGGTGGAGGGGGCGGGCGGACTGATCAAGGGCAGCTTCGGCGCGATCCAGTTCGGCCACGCGCTCGCCACCGGCATCGCCACCGGCACCACCGAAATGCAGCTCAACCTGATCGCCCGCGACGTCGTGGGCACGGCGAGGAACTGACGATGGACCTTGCGTTCGACGATACCCAGGCAGCGATCAAGGATTCATGCGCGCGCCTGTTCGCGCGACATGCCGGGCCAGCGCGCGCACGCGATCTGCGCCGTGACAATGGCTGCGACCGCGCGCTGCTCCGGGCGCTGGAAGAGGATGGCTTCGCCGATCTGTTCGGCGCGGAAGGGGCGGGGCCGCTCACCGCCGCGCTGGTCGTCGAATGGGCGGGGGAGGCCGCGGCGCTCGCGCCTGTCGGCAACCGCCTGCTCGTCGCGCCGGCATTGCTCGCGGAAGCGCCGCCGACCCTGATCGCCGTCGCCGATGCCGATCGGCTCGATGCCGTGCGTTTCGCCGCCGATGCCGATCTGCTGATCGTGATCGATGGGGACGAGGCGCAGGTGGCGGCGCGCGGCGACTTCGCGGCGGTGCCCGTCAAATCCAAGTTCGGCTATCCCTTCGCACAGGTTTCGGACTTACGCGGCACGCCGCTCGCGCCCGGATCCGGCGCGGTGGCGCGGCGCTGGCGTCAGGTCGCGATCGCGGCGGAGATCGCGGGCACGACTCGCGCCGCGCTCGATCTCACCACGCGTTACCTGCGTGAGCGCATCCAGTTCGGAAAGGCGATCGCGACCTTCCAGGCCGTCCAGCATCGTATCGCCGAACTCCATGTCTCGGTCGATTCGGCCGAATGGGCTGTGCGGGAGGCTGCGTGGCACCATGCCCGCGCCGATCTCGCCGCCGCCGCTGCGCTCACCGCGTGCGAGGCCGCGCAGCGCGCGTTCCAGGAGACCCATCAGCTCACCGGGGCGATGGGCTTCACCATCGAATATGATCTGCACCTGTGGACCATGCGGTTGCAGGCGCTGCGCCACGAGGGCGGCGGGCCGCGCGCCCATGCCCGCGATCTCGTGCGCGCCCGCTGGAAGGAGAATGGCTGAGATGGCCGCCTATTCGGATTTCACCACCGTCACTGCGCGCCGCGACGGCCATGTGCTGATCGTCTCGTTCAACCGGCCGGAGCGCCGCAACGCGATCAACGCCGCGCTCCACCATGACCTGGAAGCGATCCTCGCGCTCGCCTCGGCCGATCGAGAGGTTCGCGCGATCGTGCTGCGTGGCGAGGGCAAGGCGTTCTGCGCCGGCGGCGACGTGACGACCATGGAGGACAAGGGCGAACAAAGCCCCGCGCATATGGTGCTCTCCACGCTCGATACCGTGAAGATGCTGGAGATGATCCTGTCGGTGCCGCAGCCCATCATTTGCGCGGTGCAGGGTTTCGCCATGGGGCTGGGCGCCTCGATCGCGCTGCTGTGCGACGTGCTGGTGATGGCGGAGGACGCGGCGATCGCGGACACGCACGTCAATATCGGCCTGGTCGCGGGCGATGGCGGCGCGGTGTTGTGGCCGCTCGCCGGATCGCTGGGGGCCGCGCGCTGGTATCTGATGACCGGCGAACGCGTCAGCGGAACAGAGGCGGTGCGGCTGGGCCTGGCGCTCAAGGCGGTGCCCGCCGATGATCTCGACCAGACCGCGCTGGCGATGGCGCAGCGCCTTGCCGGCATCGCGCCGCTGGCGGTGCAGGGGACCAAGGCGACGCTCAACCGCATCGTCCGCGATCGCATCGCGCTGACGCTCGATAGCGGCCTGTTGCTCGAAGGCGCGACCTTCGTCAGCGAGGATCATCGCGAGGCGGCCTCCGCCTTCCTCGAGAAGCGCCAGCCCATGTTCAGGGGGCGCTGAGCGATGGCTGACGGACGCCCGCTCTTCACATCTTCGCTCGATCGTTTGCTCAGCCCGCGATCGATCGCGATCGTCGGCGCATCGAACCGGATGCCCGGCATCGGCGGCTTCGTGACCGCCAACGTCATCCGCGCCTTTGGCGGCGCGATCTATCCCGTCAATCCGCGCGAGGATGAAGTGCAGGGCCTGCCGGCCTTCGCCACTGTCGAGGATCTGCCCGACGGTGTCGATCTGGCGATGGTTGTGGTGCCCGCGATCGCCGTGCCGTCGGTGGTGGAGGCGCTGGCGCGGCGCGGGGTCGGTGGCGTCGTCGTCATCACCTCGGGTTTCGCCGAAGTGGGGGGGCAGGGCGTCGCACTCCAGGCGCAACTCGCCGAGATCGCGGCGCGCACGGGGGTGCGCGTCGCCGGGCCGAACTGCATCGGTTTCATGAACCTGGCCGAAGGCGCAATGGCCAATTTCGTGCTCGATCCGACCGACGAGATTCCGGCGGGCGGACCGGTCGCCCTGGTGTCGCAGAGCGGCGGTTTCGGTGGCTACATGGTCCGCAAGGCGCTCACCGCCGGGCTCGGCGTCGGCTGGTTCGTCAGCACCGGCAACGAAGTCGACGTCAATATCGCGGGCGTGCTGCGCCATCTGGTCGAGCGCGACGAGGTGAAGGTGTTGCTCGCCTTCAGCGAGACGCTGCGCGATCCGGAGGTCTTTATCGAGACCGCGCGGCGCGCGTCCCAACTCGACAAGCCGATGGTGGTGCTGAAGGCCGGCCGCTCGCAGGCCGCCGCCCGCGCGGCGCAGGCGCATACCGGATCGCTGGTCGGCTCGGCCGAGGCGTTCGACGCGGTCTGCCGCCAGCATGGCGTCTTCTCGGCGGGGTCGCTCGAGGAAATGCTCGATCTCGGCCTGATCTTCCAGGGCGGCCGGCGCGCGCGGGGCCGCCGTGTCGGCATCATCACCGGATCGGGCGGGGCGGGCGTGATGCTCACCGATGCCTGTGTGCTCGAGGGGCTTTCGGTGCCCGAACTGCCCGCCGGCGATCAGGACACCCTGCTTGCGCTGATGCCGCAGCCCTTCATGGGATCGGTGGTCAATCCGGTCGACGTCACCGCGCAGGCGCTCGCCGCGCCCGGCGCGCTCGAAGGCGTGCTGACGGGTGTGCCCGCCAGCGATGCGGTCGACATGGTTTCGCCGGTGATCATCGGCAATCCCACGCATCCGGACATGTATATCCGCGCGCATCGCTCGACCGACAAGCCGATCGCCTTTGTCTCGACCTTGCTGCCGACCAGTCTGCTCGATGCCGGAGTGCCCGCCTATACCGATCCGCGCCGCGCCGCGCGGGCGCTGGCGGCCAATGCCGAATTCTCGCTGCGCAGCCGGCGGCCGCCCGCCACGGCGCGTGCGCCCGATCCTGCACGGATCGCCGCGGCGCGCGCCATATTGGCCGGGTCCGAACCCGGCACCGCGCTGATCGAGGCGGATTCCAAGCGGTTGCTCGCGCTCTACGGCGCACCGGTCACCGAGGAGGCGCTCTGCGCCAGCGCTGACGAGGCGGTCGCCGCCGCCACGCGGATCGGCGGCCCCGTCGCGCTCAAGATCATGTCGGTCGATCTGCCGCACAAGTCCGATGTCGGCGGTGTCCGGCTGGGGCTGGCGGGCGACGAAGCGGTGCGCGCCGGCCATGCCGCCATGCTGGGCGATGTCGCGCGCAACGCGCCCGACGCGCGGATCGCGGGCGTGCTCGTCCAGCAAATGGTGCCCGCCCGGCTTGAAATCCTGTGTGGCATGACGCGCGATCCGCTGTTCGGACCGATCGTCGCGATCGGGCTGGGCGGCGTGCTGGTGGAGATCATCGGTGAGGCGGCCCTGCTGCGCGCGCCCTTCGATCGCGAAGACTTGCTCGACGCATTGGGCCGGATGCTCGGTGGACGGTTGCTCGGCGGCGGTCGTGGGCTCGACGCGGCGGAGGCTGATGCGGTTGCGCGGTTGGCGGTGGCGCTGGGCGACGCGGCGCTCGAACTGCCCGAGATCGCGGAGATCGACGTCAATCCCGTCCGCGTCGCGAATGGCGCCGCGCTGGCCGCCGACGCGCTGGTCGTGCTTGCATGAGGGTGCATCGCATCGCCGTGGTCGCGGGCGACGGCATCGGCCGGGAGGTGATGCCCGAGGGGCTGCGCGCGCTGGAAGCGGCCGGACGCCGTTTCGGTTTCGAGATCGCGGCGACCGGGTTCGACTGGTCTTGCGAGACCTATGCTGCGACCGGACGGATGATGCCGGAGGATGGCCTGGAACAGCTACGGCCTCATGACGCCATATTGCTCGGTGCGGTCGGGTTCCCGGGCGTTCCTGATCATATCTCGCTCTGGGGGCTGTTGCTGCCGATCCGCCGCGCCTTCGATCAATATGTCAATCTGCGGCCGGTGCGGCTGCTCACCGGCGTCAATTCGCCGCTGCGCGACGTCGCTCCCGGCGACATCGACATGTGGATCGTCCGCGAGAACAGCGAGGGCGAATATTCGCAGGTCGGCGGCCGGATGTTCGAAGGCACGCCCGACGAGGTGGTGACCCAGGTCGCCACCTTCACCCGGCGCGGCACCGATCGCATCATCACCTATGCCTTCGATCTGGCGCGGCGGCTGGGGCGCGGACGGGTGAGTTCGGCGACCAAGTCGAACGGGTTGTGGCATTCGATGCCTTTCTGGGATGCACGTTTCGCCGAGATCGCGGCGCGCTATCCGGAGATCGAGAGCGATCAGCACCATATCGACATCATGGCCGCGCGCATGGTGATGCAGCCGCGCCGTTTCGACGTGATCGTCGCGAGCAACCTGTTCGGCGATATCCTCTCCGATCTCGGCCCCGGCGTCACCGGCACGATCGCGCTGGCGCCATCGGCCAATATCAATCCCGAGCGCGCGCATCCATCGATGTTCGAGCCTGTCCACGGTTCCGCGCCCGATATCGCCGGGCGCAATATCGCCAATCCGGTCGGCCAGATCTGGTCGGCGGCGATGATGCTCGATCACCTTGGCGAGGGCGTGGCGGCACAGGCGATGCGCGACGCGATCGAGAGCGTGCTCGCCGATCCCGCCGAACCGCGCACGCCCGATCTGGGCGGCCGCGCGATGACGCAGGATCTCGGCCGCGCGATCGCCGACAGGATTTGAGAAGGGGAGTGGGATGATGAGCGGCAAGGCCGATTTCCTGGGTTTTCCGGCGGGCGCGACGGCGATCGTCACGGGCGCCGCGAGCGGCATCGGCCGTGCGACCGCGATCGGGCTGCTCGGGCAGGGCGTTCGCGTCATCGGGCTCGACATCAACGAAGCGGGGCTCGCCGCGCTCGACCTGGGTGACGCCTTTGCCGGCCGCGTGCTCGACAGCGGAGACCGCGCGGCGGTGGAAGCGATGCTGCCCGCGCTTCACGCCGAGTTCGGCCCGATCGCTTTCCTCGTCAACAATGCCGGGCCGCCAAGCTCGATGCCGCTTTCGATCGAGGACGGGCTGGCGAAGACGGCGGGCAGCGTCCAGATGATGACGAGCACCTGGCTCACCCTTGGCCCGCCGGAGGGCGCGTCCGTCGTCAATATCGCCTCGGTCGCGGGCACCTTGTCCGGTGGTCCGCCGCCCGCGATGCTGGCCGGGCGCGGCGATGTCGACGCCAATTCGGGCTGGTATGGCGCGGGCAAGGCGGCGATCGGCGGGTTGACGCGCTTCCAGGCGGTGATCGGGCGTGGCCGTTATCGGTCCAACGCGGTCGCGCCCGGCGTGGTGGCGACGCCGCGCATGGGCGATCTCACCGCCGGCGCCTATGGCCAGATGCTCGTCGAGCGCTCGCCGCTCGGTCGGCTGGCGGAGGCGGAGGATGTTGCCAACGCCATCATATTCCTGCTCAGCCCCGCCGCATCATACATCAACGGCGTCACGCTGCTCGTCGAGGGCGGCGGGACGCTGGTGTTCTGACGGAGGGCGGCATGAAGGCGGTGGTTCGGCGCGGTTCGCGCCTGGTGAGCGAGGAGATCCCGGCGCCGCGTCCCGGCCCCGGCCAGGTGCTGCTGCGCACGCTGGCCTGCGGCGTCTGCGGATCGGACCTGCATGCCTTTTCGCACGGCCGGGAACTGGCCGAGCTGGGCAGGCGCGTCGGCGCGAAGAATATCCTCGATCCCGATCGCGATCTCATCTTTGGGCACGAGATTTGCGGCGTCGTCGCCGAATATGGCCCGGGCACCGAAGCGGTGTTGCCCATCGGCACGCGCGTCGTCGCCTTTCCGCGCGCGAGCGGGCCCAACGGGCTGGAAACCGTCGGTCTCTCGCATCGCTTTCCCGGCGGCTATGCCGAGCAGGTCTGCGTCGATGCGACCATGCTGGTGGCCGTGCCGGACGGGCTGAGCGATGCCGAGGCCGCGATGACCGAACCCTTCGCGGTCGGCGCGCACGCGGTCGCCAAGGCCGGGCTCGGGCGCGATGGCGTGGCGCTCGTCATCGGTTGCGGTCCGGTCGGCCTCGCGGTGATCGCCGCGCTCGCGGCCGAGGAAGTCGGCACGATCGTCGCATCCGATTTCTCGCCCGCGCGCCGCGAGATGGCGATCGCGATGGGCGCGCATCGCGCGATCGATCCCGGCACCGAATCGCCTTTCGCGCAATGGCCGGCGCCGGGCGTGCCGCCGCGCGACGCGGTGATCTTCGAATGCGTCGGCGTGCCCGGCATGATCCAGCAGGCGATCGCGGGCGCCAGCGCGGGCGCGCAGATCATGGTGGTCGGCGTCTGCCTGACCGACGATGTGATCCTGCCCTATCAGGCGCTCACCAAGGAGCTGCGCATCGGCTTCAGCGCCGCTTATACGATGGAGGAGTTCCGCGAGACGCTGGCGCGCATCGCCGACGGCCGGATCGATCTGAGCCGTGTCGTCACCAATGTGATCGGCCGCTCGCAGGCGGAGGCAACCTTCGCCGAACTCTCCGGCCGCGATCACCGCCAGGTGAAGGTGGTGATCGCGCCGTGGCGCGAATGAGCCTGGCCGATCCCGTCGAGCGTGCCCGACTGGCGCTGCGAAGACCCGCCTTGCTGCGCGAGGCGGCGTTCGTGGGCGGTGAATGGGTGGGGGGCGATGCCGGGATCGCGGTCATCAATCCCGCGACGGGCCGCACGCTCGGCCATGTCCCCGATCTTGGGCGTGGCGGCGCGGAGGCGGCGATCGCCGCTGCCGCTGCGGCGCAGCCGGCATGGGCCGCACGCCCGGCGCGCGAGCGCGGCTTGCTGCTTCGCCGTTGGGCCGAACTCATCCTCGACAATCGCGATGATCTCGCCCGGCTGATGACGGCCGAGCAGGGCAAGCCGCTTGCCGAGGCGACGGGTGAGGTCGCTTATGCCGCCGCCTTTGTCGAGTGGTTCGCCGAGGAGGGCCGGCGCACCTATGGCGACGTCATCCCCGGTCATCTCGCCAATGCGCGCATCCGCGTCGAGAAACGCCCGGTCGGCGTGGTCGCGGCGATCACGCCCTGGAATTTTCCGGCGGCGATGGTGACGCGCAAGGCCGCGCCCGCGCTCGCGGCGGGTTGCGCCGTCGTCCTCAAGCCATCCGAACTGACGCCCTTCTCCGCGTTGGCGCTGGCGGCGCTGGCGGAAGAAGCGGGGTTGCCTACAGGCCTGCTCAATATCGTCACCGGCGCGCCCGCGCCGATCGGTGATGCGATGGTGGAGGATCCGCGCGTCGCCAAGTTCAGCTTCACCGGATCGACGGCGGTCGGGCGGATGCTCGGCGGCCGGGCGATGGGCAATGTGAAGCGCGTCTCGCTCGAACTCGGCGGTAATGCGCCCTTTCTGGTCTTCGACGATGCCGATCTCGACATCGCGGTCGAAGGCGCAATGCTCTCCAAGTTCCGCAATGCCGGCCAGACCTGCGTCTGCGCCAACCGTTTCTTGGTGCAGGCGGGAATCCATGACGCCTTTGCCGCGCGTCTGGCCGATCGCGCCGACGCGCTCGGTTGCGGCGACGGACTGGCGGGCACGCCCGAGCAGGGGCCGCTGATCGATGCGCGGGCGGTGGCGAAGGCGATGGCGCATGTGTGCGACGCGCTCGACGGCGGCGGACGGCTGTTGGCCGGGGGCGCCATCGTCGACGACATCTTCGTCCGCCCGACGGTGATCACCGGCGTGTCGCCCGATGCGCTGCTGTGCCGGGAGGAGACGTTCGGGCCGGTCGCCGGCATCGTCCGCTTCGAAAGCGAGGCCGAAGCCGTCGCGCTCGCCAATGCGGGATCGGCCGGGCTCGCCGCCTATCTGTTCACGCGCGATGCCGATCGCGCGATCCGTGTGCCGGAGGCGCTGCGCTACGGCATGGTCGGCATCAACACCGGGCTGATCTCAAGCGAGGTGGCGCCCTTTGGCGGATGCCGTCAATCGGGCATCGGCCGCGAGGGGTCGCGTTATGGAATCGCCGAATTCCTTGAGTTGCAGACCATCGTCCAGGCTGTCGGCAACGCTTGACTCATGGGGCGATCTTTATATAGTGTAATATTAATAATTATAGGCATCGATGTCGACGGCGCGAGCACGCACGCGGCAGATGGAGGAGGGGATTGGGATGAAGAAGAGCTTTGCGTTCACCTGCGCGGCCTGCGCCCTTGTGGCGGCCATGCCGGTTCATGCGCAGCAACCGGCGAACGGCGCCGCCGAACAGGCGGGCGAAGACAGCGCATCGCCCTATGACATCGTCGTCACCGCGCAACGCCGCGCCGAGAATGTGCAGGACGTGCCCATCTCGATCGTCGCACTGTCGGGCGAGAAGCTCGATGCGGCCGGCATCACCGATTTCAGCCGGCTGACCACGCAGGTTCCGGGCATGATTGCCGATTCCAACAGCGATCCCAAGGGCGCACGCCTCGGCCTGCGCGGCGTGACCAGTTCGCAGGAAGACGGCAAGCAATCCTCGGTCGGCGTGTTCGTCGACGGCATCTTCATGTCGCGCGTCGGCATGGCCTTCGCCGAATTCCAGGATATTGAGCGGGTGGAGGTGCTGCGCGGTCCGCAGGGCACGCTGTTCGGCATGAACACCGCGGCCGGCCTCGTCCATATCGTGACCGCCCGCCCCAACTTCAACGAGACCACGGGCTTTGTCGAAGGCGTGGTGGGCAACAAGGGGCGCTGGGACATTCGCGGCCTGATCACCGGCCCGATCTCCGAGAACTGGGCCTATAGCCTGTCGGGTTTCACCACCCATCGCAACGGGCTGGTCTATAACGATACGCTCGATCGCAAGGTGAACGACCGCGATCGTTCGGGCGTGCGCGCGAAGCTCGCCTATGAGGGCGAAAACCTCGATTTCCTGCTGATCGCCGATTACCAGAACGAGGAGTCCAACTGCTGCACCAGCGTGCCCTGGCGGATGAAGCCGGGCGCCAGCCTGCTTGGCATCCCGGCGGCGCCGCTGCTGCCGGCGGGCTATCCGTACAGCCGCATCTCCGTCTCGCCCTTCGTGCCCTACACCAAGTCGGAGACCGGCGGCATCACCGCCGAGCTGAACTGGAATTTGAGCGATGCGCTGACGCTCACGTCGCTCACCGGCTGGCGCGACTGGAATCTCGATACGCGGCTGGATCCGGGCGCGCTGCCGATTCCGCTCGTCGAGACCGTCGGCAGCCAGCGGCATCGGCAGTTCAGCCAGGAAATCCGCCTGACGTCGGACGGTGGCGGTCCGCTCAAATGGGTGGCCGGCCTGTTCTTCTTCGACCGTACGACCCGGTCGATCAGCGAGCTCCACTACAAGGTCGCGAGCCTCTATCCGGCGGGCGCGAGCGGCATCACCAACACGCGCTTCCGGATCCGCGACACGAGCTATGCCGGCTTCGGCCAGGTGACCTATGACATCACCGACAAGTTCACCCTCGCGATCGGCGGACGCTATTCATTCGAGGATCAGAAGGCCACGCAGGTCCAGGTCGCGCAGAATTATGTCGACCCGGCCTATAATCGCGCGGCTGACCGCACCGACGGCCAATTCACCTTCACCGGCAATGCCAGCTATCATTTCACGCCGGATGTGATGGCGTATGCGACGATCGCGCGCGGCTTCAAGCCGGGCGGTTTCGATCTGGGCCGGCCGGCCAGCTACACGGCGTTCGAGTTCGAGGCGGAGACCAATCTCAATACCGAGGTCGGCCTGCGCACCCAGTTGCTCGACAAGAAGCTGACCTTCAACCTGACCGCGTTCAGCACGACCTACAAGAACTTCCAGACGCTGGCGTTCGACGGGCTGCGCTTCCTCTCGCTCAACGCGCCCGAATTCGTGACGCGCGGCGTGGAGCTGGAGCTCAACGCCTTTCCGGCGCGCGGATTGGCGTGGACCAATCAGATCAGCTATGTCGATGCGCACTACACCGATTTCGTCGCGGGCGCCTGCCCGCAGGGTGTCGCGGGATCGTGCGACCTGACCGGCCGTCGCCTGCACCAGGCACCGCGCCTGACGCTCAGCAGCTCGCTCAACTATGAAAGCAATATCGGCCAGAGCGACTGGAAGGGCTTCGGTTATCTCGGCTATTCCTATCGCAGCGGCACATATTCCAACCAGGCGCTCGATCCGTATCTGTACCAGAAGGGTTACGGGCTGGTCGATCTGCGCCTGGGCGTCGAGGCTCCGGGGCAGATCCGCGTCGAAGCCTGGGTGAACAACCTGTTCGACAAGGATTATATGAGCTTCGGATTCAATTCGCCGCTGCTTTCCGGCGGTTATGGCGGCTTTGTCGGCGACGAGCGCATGTACGGGCTCAGATTGCGCAAATCCTTCTGACGAAGAGGTGGAGAGCGGGATGAAAAGGATGTTCGCGCGGATCGCCTGCGGCCTCGCCACGATCACCCTGCCGCTCTCCGCATGCCCACCGGCCGCCGCGCAGGTCGGCAAGGCGCCGGCGAGGGTCTTTTCGGCCGAGGCGCTGGCGAAGCTCGATGCGGCGATGGACGGTTTCGTCGATCGCGGCGAACTGGCGGGGATCGCGACCTTGCTGATCCATGATGATCGCGAAGTCGCCTTCCACGCGCATGGCCAGCGCAATGCCGCGACCGGCGCGCCGCTGACCCGCGACACGATCTTCCGCATCTATTCGATGACCAAGCCGATCACGGCGGTCGCGCTGATGATCCTGTACCAACAGGGGAAATGGACGCTCGATGATCCGATCACGCGCTTCCTTCCCGAAATGGCCGATCTCAAGGTGGTGACGGGCGAAACGGCGGACGGCAAGCCGATCCTGGCCGATGCGGCGCGGCCGCCGACGATGCGCGAGCTGATGAGCCACAGCGGCGGCTTCGCCTATGGCATGATGGACGGGCGGCTGGCGAGCACGCTGTTCCGCCAGCGCAACGTGGCGGCGGCGCCGAGCGCGAAGGCGATGGTCGATATGGTCGCTGGGCTGCCGCTGCTGTCGCAACCGGGCACCGAATGGGCCTATTCGATCTCTTCCGACCTGCAGGGCGTGATCGTCGAGCGTATTTCGGGCCAGAGCCTGGGTGCGTTCATGCGGAAACATATCTTCGGCCCGCTGGGCATGCGCGACACGGGTTTCACGGTACCTTCCGAGAATCTGGCGCGGCTGGTCGATCTTTACGCCACCGATCCGGCGAGCGGAAAGCCGGTGCCGGTGATCGCGACGCCCGCCGCCGTCGCGACCGGCCTGGTGCGCGACTATGCCGATCCGCCCAAGGTGGAATCGGGCGGCGGCGGACTGGTCTCGACGATCGACGATTATGCGCGGTTCGCGCGCATGCTCGCGCGTGGCGGCGAACTGGATGGCCATCGTATCCTGAAGCCTGAAACCGTCAGGCTGATGGGAACGAACCAGATCCCCGCCATCGCCTTCGGCAAGCCCAATGCCAACAGAATCGCGTTCGGCCCCGCGCTCGGCTACGGCCTGGGCGTCATGGTCGTCACCGATCCCCAGGCGGCGGGCCTGCCCGACGGCAAGGGGACGATGAGCTGGGACGGCGCCGCCAGCACATGGTTCTGGATCGATCCGGCCAACGACATCGTCTTTGTCGGCATGGTCCAGCGCATGGGCGGCCCGGTGCGCCTCCAGCTCGAGGCGCAGTCGCGTGCCCTGGTCTACGAGGCCTTGCGCAGATAATCAGGTCGCGCTGCTTGCCATGTCGAGCGCGACGTCGACGATCATGTCCTCCTGACCGCCGACCATGCGGCGGCGGCCGAGTTCGACCAGGATCGCGCGGGTATCGACGCCATGATCCTGCGAGGCCTTCTCGGCGTGGCGCAGGAAGCTGGAATAGACCCCGGCATAGCCCAGGCTCAGCGTCTCGCGATCGACGCGGACCGGGCGGTCCTGCAACGGACGCACCAGATCCTCGGCGGCATCCATCAGCTTGAACAGGTCGCAGCCATGCTGCCAGCCCTTGCGATCGGCGGCGGCGATGAACACTTCGAGCGGCGCATTGCCCGCGCCCGCGCCCATGCCCGCCAGGCTGGCGTCGACGCGGATCGCGCCGGCCTGCACCGCGACCATCGAATTGGCGACGCCGAGCGACAGATTGTGGTGCGCATGCACGCCGCGCTCGGTCTCGGGCTTGAGCACGCGGTCATAGGCTTCCAGCCGTGCGCGATAGCCGTCCATGTCGAGCGCGCCGCCGCTGTCGGTCACATAGACGCAAGTCGCGCCATAGCTTTCCATCAGCTTGGCTTGCCCCGCGAGCGCCTCCGGTTCGATCATATGGCTCATCATCAGGAAGCCGATCGTGTCCATGCCCAGGTCGCGCGCCGCCGCGATATGCTGTTTCGCGACATCGGCCTCGGTGCAGTGCGTCGCGATGCGGACCGAACGCACGCCCAGGTCATAGGCCTGTTTCAGGTCGTGGACGGTGCCGATGCCGGGCAGCAGCAAGGTGGTGACGACGCTCTTCTCGACCGCGTCGGCAACCGCCTCGATCCATTCCCAGTCGGTGTGCGCACCGAAACCGTAATTGAAGCTGGAGCCGTTGATGCCATCGCCATGCGCGATCTCGATCGCATCGACGCCCGCCTCGTCGAGGGCGCGCGCGATGGCGCGGACATGGTCGAGCCCGTAGCGATGCCGGATCGCGTGCATGCCGTCGCGCAGCGTCACGTCCTGGATATAGAGCTTGGTCTGGGTGGGATCGAACGCCATCATGCGGCCTCCTTCATCATGCGGCGGCGGGCGATCTTCTCCGCGGTCGCCAGCCCGGCGGAGGTCATGATGTCGAGATTGCCGGCATAGGCGGGCAGGTAATGCGCGGCCCCTTCGACTTCGAGGAACACGCTGGTCTTGATGCCTTCAAAGCTGCCGAGCCCCGGAATGGCGACGGGATTGTTCGATCCGAAACGTTCGAACTGGACCTTCTGCTTCAGCCGATAGCCGGGCACATAGGCGTTGACCCGGGCGACCATCGCCTCGACCGCGGCTGCGATCTCGGCTTCATCCGCGCCGGATGACAAGGTGAAGACGGTATCGCGCATGATCATCGGCGGTTCGGCCGGATTGAGCACGATGATCGCCTTGCCGCGCGTGGCGCCGCCCACCTGCTCGATCCCGCGCGAGGTGGTTTCGGTGAACTCGTCGATATTGGCGCGTGTGCCGGGGCCGGCGCTTTTCGACGAGATCGAGGCGACGATCTCCGCATAATGCACCGTCGCCACCGACGAGACGGCCGCGACGATCGGGATGGTCGCCTGGCCGCCGCAGGTCACCATGTTGACGTTCTCGGCGTCGAGATGATCGTCGCCATTGACGACGGGGATCACATAGGGGCCGATCGCGGCCGGGGTCAGATCCACCATCACCTTGCCCGCGCCGGTCACGATATCGCTATGATGTCTGTGCGCGCCGGCGGAAGTCGCGTCGAACACCACGCCGATCTCCGGCCAGACGGGCAGGCGCTGTAGCCCTTCGATGCCCTCCGCCGTGGTCGCGACGCCCATGCGTTCGGCGCGTGCAAGCCCGTCCGATGCGGGATCGATGCCGACCATCGCGCCAACCTCCAGCACGTCGGACGTGCGCATGATCTTGATCATCAGGTCGGTGCCGATATTGCCCGATCCGATGATCGCGGCCTTCATCTTCGTCATCGTCATGCTCCTTCGAATGTGAAGCCGGCCGCGCCCAGGCCGCCGATCTTCGCCACGACATGGTCGCCGCGATTGAGTGTCACCATCGGGCCAAGCGCGCCGGTCAGCAGGATGTCGCCGGCCTTCAGTCCCTCGCCCATCGTGGCCAGCGTCCGCGCCAGCCAGGCGGCGGCATTGAGCGGATGGCCGAGGCATGCGGCGCCCGCGCCGAGCGAGGCGACCGCGCCGTTGACTTCCAGCGCCATGCCGCAGGTGTAGAGATCGAGCCCGTCGAGCGGGCGGCGATCGTCGCCCAGCACGAAGAAGGCGGAGGATCCGTTGTCCGAAACCGTGTCGGCAAAGCTGATCTTCCAGTCGGCGATCCGGCTGTCGACGATCTCGATCGCGGCGACCGCGTGATCGGTGGCGGCGGCGATGTCGTCCACCGTCGTGTTCGGATCGTTCAGGTCGCGTGCCAGGATGAGCGCGATTTCCGCCTCGGCCTTGGGCTGGATGACGGCGGCGGCGGGCAGCGTTCCGCCATTGGCAATCTGCATGTCATCGAACAACACGCCATAATCGGGCTGATCGACGCCGAGCTGTGCCTGCACCGCCTTCGCGGTCAGGCCGATCTTGCGGCCGACGATGCGGCGGCCCTGATCCTGCCAGAAGCGCGTGTTGATCGTCTGGACCGCATAGGCGCCGGCGCCGTCGGTCGGCTCCAGCCCGTCGCGCAGCGGCGCGACAACGCCCGAGCGATAGGCATCGCGAAGCCGGGCGGCGAGCTGCGCGTGCGTGGCGATGCTGGTTTGCTGATCCATGATCGAGGCCTTTTGCTGTGTGCCGTCCTCGTATCGCGCGGGGACCGAGGTGAGCAATTTACGGAAGCGATTTTTGCTCATAATGTGAGCGGATGATGGGTGGTGCTCAATCTCCCGCCGGTACCGGCGCGCTCGACAAGGGCATGGAGCTGCTCGCCCGGGTGATCCGCGACGATGGCCATACGCCGGCGGCGGTGCTGGCGGCCGAGCTGGGATTGCCGGGCTCGACGGCGCGACGCGTGCTTGCCGCGCTCGCGCGGCAAGGGTTGATCGCGCGCGTCGAAAAGGGGCGCTACGCGGCGGGTGGGCAATTCGCCGATCTGGCGCGGACGATCGATCCCGATGCGATGCTGGCCCGTGTCGCCCGGCCGCCGCTGCGCAAGCTGGCCGCCGCCAATGGCGCGACCGCGCATCTCGGCATCTTCGACGATTTCATGGTCACCTATCTGGTCAAGGAGAGCCCGAAGAGCGCGCGGCTCTTCACGCGCGAACACGGCCAGCTCGAAGCCTATTGCACGGGTGTGGGCAAGATTCTGCTCGCGCATCTGCCGGCCGACGAACTGTCGGGATTCCTGGAGGGGAGTTTCGTGCGGCTGACGCCGCGCACCATCACCGATCCCGACGCGCTGCGCGCCGAGATCGAGCGCAGCGCCGCGCGGGGCTATGCCGTGGATGACGGCGAGATGGCGGACGAGATTTTCTGCGTCGCCGTGCCGATCCTCGATCGGCGGTCGCGCGCGGTCGCGGCGATCTCGCTGTCCTCCACGCCCGATCGGATCGGCTGGGCACGTGTCGAGGCCGTCGCCCGGGACCTGACCGCCTGCGCCGGCGAGATCGCGGCGCGCGCCGGCCTCGTGTGACCGGGGAAGTTATCGGGCAGCCGCGAACGCGCGTGCGAAGCTGCCCGGTGCGCAGCCGATCCGGCGGCGGAACGCCGTGCTGAAGGCGCTGCCGGATTCATAGCCGATCTGCTCCGCCAGCCGATCGAGCGTCGTCCCGCCCCGGCAGAGCGCATCCTTCGCGATCGCCATGCGCCAGCGCATCAGATATTCGATCGGCGCGCATCCGACCGCCTCCGCAAAGCGCGCGGCGAAGGCGGATCGAGACATGCCCGCGATCCCGGCCAGGTCGGCCACCGTCCATCGGCCACGGACATCGGCATGGATCGCGCGCATCGCCCGGGCCATGGCGGGATCGCGCATGCCCGCCAGCAATCCGGCCTGATGGCTTTCGCGGCCGATCCGTTCGTGGCGCAATGTCTCGACCAGCATCACCTCGATCAGCCGCGCCAGGATCATGTCGCCGCCCGGCCGGTCCTCTGCGCATTCCTCGGCGATCAGATCGGCGATCCGCGCGATCCGCGCCGCGTCCGCCCGCTCGGCGCGGACATGGATGATGTCGGGCAGCAGCGCCGCCAGCATCGGCGCATTGGCGCGCTCGACCTGGAAACTGCCGCCGCGCATCCGGAAATCGGGCGGGCCATCCGGATCGCCGTGGTGCACCGCGATCGCCGTCGGCTCGACAGATTTGGCGACCATGCCCGGCCGGCTCGCCAGTTCGAACGAAGGGGTGGCCGGCAGCAATATGAAATCGCCGCGATCGAGCCGGACGGGCGACTGCCCGTCGAGTGTGAGCCAGCAGCCGCCCTCAAGCACCAGCGCGAAGCCGGGCGCGTCATAAGCGCGATAGCGAACCGCCCACTCGCCCCGGCCGGTGATCGGCTTGGACAGGGCGGTATGCGGCCGGAGCAGCGCGATGATGTCGCTGAGCGGATCCATATGGACGATCCGTAATGAATTGACGATGATCCATTATAGATCGTCTGAATGCCTTGTCTATGTTCGGCCTCACACAAAGGAGATCGACATGAACAGGACAATTCTCATCACCGGCACGTCGTCGGGCTATGGCAAGGCGGTCGCGGCGCTTTTCCTCGATCGCGGCTGGAACGTGATCGCGACGATGCGTCGCCCCGACGCGGGTGTTTTCGAAATACGCAGCGACCGGCTCGCGCTCCTGCCGCTCGACGTCACCGATCCGGAGGGCATCGATGCGGCGATCGCCGGGGGCATCGCCCGGTTCGGCGCGATCGACGTGCTGGTGAACAATGCCGGGATCGGGCTGGCGTCGGCGGTCGAGGCGACGCCGGACGCCGTCATCCGCGAGATCTTCGAAACCAACAGCTTCGGCGTCTTCGCCACCTGCCGCGCGATCATCCCGCAGATGCGCCGGCAAGGCCATGGCACGATCGTCAACGTCACGTCGAGCGCCGCGATCGGCCCGATGCCGCTGGTTGCGGTCTATGCCGGCAGCAAGTGCGCGGTCGAGGGTTATACCGAGGCGCTGGCCTATGAACTGCGGCCCTTCGGCATCGATGCGCGCCTTGTCGAACCCGGCTATGCGCCGACGACGAATTTCACCGCCAATGGCGGCGCGCGCATGGCTGGGCTGATCCCGGCGGACTATGGCGATTTCGCTCAGGCCTGTTTCGCGCGGATGGCGGAGTATCCGACGCCCTATTGCACCGAGGCCGAAGTGGCGGAAGCGGTGTTCGTCGCCGCGACCGACAAGGGCGATGCGATCCGTTTTCCGGCGGGAGCGGACAGCAACATGCTGGCCGAGCTGCGCTGGTCGACGTCGGAGGATCGTTACCGGCGCCGGATGCGCGAGATGTTCGATCCCACTTTTGCTGCTGAGGCGGCGGCGTAAGACCGATACCTGATTCACACCGTCATGCCAGCGCAGGCTGGCATCTGCCGACCAGATCGCGCCTTGTTCTGTGGAAGATGCCAGCCTGCGCTGGCATGACGGTGTGGGGCCTAGTTGGTCCTGCCGCCATCGTCCGACCCGGTCTCGACGCCCTACGCGAACTCCTCCATGCATTCCTCCAGATTGAGGAAGCGTGCGGCGTTCGTACCCAACAGCTTGGCGCGCAGGCTGGCGTCGAGCCCCTGGTCCTCGCGGATCATCTGGCCGACCACCTGTTCGCCGAGCGGGAAGGGATAGTCGGATCCCAGCACCACCCGGTCCTCGCCCATCACCTTGATCAGCATGGCGAGCGCATCCTCGTTGAACACCGCGGAATCGACATAGAAGCGATCGGTGTAGGAGGATGGCAACTCGGGGCAATCGACGCGGACGATGTCGCGGTTGCGCCAGGCATTGTCGACGCGACCGAGCAGGAAGGCGAAGCTGCCGCCGCCATGCGCGAAGCACAGCCGCAACGAACGCGGCAGCTTCTCGAACGCGCCCGACAGGATCAGCGAGAGGATCGAGAGCTGGGTTTCGGCGGGCATGCCGACCAGCCACGACATCATATATTTGGGCATGCGCTGCTGTGCCATCATGTCCCAGGGATGGATCAGCACCGCCGCGCCGACATCGGCGCAGTGATGGAGGAAGGTGATGATACCGGCATCGTCGAGATTGCGGTCGCCGACATGGTTGCCGATCTGCACGCCGATATGCCCTTCGGCCATCGCGATATCGAGTTCGGCGCAGGCGGCATCGGTATCCTGCAAGGGAACCTGGCAGAGCGACTTGAGCCGTCGGGGGTCATGCGCGCAGATCTCGCGCGCGGCGCTGTTGAACAGCCGGGCGACCTCGCGGGCCTGATCGGCCGGGCGGCCATAGGCGAAGAGCAGCGGCGTCGCGGACATCACCTGCACGTCGATGCCATGCTCGTCCATCGCCTCGATCCGGCGCTCGCCGTTCCAGCAATCGTCGAGCACTGGCCGAAATTCCTTCTGGCCGAGCATCAGCATCGCCTTGCCCTGGCCGAGCTGCTTCATCCACGGCCAGTCGGGCGTGCCGAAGCGCGCCTCCAGATCGGGCCAGTGTTCGGGCAGGAAGTGACTATGGATATCGACCGAGAACGACATGATCTGAGCTACGCCTTGCCGGGGTGGAGGGTGCCGCAGTTGCGGCAGGTTCTGAGGTCTTCGCTGTCGTAGAATTGCGCGAAGAGCGGGGGCAGGTCGGCGACGATGCTCTTGAGCTGCACCTCGACGCGGTGGACGATCTCGCCGCAATCACCGCAATACCATTGGAAGGCGTCGAGCATGCCGGCGGGGCGCTGGCGTTCGATCACCAGCCCGATGCTGCCCGCGACCGGGCGCTGCGGCGAATGCGGCACGCCCGGCGGCAGCAGGAAGATATCGCCCTCGCGGATCGGCAGATCCTGGGGCTTGCCATCCTTCCACAGGCGCAGATTCATGTCGCCTTCGATCTGGTAGAAAAACTCCTCGCAGGGATCGACATGATAATCGGTGCGCGCATTGGGGCCGCCGACGATCGTCACGATCAGGTCGCTGTCCTGCCAGATCTGCGCATTGCCGACGGGCGGCTTGAGCAGGTCGCGATGCTCCTCGATCCATTTATGGAAATTGAAGGGGAGGCCATATGTCAGCATCTCAGTCCGCCTCGCTGCCGTCTTGCCCGCGCGCCCGGGGCGCATGGGCGGTTGCCTTGATCTCGATGAGCAGATGGGGGTGGGGAAGCTGGTGCACCGCCACCGTGGTGCGGGTGGGCCCGTCGGTGCCGAAATAGTCGGCATAGACGGCGTTGAACCCGCGAAAATCGTTCATGTTGACGAGGAAGACGCCGAGATCGACCACGTCGCCGAGCCCGGCACCCGCGTCTGCCAATATATCGGCGATATTCTCGATCACCGCGCGCGTCTGGGCGGCGATGTCGAGCGTGGTCGCACCGAATCCATCGGCCTCCGCACCCGCGATGCTGTTGTCTGCGCGGCGCGCGCTGGTGCCGGAAACGAAGATGAAGTCGCCCGCGCGGCGATAATGCGGAAAGGCGCCGCGCGGGACGGCCTTGCCGGGGATGACCCGACCCGCTTTCACGGCATCTTCACTCATGCCGCCGCTCCCGCGACGCTGAAATCAACCTGGCCCAGCGCGCCGGCATCGAGCGTGACGCGAATGCCCGGCTTGAGCGCTTCCGCCGAAGTGGCGGCGCCGCACAGGATGATCCAGCCCGCCTCCAGCGTCACGCCCGATGCTGCGGTCAGGCGCGCGGCTTCGACCAGCGACTGGACGGGATCACCCAGGATCGCGGCGGTTGAGCCCGACTGGACCGGCTGTCCGTCGAAGCGCATCGTCATGGCGATATCGGAAAGATCGTCGAACGGCGCCTGCCAGTCGCCGATCACGAATGCGGAGGACGAGGAATTGTCGGCGACGACATCGGTCAGCGCGAACCGGAAGTCGGTATAGCGGCTGTCGATGATCTCGATCGCGGGGGCGATCTCGCCGATCGCGGTGCGCGCTTCGGCCAGCGTGACCGTGCCGGACAGCGGCGCCTTCAGCCGGAACGCGATTTCGGGCTCGGCGCGGGGGTGGACGAAGCGCGTCATGTCGAGCGTGCCGTGGTTCGCGATCTCCATCGCGTCAGTCAGCCGACCCCAGATCAGGTCGGATACGCCCATCTGCGCCATCTTCGCGCGGCTGGTGAAGCCCATCTTCATGCCGACCGGCTTCTCGCCGCGCGCGATGCGGCGATCGATCAGCCGCCGTTGCACCGCATAGGCGTCGTCGAGCGCGAAGCCGGGATGATCGGCGGTGATCTGCCCCGTCGAGCGCGCGGTGCGCGCGGCGGTGTCGAGCCGTTCGGCGATGAGATCCAGGTCGGGCATGATCGCGCTCACAATTTGATGCAGATGTTCATGGGTTCGGAATAGAAGGCCAGCGAATGTTCGCCGCCCTCGCGGCCGATGCCCGACAGCTTGACCCCGCCGAACGGCGTGCGCAGGTCGCGCAGGAACCAGTCATTGACCCAGACCACGCCCGTTTCCATGCGCGCGGCGACGCGGTGGGCGCGGCCGACGTCGCGCGTCCAGATCGCGGCGGCGAGGCCGTAGCGCGAGTCATTGGCCATCTCGACCACCGTATCCTCATCGTCGAAAGGCGCGATGTGGCAGATCGGCCCGAATATCTCCTCGCGCACGCAACGCGCAGTTTCGGGCAGGCCGGTCAGGATCGTCGGTTCGACGAAGAAGCCGTTGGCGATATCCCCGTCGAGCGCGGGCACGCCGCCGCCCGCGACCACTGTCGCGCCCTCTTCCACCGCGAGCCGGTAATAACCGAGCACCTTGTCGCGGTGCTGGGCGGAGATCAGCGGCCCCATGTCGGCGCCGTCGAACGGATCGCCGACCTTCAGCGCCTTCGCTCGCGCCGCGAGCTCGGCGACGAAGCGGTCATAGATCGGCCGTTCGACATAGACGCGTTCGGAGCACAGGCAGACCTGCCCGCAATTGGAGAAGACCGATCGCATCGTGCCCGCGACCGCCGCGTCGAAATCGGTGTCGGCGAAGACGATCGCGGCGTTCTTGCCGCCCAGTTCGAACGATAGCGGCTTCACCCCGTCGGCCGCGCCGCGCATGATCGTGGAGCCGGTCGCGGACTCGCCGGTGAAGGTGATCGCGTCGATATCGGGATGGCCGACCAGCCATTCGCCGGTCGATCCGCCGCCAAAGCCGTGGACAAGGTTGAACACGCCGGGGGGCACGCCGACCTGATCCATCACCTCCGCCAGCAATGTCGCGGTCGACGGCGTTTCCTCCGACGGCTTGGCGACGATGGTGTTGCCGCACGCCAGCGCGGGCGCGACTTTCCAGGTCAGCAGCAGCAAAGGCAGGTTCCAGGGGGAGACCACCGCGACCACGCCCAGCGGACGGGCGATGCTGTAGTTGATCGCGCCGCGCCCGTCGGGCGTGTCGCTCTGGAAGCTCGTCATCGCGCGAGCCTGGGCGAGCGCCGCGAAGCTGCGGAAATTGGCGGCGCCGCGCGGAATGTCGATCGTCGTCGCCTGGAGCAGCGACTTGCCGGTGTCGGCGATCTCGGCGGCGACGAAATCGTCGAACCGCGCCTCAATCGCGTCGGCGATGGCGACGAGCATCGCGGTGCGCGCGGCCAGCGTCATCCGCGCCCATGGCCCCTTCAGTGCGCGCTTCGCGGCGGCCACCGCCGCGTCGACCGCCGCCTTGTCGGCCAGCGCGACATTTCCGATCGCCTGCCCCGTCACCGGATCGACCACCGGAAAGCTGGCTTCCGATCCGAGGAATGCGCCGTCGATATAGTTGGGAAGCGTGCGGCTGGCGAAGGGATAGGGGGTTTTCGGCATTCGGATTCCAACGCTCAGGCTTCGTGAATGCGCCAAAACTATGGATTGTTTTTATAATGCGAAAATAATATTTTGAGGGCGTTGTATAACTTTACTGTGATAGGACGGCGATGGCTGGAGAGGCGACACCGCAGGTCGTGGAGAACCGGCTGCTCGCGCGGCTGAAGCTGCGCCAGCTCAAATTGCTGATCACCGTGGGCGAGCAGCGCAACATCCTGCGCGCCGCCACCTTGCTCAACGTCGCCCAGCCCGCCGCGACCAAGATGATCCGCGATCTGGAGGCCACGCTCGGCATGCAATTGTTCGAGCGCTCGTCGCGCGGGGTGACGCCGACGCTCTATGGCGATGTCATCATCCGCCACGCCAAGCTGATCCTGGCGCAGGTGCGCCATGCCAGCGAGGAATTGCTGTCGCTGCGCGAAGGCACGACGGGCAAGATCGCGGTCGGCACCTTGCTGGCCGCGGCGCCCAGCCTGTTGCCGCGCAGCATCGTCGCGCTGAAGCGCGAGCGGCCGGGGATCACGGTATCGGTGGTGGAGGGCACCAATGACAAGCTGATGCCGATGCTGCGCGTCGGCGATCTCGATCTCGTCGTCGGCCGCCTGCCCGAATATCGCGAGCGTGAGGGACTGGTGCAGGAGATGCTGTACGACGAGCCGGTCTCGATCGTCGTGCGCAGGGATCATCCGCTGACCAGGCTGCCGGTCGTCAAGCTTGCCGATCTCCAGGCGCAGGACTGGATCATGCCGCCGCCCGAAACCTCGCTGCGCCGGCAGCTTGAGGAATGTTTCCGCAAGGCCAAGCTCGAATTGCCCGTGCGCGCGGTGGAATCGGTCTCGATCCTCGCCAATTACGCGATCCTGCGCGAGACCGACATGGTCGCGGCGGTGCCGTATCAGGTCGCCGATTCCCAGCATGATCTGGTGCGGCTGCCGGTCGATCTGGAGATCGGCTACGGCGCTGTGGGGGTGACGCTGCGCGAGGGCGTCGATCGCTCGCCCGCGACCAATTATTTCGTCGCCGTGCTCAAGCGCGTCGCCGCCGAATCCGCCGCCGGTCATTCCGGCGACGGATAAGCTGAAATCAGGTCACGGCCTCGACGGCGGCGAAGGCGGGATCGCGCCAGGCGCCACTCGTCATGATGTCGTGGAGGATCTCCACGGCATCCCAGATATCGACATAGCGCAGATAGAGCGGCGAGAAGCCGAACCGGATCGACGACGGCGCCCGGAAGTCGCCGATCACGCCGCGGCTGATCAGCGCCTTCATGATTGGATAGCCCTGGGGATGCTCATAGGCGATATGGCCGCCGCGCGCCTCGGGATCGGCGGGGCTGCCGAGTTCGAAGCCGGCATCGCCCAGCCGCGCCGCGACCAGATCCTGGAACAGGGCGCCCAGCGCGCGCGATTTGGCGCGGGCGCGTTCCAGCCCGGCGCGTTCGGCGATGTCGATCCCGGCTTCGGCGGCGACCATGCTCAGGATCGGCTGGGTGCCGGTGAGTGTCCGGCCGATGCCGTTGGCCGGGGCATAATCGCGATCGAAGGCGAAGGGGGCGCCATGGCCCCACCAGCCGGTGAGCGGCTGGACGAGATCGGCCTGATGGCGTTTCGCGGCGAACTGGAAGCCGGGGCTGCCGGGGCCGCCGTTCAGATATTTATAGGTGCAGCCGACCGCGAGATCGGCATCGCAGCCATTGAGGTCGACGGGAATTGCGCCCGCGCTGTGGCACAGGTCCCAGAGCGCCAGCGCGCCCGCTTCGTGCGCCCGCGCGGTGATCGCGGCCATGTCGAGGATATGGCCGGTCTTGTAGTGGGTCTGGGTCAGCACCACCACCGCGACATCGCTGTCGATGGCGGCCGCGATCGCGTCATGTTCGGCGAAACGGATGACATGGCCCTGGCCGAGCGTGGCGATCAGCCCCTGGACGACGTAATTGTCGGTCGGGAAATTGCTGCCCTCCATCACGATCACGCGGCGATCGGGGCGCAAGGCGAGCGCGGCCGCGACCATGCGGAACAGGTTGATGCTGGTGCCGTCGGTCATCACGACTTCGCCCGCATCGGCGCCGATCAGCCGCGCGATCCGGTCGCCCAGCCGATAGGGGAGCTGGAACCAGCCAGACCGGTTCCAGCTCGTGATCAGCCGCCGGCTCCATTCCTCGGTCGCGGCCTCGTTGACGCGCGCCAGCGCCGCGCTCGGGCTCGGCCCCAGCGAATTGCCGTTCAGATAGATGGTGGCTTCGGGGAGCGTGAACTCGTCGATGAAGCCGGCCAGCGGATCGGCCGCGTCGCGGGCGAGCGCGGCTTCGCGGGAAAGGTCGGCCGGAAGGCGCGGGGCGGTCGCCATGCCGGTCAGGCCGGCCTGGGCTTGAAGGTGGCGGTGCCCACCCAGCCGCGTTCGGAAACGTCCATCATCACCCCCTCGGGACCGGTCATCTTGTATTCGGCATTGTCCTTGGCGGGGTTCATGCCGAGCCCCTGCGCTATATTGACGTCGTGGCGCGGGGCAAAGCCGGAGTTCTCGAACCGGTCGACGATCTCCTCGATATCCTCGCACTGGAAGCCGAGATGATGGAGGCCGGTATAGCCCTCCTCGAACTCCATGCCGGCGGCGGGGCGGTTCTTGAAGTTGAGCAATGCGATGTTGATCGTGCCGTCGGTGACGTAATAGCCGCGCGCGTTGCGGCTATCGATGCGGCCGGCGATCGTCCAGCCGAGCACGTCGACGAAGAATTTGGAGGCGTTGTCGGGATCGGCCGATGCGATCGCGACATGCTTGAGATGAACGGTCATTGGGGTTCCTTTCTTAACTGCCCACGCGCAGCGGGGCGCTCAGGCCACGCAGCGCCGCGATCATGCTGAGCGCGGTGATCCGGCCGGTGCCGGGATTTTCGTCGGTCGGGATATTCTCGATCTCCAGGCCCAGCCGGGCGCTGTCCGATTCCACGTCGATGCGATGACAGTTGCGGACCTTGCCCGGATCGGCCCAGATTTCGAGTTCGGTGCGATCGGGGCCGATGCCCGCCAGCCCGAGCGCCGCCGCGACATTGACGTTGGAGGGAAAGGCGAGCGCGCCTTCGCGTGCGCTGCCGCGAAACAGCCGCAGTGGCTCGGTCAGCGCGTCGAGGTCGATCCGGTTCTCGACCACATATTTGGCGGTGCGCAGCGATCGCGGCGGCTTGCGCGTGACCATGCGTACCGAATGGATGGTGCCCTCCGCCGCCGCGCGCACCGCGTCGAAGCCGAGCAGCGCGCCGGTCGCCAGGATGATCTGGCCACCGCCCCGGCGGGCATGATCGACGATGTCGGGATGCTGGAGGATCGCGGCGCCGCTGACCGTGACGAGCGTGCGGCCCGCCGCCAGCGCCGGTTCCGCGATCGACGCGAAGGCGGCGGTCGGCGCGCATTCCACGACGATGTCGCAGCGTTCGGCGAGTTCGGATGGCTCGACCAGCGGGATGGCGATGCCCAGCGCCGCCATCCTGGCCTCGGCCGTTTCGCGCCGTCCCGAGCTGATCACCGCGAGCGTGAGGCCGGGCAGGTCGTTGATGAGGCGCGCGGCGACGACCGCGCCGATGGTGCCGAAGCCGGCGATGCCGACGCTGTGAGTCATGATTGGTCTTCCGCTGATCAGGCGGGCAGCATAGGGGATCGATCTATCACTGAAATATAGAAATAGAGCGGCGCATTATATGATGCAGGAATAATGAGGGGGCGGCCATCATTATTCCGAAAGCGAATATGGGCGGGTGGTTTTTATAGGTTTATCGTCGATCAAAGCGCGCTAGCGCCATGATGATGGGCGGTCATGGCCGACGGCCCGCACGGATCGGGGAAAGATCGATGGATATATCGCAGGCTTTGGTGCTGGCCGCCGCGATGCTGGCGACGGGGCTCGCAGGCGGGGTGATCGCGGGCATGCTCGGCGTGGGCGGGGGGATCGTCGTGGTGCCGATCCTCGATCTGGCATTGGGTTTTCTCGGCGTCGATCCGGCGATCCGCATGCAGGTCGCGGTCGCGACCTCGCTGGCGACGATCATCCCGACCTCGATCTCCTCGTCGCGCGCGCATCGCGCGAAGGGCGCGGTCGATGGCGACCTGGTCCGCCGCTGGGGCGTCGCGGTTTTCCTGGGTGCGATCGCGGGCACGCTGATCGCCTCGCACGTGCACAGCATCGTGCTGTCCGGGGTGTTCGCGGTGGTCGCCTTCATCGTCGCCGCCAAGATGCTGCTGCCGCTCGATCATGTCACCCTGGCCGATGGTGTGCCGCATGGGCTGGCGGCGCAGCCGCTGCCCTTCGCGGTCGGCACGACCTCGTCGATGATGGGGATCGGCGGCGGCACCCTGAGCGTACCGATCCTGACCCTGATGAACTATCCGATCCACCGCGCCGTCGGCACCGCCGCACTGTTCGGGCTGCTGATCAGCATTCCCGGCACGATCGGCTATATATGGGGCGGCTGGGGCGATCCGCGCCTGCCGATGGCGAGCCTGGGCTATGTCAATGTGATCGGTTTCCTGCTGATCGCGCCGATGACCTGGATCTCGGCGCCCTGGGGCGCGGCGCTCGCGCATCGCCTGTCGAAGCGGCAACTGGGCGTCGCCTTCGGAATTTTCCTGCTGATCGTCGCGATACGCATGGCGTGGCGCGTGATCACGAGCTGATGGAGTTTTCATGATTGTCGAACCGCAAGTGCCGCCGACGCTGCCGATCGTCGGCGGCGGCCGTTTTCCCGTCGGCCGTATCTTCTGCGTCGGCCGCAACTATGCCGAACATGCGAAGGAAATGGGCGACGCGGTTCCCGAACCGCCCTTCTTCTTCATCAAGCCGGCAAGCTGCCTGCCCGCCACGCCCGGGCGGCTGCCCTATCCGCCGCTGACCGAGGATCTCCATCACGAGGTGGAACTGGTCGTCGCGCTCGGACTGGGCGGTGCGGATATCGCGGCGGACGACGCGGCCCGGCACATTTTCGGTTACGCCGTCGGGCTCGACATGACGCGCCGCGACCTGCAGGGCATCGCCAAGGACAAGCGCCGCCCCTGGGATATGGGCAAGAGCTTCGATGGCGCGGCGCCGGTCGGGCCGATCCTGCCCGCCGCCGACGCGCAAGGGCTCGACCATGCCGCGATCGCGCTGACCGTCGACGGTGCGATGCGTCAGGAAGGGCGGTTGTCCGACATGATCTGGCCGGTGGCGGAGATCGTCGCCGCGCTGTCGCGCTATCTTCGCCTGATGCCGGGCGACCTGATCTTCACCGGCACGCCCGCCGGCGTCGGGCCGGTCGTGCGCGGCGAGCGGCTGGAAGCGCGGATCGATGGGTTGCCACCCTTGGATGTCGAGATCGCCTGAGAAAGCGTTCTTGAGCGCTTTCTCAAACAGTCTCAAACGCAGCCCGCCTATAGGAAAATAGGAAAGAGATATTCCAAAGTGATATTATGAATGTCATCCGTTATGCCTTTTATTGATCCAGAGACGATGGTCCGCCGAAGCGATCCCCGAACGGGCGCCGGCGCAGTTTTTGGAGATGGCTATGACGGCACCCTGGTTCGGGCTTGCGCGCTATGCGGCGCAGGGTGGGGCGGCGCGATCCGCGCTCGTGCTCGACGCGGCGCTCTATGATCTTGGTGAGATCGCGGGCCGGATCGCGGTCAGCGACGGATTGGCGGCGCGGATCGGTTCGGTCGATGCGCTGATCCGCGACTGGGAAATGGTCGGCGCCGAACTCGCTGCCCTGGCGGATCGGGCGCGGGGCCTGGACCTCGCCCCGGTCGCCGCCGCACCGCTGGCGCCCTTCACGCCGCATCGCGTGTTCGGCGCGGCCTCCAATTATATCGAGCATGCCGACGAGATGGCGACCAAGCTCGCCGCCAAGTCGGACAGCCAGCCTTATATCTTCCTCAAGACCGCCGACAGCGTCATCGGCCCCGGCGAGACGGTATTGCTGCCGCCCGAAAGCGCGCGGGTCGACTGGGAGGTCGAGCTGGGCGTCGTCATCGGTCGCGGCGGGCGACGCATCCCGGCCGAGCGCGCGCACGAGCACATCGCCGGCTATGTGATCGTCAACGACGTGTCGGCGCGTGACCTGACGCGACGCAGCGACTTTCCGTTCTCGCACGACTGGTTCCGGGGCAAGAGCTTCGACAGTTTCACGCCGATGGGCCCCTGGTTCGTGCCGCGCGACTGCCTGGGCGATCCCCACGACCTGCGCCTCACGCTCAGCGTCAATGGCGAGATGATGCAGGACGGCAATTCTGGCGAGATGATCTTCAACGCCTATGAACAGATCGCCTATCTCTCGACCTTGCTCGCGTTGAAACCCGGCGACGTGATCGCGACGGGCACGCCCGCCGGCGTCGGCATGGGGCGCGGCATCTTCCTGAAGCATGGCGACGAGATGGTGGCGGGGATCGACGGCATCGGCACGCTCGCCAACCCGGTGCGCGCGGAGGTGGTGCAATGATCGGCAAAAGGATGATCGGCGCGGCCGCTGCGGCGCTCGCGCTTGCTTTGACCGGATGCGGCGATGGCGGCGGCACGGGCAAGGAGAAGGTGACCTTCAACATGTCGTGGCTGCCCCAGGGCAGCATGAGCGGCGTGATCGCGGCGATCGACAAGGGCTATTATGCGGAGGCCGGTCTCGACGTGAACGTCGTGCGCGGCTTCGGCGGCATCCGCACCGCGAACGAGCTCGACCAGGGCATGTTCGAATTCGGCTATGGCGATCCGATCTCCGTGGTGCTCAACCGCAACAATGGCGGCAGGACCAAGATGGTCGGCACGATCAATACGCGCTGGCCCGCCGGGCTCTGTTACATCAAGGAACGCCACGCCATCGCCAGGCCCGCCGATCTGGCCGGACTGACCGTGGGCGGCGGCCAGAGTTCGCCGATGCAGGCGCTCGTGCCGGCCTGGCTGGAACGCAACGGCGTCGACAAGGCGAAGGTGAAGCTGCTCCAGCTCGATCCGGCGCTGGTCGTCACCTCGCTGGTCGAGGGCAAGATCGACGCGGGAGAATGCTGGGAAGGCAACAGCCTGCCGCTGTTCCGCAAGCGCGCGAAGGAAGCCGGGGTGACGCTCGGCTGGCTGCCCTATTCGTCCTTCGGGCTCGACATCTATGGCAGCGGCATCCTTTCGACCGAAAAGATGCTGGCCGAACGCCCGGCGACGGTGAAGTCATTCCTCGACGCCACCTATCGCGGCTATGCCTATTCCGCCGCCAATCCCGACGAGGTCGTCGGCATGATGGTGAAGCGCTTCCCGATGCTGGAGCCGGAGATCACCCGCCAGCAGATGCTGGAGACGACCGCACTGATGAAGGACGGCGCCGGCCGCCTCGATCCCGCACGCGTCGCGAGCACGCTCGATTTCCTGAAACAGGCCTATCCGTTGAAGGCTGATCTCGCGCCCGGCGACGTCTTCGCCGGTGCGAAATAGGGTGCTCGCCGATGTATCGCCCCAAGCCCAACAAGCTCGGTCATCTCGTGCTCAAGGTGCGCGATATCCAGGCGTCGCTCGCATTCTACCAGGATGTCGTCGGCCTCGACGTGTCCGACTGGATCGACGATCGCATGGTCTTCCTGCGCAGCGGCCAGGATCATCACAATCTCGCGCTGCTCCAGATGACGCCTGAGGAAATCGCGCGGCACGAGCCCGGCCGCTCACCGGTCGAGCACTTCTCCTACCATGTCGAAAACATCGCCGAGATCGAGGCGATCGCCGCGATGCTCGTCGAACGCGGCGTGCCGATCGATCGCGGCATCGGCAAGCACGGCCCGGGCGGCAACAGCTTCCTCGTCTTCCGTGATCCCGACGGCAACAATGTCGAATTTTATTCGGACATGATCCAGGTCGGCCCGGATTTTCCTCCGCATGATCCGCAGGTCTGGAGCGGT
The DNA here is from genome assembly GCF_057809675.1 of Sphingomonas sp. FG14. Taxonomy (NCBI): domain Bacteria; kingdom Pseudomonadati; phylum Pseudomonadota; class Alphaproteobacteria; order Sphingomonadales; family Sphingomonadaceae; genus Sphingomonas; species Sphingomonas sp. FG14. Next base: position 105,669 of record NZ_JBMDKK010000006.1, on the reverse strand, counting down.
GCGGAAATGGCGACCTTCGATCGCTGGGCGCTCGAACATTTCCTGGTGCCGCCGCCCGCACGGATCGCGAAGATCCTCGACAAGCCGAAGGGCGACTGATCGTGGCCGTACAGGGGGAGAAGCGGTCCAATCCGTTGATTGCCGGCGCCTTCTTCGTCGCGCTGGCGCTGGTGTGGGAATTCAGCGTCCGCTGGTTCGGGATCAAGGCCTATCTGCTGCCCTCGCTCAGCGATATCGGCGTGGCGTTCTGGGATGCGCGCGGCCTGTTGCTCGAACATGGGCTGGTGACCTTGGGCGAGGTGCTCAGCGGCTTCGTCGCGGCGGCGGTGCTCGGTGTGGCGCTGGCCGCGCTGATCCATGTCGTGCCGATCGCGCGATCGACGCTCTATCCGATGGTGATCGCGCTGCAGAGCATCCCCAAGATCGGCCTCGCGCCGCTGATGGTGGTGTGGCTGGGCTATGGCTTCGGATCGAAGCTGGTGATGGCGTTCCTCTTCGCCTTCTTCCCGATCGTGATCGCGACGCTCGGTGGGCTGGCGGGTGTGCCCGCCAATCTGGAGGAACATTTCCGCGCATTGGGCGCCGGCCGCTGGACGATGTTCCGCCGCCTGCAGGTGCCCGCCGCGATGCCCAACTTCATGGATGGCTGCAAGGTGGCGATGCCGCTCGCGGTGATCGGCGCGATCGTCGGCGAGTTCGTCGGATCGAACAATGGCCTGGGCAATGTCATCCTGCTCGCGACCGGATCGTCGCAGACCGCGCTCACCTTTGCCGCGCTGCTCGCGGTGACCCTGCTTTCGCTCGCGTTGTTCTACGTCGTCGAGCTGGTGTCCCAATTCATCTGGTGGCGGGCGATATGAGCGAGACGGCGATCCGGGTCGACGGACTGACCAAATATTATGGCGGCACCGCCGGCACCAAGGCGCTTGAACATGTCGATCTCGGCATCAGCGATTGCGAGTTCGTCTCGATCATCGGGCCATCGGGCTGCGGCAAGAGCACGTTGCTGCGCATCCTGGCGGGCCTTCACGGCTATGACGACGGCATGGCGACCATGTTCGGCGAGGCGGTGAACGCGCCGCGCGACGATGTCGGTGTCGTCTTCCAGACCTCCAACCTGCTGCCCTGGCTGACGGTCGCTCGCAACCTGACGCTCGCGCTCGAGATCCGGCACGGCAAGGCGGCCGCCGCGGCAGCCGATGTCGCGGCGATGATCGAACTGCTCAATCTGAAAGGCTTCGAGGACAAGTTCCCGCACGAACTGTCGGGCGGCATGAAGCATCGCGTCGCGATCGGCCAGGCGCTGATGCAGAATCCGCGTGTGCTGCTGATGGACGAGCCGTTCGGCGCGCTCGACGCATTGACCCGCGACCGGCTCAACATCGAACTGCTGCGGCTGTGGCAGCGCGATCGCAAGACCGTGGTGCTGATCACCCACAGCATTTCGGAAGCGGTGCTGCTGTCCGATCGCGTGCTCGTCCTTTCCGAACGTCCCGGCCGGCTGATCGCCGATATCCGCATCGATCTGCCGCGCCCGCGCGACCCATCCATCACCCGCGACCTTCCGGCGTTCGGCGATCATGTCGTCGAACTCAGCCGGATCATGGGCGTCGTCTAATTCCGGGAAACTGCCATGCCTCTTCTGCCGATCGGCCAGAGCGAACTTTATTATGAAGACCAGGGCGAAGGGCCGGCGATCGTGCTTGCGCACGGCATCGGCGGCAATCATGCGAGCTGGTTCCAGCAGGTGCCGGTCTTCGCGCAATCCTATCGCGTGGTGACATTCGATCATCGCGGTTTTGGCCGTTCGAGCGATGTCGAAGGCGCGGGGCGGAGCGCGTTCGTCCCCGATCTGCTCGCCTTGCTCGACCGGCTCGGTATCGAGCAGGCGGTGCTGGTCGGTCAGTCGATGGGCGGGGGCACCTGCATCGGTTTCGCGGATGCGCATCCCGAACGCGTGCGGGCGCTGGTGCTTGCGGCGTCGCTCCATGCGATCGAGGAAGACGGCGAAGTCGCCGCGCTTATGGAGGCCGCGCGCACGGCTACCGACGATCTCGACCAGCTCGATCGCGTGCTCGATCCCGCATTTCGCGAGGATAATCCGGTCCAGGCTTCGCTCTATTCGGCGATCGCCAGTTTCAATCGCGCCGATCGCCATAGCCTGGCCGGCGCGTGGCCGGTGCGGCTCGCGCCTGAAGCGGTGGGTGGCGGCAAGCCCGTGCTGTTCCTGGCGGGAACGCGCGATCCGCTTTTCCCGATCGAGGCGATCCGCCAGGTGCAGGCGCGCGTGCCGGGATCGTTCCTGGTCGAGGTCGATGCCGGCCATTCGGTGTTCTTCGAGCACGCGACCGAATTCAACGACAGCGTGCTGAGCTTCCTTGCCGCGTGCGGCATTCGCGGCCGTCGGCGCAGTGCGCACAGCAACGCGGCGGGCTATGTCACCCCGGCCGTCCAGAATTGAAGACCTGCATTGAAGGATAGATCATGACCGGTACCACCGTAGCCCAGGCCCTGGTGACGTCACTCAGGGATATGGGCGTGCGCCACGTCTTCGGCGTGCCCAGCGGCGGCTGGGTCGATTATATGGAAGCGCTGCGCACGACCGACGGCATCGATTTCGTGCTGACCAGCCATGAGGGTGGGGCCAGCTTCATGGCCGATATCTGCGGACGGCTGACCGGCGTTCCCGGTGTGTGCTTCGGCACCTTCGGGCCGGGTGCGACCAATCTTTCAACGGGCGTTGGCGGTGCGCTGCTCGATCGTTCGCCCGTGATCGCGCTGACCGACGAGATGCCGGAGGCGTTGCGCAGCCGCACGGTGCAAATGGGTATCGATCATCAGGCGCTGTTCCGGCCGATCACCAAATGGACGACCCGGCTGGACGCGGACTCGGTCGGCGAGACGCTGGCCGAAGCCGCCGCTATCGCGGTCTCGGGGCGGCCGGGATCGGTCCATATCGGCCTGCCGGTCGGCCTCAGCGCCGCGCCTGCCGCGAACGGAACGGCCGGGCCGGTCGCCGCCGCCGCGCCCATGCCGGCCGATCCTTCGGCGATCGCCGCGCTGACCGCCGCCTTCGCCGCCGCGCGCAAGCCCATCCTCGCCGTCGGGCTGGGCGCCGCCCATGCGCGCGTCGGCGACAAGGTGGTCGCGCTTGCGGAGCGTTTCGGGTTGCCGGTGGTGCTGACGCCGATGGCGAAGGGCCTGATCGCCGAGGATCATCCGAGCTATGCCGGCGTGCTCTTCCATGCCCTGAGCGATCTTGTCGGCCGTACCCATGCCGAGGCCGATCTGGTGATCGCGGTCGGCTACGATCCGGTCGAGTTCAATTTCGAAGGCTGGATGCGGGATGGGCTGGCGGTTGCCAGCATCGATGTCGAGCCCGTCGATATCGACACGGCCAAGCATCCCGTCGCCGCCGATGTCGTCGGCGATATCGGCGCCACCCTCGATGCGCTGCTCGCGCTGGATGCGGCGGCGAAGGACTGGGACATGGCGGCGGTCGCCGCCCGCACGGCGGAGCTGTTCGCGCGGCTGGCGCCCGACAGCAACCGCTTCGGCCCCTGCGCCGCGCTCGACGTGTTGCGCGACGTGCTGCCGGCGGACGGCATCATGACCTGCGATGTCGGCGCGCATACCCATCTGATCGGACAGAAATGGCCGACGCCGGCGACAGGCACGCAGATCATGTCCAATGGCTGGTCGTCGATGGGCTTCGGCCTGCCCGCGGCGATCGCCGCCAAATTGTGCCGGCCGGACACGCCGGTCTGCACGGTCGTCGGCGATGGCGGCTTCCTGATGACCGTCGGCGAACTGGCGACGGCGGTGCGGGAGAAGCTGCCCATCGTCATCCTCGTCTTCACCGACAATGATCTGGCGCTGATCCGCATCAAGCAGGAGAAGAAGGACAATCCGATCTATGGCACGCCGGTGCGCGCCGAGGGCACGATCGGTGGTCCGTCGCTGTTCGGCGTGCCCGTCGTCACCGTCGCCGATCCCGACGCCTTGCGCGCGGCGCTGGTCGATGCCTTCGCCGCCGACGGCCCGGTGATCGTCGAGGCGTTGCTGGACAGCCGCGAATATGACGGTCTTGTCCTCCACAAGGACAAGCCGTGATGCTCATGCCGGTCGCGGTGAAACGCTCGCTGCTGATCGGTGGCGTCTGGCGGGGCGCCGCGACCGGCATGGTGATCGAGAATCCGTTCAGCGGCGAGGCCATCGATCGTGTCGCCTGCGCCACGCCGGCCGACGTCGCCGATGCGATCGCGAGCGCGGTCCGCGGTCAACGGGCACTGGCGGCGCTCAGCGTCGCGGCGCGTGCCGCGATCCTGCACCGCGCGGCCGACGCGCTGGCAGCGCAGGCGGCGCGCTTCGCCGCGACGATCACGGTGGAAACGGGCAAGACCATCACCGCCTCCACCAAGGAAGCGGCACGCGCGGTCAATACGCTGCGCCTGTCGGCGGAGGAGGCGGCGCGCCTGACCGGCGAAACCATCGCGTTCGACAGCTTCGCGGGCGGCGAGGCGCGCAGCGGCTATTATGTGCATGAACCCGTGGGCGTGATCGCGGCGATCACCCCGTTCAACGATCCGCTCAACCTTGCCTGCCACAAGCTGGGGCCGGCGATCGCGGCGGGCAATGCCGTGGTGCTCAAGCCCGCCGACCAGGCGCCTCTCACCGCGATCATGCTGGCGGAACTGCTGCTGGATGCGGGCCTGCCCGCCGAAGCGCTGAACCTGCTCACCGGTTACGGCCGTGATTTCGGAGACGCGCTGGTGGCCGCCGATCAGGTCGCGATGGTTTCGTTCACCGGTGGAGAGCGGGTGGGCGCGCGGATCGCGCGCGTAGCGGGGATCAAGCGCATCGGCATGGAGCTGGGCGCGAATTCGCCCGTCATCGTCACGGCCAGCGCGGATCTGGCCCGTGCCGCCGACGCCTGCGTGTCGGGGGCCTTCTGGGCGGCGGGGCAGAATTGCATCGGCGTGCAGCGGATCTTTATCGAACGTGGCGTCTATGCCGCGTTCCGTGATCTCTTCGTCGCCCGCACCGCGAAGCTTGTCATCGGGGATCCGATGGCGCCTGAAACCGACATCGGGCCGATGATCTCGGAAGCGGAAGCGCAAAGGCTGCTCGACTGGACGGCCGAGGCTGTGGCGGGCGGTGCCCGGCTGCTCGCCGGCGGCCGGCGCGACGGCACGCTGCTTCACCCGACCGTGCTGGAAGCCGTGCCCGCCGATGCGCGGCTCGTCTGCCAGGAGGCGTTCGGCCCCGTCGTCAGCCTGTTTCCCTATGACGATCTCGATGCGGCGATCGCGGCGGCGAACGCGGGCGATTACGCGATCCACGCGGCGATCTTCACCGAAAGCGTCCGCGAGGCGCATCACGCCGCGCGCGCGCTGGAGGCGGCGGGCGTGATGATCAACGATTCCACTGATTACCGGCTGGATGCGATGCCGTTCGGCGGCGCCAAGCGCGGCAATATGGGGCGTGAAGGTGTCCGCTTCGCGATCCGTGAAATGTCCCAGACCAAGGTGGTCTGCTTCAATCACGGCTGAGCTGTTTCGCGCGCCGGCCCTGTCCTCCGTCATGGCGGGGGGATGACATCGACTCTTTCGAACAATTATAGGGCGCGATGCCGGCCAGCCATCGCGCCCTGTGTGTTAAGGCTGTCGATTAGATCAGCAAAAGCAAAGGCTTATCTTTGGTCTGACGATCCTTTCGTGCGCTGTCCTGTTATCAAGGAATCCTATATCGAGGCATTACAATATTATTATTCACATATGGCCTTAGACCATAGGTTCCCACTTGATCGAAACTGCTGCCGGATCGAGGACACGATAAGCGCTCACACGAATGGCGCGGATCCGCTGGCGGTGATTAAAGGGGAAAGGGGCAACGCCGGTGCGCGACTATTCACATGCAAAGAAGATTGGGCTGCTGATCGGAGCGGCGACCATGATCGCCATGCCGGCGTCCGGCTGGGCGCAGGACAATGCGCCGCAGGCGGCGGCCGAAAGCGGCGGCCTTGAAGAAATCGTGGTGACCGCGCGCAAGCGCGAGGAATCGTTGCAGTCCGCGCCGCTTTCGGTGTCGGCGTTCAGCGGCGACATGCTGGACAAGGCGGGCATCGACGATTTCTCCGAAATCGCCGCGCGCGTGCCGGGCTTCACGCTCAATCCCGACAACATCTCGGAGCCCAATATCTTCCTGCGCGGCATTGGCACCGATATCGAAAGCGCGGCGTCGAGCGCCGCGATCGGTTTCTTCCTCAATGACGTCTATCTGCCGCGTGCCCAGGGCACCGCGATCGAGCTGTTCGATCTGGAGCGCGTCGAGATCGTGCGCGGGCCGCAGGGCACGCTCTACGGCAAGAATGTCGTCGGTGGCGCGATCAACTTCATCACGCGCAAGCCCACCGAGAGCTTCCGCGCGGGCATGGAAGCGGGCATCGGCAATTACGGTGCGATCGAGGTGAAGGGCCATGTCGGCGGCGGCATCGGCGAGGGGCTTTCGGGCAGCATCGCCGCAACCTCGCGCATGCGCGACGGTTTCGCCTTCAACACCTTCACCGGCAACGACATGGAGGATCTGTCGGTCTTCGGCGTGCTCGGCCAGCTTCGCTACCAGCCCAGCGACGATCTCGACATCCTGTTGACCGGCGATCTCACGCGCCGCCGCTCGACCGGCAAATGGGTCGATATCCAGATCCCGTCGGATCACAATATCCCCTTCGTCAATCCCGATCGCCGGCGCGGGCCGAACAATATCGACGGCCGCCAGGACGCGGATCTCGGCGGTATCCACCTGACCGCGAACTGGAACAGCGGGGCGGGCACGCTGACCTCGATCACCGCCTATCGCGAAGGGACCTTCGCGGCGAAGGGCAATGACGGCGGCAGCTTCATCGATTTTACCCGGCTGGTCTATGACGCTGGCGGGCGGATCAACTTCTTCGCGATCGATCGCGACGCCTTCAACGACGATTATTATGTCAACATCAAGGACGAGAAGGTGAAGAGCTTCTCGCAGGAGCTTCGCTTCCGTTCCGATTTCGAAGGGCCGTTCAATTTCCTCGCCGGCATCTTCTACCAGCATGAGGATGTCGATCGTGTCGAGGATGCCGACTATATCTTCGTCGACTATTTCGCGCAGGGACGCGAGATCGCGGAAACCCGGCTGAAATCGGACACCTATGCGGCGTTCGTCGAGGGTACCTTCGACATCACCGATACGCTGGGGGTGACGGCGGGCATCCGCTATACAAAGGATCGCAAGCGCTTCTCGGTCTATCGTGAGACGATCGGCGATTTCCTGGGCGCCGAATTCGAGGACGAGGCGAGCAATTTCACCCGCGCCTTCACGGCCTCCACCAAGCAGAGCTGGGATGCCTGGACACCCAGCGTCAATCTGCACTGGAAGCCCGCCAAGGATGTCTATCTCTATGCGCTGGTCTCGAAAGGCTACAAGTCGGGCGGCTGGAACGGCGAGAACGCGACCAGCCCGGGCGAGGCGCGCGCATCCTATAATCCCGAATATGCGCTCAACTACGAAGTCGGCGCGAAGACGACCTGGCTCGATGGCCGTCTGCGTTTCAACCTCACCGGCTTCTGGACCGAGTATAAGGATCTCCAGACCCAGCAGTTCGTGATCTTCGATCCCAATCTGCCCGCCGACAACGTCATCTCCAACGCGGGCAAGGCGCGGGTGCGCGGCATCGAGCTCGAAACCGCCGTCGTGCCGGTCAAGGGCGTGACGCTGTTCGCCAACTACACCTATATGAAGGCGAAGATCACCGGTGACCTGATCAGCACCGAGCTGCAATATGATCCGAGCTGCTTCTGCTCGGTGCCGGTGGCGAGCAACCTGAAAGGCAATGTGCTGCGGCGCTCGCCCGAGAATTCCTTCACGGTGGGCGGCGACGCGACGGTGCCGCTGTCCGATCGTTTCGACGCCTTCCTGCGCGCGGACTATAGCTGGACCGGGGCTTTCTTCTTCGACAACGAGAACAGCCTGCGCACGCGCCAGTCCTCGGTCGGCCTGCTCAACGGATCGTTGGGCATCGCGACCGACGACGGCAAGTGGCAGCTCTCGATCTGGGGCAAGAACCTGACCAACAAGCTCTATGAATCAGGCAAGTCGGACGTGATCGGATCGGTCCTCGTCTCCTATGCGCCGCCGCGCACCTATGGCGCGACGCTGACCTGGAAATACTGACCGACGTCATTGTGGGGATGGGCAATGCGCATCGGATTGATCGGGTTCGGGTTCATCGGCTCGGAAATACATCGTCGCATTGCCCGGGACGGCGGTCCGCTCGAACTGGCCTTTGTCCACAGCCGCAGCCGGGCGCGGCTGGCGGGCGTCGATTCCGCGCTGATCCTCGACGATCTTGCCGACGCGCATCGGTTCGCGCCGGACCTGATCGTCGAGATCGCCGGGCCGCGGGTCACTGTGGATCATGGCGAGGCGTTGCTCGCCATCGCCGATTACATGCCGCTTTCACTGACCGCGCTCGCCGATGATGACCTGCGGGCAAGGCTGATCGATCGCGCCGGTGCTTCCGGGCATTCGCTGTTCGTCGCGCATGGCGCGCTGGTGGGGGCGGATAGCCTGCTCGAATGGCGGACGATGTGGGATCATGTGTCGATCTGCTTTCGCAAGCCACCGCGCAGCCTGGGGTCGGCAGCGGAGGGTGTCGACCGCGAGACGGTGATCTTCGATGGCAGCGTGCGCCGGATCGCGCGGCAATTCCCGCACAATGTCAACGCCATGGTCGCCTGCGCCCTCGCCACGACCGGGCTGGACGCGTGCCATGCCCGGCTGGTCGCCGATCCGGCGCTCGATCGTCTGGAGCTGCTGATCGACGCGACCGGCAAGGACGGATCGCAGCTCAGGATCGAGCGCAGCCAGCCGGCGATCGGGGTTTCGGGAAGCGAGATGGCGGAAGCGGTCCATCGGTCGATCCTGCGCGCCGCCGGTTTCGCCGGAGCCATCGAATTCGTCTGAGGAGCCGAGTGTGGCCGAGATCTTTCCGTTCCTGTCGCAGACCGTCTTTCCCATCATCATCTTCGTGATCATGTTCGGCATGGGCCTGGCGCTGGGGCTTTCCGATTTCCGCGCGATCCTGTCGTCGCCACGCGCCGTGCTTGTCGGCCTCTCCGCGCAGATGCTGCTGCTGCCGCTGATCGCGATCATCCTCGCATTTGTCCTGCCGGTGGGGCCGGAGGTCGCGGTCGGCCTCATCATCCTCGCAGCCAGCCCCGGCGGGGTGACATCGAACGCGATCACGCTCGCGGTGCGCGCCGATGTCGCGCTCGCGGTCAGCCTCACCGCGCTGTCGACCCTCCTCGTCGCCGTCACCCTGCCGCTCTGGACCAGTTTCGCGCTGCACCAGTTCATGGGGGACATGCGCGCCGTCGCGATGCCGGTGGGCCAGACCGCGATGACGCTGGGGCTGCTCACGTTGCTGCCCGTCATGCTCGGCATGGCCGTACGCGGTCTCGCACCGGCACTGGCGGCGCGGGGCGTCGAGATCGGCCGGCGGCTGTCGGTGTTGCTGATCCTGTTCATGTGCCTCACCACCACCGGCTTCAACTGGCATCATCTCGCCGGCTGGCGCGTCTTGGTCGAAAGCTTCGGCGTCTGCCTGGCGCTGATGTTGCTGGCGATGATCGCGAGTTCCATGCTGGCGCGGGCGGTGCGGCTCGCGCCGCTTCAGCGATTGACGATCGTGATCGAGGTGGGCGTGCACAATCTGGCGATCGCGCTGCTCGCGTCGGTGACGCTGATCGACATGCCGGCGATCGCGCGGCTGCCGCTCGCCTATGGCCTGCTGATGATCAGCATACCCTGGCTGTTCGTCCGCTGGGAGCGTCGGCGCGGCGCGCGCGACCGGATCGAAACGGCCCGCGCCGATGCGCCCGCGACTATATGATATGAGAATAGAAAAAGCTCAAAAGAGTATTTTGTGAATATAACGCGCAGTTCTAGCTTCTCAGAAGAGCAGACGAACCAGGGAGTGTTTCGTTGACCCCGACCATCGACAAATCCGCCTCGCCCCGCATCCGGGCGGTCATTCTGGCATGTTGCGCGGGCGCCGCGCTGATGCTTGGCACCGCGGCGCGATCGTCCGACGCGAAGGAGGGGGAGCCGAAGATCGACATCCGCGATCCGGTGGTCAAGCAATGGCACGATCTGACCTATGACCAGAAGCCGCCGGCGCCCAAGCCGGGCGTGGACTATGGCATCGATCCGAAGACCGGAGTCTTCGTCCACCCCAAGGCAACCCCGCTGCACGAGGACAGCGCGCCTTTCCCGGGGCAACTCACCTATTGGGACCAGAAATCCTACGCGAAGAACATGGAGGTGGTCGCCTTCTATCCGCAGGTCGCCTCACCCTTCCACACCTGGCAGAACATCGCGGACTTCAACGGCAAGCGCTATCTCTACGTCTATGACCGCCACAATCTGAAGATATTCGACATCACCGATCCGGCCAAGGCCAGGCTGCTGCTGACCAAGGGGCAGACCTGGACGGGCAAGGGCGGCGGCGAGGCGGTCAATCCCTTTCCCGAAGGCGAGATGATCGGCGCGGCTTCGATCCAGTGGGACAAGAGCCGCGGCAAATACATCATGGTCCAGTCCAACGAGGTGCAGCGCTTCGGCATCTTCGAGGAAAAGATGACCGAGCCCGACGGCGTCCAGAAGATCCGCGACTGGCCCTATCACAAGGGATTCAACGTCTATGTGATGAACGGCCCGCTGCCCGACCAGTGGGAGAAGATCGCGACGCGGACGACCGACTACAAGCATCCCGACGCCAAGCCCGGCCATCAGCAGGGCTCGGGCTCGCTCGACGTGCCTGCCTGGTTCGGCGGCAAATACATGTTCCTGTCGACCGCGCCCGACGACAGTTTCGGCCTCACCGAATATCCCAATTATCTCTATTCGCCGGGATATCAGTCTTGGGACATGTCGGATCCGGCGAACCCGAAATTCCTCCAGCAATTCTCGGTACCCGGCCAGATCGTCGGCGATCCGGCGGAGGCCGACGCCTATCTGAAGAATCCGCGCGCCGGCAATCGCACGTCATGGATGGGATCGCGCATGCCGATCTTCATTCCCAAGCCCGTCGAAAAGGGCGGCACCGTCGGCTTCGCGGCGATGGGTGGGCTCGGCTTCTACGTGCTCGACATCTCCGATCCCGCGCAGATGAAGGTGATCAGCCATATCGACATGGTGCCCAAATTCGCGGGCACCGAAGCCGACAATATCGATGTCAGCCAATATGAGCGCACCGGCTACATCTTCATGAACGGCTATCCGATGAACGATGACTGCTACGAGCCCTACAAGGACATTTTCGTCATCGATGTCCGCGACCTGAAGAATCCGAAGATCGTCAACACCTTCCCCCGCCCGACGCCGCCCAAGGACGCCGCGTTCAAGGATTTCTGCGAACGGCGTGGCAGCTTCGGCCCCAAGCGGCCGGGCTATTTCACCCAGCCGGGCCGATCGCGCGAGGGGCTGGTGCCCTATGCCTTCTACAATGCCGGGGTGCAGTTGTTCGACGTGCGCGATCCGACCAAGCCGGAGATCGCGGCCTATTATGTGCCCCGTTTCCCGACCGACGCGGAGACGCCGGACTATGTGAAGGGCAATCTCGGTTTCGGCATCTATGTCGAATATGACCGCAACATCATCTGGCTGTTCACCAATCACGGCTTCTACGCGCTGAAGAGCCCGCTGCTCGGCGAACCCAAAAAGGGTGTTCCGGCCAAGCCCTGGCCACCGCGCGACTGACCGGCCGGCCGTGGCGACGCCCGTCGACCGTTCGGTGGTGAGCGGAGCGGTGGAGGATGCGCCGGTCGCGGCCTTCCATATCCGGCTGCTCGCGCTGGTGGGGGCGATCATCCTGCTCGACGGTTTCGACGTGCAGGTCGCCGCCTTTGCGGCGCCTGCCATCCTTGCCGAATGGCGGGTTACCCCCGCGATGCTCGCCCCGGCGATGGCTGCCGCGCTGATTGGCATGGCGATCGGCACCGGCCTGGGCGGCAAGGCCGGCGACCGGTTCGGCCGCCGGCCCGCGCTGATCGGCAGCGTGATCGTCTTCGGCGTGCTGTCGATGCTGTCCGCGTTCGCGCCCGGTATCGCCGAACTGGCGATCCTGCGCTTCCTCACCGGCATCGGGCTCGGCGCCGCCGTGCCCAATGCGACCGCACTGGTCGCCGAATGGATGCCAGCCAGGATCCGCACCTATGCGGTGACCGCGATCATCGTGGCGGTGCCGTGCGGCGGCATGGTCGGCGCGGGCATCGCGTCGTGGCTGATTCCGGTCTATGGCTGGCGGCCTTGCATGGCGCTCGGCGGATTGCTGCCGTTGTTGCTCGCGCTCCTCATGTGGCGAAGCCTGCCCGAATCCCCGGCGATCCTGGCCCGCCGGCGGGCGGGTGGCACGGCGCGTCCTGGCGCCGCCGATCGGTTCGCGGACGACGCGCCGATCGTCGCGGGTGAGCACGCGGACGAGCACAGGGTCTATGGCGATGCGCTGCGCCGCTCGGCGATCGGTCTCGCCATCGCGTTTTTCGCGAGCATGCTCGCGCTCTATGCCTATCTGAGCTGGATCCCGGTACTGCTCGCCGGGGCAGGTTTCCCGATGGATCGAGCGATTCAGGGTTCGCTGGTCTTCAACCTGTGCGGTGTGCTCGCATCTTTCGCGGCGGCCTGGGCGACGCCACGTTTCGGATCACGCACGACACTGATCGTCGCCTGCGTCGCGGCACTGCTCGCGACCGGGATCTGCGCCGCGATGATGGCCGGTGGCGGGGCACCGCCCGCCGCGATCCTTGCCGCGCTCGGCGCGGCGGGGGCGGGCGCCTTCGCGGTGCAGGTGACGCTCTACAGCCTGGCGGTGCATGTGTTCCCCGTATCCTGTCGCGCGGCTGGGATCGGCTATTCGGCCAGTATCGGTCGGGTGGGCGCGATCGCCAGCGCCTTCGGGGCCGGGCTGCTGCTCGCCATGCCTGCCGGCCGCCCGGCCTATTTCGCGCTGATCGCGCTGGCCTGCCTCGTCTCGGCGCTGGGCGTCACGATCGTCGATCGTCATTCGCATCGCAGGGGTACGTGATGAGATATTCCAGATCGCGATAACGAAGTGCCAACAATGATGATTGTTGAATAGCGAACCGGCATTAGGGTCGGGCGTCTGTTCGATCATTGGAGGGGGACCGGCGGACATGGCCGCATCGAAATTCCAGCGCTATCTTCTGCCCGGGCTCGCCTTCAAGGCGGTCGTCATCGGCGGCGGCTATGCGACGGGCCGGGAGATCGTGGAGTTCTTCCTGCCGAGCGGGCCGCAGGGCGGGCTGCTCGCCATGATCGTCGCGATGGGCATATGGAGCGGCATCTGCGCGCTCACCTTCCTGTTCGCCGTCCAGATCGGCGCCTATGATTATCGCACCTTCTTCCGCAACCTGCTGGGCAGGGCCTGGCCGGTCTTCGAGATCGCCAATTTCCTGTCCACGATCGTGATGCTGTCGGTCTATGGCGCCGCCGCCGGCGCGATCGCGGCGAGCTTCGGCCTGCCTGCGCTCTCGGGCACATTGGCGTTCGTGTCGCTGCTCGTGCTGTTCGCGACCTTCGGCAATGACTCGGTGGAGGCGCTGTTCAAATATGTCTCGCTGCTGCTCTACGCCACCTATGCGATCTTCATGCTACTGGCCTTTCCGATCTTCGGCAGCCGGATCGCCGATGCCTTCGCGAAGCCCGTGCCGATGGACGGCTGGCTCGCCGGCGGCCTCACCTATAGCGGTTATAATCTGATCGGCGCGGTGCTGATCCTGCCGATGCTGCGGCACATCGCCACCCGCCGGGAAGCAGTGGTCGCGGGCCTGCTCTCGGGGCCGCTCGCGATGGTGCCGGCGATCCTGTTCTTCCTCTGCATGGCGGCCTTCTACCCGGCCATTCTCGATGAGACGCTGCCTTCGGACTATCTGCTCGGCCAGCTCGGCATCCCGCTTTTCCGCACCGCGTTCCAGCTCATGATCTTCTCGGCACTCGTCGAAAGCGGCACCGGCGCGCTTCACGCGATCAACGAGCGGATCGCGCATAGCGGGCGTGGCGGCGATCTGTCGCTGGCTGCGCGCTTCACCTCGTCGACGCTGGTCGCGATCGTCGCGGTCTTCCTGGCGGCGCAGTTCGGCCTCGTCGCGCTGATCGCCAATGGCTACCGGATCATCGCCTATGTCTTCATGGGCATCTATCTGGCGCCGCTGCTCACCTATGGCGCGCTGCGCGTCTGGCAGGCGCGCAACGATCGCCTGACGGCTGCGGCCGTCGCATCCTGATCAGCGCGTGACGCGGCGGGCGTCGACCGGCCAGCTTTCCCACTGGCCGTCCTCTTCGGCGACGATCAGCGCGTCGTACAGGTTGATCGTCGGATCGCAATGGCCGGGCTGCAGCCAGACCAGATCGCCGGTCTGTGGCGCGTCGACAGGCCATTCGACGGTGTCGTCATTGTCGATCACCTCGATCGCCGCGCATTGCTCCATGCGGTCGGGAATCGCGAAGACGGGCTTGTGCGCCGGATGCTGGATCGATCCATGCTCGTCGCCGAACGCGCGCCATTCGCTGCCCGGCGCGGCGCCGGCCAGGACGCGCGGACGCGGGCCATCGACGGCGACCGCCTTCAGCCCGGCATCGATTGTCGCATGCGTCTTGTGTCGCGTCGAAACGGCGGTGGCGGCGATGAACAGTGCCGGCTCGAACGGCCATTCGCCGCCGCCATCGGGCGCGTCGCAATCGCCATATTCGATGTCCATCACCGTATAGGAACCGGCCTGGAGTTCGTTGAACACGCCGTTCGCCAGATCCTGTGCATAGGTGCCGGTGCCCCCGCCGGTGACGAAGCGGGGATGGAGTCCCGCCGCGTCAAGCGTCTCGACGAGCGCGCGGAGCCGGGCCGTGGCGATGTCGTTGGCGGCGCGGCGCCGATCGAGATCGGTCACATGCTGGAGATGGCCGAGATAGGCCTGGACGCCTTCGAAGCGCAGATTGCCGGCATCGGTGATGCGCTGCGCCAGCGCCGGCGCGGCTTCTGGCGCACAACCGGCGCGGTGCGTGCCGAGATCGAGATCGACCAATACCGAAAGCGTGACGTCGGCGGCGCGGGCGGCTTCGTCCAGCCGGTCGATCTGGCTCGCATCATCGGCGACCACGGCGACGCCGATCTCGCGCGCGGCGAGCGCCGCCAGCCGGGGCGCCGCCCAGGGCGCGATCGGCGAGGTGACAAGCAGGTCGGCGATGCCCGCCGCCGCATAAGCTTCGGCCTCGCCGATGGTCTGGCAGCACAGGCCGACGCCGCCGAGTTCGATCTGCAAGCGGCCGAGCGTCGAGCATTTGTGCATCTTGCCGTGGGGGCGCAGCCGGACGCCGGCTGCGTCGCAATAGCCCTGCATCGTCTTCAGGTTGCGCAGCAGCGCCTCGCGCCGGACCACCAGCGCCGGCGTCATCGGCGGCCGCACGCGCGACAGGAATTCGGGCAGGCTGGTCATTCTGGGTCTCCGGGCCGAGTCTCGCCGTCCATGTCCGCCCGGTGCGCCGGTTCCAAGCGCAAATCGGGCTGCTCCCCATAGCCATAGGCTATGATGTCGTCGCCTGCGTTATGCGCGTGGAGGCATGGCCATAAGCTATGGGATGGCAAAAGCTCCGAAACAGCGTGTCCGTTGACCGCCGTCCCTCGCGCTTTACTCTCGCCGCCATGGAAACATGGGTCGGGGGCAACGGCGGATGCGGACGGGCTGGCGGTTTGGATGTGCGGTTGTCGCCGTATCGATGGTGCTGGCGGGCGGGCCTGTAAACGCCGCGCCTGTCGACACTGACGCGCTCCAGCGGATATTGGGCGATCCTTCGGACACGGGCGCGCCGGGCTGCGTCGCCGGCGTCTTCCGCGACGGCAAGACCATTTATGTCGGTGCATCGGGCAGCGCCGATATCGCGACCGGCCGCAAGCTGGACGGCGAGACTTTGCTCTACGCCGCATCGGTCGCCAAGCAATTCACCGCGCTGGCGGCGGCGAAGCTGATCGAGGGCGGCAAGCTCGGCCTGTATGACGAGGTCCATAAATGGATCCCCGAGCTGCCGCGCTACCGGGCGCCGATCACCGTCCAGATGCTGATGAACCATTCGTCGGGCATCCGCGATTCGCTGGAACTGCTCAATCTGGCGGGGGTCGAGGATGCCAGCCAAAGCAATATGCAGGCGGCGCTCGAACTGCTCATGGCCCAGAAGGACACGAATTTCGTGCCCGGCACCGCCTATTCCTACACCAATGGCGGGTATCTGCTGCTCGCCGAGGTGATCCGCCGCGCCTCTGGCCGGCCCTTTCATCAATATGCGAATGAAGCGGTGCTGAAGCCCCTGGGCATGACGCGCAGTTTCTTCGTCTCGGGCAAGCCGCCGCCTGGCCTGATCGCCAACGGCTATGTGCCGACCGATCGCGGCTGGCGCCCGAGCAACCAATATCCCGCCTTCAGCGGATCGGGCGGGCTGATGCTGACGATCGCGGACATGGCGCGCTACGATCACGACATCCAGGTCGGCCACAAGGTGTGGACGGACAAGGTGGCCGCGATCATGCTGACCGCTGGCACCTTCAGCGACGGGCGTACGGTGACCGCGCCGGGCTTCGACGACATGCCCTATGCAGGCGGCGTCGTGGCGGGCCAGCGCCGGGGCCGGAACACCATCTATCATCTGGGCAGCTTCGAATCCTTCCGCACCGGCTATATGCGGCTGCCCGATCGCGCGCTGGGCGTCGCGGTGCTGTGCAACCGCTCCGATGGCGGCTCGCTCAAGCGGATCGACCGGATCATCGACGCGGTCGAGCCCGGCTATCTGACGCCTTATGATCAATATCGGCCGGCGGCGACCGCGCCCTATGTCGTGCCGCCGAGCCGCGTCATGCCGCAGCCCGGCACCTATGTGTCCGATGACCTCAAGGCCGAATACCGGATCGCGGTGCAGGGCGACACGGTGACCGCCACCATCGCATCGGCCTGGCCGGGCCATGCGGAGCCCAAGCGCATGTTCGCCTTTTTCCGCGACGCGGCGGGCGTTTTGAAGGCCGACACCACCGGCATGGTCGTCGACGATGACGGGCGCGGCTTCACGATCCAGACGCCGCGCGTGACCGGCATTCGCTTCCGCCCGGTCGCGCCGCGATGAGCGGGCCGGGGATGGAGGAACCCGAAACGCGGCTCAGCCGCTCGCTCCAGCCCCGCCATGTCGCGATGATCGCCATCGGCGGCATCATCGGCGCCGGCCTCTTCGTTGGCAGCAGCACCTCGATCGCCACGGTCGGCCCGGCGGTGGTGCTCAGCTATGCGCTGGCGGGCGGGCTGATCCTGCTCGTCATGCGGATGCTGAGCGAGATGGCGACCGCCTTTCCCGGCGCGGGCGCGTTCACCGAATTCATCCGCATCGGGCTCGGCCGCACGGCGGGTTTCGTCAGCGGCTGGCTCTACTGGTATTTCTGGGTCGTCGTGGTCGCGATCGAGGCGATCGCGGGCGCGATCATCCTCCAGGCCTGGCTGCCGTTCGAGGCATGGCAGGTCGGTGTCGTGCTGCTCGCGCTGATGACCGCGATCAACCTGATGTCGACGCGATCCTATGGCGAATTCGAATTCTGGTTCTCATCGCTGAAGGTGGGCGCGATCATCGTCTTCATCGCGATCGCGGGCGCCTATGCCTTCGGCCTGACCTCACCCGCGCCGACCTTCGCCAACCTGACCGCCCATGGCGGCTTCGCGCCGATGGGGGGAATGGCGGTCCTGTCGGGCGTCACCAGCGTCATCTTCGCGCTGTGCGGCGCGGAGATCGCGACGATCGCGGCGGCGGAATCGGAAGATCCGGCGCGCACCGTGGCGCGGCTGACGGGATCGGTCGCGCTGCGCATCCTGCTCTTCTACGTCGTGTCGATCGCGCTGATCGTCTCGATCGTGCCATGGACGCAGATCGCGCCGGGCGTTTCGCCCTTCGCGACCGCGCTCGACCATATGAACGTGCCCGGCGCCGCGACGATCATGAGTATCGTCGTGCTGATCGCGGTGCTGTCCTGCCTCAATTCGGGGCTCTACGTCACCTCGCGCGTGTTGTTCACGCTGGCCGCAAAGGGGGATGCGCCGCAATGGCTGGTGGCGGTCAACCGCCGCCAGGTGCCCGCGCGCGCGATCCTGATCGGCAGCCTGTTCGGCTATGTCGCGCTTGCCGCTTCCGCATTGTCGCCGCAGATCGTGTTCAGCTTCCTCGTCAACGCCTCCGGCGCGACGATGCTGTTCATCTATCTGCTGGTCTGCGTCGCGCAAATCCGGTTGCGTACGCAGCTTGAACGCGAAGCGCCGGATCGGCTGGGCGTGCGCATGTGGCTGTTCCCCTGGGCCAGCCATGCCGCGATCGCGGGTATCGTCGCGGTCTTGATCGCGATGGCGCTGACCCCCGCGCTCGCCAGCCAGTTCCATTCGAGTGCGGCGGTCGCGGCAGTCGTCGCGTTTCTCGCCTGGCTTACCGGGCGCGGGCGATCTGTGGATAACCTGAAGCTATAGCCCAACGCGCAATTGCGTCTTGCGCGCATCGGCCTGCGGCGTTCCTTTGCACGCACACAAGATGCGCGTCCCTATCCGCGCCGGGGTTCTCGGGAGAAATCGACATGAAGCTGACCGCCATTCTCCTCGCATCCGCGCTGCTGTCCGCGCCCGTCGCGGTCGCCGCGGCGCCACCGCCGGTCGATCTCGACGCCGTGCGGCGGATCGTGTCCGATCCCAAGGGTCCGGCCGCGCCGGGCTGCGTGGTCGGCGCTTTCAAGGCGGGCAAGACGCTGTTTGTCACCGCGGCGGGCCTGGCGGATATCGAAAAGGGCACGCCGCTCGACGGCGACACGCTGATCTATGCCGCCTCGGTCTCCAAGCAGTTCACGTCGCTGGCGGCGGCGACGCTGGCGACGCAGGGCAAGATCGATCTCGACGCCGATATCCGCACCTATCTGCCCGAACTGCCGCAATATGAGCTGCCCGTCACCGCGCGGATGCTGATGCATCACACTGCCGGCATCCGCGATTCGCTCACCTTGCTGCGCCTCACCGGACTGGCCGGTTCCAATGAATCGAACAAGGCGCAGGCACTCGACATCCTGTTCCGGCAAAAGGGAACGAACTTCACCCCCGGCACCGACTGGACCTATTCCAACGGCGGCTATCTGCTGCTCGCGGAGATTGTCGAGCGCGTGTCCGGCAAGCCCTTCGCCGACTATGTCAATGCCGCGATCCTCAAGCCGCTGGGCATGAAGAGCAGCTTCTTCATGAACGACGCGGAGCCGGTGGGGAAGATCGCGCATGGCTATAACCCCAAGGACGGCGGCTTTGTGATCCGCGACACCTATCCCCGGTTCAGCGGATCGGGCGGGCTGATGGTGTCGATCAACGATCTGGCGAAGTTCGACCAGGATATCGAGGTTGGCCACAAGGTCTGGACCCCGGCGGTGAAGGCGATCATGCTCAAGCCCGGCACCTTCACCAATGGCCAGCCCGCCGGCCGCAAGATGGGTGGCCAGGCCTATGCCGGCGGCCTGATGGTCGGCCAGCGCCGTGGCCAGAATTTCGTCGAGCATGGCGGTGGCGCCGAGGCGTTCCGCAACCAGTATGAACGGCTGCCCGAACGCCGCCTGGGCGTCGCGGTCTTCTGCAATCGCGGCGACTGGAATCCGGTGGCGAAGGCCGATGAGGTGATCGCGCTGCTCGAAGGCAATATCCTGACCGCCGAAGCCAGGCCCAGCCTTGCCGGTCGCTATGCCTCCCCCGAACTTCAGGCCACCTACGACCTCACGGTCGAAGGTACGAAGCTGACCGCCGCCGTTTCGTCGCCCTATACCAAGTCCGGCGAACCCCTGGTTTTCCAGCGTGGGGCCGATGGCGTGTTCCGCAGCGACGAAGGCAGCCTGACATTCGACGACGATGGCAAGGGTTTCACGCTTTCCACCGGACGGGTGACCGCGATCCATTTCGACCGGGGCAATTGAACCACCCCGTCTTCCGCTATCATATGGCCCAGCGCCAAGGAGTTCGATCCATGCCAGTCATTTCCAAACCTGCAGGTTCCGGCCGCCGCCTCGTCCTGTGCGCGCTCGCCCTTTCGATCGCGCCGGCCATGGCGCATGCGAAGGATGCCGATCTCGTCATCCGTGGCGGCTCAATCTACGACGGCACCGCCTCGAAGCCGGTGATCGGCGATGTCGCGGTGTCCGGCGATCGCATCGTCTATGTCGGGCCGAGCGCGAAGAACCCGTTCAAGGCGAAGCGGGTGATCGATGCCAAGGGGA
The DNA here is from genome assembly GCF_057809675.1 of Sphingomonas sp. FG14. Taxonomy (NCBI): domain Bacteria; kingdom Pseudomonadati; phylum Pseudomonadota; class Alphaproteobacteria; order Sphingomonadales; family Sphingomonadaceae; genus Sphingomonas; species Sphingomonas sp. FG14. The sequence continues at coordinate 85,304 of NZ_JBMDKK010000006.1, read as the reverse complement.
TGGTCGTCGCCCCCGGCTTCATTGATCCGCACACCCATGCCGATACCTTCCTGACCGCGAGCGATCCGACGCTGCGGCTCAACCTGCCCTGGATGATGCAGGGCGTGACGACGATCTTCACCGGCGTGGACGGTCATGGCCAGCCCGGCGGCGTTTCCGATGTCGCGGGGCTGTTCAGCGGCATCGAACAGCGCAAGTTCGGCATCAACGCCGCCGCCTATGTCAGCTTCGGCGCGGTGCGCCGCGCGGTGATCGGCCAGGACGACCGCGCCCCGACCCCGGCCGAACTCGATACGATGAAGGGCATGGTGGCGAAGGGCATGTGCGAAGGCGCGCTCGGTTTCTCGACCGGCCTGTTCTACGCGCCGCAGAGCTTCGCGAAGACCGACGAGGTGATCGCGCTGGCCAGGGAAGCCGCGAAGCGCGGCGGCGTCTACGACACGCACCAGCGCGATGAATCCTCGTACACGATCGGCGTGGTCAATTCGACCAAGGAAGCCATCGAGATCGGCCGCGCGGCGGGCATGCCCGTCCATTTCGCGCACTTCAAGGCGCTGGGCGTCGACGTGCACGGCCAGGCGCCGGCGCTGATCGCGACGGTGGAGGCGGCGCGCGCGCAGGGCATCGACGTCACCGCCGATCAATATCCCTGGGAAGCCTCGGGCTCGGGGCTGGAAGCGTCGCTGCTGCCGCGCTGGGCGGTCGATGGCGGGCGTGAAGCGATGCTCAAGCGCTTCGCCGATCCCGCGCAGCTCGCGAAGATCAAGACCGAGATGCGCGAGAATCTGCGCCGTCGCGGCGGGCCGAATTCGCTGTTGCTGAGCGCGCATGGCTTCCCATGGACGGCCAAGCGCCTCGACGAGATCGCCAAGCAATGGAATGTCGATCCGATCGACGCGGCGCTGCGCATCATGACTGAGAGCGACCGGGGTAGCGCGGTGGTCTCGTTCAACATGGCTGAAAGCGACATCAAGGCGCTGATGAAGCAGCCCTGGGTGGTCACCAGTTCGGACGGTTCGCACGGCCACCCGCGCATGTACGCTACCTATCCGCAGAAATACGCCAAATATGTGCTGAAGGAAAAGGCGATCTCGCTCGCCGATTTCATCAATAGCAGCACCGGCCGCACCGCCGACATGTTCAAGCTCGACCATCGCGGCCATCTGCGCTCGGGCTATTATGCCGATGTCGTCGTCTTCGATCCCGCCGGCTATCGGCCCAAGGCGGACTACATCAATCCGGAGGTGCTGACGGAGGGCGTGCGGACCTTGCTCGTCAACGGCGCGGTCGCGATCGATGGTGGCAAGGCGACGGGCACGGCGGCGGGCCGGCCGATCCGGCACGTGCCGACGGCGGGAAGCTGCGCGGGCTGATGTGGCTCGCCCGCCCGGCATGGTCAAAGTGACGGTGGGCAAAACGAAGACTCGATGGCGGCGCGGCGCGTGGTGATAGGATGCGGTCACGGCATTTCGTCGTGACCGTCATCGGAGAGCCGCGTGCAGCCTGTCGAGATCATGATCCCCGCCGGCGCGATCCGGGGCGCGGCCGATGGCGGCGTCCGGCGTTTCCTGGGCATTCCCTACGCCGCCCCGCCCGTCGGCGCCTTGCGCTTCGCGGCGCCGGTACCGCCCGAACCCTGGAGCGGCGTGCGCGATGCGACCGTGCCGGGGCCTTGCACGCCGCATCGGGTGAAGGAATTTCCAGGGCTCGACGTCGCGCCCTTGATCGGCCGGGGATGGCAGGGTGGTGACGACTATCTGACGCTCAACATCTGGCGGCCTGACAACGACCGGACGGATCTGCCGGTGATGATCTTCATCCATGGCGGCGGCTTCGTCGTCGGCAGCAAGGACGCTGCGGTGCATGACGGCAGCGGTTTCGCGCGAAGCGGCGTCATCTGCGTCGCGATCAATTATCGTCTGGGGATCGAGGGCTTCCTGCCGATCCCGGGCGTGCCGACCAATCTGGGATTGCGCGACCAGATCGCCGCGCTGACATGGGTGCGCGATTCCATCGCAGCCTTCGGCGGCGATCCGGCCAATGTCACCGTCTTCGGCGAATCCGCTGGCGCGATGTCGATCGCCGACCTGATGGCCTCGCCATTGGCGAAGGGCCTGTTCCGCCGCGCGATCATCCAGAGCGGTCATGGCGGAATGACGCGCGAGATCGGCGTCATGCAGCGCCTGGTCCGCAAACTGGCGAAGCTGCTCAAAGTCTCTCCCGATGCCGAGGGTTTCAAGCGCGTCGCTCCGGAAGCCTGTTTCGATGCACTTGAGAAGGTCTCCCTGCCGACCACGCGGATCGACTTGCGCGATGCCGAGGGGCGCGAGCCCGTGTTCGGGATCAGCCGCTTCACCCCCGTCCATGGCGACGATGTGCTGCCGCGGCGCCCGCTCGATGCGCTGGCGGCGGGGGCGGGGGCCGAGGTCGACCTGCTGATCGGTACCAATGCCGGGGAGATGAACCTCTATCTGGTGCCGACCGGCGTGCGCGACCGGATCGGGCGGCTGCTCGCAACCTATGTGGTCCATCGTTCGCAACCCCATGCACGCAAGTTGCTCAAGGCCTATGGCATGGGGCGGAAGGGCGTGAAGCCCGGCCAGGCATTGACCGATGCGCTGACCGATCTCGTCTTCCGCTGGCCGGCGCGGCGCTTCGCCGAGGCGCATCGCGGGCGCACGCATATGTACGAGTTCGACTGGCGATCGCCGGGTTTTGGCGGCGCGCTCGGCGCGGCGCATGGCATGGAGATGCCATTCGTGTTCGACACGCTGTCGACGGTGACCGGCCCGCAGGGACTGGCGGGTGAGGCGCCGCCGCAGGATCTCGCCGCGCGCATCCATGCTTTATGGGTCGGCTTCGCCACCGATGGCCATCTGGCCTGGCCCGAATTCGATGCCGAAACGCGGCAGGTCTGTTCGCTGTCCACGGGTGAGTCGGGATTCGAACCCGCCATGCCGGCTGCGCCCTTCCTTCCCTGAGCGGTGTGCCGTTCGGTCAAGCCATTCGGCCGAACGGCATATCATGGCCGGCGTCCGGACCTTTCATATAGGTAAGCTATCAGATAGGTATTGCGCATCGGAAAAGCCCCGACATCGGATCGGCGCTTTCGCAGGGATGAGGATCGATGCGCTTCACGACTTTGCTTGCCACCGGCTGCGCCGCCGCCGCCTTCATGTCCGTTCCGGCCGCCGCGCAGGACGCGCCTGCTGCCGAAGCGGCCGAGCAGGACATCATCGTCACTGCCCGTCAGCGCGAGGAATCGCTGAAGGACGTGCCGATCGCGGTGACCGCGCTCAGCGGCGACATGCTGAAGCAGCAGCAGGTCAACACGGTGAAGGACATCGCCGCGCTCGCGCCAGGCCTCAACATCAATTCGGATTCGGTCGGCCGCGCCTTCGTCTCGATGCGCGGCATCGGCACCACGCTGATCGATACGGTGCAGCCCGGCGTCGGCATCTTCATCGACGGCATCTACCAGCCCAACACATCCTATCTGAACAGCCCGATCGTGGACGTCGCGCGGATCGAGGTGCTGCGCGGGCCGCAAGGCACCCTGTTCGGCAACAACACGCTGGGCGGCGCGATCAACGTCATCACGCGCCAGCCGGGTAACCGGTGGGAAGGGCGGATGGACGGCGCGCTCGCCGGATCGGACGATTATCGCTCGGTCTCCGCGAGCATCAGCGGCCCGATCGTCGAGGACGTGCTCCAGGTCCGCATCGGCGGCGCCTATCACCACCAGGACGGTTTCCAGGACAATATCCTGGCCGGCGGCAAGCAGAACCCGCTGACACAAAAGACGGTGAACGGCACCGTCCGGCTGAAGCCGGCCCAATGGGCGCAGTTCACGCTCAACGCCGGCTACGATCGCGTCAGCGGCGGCAACACCCCGTATCTGAACGTCGGCGGGCCGACCGACTATACGCTCGACGGATCGACCAACCAGCTCAACCGCGCGACGATCACGTACAAGGGCGTCAATCTGAAGGGCGAGTTCGACGCGGACGCGATCAACACCAGGATCACGGTGGTCGGCGCCTATAACCGCCGCGACGTTGTGTCCGCCGGCGATGGTGACCACAGCCCCATCGACTTCCTGCGCACAGCGGGGCGTTCGAAGCTGATCACCAAGACCGGCGAATTGCGCTTCGACACGCAATGGAGCGATTCGATCTCGACGCTGATCGGCGTGTTCGCCAGCAAGTCGACCACCGACGCCTCGGCGGTGAACACCATCGTGCCGCTCGGCATCTCCGCCCCCAGCGCGGCGTTCAGCGAGAACAAGTCGCAGGCGGTGTTCGGCACGATCTTCGCGAAGCTGACCGATACGCTCGATCTCGCGGTCGGCGGCCGTTACGACCACCAGACGCTCGACGTCAGCACCGCGACGACCGCGCCGACCTATCGCGCCAACGAATTCCAGCCGCGCGTGACGCTTTCCAATCGCTGGTCGCCCGATTTCATGACCTATGCCTCGGTCTCACGCGGCGTGCGCGGCGGCGGGCAGAACGGGCCGGGCGCGCCCAACCTCATCTACCGCGGCGACGATGTCTGGACCTATGAGCTGGGCACGAAACTGAGCAGCGCCGATCGCCGCTTCTCGCTCGACGCCGCGATCTTCTACAACGACTACAAGAACTTCATCGGGCAGAATTCGCTCGCGCCCAACACCAGCGGCGTCGGCTTCGTCGCGATCAACCTCAATACCGGCACCGTTGAAAGCTATGGCGTCGAGGCGGAAGCGAGCTATCGCGTGACCGACAATTGGCGGCTGAGCGCGAGCGCGACCCTGCTCCACGCCCGGATCACCGACGACAGCCAGTATTTCGCGACGACGGGCTTCCATGTGTCGAGTGACCGGATCATCTTCACACCCGACTGGAACTTCAATATCGGCACGAACTACACCGTGCCGCTGGGGAACAACGCATTGATCTTCGACGCCAACATTGTCGCCAAGGGCAGCCGGATGGGATCCTCGCTCGATCCCAATGTCGCGCCGCGCCTGTCCTCCTACCGGCTGGTCAACGGTTCGGTGACCTTCCGGCTGGGCGACCATTTCGACATCGCCGGCTTCGCGACCAATCTGTTCAACGCGAAATATATCGAGAGCTATATCGACAGGTCCGTGCTGCTGCGCGCCGGCCTGCCCGCGCCGATCGCCCGCAATCTGGCGATCCAGGGCAATCGCCGCCGCATCGGCGTGCGCGCCACGGCGCGGTTCTGATCATGACCGCGCCGTTCGCCGTCGATCATCGCAAGCCGTTGCCGGACGGCTTCCTTGCCCAGGTGCAGGCACTGGTGGGGGACCGCCTGCACCTGGGCGAGTCGATCCGCCTGCAGCATGGCAGCAGCGAGACCCATTTCGATCCGGTGCTGCCCGATGCGGTGGTGTTCGCGCGTTCGACCGATGAGGTGGCCGAACTCGTCAAATTGTGCGTCGCGGCCGAAGTGCCGATCGTGGCGTTCGGCGCCGGCACCTCGCTCGAAGGCAATGTCACGCCGGTGCGCGGCGGCATCAGCCTGGACCTGAGCGAGATGAACGCCATCCTGGAGGTCAACGCCGAGGATTTCGACTGCACCGTCCAGGCGGGCGTCCGGCGCGAACAGCTTAACGAACATCTGCGCGATCAGGGGCTGTTCTTCCCCATCGATCCCGGCGCCAATGCGACGATCGGCGGCATGGCCTCGACGCGCGCATCGGGAACCAACGCGGTGCGTTACGGCACGATGCGCGAAGCGGTGCTGTCGCTGCGCGTGGTGATGCCCGACGGCCGCATCGTCCGCACCGCGCGCCGCGCACGCAAGTCGGCGGCGGGCTATGATCTCACCCGGCTGATCATCGGCGCCGAGGGCACGCTGGGCATCGTCACCGAGATCAGCTTGCGCCTGCACGGCATACCGGAGGCGATCTCGGCCGCGGTCTGCCCGTTCGACACGTTGAAGGGGGCGGTCGACACGGTGGTCCAGGCGATCCAGCTCGGCGTGCCGATCGCACGGATCGAGATCCTCGACGATATGCAGATGAAGGCGTGCAACGCCTATTCGAAGCTCGATTATGCCGAACAGACCACCTTGCTGTTCGAGTTCCACGGATCGGAGCGCTCGGTGGCGGAACAGGTGGAGACGGTGAGCGCGCTTTCGTCGGCCAATGGCGGCGGCGAGTTCCGCTGGTCGAACTTGCCGGAGGAACGCTCCAAGCTGTGGAAGGCGCGGCACATGGCGTATTATGCCGCGCTCGGGCTGCGGCCGGGCTCGATCGGCTGGACCACCGATGTCTGCGTGCCGATCAGCCGGCTCGCCGAGTGCATCGGCGAAACCAAGGCGGACCTGGAAGGCGCATCGATGCCGGCCACGATCGTCGGTCATGTCGGCGACGGCAATTTCCATGTCGTCTTCGCGATCGATCCCACCGCGCCGCACGAGATGGCGGAAGTGGAGGCGATCAATCATCGGCTGATCTCCCGCGCGCTGGCGATGGACGGCACCTGCACCGGCGAGCACGGCATCGGCCTGGGCAAGCGCGATGCGCTCGTCGACGAACTGGGCGATGCGGTCGATCTGATGCGGACGATCAAGCGCGCGCTCGACCCGAAGAATCTGTTCAATCCTGACAAGATCTTTGTCCTGGAGTGATTTCGGGGCAGGTGGAACACCTGCCGCCTCGGAACCGCAGGTCAGCGAAGCTAAATCACGGCTCTGGAGGGATAGGGTCTGACGGATGTGTCTTGATCGGCTATCGGATCATCGGACATGATCCGGTCCGATTGGAGCATCCGATGAACAGCCAGCATCTCGTCGATCCCGCGCTCAAGCCGCTGCTCGACGTGTTTCCAATGGTCATGCTGAGCGCCGAGACGCTGCCGGCGATGCGCACGCGCAAATTGCCGATGCAGCAGATCGATGAGAGCGCGACGACGCTGGAGCGGATTCCCGTGCCCGGTCCCACCGGCGCGCCGGATGTGATGCTGCATATCTATCGGCCCATCGATGCGGCGGCGGCGTTGCCGTGCATCTACCATATCCATGGCGGCGGTTATGTCGCGGGTGCGGCGAAGCAGATCGAATATGTCCATCGGCCGCTCGCCGCCGCGCTCGGCTGCGCGATCGTCTCGGTTGATTACCGGCTGGCGCCCGAGACCGTGTTTCCGGGCGCGATCGAGGATTGCTATGCCGGGCTGGGCTGGACGATCGCGCATGCGGGCGATCTCGGCATCGATCCCGCGCGGCTGGGGGTGATGGGCGAGAGCGCTGGCGGCGGCCTGGCCGCCGCGCTGGCGCTGCTGGCGCGCGACCGGGGCGAACACCGCCTGTCGTTCCAGCATCTCATCTATCCGATGCTCGACGATCGCACCTGCGTGCATGCCGATCCGCATCCCTATGCCGGCGAATTCATCTGGCCCCCGCACAACAACCGCTTCGGCTGGTCCGCGCTGCTCGGCCATGATCCGGGGGCGGACGGGGCTTCGCCCTATGCGGCGCCGGCCCGCGCGACCGATCTTTCCGGTCTGCCGCCGACCTTCATCAGCACGGGCGCGCTCGACCTCTTCGTCGAGGAGGATATCGATTATGCCCGCCGGCTGATGCGCGTGGGCGTGCCGACCGAACTGCACGTCTATCCGGGCGCTTTTCACGGCTTCGATCTGATGCCCGGCGCGGAGGTGGCGGAAACCGCGCGGCGGGACAGTCGCGCCGCGCTCGCGCGCTTCCTTGCATCGGGGACGTGAGGCAACCTATCTGATAGCTCTTGCAAGACCTGTCTGATAGGTTTAAACGGTAATCATGTGCCACGACGTTGAGGGTAAGTGGACGGCATGATGGAGCGGGTCGAGGTTTCGCACGAGATGATCGCGCTGGTCGGGGCCGGCGGTATCGGTGATCATGACTGGCCGACCGGCGCGGTCGCGATCGACTTCGCGTTCGGCGGCGCCGGTACCGCGCCCACCTTTCGTTATCATGCCCGGCCCGACCGGGTGACGCTCGACGCGGACGATGCCGCGCGGCTGATCCTGATCGTCTGTCCGGCCGCCTGCCGCCGTGTCTTCGGCCGCCTGCCCGCTTGCGACGGCGGTGCCTATCATATGCCGGCCGCGATCCGCGCGATCGCCTTGGCGCTGCGCGATTGCACGCTGCCGATCGCCGCGCGCGACACCTATCGCCTGGCCAAGAGCATCGAATTGCTGTGCGAGACCTTCGGCCTGCTCGTCGACCGGCCCGGAGAACTGGTGCCGATGATCGGAGAAGGGCAGCTTTCCCAGGCGGACAGCCAGCGCATCATGGCGGCGCGGCGTCTGATCGACGAGCGCTGGTCCGAAAAGCTGACGCTCGACGGTATCGCGCGCGCCTGCGGTCTCAACCGCACCAAGCTGACGCGGGGCTTTCGCGAGATGTTCGACAGCACCGTCGCCGACGCGCTGGCCGAACAGCGGCTGGGAGAGGCGCGGCGGATGCTGAGAGCGACCGATCTGCCGGTTTCCTCGATCGGCTATCGCTGCGGCTATCTGAATAATGCCAGCTTCACCCGCGCCTTCGCGCGGCGCTTCGGCGTGGCGCCCACCCAATATCGCGCCTGCAAGGTGGCGGCATGAGCGGTGCGGCCGCGCGCGCGGCGGACGGCGGGTCGCTTGTGCACCAGGCGGTGCAGGCGGTGCGCGACCATATCAAGGACAATGACCTGAAGGTGGGCGACACGCTGCCGGGCGAAGGCTATTTCGCCGAGGCGATGGGCGTGAGCCGCGCGGTGATGCGCGAAGCGTTCGGCGCGCTCGCCGCGCTCAAGCTGATCGACGTCGCCAATGGCCGGCGCGCGCGCGTCGGCGCGCTCGACGGATCGGTGATGGCCGCCTCGCTCGATCATGGCGTCGCGACCTCGCAGATCTCGATCACCGATATCTGGGATGTGCGCCGGACGCTCGAACTCCGGATCGCGGTGCTCGCCGCGACCGAACGCACCGACGAGGAAGCCGCGCGGATCGTCGCGCTGGCCGATGCGATGGTGGCGGCGGGCGACGATTCCGAACAGGTCACGCGCCACGACATCGCGCTGCACGAGGCGATTGCCGGCGCCAGCCACAATGCCCTGTTCCTCCAGATCGTCCGGTCCTTCGGGCCGATGATGACGATGGCGGTGCCTGCCGCGTGGCGGACGCGCGACACGCCCGAACTGCGCCGGAAGATGCTCGTTCACCATCGCATCATCGCGCAGGCGATCGCCGATCGCGATCCCGCCGCCGCGCGTGCCGCGATGGACACGCATTTCGACGCATCGATCGACGACCTGCTGGAGAGTATCGATCAGTCCGCGGTGTAGACGGTCTTGATGCTCGTATAGAATTCGACCGCGGCGAAGCCCTGTTCGCGCGGGCCGTAGCTCGACTTGCGCGTGCCGCCGAAGGGCAGGTGATAATCGACCCCCGCCGTCGGCAGGTTGACCATCACCATGCCCGCGCGGACATGGCGGCGGAAATGCCGTGCATGTTTGAGCGAGGTGGTGACGATGCCCGAGGACAGGCCGAAACTGCCGCGATTGGCGAGCGCCAGCGCATCCTCGTAATCCTTCGCGCGCACGGTCGAGACGACGGGGCCGAACACTTCCTCATTGTTGATCCGCATGTCCGGATCGGTGTCCGCGATCAAGGTCGGCGCCATGTAATAGCCCGGCCGTTCCAGCGTCAGCTTTTCTCCGCCGGTGACGAGCCTGCCGCCTTCGCCCGTGGCGATGGCGACATAGCGCAGATTCTGCTCGAACTGGCTTTCGCTTGCCGCCGGGCCGACCTGCGTTTCGGGATCGAGCGCCGCGCCGACCTTGAGCGCGGCCGCGCGCTCGGCGAGCGCCGCGACGAAACGGTCATGGATCGCATCCTCGACGATGACGCGCGACGATGCGGTGCAGCGCTGCCCGGTCTGGAAGAAGCCGCCGTCGAGCGCGACCGCGACCGCGCGCTCGAGATCGGCGTCGGCCAGCACCACCAGCGGGTTCTTGCCGCCCATTTCGAGCTGGACGCGCGCCTGGCGCGCCACGGCGCCCGCCGCGACCTTCGCGCCGACGCCCTGCGATCCGGTGAAGGAGATCAGGTCGACATCCTCATGGTCGACGATCGCCTGGCCCACCTCGCCGCGACCGAGCACCAGGTTGAACACGCCCGGCGGCGCGCCGCATTCCTGGATGATCGTGGCCAGCGCGTGCGCGGTGGCCGGTGTGACGTTGGCGGGCTTGAGCACGACCGTATTGCCGAATGCGAGCGCAGGCGCGGCCTTCCAGGCGGGGATCGCGATCGGGAAGTTCCACGGGGTGATCAGTCCGCACACGCCCACCGCCTCGCGATAGGTCGCGGCATCGACGCCGGGTCGCGTCGATTCCAGCGTATGGCCGTGGCGGCGCAGTGCCTCGCCCGCGAAATATTTGAAGATGCGCGCGGCGCGCAGCACTTCCCCCAGTCCCTCGGCGCGGGTCTTGCCTTCCTCGCGCGACAGCAATTCGCCCAGCTCGGCCGCGCGCGCCATGATCGTGCTGCCGACCCGGTCGAGCAGGTCGGAGCGAACTTCGGGCGAGGCATGCGCCCAACCGGGCTGCGCCGCCCGCGCCGCTGCCACCGCCGCATCGACGTCCGCCGCGTTGCCGGCAGGAAAGCGGGCGACGATATCGTCGGTGTCCGACGGATTGATGCTGGTGAGCGGTGCGTCGGCGGAAACCGCCTGTCCGCCGATGATATGGGGAAGCGTTTCGGTCATCCGCATTGATTATCGGGTGATGATATTCGGGTCCATCGCCGATCACCACGCAAGGCGGTTGCAAAGCGAGGGGCGCGGGTCCAAGAAAAGCCATGCTTTCTCAACGGACCCGGTACACAATCCGCGCGCTTCAGCACCTTGCGGACCATTATGGCGAAGGTCCGATCCAGTTGACCGAGATCGCGACCGCGCAGAACATCCCCGCCAAGTTCCTCACCGTCATCCTGTCGGAGATGAGTCGCGCCGGTCTGGTCGCTACCCAGCGCGGCAAGGATGGCGGCTATTGGCTGGCGCTCTCGCCCCTCGATGTCAGCTATGGCGATATCGTACGCCTGACGCGCGGATCGCTGGCGCTGGTGCCGTGTGCCAGCCGTTACGCGCACGAGAAATGCAAGAATTGCCTGGAAGAAAGCGTGTGCCGGCTGCGCCAGTTGATGTTGCGCGTGCGGGACGAAACGGCGCATGTGCTCGACGGCATCACCCTGGCGGACCCGGTGCCGATCGTCTGATCCGCCTGCCGCGATTGGACAACGACTGGGCGAAAGGCGTCTTGTCAACTTTATTGGTTGAATTAAGTCTCTCGCATGGGACGGTGCCTCATGCCGTCCGATTCGGGTGGAGACGCAGATGGTCGACCATGACTTCGCCGGCCGGGGCAGCACGCCCCTGGTCCTGACCGTACCGGGCCTCAACGGTTCGGAAGCCGCGCATTGGCAGAGCATCTGGGAAGCGACGCGTGGCGATTGCGATCGTGTCGATCTCGGCATGTGGTCGGCGCCGCGCCGCAATCCCTGGGTCACGAAGCTCGATCATTCGATCAAGGCGGCGCCGGCGCCGATCGTGCTCGTCGCGCACAGCCTGGGTTGCCTGGCGGTGGCCTGGTGGGCCGCGCTGGAAGGGCAGCCCTATGGCTGGCCGGTCGCCGGTGCGCTGCTTGTCGCCCCGCCCGATTGCGATCACGACGGGCTGAACCGGCCGATCGGCGGCTTCGGGCCGGCGCCCAAGGTGAGCCTGCCATTCCCCTCGATCGTCGTCGCCAGCCGCAACGACGACTATTGCTCGATCGATCGCGCGCACAATATGGCGAAATTCTGGGGCAGCCATTTCGTGGATGTCGGCGAACTTGGCCATATCAATGCCGATTCCGGCCTCGGCGCATGGCTGTTCGGCCAGCGCCTGCTCGATCGGCTGATCGCCGCCGCCAACGAGCGCGGCCGGCTCGCGCCGGAGGATCGTTCGGCGGCCGGCCCCTGGTCGCTCTATCCACCGGTCGATGCGCCGTTCGGCGGCGCGGGCGATCCCCGCCGCTGAACTGTATCGACGGACGGTTGGGCGGTTGACTGTCCGCGCATGGAATGGCAGTGCGCCATCCTCGGAGTGCGGGTATAGCTCAATGGTAGAGCACTAGCCTTCCAAGCTTGTGATGCGGGTTCGATCCCCGCTACCCGCTCCAGCCTTTCCGGAATTTCGTTCATGACGCCGGCGCTCGATGATGGGCGTATCGCAGATTGGCTCAGGCGCCTCGCGCTATGGCGACGGGCCTGACCGCGCCGGTCAAATGTTCGAGAAACGCGCCGGGCGCCGTCATGAACGCGAAGTGCCCGGCGTCCGGGATCAGGATCAGTTTCTTGAGGGGGGCGGTGACGCGATCGAAATAATCGATGGCGTCCCGTGTCGGCGTGATCAGGTCGTCTCGTCCCTGAATCAGGAAGACCGCAGTATCGAGCATGGCGGCCGTGGCGGGCAGGTCCACCTTGATCTGGTCACGGACAACCTGTTGGGCGCTGAACCGGAAACCATCCTCGAAATCCTTGTAGTTTCGTGGATCGGCGGATCGCGCCGTTGCGGCATTGGCGCGAAGCGATTTGACCCATTCGATGTCGGACGGCGCCCAATATCGGTGGATGCGATCGTTGAGCGCGAAGACGGCGGTGGCATCGTTCGGATCAGGTGGTCCGCTCGCTTCCAGCGCCGCGACCTCGGCCTTGTCGCCATCGGCTCGCGCTTTCGAGAGCAGCAGATCGAACTTGATCCTGATCGCGCCTTTCCAACTGCCGACCTGGCCGGTGCCGACATAGGCGGCGATCCGATCGGCGCGTCGTTGCACGATATTGACGCCGACGGTGGATCCCCATGAGTGACCGAGCAGGATGATCCGCCTGCGTCGGAGCGTACGGCAAAGATGGTCGACAAGTTCGGCACCGTCGCCGCTGATCCGCTCCAGCGTCATGTCCGGCGTCGCGGTGCCGTGGCGGCCGAAGCTGTGGCCGGCGCCGCGTTGATCCCATTGCACGACGGTGAAATGTCTTTCCCAGGTGCGGTAATGCGCCGCCATCGGCCATTGCGCTTCGCCGGGCCCGCCATGCACGACCAGCAGGACGGGATTGCGCACGTCATCGCCCCGGATGCTGATCCATTGATCGAGGCCGCCGATCGGCACGAAGCCGGACCTGTCGATGGGCGCCGGTTGCGTCGAGCCTGTCGCACGCGCGGGATGGGCGCGACTGCCGCTCCAGAAGAATCCGCCGGCCAGCGCGCCCAGTGCCGAGCGGCGCGTCAATCGGTCATATCCGCTGTTCGCCATGCCCTGTTTCACCAGTACCCGCCGCGATCGCCATACTATCGATTACAACTGTAGTCGTAAAGTGGAGAGCGAACGGCTTGCCGGCCATTGCAATCGGGAATTCCCGGCCGCTAAACCTGCCAGACTGTTTCATGGCCCGTGCCATCGAACATCCCGTCTGCTTCCAGATCCAAGCCGTCCCTTGAAAGGATAATCCATGCGCCTGCTGATCCCGACCATTGCCGCCGCCTTCGCCGTCGCATCCCCGGCCTGGGCGCAGAACATTCCCGAAGCGAAGCCGGTCGCCGCGAGCGCGTCGACGCAAAAGGGGTTCGACGTGGCGGTGGCGGATTATGCCAAGGCGCTTGGTGGCGGGAAGATCGGTTTCGCCGCGCGCCATCTGGAGAGCGGTCAGCAGGTTTCGGTCAACGGGGCGGAGATGTTCCCGATGGCGAGCACCTTCAAGGTGGCGGTCGCGGTCAAGGTGTTGAGCCGGGTCGACAAGGGTGAGATCACGCTCGAACAGCTCGTGCCCGTGGCCGATGCCAACATCAACGAATCCGGCCCCGTCGCCCCGGGCATCTTCCATCCCGGCATTCAATTGTCGGTCGCTAATCTGATGGAGGTGATGATCATCCAGTCGAACAACACGGCGACCGACATCATGACCGCGCTGGCCGGCGGCCCCGAAGCGGTGACAGCGAATCTGCGCGCGCTTGGCATCAAGGACCAGAACGTCAATGCGGACACCAAGACGCTGCTGAAGAAATTCTACAAGCTGCCGGCCGACGTGCCGCTGCGCGAGGGTCTGCGCGCGGCGCGCGCATCCGGCGCGGCGATTCCGGCGGGCAACCTGCCGCGCGCCGATTTCGATGCGGATCCCAATGACAGCAGCACGCCGCTGGCGATGACCGACCTGCTCGCCAAGATCTGGTCGGGCAAGATCCTGAGCGCGAAAAGCACTGAATTCCTGCTTGGCGTGATGAGCCGGACGACGACGGGCGACAAAAGGCTGAAGGGCCTGCTGCCGGCGGATACGCCTGTGGCGCACAAGACGGGCACGCTGGGCGGCACGATCAACGATGTCGGCGTGATCACGCTGCCGGGCGGGCGCGGGCATGTCGCGATCTCGGTCTACACGAAGGGTAGCACCACCTCGAACGAAGCCCGTGAAAAGGCGGTCGCGGAGGTCGCGCGTTCGGCCTACGACTATTTCATGTTTCGTTAGGGTGGCCTGTGGTTCGATGAAGGCATCGAACGGCTGAAATCACGATGGAATAAATCCCTGGGGCGCGCGATCCGCATGCGATGGATCCCATGCCCTGGGAACGGTTGAATCAGGCTGATTTCAGCACAATGCGCGGCTTCGGAAGCGGCCCTTCTCTCCCGCGGCGTGGAACATTGTCGTTGGCGTCAACCAGTGCTCGCGGCTGTCCCGGTCTCGACGGGCTTCTCCTCGACCTTCAGGTCCGGCGTGTCCGGGCTCAGCGCGGCCGGCAAGGGTTCGCCGAAGATATAGTGGCCGAACCAGGCCTCGTTCTCCTCCATCACCGCGCGGGCCTGGCGCGGCTTGTTGATGCTGTGGCCAAAGCCTTCATAGACGACCATCTTCACCGGCACTTTCCTGTCCTCCAGCGCCTGGCGCAGTTCATAGGCGTTGGCGATGGGTACGCGGCGGTCATTCGAACCGTGCTGGATCAGCGTCGGCGTCCTGGCCTTGGCGACATAGCTGATCGGGGAGGTTTTGGCGTAGATCGCGGGGTCGTCCCACGGTGTGCCCTTCAGATATTGCCGGGTGAATGGCGTGATGTCGGTATTGGCGTAGTAGGTCATCCAGTCGGAGATCCCGGCGCCCATCGAGACCGCCTTGAACCGATCCGACGAGGTGGTGATGAAGGCCGAGATATAGCCGCCCTGGCTCCAGCCCATGGAGGCCACCCGGTTCCTGTCGACAAAGCCCCGGGCGATCAGCGCATCGACGCCGCTGATCACATCGGCATAGTCGCCGACGCCAAGGTTGCGCACGTTCAGCGCGCGGAACTTGCCGCCATAGCCCGCCGATCCGCGATAATTGGGCCGCAGCACCAGCGCCCCCTTGGCGAGAAACCGTTCGAGCGGATAGACGCGGTCCGCCGCGACCACGGGCGTATCGATGCCCGTGGGGCCGCCATGGATCACCACCATCAACGGATATTTCTTCGCGGGGTCGAAATCCCTGGGCGTGTAGAGCACGCCCTCGATCGGCGTGCCGTCCTTCGATGTCCATCGGACCAGCTCGCGTTTCGCGGTGTCGAACGCGCCCGGCTGGTCGCCGGCGCGGGTCAGGCGCCTGGTCTGGCCGGTGCCAAGGTCTGCCGAATGGATCTCGGCATAGATGTTGGGCGCCGATCCCGCATATGCGGCATGTCGGAAATCGCCGGAGAAGCTGAAGCGACCGGCCATCGGCGTTTCGGCCAGCGCAACGCGGGTCGATGCGCCGCTGGCGGGATCGAGGCGCCACAGGCCGGACTCGGTCTTTTGCCGGGCGCCGAACCAGATGCCATCGGCGTTCCATCCGAGCAGGTCCGCATCCTCGTCGAACGCGGCGTTGACCACCCTTGGTGCGCCGCCGGTCGCGGGGATGACGGAGATCTTGCGGTTGGCATAGTAGAAATAGGGCTCGCCGCCCGCGCTGGTGAAGGCGATCCGGGTGCCGTCGGGCGACCAGGTCGGGCTGCCATAGGGGCCGGCCTCGCCGATCAGAGGCTTCGCCGCCGCATCGGCCACGCTGACGACATGGATCAGGCCGGTATGGCTGGAGATCAGATCCGGATCGCGCTGCGCGGCGAAGGCGATGCGGGCCCCGTCCGGAGACCAGGCGAAATCGCCCACGCTATAGGCGTCGCCATTGGTGATCGCCCTGGGTTCCGACGGCGCCGGGGTGCGGCCGGCCTCGTCCGCCTGTGGCAGGTCCAGCGTCCAGAGCTGCACCATGCCGTAATCGGCCTGGATCACCCGATAGTCGCCGAAAGTCTCCTTGCGGTCCTTCAGCGCCTTGGGCTCGGGGCGCTCGGCGGTGAAGGCGAGCCGGCGGGAATCCGGCGCCCACTTGAAGGCGTTCACGCCCTTTTCGGTGCGGGTCAGTTGTTGCGCCTCGCCGCCATTGGCGGGCATCACCCAGATCTGGCGCAGATTGGCGGGAGACTTGGGCAGCACACCGGGGCGATCCGAGGCGAAGGCGATCCAGCGACCGTCCGGCGACCACGCCGCATCGGTGCTGGACTTGGCGGCCATGGTCAGCCGGTGCCGCGCGCCGGTCGCGACATCGGCGATCCACAGGTCGGTCTCGAAGGCATTGGCCTCCCAATTGGTGCGGCTCTGTTCATAGACCACGCGTCGGCCGTCGGGTGACATTTTGGGGGCGTTGACGCTGTGCATGTCCAGCGACTGCCGGATCGTCGGCGCGCGCATCGGCGACGCCGTTTCCGCCAATACGGTGGTGGGCAAGGCGAACAAGAAGAGCGGGCAGGCGATAAGGCGCATGAGGCGATTCGAACGAATAGGCATGACGACCTTCCGTATGGATGTTGATGCTGCCGCGACGCCCTGGGACCGCGTCGGATCGCGACGCTGGATATGCTTCCCGGATCCTGCTGAATGCTCCCCTTTGCCCACGGCATGCGGCCGAAGCTGATCTAGCTGTCCCCATGTTCGTTTGTAAACTGAATGGCCCATGCCGCGGCTTCACATCCGCTTGGGCTTTGGCGGCTGGTGGCCGGCATAGCCGGTGAAGGTCTGGTGCAGGCGGGTGAGCTTTTCCAGCCGCTGCTCGACGCGCGGCCCGATCAGCTTGATCACGCCATTGACCATCAGGTTCACCGCGCAGACCAGGGCGACCGGCGAACTCCAGAACATGCCGGTCTGTGTCGGCACCGCCACGACATGCGGGGTGAAGCGCGGTGCCCAGTCGCAATACATGTCGGTCAACACGATCAGGGGAATGCCGTGCTGGCTCGCCTGTTCGGCGACCAGATAGGATTGGCGCGAATAGCGGCGGATATCCATGACCACCAGGCAGGTATCGGTTTCCTCGAAGGCGAAGACATCGGCATAGTTGCCCGCGCTCAGATCGACGAGCCGCACCCCGTCGCGCATGAACTGGAGGTGATGGGCGAGCAGCATGGCGATGCCGCGTTCGGTCTGGAAACCCGCGATATGGACGGTGCGTGATCGGGCGAGCAATTCCACCAGCGCCGCCCATTCCGGCGTCTTCGCCAGGCGATAGACCGCCATCAAAGCATTCATCTCGCGCTGATGGCTGCTTTCAAGGTCGCTCGGCTGCTCGGGCGCATCGACGAACTCCGCCAGGTCCGGGCCGATCAGCCAGGGAAAGGCATCGGCGGTGCTGTCCTTGAGTTCGCTCTTGAGCGCCTTGAAATTGCGATAGCCGAGCTGGCGGGCAAACCGGCCCACGGTGATCGCGCTGACCCCCACCTGATCGGCAAGCGACTCGGCCGTTTCGAAGGCGAGCGTCGTATAATTGGCGAGGATGTGCCGGGCCACCGCGCGTTCGGCCGACGTATAGCTCTCCAGATCGGCCTGAAGCCGGCGCAACAGAGGTACGTTGGGAATCGCCGGAGACGCGGCGGGCGCATCGCCTGCCGGTGCCGAAACCGCGTTTTCCCGGGCTTCCTCGTCTTCCATCGCATCCCTCCCTGCTGCCGGCGACCTTCTATCGCGGAGCATGTTAGTTTTCCAATGAAACTATCAATTGACAGAAAGGTATCACAGTCGTTTTCTTGCCACGTCCGGCGGGAAACCGGGCGGGGGAGAAGTCGACACCTCCTCCACATCTCAGACCAATAATCAGGGAGGGGCGCGATGAAGACGCTCTGGCAAGGCAATGACGCGTGCGCGGGACCTGGGCGTTCCGCACGTTGGGCACGAATGCTAACGGCGAGTGCGCTCGCCATTTCGCTTGGGCTGCTCGCAAATCCTGCATCCGCGCAGGATGGCGGGGCGCAGGCCGATGAGCCCCAAACGACGGAGACCGGCGCCGACATCGTCGTCACTGGCGCCTATCGTTACCTGACCGAGGATACGAGCGGCACCACCGGCCTGCCGCTGCCGATCGAGGAAGTGCCGCAGGCGATCAGCCTGGTGAGCAAGGATTTCCTGAAGGCCGCCGACCTCAAGACCTTGGGCGAGATGGCGCAATATGCGCCGGGCGCGCTGTTCGCGGGCAATCAGGAAGGGTTCGGCACGATCGTCAAGCTGCGCGGCTTCGCCGGCGGCGCGGCGTTCGACGGGCTGACCATCGGCTCACTCTCCTATGAGCCCGATTATGCGACGATCGAACGGATGGAAATCGTCAAGGGGCCGGCGTCGGTGGTCTATGGCGCGGCCAGCCCCGGCGGCCTGATCAATCTCGTGTCGAAGAGTGCGCGCGCCGATACGCCCAATTATCTCGAACTGCTCGGCGGATCGTGGGGGCGCTGGCGGCTGGAAGGGCAGATCGCCGGCGCGCTCAATGCCTCCGGTTCGATCCGCGCGATCGGCATCGCCGCGCACGAACAGGCCGGCAGCTTCATGCGGCATGTCGATTCCCGCAAGACCGTGCTTTACGGCGGCATCGATGCCGATATCGCCGATGGCCTCACCGGCTATGTGCATGGCGGCTACGAACATTATCGGCGCACCGGTTTCGACGGCATCCCGACATTGGCGGATGGATCGCCGGCGCCGGTCGGACGCTCCTTCTTCATCGGGTCGAAGGATTTCGACCTCGTCACCGCGGTGAAGCGCATCAATGCCGGACTCGACTGGGAAGTTTCCCCAGTCTGGTCGGTCAGCCTGAAGGCCAATTATCTCAAGACCCGTACGCGCGGCCCCGCCGCCTATGCCTATGGGCTGGAGGAGAATGGCGACTTCTCGTTCCAGATCCAGAATTTCCTGAAGTTCCCGGTCGAGGATTTCAGCATCGGCGCTTCGACCATCTACAAGCTCGACGAACTTGGCATGTCGGAGAGCTTCATCTCCGCCTCGGTCATCTATCAGAGCACCAGCTCGTTCGTGCGGCAGAGCCTGCCCGAGATTGACGGCGACGGGACGGGCCATGCGAACATCTTCGACGGTGTCGACGCGATCGACGCCATCATCGGTTCGGCGACCTTTCCGGGCCAGATCTTCGAGGACAAGCGGCGGCGCAAATTCCTGACGCTTTCGAGCCAGGCGGTGCTGAAGGTGGCGGAGCCGCTGACGCTGCTGGCCGGCCTGTCCTATTCCAAGCCCGATATCACGACGCAGACCGATGGCGGGCCATGGCGCGATTTTAGCGGCGGCGGCCAGCTAAGCTATCGCGCCGCGGTGACGGTGGAGCCGATCAAGGGGCTCAACATCTACGCCTCGTACAGCGAGTCCTTCCAGCCACAGCTCAACATCGACATCAACGACAATGTGCTGCCGCCGCTCACCGGCAAGCAATATGAGCTGGGCGTGAAATATGTCTCGCCGGACCGGCGCATCCTGCTCACCGGCGCCGTCTTCGATCTCAGGCAGGCGAACCAGGGCACCTACGACCAGCAGGGGCCGGACGGTTTCGATCGGTATCGCGCGCTCGGCGAAGTGCGCCATCGCGGGGTGGAGTTGGAGGCGATCGGCCGCATCACCAAGGCGTGGCAGGTCAATGCCGGCCTGACCGTTCTCGATCCGACGATCAGCAAGGACGCCGATACGACGGTCATCGGCAAGACGATCACCTTCCTGCCTAGGACCACGGCCAGCCTGTACACCAGCTATGATTTCGACGGCGGCCTGTTCGTCGGCGGCGGCATACGCTTCGTCGACTCGGTGAAGACCAATTATGACGGCTCGACGCGCGATCTGCCGAGCTACACCCTGGTCGATGCGTCGATGGGCTATAATTTCGATCGCTGGCGGTTGCAGCTCAACGTCAAGAACATCTTCGACAAACTCTATTACATCAACAATTATCAGACGCTGTTCTATGGCAATGTCGTGGGTGAACCGCGTAGCGTCACCCTATCTTTGAGGGCGGGGTTCTGATGGTTCGTCGAACATCTCCGGCGGTTCTGGCCGCCGTCTCGATCGTTGCGTTCATCGGGGCACCGGGGGCGGCGCAATCGCCATCAGCCGGTGGCGTGCACGATATCGTCTATCTCGGCGCGCGGACGATAGATCCGGAAACCGGGCTCGACGGCGTCCGCAACATCGCGGTCGATGGCGACAGGATCGTCGCCGTCACCGAAGCGCCGCTCAAGGGGCGGCGAACCATCGACGCCCGCGGGTTGATGGCGGCGCCGGGCTTCATCGATCTGCATTCGCACGCCACCAACGACGAAACCGCCGCCTATGAGGCGAAGGACGGCGTCACCACCCGGCTGGAGCTGGAGATCGGCACCTATCCGGTCGCGAAATGGTATGATGCGAAGCAGGGGCGCGAACGCATCAATTACGGCACCAGCGTCGGCCACACCGCGATCCGCTATTTCCTGCAGAAGGGCGGCGGCGCGGCGGGGCTCGCGGCGCTCGACGACGGGATGGCCGCCTTTACCGCGGCCGAGATCAACCAGCCTATTCCCGACGCCCAATATGCGCGCCTGGCGCCGTTGCTGGAGGAAGGGCTGCGCGACGGCGCGATCGGCGTCGGCAGCGGCACGCAATATGCGCCGGGCATCACCCACAAGGAGATGCTCGACGTCACCCGCGTCGCGGGCAAGACCAAGAGCTGCGTCTTCACCCATGTCCGCTACGGCAGCCTGGTCGAGCCGGACAGCACGCTGGAATCAGTGCAGGAAAGCATCGCCAACGCGGCGATCACCAATGCCTGCGTCCATGTCGTCCATATCAACTCCATGGCGATGTCCGATGCGCCGCTGATGGCGCAATTGATGCGCGCGGCGCGCGAACGCGGCATCGACGTCTCGACCGAAACCTATCCCTGGGACGGTTCGGTCGATGCGATCCGCAGCGTGATCTTCGAACCCGGCTGGGAAAAGCGCTGGGGCGTCACAGTCGGCGATCTCCAGTCGCGCGTCACCGGCAAGCGGCTGACCCAGGCCGAGTTCGACGCGTTGCGCTCGGGCACCGGCGACGACGGCGTCATCATGCACATGAACACGGAGGCGACGATCTCCGCGCTGCTGCGCGATCCGCTCGTGCTGGTGGCGAGCGATGCCGGCAATGTCGAGGGCCCCAACAGCCACCCGCGTTCGGCGGGCACCTTCGCGCGCGTCCTCGGCCATTATGTGCGCGACACCCAGGTGCTGGGCTGGAGCGAGGCGATCCGCAAGATGGCGCTGATGCCCGCGCAGCGGCTGGAAAGCTTCGTGCCCGCGATGCGGCGCAAGGGGCGGCTCCAGGCCGGCGCCGATGCCGATATCGTGCTGTTCGATCCCAAGACCGTGGGCACGAAGGCAACCTATGGCGACGCCGCGCGCTATTCGGACGGGTTTCGCTATGTGATGGTGAACGGCGTGCTTGTCGTCGATCAGGGCAAGCTAGTGCAAGATGCGCGGCCTGGCCGACCCGTTCGATCGGAGATCCGCCCATGAGCGGCGTGCCGATCGATCTGCCGCGCCCCTATCTGCTGTTCCTGGGCGATGCCGACGACACGACCTTCCTGAAGACCGGCCTGGGTTTGCGGGACTGGGCGCCGTCGCTGTGCGTCGCCGAATATACATGCGATGGTGCCCGCGCCTCATTGGGCTTGCCCGTCATGCGCCCCAGCGAAGCCCATGCCGCCGGCGCGCGCGCGCTGGTGCTCGCCATGGCCTCGATCGGCGGGGGTATCCGCGAGGCGTGGATTCCCTGTTTGCTCGAAGCGCTGGAAGCCGGGCTGGACATCGTCAGCGGCGCGCATGACCGGCTGTCCGCCGATCCGCGCCTCGAAGCGGCCGCCGCGCGGTTCGGCCGGCGCCTGATCGATATTCGCACGCCGCCGGCCGACCTGCCGATCGGCACGGGACGCCCCCGATCGGGCAAGCGCCTGCTGACCGTCGGCACCGATTGCGCGCTGGGCAAGAAATACACCGCCCTGTCGCTCGCCGCCGCATTCCGCGCACGCGGGCTCGACGCCGATTTTCGCGCGACCGGCCAGACCGGGATCATGATCGCGGGATCGGGCATCCCGATCGACGCGGTGGTCAGCGATTTCGTTGCCGGGGCGGCGGAACTGCTCAGCCCCGAAGCCGAGCCCGATCATTGGGACGTGGTCGAGGGCCAGGGGTCGATCTTCCACCCCTCCTATGCCGGGGTGTCACTGGGGCTGCTCCATGGGTCGCAGCCCGATGTCCTGGTGCTTTGTCATGCCCATGGGCGTGATCGCGTGGTCGGCCTTCCCGATTACGCCCTGCCTTCGATCGAAGAGGCCGTCGCGCTTTCGGTGCGATTGGCGCGGCGCACCAATCCGGCGGCGCGCTGTGCCGGCGTGTCGCTCAACACGGCGGGGCTCTCGGTCGAGGCCGCAAACGAGGTGATCGCGCGCAGCCGCGATCTTTGGGGATTGCCCGTCGCCGATCCGATGCGGCCGGGCGAAGCATTCGAGGAGCTCGTGAACGCATGTCTGTCATGAAATCCCTGCTGGCCACGCTCTCGCTGGCGCTGGGCCTTGTACTCGCCGCACCTGCCGCCGCGCAGACCGAAACGCCGGCGATGCGCGCCGCGCTCGCCGATATCCGCGCCATGGTGGAAGCGGCCCCTGGCGATACCGGCCTTGCGGTCGCTGTCACCAGTCGCGAACGGCTGCTGATGGTGGCGACGCATGGCTATGCCGATATCGCGCGCCGCCAGCCGGTGACGGCGGAAACGCGCTTCGCGATCGGATCGATCTCCAAATCGTTCAACGCGATCGTGATGATGCAGCTCGCCGACGAGGGGCGTTTTGATCCGGACGCGCCGATCGCCCGCTATCTTCCCGATTTTCATCCGCGCTCGCGTTTCCCGGCGATCACCGGCCATGCGCTGCTGACGCATACGGCGGGTCTGCCCAATTATCTGACGCACGTCGCGTCGATGCGCTTCCTGATCGCGGCGCTCGACGATTTCGAGCCGCGCTACGCCCCGGGCGCGCATTTCTGGTACTCCAATTCGGGTTACCAGTTGCTCGGCTATGCGGCGGAGAAGATCGACCGGCGGCCCTTCCCGCTGATCCTGCAGCAGCGCGTGTTCGATCGGCTGGGCATGACCGCGAGCGCACCGCAGATCGACAATCGGCTGCGCGGCCATATCGCGACCAGCTATGATCGCACGCCCGATGGCGGGTTCGTCGAGGCGCCCTGGTTCGACTATCTGGCGTCGGACGGCGCGATCGTCTCGAACGCGGCGGATATGAGCGCCTATGCGCGGATGCTGCTCGCGCGCGGCGATACACCGTCGGGCCGGCTGATCTCGGCGCGTGCATTCGAGCGGTTCGTGACGCCCGTGCGCGACAATTACGGCTATGGCGTCGATGTGCAGGATGGCGGTCGCGTTATCGCGCATGGCGGTGCGATCGCGGGGTTCCGCGCCTATCTGTCGGCGCATCTGGCCGATGGTTTCGCGGTGGTCCTGCTTGCCAACGGTCCGCTCGACGGCGCGTTGCGCGATCGCGTCATCGCTCGCCTGATCCGGGCGAACGGCGGTACACCCAAGCCTGCCGGCGACGCACCCAAGGCGCGCGTCGAAGCCGCCGGTTTCGTCGGCCGGTTCGTCGGGCCGAAGGGAGAGGCGCTGAGCTTCGCACCCGATGCCAAGGGCGGGCTGACGGTGAGCGAGGGTGGCGCCGCGATGCCGCTCGCGCGCCTGGGCGGGCAGAGCTGGGGGCTGCATGTCACGTCGAAGGGGCCACGCGCCTTCACTTTCTTCCGCGACGACAAAGGCGCCGTGACCGATGTGGTGGAAGGCGCGACCGCCTATGTCCGGGAAGGCGCGAAGGCCCTTGCCGAAGCGCCCGCCGCCTATGGTCCGCTCGTCGGCCATTATCGCATGCATGGCGAGGAAGGGCCGGACGTGCGGATTCTCGTCCGCAACGGCCGGTTGATAATGGCCTATGCCGATGGCGACGCCATGCCGCTCGATCCCGAAGGCGAGCGTTTCCGGATGGCGAGCCCCGCGCACGCGCCCGAATGGCTGGCCTTCGACACGATGATCGACGGACAGGCGCAGCGGCTGCTGCTGACCGGCGTGCCGGCCTATCGGATCGACCTGCCGTGACATGCCGCGCCATGCTGTCGCGGCGCTTCCGGCCATGGCCGCTCCTTGCGCTGGCCATGGCCGTGTCGCCCGCCACGGCGCGGCAGCCGGAAAAGGGACGCGACGCCTTCATCGCATGGGCACGGGATCGTGCCGTTCCGCTGCCCGATTGTTCGTCGCCGTCATATCAGGCGGCGATGACGCGGATCGTGTCGATGATCGGCACCGCCCGCGTGGTGGCGCTTGGCGAGCCGGGTCATGGTACCCATGAACCGCTCGCCTTTCGCAACTGCCTGTTCCGCGCGCTTGTCGAGCAAGGCGGCTTCACCGCGATCGCGATCGAATCCGGGCTTAATGAATCGCGCCGCCTGCACGATTATGCGGCGGGCGGATCGGGCGATATCCGCCGGCTCATGCCCGGCGGCCTCACCTGGGGGTTTGGGCGCTATCCCGAG
This sequence comes from Sphingomonas sp. FG14, assembly GCF_057809675.1. NCBI lineage: Bacteria > Pseudomonadati > Pseudomonadota > Alphaproteobacteria > Sphingomonadales > Sphingomonadaceae > Sphingomonas > Sphingomonas sp. FG14. The sequence continues at coordinate 60,383 of NZ_JBMDKK010000006.1, read as the reverse complement.
AATCTCGAGCTGATCGAATGGATGCGCCGCCACAACGCCGATCGCGGCGGTGGCCGCAAGATCGGCTTTTACGGCTTCGACATGAGCGGCGGCGAGGCGAGCGGCCTGTGGCGCAATGCGGGCGCCACCCTGCGTGACGGGCTCGTCTATCTCGAGCGCACCGCGCCGGCCCGGTCGCAAGCGGCGCGGCAGGCGGTCGCGCCTTTTGTCGATCGCTTCAGCCATGACGGCCATGCCGCGCTGTCGCCGCGCGATCGTGCCCGTCTTCGCGCGGCGATCGGCGGGCTGATCGGCTTTTTCGACCGCCATCGCGGAGCGCTGATCGCGGCCTCGACGCGCGCCGATTATGAATGGGCGCGCCAAAACCTGATCGCCGCGCGTCAGCTCGATACCCTGTTCGGCGCCGTGCCGCCCGATGCGCCGGGCGCGGCGCTTTCGCCCGGCCTCTACAGGGCCGATGCGGTGCGCGACGCCGCGATGGCGGAGAATGTCCGCTGGGTGCTCGACCGCGAGGGACCGGCGGGCCGCGTGCTGGTGTTCGCGCATAATGGCCATGTCGTGAACGCACCGCTGCGCGGCGGCATCTGGAGCGTCTATGCGCAGGCGCCAAAGGCGATGGGCCAGCATCTGCGCGCCGCCCTGGGCAAGGATCTGCTGATCGTCGCGGCAAGCTCCGCCGCGCCGCCGACGACCGGCATGCCCGACGCGCAGCCTCCCGGCAGCCTGGATGCCGCGCTCGCCGCAGTGGGGCGAGGTGATTTCATGCTCGACATCCGCGCCGGGCGCACGGCGCCAAGCGTTTCGTCATGGCTGGCGCGCGACCGGACGATCCGCGCCAATTTCACGACCGAGATGATGTTGCCGCCCGCGAGCGCCTTTGATGCCGTCGTCGTTTTCGATCGTCTCTCTCCAGCTACGCGGATCGCGGCGGCCCCCTGAATGCAAATATGGATAATCTTGTCCTGTTCAGGCCATTCTTTGCCTTGACGAGATAGGGGTTTTGACCGGACATGTTCGGCGAAACGCGGCGGTGGAAAACCGGATGGGGAGAAGAATGATGGGCGTGAACAGGCGTCACCTGCTCGGCATGGCGGCGGCCGGAACCGTCGCGGCGAGCCTGCCCGCGATGGCGAGCGCGGCGAAGCCGCCGGCGACGCTGTCGATCCGCAACAAGTCCGGCCGCGATTATGGCGACGCGCTGGAACGGCTGCGCGATTACGCCGCCGCCGAGCTTGACGCGGTCGGCCTGCCCGGCATGACGATCAGCCTTGTCGATGCGCAGGGCTTCGCGGCATCGCTCTGCATCGGCTGGTCGGATGTCGACAAGCGTGTGGCGGTCGATGCCGACCAGCTTTTCCAGATCGGATCGATCAGCAAGTCGATCACGGGGCTGTGGCTCCATGCCGCGCAGGACAAGGGGCTGATCGATCTGAACGCGCCGGTTTCCCGCTATCTGACCGGCGTGCCGCTGCCCGCCCAGCCGATGACGGTGCTGCAATTGCTCAACCATGCCGGCGGTCTGGCGCATGACGCGCCGGTGTTTCCGCGCACGCCCGACGGCAAGCTGTGGACCGGCTTCAAGCCGGGCGCGCGCATGTCGTACAGCAATATCGGCTATGCCATGCTCGGGCTGATCATCGGCGAGGTCTCCGGCAAATCGCATGTGCAGGCGCTGGGGGAGGATGTGCTGCGGCCGCTGGGCATGACGGGCGCGACCGCGCATATCCGCACCGCCGATCGCGGCCGCTATGCCACGGGCTATGTGCCCTTCCGCGAGGATGGCGCGGCGATGAGCCGCGCCGCGCTGATCGTGGGCCCGTGGACCGAGTCGGACAACGCCGCCGGCGCTGTTGCCGCGTCGGCGGACGGCATGGCAGGTTATCTGCGCTATGTGCTGGCGCTGGGCGCCGGCAAGGGCGGGCCGCTGATGTCCGACGCGGCGGCGCGCAAGCTGCTCGCCGCCGATATCGCCTCCTCCGAATTCGGGCCGGGTGCGCGCTATGCCAGCGGCTTCGGCACGGTGCAGATCGACGGCAAGCCGGCATTGCATCATACCGGCGGCATGACGCTGTTCTCCTCGGCCTTCCATGCCGATCCCGCGGCCGGCGTCGCCTGTTTCGCCAGCGTCAACGGGCGGCTGGTGTCCTATCGTCCCCGACAGACTTCCATCTATGCCGTCCAGCTCATGCGCGCGGTGGCGGCGGGAGCGGCATTGCCGCCGCCGCCCGATCCCCTCGCCTTTCGCCGCGTGCCGAAACCGGAACGCTATGCCGGCACTTTCGTCGGGCCGAATGGCCGTTCGGTCACGCTGCGCGCCACCGATACGGGTCTCGTGCTCGCGGATGGACGCGGAGAGGGCAGGGTCGAGCTGGCCGGTCAGGCCTCTCTGGCGACGGACCATCCGGCCTATGCCGCGCACCAGATCGATTTCGAGGGGGAGGCGGCGGACCGTTTCTGGTGGGGCGGCACGCTGTTCGGTCGCGGCGCGGCGCCCCGGCAACCCGTCGCGGCGGCGGCGCTCAAGCCGCTGGCCGGTGAATATGGCGGGACTGAGGGGACGTTCGCCGTGCTGGTGCGCGGCAATACGCTCGTTGCGGAGGGCATGGGCGAATTCGTCCGCCGGCCGGCCGGTTTCTGGTCGCCGAAGGAGGATGTCGGCGGCGTGACGCGGGTCTGGTTCGATGGAGCGGTGAACGGCGTTCCGTCGCGGCTGATCTTCTGCGGGATGGATTTCACCCGGATCGTCTGAGAGTCTGTTTGGGAAATGCGACACAGGCGCATTTCCCAAATGTGCTCTGAAGCCACGTGCATCGAGGTCATGTTTGGCGGACCGGCCGGCAGAAGGGCACGAGCACCAGCGCGGCGAGGAACAGCAGCGCCATGATCCGGAACACGTCGTTGAACGCCAGCGTCAGCGCTTCGCGCTGGACGATACGGCCGGCGAGCGCCTGAGCGATCGCCAGCGCGCGCGCCGGATCGGGCGTGACCGTGCTCGCATGGCGGGCCAGCGCCTCGATGAGTTCGCCGCCATTGCGGCCTGCATTGCCCAAAGCCTCGCCCAGCCGTAGCATGTGAAGACGGGCATTGTCCTGCAGCCAGGTGTTGACCAGCGCGATCCCGATCGCGCCGCCCAGGTTGCGCATCAGGTTGAACAGCCCGGATGCATAGCGCAGTTCCGGTCCTTCGAAGCCGGCGAGCGCCATCGTCACGCTCGGAACGATGCACAGCATGATCGCGAAGCTGCGCACCGCCTGTGGCCAGAGCAGTGCGTGGAATCCCCATTCGGGCGTCATGAAGCTGAACATCCACAGGCCGGCGGCGAAAAGGCCCAGGCCGCAGGTGATCATGATCCGCGGATCGATCCGCTGCGATAGCGTGGCGGCGACGGGCACGCCGAGCATCTGGATCAGCCCGGCGACGAACACCGTGGTGCCGATCTCGGACGCATTATAGCCGCGCACCGTACCCAGGAAGACCGGCACCAGATAGGTCGCCGAATAGATGCCGAAGCCGATCACCAGATTGAACACGCAGGCGAAGACGAAGGTCGGCCGGCGAAAGGGCGTCAGGCTGACGATCGGCCGGCTCGACCGGAACGAGCGTTCGAGGAAGAGCAGCAGCGCGACGAATGACAGCCAGCCGCCGATCGCGATCGCCTTGTCCTCGAACCAGTCGTTCCGGGGCCCTTCCTCCAGGACATATTCGAGGCCGCCGAGGAACACCGCCATTGCCGCCAGATGCATCCAGTCGATCCGCCTGAGCATCGACGGATCGGCGCTGTCGACACGAATCAGCAGGAAGGCCAGCACCGCGACGAGAGTGCCCGGCACGATGTTGACGTAGAAGATCCAGCGCCAGCCGAACGCGTCGGTGATCCAGCCACCCAGGGTCGGCCCCATCGTGGGCGCGAGCACCGAGACCATGCCGAGGATCGCGGGGATCATCGCGCGTTGCTTGCCGGTGAACAGCACGAAACCGGTCGCGAACACCGTCGGCACCATCGCGCCGCCGACAAAGCCCTGCAGCGCGCGAAAGGCGATCATCGATTCGATGCTCCAGGCCAGGCCGCACAGCGCGCTCGCCAGCGTGAAGAGCCCGGCGGAGAGCGCGAACAGCCAGCGCGTCGACATCGCCTGCGCCAGGAACGCGGCGAAGGGGATCATCACCAGTTCCGCCATCAGATAGGCGGTCTGCACCCAACTGATCTCGTCGGCGCTCGCCGACAGCCCCGCACGGACTTCGTTGAGCGAGGATGCGACGATCTGGATATCGATCAGCGCCAGGAACTGGCCGAACGCCATCACCCCGAAGATCAGATATTTGCGCGCGTCCGGCAGCGCTTCGGGGGCGATCGTCGTGTTCGCCGTCATATCTTCACCCCTTGCGCTTGCGGGACGGCGATAATATGATCATCATCATATAAAGCAAGAGGCGGCCATGCGCTACGATGCCGAACACCGGGGAAAGACCCGCGAGAAGATCCTGAGAGAGGCGGCCTCGGCGATCCGCGCCAAGGGGCCGGACGGCGTGGGCGTCGCCGCGCTGATGAAGCAGGCCGGGCTCACCCATGGCGGATTCTATGCGCATTTCACGTCGAAGGACGATCTGGTCGCGCAGGCGATCGGCGTGATGTTCGACGATGTGCGCGGGCGTTTCGATCATGAGACGGCGGAGCGCGACCCGGCGACGGCGCTCGATGCCTATGTCGGTTTCTATCTGTCGCGGCGCCATCGCGACTCGCGCGAACGCGGCTGCCCGATCGCCGCGCTCTCGACCGACATGGCGCGGCTGGAGCCGGTTTCGCGCGAGCGTTTCGGCCGGGGCATAGCGACGCTCACCGGCTGGCTGGCGGGTGTGCTGGTCCGTCTCGGCGTGGCCGATGCGGATGCCGCGGCGAGTGCGATGCTTTCCGAAATGGTCGGCGCGTTGTCGCTGTCGCGCGCCGTCGCGGACCCGGCCCAGTCCGACGCGATCCTGGCGCATGCCGCCGCCGCGATCCGGAACCGGTTCGGGCTGGGAGGCGGGGCATGAGCGACGGCGCCGACCTTTCCGGCCTCGATCAGATCCGCGCGATGCTCGCGTATGGCAACCAGCCGCCGATCGGCCGCACGCTCGATTTCGCGCTGGTCGAGGTGACGGAGGGGCGTGCGGTGTTCGAAGGGGAGCCCGACGGACGGACCTATAATCCGCTCGGCACCGTCCATGGCGGCTATGCCGCGACCTTGCTCGATTCCGCCTGCGGCATCGCCACCCATTCGCGGCTCGCGCCCGGTCAGAGCTATACGACGCTCGAACTCAAGGTGGGCTATCATCGCGCGATGACTGCCGCGACCGGCCGGGTGCGCGCTGAAGGGACGGTCATATCGATCGGGCGGCGCGTCGCCTTTGCGGAGGCCAGGCTGACCGACGCGAACGGGCGTCTGCTCGCCTCCGCCACATCGACCTTGCTGGTGATCACCCCATGAACGCGCTGACCGCCGAGCCGATCGTCGCCGCGCCGGGCACGGAGGCGTCACCGCGCCGCGTGCCGCGTCCACTTGTCGTGGGCGGTGCCGCCCTGTTGCTGGCGGCGGCGGGCGTCGCCTGGATCCTCTCGCCGGCGTCGCGCGAGTCGACCGACAATGCCTATCTCCGCGCGGACAGCACGATGGTCTCGTCGCGGATCGGCGGGCAGATCGCCACGGTGCTGGTGCGCGACAACCAGCGAGTTCGCGCGGGCGATCCGCTGGTGCGGATCGACGACCGCGAATTCGCCGCGCGGTACGCCGCGGCCGAGGCCGCCGTCCATGATGCCGATGCCGGCGTGGCGGCGGCGCGCGCCGCGCTTGCATCGCATGTCGCCGAGAACCGGCTGGCCGATGCCGATATCGCCGTCGCGCGCACGGCGATCGCCTCGTCGGACGCGGAGCGCCGCCGCGCGGAAGCGGACGATGACCGTTTCGCCGCTTTGATGCAGCGCGGTTTCGCCACCCGCCGCGATGCCGAGCGGGTGAGCGCCGCCGCAGCCGATGCGCGTGCCAGGGCGCGGCACGATCTCGCCAGTCTCGCGGCGACACGCGACCGCGCGACGGTTACGGCGACGCGCCGTGCGGGGCTTCAGGCCGATCTGGAGCGCGCGCTGGCGGGGGCCGAACGCGCCCGCGCCGCGCGCAGCCTGGCCGAGCAGGATCGTGGCTATACGCTGGTGCGTGCGCCGGTGTCCGGCATCGTCGGCAATCGTCAGGCGCAGCCGGGCGATTTCGTCCAGCCGGGCACGCGGTTGCTGACCCTCGTTCCGGATCAGGGCCTTTATGTGGTCGCCAATTTCAAGGAGACGCAGACACGGCGCATGCTGGTGGGCCAGAAGGCGCGGATAAAGGTCGATGCGCTGGGCGGCGATGCGTTGACCGGACGTGTCGAGAGCTTCGCGCCGGCCTCCGGATCGGAATTCTCGCTGCTGCCCTTCGAGCCCGGCAGCGGCAATTTCACCAAGATCGTGCAGCGCGTGCCGGTGCGGATCGTACTTGATGCCGGGCAGCGCGATCTGGCACGGCTGCGTCCGGGCCTTTCGACCACCGTCGAGGTCGCGCTCGCTGAATGATGGCCGCAAGCGTGCGCCAGTTCAGGATTGATTGATCCTATATGGAAAAATTCTCGAACATATTGACAAATCATTTCCATTCGTCTCGTCTCGCCGGAAAAATGGGAGGCGTTGCATGAATGGATTCAGGGTTCGTCGCGGGCATCTGGCCCGGTTGTTGGCGGTGGCGGCGCTGTGCGGCCTGTCCGCGCCGATCGTGTCGACGCCCGCCGCCTTCGCGCAGGCCCAGCCGGCACCGGCGGAAGCCCCGGTTTCCGGCTATGTCAGCGAAGACGTGATGATCCCGATGCGTGACGGCGTGAAGCTGCACGCGCAGGTCTGGCGTCCCAAGGGCGTGACCGAGAAGTTGCCGATCATGATGACGCGCTCGCCCTATGGATTCACCAGCGCGCGGATCGATCGCGGCCTGGCCAAGGGCGGCGGCTATGCCGAACTCGCTGCCGACAAATATATCTTCGTCTTCCAGGACATCCGCGGGCGGTTCGCGTCGGAGGGCGAGTTCGTGAACCTGCGGCCGACCAAGACGACGCCTGATGGTATCGACGAGGCGACCGACACCTATGATTCGATCGACTGGCTGGTGAAGACCCTGCCCGACAATAACGGCAAGGTCGGCGTGTTCGGCGTCTCCTATGGCGGCTGGACCTCGGCCATCGCGACGATCGATCCGCATCCCGCGCTCAAGGCGGTCTCGTCCCAGGCCTCGCCCGAGGACATGTTCATCGGCGACGACTTTCTGCACAATGGTGCGTTCCGCCTCGACTATGCCTGGTCGTGGGTATCGGCGCTCGAGACCGATGGCCGGTCGATGAAACCCTTCGATTTCGGCACCGACGATGCCTATGACTGGTATCTGAAACAGAGTGACCTCGCGACGCTCGATCAGCAGAAGCTCGGCCGCACCATGCCGAGCTGGCAGAATTTCGTCGACCATCCCAATTACGACGCGTTCTGGAAGACGGGCCGCACCTCGCACATGATGCCCGCCAAGGTGGCGACGCCCAATCTGATCGTCGCCGGCTGGTGGGATCAGGAGGATTTCTATGGGCCGATGGAAATCTATGCGAACCAGGAGAAGGGTGACGACAAGGGGCTCAACTATCTGGTCGTCGGCCCCTGGAACCATGGCGGCTGGCGCGGGGAGGGCAGCAGCTACGGCCCCTATCAGCTCGGTTCGCCGACCGGCACCGAGTTCCGCACCAATGTCGAGCTGCCCTGGTTCCGCTATTGGCTGAAGGGGATCGGCACGCTCGACCAGCCCGAGGCGATGGTGTTCCAGTCGGGCAGCAATCAGTGGCAGAAGCTGAAACAATGGCCGCCCGCCGACGGGGCGGAGCGCAAGCTGTATCTGCGCAGCGGCGGCAGGCTGTCGTTCGAGGCGCCCGGCGCGGGGGAGAAGGCGGACAGCTTCGTCTCCGATCCCGCCAATCCGGTGCCCTATCGCGACCGGGCGAACCTGAAGCCCTTCATGCGCCCCGGCTCCACCTGGTCGAGCTGGATCGCCGACGATCAGGCGCCCTTCGCCAAGCGCAAGGATGTGCTGTTCTGGCAGACCGAGCCGCTGACCGAGGATCTGACGATCTCTGGCGATATCGCGGCGCAGCTTTTCGCGAGCACCACGGGCAGCGACGCCGATTGGGTGGTCAAGCTGATCGACGTCTCGCCGTCCGACGAGGCGACGCCGGTCGAGCTGCGCGGCCGCCAGCGCATGGTCGCGAACGACGTGTTCCGTGGCCGTTTCCGCACCAGTTACGAAAAGCCCGAGCCGATCGCGCCGGGCAAGGTGCTGCGCTACGATATCGACCTGCATTCGGCATCGCATGTCTTCAAGAAGGGGCACCGCATCGCCGTGCAGGTGCAGAGTAGCTGGTTCCCGCTGATCGATCGCAATCCGCAGACCTTCGTGCCCAATATCCTCAAGGCCAGGCCCGGCGCCTTCAAGGCGCAGACCCATTCGATCGTCCATACGGCCAGCCAGCCGTCGGCGATCTCGGTCCGCGTGGCCGGCGCGCGCTGAACCCGGTGCCGCCGTGCGCCGCGTCTGACCCGATCGGGATACAACCAGTCCCGATACGGAAAGCGCGCGCGCGGCGGAACGGGCATGATCGCGCGATTCGCGTGCGCTTCCTGAAAACGCTCGGGCCAGCGGCTTCTGGAGGCGCAGGATACATGGCGGGAGGAATGATGTGCGTGGTTTGACTCGCTATGTGGTGCCCGGCCTCGTCATCCAGGCGGTGCTTGTCGGGGGCGGCTATGCCACCGGGCGCGAGCTCGTTGAGTTCTTCCTGTCGGTCAATCCGGCATCCGGGCTGATCGGCATGGCGCTCACCGCCTTGCTGTTCAGCGTCGGCGCGATGATCGCCTTCGAACTCGCGCGCAGCGCCGGGGCCTTCGACTATAACAGCCTGATGGGTCTGCTGCTCGGCCGCTTCCGCTGGCTGTTCGAGATCGGCTATATCGCGGCCCTCATCCTGTCGCTCGCGGTGGTCTCGGCGGCGGCGAGCGAGTTGCTCGCCGAACTGGCGGGCATGCCGCACTGGCTGAGCGCCAGCCTGTTCATGGCGATGGTGGCGGGACTCGTCTTCTTCGGCAACACCTTGATCGAGCGCGTCATCTCCGCATGGTCGATCATCTTCTACATCGCCTATGGCACGATGTTCGTTCTCGTCGTCGCGCAATTCGGCCCGGACATGGCGCACGCACTCGGCGCCGAATCCGTCGATGCCGGCCCCGCGCTGTGGAACGGCGTCAGCTATACCGCATACAACATCACCATCCTGCCGGTGCTGATCTTCGTCGCACGCGATTTCGCCAGCCGGCGCGAGGCGCTATGGGCCGGCGCGATCGCCGGGCCGCTGATCCTGTTTCCGGGTTTCGCCTTCCTGCTCACGCTCAGCGCCTTTTATCCGGAGGTGAAGGCGTCGGCATTGCCCGTCAGCTATGTGCTCGATCGCGTCGACAGCCCGGCGCTGTCGCTCGTGATCCGTCTCGTCATCTTCGGCGCCCTCCTGAAGACGGGGGTGGGGCTGCTTCACGGCTTCAACGAGCGGCTGGCGCGCACCGGGCTCGATCGCGGCCGGCCGTTGCCCAAGGCCGCCCGTCCGGCGATCGCGATCGCGTTGATCATCCTCGCGGGCTATGCCGCCACCGCGATCGGCCTGATCGAATTGATCGGCACGGGCTATCGCTACAGCGCCGCCTATTTCCTGGTCGTGCTGGTGCTGCCGCTGTTGACCGTCGGCCTGTATCGCCTGTTCCGGGGCGGGCCGGAATTGCGGCCGGCGGAATAGGCTGCCCCATGGCGGAGCGCCTGGCGGCTTCCTATTTCCATGGGAAGCCGCAGGAGCCGCGCCATGACCGACAAGCCCATCCTGATCCCCGGGCCGGATCATCTCATCATGATAGAGGCCCATTCCGGGCGCGTGATCGTCACCGTCGCGGGGCGTATCGTCGCGGATACGCGGCGCGCGCTGACGCTGCGTGAAGCCAGCTATCCGCCCGTCCGCTACATTCCCCGCGCCGATGTCGACATGGCTCTGCTCGAACGGACCGCGCATGCGACCTATTGCCCGTACAAGGGCGAGGCATCCTATTTCAGCATCCCGATCGGCGGCGATCGTTCGCGGAACGCGGTGTGGAGCTATGAGCATCCGCACGCCGCCGTCGCCGAGATCCGAGACCGCCTGGCCTTCTATCCCGATCGGGTGGACGCGATCGAATAGCGCTCATCCGGATCCGTAATGGTGCCTGCAGGGCAACGACACGGCGAGCTTGGCAACTTGCCCTACCTCCCTCTTGGCGCGACATTTCGCGCCAGCCAGCAAGCTGGAAACACAGGAGGATGCGAGCCCCATGAATCCCGAACAGGCCGGTGGCGATCTGTCCGCCTTCTGGATGCCCTTCACCGACAATCGCGGGTTCAAGGCGCGGCCACGCATGTTCGCGTCGGCGGAAGGCATGTATTACTGCACGCCGGAGGGGCGGGCCGTGCTCGACTCGACCGCCGGCCTATGGTGCGTCAATGCCGGCCATGGCCGCCGCGCGATCGTCGATGCGATCCGCGAACAGGCCGCCGAACTCGATTTCGCGCCGACCTTCCAGCTCGGCCATCCCAAGGCCTTCGCGCTGGCAAGCGCGCTGGCCGACATGATGCCGGCCGGGCTCGATCGTATCTTCTTCACCAATTCGGGGTCGGAAGCGGCGGATACGGCGCTCAAGATGGCGCTCGCCTATCACCGCGCCAATGGCGAAGGGGCACGGACGCGCCTGATCGGGCGCGAGCGCGGCTATCACGGCACCAACATGGGCGGCACCTCGGTCGGCGGGATCGGCGGCAATCGGCGCAGCTTCGGCGCGCAGATCTGGGGTGTCGATCACCTTTCGGCGACGTACCGCGCGGACGCGGCATTCACGCGCGGGCAGCCCGACACCAACGAGGATATGGCCGGCGAACTCGAACGGCTGGTCGCGTTGCACGGGCCGGAGACGATCGCGGCGGTGATCGTCGAACCCGTCGCCTGTTCCACCGGCGTGCTGGTTCCCCCGCGCGGCTATCTCGAACGCCTGCGCGAGATCACGGCGCGCCACGGCATATTGCTGATCTTCGACGAGGTGATCACGGCCTTTGGCCGGCTGGGCGCGCCCACGGCGGCGCATTATTTCGGGATCACCCCCGATATCATCACGATGGCCAAGGGGCTGACCAACGCGGCGGTGCCGATGGGTGCGGTCGCTGCCAGCCGCGCGGTGCATGATCGCATCGTCGAAGGCGCGCCGCGCGGCATCGAATTCTTCCACGGCTATACCTATTCGGGTCATCCGCTCGCCGCCGCCGCCGGCCTCGCCACACTCGGGGTCTATGCAGAGGACGGGCTGTTCGCGCGCGCCGCCGATCTCAACGCTTATTGGGAGGCGGCGGTGCACGGGCTGAAGGGCGAGCGCCATGTCGTCGATGTCCGCAATCTCGGCCTGATCGCGGGCATCGAACTGACGCCCAGGCCGGACGCGGCGGGGCGGCGGGCATTCGATGTCTTCCAGCGCTGCTTCGATGACGGCCTGCTGATCCGCGTGACCGGCGACATCATCGCCCTATCGCCGCCCCTGATCATCAGCGAAGCGCAGATCGACGAGATCGTCGATCGGATCGGCACCACGCTGCGCGTCACGGACTGATCAGGCGGCCGCGCGCGCGAGCAGGAAGCGGCGGAGCGCGACGATTGCGGGCGAGGACCAGCGGTCCTCGCGGGTGACGAAGGCATAGGTGCCCAGTTCCACCTGGCGCGTGCCGGGAACGCGCACTTTCACCAGCGCCCCCTGTTTCAGATCGCGCGCGACCAGATAATCGCTTGCCAGCGCCACGCCGCGCCCGCGTCGCGCGGCGGCGATGGCGAGATGCGCGTGCCAGAGCAGCGGGCCGGCGATCCTGCCGCTCACCGCGACGCCGTTCAGCCGCAGCCAGGCGCGCCATTGCTCGTCATGTTCCTCATGCAGCAAGGGCGCGTCGAGCAGGTCGGCGGGCGAGGCCTCCGCCAGCCGCGCCGCCATCTCCGGATTGGCGACCGCCATGATCGAGGGACGCGCCAGCGCCACGAAGCGCAGCCCCTTGCCGCCGGGGCTGGGCGGCCAGTCGTCGCCATAGAAGCGGATATCGACATCGGCCTCGCGCGCGAGCAGGTCGGCTGCGGCGTCGGTCGGGCGCAATTCGACGCGGTGATCGGGGTGCAGCGCCTCGAAATCGGCGATCTGATCGGTCAGCCATTGCGCGGCGAAGCCCGGCACGCACCACAGTTTCAGGCTGCGCCCGCGATGGCCGTCATTGTCCATCGCATCGGTTGTCGCGTGCGCGATCTCGGCGATCGCGCCCGAGATCCTCGCATGGAAACGCCCGCCCGCTTCGGTCAGCCGCAGCCGGCCGCCGTCGCGGTGGAACAGGCCGATGCCCAGCCATTCCTCGAGCAGCCGGATATGGCGGCTGACCACGGCATGGTCGAGATTGAGCGCCGCCGCCGCCTTGCGGATGCCGCCTTCGCGGCCGACCGCCTCGAACGCGCGCAGCGCCGCGAACGGGGGAATCGCCGCCGCGCCGCGCGTGTCGCTGTCGTCGGGCGGTGATAGGGCGGCGTCGATCGGGTTCGGCATGGCGCGATTATGTTGAGCATGGCCGTAAACACAAGCGATCTTGGTGCGCTGCGGGCAACGCCGGTCCGCGCTTCGCACCTTGCGATTTGCGCTGTCGCCGCGACAATCGCCAGCTATTTCATTCGCCGGGGGACATATGACCAATCGAACATTCGGAGCGGCGCTTGCCATGCTCGCCCTGGCGGGCGGTTTCGCGGGCGCGGTCCAGGCCCAGCCCCGGCCGGCGCCCGCGCCCGAGCGCGCGCGGGACCTCGGCGTCCCCTTCCATGGCGAGCCGGGGCCCCTGAATGCGATCACGGATGTCGCCGGCGTCGAAGTCGGCCATACGACGCTGATTTCGGGCGAAGGCGCTCGCAAAGTCGGCGAAGGCCCGATCCGCACCGGCGTGACGGCGGTGATCCCGCGCGGGCGCCAGTCGACGATGCCTGTCTTCGCCGGCTGGTCGACGCTCAACGGCGCCGGCGAGATGACCGGGACGGTCTGGCTGGAGGAGCGGGGCCTGCTCGACGGGCCGATCCTGATCACCAACACCCACAGCGTCGGCATCGCGCGCGACACCGCCGTGGGCTGGATGGTCGACAAGGGCTGGACGGCGCGCTGGTTCGTGCCGCTGGTCGCGGAAACCTATGACGGTGTGCTCAACGACATCAACGGCTTCCATGTGAAGCCCGAACATGTCCGCCAGGCGCTCGAGTCCGCGCGCGGCGGCCCGGTGACGGAAGGGGCGGTCGGCGGCGGCACCGGCATGATCTGCAACATGTTCAAGGGCGGCATCGGCACCGCGTCGCGCATCGTGAAGCAGGGTGGGAAAAGCTATACGGTCGGCGTGCTCGTCCAGTGCAATTACGGCGATCGCGCGAGCCTGCGGATCGGCGGGGCGCCAGTGGGCAAGGAACTGGCGGACAGCTATCTGCCCTGCAAGGAGGGTGGCGACGGCAAGGGCGTTCGCGCCTGCGCGCCGGCGGCTGCGCCGGTCGGGCGCGCGCGCGACGGTTCGATCATCATCGTGGTGGCGACGGATGCACCGCTGTTGCCGCATCAGCTCAAGCGTATCTCGAAGCGCGCTGGACTTGGGCTCGGCCGGCTGGGTTCGGTCGCCAGCGCGGGGTCGGGCGATATCTTCGTCGCCTTTTCGACCGCCAATCCCGACGTGCCGGCGGTGCAGGCCGGCCCCACCCAGGTCGCCATGTATTCGAACGAGGAACTGACGCCGCTGTTCGAGGCGACGGTGGACGCGACCGAGGAAGCGGTGGTCAACGCGATGGTCGCGGCCCGCGACATGACGGGGGCGGATGGATTCAAGGTCTTCGGCCTGCCGCACGACGTGCTGAAGCGGTCGATGAAGCGTTGGAACGCGGCCGCGGGGGGCACACCCTAGAGTCAATTTCGACAAGTCGTGACGAAAGGCGCATCCGGCCCTTGCCGGAACGGTGGCATCTCGGCCAAACGGCGGCGATGACGATTCAAGTCGATATAGGCACGGACAATACGGGCAAGGGCGCTTCGATCGACCTCGAAGAGCTGTTGGCGACGCGGTTGCTCGTCCAGGGCAATTCCGGCTCGGGCAAGTCGCACCTGCTGCGCCGCCTGCTCGAACGCAGCGCCGAGCATGTCCAGCAGGTCATCATCGATCCCGAGGGCGATTTCGTGACGCTGTCCGGCCCCTATGGCCATGTCGTCGTCGAGGGCGCGGATTATTCGATCAACGAAGTGGTCAAGTTCGCCGCGCGCTGCCGCGAGCATCGCGCCTCGGTCGTGCTCAGCCTGGAAGGGCTGGACGCCGAAGGGCAGATGCGCTGCGCCGCCGCCTTCCTTTCGGGCATGTTCGATGCGCCGCGCGAACACTGGTATCCCGCGCTGGTGGTGGTGGACGAGGCGCAGGTGTTCGCGCCCTCCGGCGCCGTCGAGGTGACGGAGGAGGTGCGGCGCGCGTCGCTGTCGGCGATGACCAACCTGATGTGCCGCGGGCGCAAGCGCGGCCTTGCCGGGATCATCGCGACGCAGCGCCTGGCCAAGCTCGCCAAGAACGTCGCGGCGGAGGCGTCCAACTTCCTGATGGGGCGTACCTTCCTCGACATCGACATGGCGCGCGCCGCCGATCTGCTTGGCATGGAACGGCGCCAGGCCGACGCGATCCGCGATCTTCAGCGCGGCAATTTCCTGGCGCTTGGCCCCGCCATTTCGCGCCGGCCGGTGTCGATCCGCATCGGGCCCGTCGAAACCGCCGCGCGCGGCACCGGCCCGTTGCTGACGCCGCTGCCGCAGGTTTCGGCCGAGGATATGCGCCAGACCCTGCTCGACGGACTGGACGAGCCCGGCCCCGCGCCGGTCACTTATGTGCCGCCCAAGCCTCCGCCGGTCGAGGACGTGCTGCATACCATCGAAGTCAGCACCGCGCCTCCGCCCGAGCGCCCGTCGGCGCCCGCGATCGACCCCGGCCCGGTGGTGGCGGAGGCGTTGCGCGCGCTTGTCGAGGATCCGGATTCGGCCTCGCGATCGGCCGCTCTGTTGTTCCAGGATTTCCAGGTGCGTTGCCGGATGATGGGCGTGCACCGGCCGCCGCTCGACGCATCGGCCTTCGCCCGGCGCCTGGGCGCCGCGCGCGCCGGCGTGTTCGAGGACATGGACGAGGAATGGGCGCCCGCGATCGCCGTGGCGCATGGGCTGCCCGACGACATGCTCGGCGCCTATCTGCGCATCGCCCGCGCCGCGCGCGATGGCGAACCGTGCCCGAGCGACGAGGAACTCGCGCGCGTCTACGGCACCACCTCGCTGCGCCGCGCCCAGCGCGTGATCAATTACATCGAGGAGCGCCAGATCCTCGTCACGCGCGTCGACATGTCGGGCAAGCGTTCGATCACCATCCCCGCGCTCGGCTGGACGACGATGCCCGCCGCCGCCTGAGCGGGGCGCGATGGCCCGTTATGCGGCGCGGCCCAGCGGTTTTCGCAGATCAGCCCGGTCCGCGCCGATCTGATGCGCCGGAAAGTCGCGCAGGATGCCGCCCACCAGTTCGGCATCCTCGATGCTGTTCCACACATGGAAGGATGCGCGAACCACGTCTCCGCGCCGGTCGAAGCGGCATCCGGCATCGCCGAGCGCCGTGGCCAGGCCCTCGATATCCTCGGCGGCCAGGCACAATGTGCCGCCCTGGTTGGCCATGTCGAAACGACGATCGGCCGCGACCTCGAGATGGGCGATGAGTGTGCGGTTCCATTCGAGCGCGGTGTCGACACCGATCGCGGCGATCGTCTCGATGCCCGTGGTCGCCAGCGAGAATGGGGCGATCGTGGGCGTGCCGCCCCAGAAACGCCGCGCATCGCCGGCATAGCGAAAGTCGCGGACGTCGAACGCGAACGGGTTCTCATGTGAGAACCAGCCCACGTCGATCGGTTCTATCTCCGCCACCAGTTCGCGCCGGACCCACAGGAAGGGCGCGCCGGGGCCGCCGCACAGCCATTTCACCGAGGTGCCGAGCACGGCATCGACGCCCCAGGCGCGCGGCGTGACCGGCAGGATGCCGACCGACTGCGCGGCATCGACGATCGAGAACACGCCGTGCCGCCGCGCCGCCGTCGCGATCTCGACGATCGGCGAAACCACGCCGCTGTTCGAATGGACATGCATTGGAACCACCGCCGCCACGCGCTCGTCAATCGCGTCGATCCAGCTCTGCGGATCGCCCGGATCGACATCCTCGGGCAGCAGCTCGAGGCGATAGCCCAGCCGCTGGAGCCGCTCCATGGCGAACACCAGCGAGGAGAAGGCGTGCGCCGACGCGAGCAGGATGTCGCGGCCGGGTTCGCGCTTGAGGCCGGAGAGCAGGTTGAATAGCGCGGAGGATACGGTGGGTTGCGGGCAAATCTCCTCGGGTTCGGCGCCGATCAGCCCGGCGGCGGCGCCCCGGAAGCGATCGATCACCCCCAGCCAGTTGCCCCAGCCGTCCGACCCAAGCTCGGCCCAGGGCGTCAGCATGTCGTCGTCGAGCCGCGCGCGCGCGGCGCGCGGCAGGCAGCCGACCGAATGGCTGAGCAGATAGGGGCCTTCGCCC
This sequence comes from Sphingomonas sp. FG14, assembly GCF_057809675.1. NCBI lineage: Bacteria > Pseudomonadati > Pseudomonadota > Alphaproteobacteria > Sphingomonadales > Sphingomonadaceae > Sphingomonas > Sphingomonas sp. FG14. The sequence continues at coordinate 43,614 of NZ_JBMDKK010000006.1, read as the reverse complement.
GGGACCAGGAACAGCGCGCGATGCGCGCTCATGCCGCTTCCCCGGCCGCCGAGATGCTGTCGCGCACCCGGCCATATTGCCCGCCCCAGGCGTCGGTCATGGCGACGCGCACGTCCCAGAGCTGCGGGAAGAAGCGGTGGCGCGCGCCGGCCTGGAGCAGATCGACCGAGCGGCCCTTGAGCGAGGCCGATCCCATGCCGATCGAGCGGTGGATAAGGAAGATGTGGCTGGAGCGGAACTTGCCGAACTGTTCGTCGAGCTCGATCAGCGCTTCCGCGACGATATACGCGTCGTCATGCGCATATTCCTCGTCATAGATCGAGCGGACGGTGCGGCCGGCGTCGATCAGATAGCGCTTCTCGAAGCTGCGCCAAAGTTCCGGGATCATCTGGAGAAGCACGCGGAAACCCGGCGATTCCTGGCCGCTGCCATTGCCGAGCTGCAGGCGGATCTCCTGATATTCCTTGGGCGACATGGTTTCGAGCAGGTCGAGCTGGGAAATCATCAACCGCATGATGCGGTGGCAGCGGCCGAGCAGGCTGGCGACGCGATGCGCGTTGCCGGCGACCATATAGTCGTCCACTTCCAGCAGCGTGTGCGCCATCAGCTTCATCCAAAGTTCCTCGACCTGATGGACGATCTGGAACTGGAGCTCGTCATGATTGATGAGCTGGTCGAAGGGTTTCTGGCAGGACAGCAGCGAGTGGGTCGAGATATAGATTTCGTAGTCGAGCTTCTCGGTTGCTCCCAGCAGCGCGTGATAATGAGCGCGGTCCATCGCCTGTCTCTCCTTGCAGGGCCGTATTGATGCATCGAGCCTAACATTTCGGGCGTGGCACATTGTGCCCAATATGCGGGGTTCGCATCACCGGATTTCGACAATCGTTTCTCAGATATGTATAAATAGAGAACGATCATACGGATCTTGCTCGGGTTGCCAGTCGATACGGACTTGGATATCCATTCCCGGCAGCACTCGAATGAGGACGCCTTCCGATGTCAGCCGAACCCGCTGTCCCGCCGCTCGACCGGATCGACCGGGAGATTGTGAGCGCGCTCGAGGGCGACGCGCGATTGTCCTTCGCGGCGCTGGCCGACGCGGTCGGCATATCGAAATCGCCATGCTGGAAACGGGTGCAGGCGCTGGAGGAGGCTAAGGTAATCCGGGGCTATCACGCCGCGGTCGATCCCGCGGCCGTGGGGCTGCGCACCACCGCGTTCGTGCGCGTCATGGTGCGCTTCGATCTCCATCTCGCCTTCGAGGATGCCGTGCGCGCGCACCCGATGGTCATGGCGTGCCATGCCACGGTTGGAGACGCGGATTATCAGCTACAGGTGCTGGCGCGCGACATGGGCGATCTGGACGAGCTGCTGCGCACCGAATTATGGCGCCTGCCCGGCGTGGAACGCTTCGTGACGACGATCGCCATGCGTGAGATCAAGGGCGGCGGCGCGATCGCCGCCAATGCCTGGCGCAAACGGGACCGGTGAGGGGCGGGCCGGCGCTCAGGCCGGCACATTCTCCAGCTCGGCGTCCTCGCCATGCAGGTTGAGCAGCGAGTCCATCAGGCCGTCCTCGGCGCTTGAACAGACGCCCAGAACGATCGCCTCTTCGCAACCCTCGGCGGTGACATAGGCATGGCCCATGTTGGAATCGAGATAGATCGACGCGCCTTCGCCCAGCGTTACCGGATCGTAGAATTCGGTGTGGACGACGATGCGGCCCTTCACGACATACACGAATTCCTCGCCGGGATGGCGCACGGGCTCGCCGAATTCCTCGGCCGATTTGGCGCGGATGCGCGTGATCAGCGGGATCATGCGCTTGCGGCGCAGTTCGGTGCAGAGATAGTGATAGTCGTAGTTCGGCGTGGTGACGCGGATCGCGCTTTCCATCTCGCCGATGCTGCGTCGCGCGGTCACCTGCGTCTCGGTTGCGGGATCGGTTTCCGCGAACAGTTCGGACATCCGGATGTTGAGCCGCTGGCTGAGCTGGAGAAGCTTGTCATAGGTGAGCGTCAGCCGGTCGTGCTCGACCTTGGACAGCGTCGAGATCGGGATGCCGCTGTGATCGCTCATCTCCTTGAGCGTCCAGCTGTTGCGCGTGCGAAGGCCGCGCAACAGCGTGCCGAGCGTGGGTTGATCGGTCTTCATGCGCGAACCGCCTTGTTGATGTGAGCGCTTCCCGCATTGGCGGCCGCCGGCATTTTCATGGAATGAATCATTGTCTCTCGATCAGAACCCGTCGCTTCAAACGGTTCATTACATATGATCTGGATATGGCTTGCGCAATCGGACGGGCCGTAAATCCTGCGATCGGGCAACAGGTGTGATCCCGGCGCATCGATCAGGTCGTGATCGCGGGTGGGGAGACCTGTCCGCGCCGCAGCCAGAACCAGATCGCGAAGCCGATCAGCACGGCCGGTACGACGATGCCGAATTCATCGATCGCGTAAGCAGTGGCGGTGCCGCGCTCGCCGGTCAGCGGCGTGAAGACGCCCTGGATGAACAGGTTGTGGCTGGCATGCAGGATCGCGCAGGGCCACAGGCTGCCGGAACGCAGGCGGAGCCAGGCCATGATCATGCTCACGCTGAAGACGAGCACCATGAAGCAGGGCGCCGAGACCCACCATTCGGTGCCCTGGTTGTAATCGCCGAACAGCAGCAGCGGCATGTGCCAGGCGCCCCAGATCAGTCCGACGATGAACACGCTGGGCGTGAAACCCGTCAATGCCGCCATGCGCGGCGCCAGGAATCCGCGCCAGCCGATCTCTTCGCCCAGCCCGGTCGCGAGCGACGTGACGAAGCCTGCGGTGGCCGCGAGCAGGACATAGCCGATGACGACGATCGCCGGTTCCGCATTCTTCCAGCCGAGCATCTCGGCGAACTGCGCGACATTCTTCGCGTCGGCGAAGCCGCCAAGGCCGGTCAGCCAGATGATGAGATAGGCGATCCCGGCATAGCCGAGCGGAATGAGGTAGCCGGCCAGGTTCCACCGGTTTTCGCCCCAGCCCCAGCCGAGCGATGCCAGGTCGAGCTTGCGGATATGGACGGTGAGCAATGCGCCGACCGCGGGCGCCCACATCAGTCCTGTGATATACAGGCGCAATCCCTGCACCGGCCCGGCGCTCAGGATCAGCGCGTAGAAGATGCAACTGATCGCCAAGGTCAGCACCAAGAAAAGCGATACGTCGCCCGTCAGTTTGCCCCTGTCCATCCCATGTCCCCCGTCCATCGCGATTGGATCATATTTCACGAAGCGTAGGACGGCCGGGTGCTTTCTCCAAATGGAAAATATCTGGTTCGATCAGGATTGATTTATCATGGACATGCGTTGGCGAGTTGGGCGGCGTGTGGTTTGCGGCGCAGGGCGATGACGAGCGCGAGCCCGGCACCCGCCATCGCCGCACCGGCGAGCGACACCGCCGGATAGCCGAGCCCGGCACCGATCACCCCGCCGCCCAGCGCGGCGCCGATCGCATTGCCGAGATTGAAGGCGCCGATATTCATGGCGGAAGCCAGATTGGGCGCGCTTGCCGCCTCCGTCATCACGCGCATCTGAAGTGGTGGAACCAGCGCGAAGCTTGCGACGCCCCACAGGAAGATCAGCACCGCCGCCGGGACCGGCCAATGCATCGCGCCCGCGAACAGGATCAGCAGCAGCACCAGCGCGCCGAGCGCCGCGATCAGCGTGCCGTCGACCGAGCGATCGGCATAGCGGCCGCCCAGCCAGTTGCCGACGGTCAGGCCCAGGCCATAGAGCACGAGCATCGCGGTAACGAACGCCGTCGAGGCATGCGCCTCTACCTGCAGGATCGGCGCGATATAGGTGAAGACGGTGAACATCGCGCTCGATCCGATGACGGTGAGCGCCAGCGCCGCGAGCACGGGGCCGCGCGTGAGTTCGCGCAGTTCGGCGCGCATGTCGGTGCCCTGATCGGCGGCAAGATCGGGCAGCGCGAAGCGCAGCGCCGCCATCGTCGCCAGGCCGAGCAGCGTGATCCCCCAGAAGGCGGCGCGCCAGCCCATCAACTCTCCCGCCCAGGTGGCGAGCGGCACGCCCGCGATATTGGCGATCGTCAGGCCCATGAACATCGCCGCGACCGCGCCGGCGCGCTTGTCGGCGGGCACCACGCTGGCCGCGACCAGTGATCCCACGCCGAAAAATGCGCCATGATTGAACGAGGTGACGACGCGCGAGACCAGCAGCATCGCATAGCCGTCGGACAGCGCCGACAACAGGTTGCCGACCGTGAAGATCCCCATCAGGAAAATCAGCAATGTGCGGCGCGGCACGCGCCCGGTGGTCAGCGTCATCAACGGCGCGCCGATCAGCACGCCCAGCGCATAGGCGCTGACCAGCAGGCCGGCGGCCGGGATCGAGACGCCCAGATCGGTGGCGATCACGGGCAGCAGCCCCATCGGCGCGAACTCGGTCACGCCGATGCCGAATGCACCAATGGCCAGCGCCAGCAGCGGCGGGTTGAACTTCATGGGTCGCACCTTTCATTTTTGATTCCCGCCAAATGGCGCTTTGCCGCAAGGTCCGGTAGACGGGGCGCAGGCGAAGCATCTGTGCGTGGGAATCAACAATGACGCGCGAAATGATCGATCGTTCGGGCGAGATGGAGGCCTTTGTCGCGGTGATCCGCGAAGGCAGTTTCTCGTCGGCGGGGCGGGTGCTGGGTCTGACTCCCTCGGCGGTGAGCCGCATCGTCGCGCGGATCGAGGCGCGGCTCGGTGTCCGGCTGATCGTGCGCACCACGCGCAGCATGATCCTGACCCCGGAAGGGGAGGCCTATCATCTGGCGGCGCAGCGGATCCTGGCGGACATGGCCGAAACCGAGGAGGCGATCGCCGAACAGGCGGCGCCGCGCGGCCGGTTGCGGGTGAGCGCGGCGCTCGCGCATGGGCGGCTGTCGATCGTGCCGCTGCTGGAGGAATTCGTTCAGCTCTATCCGCACATATTGGTCGATATCAGCCTGGGCGACACGCTGGTCGACATCGCCGGCGGCCGCGCCGACATCGCCATCCGCTTCGGTCCGTTGCCCGACAGCCTGTTGACCGCGCGGAAGCTGGGGGAGAACGGGCGCACCATCGTCGCCTCGCCCGATTATCTGGCGCGGATGGGCACTCCGGACGTCCCGGAGGATCTGCTCGATCACAATTGCCTGAACTTCAATTTCCGCCGGGCGGAACCGGTCTGGCCCTTCCGTCGCGACGGCCGCGATTATGCGCTGGGCGTCAAGGGCAATATCGAGGCGAACAACGGCGAAACCCTGGTCCAGCTCTCGCGCCAGGGCGTCGGCATCGCGCGCGTCGGCAGTTTCCATGTCGTCGACGATATCGCGGCGGGGCGGCTGGTGGCGCTGCTCGAGCCCTATAATCCCGGCGACCGCGAGGATATCCATGCGGTCTTTGTCGGCGGCGCGAATACGCCGGCGCGTGTGCGCGTCTTCGTCGATTTCCTGGCCGAGCGGCTGGCCGCCAGCAGGGCGTGGCGGGCGAACTGAACCGAAACCACTTGCGCCGCCGCCGCGATGCGCGATCCTCGCGCGCGAGAGGAGGGGCGCATGGCCGATCACGGCTTCAGGGCGAGATTGATGCAGTATCTGCGCGCGCGGACGCGTGCCGGCGACGATGCGGAGGATATCGTGCAGGAAGCCTATACGCGGCTCTCCGCGCAGCCGCCCGAGCGGCCGATCGTCGATCGCGAGCGTTTCCTGTGGCGGACCGCGCTCAATCTTTCGGCCTCGCTCGGCCGCCACCAGCGCGTGCGCACGACCGCGCATGCCGACCGCGCGGTGCTCGACCTGCTCCATCCTGCTTCGCCGCCGCAGGACGAGGTGCTGGCGATGCGCGAGCGGCTGCGCCTGGTGGAGGCCGCGATCGCGGACCTGCCCGAACGCACGCGCGAGATCTTCATCGCGGTGCGCGTCGACGGGCTGACCTATAGCCAGGCGGCGGCGGCGTTCGGCATCTCGTCGAGCGCGGTGGAAAAAGCGATGGCGCGCGCCGTGGCGAAGCTGACGATGAAAGTGAACCGCATTGACCGCGAGGCCTGAACCGGTGGACGAGGAGAAGATCGTCGAGGCCTCGGTCTGGGTCGCGCGCCTTCAGTCCGATATGCGCGGGCCGGAGGTGGAGCGCGATTTTCGCGCCTGGCTCGATGCCAGCGCGGCCAATCGCGCGGCGTTCGAAATGACGAGCGAGACCTGGGATCTGGCGGGCGGCGCCAGGGCGGTGAGCGAGCCGCCCGCGCGTGGATCAAGGCGGCCGCTGCTGCTCGCGCTTGCCGCCAGTCTGGCGGTCGCGATCGGTATCGGCGGCTGGTATGCGCAGCGTCCGGCGCCGATCACGACCGCGGTGGGGGAACAGCGATCGCTGCGCCTGGCCGACGGGTCGGTGGTGACGCTCAACACCGCGACGGCGCTGACCACCGCGTTCGACGCGGATCGCCGCCTCGTCCGGCTCGATCGCGGCGAGGCGTCGTTCGAGGTCGCGAAGGATTCGCTGAGGCCCTTCATCGTCGAGGCCGGCGGCACCCGCGTCGTGGCGGTGGGCACCGTTTTCGACGTCCGCTTCGTCGATGGCGGCCTGTCGGTGACTTTGGCCGAAGGCAAGGTTCGCGTGGTCGAGCCGTCCAGGGCCGGCATCGCGCCCGCCGAGATCGAGATGACTCCGGGCCAGCGGCTGCGGCTGGCGACGCCCGGTGCGCGGCCGATGCTTCAGGCCGTCAATCTCCAGACCGCGCGCGCCTGGCGAGCGGGGCAAGTGGTGTTCGGTGATACACCGCTGGGCGATGCGGTGGCGGAAATGAACCGCTATGCCGATCATCCGATCGCGATCGACGATCCCGCCGTGGCGCAATTGCGGATCAGCGGCGCGTTCCGCGCTACCGACAGCGCGCAGTTCGCCCGTGCGGTTTCGGACATTTACGGACTGGCGCTGACCGCCTCTCCCCAGGGGCCGCGTCTCGGCAAGCCACGCTGAAAAAAAGCAGGTGGGGTGTTCCAGGGGGACGCGCGTCTATGGCGTGCTGGCGAACGGCCGGCGTCATGAAGACGGGGGATGGAATGGGGCACCGGGGTTTGCGCGATACGATGATGGCGGCGGCGGCGATCGCGGCATTGGCGCCCGTGACGGTCCATGCCCAGGCGATCGATTTCGATCTGCCCGCGCAATCGCTCGAAGCATCGTTGAAGGCGGTTTCGCGCCGGTCCGGCGCCAACATCATCTTCGCGCCGGCGACGGTGGCGGGGCAGACGGCGGCACGGCTGAAGGGCAGCTTCACCGCGCGCGATGCGGTCAGCCGGCTGATCGCGCGATCGGGCCTGGCCGTCAGCGTCAACGCCGACGGCACGATCCTGATCCGCGCGACGTCGGCCACCCGCATCTCGGAGGAAACCGGCGTCGATGCCGAAGCGGAAAGCGATGCCGAGATCGTCGTGACCGCGCAGAAGCGCAGCGAGAAGCAGCGCACCGTGCCGATCTCGATCAGCGTCGTCGGCGGGCGGCAGATGGAACAGTTCGGCGCGGGACAGTTGACCGATGTCGGGCCCTATATTCCCGGCCTCCAGATCGACAGCACGGGCACGCCGGGCCAGGCGACGGTGTCGCTGCGCGGTATCGCGCCGATCGGGGAAAGCACGACGGTCGGCACCTATCTCGACGATGCGCCCGTCGGCGCCAGCTCGATCTATGCGCGCAGTGCCGGCTTCACGCTCGACCTGCTGCCCTATGATATCGAGCGGATCGAGGTGCTGCGCGGGCCGCAGGGGACGCTTTACGGCGCCAGCTCGATCGGCGGGCTGCTCAAATATGTCACGGTCTCGCCACGGCTCGACGATGTTTCGGGCAAGGCCGGCGGGGAAGTGTTCGGCATCCGGGGCGCGGGCCATGCCGGCTATGCGGGGCAGGCGATGGTCAATCTGCCGATCGTCCAGGATCGGCTGGGCCTGACCGCGAGCTACGCCTATCGCAAGGCGCCGGGCTATGTCGACAGCCTCACCACCGGCAAGCGCGATGAAAATAGCTATGAACAGCGCGGTGGACGCGTCAGCCTGTTGTGGAAACCGACCGACGCTCTCTCGGTGAAGCTGTCTGGGCTGTGGCAGACGATCGACGCCGACGGAAATGCGAATGTCGTCGAGGATCTGGTGACCGGGGAGCGCATCGGTAACGGGCTGTCGAACAACAATTATCTGCCCGAGAGCTTCCGCAAGACGCTGAACTATTACGCAGCGACGATCGATTACGATCTCGGTTTCGCCGCGCTGACCGCCGCCAGTTCGTACAACCGCACGCGCACCCGCCATGTCCGCGATACCAGCCGCGCCTATGGCGTGCTGTTTCCGCTGTTCGGCGCGCCGGTCGGTCTCGCGCCGTTCACGCTCGACCTCGACATGAAGAAATTCACGCAGGAAGTGCGGCTGACCTCACCCACCAACGACCGTTTCGAATGGCTGATCGGGGGTTTCTTCACCCATGAGAAGACGGGGCAGGCGCAGCGGCTGGGGGCGTTCGACATGAGCGGCAATCCGCTTCCCGGCCTCAATCCGCTCGCGATCGCCAGCCTGCCCGCCAGATATCGCGAATATGCGGTCTTCGGCAACGCCACCTACAAGCTCAGCGACCGGTTCGATGTGACCGGCGGGCTGCGCTGGGCGCGCAACGAGCAAAGCTTTCGCCAGATCAGCAGCGGCGCCATCGTGCCGACCGCGAACACGCCCGGAACGTCGGCGGAAAACGTCGTCACCTACAGTGTCAGCCCGCGTTTCCATTTGAACCGCGACACGATGCTCTATGCGCGTGTCGCCAGCGGCTACCGGCCCGGCGGCCCCAATGTCGTCCTGCCCGGCGTGCCGTCGACGGTGGATTCGGATTCGCTGGTCAATTACGAGATCGGCCTGAAATCCTTGCTGTTCGACCGCAGCGTGACGCTCGACATCGCCGCCTTCTACATGGACTGGAAGGATATCCAGCTTCTCGTCAATTTCGCGGGCGGCACCAGCGGTTTCGCCAATGCCGGCTCCGCGCGCAGCCAGGGCTTCGAGGCGACGATCGCCTGGCGGCCGATCGACGGGCTGACCCTGGGCGCCAACGGCGCCTATACCGATGCGCAATTGACGGCCGACGCGCCGCCAAGCCTGGGCGGGAGAGACGGCGACCGGTTGCCGCGGATCCCGAAGTTCAGCGGCGCGCTCACCGCCGATTATCGGTTTAGCGCGGCTGATAACGCGGAGATGCAGATCGGTGCCGGCCTGCGCCATACCGGGCGGCGCCTGTCCGACGTGACGAGCGCCAATCCGCTGCTCTATCCGGTCGTCGCGGACGCCTATAGCGCGCTCGACCTCAACGCGGCGCTCACCATCGACGAACGCTGGACGCTGCGCGTCTATGCCCGGAACCTCCTGGACAGCGATGGCGCGATCACGCGTTCGCTGTCGCGCGATGCGCTCAGCCGGCCGAACTATATCCTGGTCACGCCGGTCCAGCCGCGCACCGTCGGCCTCGCGGTCGAGACGCGTTTCTGATGACGGCACGCGTTTGGCTGAAGCGCATCGGGCTTGGCGGTCTGGGGCTGGCGGCGGCGATCGTTGTCGCCGCCAGCGGCTATGAGGCCTTCGAACGGCGGCAGGCGGCATTCGCCTATCCGCCGACCGGCCGGCTGGTCGATATCGGCGGACGGCGCATGCATATCGATTGCCGGGGCAGCGGATCGCCCACCGTGATCTTCGAAGCGGGGCTGACGCTGTCGGGGTCGCTGTCGTGGAGCAAGGCGTTCGATCCGATCGCGTCGTTCACGCGCGCCTGCGTCTATGATCGCGCCGGCATATTGTGGAGCGATCCCAAGCCGGGGCCGCAGGATGCCGCCGCGATCTCGCGTGATCTTCAGGCGACGCTGAATGCCGCAGGCGTCACCGGCCCGCTGGTGCTGGTCGCGCATTCGATCGGCGGGCCGTATGCGATGGCGTTCACGCACGATCACGGCGACCGCGTCGCCGGGCTGGTCTTCGTCGATACCTCCCATCCCGATCAGATCGCGCGTTTCCGCCGCGTCACCGGCGCGGACACGCATCCGCGCACGATGGTGCCGACGATGAGGACAATCGCGGCCTTGTCGTGGATAGGCGCGGTGCGGCTGGCGGTGGGCGGCAAGGAACCGCCCAAGGGGCCACCGGCGATCGTCGCGGAGACCACCGCATTGTCGCATCGCTCGGTCGTCGGCGCGATCGCCGAACTCGAAGGGTTCGACCGGACGATGGCGCGCGCCGGCGCTGTGCGGAATCTGGGCAGCCGGCCGCTGTTCGTGCTGACCGGCATTGCGCCCTATTCGCCGGAGATCCTGAAGGAAATGAAGCTGAACCCGCAACAGGGCGTGCGTTTCCAGGCGGAACTCAAGGCATTGCACGACGATCAGGCATCCTGGTCGACGCGAAGCTGGCACCGGGTGCTGACCGACGCCAACCACTATGTCCAGATCGACCGGCCCGACGCCGTGATCGATGCGACGCGTCAGGTGGTCGATACCGTCCGCCAGGACATGGCGGCACGGCGGGCGGGCAAGGGCGGCGATTGACACCGCCCGCTTCAAAGCGGCTGAAATCGTCGCGGGGCGATCTGAAACTTTGCATCTTGGACCGTTCGGGAATAGGGCCGCGCGGGAAGGAGCCATGATGCGTATTGCGATTGGACTGGCCATCGCCATCGGCGTGGCGGCATGCTCGGACGGATCGGGCAAGGGGCATGATCGGCGGCCGCTGGTGCCGCTCGCGTCCAGCGTGGACGTAAACCTGCCGGTCGCGGCGAAGGTGCGCCCGACGCACGCCGCTTAGTCGCGGGATTTTCAGCGCACGGGTATCGAGGCTGCGATCTTTCCGGCATATTCGTGGTCATGCGCGCCTTGCTTCTCACCCGATATGGCGGACCGGACGCGATGGAATCGCGGGAGGTGCCGTGTCCGGACGCGGGGCCGGGCGAACTGCTGGTGCGGGTCTGCGCCGCCGGCCTCAACCCCGTCGATTTCAAGACGCGACAGGGCGTGCTCAAACCCGTCCAGCGCTATCGCCTGCCTGCGGTGATGGGCAATGAGCTGGCCGGCATCGTCGAGGCGTGCGGCGCGGGCGTCACCGGTTTCGCGGTGGGGGATCGCGTCTTCGCGCGCATGCCGAAAGGGGCCATGGGCGCGCTCGCCGAATATGCGGTCGTGCCGCAGGACGTGCTCGCCATCATGCCCGCCACGCTCGATTTCGAGGCGGCGGCGGGCATCCCGCTCGCCGGCCTCACCGCGCTTCAGGCGCTGCGCGACGAATTGAGGCTGGCGCCGGGCAGCCGGGTGTTCATTCCGGGAGGGGCCGGCGGCGTCGGCACCTTCGCCATCCAGATCGCGAAATGGCTGGGCGCGGAGGTGACGACCACCGCTTCGCCGCGCGGCCGGGCGCTGGTCGAACGGCTCGGCGCCGATGTGGTGATCGACTATACGGCGCAGCGCTTCGAGGATCATGTCCGCGACATGGACGGCGCATTCGATCTGCTTGGTGGCGAAACGTTGGAGAAATGCTTCGGCGTGGTGAAGCGCGGCGGCACGGTGGTGTCGGTGGCGGGCATGCCGGAACCGCTGACGGCGCGGAGGGATCTGGGCCGAGGTCCGGCGCTTGCCGCCTTGTTCTGGATCGTCAGCTACCGGCTGCGCGCGCAGGCCGCCCGGAACGGCGTCACCTATCGGTATCTGTTCATGCACCCGAGCGGAGACGAACTCGCCGAACTCGCGCGGCTGGTGGATGCCGGTCGGCTGGAACCGGTGATCGACCGCGTCTTTCCGTTCGCGCAGGTCGATCAGGCCTTCGCCCATCTCGAATCCGGCCACGCCAAGGGCAAGGTGATCGTCCGCATCCGCGACTGATCGCGCCGGGAAGTGTCCGTTGCGACGCCCATTCATCCTGGATAGGCATGCAGCCATGCGCCGGCTTGTTCTCCCCCTTCTGTTGCTGGCATCCTGTTCGGAAGAGCCCTCGGCTCCGCATCGCCCGGACCTGACAAGCGGCGCCGAAGATCTCGACCTGGTCAGGGCGGCAGTGACCGTATCCAAACGGTGTGCGCCGCCTGTCTGCGACGATTCCGGGGCCTGCATGTTCTTCGAGCCAACGGATATCGTCGAACTGAACTGCCATGTTCAGGTCGGCGGGGCCTCGGCGCGATGTTCATTCGCGGCTTTTCCGTTCGGAAGGGGCGTCACCGGCGCCAACCGGGAAAAAATGGCCGTCACGCTGCAAAAGCGGGGGGCCGGAGACTGGTGCGTGTCCGAATGGCGCTGACGATGCTGGCTTGCCATCGCGCGACGCGGCCAATATGAAGCATATATGATTCGTATATCATTCGTATAGACGCCGCATATGGGCATCGTGAATATCGACGACGAGCTGCACGAACAGCTCCGCCGCGCCAGCAAGGTTTCGTGCCGCTCGATCAACGCCCAGGCGGCGTTCTGGATCAGGGTAGGCATGCTGTGCGAGCTCAATCCCGACAGCACGTTTCCGGAGATCGTCGCGCGCGCGCTCCGTCAGGCGGGCGTCGACGCCGAACGGCCTGAGCCCGCCGAGACATGACCAAGTCGCCAGGGGAGATCGCGCTGCTCGCCGAATCCGGCCGGCTGCTCGCCTCGGTCTTCACGCATCTCGACGGTATCGTGCTCGCGGGCATGTCGACGATGGCGGTGAACGATCTGGTCGAGGATTTCATCGTCCGCCGGCTCCAGGCGCGCCCCGCCAGCAAGGGCCAATATGGCTATGCCTATGTGCTCAACTGCTCGCGCAACGCGGTGGTCTGCCACGGGGTGCCGTCCGAGGATGAACGGCTGCACGAAGGCGATATCGTCAATCTGGACATCACGCTCGAAAAGAACGGCTATATTGCCGATTCCAGCAAGACCTACATGATCGGCGATGTCGCCCCCGCCGCCCGGCGGCTGGTGCGCGTCACCTATGAGGCGATGTGGAAGGGCATCGGCGCGGTCCGCCCCGGCGCCACGCTCGGCGATATCGGCCATGCCATCGAACGTCATGCCAAGCGCCACGGCTATTCGGTGGTGCGCGACTATTGCGGCCACGGCATCGGCCGCGAAATGCACGAGGAACCGCAGATCCTCCATTTCGGCCGCCCGGGTACGGGCATGCGCATCCGCGAGGGCATGGTCTTCACGATCGAGCCGATGCTCAACCAGGGGCGCCGCACCGTCCGCACCGGGGATGACGGCTGGACGGTGACGACGGTGGACGGCAAGCTTTCGGCGCAGTTCGAACATAGCGTGGCCGTGACGCGCGACGGCGTGCGCGTGCTGACGCTGCGGCCGGACGAGGTGCCGCCGCGGCTGCACTGAGGCTGGCGGTCCGCCAGGCGGTTGCGCGCGGCCTCGCCGTCGGTGGTGCCGACACCTGCCCGCGCAACCTCGCCTCGGCCTCAGAACCGGAACGACACTATCGCCCGCACGCCATGGTCGCTCGCGGCCGAGCCGATCGCGCCGGCATAGCCGATGCCGGCCGTCGCGCCCTTGCCCAGCGTAAAGCGGGCGCCTGCGGTGATCAGCGCCGCATCCTTGTCGAGCGGGGTGCCGAGCACGGTGAACGCCGCGCCGCCGGCGAAGGACAGGTCGGCGGCGGGCAGACGCCCGCTCAGCGCATGGCGCCAGCCGACCGAACCGTAGAGCGCCGCGCCGTCGCCCAGCGGTGCGTCGCCACGCACGCCCAAGGTCGACCAGCTCGCGCTTTCGGTCTGGCGACCGGCGCTTAATGCCGCCGCGCCGCCCACCTCGGTGAAGGCGGATGTGCGCAGCCGGGCATAGGCCAGGCCGGCAAAGGGTTCGATTCCGGCATCACCCAACGCGATACGGTGTCCGGCCTCGGCGAAGAGCTGTAGCCCGCGCGCGTCATAATCGGCGCCTGCCGTCTCGGTGAAGCCGGTGAAGCCGATGCCGCGCCGTGTCGAGACGTTGTGCCAGGCAAGCGCCGCGCCCGCCTGGACGCTGGTTCCGCCCCAGCGCCCGCCGATATAAGCGCCGGCATGAACGCTGTCCGCCTCGGCATGCGAAGCGCGGGCCGTCGCATCGGCTTTCGACCGGCTGTATCCGCCTGTCACGCCGCCGCGCCAGCCACCGCCCAGATCGGTATCGACGCCCAGCAGCAGCCCCATGATCGAGCGGTCGAGCCTGGCGGCATTGCCGTCGCTGTCCCAATCGCCCCAGGATCCCACCGCCTGCGCCCACAGCCCCGCACCGTCCTCGCCCGCCGTCTGGGCGAGCCGGCCCTGAATGGCGTCGCGGACATGGCGGCCATCGTCAAGCAGCATGCCCTTCAATGAAGCATGGATCTCGCCGGATGCGGCGTCGAAGCCGGTCCGCGCGGTCGCAAGGTCGGCGACATTGGCCATGGCGGTGTAGAGCGGGCTCGCGGCGGTCAGCCCGTCGATCCCGCGCGCCGCCGCGCGCTGGTTGAAGGTCAGCCCCGTGCTTTCGAAGCTGACGCCGTTGCGGATCGCTTGCAGATAGACGCTGTTGGCGTCGTAGGTGAGGCCGAGCGTGAGGAAGGGCTGGCCGAGCGGGGACGCCAGATCGACACCGGCATAACCGGCGCCGCTGCGCCCGCCCTGAGCGGTCAGGATCGTGCTGCGATCACCCAGCCGATAAGTGGCGCCCGTCACATTGGCGGCCTGGACGCGGCCGCCCTGGATGACGGCGGCGCCGGTCACGCGGATCAGGTCGCCGGGTTCATAGGCATAGGTCGATCCGGCAAGCTGGGTATAATTGCCGGCGATGGTCAGCGTGCCCGCGCTGTTGCCCGGCGCGATCGTGCCCGCGACGGTCGTTGTGCCGACCGTGCCGCTGCCCGCCAGGGTTGCGCCGCTCGCCAGCGTCACCGCCGAAGCCGCGATCGATCCGTTGACGTTCAGCGTGCCCGCATTGACCTGGGTCGCGCCGGTGTATGTGCTCGCGCCGGTCAGCCGCAGCGTGCCCGCGCCCGTCTTCACCAGATTTCCGCCGCCGGAGATCGCGCCGCCGAAATCGATGGTGTCGGAACGATTGAAGACCAGCGTGCCGTCATTGGCGATATTGCCCGTCACGCCACCCGTGGTGCCGCCATCGCCGATCTGGAGCGTGCCCGCCGCGATGTGCGTGCCGCCGGCATAGTCGTTGGCGCCGGTCAGGATCAGCGTTCCGAGATCCTGTTTCTCCAGTCCGCTCGTGCCCGTCAGCGCGGCGGAGACGGTCGCGCGCCAGGCTGCGCCGCCCAAGCTGCCGTCGCCCACACGCACCACAGTCATGCCCGATGCCGCCAAGGTCACCGGCGCGCCGGCCAGGCGATAGCCGTCCACCGCGAACTGCATGCCTTGCGACGAAACGCCGGCTTCCGCGGTGACCACGCCCGCCGCGCCCTGGAACACCGCGAAGCCGCCGTTCCAGCCATAGCTGGCGCTGCCATTGGGATTGGTCCAGTTGGTGAGCGGCCCCGCCGTCCAGATGCCGCTGCCGCCGACGACGCTGCCCGTCGGGCTGGTCGTGGTGCCGTTCCAGAACTGCACGAAATCAGGACCGGTCTTCACCTCGACCACCAGATTGACCTGACCCGCCTGGCCGGTCTGCACCGTGCTGACGGTGCTGTCGGCCAAAGGACGCTGGCCGATCGCGAGGCCATTGTCGGTGAGCGCGCCGCCATAATCGAACAGGCGATAGACGCCCAGGCCATAGCCACCGGCGTCCGAGACGTTGAGCGTACCGTCGAGCACCAGATTGCCCGCCACCGCGAACAGCTCGTTGCCGCCCGGCGCACCGAGCGTGGCGTTGATGATCGCGCCGTCCGCCAGGGAGAGCGACCCCATCGAAAGCGTCGTGCCGCTGTGGCCCGAAAGCGTGGCACCCGAAGCGATCGAGACCGCGCCGGAGGCAGTGCCCGTGCCGGTCAGCGTCGCGCCGGAGGAGACCGAGAGGCCGCCGCCAAGCGTGCCCGTCAGGTCGAGTGTACCGGCCTGCACCGCCGTGCTGCCCGTGAAGCTGCCCGAATTGCCGCTGAGCACCAGCGTGCCGGTGCCGGCCTTCACCAGATTGCCCGCGCCGCCGATCGTGCCACCATGCCCGACTGCGTCGTTACGGTCGAAGGCGAGCGTCGCCCCCGCCGAAACCGTCGTCGCGCCGCCCAGGCTGCCGCCCGCACCGATCCGCAGCGCACCTGCCGAGACGGTGGTGCCGCCGCCATGCGTCGCCGCGCCGGTCAGCGTCATCGTGCCCGCACCTGCCTTCGCCAGGCTGCCCGTGCCGCTGATCGCGCCGCCAAAGCCGAAGGCGTCGCTGCGATCGAAGATGAGCACGCCCTGGTTGACGATATCGCCCGTCACGCTGCCGCCTGTACCGCCGCCGCCGATCCGCAGGGTGCCCGCATTGATCGTGGTGCCGCCTGAATAGTCGTTCGTCCCGCTCAGGATCAGCGTGCCCGCGCCGCTCTTCACCAGCCCGCCGCTGCCGGTGATCGGTGCGGCGATCCGCGCGATCGTGCTGTCCGTGCCCTGCTGATCGAGCGCGACCTGCGCGGCGCCCGAAAGCGTCAGTCCGCCACCGGTGCCCGCCACCAGGCTGTAGTCCGCGCCACTCAAGAAGCGCAGGCCGGTCACCATCTGGTTCCCCTGGATCGTCACCGTCGACGCGCCGGCCGCGGCGAACACCGCCTTTTGTCCGGCCCAGGGCGCATTGATCGTGTTTGCCTGATTGGTCCAGTTGGTGTTGGCCGCGTTCCAGACGCCAGATCCGCCGCGACCGTTCGCCACGCCGCCCGGCGCCATGTTCGCGCCATCCCAATATTGCTCGCCCGCCGCCTGCGCGACGATCAGGTCGATCTGCCCGGCATTGGCGGTGTAGATGCCCCAGTCGCCGGGGTTATAGCCCATCGGCACATTGGCGATCACCAGGCCGTTGTCGGTGAGTGCGCCGCCATAATCGAACAGGCGATAGCTGCCGAGGCCAAAGCCCGTACCCGCCGTCACGTTGAGCGCACCGTCGAGCGTCAGGTTGCCGCTCACCTCGAACAGCGTGGTGCTGCCCGGAGTGCCGAGCGTGACATCGACGATGCTGGCGGCTCCAAGCGTGAGTGATGCGCCGAAATCGAGTTGCGCGCCGCTGCGGCCGAGCAGGGTCGCGCCATTGCCGATCGTGGCATTGCCGCCGATCGACCCGCTGCCGCCGACGCGGCCGGCGTTCGCGATCAGCGCGCCGGCGATCGATCCGTCGATCAGCAGCGTGCCGGCCTGCACCATCGTGGTTCCGCCATGGGTGCTGGCGCCCGACAGGATCAGCGTGCCAGCGCCGCTTTTGGTCAACCCGCCGCTTCCCGCGACCGGCGCGGCGATGCGAACGGTCGTGACGTCGGCGCCCTGCTGGTCGAGCATCACCTGCGTCGCGCCGCCGATCGTCAATCCGCCGGACGCGCCCGCGACCAGGCTGTAATTGCCGCCACTCAGGAAGCGCATGCCGGTGACGGCCTGCGCACCCTCGATCGTGACAGTCGATGCGCCCGCCGCCGCGAACACCGCATTCTGCCCGGCCCAGGGCGCGTTGATCGTGTTCGCCTGATTGGTCCAGTTGGTGTTGGCGGCGTTCCAGATGCCCGATCCGCCGTGACCATTCGCCACGCCGCCCGGCGCCATGTTGGCGCCGTCCCAATATTGATCGCCCCCGGCCTGAATCACGTTCAGCGTCACCTGCCCGGCGGTCGCGGTATCGATCGTCCAGTCGCCGGGATTGAAGCCGGTCGGCAGTGTCTGGATGGTGAGGCCGTTATTGGTGAGCGCGCCGCCATGGTCGAACAGGCGATAGGCGCCATAGGTGAAGCCGCCGCCATCGGTGACGTTGAGCAGACCGTCCAGCGTCAGTGCGCCGGTCACGTTGAACAAGGCGCTGGTGCTCGGTGCGCCCAGCGTCACGTTGATCGCTGTACCGCTGCCAAGCGTGAGCGATCCCATGTTGAGCACTTGCCCGGCGCTGCCTTGCAGGATGGTGTTGGCCGCGGCGAAGCTCACCCCCCCGGTGATGGTGCCCGCGCCGCCCAGCGTGCCGCGCTGCACGGTGACGGTGCTGTTGGTCAGGCTCGCGCCGTCGAGGAACAGCTTGCCGCCATTGACCAAAGTCGCGCCGCTATAGTCGTTGATGCCATGCAATGTGGTCACGCCGCTCAGGAACGCCGTGGAAAGATTGCCCGTCATCAGCGGCGCAAATGCAAGGTTGGTGGTGTTGCGATTGTCGAACTCGACGCTGCCGCCGCCCACGCCGCCGCGCACCGTTGCCGCCGTCACGATGCCGCTGCCGGCATCGCCCCAGATCTGGAGCTTGCCGTTGCCCCCGGCGTTGCGGCCGAGCACGATCTCGCTCGCCTTGATCTCCGATATCGCGGTGATCAGGCTGCTGTAGACGCGCAGCACGCCGACGCCCGATGCGCCGACGTCGATCGTATTGGCGCCGGCATCCCAACTGCCGCCACGCTGGATGAAGATGCTGCCCGCCGTGTTGGCCGCGCCACCCACCGATCCGCCCGCGCTCGTCATCTTCGCGCCGCCGCTCGCCAGCAGCCGCGTCGGGAAGGCATCGGTACCCGTGCCGCCCACCGTGATCGCGCCCGCGACGTTCAGCGCCGTCGTCGCGTCGGTCGCCATCATCACGCCCTGCTCGACGATCAGTCCGCCATCCACCTGCGTCTGGCCGGTGAAGAAGAAGGAGCCGAGGCCGCCCTTGATCAGATCGCCCGTCGCGTGGATGGCGCCGTTGGCATTGAGTGTCGCCGTTCCGCTGGAGGTCGGTTGATTGACGTCGATCCGCGCATCGTCGGCCAGGGTGATCGTTCCGCCCGCCAGGGTCACCGGTACGTTCAGGGTTCGCAGCCCATTGGCGGAAACACCCGCCGCATCGACGGTAACGGTATAGGATGGGCTGGTGCCCGATCCAAAAGCACAGGCGTTGTTGGGGCAGGGCCCGAACACGGCGATGCCGCTGGCCCAGGGCGCGTTGATGCTGCCGGCCTGGTTGGTCCAGTTGGTGCTGCTCGCATTCCAGGTCGCGGTGCCGCCCCGGCCGTTGGCGACATTGCCGGGGCTCAGATTGGTGCCATCCCAATATTGCTCGCCCGGCCCCGCCGCGACGATCAGGTTCACCTGGCCGGTGGTGCCGGTGCCGATCGCCCAGTCGCCGGGATTGAAGCCCTGGGGCAGCGTCTGAATGGTGAGGCCGTTGTTGGTGAGCGCGCCACCATAGTCGAACAGCCGATAGGTGCCGAGCGCGAAGCCGCCGCCATTGGTGACGTTGAGCAGGCCGTCGAGCGTCAGCGCGCCCGTCACGTTGAACAATGCGCTGGTGCTCGGCGCGCCCAGCGTCACGTTGATCGCGGTGCCGCTGCCCAGCGCCAGTGATCCCATGTTGAGCAATTGCCCGGCGCTGCCCTGCAATATGCCATTGGTGGCGGCGAAGCCGACCGCGCCGCCGAAGGTTCCGTTGCCGCCCAGCGTGCCGCGCTGCACGGTCACGGCGGTGTTCGCCAGCGTTGCCCCGTCCAGGAACAGCTTGCCGCCATTGACCAAAGTCGCGCCGCTATAGTCGTTGATGCCCCTGAGCGTGGTCACGCCGCTCAGGAAGCTGGTGGAGAGATTGCCGCCAAGCAGAGGGGAAAAGACATAGGCGGAGGTGCTGCTCTGATTGTCGAACTCGACGCTGCCGCCGCCCACGCCGCCGCGGATCGACGCCATGGTCAGGATGGCGTTGCTGTCGTCGCCCCATATCTGCAGCAGGCCGTTACCGCCGGCATTGCGGCCGAGCACGATCTCGCTCGCCTTGATCTCCGATACCTCGTTGATGAAATTGCTGTAGACGCGCAGCACGCCCTTGCCCGACGCGCCGACGTCGATCGCATTGTCGCCCGCGTCCCAGGTGCCGCCGAACTGGATGAAGATGCTGCTCGCCGAATTCGCCGCACCGGCGACGGAGCCGCCCGCGCTGGTCAGCTTCGCGCCCGCTGTCGCGACCAGCCGCGTCGGGAAGGTGTCGGTTCCCGTGCCGCCGACGGTGACCGCGCCGCCGACAGTGATCGCGCCCGATGCGCCGGATGCCGACATCACGCCCTGTTCGACGGTCAGCCCGCCATCGATCCGCGTCTGCCCGGTCGACAGGAAGGATCCGGCGCCCGCCTTGGTCAGATCGCCCGTCGCATGGATGAAACTGGCGGTGCTGATCGATCCCGATCCGCTCTGCGATTGGATCACATCGATCCGCGCATCGTTCGCCAGCGTGACCGGCCCGCCCGCCAGCGTCATCGGCAGGCCCAGTACGCGCAGCCCCCTCGCCAGAACGCCGGCCGCATCGACGGTGACGGTATAGGCGCCATTGCCTGCGCCGCAGTCATTGTTCTGACATGGCCCGAATACCGCGATGCCCCGCGCCCATGGCGCGTTGATGCTGCCGGCCTGGTTGGTCCAGTTGGTGCTGGACGCGTTCCAGATGCCGCTGCCGCCCTGGCCGTTGGCGATATTGCCGGGGGTCGTGTTCGGCCCGTCCCAATATTGCTCGCCGGGTCCGCCGGCGACGATCAGGTTCACCTGGCCCGCGGTGCCGGTGCCGATCGCCCAGTCGCCGGGATTGAAGCCCTGCGGCAGGGTCTGGATGGTCAGGCCGTTGTTGGTCAGTGCGCCGCCATGGTCGAACAGGCGATAGGTGCCGAACGCGAAGCCGCCGCCATTGGTGACGTTGAGCTGCCCGTCGAGCGTCAGCGCGCCGTCCACCTTGAACAGCGCGGTCTTGCTCGGCGCGCCCAGCGTTACATTGATCTGCGATGTCGGGTTCAGGATGAGCGATCCGAAGCCCAGATCGCTGCCCGCGCTGCCCAGCAAGATGCCGCCATTGGCGATATTGCCCGCGCCGCTCAGCGCGCCGCCGCCAGCCAGTGTCGCGCCGCTCGCGACGTCGACGCCGGTGCCGGTCATCACGCCGTTCACGGTCAGCCGGCCCTGCTTCACCGCGAAGATGCCATTCAGGCCGCTGCTGTCGCCGCTGAGCGTCCAGGTGCCGGCACCCAGTTTCTCGCCCGCCTCGAAATTGCGGATCTGCGTGGCTGCGAAATCGAAGGTGGCGGTGGTGCCCTGGCCGCCGTCCAGCGCGAAGGTGTCGATCTCGACCGCCGATGCCGGATCGGTGCCGCCATCGACATCGCCGATCAGCGTGTAAGTCGGCAGGAAAGTGACGCGGTCGGCACCGTCGTTCAGATGGATGGCGACGCCGACGCCCCCGCGCGAGACCGTGCCAGCCACCACCAGGTTGTCGATCACCTCGGGAAAGGTGCCGGCGCCGTCGTCCTGCGCATAGGCGACATTGGCGGCGGCATGCAGCCGGCCGCCCTCGCGGATCGTGACATTGGCGGTGACCGGCGTCTCCACCGTCTCGCCCTGTGCGCGGCTGGCGGAGATGAAGAGCGCGTTCGCGGTGCCGAGCTGCTCGACATTGCCGCCGATATCGATCGTCAGCGAACCGTTCCCCACCGATGTCTGGGTGTTGTAGAACAGCGCGCGGGCGGTGCCGCGCGTCGTGATCCGGCCGGTCGCGCCCACCGTCAGCGTATCGCCGATGCCACCGAAAATGCCTTGCCCGCGCTGCGTGTCGATCAGGCCGTCAACGATCACCTCGCTGTTGGATGGTGCGCCGGAAACGAAGGTGATGATGCCGGTGCCGCCCGCGCCGCCATTGCCGGTGCCGCCGCTATTGCCGGTGACGATCTGGGCGCCGCCCAACAGCCGCACCGTCGAGTTCGCGCCCACGCCGATCCCGCCGCCGCCCGACGAATTGCTGGTCGCGGCATCGCCATAGGACCGGATCGTACCCGCGACGGTCACATCGGCGTTGCCGCCAAGCTCGATGCCCTTGCCGATGCCGTGCAGTTCGATGAGCGACCCGACGCCGGTGAGGACGGTGACGCCGGCCTTGCCGAAGCCATCGATCGGGTTGGACGTGTCGCCCGACAGGGTGGTGATCGAGCCCGTGGTGTCGATCGTGATGATGTCGCCATTGCCCGGGCGGATGCCCTGGCCGCTCGTGCCCGTCGCGCGGATCACGCCGTTGACCAGATAGGTGTTGCCGCCCGCGCGCCCGTCGATCGCGGCATTGAGCGCCGATCCGTTGGTGATGATCTGGCTGCCGGCATTGAGGGTGATGTAGGCGCCGGAAAGCCCGGTGGAGCCCGAGGCCTGGGTGGGGCCGGTGATGCCGCCGCGCCCCCGGATCGTCCCGTCCAGCGTCACCGTCGCGCCATTGCCGAGCAGCACGGCATAGCTGTCGATACCTTCGTTGCCGGTGATGCTGCGCACGCCCAGGTTGAGCTCCGCTCCGCCGCCCAGCCAGATCGCCGGGCCGCTGGGCGGGATGATCGTCGCGTCGGGCAGCACGTTGACGGTCACGCCCGTGCTCGTCTCCGCGATCACGCCGGTGGTGACGGCGCCGGTGCAGGTGACGGTCTGGCCGTTGACGGGCGTGTTGGTGGGCGTGCATCCGTCCGCTGGCGAGGCGGCGAGGGCGGGGCCGGCGACCGTAAGTGAAGCCAGGGTGAGCGCGGTGCCGAGGCAGAGCCGGCTGCGATGGCGCCGGAGGCTGGCCCGCAAGACCTTCGCGTTCGAGATGCTGTCCGCCACGTCACTCTCCCCATGCTGCGAGCAGGGGAATCCCCCTGCTCCCTCATGAAGGCGCAAACGGTGGGGAAAGGGGGACAGGGCCGGTGAGAAATTTCTTCAGATCGTCGGGCAATATCTTGTGCGGGCCTCGCGCAACAGGCGTTCGGAATAGTCGCGGTCGATATCGATGAACTTGCCGTCGCGCTTCAACCGGCCGAACATGAGGTCAGCCTGGTCATAGGTTTGGCAGGCTTCGGCGGCGTGGCCATGTTCAGCTTGGAGATCGCCGAGCGCGGCGATGGCGATGGCATAGTCGCGCAGCCGCATCGCCTCTCCGGGTTGGGCGAGCCAGTATTTGCGGCGCGTTTCGACATTCCCCTTCAGCAGCGTGATCGCATCGTCCGCGCGGCCGGTTCGTCCCAATGCCTGGGTATAGGCGATTTCCTGGATCCGCAGCATGCGCCGCGCATCGGCATTGTCGCGATCCTGTGCGATCAGGGCCCGGATTTCGGCCAGCCCCTGTTCGAGCATCGGCAGCGCTTCGGCGGCGCGGTCGATATCGATCAGCGTGGTGCCGAGCGCCCAGGTGGCGCGCGCGAAATTGCGGCGGATCTTGGCGTCGTCGGGCCAGCGCGCGCGTGCGTCGGTCAGGATCGCGAGCTGCTGGCGATAGGGGGCGACCGCGCCGGGATGGTCACCGCGATAGAAGATGCTCTCGCCAAGAATGTCCGCCATGCGCGACGAGAGCAGCGCCGCCTCGCGCGGATCGGCGGGCAGGGGCTGCCGCATCGCCACGCGTGCGGCGGCGATCGCCTCGTCATAGCGATTCTGCCAGGCGCGCAGGGTGGCGAGTTCGGTCTGGTATATGGCGCGCAGTCCCGCCCCCACGGCTCCGGACGCGTCGATATCCCGGCTGGCGGCGGTCATTAGCGCGTCGGCGCGGACGAGCGCATGGTCGTAGATTGTGATCTGCCTGGCCAATGCGATCGCGATCCGCGCGCGGACCAGCGCCGCGTCGGCTCCCGGCAGGCCCTGGGCAAGGTTCGCCGCGCGCTCCAGATTGCGGCGGGCATGGGCCGGCTGGCCGAGATTGGCCTGGCCCGGATCGCCCTGCTGATCGGCCAGCCGGATCAGTCCCTCGGCGGCTTCGATGCGGGTGGCTGGCGTGGCGCGCGGATCGGCGGCCATGCGATCGAGATAGACCTGGAGCCGTTCTGCGATCCGCGTCCGCAGCCGCAGCGAATTGGGCTGGCGCGCCATCTCGGCCTGCAGGTCGAACAGCAGATAATGCGATACGGAGCGCAGATCCGCTATGCGCTGCGCCTCGGCCGTGCGTGCACGCTCGGCACGGACATGGCCGATCACGCCGAATGCCGTGCCGCCAAGAATGGCGAGCAGCGCGATGGCGCTCGCCGCGACGCCGAAGCGATGGCGGCGCGTGAAACGGTTCAGCCGATAGCGGAACGAACGGGGATGCGCGCGCACCGGCAGATCGGCGAGCCAGCGATCGAGGTCGGCGCCCATCGCCTCCATGGTGCGATAACGATCCGCCGCAGCCTGTTCGGTGGCGCGGGCGACGATCGCCGTCGCACCCGGATCCTGCGGGCGATCCGCGACAAGATCGCGCAGCACCAGCCCCAGCGCATAGATGTCGTCGGCGACATCGGGCAGCGCGCCGGCCGCGCGCTCGGGGCTGGCATAGGCCCGTGTCATCGGTTGGAGGGCGGGGCCGGCGTCACCCGCCTCGCCGATCAGTCGCGCGATGCCGAAATCGAGCAGCTTCACCATGTTCCGGTGGGTGACGAGCAGGTTGCCCGGCTTGATGTCGGCATGGACGATCAACTGGCCGTGCGCGGCCTCGATCGCGCGCGCGGCGTCGCGCACCAGCGTGATCCGCGTGCGCAGATCGCAATCATGCGCCGCGCAATGCCGGTCGATCGCGTCGCCTTCGACGAGTTCGGTGATCAGATAGGGCCAGCCGCCCTCGCTGACGCCGCCGTCGATAATGCGCGCGACCCCGGGATGGTCGAGCCGCGCGAGCAGCCGGCGCTCGTCGGCGAAGCGGGCCTCGGCGGCGGCGGAGACGATGCCGGGGCGGATCAGCTTGATCGCGACGCGATGCTCGAACAGCCCGTCGTCGCGGATGCCGCGCCACACCTCGCCCATGCCGCCTTCGCCGATCAGCGCGTCCAGGCGATAGGCGCCGACACGTTCGGGCCGCTCTCCGGGAAAGACCGGCGCATCGGCATCGAAGGCGGTGGCGAAGCTTTCGGCGCCGCGCGCGTCGGCGGCTTCGAGCGCCGCGACCTCGGCCAGGATCTCCGGCGAGGCGCCGGCGAACAATGTCGCGCGTTGCGGCGCACCGGGGGGAAGGTCGAGCAACTGCTCGAACAGGAGCAGCGCCCGGCGTCTGGCTTCAAGCGTGGGCAACGGCCCCGTCCGTTTCCAGATAGCGTTGCAGCCAGGCACGCGCGGCCTGCCAGCGCCGCTTCACCGTGCGGGTGGTGATGCCCGTGGCGGCGGCGGCCTCCTCGACGGTCAGGCCCAGCGAAAAGCGCAACTCGACGATCTCGGCATGTTCGGTGGAAACTTCGGCGAGCGCGCGCAGCGCATCGTCGAGGATATCGAGCTCAATCTGCTTGCGGCCGCCGCCGGGCCATTCGGTGAGCGAGTTCGGCGCCTGCCGCTTCGCCGCCTTGGCGCGGCGGATCTCGTCGATCAGCGTCTGGCGCATCACCCGCGCGGACAGCGCCAGCATATGGCCATGGCCGTTCACATCGATGCGATCGAGCCCCATCAGCCTGATCGCAGCCTCGTGCGCGAGATCGGTGGGCTGGAACGACAGATCGCCTTCGCCCCGGATCATCGCCCGGGCGGTGCGGCGCATCTCCGCGTAGCAATCGATCAGCAACAGGCGCGGCAGGCCGGCGGAATCCGGCCCTGCATCCTGTGCGGGCGCGACATGCATGCGTTCGAGTCCCCGGCGATTGACCCCAGGGTATAAGATGCCGCCAGCCCGGACCCGTCAAGCCCGATAGGTTTCGTGCACGCATTTGCGCTAAGCTCGTCCGATGTTGAGACGATTCGTACCGCTGGCGCTGCTGTGCCTCGCCGCTTCACCCGTGCTGGCGCAACCGCCCGCGACCCAGGCTTCACCAGCCCCAACGGCGCAGCCGGCGCCCGCCGCCACGCCGAAGCCTGCCACTGTCCGCGTCACGCTCCAGACCAGCGAAGGCCCTATCGTGCTTGAACTGGAGAAGGAAAGGGCGCCGGTCACCACCGCCAATTTCCTGAAATATGTCGATCTGAAGCGTTATGACGGCATCGGCTTCTACCGCTCGATGAAGATCGACGGTGGCTATGGGCTGATCCAGGCCGGCATCCGCAACGATATCAAGAAATGGTTGCCGCCGATCAAGCATGAGTCGACCACCCAGACCGGCCTGTCCCACCTCGACGGCACGATCTCGATGGCGCGCGAAGCGCCGGGCACGGCGGTGTCGGATTTCTTCATCGTGCTCGGGGATCTGGTGACGCTCGATGCCAATCCATCCGCGCCCGGTGACAATCAGGGCTTTGCCGCGTTCGGCCGCGTGGTGGAGGGCATGGACATCGTCCGCCGCATCGCCAATGCGCCGATTTCCCCCACACTCGGCCAGGGCGTGATGAAGGGGCAGATGATCGCGGCGCCCATCAAGATCATCAGCGCGCGCCGCCAGCCCTGACGCGAGCGGAGGGGGAAGGGGTGCCTCGACACAGGATCGAAACATTGCCGGCGTCGCGCGGTGTCGCGGGATCGGGCGACTTGCTCGCCCGCGCGTCGATGCTCGCCGGGGTCGGCGCCTGGGAATGCGAGCTTGCGACTGAAGCGCTCACCTGGACGGAAGGCGTGTTCGATCTGTTCGGCGTTCCCAGGGGCGTGCAGGTCATGCGGCCAGACGCCGTGGCGATGTATTGCGATGAATCGCGCGATGCGATGGAACGGCTGCGCGCCGAGGCGATCGCGCGCCGCCGGGGCTTCAGTCTCGATGCCCGGATCCGCCGCACCGATGGCGCCTATCGCTGGATGCGGCTGAGCGCCGACGTCGTCTGCCGTGACGGTCGCCCCACGCATCTCTACGGGCTGAAGCGCGACATCACCGAGGAACGCGTGCGATGGGAAGCGCTGCGCCGGCTGGCCGAACATGACGCGCTGACCGGGCTGGTCAACCGCGCGGTCTTCCAGGCGCGATTCCTGGATGGTCCGCTCGCGGACGCGGGCATGTCGCCATTGGGTGCGCTGGTGCTGTTCGATATCGACGGCTTCAAGCAGATCAACGATGCCGGTGGCCATGCGGCCGGCGATGTCTGCCTGGAGGCGGTGGCGGAGCGGCTTTCGGAAGGCTTCCCCGACGCGCTGATGGTCGCGCGCATCGGCGGTGACGAGTTCGCGGTGCTTTGCCGGGCGCACCGTTCCCCGCGCGCGATCGACGCGCAGGTGGCAGTCGCGCTCGATCGTCTCGCCATGCCCATCGTCCGGCACGGCGAACTGCTTCGATTGAGCGCCTCGGCGGGCATCGCGCACGCCGCCGATCCATTCGCCTATGACGCGGAAGCGTTGTTCGTCGCGGCGGATACCGCGCTCTATGCCGCGAAACGGGCGGGGCGGAACAGGCTGCGCCGCGCCGACATACCGTGTTAACCATGCCCTAATCGGTATCCGCTAGGCTTGAGCCATGCGGATCAGCACGATCACCAATTGGGCCTATGGCTTGACCATCGTGATGACGCTCGTTTCGAGCGTCTCCTTCCTGCTTTCCGCCAAGGCGGCGAACGACGAGCGGGCGACGATCGAGCACAGGCTGGCGCTGGAGGAGTTCGGCGACGCGCTGGCGCTTGAATCCGAGGTTCGGTCGGACGAGGCCCGGCTTTACGTGATGCGTGGAGGCGCTGAGCGCCATCTCGCCGCCTTCCGACAGGAAGAGAACGAAATCACCGCGCGGGAACGCGCGATCGACGGCCTTCGGCGGCTGGGGCTCACGCCGGCCGAGGGCGCGGCACTGCATCAGGCCGAACGCAATCTCGATGAGCTCGACACGCTGGAACGCACCGCGCTTGCCAAGATGCGCGCCGGCGACCGCGAAGGCGCACAGACCCTGCTGTTCGGCCCGGATCACGAACGCGCACAGGCAGCCGTTCTCGATCCGATCGCGCGCTTCCGCGAACTGGTATCCACGCGATCGGACATGATGGTGCGGCAGGCGCAGAAGACGGCGGACGCGCTCAGCTTGGTCGCGAAGACGATGCTGGGGCTGACGGCGCTGCTGTTCCTGGCCGTGCTTTACTTCGTCCTGCGCCGCCGCGTCGTGCTGCCGCTCGCGCGGATGGCGGGCATCGTCAACCGGCTGGCCAATCAGGATTATGAGGTCGATGTGCCGGCCGACCGCCGCCGAGACGAGATCGGCGACATGAACAAGGCGATCCAGGTGTTCCGCAACAACGGGCTGGAACGCGACCGGCTCGATGCCGCGCAGCGCGCGGATCGCGAGACCAAGGATCTGATCCTCCAGATGATGCACCGGCTGCAGGCTTGCGAATCCCAGGACGAACTGGCCGAGGTGGTCACCTGTTTCGCGCCGCAGATCTTTCCGGATATGCCCGGCCATCTCTATGTGCTCAATGACAGCCGCACCGGCCTGTCGCGCGTGGGCACCTGGCTTGATCCGATCCAGCCGACCACGGGCTTTCCCTCCAGCGCGTGTTGGGGGCTCCGCCGCGGCCGCCCCCATGTCAGCAATCCGGCGCGCAACGATGTGCCCTGTCCGCATGTCGGCGAGACCGGGGTGACGAGCCTGTGCGTGCCGTTGACCGCGCAGGGCGATACCGTCGGCCTGCTTTATTTCGAGGAAAGCGAGGGCGCCGAGGGGACGGCGGCGACGGGACTGTACTTGGAACTGATGGCGGAGAATATCGGGCTGGCGCTCGCCAATCTTCGCTTGCGCGAACGCCTGACCAACCTCGCGATCAAGGATGCGCTGACGGGCCTGTTCAACCGCCGGTGCCTGGACGAGACGCTTAACCGCCGGGCACGCGACCGCAAGGGAGACCCGCTTGCCTGCCTGATGATCGACATCGATCATTTCAAGCGCTTCAACGACGAATTCGGCCATGATGCCGGCGATGCGGTGATGCAGCATGTCGCGCAGGTGATGCTCGAAGTGGTCGGCACGCATGGCAGCGTCTACCGTTTCGGCGGCGAGGAGTTCTCGGTGCTGCTGCCCGACGCGGCGGCGCCCGCCGCGCTCGACACCGCCGAACGGCTGCGCGACGCGGTGGCGGCGGCGCCGCTCGCCTATCGCGGGCGGATCCTGGGCGCGGTGACCGTATCCGTCGGCGTCGCGGCGTCGCCGGAGGACAGCCCGACCAACAATCTGATCAACCGCGCCGATGCGGCGCTGCTTGAAGCCAAGCGGCGCGGCCGCAACCGGTCGGTCCGCGCATCGGGCACGTCCGAACAGGAGGACAGCGCCGCCGCGTGACGGATTGCCGAAACGCAGGTAAAGATAAGAATGTCTCGCAATAGCATTGACAGTGAGAACGACTCTCAATAGCACGCCCCCAGACAACAAACGGGGGTTTCATCGTGTCCAGGAAAACATCGGCGGCAGCGCCAGCCTTTCTCGCCCTGTCGTGCGTGGGATTGCTGTCTTCGCCGGCCTACGCGGCGGATGACGCGGTTCCGGCGGACGAACAGCGTGCCGGCGATGCCGAGGCGAAGCCGATCATCGTCACCGCGACCAACCCCCATTCCGAGCTCGAATCGCCCAAGCAGGTGCGTCCGCTGCTCGATACGCCGCAGACCATCACGGTCGTCAGCAGCCAGACCATCCGCAAGCAGAACCTGCTGACCCTGCGCGATGTGCTCGCCACGGTTCCCGGCATCACCTTCGGCGCGGGCGAAGGCGGCGGCGGTTATGGCGACAGCATCAATCTGCGTGGCCAGAGCGCCAACACCGACATCACGATCGATGGCGTGCGCGACAGCGCACAGTACAGCCGTACCGATCCCTTCAACCTCGAGCAGATCGAAGTCGTGAACGGCGCCAACTCGGTCTATGGCGGATCGGGCTCGATCGGCGGCACCGTCAATCTCGTCACCAAGCGCCCCGGCGCCGACGACCTGACGATCCTGCAGGCGGGCATCGGCACGGACGATTATTACCGTGCGACGGTGGACAGCAATGTCCGCGTGTCCGAACTGGCGGCGGTGCGCGTCAACGCGATGTTCCACCGCAACGACGTGCCGGGCCGCGATTTCGACAAGTACAAGCGCTGGGGCATCGCCCCGTCGGTCAAGCTCGGCATCGACGGGCCGACCTCGCTGACCTTCCTCTACGTCCATCAGGAGGACGAGAACACGCCGCAATATGGCGTGCCCTATTACAAGAACGCGCTGTATGATGGTCCGCTGCCCGGCGTTCCCGACTCCGGATATTACGGCTACAGGAATCTCGACACGCAGGACCAGACGGTCGATCAGGCGACGATCATCTTCGATCACGCCTTCAGCGACAAGGTGTCGATCCGCAACCTCTCTCGCTGGCAGCGCATCGAGCAGAATCTGGTCGTCGATCCGCCGCAGGGTACCTATTGCCTCGCCAACGGCACGCTGCCTACGGGCGCGGCCTGCGGCGCCGGCCAGTTGCCGGGCATCTATTATCCCAGCGGCCCGCGCGGCGGCTATCGCAACTCGGTCAACCAGACGCTCTACAACCAGGTCGACCTGCGCCTGAACTTCAGCACCGGCGGGTTTGAGCACACGATGGTGATCGGCGGCTCGATCCTGGTCGAGGATTACACGCTCGATAACGGCAATGTGCAGCGCAATCCCGGCGGCGCGACGCCCAATCCCACGCTCGATCCGATCAACATCGCCAACCCCAACGGCATCTATACCGGCCCGGTCAACGCGATCCGCACGGGCCATCAGGATGGCGAGACCAACAACAAGGCGATCTACGTCTTCGACGCGATCAAGATCACCGATCAGCTCGAACTCAACGCCGGCCTTCGCTACGAGAAGAACAAGGGCGATTTTCGTTCGGACACGATCACGGCCGATGCGCTGCCGATCCCGGCGGGCCAGACCAGCCGTTACCTGACCGGTGTCACCCAGAGCTCGAACGACAATCTCTTCTCGTATCGCGTCGGCCTCGTCTTCAAGCCGACGCCCGCGTCCAGCCTGTACATCGCCTATGGCAATTCGAAGAATCCGACCTCGACCAGCGTGCGTTCGGGCTGCGGCCTGGCGGCGGCGACCAACCTGAACGTCGATCCGTGCAGCCTGGCGCCCGAACAGGCGGTCAATTACGAGATCGGCGGCAAGATCGACCTGTTCGGCCGCAAGCTGCAACTCACCGCCGCCCTGTTCCGCAACGAACGCACGAATTACCGCGTCACCGCCAACGATCCGTTCGTCGGCAGCCTGCCGGTCAATGACGGCCGCAACCGCGTCGACGGCATCTCGCTGGGCGCGACCGGCAACATCACGCGCGAATGGTCGATCTTCGCCAACTACACCTATCTCGACAGTGTCGTGAAGCAGAGCATCACCGACGAATGCCTCGCCAATCCCGGCGCGACCAAGGTGATCGGCGGCACCACCTATACCTGCCCGGCCTTCGATCCGCAGGCGGGCAACCCGCTGACCAACACGCCCAAGCACTCGGGCAGCCTGTTCACCACCTATACCTTCCCGTTCGGGCTGCAGGTGGGATACGGCCTGACCTATCAGGGCAGCTTCTACCTCAACAACGCCCGCACGACGCCGACGACGGTGCTGTACAAGGCGGACAGCTATCTGACGCATCGCGCCTTCATCTCCTATCCGATCACGGAAGGGCTGACCGCGCAGCTCAACGTCCAGAACTTCACCAACGAGAAATATTACACCAGCATCCGCAACAATGGCTGGGCGACCCCCGGTGAGGACCGTTCGGCGGTGCTGAGCCTGTATTACAGCTTCTGACCGATAAGGGGGTGGCCGGCGACTTCTGTCCCTCTGTCGCCGGCCATTACCCCTTTGAGAGGGCAGCAATGCCCGAAGCTCCCCCGGCAGGCGGTCCCTCCCTGCCGGGGGTTCGCTTTTTCGCGGGGAGCGACGGTTCCCTTCTCGTCATGGCGCCCGGAGGCGGTGCTCAGGCTGGATCGCACCAGGTCGGGTTCATCTCGCTGCCATCACCAGATCCGTTCGGGCTGAGCCTGTCGAAGCCCTGCTCTTCCTTGGGCTCGAAGTAGAAAGGCAGGGCTTCGACAGGCTTAGCCCGAACGGTTGGGCGCCCGCGTTATCCGGAAGCCGGGCGTGCAAGGCCTCTGTGCTTCGCTCTCGCCACATTCAGTCCAGCATCTCCCGCATTGCCGGGGACATCGCCTCTCCGGCGTCGCTCAGGATCAGCGCGGGCAGGTCCTGCGCCTCGGCCATGGCCAGGCCGGCATCGGGGCCGGCGATGGTGAGGGCCGTCGCCCAGGCATCGGCATGCATGCAGCTCGGGTGAAGCACCGTCACCGACCGCACGCCGTTGGTGGAGGGGCGGCCGGTCGCCGGATCGATGCTGTGCGCGTAACGGCGGCCGGCATGTTCGTGCCAGCGGCGATAATCGCCCGAAGTCGCGATCGCCAGCTCATGCAGCGCGACGCGGACGGGCGGGAAGCTGGTGCCCGGCGGCGCTTCCAGGTCGATCCACCAGGGCTGGCCGTCGGGCTTCAGCCCCGCGCCGAGCAGTTCGCCGCCGACCTCGACGAGGAAATGGCGCACGCCGCGCGAGCGCAGCAGGTCTGCGACGCGATCGACGCCATAGCCCTTGGCGATGCCTGAAAAATCGAGCGCGGCCCGGCGGGTGCGGCGTGCGCGCAGGCCGAGCATGTCGAGCTCGATCCATTGATGGCCGGACTGGCCGAGCGCTTCCGCCACCGCCGCATCGTGGGGCGGCCGGGGAACCGGGCCGGCCGGTCCGAAGCCCCAGAGGTCGACCAGCGTTCCGATCGCCGGGTCGAACGCGCCATCGCTGGCGCGCGCGACGGCCAGCGCGGCATGGAGCACGGTCGCGAATTCGGGCGGAAGCATCCGCCAGTCACCCGGCGCCGCGCGGTTGAAGCGGCTGATGTCCGAACGCGCTTCCCAGTTGCTCATCTGCGCGACCACCTGATCGAGCACCGTCTGGATATCGCGCGCCATGCCGACGGGCGGGGCGACCGCGCGCACCGACCAACTCGTGCCCATGGTGCGGCCGCTCAGCGCAACAACGGTTCCGGCCGCGTCGCGCGTGGCGAACGCGGCCGGAGAAAGCGCGCGGGGTATCAGGATCCGCGGCTGGACGGTCAGGGCGCGAGCACTTCCAGCGTCGTCACATAGCCGGCGCGGCGCTGCGGCGGGCCGGCGGGTGCGGCCGGGGGCGCCGACGGCTGGCCGCCTTCACCCGCGCCCGGACCGCCGGGGCCACCCGGCCCTCCCGGGCCTTCGCCCCGGCCGCCGCCGGTGCTGACGTTGAGCCAGTACATGCCGGGTTCGGGCCAGGTGATCGTCACCTTGCCGTCCGCGCCGGTCTTCAGGTCGATCTGGTTGAGCTTGTCGCGATAGCGGATGCCGCCGGGAATGATGGTGACGGGCAGGCTCGCGGCCGGCTTGCCATCGAGCAGGAACTGGAAGGTCGCCGCCTCGCCCGCGATCAGATCGTTGGGATGGGTGACGGGCACCAGCTCGATGCCCTTGCCCGTCGGCTTGAGCGCGGTGTCGCTCGGCGCGCCGACGGTCACGAAGATCTCGTTGCGGTTGCTGCTTTCCGCCGTCTGGACATTGGTCGCGCCCGCCGGGATCGCCTGTGCGAGATTTTCGGTGGTCGTGCCGCGCGGCAGCCGTTCGGTCTTGCCGTTGAGCGTATAGCTGCCCATCACGGAATCGCTGACCGAGGCGATCTTGTACGTGCCCTTCTGAAGCAGATGCACGTCGAAGGTGCTGCGATAGCGCGCGGTGGACGCGTTCTCGATCTTCACCTCGCTGCCGTCGGGCGCCCAGGCCTTCACGTTGTTGGTGCGCATCGGCTGATGCTCGAAATAGAACAGGTCGTTGGAGACGGCGGCGTCGACCGTCACCCAGACATCATCGCCCGAAAGGACGGTGGCCGAGGGCATCATCCACTGGCGATGCGCGGCGGCAGGAGAGACGAGCGCGGCGGCGAGCGCCGCGCCGGCGAGAATGCGTGCGATACGGGTTTTCATGGTCATTCTCCCAGATCGATGATGGTGGCTTAACGACGAAAGGCGACGGTGACGGCGCCGAGCTCGGTGGTTCCGGCGGCGCGGGCGGTCTGGCCGGGCTTGGGTGGCCAGGCGAAGGGCAGGCGGAGCAGTTCGCGGCCGCCCACTTCGCGCGCGGCCTCCACCACCAGCGTGTACTGGCCCGGCGCCAGCGTGCCGAGCGGTCCGCGACCGGCGGTGAAGCTGATCTTCTGCGCGCCCGGCGCGCGCGTCGCGCCGGTGATGCCGTCGGCGGGCAACTGCATGGTCCGTCCCGAGGCGCGCCACCATTGGCGCACGTCGCGCAGCCATTTGGTGCCCTCGTTGTTCTTCATGTCGAAATCGTACCAGACCGCGATGGTGCGCGCTGCGCCGGCCGCGGGCTCGATCCACATCGCCACATAGGGGCGGTGATATTCCGCCACGGTCAGGCGCGGAATGGTGACGGTGACGTCCATGGTCTGCGCGGCGGCGGGGGCTGCGAACGCCCCGACTACGCCCACGCCCAGCGTGGCGCCGGTCAGCACGATGCGGTGGGAAAGCTGCATGTTCGTGGCTCCTAGTGGATGAAGA
This sequence comes from Sphingomonas sp. FG14, assembly GCF_057809675.1. NCBI lineage: Bacteria > Pseudomonadati > Pseudomonadota > Alphaproteobacteria > Sphingomonadales > Sphingomonadaceae > Sphingomonas > Sphingomonas sp. FG14. The sequence goes on along the minus strand of NZ_JBMDKK010000006.1, from coordinate 9,096 downwards.
CGACCGCGATGGCGGCCGGGATGGCGAGGCCCAGGCCGACGAGCGGCCAGGTGCTCCGGCGCTTGGCGGCGTGGAGCTGAAGCAGGAACAGGCCGGTCAGCGCGAAGACGAGACAGGCGAAGGCGAAAATGTCGATGAACCATTTCCACGCGGTGCCCGAATTGCGGCCCTTGTGGAGATCGTTGAGGTACGAGATCCAGCCCCGGTCGGTCTTCTCGCTGGTCGCGGCGCCGGTCGCGCGGTCGATCGCGACCCAGCCGTCGCCGCCGGGTCGGGGAAGCGCCAGATAGATTTCGTCGGCGGACCATTCGGCGACGCCGCCCGGTTTGACCGAGAAGGTCTGCCCCACCCATTTGGCGACCGCCGGCGGCAGCGGTTTCTTTGCATCGGGCTTGTCGTCGGGCGCGATCTGCGGGAGCAGCGGGGCGGGGAGCTGGCCGCTGCCTTCGCTCACCACGGGCGTGCCCTCGATCTCTGCGGCGTGATTGAGCGTGAAGCCGGTGATCGTGAACAGCAACAGGCCGATCAGGCTGATCGCCGAACTCATCCAGTGCCAGGTGTGAAGCTGCTTCAGCCAGAATGCCTTGCGGCTGCGCTTTGGCGGCGTTCGTGTCGGCGTCGGTTCGGGCATCGGCGCCGCGTCGTTCCTGCAATGAATGATGCGAGTCGCATATCGAGAACGATTCGCATTTACAATATCGAAAAGTGTCGCAAGATTGGGGCCACCATGCCATGGCCGGCATCATGCTGACGCCTGTCCTGTTCCTGCCGGGGCTGTTGTGCGACGCCACATTGTGGCGGGCGCAGATCGACGATCTCGCGGATGTCGCGGCGCCGATGGTCGCCGATCTCACGCTGGACGACAGTGTAGCGGCGATGGCGGCGCGGACGCTGGCGGCGGCGCCCCCGCGCTTCTCGCTCGTGGCGCTCTCCATGGGCGGCTATGTCGCGTTCGAGATCATGCGTCAGGCGCCGGAGCGGGTGACCCGGCTCGCGCTGCTCGCGACGAGCGCCGCGCCCGACGATGCGGCGCGCGCGGCCGAACGGCGCGGCGCGATGGAATCGCTCAGGATCGGCAAGTTCATGGGCGTCACCGCACGGTTGCTGCCGCAGCTTGTCCACCCCGGGCATGTCGAGGGGCCGGTGGGCGAAGCGGTGACCGCGATGGCGCAGCGGGTCGGTCGTGACGCCTTTCTCCGCCAGCAACAGGCGATCCTGACCCGGCCGGACAGCCGGCCGACGCTCGCCGCCATCGCGGTGCCGACGATCGTGGGGGTGGGCGATGGCGACCGGCTGACCCCGCCCGCCGCGTCACGCGAAATCCATGCGGGCATCGCCGGCGCCAGGCTGCACCTGTTCGAAGGCTGCGGCCATCTGCCGGCGATGGAAGCGCCCGCCGAAACCAGCACGCTGCTGCGGGGCTGGCTTCAGGCTTAGGCGCGAGGTGCCTGATCCGCAGGCGCCAAAACGCCCTTCCTTGTCATTCCCGCGAACGCGGGAATGACAAAGGGGGAAGCGGAGTTACCGTGCGAGCAGGATCCGTGCCTGGTTCGCGATCTGCGCCAGCATCGCCGTGGTCGGCGCCGGGGCTGTGCGGGCGCGGTCGATCAGCGCGCGAAACTGCGCGATGCGCGCGGTCTGTGCCTCCAGCCATGCCTCGGTCGCGGCCTGCGGATCATTGCCCTCGGTGCGCGTCAGGAAATCCATGCGCAACTGCTCGAAATCGCGGGCCAGGCCGGCGGCGAGCAGCTTCTCCCAGGGATCGGCGGTCGCGCAGCGCAGCGCGGCGGCCTTCGCCCAGTCGAGCCCCAGCGCTTCGCCCAGCCGCACATAGGCCTTGGTCGCGTCGATCTCGTCGAAGCCGCGCGCGCGGCTGAAATCGGCGATGCCGACCGCGCCGTCGAGTTCGTCGAGCCGGACGATGCGATCGACGATCGCCGCCGGCGCGTCGAGCGTTTCGAGCCGGGCCCGCAAGGCGCTGGCCTGGCTCTTCGCCTCCGCGCGCAGCAGCTTGTCGGTCTGGCGATCGAGCCGGGCGACGCCGGGGCCCAGGCGCTCGGCGGTCTCGCCGACCAGCGAATCCTGCCGCGTCGCGCGCAACAGGTCGCTGACATGGAGGCGGGCCGCCGCCGCCGCCGCGACGAGCAGTTCGAGCCGGGCGACTTCGTTCACCGGCGCGGCCTCGATCGCGTCCCAGAGCGATTGCAGGCCGAACATCGCGTCCGCCGCGAAATAGGCCATCGCCACCTGCGAGAGCGGCGCGCCTTCCTCCTCGGCGAGTTCGAACGGTGCGACCAGTCCCATGCGATTGACGAAACGGTTCGCCATCTCCGTCGCGATGATTTCCGAACGCAGCCGGTGCGCGTCGATCGCCTTGGCGAAACGCTTCCGCATCGCTTTGGGGAAGGACTGGTGGAGCAGCGGCGTCAATGCCGGATCCTGCGGCACCGCACTCTTCTCGATCGCGTGCTGCAGCGCCAGCTTGCCGTGGCTCAAGAGGATGGCGAGTTCCGGCCGGGTGAGGCCGCGATCGTCCTGCGCGCGGCGCAGCAGATCGTCCGAGCTTTCCAGCCCTTCGACTTCGCGATCGATCCGGCCCGAGCTTTCGAGGATCTCGAGCACGCGCACCTGCTGCGGCAGCACGGCGGCGCCGCCGCGCTCGGCGATCGAGAGCGCCAGCGTCTGGAAACGATTGTCCTCCAGCACCAGGCCCGCCACCTCGTCGGTCATGCTGGCGAGGAAGGCGTTGCGATCCTCGAATGACAGCCGCCCTTCGCGCATCTCGCGGTTGAGCGGGATCTTGATGTTCACCTCGTTATCCGAGCAATCGACGCCCGCCGAATTGTCGATGAAGTCGGTGTTGATGCGGCCGCCGCGTTCGGAGAATTCGATGCGGCCCGCCTGGGTGACGCCCAGGTTTGCGCCTTCGCCGACGACGCGGCAGCGCATGTCGCCGCCATTGACGCGGTGCGCGTCGTTCGCCGGATCGCCGACCTCGGCATTACTCTCGTCGCGCGACTTCACATAGGTGCCGATGCCGCCGAACCAGAACAGGTCGATCGGCGCGGTCAGGATCGCGGAGATCAGTGACGATGGATCGATCTTCTTGGCGCTGATGCCCAGCACCGCCTGGATCTCCTTGCTGAGCGGAATCTCCTTCTGTGTGCGGGGGAAGACGCCGCCGCCCTTCGAGATCAGCTTGGCGTCATAATCCGCCCAGGACGAGCGCGGCAGCTTGAACATGCGGTCGCGCTCCGCCCAGCTTGCCGCCGGATCGGGATTGGGATCGAGGAAGATGTGGCGATGGTCGAACGCCGCCACGATCTTCAGCGACTTCGACAGCAGCATGCCATTGCCGAACACGTCGCCCGACATGTCGCCACAGCCGGCCACCGTCACCGGATCGCTCTGCACGTCGATGCCCATTTCGGCGAAATGCCGCTGGACCGAGACCCAGGCGCCCTTGGCGGTGATGCCCATCGCCTTATGGTCGTACCCCTGGCTGCCGCCCGATGCGAAGGCGTCGCCCAGCCAGAAATTGCGATCAAGCGCGATGGCGTTGGCGACGTCGGAGAATGTCGCGGTGCCCTTGTCGGCGGCGACGACGAAATAGGGATCCTCGCCGTCGCGCACGACCACGCTCTGCGGATGGACCACCTTGTCCTCGACGATATTGTCGGTGACCGACAACAGCGATCGGATGAAGATCCGATAGCTTTCGGTGCCCTCGGCAAGCCAGGCGTCGCGATCCACGGCGGGGCTGGGAAGCTGCTTGGGATAGAAGCCGCCCTTGGCGCCCGTCGGCACGATCACCGCGTTCTTGACGAGCTGCGCCTTCATCAGGCCCAGGATCTCGGTGCGGAAATCGTCGCGCCGGTCGGACCAGCGCAGGCCGCCGCGCGCGATCGGCCCGCCGCGCAGATGGATGCCCTCCACGCGCGGCGAATAGACCCAGATCTCGCGCCAGGGGCGCGGCGCCGGCAGGCCGGGGATCGCGGCGCTGTCCAGCTTGAACGCCAGCGCCTCGGCGGCGGCGGGCGAAAAGGCGTTGGTGCGCAGCGTCGCCGCCACCAGCGCGCGGATACGGCGAAGGATGCGGTCGTCGTCGATCGCCGTCACCTTGGCGAGCGCGCTGTCGATCGCGGCTTCGGCGGCGTCGGCGTCACCCTTGTTCGCCGGATCGTGCAGCGCATGGAACAGCTCGATGATCCGGCGCCCCACCGTCGGCGCGCGGCGGATCGCTGCGGTGAAGGTGTCGAGGCCATAGGCGAAGCCGGTCTGGCGCAGATAGCGGAACCAGGCGCGGAACAGCACGACCGATTTCGGATCGAGCGCCACCGTCGTGATGAGCTGGTTGAACGAGTCATTTTCCGCGCGCCCCTCGAGCACCGCGGAGATCGTGGTTTCGATCACGTCGGCGCGCGCGAGCAGGTCATCGGGATCGGCGGTCGTTTCCAGCAGGAAGTCGTGGATATAGCCGAGCTTGCCGCCGTCGAGCGCGGTCGGGATCTCCTCCAGCACGCGGAAGCCGAAATGTTCGAGCGCGGGCACCGCGTCGGACAGCGGGATCAGCCCGCCGGCGTGATAGATCTTCAGGCGAAGCTGGTTGGGCGTATCGCCTTCGCGGCGGAACAGCCGCGCGCCGCGATCGCCCTGATCGGTCAATGTCCCCAGCCGTGCGATATCGCGGGCGCCTTCTTCCGGGCCATAGGCGTTGCGATAGCCGTTGGGGAAGGCATTGGCGTAGCGCAGCGCCAGGCGGGCAGCGCCGCGCTGCCCCTCGCCGAGCTCGCCCAGCGCCGCCTCGACGCCAGGCAGCCAGCCGCGCACCATCTGCACCAGCCGCCGGTCTAGCGCGGCGCTGTCGGGCATGGCGCCGCCGTCGCGCAGGTCGAGCGCATAGCGGATGAGCGCGACATTGGCGTCGTCCAGCTCCATCGCCCAGCTCAGCACCGTGGCGTTGGCCGCTTCCTCCAGCATGGTGCCGATGGCGACGCGGCGCGCGGTCGACACATCGTCGCGCGGCAGCCAGACCAGCGCGAACAGGTGACGACCGAGCGGGCTTTTCTGCAGCATCAGCGCCGGACGCGGGCGATCCTCCAGCGACATCGCGGTGAGCGCGGTTTCCTCAAGCTGTTCCAGCGTGAAGCTGATCAGCAGGTCGTGCGGCAATTCGGACAGCGCATGCGCCAGCGCCTTGCCGGCATGGCCAGTCGCGCTGAACCCGTATTTGTCCTGGATATGCGCCAGGCCCTCGCGCAGCACCGGCACCTTGCCGGGGGCCGCCGCGAGCGCGGCGCTGGTCCACAGGCCGCTATGAATGGAGAGGCCCACGGTCTTGCGGTCGCGCACGACGGGCGCGATCAGCACGTCGAGCGGCGCGCGGCGATGGACCGACGAAATCCGGTTCGACTTGACGATGAGCGGCGCCTTGTTGCCCTTCGTCGCCAGCCATTTGCGCGCGAGGTCGAGCGAGGCGTCGGCCAGGATCGGCGCGCCGTCGGTGCACGCGATGCCGAGCGACGATTCGATCGTGCCGTCGTTCAGGCGGATCTGGTGGCCGAGCTGGGTGAAATTGCCGTCGAGGAACCAGCGCAGCAGCGCGGCGCCCTCGGTATCGCCCAGCGCCTCCGCATCATTGCGCAGCGCCACCTGCATCCTGGGCCAATCGCGCACGGCGGCGCGCACATCGCCCAGCGTTTCGCGAATCGCGGCGACCAGCGCGCGGCGATCCTTGGCGTCGGCGCGCTCGATCTCGACATAGACGAGCGATTCGAGCGCGGCATCCTTGCCCGCCTTCTTGCCGACGGCGACCAGCTTGCCATCCTTGTCGCGCGCGACGGGCACGACGGGGTGGAGCAGCCGTTCGATGGCGAGGCCGAACGATGCGATCGCGCCGGCGATCGAATCGACCAGGAACGGCTTGTCGCGATTGATCACCGCCAGCCGCATCCGGCGCAGCCCGCCTTCTTCCTCAGCACCGATCGACTCGAGCGCGATCGCCGGAGTCTCGGGGCGGCGCTGCCATGCGGTTTCCGCGACGAACGCGGCGGCCGCCGCCCGCGCCGATTTTCCGAAGTTCTGGATTTCCCCAGGCAATGCGCCGTCGACAAGTGCCGCCGCGATGGGCGCGTGAAAGGGTTTCGCGAGCGCGCTGGGTCGCACTTCGATCGAGTCCGTCATGTTACTCCGCCTGCAAGTAGCGCGGTGGTTCCGCGCAATATTATTACGCGTCTATGCGCCTAAGCGGCGGCGATCTCAACCCATAACGGGCACTCAAAACGGACTAAAACCGGCTTGACTCGCCGGGTTTCGACAAAAGGAGCGGGCGATCGGACGAACGTGATCTCAAGCCCGTGGAGGCGCTTTGCGTCCGTTTGGGATTGTGTGGCAACGCGCCATCGGCGCATTTTCCGAACAGGCTCTTACAGATCGGTTTTGGCCGCCTTGCGGATCGCGCGGTCCAGCATGTCGCCATCCTCGACGGCGCCGAGCACGCCGACGGTGCCGTCGGCGACGCGGCGGCCGATCAGCAGCACGAACTCCGCATCGCCCGTATCGATGGTGACGATGCCCTTGGGCGCGACGTCGCGCAGCCGGACGCGGCTGGCCTCGGCGCGGTCCGTCCTGGGCCTGGCCGGGGTGCGCAATGCGCGCTCGGCCTTGACGATCGCCTTCAGCCCGCCCTTGGCGCCTTCCAGGAAGGCGCGGAGCTCGCCGACGCCCAGGTCGAGCCGGCGGCCATGGCTGAGCGCCGCGGCGAATTCGGTCAGGCGACCCTTGTCGTAATTGACGCCGAAGACGAGCTTGACGATCGGCGTCATCGGCGCGCGCGCCTGCGCGCTCACGCCCGCGTCCTCGAGCAGTTCGGCATATTCCTCGGCGCGTCGCTCGGCGACGAGCGCGAAATCATAGCAGAGGCTGAGCGCGCGATAGAGTGCGGCGCGGCTGCGCGCATCGGCGCCGCGAAAGGCGACGGCGCCTTCGCGTGCCGCGTCCAGCCAGTCGGCCAGCCCGTCATCCTCGGACAGCGCGATCGTGCCTTCGTCCGCCGCGTCCTCATCCTCGTCGATCGTCTCGCCGCTGGGGCCATCGGCCCAGACGGGGACGGGCGCGGTCGCGGTGCGCGGGGTGGTGCGGATCGCCTGATCCATCTCCAGGACCAGCTCGTCCTCCAGATCGGTGCGCGCGACTTCCTTCCAGTTGATCACGCCATAGATGAAGTCGATCGCCTCGCCGCTGGACGAATAGGGCATCAGGATGCCGCGATAGAGCGTGTTCGATCCGCGCACATTGACGAACTCGGCCTCGAAGCCGATCGGCGCGCGGTTGGCGATGATCTCCAGATAATGATCGGTCAGCCGCGACAGCAGCGAACGACTCGGAATGTCGGCCACGTTGATCGTCTGATCGAATCCGCATTCGTCCTGCAGCTTGCGGCCGAGATAGGCGATCGACGGGTTCTCGGGATCGGCGGTGAAATCCAGCAGCACGCTGTGCGGGCCGAAATCCTCGAGATCGGCGGGCTGGAGATCGGAAATCAGCGGAAAGGGGCGGCCATCGAGCAGCGACGCCCAGTGATTATAGGCGCGCACATGCATGCGCCGCTCGTCGGTTCCGATCGCGACGGACATGTCGGCGGATCCTTCGTCCGCACGATCGCGGTCGAACACATCCTGCTCGTCGATTGCCCGCATGCTATCCATTCCGCGCTCCGGGGCATGTCGCCCATCAGCCATCAGTGCACCCATATGGTTGAGGAATGGTAAAGTCCGCCACCGCGAAATCTCGCGCAAGGGCGGCATTCGATGCTTGTGCAACACCCGAAGCGCTGCTAAGCGCCACCCCGCCCACGCACCGGCGCGGGCATTTGCAGTGGGCCGCTTTAGCTCAGCCGGTAGAGCATCGCATTCGTAATGCGAGGGTCAGGTGTTCGAGTCACCTAAGCGGCACCACCTGTTTTAAGCCTTCTAAGCTGGTAGAATCAGGCCGACCTGCGGAAAACCCATTCCGCTGGGTGGGGGCGTGGGACCCACGTGGGTCGCCTTTGGGTGGGAAAAGCGATTCGGTCCTGTGAGTCCGCCTTCCGCTGGACCACGGGACGAGCAGCACGGTTATGGCCTTTGCTGCGTATGGTTGGGTTCGCCCCATCTGCAGAAGCTGCGCGGACCGACTTAAGGCGGCGGACTCGCAATGATACGACGGGATTCTGTTATGGCTGGCAATGAAGATTTGACGCCTACGCGCGCAGAATTGGCGCTATATGACGATATTTCTAGGCTCGCGGAGACGCTTTGGTCTAAATCTGTCGGTAGGGAAGGTCTAAATACCGATCCTGAGATGTTCTGCTGTGCGCTGTTTAAGCGCCTGTGGAGCAACAATCAAGGCTTCACACTGTTATGGAAAAATGACTTTCGAGTGGAGTCAGATATTTTGCTTCGTTCAGGTATCGAGACGGCAATTTGCATATCGGCTTTGTATGAGATGAGGGACGAATTCGTACTTCTGATGAAGCAGGATGCTGCGGCCACGCTCCAGAGTCAGATTAAAATGTACCGTGCCGATGGTGTTGAAAATATGGTTCGCAGTACAGAAGAGGTTCTTCGGAGGTTGCAAAATGGGCTGCCAGAAGGTTGCAAGGCGACACGTCTCGATTGGAAAGTACTAGCTGATATAGGACGTATACCACAGTTGTATTTTCAGCACCGCCACCTATCCGGTGTTTCTTCTCATGTGACCGGATTATCGATCATGGACGGGATGGGAGGTGATGGACTTGATCAGAAGCGGGAAAAATTGCGGAAACACACCCGCAAAATGCATTTGATGTCGATGGCTGGTGCAACGCTGCAAGGCTCGTTGAAGCATGCGGGCATGATAGGCGAACGGGATGAAGTCGCATTAGCTTTGGTGCTAACCGAGCGTATGAACGCGCTTTCGTGGGATTGGCCCGGTGTGACGCGGCCAGATGGTATGTCAGACCGGGAAGGCCGCATCAGCGAGGCTGCAGTGGATTCGTAATCCACATAGTTTTTTGCTGTTAGGGTCAGGACTCGTTGATCACAGCCAGAAGATAACGGTGGCAGCGAGGGCGAC
>NZ_JBMDKK010000059.1:0-789 GCF_057809675.1 Sphingomonas sp. FG14 | reverse complement strand
TCGTAGACCCTCACTCTCAGGAGTTAGGGCCTCCGACAATCCCGGGGCGGTTCAGCATGGTTTGAGACCTGCGCTCCAACATCTGGAGCAATGGAGGACTAAGCTCAGCTTACTCGAATGAAATGCAGCGTTTTAGGTCGATGCTTTATCGTCGACTGCGTTGAGACCACTCAACAGTGGATTTCCTGCTCCCCCGTGGTTGGCCCCTCGGCAGGAGAACAGCCGCGATCTCATCGTAGCTGATCGGGTGGACACGGTCGCTCGTGCGGAAACGCGCGATGTCCAACGTGTCGTCGCCGAACGTCACAGCAATCGAGTTTATGAGATAGGCTCGCTCCCGGGAGTAGGGCAGCATCCAGATCACTCGTTTTGTCGCGATATTTTGGCGTAGTCTGGTCAGTTTGAGCGTTAGCTGTCGGCTCGGCTGATCGTTGGATCCGACGGCGAGGACGGTGGTGCCATATAGCCTGGCGGGTTTACGCCACGCCAGTATCTGGTCGATGGTAGCGCCTGCCTCGACCACCGAATCGCACCCACTGGCGTATCGGTTATTGATCGCTCCCGACAGTCCGACGCCAATGCTGTCACCGATAACAAGGCACGCGAACATGCACATCCTCGTGTAGAGAGGCGACTGAGATTGCCGGACGGTACAGAACTTGGAACCAACTCGGCCTTGCTTAGTCTTCCATTGCCATAACGTGTGCAGCAAGCGCCGACACGTCGGCATGGCCGTATGCATCCGGCGAGACGCGCCTTGTCGTGAGGTAGGGGCCTGCTCTTAAGAAC
>NZ_JBMDKK010000058.1:0-839 GCF_057809675.1 Sphingomonas sp. FG14 | reverse complement strand
TAGGGTCAGGACTCGTTGATCACAGCCAGAAGATAACGGTGGCAGCGAGGGCGACGGCAGAGAAGAAAGCGGTTGGGCAGCGATCGTAGCGGGTGGCGACGCGGCGCCAGTCCTTGAGGCGGCCGAACATGATCTCGATGCGGCTGCGGCGCCGGTAACGGCGCTTGTCGTATCTGACCGGCTCGTTGCGCGATCTGCGGCCCGGGATGCAGGGCTGGATGCCCTTGGCCTGGAGAGCGTCCCTGAACCAGTCGGCGTCATACCCGCGATCGCCGAGCAGCCACTGCGCCTTCGGCAGATCGTCGAGCAGCGCTGCCGCGCCGGTGTAGTCGCTGACCTGGCCCGCCGTCATGAAGAAGCTCAGGGGGCGGCCGTTCGCATCGGCGACGGCATGGAGCTTCGTGTTCATGCCGCCTTTGGTGCGGCCGATCAGGCGGCCGAGATCCCCTTTTTAACCCGCAGGCTCGATGCCGTGCGGTGAGCCTTCAAATAGGTCGCGTCGATCATGACGGTCTTCGGCTCGGCACTCGCCGCCGCCAGCCCCTCCATCATCCGCGTAAACACGCCCGCCTCGCCCCAGCGCTTCCACCGGTTATAGAGCGTCTTGTGCGGGCCGTAGTCGCTCGGCGCATCGCGCCAGCGCAGCCCGTTGCGGTTGACGAACACGATGCCGCTCAGCACCCGCCGGTCGTCCACCCTCGGCTTGCCGTGGCTCTTCGGAAAGAACGGCCGCAGCCGCGCCATCTGCTCGTCCGTCAGCCAAAACAGGTCGCTCATTCCGGTCTCCTTGCGGAGCCTGAATCAGATCGCGACGCTCACATCAATGGGTCCTGACCCTA
>NZ_JBMDKK010000057.1:0-905 GCF_057809675.1 Sphingomonas sp. FG14 | reverse complement strand
TACAGCGATCGCAAGCTTCGCTCGCGACGCTGAGCCGGGAACTGGGGATCAACCCCAAGACGGTGGCGAAGTGGCGCAAGCGGGCCACGGTCGAGGATCTGAAAACCGGGCCGAAGGCCCCTCACTCCACGACCCTGACGCAAGCAGAGGAGGGTATGGTTGTCGCGTTCCGGCGACACACGCTCCTGCCGCTGGATGACTGCCTCTACGCCTTGCAGCCGTCGATCCCGCATCTGACCCGGTCCGCGCTGCACCGCTGCTTGCAGCGCCACGGCATCTCACGCCTGCCAGATGTCGAAGGCGACAAGCCCAAGCGGCAACGCTTCAAGCGCTACCCCATCGGCTTCTTCCACATGGATATCGCCGAGGTGCAGACCGCCGAAGGCAAGCTCTACTTGTTCGTCGGCATCGACCGCACGAGCAAGTTCGCGGTCACGCAGCTGGTCGACAGGGCTGATCGACGAACGGCGTGGGAGTTCCTCGAACACCTGCTGGAAGCCGTGCCGTACCGCATCCACACGATCCTCACCGACAACGGCATCCAGTTCGCCGAGCAACCGCGCAACCGGAACACCGCCTTCTCGCGGCAGATGCGCTTCGACATGATCTGCGAAGCGAACAACATCGAACACCGGCTCACCAAACCGAACCACCCCTGGACCAACGGACAGGTCGAGCGGATGAACCGCACCATCAAGGAGGCAACCGTCAAACGCTTCCACTACGAGAGCCACGAGCAACTGCGGATACACCTCGCAGACTTCATTGACGCCTATAACTTCGCCCGCCGCCTCAAGACGCTCGGCGGCCTCACACCCTACGAATACATCTGCAAAATCTGGACTTCAGAGCCAGACCGCTTCATCGTCAATCCGATCCACCAAATGCCGGGACTGAACACCTAG
>NZ_JBMDKK010000056.1:0-1188 GCF_057809675.1 Sphingomonas sp. FG14 | reverse complement strand
TCACCGGATCATCGAGCGGCTGACCGCCAAGGGAGTAGGGTTCCGCTGCCTCAATCAGTCGGGCGTCGATACCGACACCAGCACCGGGAGGCTCATGCTCGCCGTGCTCGGTGCCGTAGCGGCATTCGAGAACGACATCCGGCGTGAGCGCCAGATGGAAGGGGTGATGAAGGCCAAGGCTGCGGGGAAGTATCGTGGGCGTCCCGCCAGCATCGACCCCGCCCGCGTGAAGGAGCTTCGCGATACCGGCATGGGGGCCGCCCAGATCGCCAAGGCCATGAACATCGGTCGCGCCAGCGTCTACCGGGCATTGGCGGCATAAGGCGACCATGGCACGCAGGATAGTCTACGCCGAGCAATCCGGCTTCCACACCGATGGTGAGTTCGAACGAGCCCTGTTCGTTGATCGGTGGATCGAGATCGATTGGAAGCCGAAGGTCTTCATCGATAGCTGGACCGGCGATGTAGAAAGCGCGCCGCCCTCCTACAAAGTGGGCCTGCCCAGCCGAACCTTCGAAGGCAACCACCCGACGTTGCTCGAATACGGGACCATCAGAAACCCGGACGATGTGGCTTGGGTGAAGGGAGCAACGCACGGCTCATACATGGCCGGATCGGTCCACGTCGAGGAAGTGAAGGATGTGGTCGTTCGGGTTCATCAGATCGGACTCCGGCGCGATGGTCGCCAAGGCTTCGAGATCGAAATCCTCACCGGGTCGGATGCGAAAGCGCTCATCGACAAGGCCAAGCGTGAACAAGCGATCGCTACCTTCAAGGAAGTATGGTGGCTCGTGCCAATCGGTATCGCCGTCCTGTGGTGGCTTCTCTGACCGCCTTCAGAGACTCCTGATCCATTCGGCCGCTTCCTCTACGGTCATGCTGACGACCGGCTCACCCGATGCCGCCTGTTCAAGCATGGTGATAAAGTCCGGGCACAACTCCTCACCACGGCAGATCGGACACGTTCCGTCGCCGTGATCGCCCCCACAACCGTCCCCGAAAGCGTCACCCATGGATCACCCCCTCGACCTCGATAACGAGGCCCCAGCCATCAACGACCAGCCCGAAACGCCGACCACCATACAGGCCATCACCGCACGCTTGCGAGGCCGTCGCGAGGCGGTCAGCGGAGCGTCGCAGGATGGTCCCGTAGCTGGGGATGGTGCGGTCCCTTCGCCCGCTCCAGCG
>NZ_JBMDKK010000055.1:0-1433 GCF_057809675.1 Sphingomonas sp. FG14 | reverse complement strand
TCACGGCGCGGCCCGAGCACCGCAAGGTGGTCGAGGTTGAGCGCCGGGAACCGAACGGCATTCAACGCCTCGGCCAACGCGCGCGGCTGATATCCGCTCCCGTAGTTGTCGGCTACGGCGGTGCCCCTGCCATCGGTCGTCCAGCCTCCGAGCAAAAGCGCGAGATCGCGATCTATCTTCGCCTCGCGCAGTCCGTCGCGGAAGTTGTGGCGGAACGAGTGGAAGCACGTCAGCGGCGCAGCGGCTCCCGCGTTTTCGAGAAAGCGGGTGAACCATCTCGATATCGCTGTGGATCGATAGCCGAGGTGGCCGAACGGAAGTTCGGGGAAGAGGTTCGTCTCGCCACACAAGCGTTGCGACGCCACGAACGCCAGAAAGCCGCAGCGGACCAGTTCATCGTGGACCGGAACGACTCGCTCGCTGGCGTTCGTCTTGACGCGCTTCTCGTCCCCGGCGCGGCTGATTCCCGACGCGACGCTGAAGCAAGGAACTCCGTCGATCTCTCGAACGTCAGACACCTCAAGCTGGCAAATCTCGTTGAGGCGCAGGCCACTGAACAGCGCGATCAACGGCACCCAGAATCGAGCGCGGCGCGGTCGCTGTTCGCCGGGGATGGCGTAGCCATTCGCGTCATCGCGACACCCGGTGTAGATCGGCGCATCGAAGATGCGGCGAAGCTGCTCGGGTGAGAACGGGTTGCGCTTGTCACGCTTCTTCACGGGGTCGGGGAGCTTGAGCCCCTTGAGCGGATTCCGGTCGAGATAGCCCTCGTTGATCGCCCAGTTCATGACCCCGCCGAACCGATTGACGTAGGCGTTGAGGTTCGCGGTGCTGATGAGGCGGGCTTCACCCCTCGCCTTGGCGGCAGCGACTACCTCCTTGATCGTCATGTCCGGGAAGCGTTGATGCGCGCTTTTCGGCATCTCGCGAAGCAGCGCCACAAAGTCGCGGCATCCCTCGCGCGTGATATCGGTGAGCGGTGTTTCCTCTCCGAACACCTCGACCACCCATTTTCGGGTCGTCGAGTGGGCGATCTGGGTGCGTTTGCTCCATTGGTGCTTGGGATCGGCGATGAAGCGATCGTAGACATCGCCGATCGTGCGCCTGTTCGACGGCGGGGGCGGCGCTGGCTGCGGAACAGGCGGAGCCCATGGCAACGAAATAGACGGGCCATCCAGCGTGGTGAAGATTAAGGCCGGATCGGCCAGCCTGCCGATCGAGGCCCGCGCCTTCTCGAACTCGCTCTCCACATCAGCCGCAATCCTATGGATGCGCCGAAGCGCCATCGCGTAGCTGTCAGTATCGAGTGAGCGCCATACCTCGCGCCCTTCCCAGACCGTCAGGAGGTCGGTCGGCACCCGTCGTCGGTAGTGGAAGATTCCGCGCTTCGAGCAGAGGCCAATCGGTCGATTGTGCAGACGCCTTGTGTAGAC
>NZ_JBMDKK010000054.1:0-1522 GCF_057809675.1 Sphingomonas sp. FG14 | reverse complement strand
CAATTCCGTTGAAAAAGGCAGCTGCGGCATCGTTGCGGCGGAGTTCACGATGAAGACGAGCGGTCTTCCTTTGCTGATCAGGCCAGCGCGGGCGTGGTCATCGGGATGATCTTGGCCATCTTGCGGAGGTTCTGGGCTGCTGCGGCGAGGTGGAACTCGTCTCTTGCGCCATTTGGGCCGCGCAGGCGCAGTCGATCCAGCTTCAGGATGCGCTTGAGGTGGGCGAACAGCATCTCGACTTTCTTCCGCTGGCGGCGTGAGACGAGATACGCGTCGGTTGTGGCGATTTCGCGGGCCAGGTCTCGCGCGCCTTCGTGGATCGACCGGGTGACCTTGCGGGCCGGCATGTTCGGCGTACATCGCTGCCGCAGGTCGCAGCCCTGACAGTCCTGCTGGCGGGCGCGATAGCGGATCGATCCGTCCTTATCGACGCGGCTGCGTGGGGTGCTGAAGTTGCGATTGGATCGCCGCAGGCGATTGCCCCCTGGGCAGATGTAGCTGTCGTCTTGATGGTCGTAGACGAAGTCGGCGCGCTCGAAGCTGCCGTCGCTCCGGGCGGACTTGTCGAACACCGGGATATGCGGCTCGATGCTCATCTCCTCGACCAGCCACGCCAGGTTGGGTGCCGAGCCATAGGCGGTATCGGCCACGAGGCGCTCGGGCCAGATCCCGAAGCGATGCTGTGTCCGCTCGATCATCCGGCGCTGGGCAGTAACTTCGGCCTGACGGACCGATGTTGTAGCCTCGACATCGACGATCACCGCATGGTCGAGATCGATCAGATAGTTAGTGCTGTAGGCGTAGAAGGCGGCCTCGCGCGTCGCCGCGGTCCAGCGCGATGCCGGGTCGGTGAGGTTGATGCGCTTGGGCGTGACCGGTGTCGCGCCGCCGAATGCTGCGTCGTCGAGCACGTCCAGATACTCATCGACGGCGCGGCCGACCGCTTCAGGCGGCAGGCCTTGCTCACCCGGCACCGAACGCTGGCGCTGCACATCAGCCCGGATGAGGCTGGCATCGACCGCGAAACCCTCGCCGCCAACCAACCCCTCGGCCATGCAGCGTGCCACCGTCATCTCGAACAGTTGTCGCAGCAGGTCACTGTCGCGGAAGCGACCATGCCGGTTCTTGGAGAAGGTCGAGTGATCGGGCACATCACCCTCCAGCCCCAGTCGGCAGAACCAGCGATAGGCCAAGTTGAGATGCACCTCCTCACACAGCCGGCGTTCGGACCGGATACCCATGCAATAGCCGATGACTAGCATCCGGATCATCAGCTCTGGATCGATCGAAGGCCGGCCCGTCTCGCTATAGAAGGGCCGCAGGTGCTCACGGATATCGGACAGATCCACGAACCGGTCGATCGAGCGCAGCAGATGATCCGTCGGAACATGTCGCTCCAGGCTGAAGCCGTAGAACAGCGCCTCCTGCACCACCGTCCGCTCACCCATCATCAGCCCGTCTCCACCTTCTCACGGAGACTGAATCAGGACGCCCGCGCTACTTCAAGCCTGAGTTTTTCAAC
>NZ_JBMDKK010000053.1:0-1560 GCF_057809675.1 Sphingomonas sp. FG14 | reverse complement strand
CCAGACCGCTTCATCGTCAATCCGATCCACCAAATGCCGGGACTGAACACCTAGGGTTTGCTCGGGGGCCGTACGGACTGAAATTTAAGGGAGGATCACAATCACCGTCCTTTGGCGTCGATTTTCTGTAATCTCGCGGTTCCCAATCTTGCCGCTGATAAACAGACGCTCCATGGCGTCCTTGAATTTTTTCTTGGTTAGCCTTTCCGAGCCCGGCATCTCGGATAGCGTTTTTGGAGCATGTAGAACGTTCAAATAGCGACCTTGCGCGGCAAGCTGCTCGATCAGCGCTAGGAAAATGCGTTCGGCCCGTGCATCAACGTCCCCCATTCTCGCGGGCTGTTCCGCGATAAAAACGCCGTTCTTCCAGGCTATGTCTATTTCAATCCCGATGCGACCGTAGTTGCTTTTCATTACCTTCAATCGACGCGCGTCCGGGTTTGGTTCGCAATCGCCATCTTTCACGCGTTCAAGGTATAGGCGAGAGCGCACGCTATTGTTCCATGCGGTTGATCCACTCGCCCCTGTTCCGCTCGAAATTCCTGTCAATGATGGATGCGCTAGCAGCACAACGGCGCACCGATGTCTGATCGCGAGCCCTCGCATCATGCCGATGAACTGTCGGACCATTGAACGATCATTTTCGTTACCGGGGTAGGCGTCCGCCAATGTGTCTACGACGATGAGTCGCGGCGTTGTGACGCCGATCATCAGATCGATTTTCTCCAGTAGCGGAGTACGTGTGAGAATTCCTTTTTTTGCGATCAAATTGGCTAGGAGCGCGTCTTTACCCGCCAAATCGGCGATTATGATTCCGGTTAAATCGGCCGTGGTCGCGTCATGCGAACCTGCTATGATCGAAAGTCGGCGATGCAGTTCCGCGCGGTCGTCTTCTGCCGAAAGATAGATTGTCCGGCCTACGTTTGGCACCCGGTTCAACCAGCTTCGGCCAAGCGCTATGGAGGCGGCAAGTTGCAACGCCAGTAAGGATTTTCCGGTGCCTCCATCACCATAGAATAGGGTAACGGTGTTCATCGGAATCAGGTCAGCAACAAGCCATTCGCGAAGTGGTGGCGGTCCCTGCAAATCCCCACCACTCAACCATTCTACTAACGGCGGCGGGGGTGCCACGGTCGGTGCCGGGATGGCCGAAGAACTAGGCGGCGCCGGTCTAGGTGGCATTACCGGCGCCAACCTTTGAGACAGCACCGGCATGGGTGGCAGAACAGGCGATAGCCTTTGAGGCGTCGCAGGCGCTGCCGGCATGAGGGGGGGCGTTGCTGCTCGTGGGTGTGGGGCCGTCTCGGGCAGAGCGAAAGGATTTCCGCCCAGCGCGGCAGGTGGCACATTATCTGTTGTCATTGTCGGCTTCCGACCCGGCGCGCTCGATCGGAGCGTTCCCGGGCAAATTTATGGCTAGACGAAAACGAATTCCGCCGAGCCCGTCGAAACATCATTGGATGTGAGCTGGTCACACGCCAGTTGTCTAACCGTGGGCAATGCTGAGCTAGGTGTTCAGTCCCGGCATTTGGTGGATCGGATTGACGATGAAGCGGTCTG
>NZ_JBMDKK010000052.1:0-1665 GCF_057809675.1 Sphingomonas sp. FG14 | reverse complement strand
AACGTCCTAGGTTGGGAAGCAGCGGCGGGAAAAGGCCAGCAGGTCTCGTTGCGCCGAGCGTGATCGGCGCTGATGACTTTTTGATCCAGATGGCTTCCATCGTCAAGGAATGCGCTCTCGGCCATAGCAAACACAGGATCCAGCGACCGCACCGGTCGTGGTCCTCACCGTCCTTAAAATGAGATGCGGATGCCAGATGGAAGGCCCGAACATTATCTACAGGGTCGCGGCTGCGCCCTCACGGCTCCACAGAGAGGGGTCCTTCCATCTGGTGTCCGTCCGTTCGACGAACGGACGGTACTCGGTTCCCGTCTTGATGACGGCGTGCGCGACGCGCGCCATCTTGGCGGTGAGTGCGGTCATCGCCTTGCGGCGGCGATCAGGGTCGTTGCCGTGGCCGGCCACATAGCGACCAAGCTTGTCGCGGAAACTGTTGTCGCGCTGGCGAATGGCGACCTGGGTCGCCATCCAGAAGGTGCGGCGTAGCCGGGCATTGCCGTACTTCGAGAGCTTGGTTCGGCCTCGGAAGGTGCCTGACTGACAGGTGGCCAGGTCGAGCCCGCAAAACTTCAGGAACTGGCGATGATGGTTGAAGCGCCGAAGATCGCCAGCCTCGGCGAGGATCGTCAGCGCGTTGATCGGGCCGATCCCGGGGATCATGCGCAGGAGCTGATAGTCGCGGTTCTCGCTGAGCATGGCATTGGCGGTCCGCTCGATCTCATCGCGTTGCCGGATCAGGCTGCGGGCTTGTGCGATGACCATGCGGAACATGGCGACCGCGACGGATTCCTCGTCGACCGGCAGTGCAACCGAGGCGCAGGCCGTCTCGTAGATATCGTTGATTAAGCGGGCCTTGGAGACCTTGCGGCCGACCAGTGACCAGGCCTCGCGCGTGAAGGCCTCCTGACCGAGCGTCGTCATGCTGGCCGGTGTCGGAAACCGTTCGAGCAGAGCCAGGAACCAGTCGGACCGGCTGTTGCCCGCAAAACGTTCGATCTCGGGAAAATACAAAGGCAGGTAATGGGTCAGGATGCGGTGCCAGGTCTGCGTCTTCGCCTTGGAAATGGCCTCGTGCGTCTTCGACATCTCCTGCAGGTCGTTGATGCCGGCGGCCAGCGGGTCGACGTAGCGCTGAGTGGCGCCGATCTGGAGCATGTGCAGAATTACCTGGGCGTCTTTGGAATCGTTCTTGTCCCAGCCATTATGCAACGCCTCACGCGTCCGTGCCAAGGCGACCGACGAAATCAGGCGCAGCTCGAAACCCGCAGCTAGCAGTCGGTGCGCCAGCGTACGGTGGTAGTTGCCGGTGGCCTCAAAGCCAACGACGATAGGTCTGCCGATGGCTGCCAGATCGTCCGCGAGGCGGTCGTAATCAGCCTTGGTAGCCATGACTGTCATGCGGCGACGTCGTCCGCCCTCCGGGCGTTCGATCAGCACTTCCTGGCGGTGCTTGGACATATCGATGGCTACCAGCACGGCATCGGCCGGAGTAGAACTGCGCTTGGTCATGGTCGGTCAGTCTCCAAAGTGTTGAGTCGACAACTTCACTTTAGAGACCTGCTGGCCGGTCATGGCCGCCTTGATGAAGCCGTCGGGCGCTACGCGCCCTTGTCTCCATCAAGGCGAATGCTGCCTTCGAGGGGCAGCTTCCCAATGTGCTACGGC
>NZ_JBMDKK010000051.1:0-1970 GCF_057809675.1 Sphingomonas sp. FG14 | reverse complement strand
CCGCCGCCCACGACGTTCCTGCCGTCCGCCAGCGTCGTGATCGTCATCGTCACCGTCGCCGTGCTGGCGAGCCCGCCATCATCGGTCACCGTATAGGTGAACGTGTCGGTCGCGGTGCTGCCCGGGCTCAGCGCATCGAACACCGGTGAGGTCGCCACATATTTCAGCGTCTGCGTCGCCGCATCGAAGATCACCGTGCCCAGCGTGCCGCTGGTGTTCACGCTGCTGATCGTCAGCACGTCGCCATTGCCGTCGGTGTCGTTGCCCAGCAAGGTCGCCGCCAGATTGCCCGTCGTCGCATCCTCGTTGACCGCGATCCCGTCGCCATTGGCCACCGGCGTGTCGTTGACCAGGATCGTCACCGGGATCTCGACGAAGAGCCCACCGCCATCGGTGGCGCGGATGACCAGGTCGTAGCTGGCGGCCGTGGCGTAATCGAGCACCGCCGCCGTCCTGAGCTGGCCGGTGCCGTCGATCGTGAACAGCGCCGCGCCGGCACCCGACAGGCTGTAGGTCAGCGTGTCGCCGTCCACGTCGAACGCCGAGGCCGTGCCCACCAGGGTGCCCACCGGCGCAAGCTCGTTCACCTCGACATCGTCGATCACAAGGTTCGTCGGATCATCGTTCACCGCCGCGATGTCGATCGTCAGCGTGTTCGGGCTCTGGTCCGTATCCTGGCCGTTATTGGCCGTGCCGCCATCATCCTTCACCGCGAACACGATCGATCCGGCCGCCGCCCCGTTGAGGTTCAGCGTCGGCACGAAGCTCACCCGGCCCGCCGCCAGATCCGCCACGCTATAGCTCGCCGGCAATGTCGCCAGCACCGGCGCCGCACCACCCGCGCCATCGGCATCGTAGTAGATCTTGCCGCCGGTGACGCTGTCGATCCGCACGCTCGCGAACGCGTCGCCATCGACATCGCCATAGCCGAAGTCCGCCGCGCTCAGCACGCGCGCCGTATCCTCGGTCGCACCGATCGTGCTGCTCGTGCCCGTCGGCGCATCGTTGACGTCGAGCACCGTGATCGTCGCCGTCGCCACCGCACTGTCGACCAGGCCGTCATTGACCACCACCGTGATCGTCCGCGTCGGGTCCGCACCCGCACCCGCCGGCTCCTCGGTGCTGTTGGCATAACGCACGCTGCTCAGGATCGCCTGATATTGCGCGCCCGTGCCCGTTCCGCTGATCTCGATCTTGATCGAGCCCGCATTGCTCGTGAAGATCGCGGAGAAGCCCACCGGGAGCGGATCGGCGAAGGTCAGGGTATCGCCCGTCCCACGGTCGGTCAGCGTCACCGTCATGCTCTCGATCCGGTCGCCCAGTCCCTCATCGGGATCCGACACGCTGATCTTCGATCCGATCGCGATGCCCGGATCATTCTCGGTATAGGTTCCCGCGAAGTTGATCCCGCCCTTGGTGCCATTGAGGTCCACCACCGGCGGCACATTGTCCGGCTCGATCGTGAGCGTCATCGTGTTCGCGCTCTGGTCGGTATCCTGCCCGCCGTTCGCCGTCCCGCCATTGTCCTTCACCTTGAAGGTGAAGCTGGCATAGTCGACCCCGAACTCGTCCGCGTCGGGCTGGAAGTAGAAGTGGCCCGCCGCGATGTCGGCCGCCGACACGAAGTCGCCCGCATTCACCTGCACCGCAGCCGCACCCACGCCAATGCCGTCGGCATCGACATACAGCTTGCCCTGCCCCGGCGCCGTCGAGACGACCACGCCGGCAAAGCCATGGCCCTCCACCGGATCGCTGAACCCGAAGTCCGCGGTCGCGAACACCAGCGGATCGTCCTCGCTGCCCGTCAGCGACTTGTCCGCACCCGACGGCTCGTCGTTCACCGCGTTGATGTTGATCGTGATCGCGTCACTGTCGGTCTGCGATCCGCCACTACCCGTCTCGCCCTTGTCGGTGGTCGAGATCGAGATCGTGTCGCCGCCATTATAGTTGGCGGTGGGGTTGTAGGTGAG
>NZ_JBMDKK010000050.1:0-2243 GCF_057809675.1 Sphingomonas sp. FG14 | reverse complement strand
CGGCACCTATACCGATTTCGCCGACGCGAACACGGCCGGCACGCCCTTCACCAAAGCCGACTTCACCGGCCTTCAGATCTCGCCATCGTCGGTGTTCGTCATCGATTACGACGATGACGGCGATGACGACATCGTTTTTCGTTCCGGCAACATGACGATCCTGAAGAACAGTGGCGGCAGCTTCGGCGCCGCGACCGATACGATCGGCGATATCGGCGAGTTCGATTCACGCATGATCTTCGGCGACTTCGACAGCGATGGCGATGTCGATATCCTCTACCAGAACGGCAACGATGCCGGCCTGGGCATCGGTTACAAGCGCAACGACGGCACCGGCACCTATACCGATTTCGCCGACGCGAAGGCGGCCGGCACGCCCTTCGCGGCGACCGATTTCACCGGGGTCCAGATTTCGCCAACGTCGGTGTTCGTCTTCGATTACGACAATGACGGCGATGTCGACATCATCCATCGCTCCAACGGAAACAAGATCTTCGAGCAGGACAGCACGACGGGCGACGGGTCGCCGCCGACGCTGGTGAGCACGACCCCCGCGGACAACGCCACCGGCGTGCCGACCACCGCCAATATCGTGCTGACCTTCGACGAGGCGGTGACGAAGGGCGCGGGCAATATCTATATCGTCCGCACGTCCGACAATGTCGTGATCGAGACGATCCCGGTCGCGAGCGCGCAGGTGACCGGATCGGGCACGACCTGGACGATCGATCCGTCGGTCACGCTGACGGGTAACACCAGCTATGCGATCCGCATCGATGAAGAGACGTTCGCCGATGCCGATGGCGCGGTGTTCGCGGGCATCTTCAATCTGACCACGCTCAACTTCACGACCGTCGCGCCGAACCAGGCGCCGACCGCGACGAACCTGTCGGGCGACAGCGTCACCTATACCGAGGGCGCCGCCGCCGTCGCGCTCGATGCCGGCGGCAATGCGACGATCGGCGATGTCGACAGCGCCAATTTCGACGGCGGCACGCTGACCGTCGCGATCTCCGCCGGGCTGGTGTCCGCGCAGGACCAGCTTGGCATCGGCGCGACGGGCGGGGTGTCGGTCGCGGGCAACGCGGTTTCGGTGGGCGGCATCCAGATCGCCACCTTCACCGGTGGTGGCGCGGGCGGCGGCGCGCTCGTCTTCACCTTCGATCCCGATGCGACCCCGGCACGGGTGCAGGCGCTGGTGCGCGCCATCACCTATCTGAACAGCGACACCGTCGAACCGACCGAAAGCACGCGCACGATCACCTGGACGCTGGTGGACGGCGACGGCACGGTCAATAACGGTACGGACACGCTCACCGTGACGAGCAGCGTCGCCGTCGCCGCCGTCAACGACGCGCCGTCGGGCACCGATCATACCGCGACCCTGCTTGAGGACGGCAGCTACACCTTCGCGGCTGCCGATTTCGGGTTCAGCGATGTCGATGGCGACAGCTTCAGCGGGGTCCGTTTCACGACGCTGCCGGGTGCCGGCACGATCTATCTCGACACCAATGGCGGCAGCAAGGGCGACGCCGTCGCGATCGGCGCGGGCGATACGGTCGCGCTCTCCGAGATCAATGCGGGTCATGTCTATTATGTGCCCGGGGCGAACGGCAACGGCGCGGGCCATGCGAGCTTCACCTTCGCGGTGCGCGACAATGGCGGCACGCTGAACAGCGGACAGGATTACGACCAGACGCCGAATAGCTTCACCTTCGACGTGACGCCGGTGAACGACGCGCCGACGGCGACGAAGCTGTCGGGCGACGCGGCGACCTGGGTCGAGGGCCAGTTCGCGGTCGCGCTCGATGTGGGCGGCGATGGGACGATTTCGGATATCGACAGCCTGAACTTCGGCGGGGGCACGTTGACGGTGGCGATCACCGGCGGCGGGGTTTCGGCGGAGGATATCCTCACCACCGTCCCGGTGCCTGGCATCGTATATGTGAACGCCAGCAAGGTGGTCGTGGATGGTGTCGAGGTCGGCACCGTCGCCAATGGCGGGAACAACTCGACCCTGGTGTTCAGCTTCGACGAAGATGCGACGCCGGATGTGGTGCAGAGGCTGGTGCGCGCGGTCGCCTATATGAACTCGGGCGGGATCAGCCCGACGGAGGGTGTTCGGACGCTGACATGGACTTTGGTGGATGGCGACGGGACGGCGAACACGGGCGCGGACACGCTGAGTTTCACGACGACGGTGGACGTGCTGGCGATCAACGACGCGCCGGCGGGCACCGACA
>NZ_JBMDKK010000005.1:0-220604 GCF_057809675.1 Sphingomonas sp. FG14 | reverse complement strand
TCCTTGCGGAGCCTGAATCAGATCGCGACGCTCACATCAATGGGTCCTGACCCTAGTCCGAACGGAGGATTTAAACCGCACCGCGCCGGGCTACCGCCTGTCGTCAGGAGGCCCGTGACCATGCTGATGACCCGTTCTCATCTTTCCAGCGTCGAGGAGATCATCGACGAGGCGCGGAACGGCCGGATGTTCATCCTTGTGGATGACGAGGATCGGGAGAATGAAGGGGACCTGATCATCCCGGCGCAGATGGCGACGCCGTCGGCGATCAACTTCATGGCGAAGCACGGGCGCGGGCTGATCTGCCTGGCGCTGTCGAAGCGGCGGGTGGACCAGCTCGGCCTGGACCTGATGAGCCGCAACAACGGCACCCGACACGAGACCGCCTTCACCGTCTCGATCGAAGCGCGCGAGGGCGTGACCACGGGCATCTCGGCGGCCGACCGCGCGCGCACCGTGGCGGTGGCGATCGATGCGTCCAAGGGACCCGAGGAGATCGTGACCCCCGGCCATGTCTTCCCGCTGGTCGCGCGCGAGGGTGGCGTGCTGGTGCGCGCCGGCCATACCGAGGCGGCGGTGGACGTCTCGCGCCTTGCCGGCCTCAACCCCTCCGGCGTGATCTGCGAGATCATGAAGGACGACGGCACCATGGCCCGCATGGACGACCTGATCGCCTTCGCCCAGGAACATGGCCTCAAGATCGGCACCATCCGCGATCTCATCGCCTATCGCCGCCAGCACGACCATCTCGTCGAGAAGGTCGCGGAGACCGAGTTCGACAGCCAATGGGGCGGGCGCTGGCGCCTGATCACCTATCGCAACAACGCGACGCGGTCCGAACAGCTCGCGCTCGTCAAGGGCATGATCGCCCCCGATCGCCCGACATTGGTGCGCATGCACGCCATGGAATTCGGCACCGATATGTTCGGCGGCACCGGCGCACGCGCCGGGTTGCTGCGCGGATCGATGGAGATCATCGGTGCCGAAGGCGTCGGCGTGATCGTCGTCATCAACCGCCAGATGCCCGACCTGCTCTCCCGCGCGGTCAAGGCGCTGGCGCGCGATGACGCGGACGACAGCGGCGACGCGGGCGAAACCGAAACGCTGCGCGACTATGGCGTCGGCGCGCAGATCCTGGCCGAACTGGGCGTGCAGGATATGGTGCTGCTCACCACCGGCACGCAATCGCCGGTGGCGCTTGCCGGCTATGGCCTGAACATCGTCGGCCAGCGGTCGCCACTGCCGACATGAGCCGGCTTATATGCGATCTCGAAGATGCTGACGCATCCTCGATCGGTTCGCTCAAGCGCCGCGCGGGCTGAATACCGGGTCTCGGCGAGTCAGGCTGTCGAGACCCGGTATCAGACCAGCAAAGCATCCTTGAGCGCGGCAACCATGGCATCGTCGATACCCAGGCCATCGCGAATATAGGCCTCCATCGAGCCATAACGCTTGTCGACCTCGGCAAAGGCCGCCTCGATAAAGGCGGCACGCACGGTCAGCACCGGTTCGAGCTTCGCCGGATCGAGCGGCGTCGACGACTTGGCGAGCGCGGCAAGCGTCGCGCGGTTCTTGCCCTCGAGATAGGCGTTGCTCGCCAGATAATCGGCCATCACCGTCTCGCGCGGCACGCCGAGCAGGCTCAGCAGCACCGCGCTCGCCCAGCCCGTCCGGTCCTTGCCGGCGGTGCAGTGATAAAGCAGCCCGCGCCCGCCCGCCGACGCCATGCGCGTCAGCAAGATCCGATAGGCGCTGCGCGCGCTCGGCAGCGCGACGAAATCGCGATTGGCCGCCGTCAGCATCTCGACGCCGCGTCCGCCCTGGATCATCGCCATCGCCTGGCGCATGTCGCCGCCCAGGCTGCCCTCGCTGTCCGCCGCGACGTCAAGGATCAGATGCTCGACCCCGGCGGGCACGCGATCGGGCTCGCGCTTGCGTTCGGTTGCGGTGCGCAGATCGGCGATCGTGCCCAGGCCGAGCGCCGACAGCGATGCGAAATCGCGATCGTCGAGACGATCGAGCTGGTCCGAACGATAGATCAGCCCCATCCGCACCCAGCGGCCATCGACGGTGCGATAGCCTCCGAGATCGCGCAGATTGGGAACGGTCGCGAGATGCAGGCCGCGATCGGCGATGACGAGCGGCGCGCCGCGATCAGGGACCAGCGCGAAGAACCAGCGCCGGTCCGGCGCCAGACCGGTGACGGTCGCGCTACCCGCCGCCCCGCCCGTCGCGACGGCGCGCGTCCGGTCGATCGTATCGGGGCTGGCGCCAGCATAGATGGTGACGCTCGATGCCCCGGGGGCGGACCAGCGAATGGCATGATCGCCCGCGCCCCGCGTCACCTCTGCCTGTTCGAAAGGGATGGCGCCGGACCGGACGGCAACCGCATCGCCACGCGGCTTAACCGTGGCACATCCATGGAGCGCCGGCGCGAGTGCGAGCGCAAGGACAAGGCTGAGGCGCTTCATCGCTTTTCCTATACCCGCTGCGATGAGATATTGCCGCCATCGACGACGAGTTCGGCCGCGGTGACATAGCTCGCTTCGTCCGACAACAGGAACCGGACGACGCGGCCCACTTCCTCCGGCACGCCGATCCGTTCGAGCAGGATGCGCTTTTCGAAGAAACCCTGCGGCAGATTGTCGATCGCGGGGCGTGTCATCGGCGTGACGATCTGGCCCGGCGACACCGAATTGATCCGGATGCCGTCGCGCGCCAACCGGTCGGCGAGCGAGCGGACCAACGACAGCATGCCGCCCTTGGCTGCGCTGTAGATCGGGTTGATGCCGTTGCCGAGCGTCGCGTTGATCGAGGTGATCGCCACGATCGCCGATCCCGGATTGGCGGCAAGATCGCCATGGATCTGCTGCGTCAGCAGCGCCAGCGGGCGCAGATGCGTGTTGATCCCCGCCGCCCAGCTTTCCGCCGTGACCCCTTCGAGCGACGCGGTATCGACGATGCCGGCGGCATGGACGAGCCCGCCGATCGTACCCATCGCCCCTCGGCTCGCGGTGATCGCGGCCGGATAGGCGTCGAGATCGGTGAGATCGATCGCCACGCCCAGCGCGGACACGCCGAATGCGTCGGCGATCGCGGCGGCACTCGCCCGGGCGCGATCACCATCGATATCCCAGAGCGCGACCGGACGGCCGACAGCGGCGAGCGCATACGCGGACGCCAGGCCGATGCCGGATGCCCCCCCGGTCACGATCACGCCGGTGGCGGGCGCGCCGAGCGCGGGCGATAAACTGGTCAAACTCATCGGAACATCATCTCCATATCTTGATCATCGGCGCTTCGCCGTCGTCAGCGCGCCGCGCCTGGCCCCTGCTTCCCGAACATGCCTTCGAGCTTCAGATTGGTGATGCGCGGCGCACCGTCGGCCATCGCCACCCACATCACATGATCGACCACCGACGGATCGTCGGTTGCGCCGCCCGGTATCCCACCCGTGGTGCCGAGCTGGACGTAGTCGACGCCGGCACGCTGCTCATGGGCATATTTGTGATAATGGCCCGCCAGCACCGTGTACGGGCGCCCCTTCAGCATCGCCTCAATCTCTCGAAAGGCGGCGGAATCGACCTTCCATGCCGGACGATGCATCAGCACGAAGGTCCAGCGCGCCCTGCGGTGCTTCGCCAGCGCATCACGCACCATCTTCACCTGATCGGCACTGAAGGCGACATTCTCCGATCCGCGAACCTTGGCGGCGAGCTCGGCCAGTTTCGGATCGCTAGCGAAGATCGCCTCCGCCTTTGCGGGGTCGCCCTGCAACGCGGCGAAGACGGTCTTCATCGCGTTGGCGCCATAGTGCTGGAGCAATTGCGTGCGCGCGATCTTGGGCTGCGGCGGATCCTCGGTATTGAGCACGACGAACAGCGCGTCCTTATAGGTGAAGCTGTAATAGTCCGCGCCCAGCCGCTTGCGCCAGATCTCGCGCTGCACCTGATTGGTCAGGTCATGATTGCCCGGCACGTAGAAGAAAGGGACGCCGAGCCTGGAAACCGCGCTCTCGATCTCGTCCCACTCCCCCTCGATCCGCGCGCGATCCTCCGTATTGCCCTCGATCAAATCGCCGATATTGATGACGAAATCGGGGCGAAGCTGCTCGACCTTCGCTATGGCATCCTCGAATACGCCGGGCCGGTGCTGGCCGGTGCGATCGCCGATCACGACGAAGCGGAATTCACGCGCGCCGCCGCCGAACGGTTTCGCCGTACGCGCGATCGGGAGCGTACCGGGATGGGCATCCTTCGCTCCCGCCCCGGCCAGAGGCAGCGCGAGCGCCGCCAGGCCAAGCGACAAGGCCAGGCGGCTCATCGGCCCACCACGCATCAGAAGGAAACGCTCAGATCGACGCCATAGGTGCGCGGTTCGCCGAACAGCGCACCAGGGCGGCCGATGTTGAACTGCATGATGTAATATTCCTTGTCGGTGAGGTTGCGACCCCACAAGCCGACACGGACACCGTCGAGCCCCGGAATGTCGGCCAAGGTCAACCGCGCGTTGAGCAGGCCGTAGTCACCGATAATGTATTTGCCCTGCGCGATGGTCGAGCTGGTGAATTTGTCGCTCTGCATCGTGTAGTTGATGTTGGTCGAAAGCGTGCCGATCGGCAGCGATTTGAGATCATGATTGAGATCGAGCGCCAGCGTATGGCGCGGCGCGTTGGTGAAGCGGTAATTGGCCGAGATATCGGCACCGGTCGCGTCGATCACCTCGTCATAGCGCGCCGAGAGCCAGCCATAATTGACGGTGAAGCGCAGATTGCGCACCGGCGCCAGCGTCAGATCGGCCTCGACCCCCTTCACTGTCGCCTTGCCCGCGTTGAGCACGTCGGTGATCCGGATATTGGTCGGATCGGACTGCACGTTGATCTGGATGTCGCGATATTTGGACTGGAAGGCCGCGACGTTGAAACGGACGCGATTGTCGAGCCACTGGCTCTTCATGCCGAGTTCGTAGGACCAGAGCGTTTCCGAACCGAACCCCTGATCGAACCGCGCGATCGAGCTGGCGCGAATATTATAGCCGCCGGACTTATAGCCCTTCACCGCCTTGGCATAGAGATTGACGTTGTCGGCGGCATCATAGGCCAGGATGAAGCTGGGGCTGAAATCCTTGAACTTGCGGCTTCCGTTGCCAAAGCCCGGCACGGGCGTGATCGCACCGTTGTTCACCTGGGTCTGGCGCGCCAGCGTCGCGGCGCGCTGATCCCAGCTATGGCGCATGCCGACGGTCAGGTGCAGGCGGCGATCGAGCCATTCGGGGCTGTAGGTCGCCTGGCCGAACACCGCCCAGCTTTCATTGGCGATCGTCGCGGTGGTGAAGCTGCGCGTCAGCGTCGGCGGGCTGTAGCTGTTGGAGAAATTGCTGCCGTCCTCAGAGAAATAATAGACGCCCAGCACATATTCGAGCTGCCGGTCGAACGTGTCGCCGATCAGTTGCAGCTCCTCGCTCCACTGGTCCTGCTTTGCCCGGCTGCTGTTCTTCTGCAGCGGATTGGGCCCGGTGACGCCCGACAGATAATCCTGGTTCTGGAAGTTATCGAGCTTGCGATAGCCGGTGATCGAACGGACGGTGAGCGTGTCGCCCGCATGCCATTCGGCGATCAGGCTGTGCCCTTCGGCGGTGACGTCGTTGGGCAGCAGGTCCCGGACGAAGGGGCTGCCCGCCTTGGGGCGTGCCACCGTCGCGGGATGCAGCGGCGAGAACGCCACATAGATCGGCGTGTCGTTGATCTCCGAACGATCATAGCTGTAGCGCAGGCTGAAATCGTCGGACGGCTGCCACAGCACGTCGCCGCGCATCGCCCGGCGATCCTTGTCGCCCCAGCGCTTCACGCCGGTGCCCGGATTGGCGACAAAGCCGTCCTGCCGGATATAGGCGTAGGACAACCGCGCCGCGAGCGTGCTGCCGATCGGGATGTTGACCGCGCCCTTCAGCCGCAGATTGTCGTAATTGCCGTAGGTCGCCTGCCCCTTGAAGCCGAATTCGCCCAGATCGGGCTTTTTGGTGATGAAGTTGATCGCGCCGCCCGTCGCGTTGCGGCCGTAAAGCGTGCCCTGCGGGCCGCGCAGGACCTCGACGCGTTCCAGCTCGGCGACCTCGAGCGCCTGGCCCTGGCTGCGCGCGACATAGACGCCGTCCATATAGACCGCGACACCGCCGTCCTGGGTGATCTGGTCGTCGCTCAGCCCAACGCCGCGCATGAAGATCTGCGTCGTCGCCGCGCTGTTGGGGTGCGGGGTGAGCTGGAGGTTGGGCACATTGGCACGCAGATCGGTGAGGCCGGTAATGCCCTTGGTCTCCAGATCGGCCTGGGTGAAGGCGGCGATCGAGATCGGCGTGTCCTGCAGCGATTCCTCGCGCTTCTGCGCGGTGACGACGATATCGCCCAACCCGTCATCGGCGGCCTGGGCAGCCTGCGACTCGGTTTGCGCCAAGGCCGGCGCGGCCGTGGCGACGATCGCGGTGCCCATCAGCGCGCGCAGCAGCAGTCCGTCTTTTTTCATCGAATCCATCCTCCCCTGAATGCCATGTCGCGCAGCGGCGTTCCACTTCTACCTACGCGACGGTAGACATTTTACCTACA
Organism: Sphingomonas sp. FG14; assembly: GCF_057809675.1. Classification (NCBI taxonomy): domain Bacteria; kingdom Pseudomonadati; phylum Pseudomonadota; class Alphaproteobacteria; order Sphingomonadales; family Sphingomonadaceae; genus Sphingomonas; species Sphingomonas sp. FG14. The sequence goes on along the minus strand of NZ_JBMDKK010000005.1, from coordinate 214,006 downwards.
TGAAGGTAGAATTGCAATCATGAAAAACATGGAGTCTTCTTCCCTGCCGTTTCAGGCGCTGACGCATGCCGGCACCGGCCGACGGAATCGCATCGCCCCACGCGCAAAACCGGTTCCCACTTCTCCGCGCGATGCTTTAGGGAGAACGGCGATGAAGCCGATCAAACATCACCGGGGCGAGGCAACCCGCCAGTCAATCCTGGACGCAGCGGAACAGGTCTTCGCCGATCTCGGCTTCGCCACCGCGCGGCTGGAGGATGTGGCGCAGGCGGTGGGCATCCGTCGCCCGTCGATCGTCTATTATTTCGCGGGCAAGCAGGAACTCTACGACGCGGTCGAGGCCGAGATATTCGCATCGATGCACGACGCCGCGCTCGGGCGTGTCGCCCAGGCGACGGCGCCGCTCGACCGGCTGCTGGCGCTGTTCGACGCCTGGCTCGACTTTCTGGTGGCGCGCCCCACCGCGGCGCGCATCATCCTGCGGCTGGTCGCGGACGTCACGCCCCGGCGCGGCGATCCGACGCAATTCTCCAATATATTGCTGAGCGATATCGAGAAGCTGGCGGCGGAAGGCGCCGCTTCGGGCGATTTCAGGCCACTTTCGGCGATGCATCTGGTCAACGCGGTGGGAAGCGGCGCGCTGTTCTACGTCTGCAACGGCAACCAGATCGGCGACAATCGCCGCTACGATCCAGCCGATCCGGAGGAACTGGCGCGCTTTCGCGCGCTGATGCACCTGCTGGCCAAGGCCGCTGTCGCGCCGTCAGGCTGAGCGCCCGGCCGCGTCGAACCGGCGGGCAAGCACCTCGATCATGCTCTCGACAAGCATCGCGCATGGGCCAGTCCGTTCCCAGGCATAGATCGAAGCGACCATGGCCGGTTCCGGCCCGAACGCGGCGAACGGGCGGACGCCATAGTGCGACGCCACACCCGCCGGCACGAGGGACAGACCCAGCCCCGCCTCCACCGCGACAAGGACGCTGTTGAGGCTGGTTCCCGAAAAGGCGACATACCAGCGCCGGCGTTCGCGCTCGATCCGGTCGAACATCGCGTCGCGATACAGGCCGCCCGGCGGAAAGGTGACCAGCGGCAGCGGATCGGGCCATGCGATCGCGCGGTCTGCGGATTCGAACCAGCCGATCGCCTCCGGAAAGGAAGCGCGGCAATCGACGCTCGCCTTCGGTTCCTTGACGACGATGATATCGAACTCCCCGGCCCGGAACCGCCGGTCGAGATCGCGGCTGAGCCCGGTGGTGACGTCCAGCCGGACTTCGCGGTGCCGGCCGGCGAACTCCGCGAAGACCCGGCTCATCGGCGCGGTGACGATGTCGTCGGGCACGCCGATCCGGATCGCGGCGGTACCCGCCTGATCGGACAGCAATGTCTCCGCCTCCGCCTGCAGCGACAGGATTCGCCGGGCATGGCCAAGCAGACGCTCGCCAGACGCGGTCGCCCGTACCGGCCGGGCCGTGCGATCGATCAGGTCCTGCCCGACCGCCTGTTCCAGCCGGCCGAGCTGCTGGCTGACCGTCGATTGCGTCATGTGCGACCGTTCCGCCGCCAATGTGAAACTGCCGGTGTCGGCGATGGTCACGAAGGTACGGAGCAGACGCGGATCGAGCATGATCATTCAGATAATAGATATTGTTTTTTCATACATCTAATTTGCGAATACGAAAGCGCGAAGTTACCGGTCTGCGGACATGGAATTTCCGGGACTCGACGCATGAAACGCCTCTTCTCCATCCTTCTCGCCGGACTGGCGCTTCTGCCGATGCAGGCTGCGGCGAAGGAACGGGCCGACATCCTGATCCGCCACGCCACCATCGTCGATGTCGAACATGCGCGGCTGATCCCCGATCAGGCAGTGGCGACGACGGGCGACAAGATTGTCGCTGTCGGCGGCGATGCGGAGGTTTCGAAGCAGTGGAGCGCGCGGCGCACGGTCGATGCGAAGACGCGCTACCTGATCCCCGGCCTGTGGGACATGCATGTCCATTTCGGTGGCGGCCCCGATTTGATCGAAGAGAACCGGGCATTGCTGCCGCTTTATGTCGCGCACGGCATCACCACCGTCCGCGACGCGTCGGGCGACCTGCCATTGCAGGTACTGGGCTGGCGCGACGAGATCGCCAGGGGCGCGCTGTTCGGCCCGACCCTGTTGAGCTCCGGCCCCAAGATCGAGGGGATCAAGCCGATCTGGAAGGGCACGATCGAAACCGGATCGGAAGCCGATATCGACGCCGCGGTCGCCCGGCTGAAGACGCTGAAGGTCGATTTCGTGAAGATCACGGACAGCACGCTGAAACCCGAATTGTTCCTTTATGCATTGGGCAAGGTGCGCGCCGCCGGGCTGCGTGCATCGGGCCATATCCCGATGGCGCTGACCGTGGGCCAGGCCGTCGATGCCGGGATCAGCTCGATCGAGCATCTCGGCTACGCCTTCAAGGCGGGCGCGAAGGACGAGGCCGCCATCGCCGCCGATTTCGCGGCGGGCAGGATCGACCGCGCCGAGGCGAATCGCCGGATCGGCGCGAGCTTCGACCGGGAGACCGCAATGGCCGCCTATCATCACTTCGTGGAGAAGGGCGTCTTCGTGACCCCCACGCTCAACGGTGGCCGGATCATCGCCTATCTCGACCAGGACGATCACAGGAACGACGATTATCTAGCCTATATCGGCCCCAAGCTGCGCGCGACCTATACATGGCGCGTCGAGCGCGCAGCGCAGGCCGATGCCGCCGCGATCGCGGCCCGCCACGACCAGATCGAACGCGAGGCGGCGGTACTGCCGCTGCTCCAGGCGGCCGGCGTCACGATCATGGCGGGCACAGATGCCGGCTTCCTCAATTCGTTCAACTATCCGGGCATCGGCCTGCATGACGAACTGGGACTCTACACGCGTTACGGCCTGACGCCCGCCCAGGCGCTCTCGGCGGCGACACGCGCCGGCCCCGCCTGGTTCGGGACGCTCGATCGTTACGGCTCGATCGAGCGCGGCAAGGCCGCCGACCTGGTGGTGCTCGACCGCAATCCGCTGGAGGATATCACGGCGACACGCGCGATCCATGCGGTGATCCTGCGCGGCTCGGTTCAGGATCGCACGGCGCTCGACCGGATGCTCGCCGAGACCCGCGCCAAGGTGGCTGCGTGGAACGCCAAACCCTGACGGCGCGCGCGATGAAGACCGACGACCATTTCCTGCGCGCGGCGATCGCGCTCGCCCATGCCAATGTCGCGGCAGGCGGCCGCCCCTTCGGTGCGGTCGTCGTGCGCGGCGGCGAGATCGTCGCGACAGGCGTCAATGACGTGATCGGTTCGCACGATCCGACCGCACATGCGGAGCTGGCCGCGATCCGCGCCGCCAGCCGGACGCTCGGCACGGCCGATCTTGGCGACTGCGCGGTCTTCGCGAGCGGCCATCCCTGCCCGATGTGCATGGCGGCGATGCGGCTGGCGGGTGTGAGTGCGGTGACCTATGCCTATTCCAACGAGGACGGCGAGCCTTATGGCCTGTCGACTGCGGCACTCCGCGCCGAACTCGCCCGGCCCTTTTCCGAACAGTCGATGACCATCCGGCACATGTCGGCGCGGCTCGACACCTGCCCCGATCTGTACGGCGAATGGCGACGGCGGCAGGACGTCCGGCACCCGGGCTGAAAGCCATGCGGCGCAATGCCCTGCTGATCGCGGCCGTGGCCATGATCGGGCTGAACCTGCGGCCGTTCCTGACCGGGATCGGGCCGCTGGCCATGGCGATCAGTGAGGAAACCGGACTGGGCATGCAGGGCATCGCCTTGCTCACCCTGGTACCGATGCTGCTGATGGGCGGCTGCGCCTTTGCCGGCCCCGCCCTGCGCGACGCACTGGGCGCCCGCCAGGCGATCACCGGCGCGCTCGCCATGCTCGCCTTGGGATCGCTGCTGCGGCTGGGCGCCGGCACGGGCTGGATGTTGCTCGTGACGGCGGCGCTGTGCGGGCTGGGCGCGGCAATCGTCCAGGCAGTGTTTCCCGGGATCATCAAGCAGCATTTCCCACGCCACGTGGCCGTCGTGACCGGGCTCTATTCGTCGATGCTGATGGGCGGCGGCGCGTTGGGCGCGCAAGCCGCGCCACTGATCGCGCGCGCATCGGGCAATTGGCGCCTGGCGCTCGCCGCGCTGGCGCTGCCGGCGATCCTGGCCGCAGCGATGGCGGCACGCCTCCTGCCGCGTAACGAGACTGCGTCGCCAACGCGACGCGCGGCGCCGGCATTGATCGGGCTGCCGCGCGCATGGCTGCTGATGGCCTGTTTCGGCCTGGTCAATGGCGGCTACGCCTCGGTCGTGGCGTGGCTGGCGCTGTCCTATCAGGAGCGCGGATGGAGCGGCACGGCCAGCGGCGGGCTGCTGGCGATCGTCGCGGCGAGCCAGGCGATTGCCGCGCTGCTCCTTCCCATGCTCGCCGGCCGGCGGCCTGACCGCAGGCCCTGGCTATGGCTGACCCTGGCGATGCAGGCGGCCGGCTTCGCCGCCTTGATCCTGACGCCCGAGGCCGCGCCGACGCTCTGGGCGATCCTGCTTGGCGCCGGGCTGGGCGGCTGCTTCGCGCTGTCAATGATCGTCGCGCTCGATCATCTGCCGGATGCGGTCCGCGCCGGTGCGTTTTCCGCGCTGATGCAGGGCGGCGGTTTCCTGATCGCGGCGATCCCACCCTGGATCCTCGCCGCGCTGCACGATCGCGGCGGCGGCTTTGCGGCCGGGTGGCTGTTCCACCTCGGCTGCGTCGCGCTCGTCGCGGGATTGACGGTGCGGCTGGCGCCCGGCGGCTATGCGCGCGCAATGCGCGAACCGGAAGACAAGGCACAGCAAAGCGCGTAGCCGGTCGCCCGCCCGCGCTGGCTTTAACGGCTATCGGCTATTTGTTGCCGGGGCGGCCCGGACCCGGCTTGCCCGGCGGACGGCCGCCGCCGCCGCCCGGCCTTGACCGGTTGTTCGGCGATTGCGGACGCCTGGGCTTCGGCCCCGCGCCGCGCGGCGCATGGGCAGGCATTGACCGCGCCGGACGATCGGGGCCGCCGGCAGGCTTCCCGCCCGAGACCACATAACCTTCCTTCTGCAGGCGTGTGAACGCCGCGCGCACGCTCGCCGCGATCGCGGAGCGCAATTCGGGGGGCAGATCCGCGAAGGTGGTGTTGACGTGCAGCGCGCCCAGATCGCGGACGAGATTGTTGGGCAATCCCTTCGAAGCGGTCTTGAGCGCCTCGATACCATCCATGACGGCGGCGAAGATGATGTCCTGCATCACGTCGGTTGCGGATCTGGTCATGCGCGCTGACTAGCCGCTCCAAATCGAATTGTCGCCTGCCTTGTTGCGAATGGAGGGAGATCGTTTTCGCCAAACCATTCGCAACCCAGGGCAAGAATGAATGGGGCTTGCCGCCTCCCAGCCAATATGTAAATCTACTTAACTATCTAGAGAGGAAGCGGCGAGCGCCGCGCGAGGGCCGCATGATCCTGCAGACGCGTGCATTGCATCCCCTGTTCGCCGCCGAAGCCGCAGCCGTGGACCTGTTCGATCCGGCGATGCCGTCCGCGGTCGAGGCGGCGGTCGCTACCCATGCCGTGCTCGTGCTGCGCGGCCAATGGCTCGACGACGATGCGCAGATCACGTTCAGCCGGCGCTTCGGCGCACTGGAGCTTCCTCCCAGCCTGGGTATCCGCAACGCCGCGCAGGTGTTGCGCGTGGGCGAAGGTATATTCGATGTTTCCAACCTGAACGCCGATGGCGGGATCGAGCCGCGCGATTCACCACGCCGCCAGTTCGGCAAGGCAGATCAGGCCTTTCACACCGACAGCTCGTTTCATGCATTGCCGACCAAATGGTCACTGCTGTCCGCGCGCATCGTGCCGGCGAGCGGCGGCGAAACCGAATTCATCGACCTGCGTGCAGTCTATACGGCGCTCCCCGAGACGCTCCAGCGCCGGATCGCGCCGCTGTCCGCATGGCATTCGATCTGGCATTCGCGCGCGCGCGTCGGCTCGCCATTGCCGCCCGCCGAGATCCGCGACCGGCTGCCCCCGGTGCTCCAGCAGATCGTCCGCATCGCCCCCGACGGGCGGCCGACGCTGTTCATCGGCGCGCATGCCGGAGAGATCGCGGGCATGAATCCGGACGAGGGCCGCGCGCTCATCGACGAACTCAACGCCTTCGCGGCGCAACCGCGCTTCGTCTACGCGCATCGCTGGCGCGCGGGCGACCTGGTGATCTGGGACAATCGCTGCACACTCCACCGCGCCACGCCGTTCGACGACCTCCACGAGAAGCGCGACATGCGGCGGACGACGATCATGGAACATGGACCTGAGCGATCGGCGGTCGCAGCATGAGCGACGATACGACCGCAAGGCCGACGAGCGCCGCCGCCTGGTGGGCGCTCGCCATCCTCTTCCTCGCCTATACGCTATCCTTTATCGACCGCACGATCCTGGCGCTGCTCGTCGAACCGATCAAGCGCGACATGGGCCTGTCCGACACGCAGATCAGCCTGCTCCAGGGGCTCGCCTTCTCGCTCGTCTACACGGTGGGCGGGATTCCGATCGCGATGATCGCGGATCGCCGGTCCCGCAGCATGATCGTCTCGGCGGGTGTCGCGATCTGGAGTGTCATGACGGCATTGTGCGGTCTTGCCGCCAATTTCTGGCAACTCTTCCTGGCTCGCATGGGTGTCGGCATCGGTGAAGCCTCGCTTGGCCCCTGCGCCTATTCGTTGATCGCGGACCTGTTCCCGGCGAACATGCGCGGGCGCGCCATGGCGATCTATGGCGCCGGCGTGAAGGTGGGCGCGGGCCTGGCGCTGTTGATCGGCGGCGCGGTGATCGGCTTCGCGGCGCAATCGGATACCGTCGATAGCTGGTTCGGCCCGCTGAAGAGCTGGCAGCTCGTCTTCCTGATCGTCGGCCTGCCCGGCCTGCTGGTCGCTCTACTGGCGCTCACCATCCCTGAGCCGCGCGGACGCGGTGCCCTGATCCGTTCCGTCTCCGCCATACCGATCGCGCCTTATATGCGCGACAACCGCCGTGCGATCCTCTGCCATTTCGTCGGCATGGGCTTTTGCGCGATGACCGCGATCGCCGTCACATCGTGGGTGCCCAGCTTCTATATCCGCGTGCACGGTTACAGTGCGAGCGAGATCGGCTGGACATTGGGGCTGATCCTGCTGCTGACCGGCACATTGGGCGCCTATTGCGGCGGCGCGTTGTCCGACTGGCTGTCAGCGCGCGGCCATGTCGACGGACCGATGCGTGCGGCGCTGATCGGAATCGGCGTGTCGACGCTGTTCGGACCGGCGGCGATGCTGGTTGGATCGCCCGTGCTCAGCCTTGTGCTGATCACGATCGGCGCCGCATTCAGCGCCTTCTGCAACCCTGCCGGCGCCGCCGCGCTACAGCGCATGGTGCCCGGCCCGCTACGCGCGCGGGTCGCCGCGCTCTATCTGCTCGTCGTCACGCTGATCAGCGGCGTCGCCGGCCCGACCAGCGTCGCGCTCGCCACCGACTATCTGTTCGGCGATCCGCAGAAGATCGGCTGGTCGCTGGCGCTGGTGATCCTGGTCGGCGACCTGTTCGGCGCGCTGTTCCTGTTCGTCGGGATCAAGCCCTATCGCGACGCCATCAACCGCGCATCCTGACCATAAGCCCAGGACGGCAAAAAAATGCCTGTCTCTCAGCACTTGGCTCCACGGCCCACCGCAGACCTAACATCTTATTTACCATTGAGACGCATTCTGGGGATCCTTAGTTTTGGAGCACTCCCCAATGCGCCAGGATGCAAAGAGTCTACTCGCACGGCTGAACCGCAGGGATTTCAAATATCAGGAATTCCCCGATCCGTTCGCGGACATGGAACTCTGGCCGATCTTCGAGGCGCTGTTGATCGACGAACGCGTCATGGGGGAGCGGGCGCCGACGCTCGCGGCAGCCGAGGTGCAGATTCGCGCGCGCACCGGCCGCACGGAACGGACGGAGCGCCCGGCGCCACCCAAGAAAACGGGCCTTTTCAACCGTTATGGCAAGGGTGCGACGCCGGCCGCCGAGCCACGTGGCGAGGTCGTCAACATGCGCCAGTTCCTCGGCCGCCTTTCGGACAAGAGCTGATGCTGATCCTGGTCCATTCGCCCAAGGGCGGCGTCGGCAGCACCTTCCTCACCGCGCAGCTCGCGATGCATCTCGCCGAACGCGGGCACCAGGTGACCGCGATCGACTTCACTTATCAGGATTCGCTGAAGCTGCATTTCGGCATGCTCCCCAGCCAGACCGTGGCGGGCATGACCTATGCGCCCGGCGACACGATGGTTGTGGGCGGCGTCGAATTGCTCAACGGCCATGCGATCACCGAGGACCGGCGCTTCCTCGATGTACTCGATCAGGACGATCCGGGCCTGTTCGATCCACACCGCATCACGCTGCTCGACATCGCTTCGGGTTCGCGAACGCTCAAGACGCGGCTGCTCAGGCATTGCGATCTGCACATCTGCCCCCTGCTGCCCTTCGCGGGTTCGCTGGCGACGCTGCCGCTGGTCGAACCCGGCACGCCGGTCGCGCAGCTCGAAAAGACAACCTTCGTGCTCAATCAGCTCGATGATACCAGGCGGCTCTCGCGCCACAGCCACTCCTTTATCCGCGAGTTGCTGGGCGATTCGCTGCTCGGCACCGTGCGCCGTGACGAAGCCGTGAACGAAGCGCTGGCGATGTTCGAACCGATCCCGAAATTCGCGCCGTCCAGCGTGGTCCGCATCGATCTCGACCGGCTGACCCACATGGTCGAACGCCGGCTCGGCCTTGTCGCCGACGAGGATGCCAGCACCGCCTCACTGCAGATCTGACCCCATGGATATCGACGCCCTGCCACCGCCCGTGCGCACCGCGCTGCTCGTCCTCTCCGGATTGTGCGTCGCCGCTCTCGCGATCGTGGTCGTCACCGTGCCGCTCGACGAGCGCTCACAATGGCTGTTCGCGCTGTCCTCGATCGTGGGTGCGATCGTGATCGGCCGCTCCCGAAGCCGCCGCGCGACGCTCACCATCGCCGCGCTCTCGCTGGTCATCTCCACCCGCTATATTGTGTGGCGGACCACCAACACGCTGGAATTCGACAGCGTCCCCGCCTTCCTGCTAGGCAGCGGCCTGTATCTGGCCGAACTCTATGCCTGGGTGATCCTGGTGCTCGGCTTCCTCCAGACGAGCTGGCCGCTCGAACGCCCGGTGATCGAGGTGGAAGGCGCGCCCGAAGAATGGCCGATCGTCGACGTCTATATCCCGACCTATAATGAGAGCCTGGAGATCGTCCAGAACACCGTCTTCGCGGCGATGGACATGGACTATCCCGCCGATCGCTTCCGCGTGTTCATCCTGGACGACGGACGGCGTCCCGAATTCCAGGCCTTCGCGCGCACCGCCGGCTGCGGCTATCTGACGCGCGCGGACAATCTTCATGCCAAGGCGGGCAATCTGAACGCCGCGATGAAGAAGACCGATGGCGACCTGATCGCCATCTTCGACTGCGATCACGTGCCCACTCGTGCCTTCCTCCAGCTCACCGTCGGCTGGTTCCAGACCGACCCCAAGCTGGCGCTGATGCAGACACCGCACCATTTCTACTCGCCCGATCCGGTGCAGCGGAACCTGTCGGTCGCGCGCGACATGCCGGGCGAAGGCGACCTGTTCTACGGTGCGGTGCAGAAGGGCAACGATCTGTGGAACGCGACCTTCTTCTGCGGATCCTGCGCGATCATCCGCCGATCCGCGCTCGAGGAGACCAACGGCTTCGCGGGTGAGACCGTCACCGAGGATGCGCACACCGCATTGAAGCTTCAGCGCATGGGCTGGAACACCGCCTATATCGGCACACGGCTTTCCGCCGGCCTCGCCACCGAGAAGCTGGTGCTCCATGTCGGCCAGCGCATCCGCTGGGCGCGCGGCATGACGCAGATCTTCCGCATCGACAATCCGCTGCTCGGCCGCGGCCTCAACTGGCAGCAGCGGCTTTGCTACCTCAACGCGATGCTGCATTTCCAGTTTCCGCTGCCGCGGATCGTGTTCCTCACCTCGCCGCTTTCCTATCTGATCGCGGGGCAGAACATCATCCACGCATCGGCATCGCTGATCTTCGCCTATGCGCTGCCGCACCTGTTCCTGTCGATGCAGTCGAGCGAGCGCATCCAGGGCGGCGACCGCCGTCCGTTCTGGGGCGAGATCTACGAGACGCTGCTGGCCTTCCACCTGGTCAAGCCGACGATCTTCACGCTGTTCCAGCCGCGCAAGGGCAAGTTCAACGTCACCGACAAGGGCGGGCTGCTCGACAAGACCTATTTCGACTTCGCGATCGTGCGGCCGCACCTGATCACGATCGCGTTGCTGGTGTTCGGCATCGCGTTCGGCGTGGTGAAGTGGCTGTTCTTCCCGCACCTGTTCAACATCCAGAGCGACACGCTGGCGCTCAACGCCGCATGGGCGACGTTCAGCCTGATCATCCTGGTCGCCGCCGTCTCGGTCGCGCGCGAACGGCGCCAGACGCGCCAGCATATCCGCATCGACGTGGACGTGCCGGTCACGCTCTATTTCGAGGACGGCTATGTCGTCGAAGGCGCGTCGAACAACATCTCGATGGGCGGGCTGGCCGCGCGGATGCCGTCGGGCTTCGTGCTCCAGGGCCGCAACGTCACCGATATCTCGATGCCGATGGGCGACGATACGCTGACTATTCCGGTCGATACCGTGCGGATGGAGCGCGGGATTGCGCAGGTGCGCTTCCAGCAGCTCGATCGCGCGCGCGAACGGCTGCTGGTCCGCGCCGTGATGGGGCGTGCCGACGCCTGGGAGGGTACCAAGGTGAAGACCGGTGTTTCGGGCCTGCGTTCGATCCGCGACATTCTGACCGTCGATATCTCCACGCTCATCCGCATCGCGAAGGCGCCGGCCAATCGCCGCAAGCGCCGCCGGCTTTCCGACATCGCGGCGACGGGCGCGGCGCTGCTCTGCGCGCTGCTGCTCCTGCCGGATGCCGCGCGCGCGCAAGCGGTGCCCAAGGATGTGCCGGCCGTGCTGCCGGCCACCGGGATCGGCACCACGCAGCAGCGCGTGACCTTCAAGGATCTGCGCGTCACCAATCCCATCCGCCTTCAGGGCACGCGCGGCGAGATCGGCATTCCGTTCGGCATGCGCGGCAACCAGGTGGTGACGGGGGCCAATCTGACACTCAATTTCGCCTATTCGCCATCGCTGCTCGGCGATGTCAGCCAGCTCGTGATCCTGCTCAACGGTGAAGTGGCGCGCACCATCCAGCTCGATCCGGCGCTGGCCGCCGGCCAGGCGATCACGGTGCCGGTCAATCCAGCGATGTTCCTGCCGGGCAACAACCAGCTCAACATCCGCTTCCTGGGCCATTATGCGCGCGACTGCGAGGATCCCTTCCATTCTTCGCTCTGGGCGAACATCAGCAATGTCCGCTCCTATTTCGACCTTCAGGTGCAGACCTTGCCGCTCGCGCCCAGCCTGACGCGGTTGCCGGCGCCCTTTTTCGACCGGTACGACGTCGCGCCGCTGAAGCTGCCCTTCGTCTTCGCGGGCGCACCCAGCAATGCCGAATTCGAAGCCGCCGCGAGCCTCGCATCCTGGTTCGGCGGCATGGCGAGCTATCGCGGCTTCAGCTTCAAGCCGCTCTACAACCAGCTTCCGCGCGGCAATGCCGTGGTGTTCGTCACGCCGCGCCGGCAGATCGCCGGTCTTCCGCTCAATATCACCGGCGCGACCGTGGCGGTCGTCAAGAATCCGGCCGATCCCTTTGGCGAACTGCTGCTGGTGATGGGCCGCGACGATCGCGAGCTCAAGCTCGCCGCCGCCGCGCTCGCGTCGCGCAAGGGCGTGTTCGGCGGCGCCACGGCCTCGGTCGATGGCGTGCGCATCCCCAGCTATCCGCGCTACAGCGCGCCGCGCTGGCTGCGCACCGACCGGCCGGTGCGGCTGGGCGAGATCGTCGACGCCTATACGCTGCAGGGCATGGGCCTGCCGCCGGGGCCGCTCACCACCGCCTTCCGCGTCGCGCCCGATCTGTTCTTCTGGCCGCGCCAGGGAGCGACGCTCAACCTGGCCTATCGCTATCCGGGCGCGCCCTGGCTCGATCGCAAGGCCTCGCGGCTCGACCTGTCGATCAACGGGCAATATCTGCGCACCCTGCCGCTGGCGGGCGACGGCTGGCTCGACAGCCTGTCCGGCCAGAACAACACGACCTCGCACACCTCCAAGGCATCGGTGGTGCTGCCGCGCTACAATCTGTTCGGCCAGAACCAGCTCATTTTCGATTACAACCTGATCATCGCCGACAAGAAGAAGTGCGTGGGGACGCTGCCCGACAATGTCCGCACCAGCATCCTGCCTGAAAGCACGATCGACCTGACCCGCGCCTATCACGCGCTGCGCATGCCCGATCTCGCGACCTTCGCGAATGCCGGCTATCCCTTCACCATCCGCCCCGATCTCGCCGAGACCGCGGTGGTGATGGCGGCCCAGCCGAGCCCGGCGACGGTGGAGGCGTTCCTGCAACTGATGGGGCGGTTCGGGGATTCGACCGGCGCGCCCGTGACCGGCCTGACCGTCACGCGCGGCATCGATGCAGATGCGCTCGCGGCCAAGGACATATTGGTGCTCGGCGGCACCCAGCTCGCGCAACTCGGGGGCCTGTTCTCCGATGCGCCGGTCCGCTACGAGAATGGCCGCCTGCGGGTCGCCGAGCGCGGCGCGGTGGAGCGCGTGTTCGAAGGCCAGTCGCCCTTCGACCGGGCACCCGATCAGGCGGGCGAACTGCTCTACGGCACCGATAATTTCGCGGGCATCGTCAGCTTCCAATCGCCCTTCGAACGCGGCCGCACGGTGATCGCGCTGCTCGCGAACGATACCGTCAGCCTGCCGCTGATGATCGACGGGCTGGCGGACGTGAAGATCAACGCCCAGGTGCAGGGCGACCTGTCGGTCGTCAACGGCGAAGGCATGTCGAGCTTCGCGGTGGGCAACAGCTATTGGGTCGGCGACCTGCCGCTGTGGATGCGGATCGCCTATTGGTTCAGCGGCCACCCGATGCTGATGGCGTTTTCGGGCCTGCTCGTGGCGCTGCTGGTCTCCGGCCCGATCTACATGATCCTCAAGCGGCAGGAGCGTAGACGCCTGGCCGCCGTGGAGAAGCGTGATGCGTAACCCGGTTCGGCTGTTCGCCTTTTCGACGGCGGCGATGGCGATGGCCACACCCGCCATGCTGGCGGCACAGGCGCCCGGCGTCGCGGCCCTGCTGGAACAGGGGCGCTACTGGCAATCGCGCGGGCGCACCGATCTTGCCAACCAGGCCTATCGCCGCGTGCTCACGATCGATCCGGGCAATGCCGCCGCGCGCCAGGCACTGGCCGGGCCGCCGCGCCGGACTCCGGCTCCGGCTCCGGCGCCCAAGCCCACACCAGCACCCGCGCCGACCGCCCCGCGACAGGCCCCCACCCCAGTTGCCGCATCCACCACGAACGAAGCGCCGGTCCGGCCGCGTACCGAGCGACCGGCGCCCGCCGCCGACCGGGGCGGAGAGGCACGCGCGGCAGGTTTCCAGGCATTGGACGCCGGCGATCTCGCCACCGCCGCGCGCCGGTTCCAGACCGCATTGTCGCGCAATGCCAACGACGCCGATGCACTCGGCGGCCTTGGGCTGGTGCGGCTGCGGACGCAACAATTCGCCGAGGCCCGCGACCTGCTCCAGCGCGCCTCGCGCGGCGGCAACGCCTCCAAATGGGCCGAGGCGCTCAATTCGGCCCGCTTCTTCGCGGGCATCGCCGAAGGTGAGGCCGCAGCGGATGCTGGGCGCCTGGACGAGGCGCAACGCATCGCCGAAGGGCTTGTCCAGTCCGACTTCGCCGACAAGTCGCCCGCTTACGATCTGCTGGGCGGCATCTATGAACGCCAGGGCCGCTATGCCGATGCCGCGCAACTCTATGCGCAGGCAGCAGGCCGCAGCGGCGGCAAGGCCGAAGGATCGGTGCAGGCCCGTGCGATCCGCGCCCAGGCACTGGACGCGGCGTCGACAGGCAATGTCGTGCTCGCCGAACAGCTTTTCCAGCGCGGCATGATGGCCGACCCCAAGGATCCGTGGATCCGTTATGAGTTCGCACGTTTCCTGGAGAAGCGCGGCCGCCGCGCCGATGCGGATGCGATCGCGGGCGGACTGCGCACCTCGTCTGATGGCGAATCGCTCTATGCCGCCGCGCTGCTGCTGAGCCAGACCGACCGGGCATCCGATGCGGAAGCATTGCTCGATCGGATCCCGCAGGCCTCGCGCACGGCGGAAATGCGCGGACTGGCAATCAACATCAAGGCCGATGCCGCGATCGCCCGCGCGCGCACCATGGCCGGCCAGGGCCAGGGCAGCCAGGCCATGGCGGCGCTTCGCCAGCTCGCGGAGACGCCGGGGCTGACCATCGCGAACAAGGGGGCGCTTGCCGATGCGCTGTTCGATCTGGGCGATATCGCGGGCGCGTCGCTGATCGCGCAACAGGCGCTGTCCGAAGGGTCGGACGATCCGCGCGCTTACGAGCCGCTGGTCCGCGTGCTCGCCAAGAGCGGCCAGGACGCCTTCGCCCAATCGGCCGTGCATCGCGTCGCCGAGCAGGCGGGAAACACGCCCGATGGGCAGCGCGCCGTCGCCCGGCTCAACGGCATCCTCGTTGCCTCCCAATCGGAGCGGTTGCGCCAGCAGGGCCAGTTCGCCCAAGCCTTCGATCTGCTCCAGGCGCAATGGAACGCCGCGCCGGGCAATCCCGAACTGCTTTCGGCGCTGGCCCGGCTCTATCAATCGGGCGGCCTCTACCCACAGGCATCGCAGACCTTCCAGATGGTGCTGAACCAGGCCCCCCAGGACAAGGGCGCGCTGATCGGCCTGATCGATTCCGCGAGCGCGGCGGGCGATTTCGACAATGCGCGCCAGGCGACGGCGCGTGCGATCGCGCTCAGCCCCGGCGACTACAACGTCTATATGGCGGCGGCGCGCATGGAACAGGCGCGCGGCGACGAGCGCGCGGCGATGCGCTATCTTAAGCGCGCCCGCGAACTCTATGTTGGCGCCAGCGGCCGCGCCGCCGGAGGCTTCACCTCGGCCAATCCGTTCGCCAACCGGGCGCAGGGCGCGGTGGCCAATCCGTTCATGGCCGCGCAGCAGACGGTCAACCCCTTCGCGCTCGGCAATCCGCAGGCGGCGGCGCAACAGCCGATGCCGGCGCAGCAGATGTCGGCCTATCCGGCAGCGCCTCAGCCGATCAATCCGGCGCCGATGCCCGGTTACGCGCAGGCGGCTCCGGCCTATGCCGCGCCGATGGCCCCGGTGCCCCAGATGGCCCAGACGCCGATCACCGATCCCGTGCTCCAGTCGATCGATCGCGACATGCGCGCGCTCGGCACCGAGACGGGGCCGCGCGTCGATGTCAGCACCGGTTATCGCCAGCGTTCGGGCGAGGTGGGCCTGAGCCAGCTCAAGGAGCTGGGCGGCACGGCGGAGATTTCGACCGATTTCGCGGGTGGCCGCGTGTCCGGCAAGGCGAGCGCGGTGGTGCTCGACGCGGGCCGGCCAAGCGGTTCGGGCCTTGCGCGGTTCGGACGCAACGCCACCGCCGAGGCGATCGGCATCGTCGAACAGCAGCCCTCACAACTGACCCAGGCCGACACCCAGCACGCCTCCGGCGTCGCGGTGTCCGTGGGTTATGAGAACAAGATCTTGAAAGCGGATATCGGCACCACCCCGCTGGGTTTCGAGAAGAACCAGGTCGCGGGTGGCATCACCGTCACGCCGCGGCTGTCGCGCTATGCCACCGCGCGGATCTGGGCGGAACGCCGCCCCGTCACCGACAGCGTGATCTCGTACGCCGGCACCACCGATCCGGTTTCCGGCGCGTTCTGGGGCGCGGTGATGAAGGCCGGCGGCGGCGTTTCCTTCTCCTATGACAGGGACGGCAGCGGCGTTTATGCCGATGGTTCCTATTATCGCTATGACGGCACGAACGTCGCCGACAATCACGGCATCCAGGTGAATGTGGGCGGCTATCTGCGCATCTACCGCGATACGCGGTCGAGCCTGACGGTGGGCGTCAACGCCAATTACCAGCAGTTCGGCAACAACCAGAACTACTTCACCTTCGGCCATGGCGGCTATTTCAGCCCGCAGAGCTTCCTGTCGGTCAGCTTCCCGCTACGTTACGCGATGCGCGGCGAGCGGCTGGACGTCGATGCGAGCATCGTGACCGGCTATCAGAGCTACGATCAGGGCAGCAGCCTGCTTTTCCCGACCGATCCGGCGGCGCAGGGGCAGCTCGATTCGCTGAAGGCGCAGAATGACGATGTACGTTCGCGCTTCGACAGCATCAGCAAAACGGGCTTCGGCATCTCGGCGGGCGGCTCCGTCTATTACCGGGTCAGCCCCGGCACCCGAATCGGCGGAGAACTCAATCTCAACACCTTCGGCGACTATAACGAGTTCAAGAGCCTGATCGGTATCCGCCAGCAATTGGGTGGAGGGAACGAATGATGTTTCAGAAGCGTATTGAAGTCGACGCCGACATGAAAGAACTCGCGATCCTGTCCGGTTATCCGCTGCTGCGCTCCCACCCGGCGCTGCTGGCAGCCATGATCGGCGAGGTGAGCGAGGGCGCGACCGAGGAGCAGGCGCGTGGTTTCTTCAACGCCGTCGGCGTGCGCCTGGCCGCGATGCTGCAACTGACCGAGATCGACGATGTCGACGAACTCGTCGCACAGATGAACGCGCTATGGGACGCGCTGGGCCTGGGCCGCGTCAGCCTGGAACTCGACGACGAGGGGATCGACATCATCCATAGCGACCTGCCTGCCGTGCTGGACGCGGGCGACGACGGGCTGTGGATGCAGGCGGCGCCGCATATCCTGGAGGGCGCCTATGAAAGCTGGTTCCGCGGCCTCGGCAGCGGCCCCACGCTGACGACACGGCTGACGCGCGCGACGCCCGGCCTTGTCGAACTGCGTCATGGATATTGAACGGCGCGCGTTTCTCGCCCTGAGCATGCTGATGATGTCGGGATGCGCGAGCGCAGCGCCGAAAAAGCCCGTGCAACTCGTCGGCTGGGACGCGTTCAAGGCCCGGTACCTGCTGGGCGAAGGCCGCATCGCCGACAGCGGCAATGGCGGCATCAGTCATAGCGAAGGCCAGGGCTACGCCATGCTGCTCGCCGAGATCACCGGCGATCGCGACAGTTTCGACCGCCTTCACGGCTGGACGGAAACCACGCTGATACGCCCCCATGAAGCGCTGTTCTCCTGGCGGTTCGAACCCGGCAAGGGCGTGACCGATCCCAACAACGCCACCGACGGCGACATATTGATCGCCTGGGCACTGATGCGCGCGGCGGCGCGCTGGCGCGACGCCCGCTACGGCGAACGTGCCAAGGCGATCCGCGCCGCGATCCATGCGCATCTGGTCCGCAAACAGGGGCCGCGCACCGTGCTGCTGCCCGGCCTGACCGGTTTCGATCATGCCGGCCGCACCACCATCAACCTCTCTTATTATATCTGGCCGGCGCTCGACGCCTTCCGCAAGGCCGACGGCGCCGATCGCTGGGCGCCGGTGATCGCCGACGGCGAAAAGCTGCTGGTGGAGGCACGCGCGGGCCCGCTGCAACTGCCCACCGACTGGACCGATATCGGCGCCGACGGCCACGCCGCGCCCGCGGTCGACAAAGCACCGCGCTTCGGCTTCGACGCCATCCGCATCCCGCTCTACCTGGCGCTCGGCAACCGGCGGGCGGGCGCCGAGACCATCGCGCGCTTCTGGCGGAGCTATGCCGAACCGGGAAAGCCGATCCCGGCCTGGGTGGACGTGAAGACCGGCGAGGTTGCACCCTATCCGCTTTCGGACGGCGGCTACGCGCTGGTGCGGCGGCTGCTCGGCCCCGCCGCGCCGATGCGGCCGGAGGCCGGCCCGGCGGATTATTATTCCACGGTGCTCAAGCTGCTGGCGCAGATTTCCTAGAGCGCCCCAACCTCAAGCAACTTTCCGCCGGTGCCGAAATCGATCGCGTCGCGGGCCTCGGGCGTCAGCCATTCATAATCCTCCAGTGCGGCGAGCGTCTTCTGCGCGAAGGCGAAGGGCAGGAAGGGAATGTCGCTGCCAAAGACGAGACGCTCCGGCCCGACCAGCGACAGCGCGGCATCGAGGCTGGCAGGGCCCGCCGAGACGGCGGTGTCGAAATAAAGCTGCTTCAGATAGCTTTGCACGCTGCGCCCGCGCGCGTTGAATTCGGCATAGGCCGGGCGCGGCGAATGCTCCATCATGCTCAGGCGCCAGGCGACGAAGGGCAGGGTTCCGCCGAGATGCGACAGCACCCAGCGGATATTGGGATAGCGATCGAATATGCCGGTGAAGATCATCTCCGCCACGCAACGCGTGGTATCGAACACGAATTCCAGGATCGGCGGCGGCAAGGTGAGGCTCAGCGCCTCGGCGCCCGCGGGAACCCCGGGGTGGAGCAGCACCAGCGTCCCCTTCGCGTCGAGCATTTCGAGCAACGGCGCGAAGGCCGGATCGGACCAGTAGCGCCCCTGGCTGCTGGTGAGCAGGATCAGGCCCTCCAGCCCCGATCCCTCCAGCCGCCGAAGCTCCGCCATCGCGGCGGGCACGTCGGGCAGCGGCAGGGTCGCAAGCCCACCGATTGCGCCGGGATGATCGGCCTTGAGTCGGACGAGCAGATCGTTGGTCCGGCGCGCGAGATCGACCGCCAGCACCGGATCGCCGAAATCGACGCCCGGCGCCGAAATCGACAGCAACGACCGCGCGATGCCGAGCTGCTCCATCCCCTCGAACAACCCGTCCAGGCTCCATTGCGGAAAGGGCACGCGACCGACCGAGGCGATGCCGGCGGCAGCCAGTGTCTCGCGATAGATGTCCGGGACGAAATGGGTGTGGAAATCGATCCGCCCGCGCCGCGCCATGCCGTTTCTCTCCATCCTCCACTTACGATCCAGCGTTGACGCGCTCGATTATTTTGTCAAGTATCTGGACAAAATCACGAGGGAGAGTCGCCGTGGCAAGTCGATTGATACGGCCGATCACAGATGCCGAAGTGGAAGCGTTCGAGACGACGGGCGCGGTTTGCCTGCGCGGCATGTTCGATCCCGACTGGATCACCCGGATGCGCGAGGCGATGGACCGCGTGCTCGCCGATCCGGGGCCGATCCATATAGAATCGGCGGGGGACGGCGGACGGCTGGCGGTCGAGACCTATGCGTGGCGCCGCGACGCGACCTTCCGCGACTATGCCTTCGCCTCCCCCGCCGCGGCGATTGCGGCGCGTCTGCTACGCGCGGAGAAAGTGAATCTCCTGTTCGATCAGATGCTGGTGAAGGAACCGATGACGCCGACGCCGACGAGTTGGCATCAGGATGGGCCCAACTGGCCGATTCACGGCAGCCAGGCTATATCGCTGTGGATGGCGCTCGACGATGTCGACCAGCAATCGGGCGCGATGCGCTATGCATCCGGCTCGCATCACGGGCCGGCCTATGCCTCCTCCACCAATTTCGTCCGCCATATCCGGCCCGATGCGAAGAATACGAGCGGCGAGCCCTGCCCCGATTTCGACAGCCTCGAAAACGGCCCGGAGGTGGTCGGCTGGGATGTGCGGCCCGGCGATGTGCTGGCGCACCATATGTGGACCGCGCATGCCGCGAACGGGAACCTTTCCCCCGATCGCCGCCGCCGCGCGCACACGACGCGCTGGGCGGGCGAGACGGCCCGTTTCCAGGCGGGCTATTACAAGCTGCGCATGCCCTTCACGCCGACGCTTGCCGACGGTGATCCGCTCGACAGCGAGCATTTCCCGGCGGTGTCGTTCGAGCGGGACTGGGATCTGGTCGAACAGGTTTGAGCCGCCTCCTGTCATTCCCGCGAACGCGGGAATGACAGGCTGCAACTATCGAGTCACCGCAGCGCCACGTCGAGCGCCTTCACCCCCCACAGGAAGTTACTGCGCATCAGTGCCGGTTCGCCAAGGATGCGGTAATCGGGATAGCGGCGCAGGATCTCGCCCAGCATCAGCGACAATTGCGTGCCGGCCAGCCGCGATCCCAAGCAGCGATGCACGCCGATGCCGAAGGTGAGGTGGCGGTTCGCATTGGGCCGGTCGAGGATCAGCCGGTGCGGATCGGCGAACATCTCCGGATCGCGATTGGCCGCACCATACAGCATCACGATCCGCTCGCCCGCCGCGATCACCTGCCCGCCCACTTCGGTATCCTGCGTGGCCGTCCGCATGAACTGAACGACCGGCGAGACATGGCGCACCAGTTCGTCGACGGCCTTGCCCATCATCGCGGGATTGGCGGCAAGGCGCGCACGCTCCTCGGGATAGGCCGCCAAGGTGAGCATCGCGCCCGACAGCGAATTGCGCGTCGTATCGTTGCCCGCCGCGATCAGGGTGGCGGCGAAGCCCTTGCGGATTTCCGGATCCATCGGCTCGCCATCGACCGTCGCATGGGCAAGCGCGGTCATCACATCGTCGCGCGGCTCGCGGCGGCGTTCTTCCATCAGCCACAGGCTATATTCGAACATCTCCTCATAGGCGCTGCTCGCATCGTCGATGTCGCGCGCATAATCGGGGTCGTCGCTGCCGAGCACGCGGTTGGTCCAGTCGAAGATACGATGCTCGTCGCTGGCCGGCATGCCGAGCAACAGGCTGATCATCTTGATCGGGATGACCGCCGCGATCCGCTCGACGAACTCGATGGGTGCGCCGCCATTCTCCGCCTGCTCGCGTTCCAGCCCTTCGAACAATTCGGCGACATAGAGGTGAAGCTGTTCCTCGACGCGCCTGAGCCCGGCGGGCATGAAAAAGGGCTGGGCGGGCCCGCGCTGGTGCATCTGTTCGGGCGGGTCGGTCGCGATCAGCGTGCGCGCCAGGACGGAGGTGACCGAAGGCCACATGCCCGCGCGCACATCCGTGGTCAGGCGGAAACCGCGTGTCGAGGTGAAACGCGCCGGATCGCGCGAGACGGTTTCGATATCGCGGTGGCGCAGCAGCGCCCAGAAACCCGGCTGCACCGCCGATCCGGGATGGCGATAGACCGGGCTTTCGACGCGCAGCCGATCGTAAAGTTCATGGGGATGGCCGGCGGCGAAGAGGTCGGGATCGAGCAGGTCGAGCACCGGTTTCTCGCGGTCGCGCTCAAGGGTTGTGGTCATATCACTCTCCTGAAGAACCAATATTCAAAGCCGGTGCCAGCCGCCATCGACCATCCAGGTCTGCCCGGTGATCATCGCCGTGCCGTCCGAACAGAGGAAGGAGACGGCGGATGCGATCTCTTCGGGCGTGCCGAGACGCGGGATCGACTGGCGCGCCGCGATCGAGGACGCCAGCGCGTCGATCCGGTCGAACTTCTCGCGCGTGCCCTCGGTCGCAACGAAGCCGGGGGCAACCGCATTGACGGTGACGCCATAGGCGCCGAGATCGCTGGCGAGCGCACGGACCAGGCCGACCAGCCCCATCTTGCTGGCGACATAGGCGGCGACCTCGCGCCGGGGCACGCCGATCGTGCCCGACGCGATCATCACCATCCGCCCCCGGCCGCCAGACCGCATCGCCGGCGCCAGCCCCTGCGCCAGCAGCATCGCGGCATCGAGTTTGACCGCGAACACCTGCCGCCAGGCATCGAGCGTCAACGTCTCGACCGGCGTGGTCGGAAATACGCCTGCCGCATGGACGAACATGTCGCATCGCCCCCAGGCGGCGACCTGTTCGAGCAGCGTGGCGATCGCATCGGGATCCGCCAGATCGCAGGCGAAGGCGCGACTGCCGGGCAGCGTCGCGGCAGCCTCGCCCGCCGGTAGCCGATCGACCAGCGCCACGCGCGCACCGCCCTGCGCGAGCGTCCGGGCGATCGACAGGCCGATCCCGCGCGCCGCGCCCGTCACCAGCGCCGTCCATCCCGCATGCACGCCGTCCACTCGCGCCATCCTTTCGCCCGCATCATCGCGACGCCCGAAAAAATAATCAAGTAGATTGACTAACTGCGACCGACTTATATGCTCGCCCCCAGCATCGCAGAATGCGGGAGAGGGATATGACCGCGGCGTCACAGCTTCAGGGAAGATCGGCGATCGTGACGGGCGCATCGCGCGGAATCGGCCTGGCGACGGCACGGCTGTTCGCGGCCGAAGGTGCCCATGTCATACTCGTCGGGCGCGATGCCGACAGGCTGGAGGCCGCCGCCGCATCGATCGGCGACAGCGCCGTCGCGATCGCCGGCAACGTGGAGGATGCGGACACGATCGCGCGCGCCACAGACGCCGCGCTGACCGCCACCGGCCGGATCGACATCGTGGTCAACAATGCCGGCGGGCCGCCGCCCGACGGGCCGCTGGTCGCGATGCCGATGGCCGATTTCGACGCCGCGCTGTCGCTCAACCTGCGCGCGCCATTGCTGTGGATCCGCGCCGCCTGGGCACGATCGATGCGCGAGCATGGCGGCGCGATCGTCAACATCGCATCGATCGGCGGGCTTTCCGCACCGCGCGCGATGGGCGCCTATGCCACTGCCAAGGCGGGGCTGCTCCATATGACGCGGATGCTCGCCGCCGAGCTCGGCCCCACGATCCGCGTCAACGCGATCGCGCCGGGCGTGGTCCGCACCGATGCGACCGCCGCGGTCGATTACGACGCCTTCGCGCGCATCCTGCCGATGGGGCGGATCGGCGAGGCCGATGACATCGCCAACGCCGCGCTGTTCCTGGCGAGCGCACGATCGGGCTGGATCACCGGCGAGACCATCACGATCGACGGCGGCACGCTGGTCCAGACCGGGCGGCTGAAACGCGGCTGGCAGGATGAATATGGAAAGGGTGAGGAGCGATGACGATCAAGGTAATCCAATGGGCGACGGGCGCGATCGGCAAGACCTGCCTGCGCCAGATCATCGACCATCCCGATCTCGAGCTTGCGGGCCTGTTCGTCTATTCCGAACACAAGGTGGGCAAGGATGCCGGCGAGATCGCCCGGCGCGGCGAGACCGGGATCATCGCCACCAACTCGGTCGACGAGATCGTCACCACGGACGCGGATGTGGTGCTCCACCTGCCGCTCAACCCGTCCGAATCCTATGACGAGCATGACGAGATCATCAAAAGGCTGCTGCGCAGCGGCAAGAGCGTGATCAGCACGATCGCGCACACCTATCCGCTCGCCGAGGGTGACGACTATGCCCGTGGTTTCGAAGAGGCCTGCCGCGAAGGGAATTCGGTGCTGTTCGGCACCGGCATCAATCCCGGCTTCATCGGCGAGCGGCTTTCCATGCTGCTCACCAGCGTCTGCACCCAGGTGGACAGCGTCGAGGTGACCGAGATCTATGATTGCTCCGACGTGCTGTCGCCCGGCTTCATCTTCGACCTGATGGGCGTCGGCAAGCCGGTGGAGGAGATCGCCAGCGGCCCGCGCGTGCAGAAGGTGTTCAAGCACATCTTCGGCGAAGTCGTCGGCTTTGTCGGCAATGCGATGCAGGTCGAGTTCGACGAAGTCGTCGCCGACCACGAATTCGGCGTGGCCGACAAGGATATCGTCCTGCCGGTCGGCGTGGTGAAGGCGGGCGGCGTCGTCAATTTCCGCTGGCGCTTTCGCGGCATGAAGGACGGCAAGCCCTTCTTCACGATCCAGATGCTGTGGCTGCTCGACCGGTCGATGCCCGGCTGGGACCATGACGATGGCTGGGAGATCGAGATCAAGGGCGCACCGGGGCTGAAGGCCCGCATCGACCTGGTCGAGCCCGAAGGCATGCCCGACCGATCGAAGGCGATGCAATATTGCGTCGCCGGCCCCGTGATCCGCGCCATTCCCGAAGTGGTGCGCGCCAAGCCGGGCATCCTGATCGCGCCCTCCTTCGCCGCATACAGCCCCCGGATGACGGCATGAGCGACGCGCCCGTCCGCGACCAGTTCATCGGCGGCCGCTGGGTGCCGGCCGCGGACGGCCGCACCTATCCCGACACAAGCCCTTATGACGGCCGGCTGGTGGCGCAGACGGTCGCATCGGGCCGTGCCGACGCGCAGGCGGCGATCGATGCGGCGGCGGCCGCCTTTCCCGCCTGGGCCGCGACGACGCCGCAGGCCCGCGCCGCCATCTTCCTGCGCGCCGCCGACATTTTGGCGCGCCGCGCCGCCGAGGTGCGCGCGATGCTGACGGCGGAGACCGGCGCAACCCAGGGCTTCGCCGCGTTCCAGGTGGCGCGCAGCATCGACACTTTGCGCGTCGCCGCGGGCTGGCCCTATCTGGCGGTGGGCGAGGTGCTGCGGAGCGGCGTGCCCGGCCGCTTCGCCTTCACCGTGCGTCATCCGCTGGGCGTGGTCTTCGGCATCACGCCGTGGAACGGCGCGCATATCCTGGCGTGGCGGACGATCCTGACGCCGCTCGCCTATGGCAACACCGTCGTGCTCAAACCCTCCGAGGACGCGCCAGTCGTGGCCGGGCTGATGATCGCGGAAGTGATGGAGGAAGCGGGCCTGCCCGCCGGCGTACTCAACGTGATCACAAACGCGCCGGGCGAAATCGGGCCGGTCGCCGATGCCGTGTTCGAAAGCGATGCCGTGCGGCTGATCATGTTCACCGGATCGGCACCGACCGCGCGCCGGCTCGCCGAACGCGCGGGCCGGCACCTGAAGCGCACCGTGCTCGAACTGGGCGGCTATAATCCGCTGATCGTGCTGGCCGATGCCGATGTCGATCGCGCGGTAGAGGCGGCTTTGTTCGCGTCCTTCTACCATCAGGGCCAGATCTGCATGAACGCGCGCAAGATCATCGTCGAGCGCCCGCTGTTCGAGCGGTTCACCACCGCCTTCGTCGCGCGCGCGGAGACATTGGTGCGCGGCGATCCTGCCGATCCTGCCACCTTCATCGGCCCGCTCATCACCGATCGCGCCGCCGAACTGGTCGAGGCGCAGGTGGCGGAGGCGGTCGCGGCGGGCGGCCGCATCCTCACCGGCGGCACGCGCGACGGCCGGCTGTTCGCGCCCACCATAGTCACCGACGTGCCCGCGAGCGCGGATGCCGCGCGCGAGGAGATTTTCGGCCCGGTCGTGCTGGTGGAGGCGGCCGACAGCGGCGAGGATGCGGTGCGCATCGCCAACGCCACCTGTTACGGCCTCTCCGCCGCCATATTGTCGGGCAATGCCGATCGCGCGCTGGCGCTGGCGCATGGCCTGGAAGCCGGCATGATCCAGGTGAACGAACAGACCGTGGCCGGCGAGATCGGCTTTCCCAATGGCGGGGTGAAGCAGAGCGGCTGGGGCTATACCGGCCCCGCCGGGCTCCATGATTTCACCGAGATCCGCCAGATGAGCGTGCAGGCCGCGATCGGCGCCTATCCGGTGCCGAAACCATGAACGGACCGCTTGCCGGGCGCACCGCCGTCATCACCGGCGCGGCGATGGGGATCGGCGCCGCCTATGCGCGGCGGCTGGCGGCCGATGGCGCGCGCGTCGCGCTGATCGATCGCGAGGATTGTTCGCCCGTCGCCGACGCCATCGTCTCGGCGGGCGGCGAAGCATCCGCCTTTCGCTGCGACCTGACCGTCCAGCAGGAGATCGACGCGACGGTCGCGGCGGTGCTCGCCTGGCGTGCGGGTCCGCTGATCCTGCTCAACAACGCCGGCGCCTATCCGGTGACGCCGCTGGAGACACTGACGCTGGCGCAATGGCGCGCGATCTTCGCGCTCAATGTCGAGGCGAGCCTGTTGATCGCGCTTGGGCTGATCCCGGCGATGAAGGCGGATGGCTGGGGGCGCATCATCAATATCGGTTCGTCGATCCTGACGCTGCCGCGCCAGGGCGTCGCCGCCTATACCGCCAGCAAGATGGCGGTGATCGGCCTTACCCGTGCGCTGGCGAGCGACCTGGGCGGGCACGGCATCACCGTCAACGCCATATCCCCCGGCCTCACCCGTACGTCGGGCACCGAGCGCCAGCTCGACGCGGCGGGGCGCACGGGCCTGTTCGACGATTTCGCGCGAAACCAGCCGATCGGCAGGGTGATAGAGGCGGACGACATGACCGGGCTCGCCGCCTTCCTGGCCGGCGACGGATCGGCGATGATGACGGGGCAGACCTTGCTCGTCGATGGCGGGTTGAGCCGGCTATGACGCCCTACCTGATCTATGGCGCGGATATCTCGCCCTATATGCAGCGCCTGACGGTGCAGCTCGACATCAAGGGGCTGGCCTATCGGGTGATGCCGCCGCCGGGCGGGCTGCACTCCGACACGTTCCGCGCGATCAGCCCGATCGGCAAGATCCCGGTGCTCCAGGCCGGAGACTTCATCCTGCCCGAATCCGAGGTGATCTGCGACTATATCGAGGATCGCCATCCCGAACCCGCGCTGCGCCCGGCGACGCCCGAGGATCGTGCGCGAACCCGGCTGATCGCGCGGATCGTGGACCTTTATGTAATGGGGCCGATGACGCCCCTGTTCCGCCAACTCCGCCGATCGGGCCGCGACCCGGCGATCGTCGATCCGGCCATCGCCGCGATCGAGGCCGGCCTGTCGCATCTCGACCATGCGATCGACGATCGCGGCCATGCGGTGGGCGATACGCTGAGCCTCGCCGATCTCGCGGCGGCGCCGGTGCTGCGCTACATCGTCCAGTATCTGCCGGTCTTTGACCGGGCCGATCCGCTGGCGGCCCATCCGCGCCTTGCCGCCTATTGGCCGGCGATCGCCGCCCGGCCCGACATCGCCCGGGGCATCGCCCGGATCGAGGCGGGATGGGCAGCGCTGCGGGCTGTCGCGAAGAGCCCAGACTAGCCCCAGACCTCGCGCGCGACGCGCACGAAATTCTGCCCCAGGATCTTGTCGACCCGCGCCTGCGAATGGCCACGGCTGCGCAGCAGCCGGGCAAGGTCGCGATACTGGCTCGGCCCCTGAAGATCGATCACGAAGAAGGGCGCATCCTCCTTCTCGCCCGGCGCGGCGATCCCCTGGCTGCGGCGCTGCGCGATATATTGGCGCTGCGTCTCCAGATATTCCTTCATATTGGGCACCGGAGACATCGGGCCGTCAGTGCCGATGCCGACATGATCCTCACCGCAGATCTTGATCGCATGCTCGATATGCTGCGCCACATGTTCCGCGCGCGCTGGTCCCGAATGGGTGAGGAAGGGCATGAAATAGATGCCGACATAGCCGCCGCGCTCGGCGACCAGACGCAGTTCCTCGTCGGTCTTATTGCGCGGCACATCGACGAGCGCGCGGCAGCCAGTATGGGTGATCGCGATCGGGCGCGGCGAGTGGCGGACGGCATCCAGACAGGTCTTCTGCCCGCTATGCGACAGATCGCAGAGCAGCCGCCGCTCGGCGAGCTTTTCGACGACGCTGCGACCGAACGGAGAGAGCGGCCGGTTTTCCGGCACGATCGATCCGTCACCCACCGCCGTCGGTGCGTTATAGGTGAGCTGGAAGACGCGCAGGCCGAGATCGGCGAACAGATCGACGCGCTCGACCTTGTCGCCCAGCATGGTGCTGTTCTGGCAGCCATAGATCACGCCCAGCTTGCCCTCGCGCCTGGCGCGTACGATGTCGTCGGCCTTCAGCACATGCAGCAACTGGCCCGAGCGCTGTTGCAGGATGCGGTTCCATCGCCCGATATCGGCGACGCTGTGTTCGAAGGGATCGATATCCCCCGCGACATGCCCCAATGTGATGTTCACCGCATTGATGCCGGCGGCCAGCGTGTCGCGTACCGCGCTGTCCGTCACCATTTCCGGCCGGCTTTCGACGATCAACGGCTTCGATCCCGGCGGCGGCGGCGGTGCGTCGAACCCGAAAAGGGTGCCGAGCGAATTGACGAAGACGCCGCCACCCGATGCGCCCGTCGCGCTCCGCGCGTGCGCCGTGCCCGCCGCGCCGACCGCGAGCGCCGCTGCAGTCGCCGAACGGATGAGAAAATGCCTGCGATCCTGTGTCATTTCTTGTCCCCCTTGTTGATGGTGCGTGGTTGGCGCGGCTGCATGCCGGCAGCGACGAACAATGCGTCCGGATCGAAGATCAGCCCGTCCTTCATGACGAGCGACGTGCGGGCGATGTCGGAAACGGTCCGGGTCGGGTCGCCATCGACCAGCACGAGATCGGCGAGCTTGCCGGCTTCGATCGAGCCGAGCCGGTCGCCCGCGCCGGCCACGCGCGCGGCGCCGAGCGTCGCCATGTAAAGCGCCTCGCCCGGCGTCAACCCCGCCTCGACATAGGTTTCCAGTTCGCGCGGCAGCGTGATGCCGGGCGGTCCATCGGTGCCCGCGACCATCGTCACCCCCGCGCGGTGCATCATCATGAACATCTGCCCCAGCCGATTGAGCGACTGGCGGTTGCGCAGGCGTTCCGCGTCGTTCTGCGCGATGCCCCCGCCGGAGACCGAGCGCGCGACCGTGGCGGGCAAACGATCGGCGAAGGCAGCGATGCTCGGCACCGGCTGGCCCGGCGCCGCCATCAGCGTGTCCTCCAATATGCTCAAGGTCGGATCGAGCACGATACCGCGCTTGCGCGTCAGCGCGACCAGATCGCGCACCGCCCGGCTGGAGAGATCGATGTCGCGGCCATGCTCGCCAAGCGCGGTGAGCCGGGTGGGCGTGTTGGTCTTCGCGACCACCTCCGGTCCCATCAGTCCGAGCATCCAGAAATTGGCGTGGTTGATCTCGTCGAAGCCCGCTTCGATCGCCTGCGTCATCGTCATGCCCGCAGGCACATGGCCGCCGACGCGCAGTCCGCGGCGATGCGCCTCCGCGATGATGACGGGCACCAGATCGGTGGACAGCGAACTGTAGAGCTTGACGGCCGGATAGCCCGCATCGGCGGCGCGCGCGACGGCAGTCACCGCTTCCTCCCTGGTGCCGACGAGCAGCTCAGTCGGCCCGGCCAGCGGATGGCGCCCGTCGATCATCGCCGAGCGGAAGACCCGCGGACCGATCAACCGGCCCGAATCCCATGCGGCGATCCGTTCGGACAGCGACGCGATCTGGTTGGCGAGATCGCGCGCGCTCGTCACGCCCGACGCGATCGCGAGCAGCCCGCCGGTATTGTCGGCCAGATGGGTATGCATGTCGAACAGGCCCGGCAGCAGCGTACGGCCGCCGCCGTCGATCACCTCGGCGCCATCGGGAATCCGCGCGGCCTTCGCCGCCCCGACCCATTCGATCCGGTTGTCGCGCACGATCACCGTGCGATGTTCCGCACGGCCGCGCTTCGCCGCATCGTAAAGCGTCACGTCGCGGAACACGACCGCACCCGCCGGCTTGCGCGCCAGACTCCTTGCCTGATCGATCTCGCGCCGGGTCAGCGCCTGTTCCTGCGCCTTCACCAGTTCGTCGCCCAGCGTGCCCAGCCCCTTGCGCCGTGCGGACACCCAGCCATTGCCTTCGAGCACAAGATCGTTGGCATCGTCGAGCCAGACCGGGCTGGGCGCGAACGACAGGCCATGGATGAAATAGAGCGTCGCCTTGCCGCCGGCGGGCAGCGGGTGATCGGCCACCCGCTCGATCCGCGCCTTGCCGCGCGGCAGCAGCGCAAGTTCGCCGCCAGGCGCGCGCAGCAGCGCGGCGGCCAGGCTGCCCGTCGTGTCCATGCTGCCTTCGTGCGGCAGGTAGAAGCCGGGCACGCGGCTCTCGCCCTGGTCGGCGCGGCTCTTCCACCGCCCGATCTCTCCGCTGCGGTCGAAACGCTCGTCGACGGTGCCACGCAGATAATTATGGCCATTGGCCAAATAGGCGATCGGAATGCCATTGGCGTCGGATCGCTGCTCGGTCCGAAAATCCGGGCCGCGCCCGCGATCGACATAATGGAAATGGACGCGGCGCACGCCCTGTTCGGTGGCGACGGTCATGCTGCCGCGCACGCTGCCCAATATGACGACATCGTAGTCGCCATCGGCCGCCGCCGGTGGCGCGGCCAGCGCGGCGGTCGCCAGCAGACATGCCGCGAGGCTTCGTCGAAGCCGACGGATCTGTTTCACGGTCCTTCCCTCCCCTTTTGTCTCGGTCGTGCCGTCAGTCCGGGGAACCACCCGAACTCTTTCGTGGCGGGCGCGATTTTTTCGCGAATCACGGGTGCGAAGGGTGCAATCGCCACACCGCATCGAAGCGGCTCAAACAGGTGGAGCGTCCGATTCCGGCCTTTTCGAAGACCAGGCAAGAACAGCGACAGTCATTCAGTCTTTGCGTTCCGGATATTCTTTCCCACGATCGCGCATTTTTCTTTGTCGACGCCGAATTTCGTTTCAGATCAGCGACATTCGACGTTAGGCCCAGGCCATCGACGATCGAAGATGGTTGGACATATGGATATCGACGAGGGTCAGAAATGGTCCGCGCTGGCGACGATCTGGCAGACGCCCGCCGACGCGATCGACGTCGCGCATGTACAGCGCCAGCTTCGCCGTCGTGCGCGCAACGCCGCGATGCTGTTCGCGATCGATCTGGCGCAAGGCGTGGTCCAGATCCTGCTGGGTCTGTTCCTGCTCTATCGCGACGACTGGCCCTCGCGACTGGTCGCCATATCGCTGCTGCTGTTCGGCGGCTTTGCCATCGGCCTGGCGCTCTGGACGCGGTTCGCAACGGATCGCGCCAGCCTTGCCAGCGCCGATGGCGCGTTCCGCGTGTCGATCCGCCAGGCTGAAGCGGGGATCCGCTGGGCGATATCGGGCTATTGCGTCGCCGCGACCGGCATCATCCTGTTGCTGGTGCTCGGATACGCCCATGCCGACCCTGCCTATCGCAGCGTCGTCCCGCTTCCCTATTGGGAAAAGGCGGTGTTCGCGATCGCCTATCTCGGCCTGCTGCTCTGGCGCTGCACGCGGTTACTGCGCGAGAACAGGCGCTATCTGCGGGGGCTTCACGCAATCGAGGACGATCTGTTCCCGCCTGAGCCCGGCACTGCGCGAAGCGGAGCGGACGGCTGATCGCGATGGCGCGCGAGGCAGCATTTCAGACTCTGTTACGGGATCATGGGCCGATGCTGGCGCGCATCGCGGCCAGCTACGAAGCCGACCCCGCGAAAAGACAGGAATTGCAGCAGGACATATTGGCGGCGGTCTGGCGTTCGCTGCCCAGCTTTCGCGGCGACGCGTCGATCCGCACCTTCCTGGCGCGGATCGCGCACAATCGCGCGATCAGCCATGTCGCGCGCGCGGCCGCCGAACCGCGCATGGCGGAACTCGACGACGCGATACCCTGTGGCCAGCCATCGCCCTTCGACGAGATCGAACGCAACGACCAGCAGCGCCGGCTGATGAACGCGGTCCGCACATTGCCGCTGAGCGCGCGCGAACCGGTGGTGCTGACGCTGGAGGGCTTCACCCCGCGTGAGATCGCCGCGATGCTCGGCCTGACGCCCAACAGCGTGTCGATCCGGTTGACCCGTGCCAAGGAGATGCTGCGCGCGGCGCTGGGAAGCTGACGCCCCGACGAACTGGCCGGGGCGTCTGGCCGGATCAGAAGCGCGTATCCAGGCTGATCCCGATCACGCGCGGTTCGACGACGGGCGAGACATAATAGACCGCCGTCGCCCCGCGCCGCAGCGGCACAGGCGACAGGAAAGCACGTTTGTCGAACAGGTTCTTGGCGAACAGGCGCAGCGTCCAGCGATCGTCCGAGAGCGCGGCGCTGGCATCAACCAAGCCATAGGCGCGCGCGCGCCGCGCCGCCGGATTGCTCTCCAGCATTGCGAAACGGCTACCGACATAACGATAGCCCAGATTGAGGTGCAATTCGCGGGCGCCCAATGCGGTCCGATAATCGGCGGTGGCGGAGCCGCTGAAGCGCGGAATGAACGAGATACGGTCGCCATCCTTGCCACCCAGCGGCACGGCGCCGCTTCGGATTCGCGCGTCCGTATAGGCGCCGTTGACGCCAAGCTGCAGCCCTTGCGCCGGACGCAGCATCGCTTCGAACTCGAAGCCCTTGCTGCGCGCCTTGCCGCCATTGGCGAGATAACCCAGATTCTGCGCGGTCAGCAGGTTGATCTGGATATCATCCCAGTCGATCAGGAAGGCGGTGAGGTTGAACAGCGCGCGCCGGTCGAACAGTTCCGATTTCAGTCCGATCTCGTAATTGCGGGTGGAATCGGAATTCACCTTGGGCGGCACGCCGGGCAGCGCGACATTGGGTCCGCCCGGACGATAGCCCGTCGCGAAGCGCGCATAGAGCATCGCGTCGCGCGCCAGATGAAGCTGCGCATTGGCCATATAGGTGACCACGTCTTCCGACGACCGGTTATTGGGTACATTGCCTTCGCCCAGCATGGGCCCGGTGGTGATCTGGCTATAGACCTGATCGTTCCTGGCCCAGCGCAGCCCGGCGCCGATGTCGATCAGATCGCCGAAACTATAGCCGAGATTGCCGAAAAGCGATTTCTCCTCATAGCCCGAATCGAGCACCACGGTTCCGAACGGAGTGAGCCCGGCGATCAGCGTCCCGTCGGTCCGCCGCGCCTGCAGATCCTGATGGTAGGAGGCGGTCTCGTCGGTATAGAAACCGCCCACCATCCATTTGAACGCGGTTTCCCCGGTCGAGCTCAGCCGCACTTCCTGCGTGAACTTGGCGACGCGACTGCGATATTTGAGCGGCACGATGCCCGTGGTATTCGGCGGGCAGGCCGACAACAGTCCGCAGAAGAGCGGGATGAACGCGGCATAGGGCTCGGTCAGGTCGGACGTGTCGTGCGAGGAGCCGCGCGAATAGCTGGTGATCGACAGCAGTTCGGCACCACCCAGCGACCAGGCGAGGCTTCCCGAATAATGCTGGAGCCGCTGATCGAAACCGGTCAGCACATGACGCTGCTGCGGCAGATCTCCGCCGGCCGGCTTGAGCGTGACGGGATCGAGCGATACATGGCTGGAACCATCGGCGCGATTGCGCTGATACAGGCCGGAAAGCCTGATGGTGACATCATCGCTTGCCTGCCAGAGCATCGCGAGCCGGGCATTGACCTGCCGCGCGTCGTTGATGTCGCTCAGGCCCAGCCTGGGATTGTCGACATAACCGGGCGAGCGTCGCGACAGGAAGCTGCCGCGCACGGCCAGCGTATCGGTCACCACCGGCAGGTTGAGCGCTCCGCGCACCGCCCAGCCGAGTCCACCGCCATGGGCGGTATCGGAAAGTTCGCCGCCCAGCCGGACGGAGGTGTCGCCCGTATCGGGCTGCACGGTCACATATTTGATCAGCCCGCCCAGCGCATTGGCGCCATAGAGCGTGCCCTGCGGACCGCGCAGCACCTCCACCCGTTCGACGTCATAAGGCGTCAGATCGACGACGATCGAGGATCCGGCGGCCAGACCGCTGCTCGACCCCACCGGCGTATCGTCAATATAGGTGCCGACCGCCGCTGTCTCGCCCAGCGGCGCCAGGCCGCGCAGCGCGATATAGCCATGCCCCTGCCCGCCCCGGCTGGTGAAGACCAGCCCAGGCACATAGCCCGCATAATCGGCGAGTTGCGTCGCGCGCACAGCCTGGAGCTGATCGCCGGTCACTGCGCTCACCGATGCCGGCACGTCCTGTAGCCGTTCCGCGCGCTTGTCGGCGGTCACCACGATATCCCCAAAGCCGGGTTCTTCACCCTGGGGCGCGTCCTGCGCCGCCGCCATGGCCGATATCGTCAGCATGCCGAGCGCGGATCCGACGCGCAGCATGGTTCGGATCGTCGATTTCCTCATCACCTTCCCCCCTTTTCTTTCGCGCCGATCTTTCGCCACGATGGGGCATTAGTCGGGGGGTGATCGAAATCCTTTCCGGGCCGGCGAATGTCAGTGCGTGACGACGCGTCCCGTCGCCACGATGGTCACCAGAATCTCCTGGTGTCGACCAGATCCCCTTGCGCGTCAGCGGCCGCGTCGACAAGATCGCCCTTGTCGTCTTCGGCGAGCAGCGTGGACGCGGCCGGACCTTCGACGCCCAGCGCCGTCAGAACGTCGCGGGCGGTCACGAGATCGTTGAGCGCGCCGAGCCGATCCTGCAACGCTTCCAGCGCCCTGATGAAACGCTTGTATCTTCGCTGCTCGCGCTTGCGGCCGAAAAACGGCGCGAAGAATTCCGCCGCATAGCGAAGTTTCTTGGCATGCTTGCGCAGCGCATGCCGCGCCTCGTCGTCGAGATGCGCGATGCGGCGGCCCTTGCGCTTCACCTTTCGGCGGAAACGATCGAGCGCCGCGACCGCGAAGCCACGCGCGGGTTGATCCCCGTCCGCCTCGCCACCGGACGATCCGGACCAGTTCGCGGTCGCCGCCCATTCGGCAAGGTCGAGCATGATCCCGCGCACCCGCGCGGAAAGCAACGCGTCATGCACGTGCTCGTAAGCGGCCGTGCGCGCCGCCGCGATCCGGTCGTGCAGCGGACCATGCCCGGCGCGTTCCAGCAGCATGTCGAGATTGCGGACGTTCCCGAGTTCGGACGCCAGCCAGCGCAAGTCCTCGCCCAGCGCCACACCGTCAGCACCGATCATCGGCCTGAAGATCGAAAGCGCGGACCGCAGGCGGCGCAGCGCGACGCGCGCCTGATGCAGCGCCTCTGGATTCGGCTCCGTCAGCAACACCGCTTCGTTGAGGCGAAACTGGCGGATGCATGACTGGACGATCCGCCGGAACGCCTGCGCCACCGTCGCCTCGCCATCGAGTTGGATCCGCTCCGCCCTGGCCATTGCCGACGCCGCCGCGATCAGGCGATAACCGCGTTCGGACTTGGTCACGACGCCCAGCCGCACCGGCACCACAGTGTCAATCCTGCGCGCGAGGGCGAACAGCGCCGCTGGATCGCCCGACTTGAGTTCGA
The DNA here is from genome assembly GCF_057809675.1 of Sphingomonas sp. FG14. Classification (NCBI taxonomy): domain Bacteria; kingdom Pseudomonadati; phylum Pseudomonadota; class Alphaproteobacteria; order Sphingomonadales; family Sphingomonadaceae; genus Sphingomonas; species Sphingomonas sp. FG14. Next base: position 179,146 of record NZ_JBMDKK010000005.1, on the reverse strand, counting down.
GCTCGATCTCGCAGACCGGCGAACAGCGTTCGCCCGCCACGACCTCGCCACGATCCAGCACCAGCTCGATGATCGCATCGCCCTCGACGACGACCCATTCGTGCCGGTCGATCTTCACCTCGAACGCGGGCGCGACCGCATCGAGCGCATCACCCAGCAGCGTCGCGAGCGGCGTGGTGCAATCCAGAACGGGATTGTCGTCCGTCACCGCACGCTCCCATTCGGACCGGACGAACAACCCGGCCGCGCCCGCGCCTGACGCCTTGACCGTCTGGATACGCTTGCGGCCCGAACGGCGGATGCGCAGCGAGAAACCCGCCCGCGCCAGATCCCGATCTGGCGTATCGAAATAGATCGATCGCTGCCTGACCTTGCGGGGATCCCCGGACAGCATTCCGGAGGCTTCGATCCGGGCAGCCGCGTCGCCCGTCAGCTCCAGCTTCAGTTCGATCTCGTCTGCCATATGCGCCTTTTCCCAGCGAGCAGGCCGGATTCCCTGCGACGGAACCCGACTCATAGCAGATACATGCCCCGCCAATCGTCAACGTATTGCATCACCGCTCTCGCCGAGCGCCTGCCCGAATGCGCGACCGCGTCCTTTGATCCGCGTCAATGCGCGGCGGACATATCGACCGGCCCCTTGGGACGCGGCGAAAACCAGACGAGCGCCGCGGCAAGGAACAGGACGATGGCCGTCACCAGGAAGGTGTGATTGACGGCGAGCGTCATTGCTTCCTTGTCGACCAGATTGGCGATCATCGCGCGAACCTGCTCCATCGAGAAACCGGCATCCGACAGCCGCGCCTGGACATCGTCGGGCCGGAGCGTGGAGGCAAGCTCGCTGGTCGCGGTGCGCTGCGCATCGCCCCAGACGGTGAGCGCGAGCGACGTCGCGATCGCGACCGACATGGTGCGCAGGAAATTCTGCAGGCCCGCTGCAGAGGCGGTCTCACTGGGCTCGACCGAACTCAGCGTGACGGTAGTCAACGGGATCATGAAGAACGGCATCGCGAAACCCTGCAGGAACTGGGGCAGCGACAGCGTGTAGAAATCGGCATTGCTCGCCCATTGCGAGCGCAGCACCGCCATCACCCCGAGCCAGGCGACCGCGCAGGACACCATCAGCCGTGCGTCCACCTTGGGCAGCAGCCGCGCCGCGACGGGCGCGGTGGAAAAGGCCGCCATCGCGGTAAAGGCGGTGACGATTCCCGCCCAGGTCGCGGTATAGCCCATCGAGATCTGCAGCCATTGCGGGATCACCACGATGCTCGCGAAATAGGCGCCGAAACATAAAGCCAGCGTCACGACACCGAAGCTGAAGCCGCGATGGCGGAAGATGCGCAGGTCGACCACGGGATGCTCTTCAGTCAGTTCCCAGATCACGAATGCGATGAAGCCGATCACCGCCAGGATCGCGAGCACCAGGATCTTCGGATCGGCGAACCAGTCGTGATCGCGGCCAATATCGAGCACGATCTGAAGACAACCGATCCAGAAGATCAGCAGGCCCAGGCCGATCCTGTCGATCGGCACCTTCACCGTCGGCGTCTCGATCGAGCGCATCAGCGCCGCGGCGGCGATCGTGCAGAAGATCGCGACCGGGATGTTGATGAAGAAGATCCAGTGCCAGCTCCAATTGTCGCTGATATATCCGCCGATGATCGGGCCGAAGGCGGGGCCGAGCAAAGTCGTCATCGCCCAGAGCCCCATAGCCCGGCCGCGCTGTTCGGGCGGAAAGACACGCAGCATCAGGGTTTGGGACATCGGCATGATCGGCCCGCCGCACAACCCCTGGCCGATGCGGCAGGCGACCAGCATGCCGAGCGTCATCGACATGCCGCACAACAGCGAGAACAGGCCGAAGCCGACCATGCTGGCGACGAACAGCCTGACCGTGCCGAAGCGCTGGGCGAGCCAGCCCGTCAGCGGCACGCAGATCGCCTCCGCCACCGCATAGGATGTGATGATCCACGTGCCCTGATCGGCCGAGATACCGAGATTGCCCGCGATATGGGGGACGGAGACGTTCGCGATCGTGAGGTCGAGCACGACCATGAAATTGCTGAGTGCGAGGATGAGCCCCGCCATCAGGCGCCGCGATGGAGCGATCATCACGGGATCGGCGTGCCGGCTCGCCATCGCGATTGTCCTATTTGCCCGAGATATCGATCTCGACCTCGGTAGAGAGGCCGATGCGCAGGGGATGCTTCGCCAGTTCCTTGGGGTCGAGTTCGATGCGGACGGGCAGGCGCTGAACCACCTTGATCCAGTTGCCCGTGGCATTCTGCGCCGGGATCAGCGCCATCGACGCGCCCGTCCCACCCGAGAAGCCGGCGACGCGGCCATGATATTCGACGCTGCCGCCATAGAGATCGGCGGTGACCTTGGCGGGCATGCCGACGCGCACGTCGCGCAGCTGCCGCTCCTTGAAATTGGCGTCGATATAGACATTGGCGAGCGGCACGATCGTCATGATCGGCGCGCCCTGCGCCACGCGCTGGCCCACCTGCACCTGGCGCTTGGTCACGACGCCGTCGATCGGCGCACGGATGATCGTGCGTTCCAGGTCGAGCCGCGCCGATGCCAGCCGTGCCTTGGCGACGAGCACGCCCGGATCGGTCTCCACCGTCGCCCCGGCAACGAGCGCGTCGTTCGCGGCCAGCTGGCCGGACGCGGCGCCGCGCGTCGCCTCCGCCTGTTTGACGCCGGCCTCCGCCAGCGCGCGCGCGGCTTGCGCGGCGGCGAGCGCCTTGCGCGCCGCGGTCAGTTCCTCGCCCGAAACCGCGCCGCTGCCGGCAATCGCTTCGCGGCGCTGAAGATCGATGCGCGCCTTGTCGAGATCCGCATTGGCGCTGACGAGCTGCGCGCGCGCCTGCGCGATATCCGCGCCCCGCGCCTGCACCTGCGCGGCGAGCGAGGTGCTGGTGGCCGCGGTCTGGCGGAAACGGCGGCGCGCATCGGCCAGATCGGCCTCCGCCTGCGCGATCGCGATCTGCGCGTTGGTCGGATCGAGCCGCACCAGCACATCACCACGCTTGACGCTGGCGGTGTCGCTCACATTCACCGCCTGTACCTGCGCGGAGATCAGTGGCGTCACCTGCGCCACCTCCGCATTGACATAAGCATTGTCGGTGCTGACGTGATTGCGCCCGATCAGGAAATACCAGGCCGCCCAGATCAGGCCGATCACCGCCACGGCGATGGCCAGACGGGTCAGCCAGGTCTTGCGCTTTTCCAGGCGCGCGGCGGCGACCGCCGCACCGTCCGGCACGGCTTCGCTTGCAACGATGGCGGGGTTTCCGGCGTCAGCCATTGGGATTGTCCTTGATGATGTGCGCCGTGTCGGCGGAGACGACGAAGCCGCCGCCCAGCGCACGGATCAGCGCGATGTCGAGCGCGAAGGCGCGTGTTTCAATCTCGGCGAGCGACTGGCGCGCGGCAAGCAGCCGGTCCTCGACATTGAGCACGTCGAGATAGGTGGACAGGCCGCCGCGATAGCGCGTCTGCGCGATCGCATAGGCCTGTTCGGACGCGGCGACCGCCGCGCGCGCATCGGCAAGCCGCTGGACCAGCGCGCGCTGGCTCGTCACCGCATCCGCGACCTGGCGATACGCCTCGACCACGGTCTTGTCGTAATCCGCGACGGCTTCGTCATAGCTGGCGCGCGCGCCGCGATACTGGCCGGACAGCGCACCGCCCTGGAAGATCGGCAGGCTGATCGCGGGGCCGACGCTGCCGAAGATCGAATCCTTCTTCACCAGCGAGTCGAGCCCGAGCGACTGGACGCCGATCAACCCGCTCAGGCTGATCGCGGGGAAGAAATCGGCGCGCGCCACCTTGATGCGGCTCGCCATCGCCTCGGCCCGCGCACGCGCGGCGGCGATATCGGGCCGGCGGCCGATCAGGTCGGTGGTGACTCCGGCGGGCAAGCCGCGTGAGCCATGACCGGCAAGCGCCGGTCGCGTGATGGCGAGGCCACGATCGGGGCCGGCCCCGATCAGTGCGGCGATCTGGTTGCGCCGGAGCGCGATCGCTTCTTCCGCGGCGGACAGGTTCGCACGGGCCGTCGCGACACCGGCATCGGCCTGGCGCAGCGCCCCGCGCGTATCGAGCCCGGTCGATTCGCGCTCGGCGACCAGCTTCTGCGTCTCGCCGCGGATCGCGAGCGCGCGTTCCTGGATATCGCGCTGGTCGTGGAGGCGCGCGAGATCGGCATAAGCGTCGGCAACGGCAGTTGCGATCATCAGCCGCGCGGCCTGGGCGTCGATTCCGGCGGCCGCCGCATCCGACGTGGCGGCGGCGAGCGCGGCGCGGTTCTTGCCCCACAGATCGAGGTCGAAGCCAAGATTGATGCCGACGCGCCCGCCATCGAGCCAGCCCTGGGGCACGAACTCCTTGGGAAAGCCCATATTGTAGCTCTGCTTGTCGACCGTCGCCCTGCCATCGGCGGAGATCGACGGAAGCAGCGGCGCGCCCGCCTGTTGGGCATAGCCCGACGCCCTGCGGAACCGCGCCGAGGCGGCCGCGATGTCGGGCGCGTTGCGCAAGCCCTCTTCGATCAGTGCGGTCAGTTGCGGATCGCCATAGCCGCTCCACCAATTCTCGCCCGGCCATGCGGCCTCGCCCGCCGCCATGCTGCGATCGGCGGCGATCGATGCCGGTGCACGCAACGCCGGCTGCGGACCGAGATCGGGAATCGACGCGCAGGATGCGAGCAGCGCGGTTCCCGCCAACAGGGGAGCGAAACGAACAGCCATAAGGAAAACCGTACCAGATAGTATACCTTCGCGCCCTGCGCCTCCGCCTGGGGCTTGTCAACAGAAAATCGTACTCTATGGTACGGCAATTATGGAGAGGATCGAAGACCGCCCACCCACCCGCCGTGAAGCCCGACGCCAGGATCGCCGCGATGCGATCGTGACCGTCGCCGCCCAGTCGTTCCTCGAATGCGGCTATGCCGGCACCACCATGTCGGCGATCGCCGCGACGCTCGGCGGATCGAAAGGTACGCTGTGGAGCTATTTCCCGTCCAAGCCCGAGCTGTTCGCCGCCGTGCTGGACGAGGTCACGATCGCGTTTCGCGCCCGCCTGTCCGAGATCCTGAATCCGAACGGTGAACTGCGGCCGACATTGGCGCGCTTCTGCCTCGGCTTCATGGCCAAGGTGACATCGCCGCACGCGATCGCGCTGCACCGGCTTATCGTGGCGGAAGCCGGCCGGTTTCCTGAAATCGGGCAGATCTTCTACGAGCGAGCGCCGCGCGCCACGCAGCGGCTGCTCGCCGATTTCCTCGCGGGCGCGATGGAACGCGAACAGTTGCGCCGCGACGATCCGCTCATCGCGGCACGGCTGCTCGTCAATCTCTGCATGGCGAGCTCCCACCAGGAACTGCTGCTCGGCCTGATCAAGGCGGCCACCGATGAACGGATGGAGACCGATGTCGAGCGTGCGCTCGACATCTTCATGCGCGCCTACGCCCCTATTTGATCGCAGCGAACGTGTAGAGGAACTCGACATAACCCATCGTCGTATCGACCAGGCCGGCGACCCTGGGATTGGTCGAATCGATCAGGAAATATTCGTCGGGGGCATGGGCATTGCCCCCGGTGCCGAGCCCGAACCGGCCGACGGGAACCGAGACCGGCGGTTGGGTGAAGGTGCCGCCCGGCCAGCTTCCTGCCAGACGGACATTGAGGTTCGGCCGCACGCCGAGCGTCTTGTACGTCGCCACTTCGGCACGGATGAGGCGGCTGTTCTCGTCGGTTTCGGTCGGATCGTAACCGCCGCTGACGTTCATCTCGACATCGGCGAAGCCATGTTTGTCGAGATGCGCGCGCAGCTTCTTCATCGCCTCCGCGCGCGTCTGGTTGGGAACAAGGCGCAGGTCGAGCTTCGCGACCGCGCGGCCGGGCAGCACGGAGCGCGGCGAGGAAGGTGCCCTCCGGCCCCTTATGGTTCGCTCTGCCGCGCCCCATCATCACGGTGCCGAGCCCCTTGCGCTCGGCCAGCTTGCCCTCGAGCGGCGGAGACGACCATTCGGCGGCGTCGTACTGCTTGACGTCGTACATGAAATAAAGGCCCAGCGTGCGCGGCGCGCCGACGTCGAGCGAGCCGAACACGCCCGGATGCCCATCGGTGGCGACGATCTCGACATTGGCGAAGCCGGCATCGCGGGCGAGCACTGCCATATAGGCGGCTCCCTCGGCCATGTTGCGGTTCTCCGCCGCGATCGACGGCAGCGCGATCCAGTCGCGGATGCGCTTGATCGACGCATCCTTGCCCGCCTGCGCCGCCTTTCGGATATCGGCCATCGCCCCCGATTGCGCAAACAGCGGCAATGGCTGCGCAAAGGCGGCGCCCGCCCCCAACAGGGCGCCCGCCCGGATCATCTCGCGGCGGTTCGGTCGATCGGTATTGTGGATGTCCATGCGGCATCTCCCTGCGTTTCTTTTCGCGGGGAGGTTTCGTTGGGAATGGCCCGGATCGCAACGCGCAATAGCCGCGGGTAAGGCTAAGCCCATCTAAGCCTTGACCGCGTCACGCAAACATCACCCATTCGACCTGAAACCGTAACGCCCATCCCCTAGCGGCGCCCCGAACGGACATGGTTCGCAACATGGGGGAAATATCATGAAACAGTCCACGCTTCGGCTGAACGCGTCGCTCGTCGCGATCGGACTCGGCCTGCTTGCCGCGGCACCTGCGGCTGCGCAGTCGCGTCAGGTGACCACGCCCAACGTCACCAATGCCGAGGGCACGACAACTGTCGTGATGAACGGCACCACCTTCGCCAACAAGGGCCTGGTCGGCGCCGGGCGGCTGGACGCCAACACCCGCGATTTCCGCAACGAGACGCTGGGCAGCTTTTCCGGCATGGCGCTGAACCTGTCGACCTGGCGCCGCAATGCCGACGGCAGCTATGCCAGCAGCATGTATACGCTGCCCGATCGCGGACCGTTCGACGGCGCGATCGACTATCGCAACCGCGTCCACACCGAGAATATCAGCTTCAAACCGCTGACAGGCACCGGCAGCCTGCCGCAATCGGCGAGTTCGCAGAACCAGTTGACCATCACGCCCACCGGCGGCTTCACACTCAAGGACGCGAACGGCGTCGAGATAACCGGCCGGGATCCGGGCGGTAACACCGTCACCCGCAACGGCATCGTCTATCCCGTCGCGACCGACGGCACCGCCGCCGGCCATGTCAGCCTGGACGCCGAAGCCATCGCCTTCCGTCCGGACGGCACCTTCTACATCTCCGACGAATATGCCGCCGGCCTTTATTATTTCGATGCGACAGGCAAGCAGATCGGCGCGATCCAGACGGTGCCCGCGCTGTTGCCGCGCACCGGCGGTGCGATCGATTTCAACAGCACGACACCGGGCCAGGCCGGCCGCCGCAACAACCAGGGCCTGGAGGCCATGGCGATCACGCCCGACAACAGGAAACTGGTCACCATCCTGCAATCGGCGACGGTGCAGGATACCAACGGCGCCAACCAGCAGACACGCAACAATACGCGCCTCCTGGTCTACGATATCAGCAGCAACGCCACGCCGACCAACCCGGTTGGCCATTATGTGCTGCAATTGCCCACCTTCAACAACAACGGCTCGGGCGGCGCGCCCGACCGGACCGCAGCGCAGTCCGAGATGCTCGCGCTGAACGACACCCAGTTCCTTGTCCTCTCGCGCGACGGCCTGGGTCGCGGCGTCGCCGCCAACGCCAGCAGCAGCCCGACGCCGATGTTCAAGAGCATCCTGCTGGTCGACACGGCGAACGCGACCAATCTCGCCGGCACCCAGTATGAGACGAGCAACGCGCCTCTCGCCACCAGCGGCACGCTGAATCCGAGCATCGTGCCTGTCCAGCAGGTCGAACTGGTCAACATGCTCAACCCCGTGCAGCTCGCACGCGTCGGCATGAACATCACCCGGCTTCCGCTGACCAACTCGACCTCGATCGGCGAGAAATGGGAAGCGATGGCGCTGGCGCCGGTGCTGGAGGAGGGCGCACCGCAGGACTTCTTCCTGTTCGTCGGCAACGACAATGATTTCCAGGGCACCAGCATCATCTTCAACGGCGTTCCCGGCACCTCCGGCGCGCTCGACGGCACGGGCAACAACGATAGCATCCTGCTGGTCTATCGCCTGACCCTGCCGACCTATGTCGACCCCATGGCGCTCCAGGCGATGAAGACGATGGCCCCCGACGTGCTGTACGGCACGCGCATGGCTATGAACGGGCTGGGCATGAGCGCAACACAGCCCGCGATGCGTTTCCTGAACGCGCGGCGCGGCTGGGACGCGCCACAGAATGAACAGCGCGTCCAGCTCTGGCTCGATACCGACTGGAACAAGATCGGTGCCGGCGCGAGCCCGCTGACCGGACTCGATGTCGACACCATCGCGACCACCGTCGGGCTCGACCTGCGGATCGGCGACAATGCGCGGATCGGCGTGACAGGCGGCTATCGCAAGATGGACGGCCGGCTCGCTTATGGTTCGCCGCTGGAGGCGCGCGCCTGGACGGTCGGCGCCTATGCCGCGATCGAGACGCCGATGGGTCTTTACGCCCAGGCATCAGGCGCCTGGCTGGGCGACGCGAAGTTCCGCGAGATCGGCCGCATCTCCGCCTATGGCCAGCAGGCGACGGGCAAGACCAAGGGTGACGGCTGGGCGGCGAGCGGTGAGATCGGCTGGACCATGCCTGTCGGCAAGGCCAGCCTGACCCCCTTCGCGGCGGTCGACTATGTCGATCTTTCGCTCGACGGCTATACCGAGACCGGCGCCTCGGTCTCGAACATCACCTATGCCGCGCGCGGCTTCAAGAAGCTGACCGCCAGCGTCGGCGGCGAACTGGGCGCGCAGCTCGGCGCGATCCGCCCGGCGATCCGCGCAGGCTATAGCGTCGAGAAGGAAAGCGGCGACAAGAGCACGGCGGTGCACCTGGCGGGCGCGCAGCATGCCATGGGCTCGGCGGTGCTGCCGCTCGCCGATACCGAGCGCGACAGCGCCTTCGCCGAGTTGCGCGTCGCCATGCGCGAAGGTGCGTTTTCGGGCTATGTCTCCGGCCGTGGCCGCTGGGGCCGGGGCGACGACGATGCGCGCGTCTCGATCGGCGTCGGTTACTCGTTCTGATGTCGAAGCCCGGCCGGGGGAAACGCTCCTGGCCGGGTCGCGGTTGATCACGGCGGCAAAGAACGGCAGATGTGGGCGTGATCCGGTTTTCCGGAAAAGGGGGCTCGCATATGCCGTTCGGTGACACCGAAAACTGGAACTGCCCCTGATGCATGGGGTCGAAGCGTTCGAGCTCGTGCTCGGGCTGCTCGCCCTGGTCGTCGCGCTCCACTGGCTGGCGCTCAAGCTGCGGCTGCCCCCGGCGACCGCGCTGCTCGTTGGCGGCGGCGCACTCGCTTTCGTGCCCGGCCTGCCCGCCATCTCGCTCGATCCGGAACTGGCGCTCGTCCTGTTCCTGCCGCCGCTGCTGATGGACGGCGCCTATTACACCGCGCTCGGGCGCTTCCGGCGCCATCTGCCGGGCATATTGTCTCTGGCGGTGGGCGCGGTGGTGTTCACGACGCTCGCCGTCGGGCTGGTCGCCCATTGGCTCGTGCCTGGCCTGCCATGGGCCGCGTGCTTCGCTCTGGGCGCTATCGTGTCGCCGCCCGACGCGGTTTCGGCGCGCGCGGTGCTCAAGGACGTCCCTTTGCCGCGGCGGCTGTCCGCACTGCTCGAAGGCGAAAGCCTGCTCAACGACGCGACCGGACTGATCCTGTTCCGCTTCGCTGTCGCCGCGACCCTGAGTGGCGTTTTCCATGCCGGCGAGGCGGTGCAAAGCTTCGCCATGGTCGCGATCGGCGGCGTCATCGTCGGGCTGGCGGTCGGCGCCGCCTGGGTCTTCGTCGTCCGCCACCTGCGCGATCGGATGCTCGTCGTCGTCGCGACGGTTTCATTGGGCTGGGCCGCCTATCTCGCGGGCGAGGCCGTCCATGTCTCGGGCGTGATCGCCACCGTCGCCGCCGGGCTGGTGCTCGGCTGGTACCAGCATGTCGTGCTTTCCGCCGATGTCCGGCTGCTCGGCAATTCGGTCTGGCGGATCATGGTGTTCGTGCTCGAAGCGCTCGTCTTCATCCTGATCGGCTTCTCGCTGCGCGGCGCGGTTGAAAGGATCGGCGGGATCGATGCGCTTCCCGCATCGATGGTCATCGCGATACTCGGCGTCGTGCTCACCGTCACCATCGTCCGTTTCCTGTGGATCCTGGGATCGGAGACGCTGCTCGAAATCGCCCGCAAGGCCGGTTTGAAACGGGCGCGTCCGCTCGGCTGGCGTCAGGCAGTGGTCCTTGGCTGGGCGGGCATGCGTGGCGTGGTGACGCTGGCGGTTCCGCTGACGCTGCCCATGAACATGCCGGGTCGCGACCTGATGCTGATCTGCGCCTTCGCGGTCATCTTCGTGACCGTCGTGGTGCAGGGCTCCAGCCTCGGCTGGCTCGTCCGCAAGGTCCGGCCGGTCGACGAGGATCCACCCGCGAGGATGAACCTGCCCGCGGCCGAGGCAGCGATGGCCCGCGCCAGGATCGCGGTCGTCGAGATCCTCGCTTTTGCGCCGGACGGCACATTGATCCACCCGCAAATGCTCGAGGAGCATCGGCGCCGGATGCGCTTCATGGAACGCTATGAGGAGAATGCCGCCACCGAGATGGACAATCTGCGACCGCATTTCGACGTTCTGCTCAAGGCGATCGCCGCGAGCCGCGAAGAGCTGATCCGCATCCATCGAGCGGGGATGATCGAGGACGAAGTCCTCCACGAACTGGAGCGCGACCTCGACGTCGAGGAGCTGGCGATGATCTTCCAGCGCGGCGAACCGGGCTGAACGCGGCGCTTATTCCCCTTTGTAGACCGGTCGCCGCTTCTCGCGGAACGCATCCACCCCTTCACGGAAATCGACGGTACGGCTGAGAACGACCTGGTTGCGATCCTCCAGCATCAGCGCGGCTTCGAAACTGGACGCATCGAGATTGGCGTTGAGCACTTCCTTGGTGAGGCCGAGCGCGATCGGCCCGGTCGCCAGCATCGGCTCCAGATACCGTCCGGCAGCGATCTCCAGCTCCGCCTCGGGCACCACTTCGGAGACGAGATTGAGCCTGAGCGCGCGATTGGCATCTAGGTCGCGGCCAGTCAGCAGCAATTCCGCCGCGGCCGAAGCCCCGATCAGGCGCGGGAGCAGATAGCTGGCGCCGACATCGCCGCCACCCAGTCCGATGCGGATGAAAGCGCCGTTCATCCGCGCATTTTCGGCTGCGACCCGGATATCGCAGGCGAGCCCGAGCACGAAGCCGCCACCCGCCGCCGCCCCATGGAGCAGGCCGATGATCGGCTGTGGGCAACGCCGCATCGCCAGCATCACGTTGCGGATACCGCGCTGAACTGAGAATGCCGTGCCGACATCGCCCTCCAGGAAGCGCCGCGCCTGATCGCTCGCGAGGTCGAGCCCGGCGCAGAAGGCGCGCCCCGCGCCGCGCAGCACGACGATGCGGCGATCGGGGCGGTCGTACAGTCCCTCGAAATAGCCGCGCAGCTCGGCGGTCATCCGGTCGTCGAGCGCATTGAGCCGCTCGGGCCGATTAAGCGTCAGCCAGTCGACCGCGCCACGCTGCTCGACGATGATGGTTCCGAACCGGTCACCGGTCGCGGTCACGGCCGGCCTCCGGCGTGGCGACGCGGCCCGGCATAGCCGAACAGCCAGGCACCCACCTTGCGCATCTGAATCTCCTCCGCCCCCTCGGTGATCCGGTAACGGCGATGATGGCGATAGATATGCTCGAACGGCTTGTGCCGCGAATAGCCGATACCGCCATGCACCTGCATCGCGCGATCGGCGGCTTCGCAGACCAGCCGGTTCGCCCAGTAATTGCACATGCTCACCTTGTCGGAGAGGCGTTTCTCCACTTCCGGCTTTGGCATGCGGTCCATTTCCCAGGCGGTCTTGTAGATAAGCTGGCGCAGCATCTCCGCCTGGGTCGCGAGTTCGACCAGCGGGAACTGGATACCCTGGTTCGCCGCCAGCGGCTTGCCGAACGGCTTGCGCGCCCGTGCATAGGCGATGCTTTCCTCGATACAGTAGACCGCCGCGCCCAGGCTGGACGCGGCCTGGCGGATGCGGTTCTCGTGCACGAAATGCTGGGCAAGGACGAGGCCATCGCCGGCCGTGCCCAGGATCGCATCCTCGGGCAGCCAGACGCCATCGAGCGTCATGCGCGGATGGTCGGTCGGCATGTTGAAAGTCCAGAGATACTCCTCGATCTTCAGTCCGGCGATCGGATTGGGCATCACGAAGCAGCTAATCCCCGTCGCATCGCCCGCCGCCCCATCGGTGCGGGCGAACAGCAGACAGTGGCTGGCGACATGCATGCCGGTGATCCACATTTTCTCGCCATCGATCCGCCAGCCCGCCATGCCGTCGCGACTCTCGCGCACCGCGCGCGTCTCCATATGCGTCGCGTCCGATCCGTGATCCGGCTCGGTCAGGCCGAAGGCGACGAACAGCGAACCGTCGAGGATGCCGGGAATCAGCGCCTCGCGCTGCACATCGGTACCGAAATCGCGGATCATCAGCGCCGTCGGGAAATTGCCGACGATCGAATGCTCGTTCTGCAGATCATTATGCAGCCCCAGCCCCCTGGCGGCGAGATGCTCGCGGATCACCGCCATGGCGAGATTGCCGCCATCGCACCCGCCGAACGCCGCCGGCAGCGCGAAGCGGAGATGGCCGGCGGCATCGGCGCGTCGCTTCGCCTCGGCGAGCAGATCCTCCCACTCATGCCGGGGCAAGCCGCCGCGATCCCAGTCCGTGCGCGCCCATTCGCGACGATGATCGAAGAAGCGTTCATTGTCGTCGGCCGCCTGGAGCGGCGCAATCTCGTCGGCTATGAAGCGATCGAGCGTCGCGAGATAATCGGTCAGGTCGGACGGAAGGTCGAAATCCATAAGTCCCTCACGGCTGCGCTTCGGCGCGGAATGGCGGATAGGCGGGCTGGTCGACCGCGAGCTTTGCGCGGGTCGTTTCCCAGAGATGCGTCATGAGCGCCGCCGACGCGGCATCGATCACGCGGGTGCGGATCGCATCGCATAATGCGGCATTGAGCGTGGCGAGATCACCGCCCTGCCCACCAATCAACGCCACCAGCCTTTTCCGCTCGGCAGCGTCCAGCGCGGGCTGCATCGCGCGTTCGCGGCGCGCAAGCGCCACCGCATTGGCCGCGACGCGCTGCGCGAAACCGGGCGCGATCCCTTCCTTCAACGCGTGCTCCACCTCGGCCAGCAGATCGTCGCCCGATGGTGCATCAAGCATCACCCGTCTCCCGCATCAGCGCCAACAGGTCATATTCGGTTTCCGAGGCACGCCGCGCGATCATGCCGCCCTCGACCGAGCGGACGCCGCCCGCGAAGCGCGCACCGACCCCGGCGCACATCACGCCCCAGCGCAGGCTCCCGAACATCTGCCAGAAGCGGAGATCGTCCATCGATGTCGGCCGGCCGCCAGCGGCATGATAGCCATCGAGCAGGGCCTCGCGGGTGCCAAAGCCGCCCACGGGCAGCTCGGGCCGCTGGAACCGCCAGCTCGGCACGCAGAGCCAGCCCAGATCCTCTGCCGCGCAACCGATATGCGCGGTTTCCCAGTCGAGTACCGCGCGGATGCCGTCCGGCCCCACGATCAGATTGCCGTTGCGGAAATCGCCATGGACAAGCGCGGAGGTGCCGCAATTGGGCAGACGATCGGCCAGCCAGCACAAGGCGAGTTCGAACACCGGCCGCTGCTGGCCGGTCGCGCGATAGGCTTCGGCAAGCGCGGCGACGGCATCGCCGGGCATCAGCACATCCAGCGCGGGCAAGCCATCGACGGGGATCGCATGGATGCGCGCCAAGATCTCGCCGCATTGCCGCGCCATATCGGCGCGGGCCTCGGCAAGCATTTCGTCCTTGAGGATACGGACACCGACGCTCTGGCCCGCGACATGCTGCATCGCATAGCCGGGGCGATCGGCGTCGGTCAGTTCGCAGGCGACTTCGGGCACTGGCACGCCGTGCGCATGCGCCAGCCGCAACAACGCCGCCTCGGTTGGAAGCGGGATCACACCCGCCGATTCGAAGCGTGATTCGGCGGGCGCCGCGCGCAGCACGAGCGCGCGCTCCACACCATCGGATATTGCCGAGAAGGCCCAATTCTCCTTGCTGGCACCACCGCTCAGCCGAGTGAGCGCCGACAGGCGCGGCGCGGCGCCATGCTGGCGCGCGAACGCGCGTTCGAGCGCTGCCATCAGCGGCGCGGCATCGTCCTGCCCCTCAGGCTCAGTCATGTCCTCTTCCCATGGCACACCCTTTTCCCGCGACCGATTATATGTCAAGTAAATTGACATCATTTGCCTGGAGGCCGACCCAATATGACGTCCGTTCTGCCCATCCGTGAGATCGATCCGATGCAGGACGAGGAGATCATCCTCTATCGCGACGCGATCACCCGTTTCCTCGATCGCCACGCCGCGCCCGAAACGCTCGACGGATGGCGCCAGGCCAAGCAGGTGCCGGTGGAATTCTGGCAAATGGCGGGGGAAGCCGGGCTGCTCTGCCCAAGCATACCCGAGGCCTATGGCGGGCCAGGCGGCGATTTCCGGCACGACTGGGTGGTGCTGGAGGAAACCGGCCGTCGCGGGCTGGAGGGCTTCGGCGTCGCCGTCCACAGCAGTATCGTCGCCCCCTATCTGGTCCACTATGCGACCGAAGCGCAGAAGACCCGCTGGCTGCCGCGCGCGGTTTCGGGTGAAACCATCCTGGCGGTGGCGATGACCGAGCCGGGGGCGGGATCCGATCTTCAGGGTATCCGCACCCGCGCCGCCCGCGTCGAAGGCGGCTGGCGGATCAACGGACAGAAGACCTTCATCTCCAACGGGCAAAGCGCTGGATTGATCATCGTCGTCGCCAAGGCTGCCAAGGAAGACGGCAGCGATGGCATCGGCCTGTTCCTGGTCGAGGGAGACGCGCCCGGTTTCCGCCGGGGCACCAATCTCGACAAGGTCGGGCGCGAGGCACAGGACACGTCGGAGCTCTTCTTCGACGATGTGGTCGTGCCCGACGATGCGCTGCTCGGTGGCAAGGTCGGGCTGGGTTTCGCGCAGTTGATGGCGATGCTGCCGCAGGAACGGCTGGTGATCGCGTGCATGGGCATGGCGCTGATGGAACGGGCGCTGGGCGAGACGATCGCCTACACAAAAGACCGCAAGGCGTTCGGCAAGAGCCTGATCGACCTGCAGAATACCCAGTTCAAGCTGGCAGACGCCAAGACCGCGGCAACCGCGTCGAAGGTGTTCCTGCAACACGGCCTGTCGGAACATCTGGCCGGCCGGCTCGACGCGTCCTTCGCGGCGATGATCAAGCTGTTCGTCACCGAGACCGAATGGAAGGTGATCGACGACTGCATCCAGCTTTTCGGGGGATATGGTTATATGAACGAATATCCGATCGCCCGCATCTTCCGCGACGCCCGCATCGATCGCGTCCATGGCGGCGCTTCGGAGATCATGCGGCTGATCGTGGGGCGGACATTATAGCCGTCGATCGATTGTTCAGACTCACCTCTGGAGAATGCCGGGCTTTCGCTGGCGCGCGAACGGCTAGCGCATATCCACCACCGCCTTCAGGCGGGGATTTGGCCCGAAGCGGTTGGGGCCAGAGGTTCCGGGCAATAGCGCGACGATCAAGATGGCGATTTGAAGCGGAAGCTCCAACGCCATCATGGGCACGGTCGGCACCCCTGTCGGCACATGGAAGAGGGGTTGATCGGCAATCGACCATAGCCACTGGATCATCTTGTAGATGTACATGACCGGAAACAGCAACGCCCACTGGCCGGAGCGATCCTGATCATGGAGCCGCCGGACCAGCAACGCAAAAGCCGGCACGGCAGCGGCGGTATAGACGACCAGATGAACAAGCACCGCGGCTTGCCAGGGTAGAATTTTCGAAAGATTGACGCTCAGGATCAAACTCGCGGCCGACGCCACGATCCAATAGCAGACGACGTCCGCACGGCGTGATCGCCCGGAAAAATCCCGAAAGCCAAGGACGGTTCGTTTCAACGACGCGACAAGAACATCCGGTTCGCGGCGCGACATCATCATTTCCCACCACGCCAATGCATGCCCGCTGTCTGCGCGGGTAAGAACGGACGCTACCACTGGGCACTTACCAGATCGTCAAGGACAATCCTGCCGCACCGGCAATATCCAGCCGGCCAGGTTTTCAAGGCCGATGCCTCGCATATCGCGACTGGGCGTTGAAAACAGGCGCGCTTTGTCGTGCGCGCCCTACCCCTTCAGCCGCCGCGCGATCTCCGTCACCCGCTGCCCCTGGAATCGCGCGGCGTCCAGGTCGGCGTCGCTGGGGAGAGCGCCGGGCTTGTTGTGCGAGACCGCCGAGGCACCATAGGGCGTGCCGGCCTTGAACATCGCGCCATCGGCGAAGCCCGGCGGCACGATCACCATGCCGAAATGCGCCATCGGCACGAACAGGGTGAGGCTGGTCACCTCATTGCCGCCATGCGGCGTGGCCGAGGACGCGAAGGCGGAGCCAACCTTGTTGACCAGCTTGCCGCGCGCCCAAAGCGCGCCCAGGCTATCGAGATAAGCCTTTACTTCGGAACAGACGAGGCCGAAGCGTGAGGGCGTACCGAACAGGATCGCGTCTGCCCACACCGCATCGTCGGCGGTCGGCGCTTCGTAGAGCGCGTTCAAGCGCGCGGCGTTCTCGATCCAGCCCGGCGCCAGCGCCATCACATCCTCACCCACCAGTTCTCGCGCGCGGCGAATGCGCACGCCACCGCCAGCCGCCATCGCGCCTTCGGCGACGGCATTGGCCAACGCCTCGGTCATGCCGTCGCGCGAATAGAAGACGATAAGGACATTGGCCACCGCTGCTTCTCCCCTGAACCGGCCGATCGGCCCCGTCGTTTCCCCCTTGTAACCCCCACTTCAAATATGTAAAGTAGATTGACTAAAAGGGTGGTGAGAGTTCATGGCGACACAGGCGAAAACGGCGGCAACGAGCGAGCGGGAGCCCGGCCCGAATCGGGATGCTCTGCTCGAAAGCGCGCGCGGGATGATCCCGGCGCTGCGCGAACGCGGCTATGCCGTCGACAAGGATCGCCGTGTCGCCGACGAATCGATCGCCGAGATGCTTGATGCCGGCATCCTCCAGATGCTCGCGCCCCGGCGCTTCGGCGGCAGCGAAGCCGGTCTTTCGACATTTTTCGATACAGCGGTGCTGATCGGTCAGGGCGACGGATCGACGGCCTGGCTGTTCGGCATCCTGGGATGCCACCACTGGGTGCTGTCGCATTTCGGGCTGGAAGCACAGCAGGCGCTGTATGGCGAGACCAGCCATGCGCTGTTCCCGCTCACCTTTTCCGGCAAGGGCGGTTCGGCACGCAAGGTCGAGGGCGGTTATCGCGTCAATGGCGAATGGGGCTTCGCCAGCGGCATCGATTTCTCCGACTGGGTCGGCGCGCTCGCCCTGGTCGAGGGAACCGACGGCGCGGAAACCGTCAACCTGCTGATCCCCAAGGCGCAGGTGGAAGTGGTCGACAACTGGTTCGTTTCGGGCATGCGCGGCACCGGCAGCCGCGAATTCCATGTGCGCGACCTGTTCGTTCCCGATCACCTGACACTGTCGCAAAACCTGCTGATGGTCGGCAAAACGCCCGGTTCGGCAGCACTGCCCGAATATCGCGGGCTGCGCGCATCGCTTCACACCGTGCTGATGATCGCCACCGTCGGCGCATCCCTTGGCCTGGCACGGCGCGCGATCGACGAATTCATCGAATTCACCAAGGGCCGGGTCGGCTATGGCGGGATCAATCACGCCGCGCGCGCGAGCACCCAGGCGAAGATCGCCGACGCCATGGCGCGTTACGACGCCTTTCACGGTCTGATGCAGCGCCATTTCGTCGATGTCGACCTGCTGGCCGAAAGCGGCCGCACCTCCAGCGCCGAGGAGCGGCTGCGCTATCGCCGCGACGCCGCGCTCGCCGTCGCGACTTGCGCCGACATCATCAACACCATGGCCGGCATGGCGGGCGCGCGCGCGCAGCACGAGCGCTCGCCGTTCCAGCTCATCCAGCGCGACATCAACACCGTCCGCACCCATGTGCTGCTCGACCGCGACGACGCGAACGAACTCTACGGCAAACATGTGCTGGGCCTCGATCTCGGGCCGATCCGCCAATAGCGGATCCTGTCGATGCCCCCAGCCCAGCCCGCGAGCGATGCGCCGCAGATCGGCGAAGGCCGTGCCTGGTGGGCGGTGTTCGTGCTCTTCCTCGCCTATACGCTGTCCTATATCGACCGGATGATCATCTCGCTGATGGTCGAGCCGCTGCGCGCGGACCTGAATCTCAGCGACACCCAGATCAGCCTGCTCCAGGGGCTGGCCTTCGCGATCTTCTACACCAGCATGGCGATCCCGATCGCGGCGCTGGCGGACCGGCGCTCGCGCACCGCGATCGTCTCGATCGGCATCGCCTTCTGGAGCGCGATGACGGCGGCCTGCGGTCTGGCCGGCAGTTTCTGGCAACTCTTCCTGGCGCGAATGGGGGTTGGCGTGGGCGAAGCGACGCTGAGCCCCGCCACCTATTCGCTGATCGCGGACCTGTTTCCGGAGGACAAGCGCGGCCGCGCGATGGCGGTCTTTTCGTCGGGCGTGTCGGTCGGCGGCGGGCTCGCCTTCGTCATCGGCGGGATCATCATCGGTTTCGCGACGGCGAGCGGCGGCCATGAAACACCCCTCGGGCCGGTGCGGGCCTGGCAGCTCGTCTTCCTGATCCTCGGCCCGCCGGGGCTGCTGCTGGCGCTGCTGGCGCTGACCATTCCCGAACCGCGCAGACAGGCCACCACGACCACCACGACGCCGATGCCGCTCCGCCCATTCCTCGTCCGCGAATGGCGGACATTGGCGCTGTTGTTCGTTGGCAACGGCATTTCGGGGATGATCACGACGGCACTGCTGTCCTGGGCGCCGACCTTCCTGATCCGCGCCTATGGAGAGACGCCAGCCGGTGCCGGCCGCATGCTCGGGATCGGCCTGCTGATCCTCGGCCCGATCGGCGCGATCGCCGGCGGCGCTATCTCCGATCGTTGGACACGTTCCGGGTCCGCCACCGCATCGCTGCGCGTCGTCGCCATCGGCATCGCGCTGATGGCGCTGTTCGGCGCCGCCGCGCCGCTTATGCCCGGCGCGCTCGGCGCATCGGCCATGTTCGCGATCGCGCTCATGTTCGGAGCCGCCGCCTATCCACCGGGCGCGGTCGCCGTGCAGAAGCTTGCGCCGGCACCGCTGCGCGCGCGCATCGCGGCGCTTTACCTGTTCGTCGTCACCCTGTTGTCGCTCGCGCTCGCGCCGACCGCCGTCGCGCTGCTAACCGACCGCATCTTCGGCGACCCCGCGCTGATCGGCCGCTCGCTGACCAGTTTCACCGCGATCGCGGGGCCGATCGGCGTCATCTGCATCGCCGCGGCCATGCGCGCCTTTCGCGCCTCACTCGCCCGTCAGGAGCCATGATGACCACGGATATGACCGCCCTCGCCGCCCGGCTGTTCGACGCGCTCGAAGCCGGCGATACCGCGACGCTCAAGAGCCTCTACGCACCGGACGCGACGCTCTGGTCCAACACGACCCAGCGCAGCATAGCCGCGCGCGAGGTCGCCGCATTCCTGCCGCTGTTCGTCAAGCGCATGCCCGATCGGACTTATGCCGATCGCCGGATCACGCTTTTCGACGGCGGCTTCATCCATCGCCACCGGCTGACCGGCACGCGCCGCGATGGCGCCCGGGTGGCAGTGGAATGCTGCGCGATGGTATTCGTGACCGACGGCGCGGTGACGCGCATCGAGGAATATCTCGACGCGCGCCAGCTCGAAGCGGTGATGGGCTGAGAGTCTGTCTGGAAAAGTGCGGAAGAGCACATTTCCAGAGCCATCGGCGCATTTCCAAACAGACTCTAAAACTTTTCAGCTTCAGATGATGCCGCGTGCCTCCAGATCGGCGCGCGCATCGGCGTCGATACCAAGCATCCCACCCAGGACCGCCATATTGTGCTGCCCCACATGCTCGGGGGCCGGGCTGCGAACCGAGCCGGGGGTCCGCGACAGCTTTGGAAAGGCATTCTGCATCTTCAGCCCGTCCCAGCGCGATCCCTCCACCGTCACGATCGCGTCGCGCGCCTGGAAATGCGGATCGTCGAGCATGTCCTGCGGGCCGAACATACGGCCAGCCGGCACGCCGTGATCGAGCATCGCCTGCTCAACCTCGGCAACCGTATGACGCGACGTCCATGCGGCGATGATATCGTCGAGCTCCGCCTGGCGTTCGCCGCGTGCGCCATGCGTCGCGTAGCGCGGATCCGCCGAAAGTTCGGGCCGGCCCATCGCCTGGCACAGCCGCTGGAACACCGTGTCCTGGTTGCCGCCGATCAGATATTCGCCGTCGCTGCATGGATAGACGTTGGAAGGCGCGATACCGGGCAATACCGATCCCGAACGCTGGCGCACCGATCCGCCGATGGTATATTCGGGAACCAGCCCCTCCATCACCTGCAGCACGGCTTCGTAAAGCGCGCTGTCGACCACCTGGCCCAGCCCGGTCGCGGCGCGATTGTGCAACGCCGCCAGCGCGCCCATGCAGCCATAGGTGGCGGCCAGGCTGTCGCCGATGGAGACCCCCATCCGGCTCGGCGGCCGATCGGGATCGCCGACCAGCCTGCGCCATCCGCCCATCGCCTCGCCGATGCCGCCGAAACCGGCGCGGCCGGCATAGGGGCCGGTCTGGCCATAGCCCGACATCCGCACGACGATCAGACCGGGATTGGTGGCGTGGAGCTGATCGGGCGCCAGCCCCCATTTTTCGATCGTGCCGGGGCGGAAATTCTCGATCAGGATATCCGCGCGGTCGATCAGTCGGCGCGCCAGCGCCTGCCCCTCCGCCTCGCGCAAGTTGATCGAGACCGATTGCTTGTTGCGCGCGATCACTTCCCACCAGACGGGAACGCCCTGCCCCCATTGGCGCATCGGATCGCCGACGCGCGGCGGCTCGATCTTGATGACGGTCGCGCCCATGTCACCAAGCAGCTGGCCGCAGAACGGTCCGGCGATGAGCTGGCCCATCTCGACCACGATCAGGCCGGCCAGCGGCCCCGTCGCTTCATCCGTCATTTCACTTACCCTTCCAGACCGGCGATCCAGTCGCGAATATGCCCGGCGGTCTGGTTGGCCAAGTCCGGCTGGCCGAAATAATAATGATTGGCGTCCTTCACCACATGATGCGTCTGCGCGCAGCCGGTGGCCGCCGCCATCAGCCGCGCGGCGTGGCTAGGGGTGCAGGCATCATCGGCGCTGTTCTCGATCACCAGCATCGGGCCGGAAATGCGCGCGGCGCATTTGATGCCGTCGGCATTGGAATCATCATAGGACCATTGCGACAGCCAGCTCCGGAGCGTCGTGAAGCGCGCCAGCCCCACCGGCCCGTCATTCACCACCGCGGGATCGCCGAGCATGCACCAATGCGGCTTGCGATCGCTGGGATCGACGGCGGGATCGACGAAGCGCGGGTCGGCCATCGTGCCCTGCACGGTGAAGCAGCGTTCGTGATTGGGCTTGCCCGCCGCCTTCAGTGCGTCGAGCTCATCCTTCACCCAGGCGGTGATCCGCCGGTTGCGCGCGATCTGGGCCGCACGGTATTTTTCGAGAAACGCGTCGGAGAAGGGCGGCTTCGGCCCATCGGGCGCATAGAGATCGAGCGCGGGATCGCGATCGAAGGGCCGGCTTTCGTCGGTGATCGAGGGATCGAGCCATTCGGTGAGCGTGAGGTTGCGCGACAGATGCGCGGCCAGCAGCATGATGCCGTCGGCCGGGATGAAGTTCGCGGCGGTCAGATCATAGGGATCGCCCGCTGGCGTATGCGTGACGCGCGGATCCTGCGCCTGCGCCTGATAGAAGAGCGACAGCGCGCCGCCGCCGCTCCAGCCGCCCAGATAGACTTTCTTGTAGCCCAGCCTTTCCTTGGCATCGCGCACGCACGCCGCGAAATCCATCGCCGCGCGTTCCATGATCAGCGCGGTATCGTTGCCGCGATAGCGCGTGTTGCAATAGATCGTGTGGATGCCGTGCTTCGCCAGGGTGCCGATCAGCGGCAGATAGGCGCCGCCGCCGATCGGATGCGAGAAGATCACGACGCTGTCCGACGGCGTCTCCGGCTTCAGCAGATGCGCCTCGACCACGACCTTACCGATCTCCCCGGCATAGGTGTCCTTGAAGGCCGATTTTTCGTCGAACATGACGAGATAGGGGATACGCTCGTATCGCGATGCCGGCATGGTCAGGCCTTCACCGGCGCGCGGCCGCGCTTCTCGATCGCCTCGGCGCCGAATTTCTCGAGCTTCACCGCGCGCGTCCGTTCGGACCAGCGGGCGAGCACATCGGTGAAATCCGCCTTTTCCTTGGCGAAGATCGCGTCGTGGTCTGGGGTGCGGTAGGTCAGCTCGACCTGGATGCCGTTGGGATCGTACATATAGATCGACCGGACGAAATGATGGTCGATCGGGCCGAGCGCGCTGACCCCGAAACTGTTGATCCGCGCCTGCATCGCCAGCAGCACCTCTTCGGACTCGACCTCGAACGCCCAATGCATGTCGAAGCTTTCCTTGCGCTTGAACCACTCCGGATCGGCCGAGGCGGGTGCGTCGAAAAAGGCGATATATTCGCCGTTCTTCATCCGGAAGAAGATATGGAGATAGGGATCGTCGGCGCCGGTGCCCGGCACTTCGTCGAGCACCACGCCGCCTTCGGTCACCAGCCCCAGCACATCCTCGTAGAACCAGCGCGTCTGTTCCGCGTCGCGGCAGCGAAAGGCGCCGTGATGGACGCCCTTGATCGGTCGGGCCTCTGGCGTTTCGGTCATCTCATCCTCCTCGATGCGGCGCGCGGACTCATCGCCTGTCGCGGAAAACTGTCGGACCTCGCGGAAATTTTGTCAAGTAAGTAGACATTATTCAGGCCAGGGACTGGCCGTCGTCGATGGTCAGCGACGTGCCCGTCACCGAACCCGCGCCCGCCGACAGCAGATAATGCACGGCGGCTTCCAGTTCCGCGACCGGCATCAGCCGGCGGCGCGGCCAGCCCGCGATCTGGCGCTTGCCGCCCTCGCTTTCGAACCAGTCGTCGACGATGTCGGTAGGCATATAGCCGGGGCAAAGCGCGTTGACGCTGATCCGATGACGCGCGAGTTCGAGCGCGAGCGACTTCGCGAGCATCACCACCCCGGCCTTGGTCGCGCTGTAGACCGCCGCGCCCGCCTGTGGCCGCAGCCCCAGGATCGACGCGACGAACAGGATGCGGCGCGGCGCATCCGATGCATCGCCCGCCGCGATCATCCGCCGCGCGCCTTCCTGCGCGGTCAGGAATGCCCCGCGCAGATTGACCGACAGGATCGCGTCGAGCTGCGCAACCTCCAGCTTCATCGCAGGCCCCGCATGATTGATGCCGGCATTGGCGATGACGCTGTCGATCGAACCGTAGCGCGCCTCGCCCGCATCGAAGGCGGCAGCGATCGCGGTCGCGTCGGTCACGTCGCAATCCTGCGCGAAGGCGCTGCCGCCTGCGCTTTCGATCTCTGCCACCAGATCGTCGAGCATCGCGCGCCGACGCGCGCAGGCGATCACGTTCGCCCCCGCCCCGGCCAGGCTCCGCGCCAGATCGCGCCCGACACCCGACGAGGCGCCGGTGATCAGGACCGTCCGTCCGACAAGCGCGTTCATACGATCCCTCCGGTGCCGAGCATCACGCCGCCATCGACGTCGAGCACCACGCCGTTCACATAATCGGCGCAGGCGAGATAGCAGGCGGCCTCCGCGATCTCCGCGATCGTGCCGAAACGCCGCAGCGGCACCGCGCTGGTGATCGCATCAACCGCTCCCGGGCTGGGCGCGAGCCGGCGCATACCCTCCGTCTCCCCGATCGGGCCGGGCGAGATCGCGTTGACGCGGATGCCCTGCGGCCCCCATTCGAGAGCCAGGCAGCGCGTGAGCATATTGACGCCCGCCTTCGCCGCGCAGGCATGGACCTGATCGATCATCGGCTTGGTGCCCTGCGGCGCGGTGATGTTGATGATGCTGGCGCCCGGCGTGCGCAGATGCGGATGACAGGCGCGCGCGGCGTGGAAGGTGCCGATCAGATCGATATCGACGACGGTGCGGAAGCCGTTGGACGAGATCGTCTCCGCCGAGGCGAGGAAATTGCCGGCGGCGCCGGAAACGACGATGTCGATCCCACCCGCCTTCCCGGCAACCGTCGCGGCGGCATCGGCGACCGCGTCGAAATCGCGGACATCGGCCACCAATCCATCGGCGTGGCCGCCAGCGCCGCGCAGGCTCTCGACCGCGGCGTCGACATTCTCCTGCTTGCGGCTGACGACGAAGACATAAGCACCGTGCGCGCAGAAAGCGCGGGCGATGCCGAGATTGATGCCGCTGGTGCCGCCGAACACGATGGCGGATCGGCCGCGAAGCGCCGCGTCGGGAAGCTGGGTCATGACACCTCTATCCGAGTGGGAAACGCATCGCCCCACCCGGACGGTGCATCGTTATTTGTCGACGAAGGCCGGTGGACCCCAGTCGCGCGAGAGCGCTTCGGTCAGCGCCTCGAAGCGGCGCCGGCCGAGCTGTTCGCCCAGCCGGGTTTCGATCGTATTGAGGATCTGCATCGCGTCGTCGCGGATGCCCTGCGAACGCGCGCTGAAATTGACGATCTGCGCGCGGCCATCGCTGGGATCCGCGCTCATCGTGATCAGTTCCTTGCGCTCCATCTCGGTCAGCATCTGGCTGATCGCCTGACGCGTCACGCCCAGATTCTTGGCAAGCTGGGAAGCCCGGCGCACACCGAAGGCGACGTTGGAGAGGATCAGCGACTGAGATCGCGTCACGTCTCCCCAGCCATGCTGTTTCAACCCGGCCTGCAGCGCTTCGTCGAACCAGTAATAGGCCCGAAGCAGGTCCATCATCAGAAATTGCTGCACGCTGCCCCCGTTCCGGCCGCCTCGCCTCCCCTCCGCAATGCGCCAGGCATTGAGCCGCAGCAAGGCTCATTGGCCAAACATCTCGGGAAGGGCCCTTCGCAGGACCTTGCCCGAAGCATTGCGCGGGAAGCAAGTCGTTTCGAAAATGCGCGTCGGGCATTTGTAATGCGCCAGCCGCGATCGGCAGTCGGCGATCACCGCAACCGGATCGAGGCTATGGCCGTCCTGCGGAATGATCGCGGCGACCACGGTTTCGCCCCAGCGCGGATCAGGCAGCGAGAAGACGGCGGCATCCGCCACGCCCGGCGCCGCCGACAGCGCCTTTTCCACTTCCACCGGATAGACATTCTCGCCGCCGGTGATGATCATGTCCTTCTTGCGATCGGTGACAAACAGATAGCCGTCGGCGTCGCGATAGCCGACATCGCCGGTGCGCAGCCAGCCATCGGCATCGGTCACGCTTTCCCCCACGCCATCGATCGACCAGTGATACGCCTCGGGATGTGCAAGCCGTGCCCAGATCTCACCGATCTTACCGGGCGCGACATCCGCGCCATCATCATCGACCAGACGCAGTTCAACGCCGGGATTGGCCAGTCCGGTCGCCTGAGATTTGCCCTGCGATCGCGCATCATGCGCATCGGGCGGCAAATGGGTGATCGGCCCGACGCTCTCGGTCAGGCCATAGACCTGCGAGAAGCTGCAACCGAACGCGGCGATGCAGGCATCGAGCAACGTCTCGGCGATCGGCGAACTGCCATAGGCGATCATGTGCAGGCTGGTGGTGCCGGTGCCGCGCGCACGATGCTCCGCAAGCGCGGTGCTCAACATCGCCGGCACCCATTGCGCATGGGTGACCTGCCAGCGATCGACCGCATCGAGCATGCCCGATGCGGTGGCAGCGGGAAGCTGGATCTGCGTCATGCCCCCGGCCAGGCCATATTGCGTCCACGCCCAGCCGGCGGTGTGGAAGACCGGCGCGACGATCAGCAATCGTGCATCAGGCGAGAAATCGAGCGTGGTCGGCGCACAGGTCATCCGCTCCACCGCTTCGCTCGTATAGGCGAGTGCCTTGGGCTCGCCGGTGGTGCCCGATGTGAAGAACAGGGTGGTGAGATCGTCGGGGCGGTGACCGTCGATGCGTTCGCCGCTGCCTGAGGCGATCAGCGCGTCGAGCGCATCGCCCGTTTCGGTGATCGCCTGACCGCCGGGCAGCAACGACGCGAATTCGGCGTCGCCGATGACCAGTGCGGGCTGCGCGCGATCGATCACCGCCGCGATTTCGGCCGCCGACAGGCGCCAGTTGAGACCGAGCAGGATCAACCGCGCACGCCGGGTCGCGACAAGGACGACAGGGAAATCGACGCCGTTGCGCCCGAGCCAGCCCAGCCGGTCGCCCGGTTTCAGTCCCCGCCCGGCCAGCGCCCCCGCCAGCCGGTTCGCACGGTCGTCGAGCGTGCGCCAGTCGAGCATGGCATCGGGCGAGATCACCGCGATCGCATGCGGTTTTTCGCGCGCGAACCGCGCGACCTGACGCTCGAGCGTGGTTTCAGGCCAGGTCGCGCCGATCCCGGCCCAGACCGGTCGATCCTCCCACGTTTCCGTCATCGCGATATTCATCGCGCACGGCCCAGCGCGACCGGCAGCCGCTTGATACCGCAGACGAAATTGCTCTGCAGATAATCGGGCTCGCCGGCGATCGCGATATCTGGGAAGCGCGCGAGCAGCGCGGTCAGCAGCGCTTCGAGCTGCATCGTCGCGACACGCGCGCCCAGGCAGTGGTGGATGCCGATGCCGAAGGACAGGTGACGCGACGCATTGGTCCGCTCGACGTCGAGCCGGCGCGGATCGGCGAACATCGCCGGATCCGAATTGGCCGCGCCATAGAGCATCGCCACCCGATCACCCGCCGGGATCGCGACACCACCGATCTCGACATCGACCAGGGCGGTCCGCATCATCTGGATCACCGGCGTCACATAACGCAGCAATTCAGGCACCGCGCCCGGAATCAGCGCCGGTTGTTCGGCCAGCTTGCGCCGTTGTTCGGGAAAACGGCTCAGCGCGACGATCGCTCCCGATAGCGAATTGCGCGTCGTCTCGTTGCCCGCCGCCAGCAAGAGGGTGAACAGGCCACGCTTGACGGCATCGCGCAGCGGCGCGCCATCCGACATCATGTTGGCGACAATGGTCAGCAGATCCTCCTGCGGATCGGCCTGGCGCGCCTCGAACAGCGCCAATCCATAATCGAACACTTCCTCGAATGCCGCCAGCGAGCTCTCCCGCGAACTGGCATAGTCGGGGTCGGAAGTACCGACGAGCCGATTGGTCCAGTCGAACACCTTGCCGATATCCTGATCGGGAATGCCGAGCATCAGGCAAAGGGTACGGATCGGCACGATGGCGGCGACCTCGGAAACGAACTCGATCTCGCTGCCATCGGGCAGGTTCGAAACCAGTTCGGAGACGAACCCGTTCACGCTCGCCTCCAGCCGCCGCAGCGCGGAGGGCAGGAAGCTGGGCTGGAGCGGACGGCGGACCTCGCCATGGCGCGGCGGGTCCATCGTCATCATCGTACTCGTCACCGCCTCCCGGATCTTCGGGGTCAGCAGCGCGATGCCGCCTTCCTCGAAGACGCGGAAACCCTGGGTGGAGGTGAAGCGGAGATTGTCCCGCGAGACCGCCTCGACATCGGCATGGCGCGTCAGCGTCCAATAGGCTGGGCGGCCATCGCGCCCGTCATGACGGCGCACCGGATCGTGCGACCGCAGCGCATCATAAGCTGCAAAGGGATGGCCACCCGCAAACGTCGCGGCCTTTTCGAGATCGAACGCCGTCATCGTCGCGCTGGCCACCCTTGCCGGTCAGAATTTATACGATGCCTGCACCGCGAAGGTGCGCGGCGCATCGACGGTCAGCGATCGCGAATCGGGCGAGAAGACCGAAGCCGCAAGGCCACCGGCGCCCACGAACGCCACCGTCGTCTTGTCGGTCAGGTTACGGCCGATCACCGCCAGTTCCCAGCTATCGTCGGGCGCGCCGATGCCGATGCGCGCGTCGATCTTGGCATAGGCGGGCTGCACCGCCAACGGATCGCGCGTCGAATCGCGGCGTGAGAAGGACTGGAACAGGGTCGTCAAGCTGCCCGTGAACTTGAGCGACGATCCGATATCGCCCGAATAGCGCGCCGTCACCGCCCCCGCCCATTTCGGCGTGAAGTTGAGCCGCAGGCCGGACAGGTTGCACGATCCCGGCTGGGTGCCGTTGGGCGCCTGCCCCGTATAGCAGGGGCCGGCGCCATATTCGCCATATTTGGCGCTGGGCGTCCAGGCGGCATTACCGATCAGCTCGAGGCCGCGCGCGATCCGGAGCAGGCCGTCCAGTTCCACGCCCTTCACCACCGCATCGCCGGCATTGCCCGTGAAGAATGGCGCGCTCAGCCCATCGGGCGAGGGCAGCGCGGCCGAGACCTGGAGATTGGTGTATTTGGTGCGATAGGCCGCCAGGTTGAGGTGGCCGACGCCGGGGAAGCTCAGCTTCGCGCCCGCCTCGAAGGATTGCGAACGCTCGGGTTCGAACTGGAAGGAGAAGGGCACCGCGTTCGAGATCGCACCCTGGAAGCCACCGCCCTTCGAACCGCGGCTATAGGTGAAATAGACCATGGCATTGTCGTTGACGTCGTACTGGACCGTCGCCGACGGATCGATCAGCCCTTCGCGCAGGCTGTCCGAGAAATTGGCGACCTGGGTGCCGGTGCGCAGATCGGTATAGGTATTGGGGCCGGAGAAGCGCTTGTACGTCGCGCTCTTGCGCTCGTGCGTATAGCGCAGCGCGCCGATCGCGCGCAGGCTGTCGCTGATGTTCGCGGTGACCTGTCCGTAGAAGGACCAGACGCGGCTGTCCTGATCCATGATGCGATAGGTGCTGGCCGCCGGCGCGAAGAGCACGCCGGTCGTCCGCTCCTCCAGCAGGTCACCAACCTGATAATAGGCGCCGACGACATATTCGATCGTCTTGCCGGTGGGCGAGAGTAGCCGGACCTCTTGTGACATCTGGTTGAAATTCATGTCGAAATCGGCGCTGGCACCCGTCACTTCGGTGAAATCGGCGTCGATCCGGTTCTTGCTGACAAAGTGCGAATAGCCGGTGATCGTGGTCAGCGTGTGCTCACCGAGCTCGATGTCGAACTGCAACGATGCGGTGTCGGTGCGGATATTGTCGAACTCGTTGGAGAAGGCGAGACCGCTTTCCTTGACATGATCGATCCCGCGCCCCTTGAGCGCGGACATGATCTGGACGGGCGACCCGTCGACATTGACGTCGGCATGTTCGTATTTGGCGGTCATCGTGATCGGGCCGCCATTGTCGTAATGGAGCACGGCACGGCCGACGATCTCGCGCCGGGCAGGCTGATCCTTGTTCGAGAAGCTGTTGTACATATAGCCGTCGACATCGGAATATTTGCCGACGACGCGGATCGCGAGATTGTCGGCGATCGGAATGTCGAGCGCGCCTTCCACCGTCGGGCCACTGGGATCGATCGCGTAATCGGCACGGACATAGCCGCCGAATTCGAAGCCGGGCTTGCGCGTGACGATGTTGATCGCGCCGGCATTGGTGTTCTTGCCGACCAGCGCACCCTGCGGCCCGCGCAGCACTTCCATTCGCTCGATATCGAGGAAGGGCGAAGCGAACTGGCGCGCATTGCCGCCATAGATGCCGTCGACGAACATGACCACCGACTGTTCGAGCGACGGACTGCCCGGGCCGGACGCGACGCCACGCATCGAGATGATGTTGGCGGCAGGCGTCTTGACCACGGTGAAGTTGGGGATGAGCGGCCCCAGATCCTCGAAGGTGCGGATGCCATTATCCTGCAGCGCCTTGCCGGAAACCACCTGGATCGAGATCGGCACGTCCTGGAGACTCTGCTCGCGCTTCTGCGCGGTGACGATGATCTCACTCGCCAGATCATCGGCTGGCGCGTCCTGCGCGGCAGCCGTTCCGATCCCGGCGGCGACCGCCATCGCGGTGCACGATACCCGCGCCGCCAGCCAACCGCTCCTGCAACGAATCGCGATCATATCCTCTCCCTCCCGCCTTGTGGCTCACCTGTATGGCGTTGTGCGCACATAGCTGCGCCAACACAGGATGAATGTCAACTTCATTGACATTAAAAGACAAGATACTTGCCGAAATCGTTGAGGCCGCCAGCGCGAACGGCGCGGATCGCACAGCTTGCCAGCATTCACGCACATTGTTAAGTTACTTAACAATGATCATAAGAATGAGGAAAGCCTGGAGGATGGGCCATGAGCGACGATAACGTCGGCGCGACGCGCGCGCTGATGAGCACGCGATGCGGCGGCCCCGAAACGCTCGAACTGCGTCGGACCGCGCAACCATCGCCGGGGCCGGGCCAGATCCTGATTCGCGTGGCGAGCTGCGGCATCAACTATCCCGATGTGCTGATCATCGAGGATCGCTACCAGCATCGCCCGTCCCGCCCCTTCGCGCCCGGCGGCGAGGTTTCGGGGGTGGTCGCGGCGATCGGAGAAGGCGTGACCGGCTTCGCGCCCGGCGACCGTGTCGCGGCACTCACCTATATCGGCGGCCTGGCGGAGCATGTCGTCTGCGATGCGGCGATGGCGATCGGACTGCCCGACGAGCTTCCGGGCGCGGAAGCGGCGATGCTGATGTCGACCTATGCCACATCCTATCACGCGCTCGTCGACCGGGGCCGGATTTCACCGGGAGATCGTGTCGTGGTGCTCGGCGCCGCCGGCGGCGTCGGCCTTGCCGCTGTCGAGATCGCGGCGGCGATCGGCGCATCGGTCACGGCGCTGGTCTCGTCAACGGAAAAGGCCGAGGCCGTGCGTTCGGCGGGAGCCGCCCATATCATCGTGCATGACGGCGAGCCCGGCGATGCGGCGGCCGCCAAGAAGCTGACCGGCCTGATCCGCGACGCACTGGACGGCGGCGGCGCGGACATCGTTTATGATCCGGTCGGCGGCGGCTTCGCCGAGCCCGTCCTGCGCGCAATGGCCTGGAACGGGCGTTATCTGGTGGTCGGCTTCGTCGCAGGCATCCCGGCGATGCCGTTCAACCTGGCGCTGCTTAAGGGATGCGAGATCGTCGGCGTGTTCATGGGCGGCTTCGCCGAACGCGACCCTGAAGGCTATGCCGCCAATCTGCGCGCCTTGTTCGATCTTCACGCTGCCGGCAGGCTTCGCCCACATATCTCGGCGCGTTATCCTTTGGCACGCGGAGGAGAGGCGATCGCGGCGCTGCGCGATCGGCGGGCGATCGGCAAGATCGTGGTGGATATGGGCGAGGTGATGTGATGGCGACGGACGGACTTTCACGCCGGCAGGTGCTGGCCCAGGCATCCGCGGGTGCGGCGCTCGGCCTCTCTCCCACGGCAAGCGCCGCCGCGCGACGCGGACGATCGGCACGCCCCAACATCCTGTTCATCCTGGCTGACGATCTCGGCTATGCCGATCTGAGCTGCTACGGCCGAGAGGATTATGCGACGCCGCATCTCGACGGACTGGCGCGCGACGGGCTGAAACTGTCTCAGGCCTATGCCAATTCCTCGGTCTGCTCGCCCACCCGCCTGGCGCTCATCACCGGCCGCTACCAATATCGCCTGCCCGCCGGGCTCGACGAGCCGCTGGGCCGCAACCTCGCGCTGGGCCTGCCGCCGGGCGCCGCCACCCTGCCCTCGCGCCTGCGCGACCTGGGCTATGCCACCGGGCTGGTCGGCAAATGGCATCTCGGCATCCTGCCCGATTTCGGTCCGCTCAAAAGCGGCTATGATCGGTTCTTCGGCAGCTATGGCGGGGGCGTCGATTATTTCACCCATGCGCTTACGATCCGCGGCGTCGATACGCCCGACCTGTTCGACGGCGAGACCGCAGTGAAGCGCAACGGCTATCTGACCGATATGCTGACCGATCGCGCGATCGACGAACTGACGCGCTTCGCGACCGGCGACGCTCCCTTCCTGCTCAGCCTTCACTACACGTCGCCGCACTGGCCCTGGGAGGGACCGCAGGATGCAGCCGTGGCGACGTCCATCCGCGATTCCTTCCACTATGACGGCGGCAGCGCAAAGACCTATGCCGAGATGGTCACCAACCTCGACGGCAATATCGGACGGGTGCTCCAGACCCTTTCGCACCTGAAGCTGGCCGAAGACACGATCGTGATCTTCACCAGCGACAATGGCGGAGAGCGTTTCTCGAAGAACTGGCCGTTCACCGGCATGAAGGGCGAACTGCTCGAAGGCGGCATTCGCGTGCCAGCGCTCGTGCGCTGGCCACGCCGCATCCGCGCTGGCGGCACATCTGCGCAGGTGACAGCATCGATGGACTGGCTGCCGACCTTGCTCGCCGCCGCCGGCGCCCCACTCTCCGACCCTGCCGCCACCGACGGCATCAACATCCTGCCGATGCTGACCGGCGGCACGGACCCGGCGCCCCGCACGCTCTTTTGGCGGCACAAGGCCAACGACCAGTCGGCGATGCGCGACGGCGACCTCAAATATCTGCGGCTGGGCGGGCATGATTATCTGTTCGACGTCGTCGCCGACCCGCGCGAACGCGGTAACCTCAAGACGCACCAGCCCGAGCGGTTCGCTGCGATGAAACAGGCGTTCGAAAGCTGGAACCGGACGATGCTGCCCTATCCGGCAGATGCCTTCAGCTATGATTTCCATGGCAAGGGCACGGTGGCTGACCGGTACTAGCGCTCAGCCTGCGGCTCCCCATATCGGCGGCGACTGATCGAAAGGAATTGCCGATGGCCCGTCCGATGAAGATCGACTTCGTGTCCGACGTTTCCTGCCCCTGGTGCATCATCGGCCTGCGCGGGCTGGAGGAGGCGCTGGCGCAGACCGGCGACCTGATCGACGCGCGCATCTGCTTCCAGCCGTTCGAGCTCAATCCGAACATGCCGCCCGAAGGGCAGAACATCGTCGAGCATATCACGCAGAAATACGGCTCGACGCCCGAACAATCGGCCGCCAATCGCGAGATGATCCGCACCCGCGCGGCCGGGGTCGGCTTTACCATGGCCACATCGAACGACAGCCGCATCTACAACACTTTCGACGCACATCGCTTGCTGCATTGGGCGGAGATCGAGGGGAAACAGGCCGCGCTCAAGCACGCATTGTTCGAAGCCTATTTCACGAACGGCCAGGCTCCGTCCGACCATGACATGCTCGTCGCCGCTGCCGAAACGGCCGGGCTCGACGGCGCGGCCGCGCGCGAGGTGCTGGAAGCGGGGCGTTATGCCGAGGAGGTCCGCCGCGCCGAACAGCTTTGGCAATCGCGCGGCATCGCTTCGGTGCCGGCGGTGATCATCGACGATCGTTATCTGATCTCGGGCGGACAGCCGCCTGCTGCGTTCGAACAGGCATTGCGCAACATCGTCGCCGAAACGGCCTGAGCTTCCAAAAAGGGGGCCGCATGCGGCGTGACTCGCATGCGGCCCAGGCTTTACCGGGAGAGGGAGATAGGGGAAACTCCCGGCTATTCGATCACCACACGCCGGCGCCGGGCAGGCGCGGCCGATGGCCGCACGCCGTTCGCAAACGCGCAGGTTGGTGAAAACAACTCTCCGATCCGTTTTTCGTTCGGTACGATGACGACATCGCTACCGGACGTTTCGGCCTCGAACCATTAAGTCTACTAATATGATTGAGAATGTCGGGATGAAAGCAACTTTTCCTTTCATCCTTGAAATCATTGCGCTGCCTATCGCGTGACGACGTCACCCGAGACGGTGACGCGTTCAAGCAAACGGTCCGCCGGCCAATAATCGCCCACTGCGTAATGCTGGGTCGAGCGATTGTCCCAGATGCCGATCGCGTTGGGGCTCCAGCGAAAGCGGACCTGATATTCGGGCACCTTGATCCGATCGAAGAGCAAGGTGAGCAGGTCGCGGCTTTCCTCCTCAGCGACACCCAGGATCCGCGTGGTGAAGGTGTGATTGACGTAGAGGATCTTCTCGCCGGTCTCCGGATGCGTCCGCACCACCGGATGCGTCACCGGCGGAAAATCCCGCGCGAGCTGGGCGCGCCTCTCGTCACTCACCCGCCCGCCGAAACTGCGAACGATATCGTGCTCGGCATCGAGACCGGCGATCCGGTCCTTGATCGCCGGCGGCAGGCCGCGATATGCGGCCGCCGCGTCGGCCCAGATCGTGTCGCCACCGACCGGCGGGATCGTCCGCGCCCGCAGGATCGAGGCGATCGACGGATTCCTGCGAAAGGTGACGTCGGTATGCCATTTGTTGAAGGCCTTGAACGGCTCGACCTTCTCGGCCGTCAGCGTCACGCCTTCGACACCCCTGATCAGCAGCACCTCCGGATGGCCCGGCGCGTGGGGGATGACGGGGTGCCCCTCCAGCGCGCCGAACAATCGGCCGAGCCGGATATGGCTTTCATGACTGATGTCCTGATCGCGGAAGAAGATCACCTTGTAGCGTAGCCACGCTTCCCGAACGATCTCCGCCACCGGCTCGTCGAGCGGACGATCGAGGTCGATACCCTGGATCTCCGCACCCAGGGTCGGCGTCGATGGACTGACCGTGATGCCCAGCGATGCCGCGCGTTCGACCAGATCCGGATCGTCGATCCTCAATACCGCCATGCCGCTCTCCTCGTCTCGGACATCGCAGGCCGGCGTCCATCTGCTAATGGAGTTCGCCGAGCCAGGCCGAGATCATCTGCCGCCCCGCGACCACCGCGTCGGGACCGTGCCGGTAATAGTCTAGCCGAAGCCGGTTGCCGCACAAACCGGCCGCATCGAGATCGGGGCCGGACTGGGCGATCCACGCATCGATGCGCGGATCGAGCCCCATTTCGGCATGGCATTGCAGCGCAAGCACACGCTTTCCACGGCGAAAGGCCTGATGCCGGTAACGATCGGTCTGCGCCAGCCATTCAGTGCCGCGCGGCAGATCGAAGGTGTCGCCATGCCATTGCAGCACGCGGGCGCCATCGAGATGGCGCAGCGGCGTTTCCGCGCCGGCAGAGGTCACCGACAATGGGTAGAAGCCGATTTCCTGCTCCGGCCCCGAATAGACCTGCGCGCCAAGCGCGGCGGCGATCATCTGCGCGCCGAGGCAGACGCCCAATGTCGGCCGGTCCGCGTCCAGCCGCGCCTTCAGCCGCTCGATCTCGTGCGGGATCCAGGGATGATCCTGGCTTTCGTACACGCCCATCGGCCCGCCCATCAGGATCACGAGATCGGGTGAAACCAGATCAGCCTCGGGAAATTCGGGATCGCTGGCGTCGATCCAGCTCAGCCGATAGCCGGCGGATTCGATCGGCGCACGGAAGCCGGCCAGACCTTCATAGGGCACATGGCGGACGATCAGGGCGGTCTTTGGGGATACGGCGACGGAACTCATACCACCGCATTGCCATTCCCTGTTTCAAAACAGGAGAACTTTTTTCTATTAATTAAGTAGAGAAATTCTATTCCACAACCATGTCTGCGTGCCGGCGTTGCGCTTCGCACTCGGTCGCCATGAAATCGACCAGCGCGCGCACCGAAGGCAGCAATCCACGGCGCGAGGGGAACACCGCATGGATCACGCCGCTGCGCGGCCGCCAGTCAGGCAGGACATGGACGAGCCGTCCGGCCTGAATATCTTCCCAGATCATCATCGTCGGCAGTTGCACGACGCCGACGCCGGCCAGCGCCGCCTCGCGCAACGCCGCCATGTCGTCGGTCACGAGCCGGGGTGGGTGATTGACCGAGGCGCTACCGCCATCGGCGTGATGCAATCGCCAGACATGCTGGCCATGCGGCGGACCGAGATCCAGGCTGGGCAGATCGGCAAGATCGGCCGGGGATGCGAGAGCATGGGGCACCAATTGCGGGCTCGCGACAAGACATTGCGTGCTTTCGTCCAACCGGCGCATGACGAGTTCGGTCGGCTCCAGCGGCGGGAAACGGACCCGAATCGCGATGTCGATTCCCTCGGCGACCGGATCGACCCGGCGATTGGTCGCTTCCAGATGAACCTCGACCGCCGGATTGGCCGCCATGAAGCGCGCGACGAGCGCCCCGAACTGGAAAGCAAGCAACGCGGTCGGGCAGCTCATCCTGACCACGCCGCGCGGTTCGGTCCGCATTTCGGCGACCAGTTGTTCCGCCGCTTCCGCTTCCACCAGCATGGCGACGCAGCGATCATGGAACTCGCGCCCGATCTCGGTGACCGAGAAGCGGCGCGAGGAACGCTGGAGCAATCGCACGCCCAGCCGTTCCTCAAGCTGGAGAATGCGGCGGCTCAGCTTCGATTTCTGGATGCCCAGCGCCCGGCCGGCTGCGGCGAAGCCGCCATGGTTCACCACCTGGACGAAATAATAGAGATCGTTGAGATCCTGCATCGCGTCGCGGCTATATCCGCTCGAACACGACGCTGCGCCGCTCCGGATCCGCTGTGACCAGGCGGACCTGCAACGCGGCACCTGGCACGATATCCGAGCCGCTCACGCGCGCGACCACCGGCAGATCGCAGAGCTGGATCCGTGCTCCCTTGTCCTGGATGTCGGTCGCGACCGCCGCGAAGACCTGTCCTTCGCGATCGCGGAGCATCACCGCTTCGGCCAGATCGATCGCGGCGCGGCCGATCCAGCCGCCCAGCGCATCGGCGCGCGCCATCACCTCCGGCAACGCTTCGAAGGCGCGGCCAACGTTTTCGGGCACCGCCGCGCCGTTGGCGATCGCGAGCGTCGCCAGCACGACATAACGGTCGGCCAGACGGCGCAGCGGCGCCGTCGCATGCGCGTAGGTCGCGGCCATCGCCGCATGCCAGGGCACGACGCCATCGCGATAGGGCATGTAGGATGCACCGTTGCCGACGCGGCGAACCGCGAGCATGAAAGCGGCCTGGCGCGCGTCGCCGGCGTCGAGCGTGCGTTCAAACGCCGCGAGCGGCGTCGCGGCGGGCCAATCGAGGCCCAGCGCGGCGGCGGTCAGGCGCAGGCGCGCCACTGCCTGCGTGTCCGGCTCGGCCATGACGCGGAACAACCCGGTATGATGGGCCTGAAGCGCATCGGCGATCGCCAGATTGGCGGCCAGCGACAATGCGGCGTTGCGATCCTCCGAGTCCAGTCGCGGCCGGAAGACAAGCTGGAAGCCGCCGCCGGGCAATGAAGCGACCTCCTGTTCGGGCGGATCGACACGCGCCGCGCCGCGCCGCTTTTCCGCCGCCTGGATCCGCATCGCCAGATCCGTGAAACCGTCGGGCAGATCGGCGTCGCGGACGCTGTCATAGGCCAGCTTCGCCCGGCTGCGGACGATCGCGCGCTCCGCGCCGTCGAGGCGAACATTGCCGCCCCCATCCACGCGGATCGTGAAGATCACCGCCGGCCTCGGCCCGTCCGGCAGCAGGCTGGCGACCCGCTCGCTCAGCACCGGCGGATAGAGCCCGGCCTTGCCATCGGGCAGATATTGCGTCGCGCCACGCCGCCACGCCTCGCGATCGATCACGTCTCCGTCCGCGACGAACCAGGCGATGTCGGCGATGGCATAGTGCAGCAGCAGGTCGCCGCCATCGCGCTCGATCGCGAAGGCCTGGTCCAGATCGGTCGATGCCGCGGGGTCGAGCGTCACGAACGGCCGATCGGTTCGATCGACATGGCCGTCGAGCGGCCGGGCAGCGGCAAGTTCGGCCGCCGCCAGCACTTCCGGGGGAAAGGACGCGGGCACCTGGAACTGCTCGCGAATCGCGGCGAGGCCACGCGTCAGGGCATTGCTTGGATCGACGAGCGCTTTCATCTCCATCCCTGGTACATGGATCGACGGGCGCTTGGGAAGTCGCGCGAAAGCATGGTGTCAGCTTCGCATGCCAAGCGCGGGATCGATCGAGACGGAGGACCGACGCGCAATGACGGATTTGCAGACATCAAGGTCCGGTCGGCTGGCACGGACGGTCGGCCGATCGGTCTTCGGCGCCGATGTCGACGGCTATGACGTGGCGCGAATCGGCTATCCGGCCGAACTGTACGACACGGTCTCCGAACGGTGCGGGCGGCGCGCCGACCTGTCTATCCTGGAGATCGGGCCAGGCACCGGGCTCGCGACGCGCGACCTTCTGACCCTCGATCCCCAGCGGCTCGTCGCGATCGAGGCCGATCCCGCGCTGGCCGCGCATCTTGCCGAAACCATCGACGATCCGCGCCTGCACGTCGTCGAGCACGGCTTTGTCGATGCGCCGATCGCCGGCCGCTTCGATCTCGCCTGCTCGGCCGCCGCCTTTCACTGGCTGGAGCCGGTGCCGGCCTTCGCCCGGCTGCGCGAATTGCTGTTGCCGGGCGCGACATTGGCGCTGTGGTGGAACGCCTATCGCCAGGCCGGTGCCGGTGATCCCTTCGCCGACGCGGTCACGCCGCTGCTGGCGGATATCGATCTGCCACCCTCCGAAGGCACCGCCGGCCATTATTCGCTCGATGTCGAGTTGCACCGCGCGGACATCGGCGCGGCCGGCTTCACCGGATTCACGCCCTTCCTGTTCCGCCGCGAACGGACGCTCCGGACCGCGCAGGTCCGCGCGCTTTATGCCAGCTATTCCTATGTGCGCAGCCTGAGTGCCAGCCGGCGCGACACGCTGCTTGACGCGATCTGCGCGCTCGCCGACACCCGGTTCGGGGGCGTCGTCCCCAATGTGACGCTGACGCCCCTTTATCTCGCCACCGCGCCCTGAACCTGATGCCGCGCTGACGCCGGCCGTCCGGCGCCCGTCAGCAAAGCCGGGCTAGATACGCCTCATCACATGATGAAGGAGTATTCCCATGCGCACTTCCACCCTGACCGCGCTTGCCCTCGCCTGCACCGCGACGGTCGCCCTGATTCCCGCCGCAGCGATCGGCGGACCCAACCGAGCCGAATCGACGCACCGGCAGGATGATGACGATGCCGCCGAGCATCGAGCCGTCCTCAACGGCGACGTGCTTCCCATGGCCCGGATCCTCACCCTGGCGACAGGCTATCAGGCTGGCCATGTGATCGAGATTGACCTCGACTCCAAACGGTCCGGCCTGACCTATGACGTCAACGTCCTGACCGCCGACGGACGCCTGCGCGAGCTCGTGATCGATGCGCGGAACGGCAAGCTGATCACCAATCGGGCGGACGACGATTGACCTTCGCCGTTCGTCCGCGTGTTCACCGATTTCTCACGGCGAACACGCCAAGCCGGTCGTCAATTGCCTCCACCTGCCCCCGAAAGCCCCCGATCTGGAGCAATTTCAACGATTCCGGCGTCTTCTTGCGACGACTCCCTCTTTTCGAAACGCGCCAAACCGCGTACGCGGCGCCTCCATCTGTCGATGGTTCGATCGACCGATGGACACGCGCCCGGCGACGGGCGTCAACGAGACAGGAAGGAATCCGATATGAACAATAACGATCTCGCCGAGCGCATTGCCGCCGATCATGGCCTGACCAAGGCCGATGCGCGCAAGGTTGTGGACTCGGTCTTCGCCGCGATCACCGATGCCGCCGCCCAGGGCGACGAGATCTCGCTGAACGGCTTCGGCAAGTTCAAGGTCAAGGCCAGCGCCGCGCGCGAAGGCCGCAACCCCTCGACCGGCGCGACCATCCAGATCGCCGCTTCGAAGAAGCTCGGCTTCACCGCTGCCAAGGCGGTCAAGGACAAGCTGAACGGCTGATCCTTTCCCGCCCCGGCCCCGGCCGCGCCTGAGCGCGACGCCGGGACCGGGGCGGACCTTTACTCAAGACGATCCGCGCTCCCCATGCGGTGGCCTGAATGTGAGAAGGTCGTATCCGCTGGCTCAGCGCTGAACGAAAGACCGGCGGATATCGTCGAAATCGCCATGCAGCCGCACGATCGCCTCACGATCGAAGCCGACCACCGAATCGAGGATCGTGCGTTTTCCCGCGCGATAGAAATGCAGCAGCGTCGCGCCGATGCCGTCCTCCGCGCCAGGCGCCACCCCCAGTTCCATCGTCGTCAGCACCGCGATTGCGCGCGTCATCGCCGCGCTCTTGCGCTGGTTATGGCCATGGTCATGGGCGAACAGCGCCGATTGCAGCGCCGCGAGCAGCTCCTCCACCAGCAAGGTGACGAGCTGCCGTTGATCGGCGCCGCTGACGCGCGCGTCGAACTCGATGCGCCGATAGGTTTCCGCCGGATTGGTGCGTGTGGCCAGCATATCAGTCCTTCGCGTTCCACGCCGCGATCTGGTTTTCCAGGAAGGTCATCGTCGACTTGAAGTTCGCGACGCGCGAATCCGCGACGCTGAACTGCTGCGTCAGCCGGTCACGCAGGCGCTGCGACGCCTCGTCGAGCGTCGTACGGTCCTCGACGATATCCTTCTTCATGCTGGTGTAGCGCTGGATCGACGCCGCGAGCGAACCGGGATTGCCGACCGCCGAAGCGCTGCGCGAAATCCGGTCCATCTCCGCATAGACGCCGTACAGGCCGGGCGTGAACATCCTGGAAACCGCCTCGGGATTGGCGGTGAGCGCCGCGCCGAGCACAGTGGTGTCGAGCGAATAGCTGCCGTCGCGATTGGTCTTCACGCCCAGTTGCGCGAGCGTCGCCGGTTCTCCCTCGGCGGCGTTCGGCATGATGATCTTCGACGTCAGGTTGGAAAGTTCACGGCGCAGCGCCTGCGCGCCGCCATCGCGGCGGATATCGCCGCTCTGCACGTTCATCACCTCGGAGATCTCGGCCTGGATCTCGTTGAGCGCCGCGACGAAATCGCTCATCGCGCTGGTGATGTTGGGCGCCGGGTTCGAAAAGCCGATCCGCGTGGGGTTGCCGATATTGGTGCCGCTCAACGAAATCGAGAGGCCGTCGATCGCATCGGTCACGGTGTTCGTCTTGCTCGACATCTCGAGGCCGTCGAGCTTGAAGAGCGCGTCGGTCGCAGTCGAAAACAATTGCGCAGACGATGTCCCGCCCGGAGTCCAGGCCAGCGCCGCCAGTCCCTCGTCGCCCGCGGTCTCGCCCGCTTCGACGGTGAAGCCGTTCTCGGCGCCGTCGGCGCCCTTCATCATCAGCTTGGCGCCAGTGGTGGTCGTCGCGACATAGGCGGTGACGCCGCTGCCCGACATGTTGATGGCATCGGCGACGCCTTGCAAAGTCGCGCCCGGCGCGATCGTGACCGTCACCGGCTCACGTGCTGCATTGGCGGTGAAGCTCGATCCGTCGACGGTGCCGAACCGCAAGGTCAGCGTGCCCGATCCGACGGTGGTGGCGGCACTGGCATAGGCAGCGCTCGCCAGCGACTGGCTGCCCGCGAGCTGCTGCACTTCAAGCGAATAGGATCCCTTGGTCGGCGCCGCCGCCGACAGGCGGCTGACCGTCGCGACCGCGCTGTTGGCAATGGTCGGCAGCGGCGTCAGATCGCCCGTGCGGACGCGTTCACCGAGCGCCATCGCCAGAAGCTGGATCTTGTTCTTGATCGAGGACGCTGCGGAAATTTGCGCGTCGAGCTGCTCGTCCTTCTTCTCCAGCCGCGCGATCTTAGTCGCGAACTGCGCATCGACCAGCTTCGTGGTCAGCGCCGCCATATCGATGCCGCTGCCGGCGCCCAGGGTGGAGATGATCGAGTCCATGATCGCTAGAACGTCCGCCGCGCCGCGGACTTAATCCCCGGCCGTTTCATTGTTCCGCCGCCTGGCCGAATTCGTCGAAGCGCATGTGCATCGGCACGTCGATCACCGGACGGACGGGGTGTTCGCCGCGCTTCAGCGACATGACGAAGGCGAGCACCGACGCGACCGCGATGAACAGCTCCTCGCGGATCACCATGTTCTCGCGCGTGGTGAAATAGACCGAGCGCGCGAGCATCGGATATTCGAGCACGGGCACGTTCAGCTCCTTGGCGAGCTCGCGCATCGCCAGCGCCTTTTCTCCACGCCCCTTGGCGAGCACGATCGGCGCCGAGGCACGCGTCGGATCATAGGTGAGCGCGACCGAGAAATGGGTCGGGTTGGTGATGACGAATTGCGCGTCACGCATCGCGCGGTGCATGCCGCCCTTGGCGATCTCGCGCTGGCGCTGGCGGATCGCGGCCTTCTTCTCGGGCGATCCTTCGCTTTCCTTGTGCTCGTCACGCATTTCCTGATGCGTCATCTTCAGGCGGCCCAGCTGGCGGACGATCTGGATCGGCACGTCGAACAGCGCGATGACGATCAGACCGGCCGACAGCGTCAGCATCAGTCGGATCAGCAGATCCCAGGCATAGTCGAGTTGCCCGATCAGATTGCCGCGCCCCAGGCCCAGTACCGATTCGATCACCCCTTGCGCGAACCACCAGGCGATAGCGCCGAGCAGCGCGACCTTCACCAGCGCCTTGCCCAGCTCGATCAGGCCATTGGGCCCGAACATGCGCTTGAGGCCGGACAGCGGATTGAGGCGGCTGAACTTGGGCGCCATGTTGCCGGCGTTGAAGCGGCCATGGCCGAAGGCGAGCTGTGACGCGAGCGAAACGACGATCGTGATCGCGCCCAGCGCCAGGATCATCGGCAGCGTCGCCCCCAGCACCGCGCGCAGCACGGCGCCGGGTTCGAAATTGTCGAGCGCGGCACGGTCCCAGCGCAGGCCGAGATGAAAAACCTCGCTGAAGCTGGCCATCATCCAGTCATCGGCGAACCAGAGCCAGGCGACGCCCGCGAGCACGACCACCGCGGTCGCCAGTTCGCGCGAGCGGATGACGTCGCCGTTCTTGGCGGCGTCGCGCAGCCGCTTCTGGCTTGGCGCGAAAGTCTTCTCGCCGGATTGCTCGCTCATCGCGCCACCAGCATGGTCTCGACATCGGCGACGGCGTCGCCCGCCAGGCCGAGCAGTTGTTCATTGAGCAGCGGCGCGGAAATGACCAGCGCGATGATGCCCGCGAAGACGCCCGCCGGCAGGCCAAGAGCGAACAGGTTGAGCGACGGTGCCGAACGGCTGACGATGCCGGTGACGACGTTGACGAGGATCAGGATCAGCGTGACGGGCAGCGCCAGCAGCACCGCCGTCGCCAGCATGTCGCCGCCGAAACTGACCACCTGTTCGAACTGCGCGGCCGACAGCCAGCTCCCGCCAGGCGGAAACACCGTATAGCTGCGCACGATCAGCGAGACGAACTGGAGGTGCGCGTCGACCGCGAGGAAGGCGAG
The DNA here is from genome assembly GCF_057809675.1 of Sphingomonas sp. FG14. NCBI lineage: Bacteria > Pseudomonadati > Pseudomonadota > Alphaproteobacteria > Sphingomonadales > Sphingomonadaceae > Sphingomonas > Sphingomonas sp. FG14. Next base: position 135,869 of record NZ_JBMDKK010000005.1, on the reverse strand, counting down.
CGTCAACAGGATCGAGAAATATTGGCCGAGCGCGGTCGATCCCGCGCCCGAATTGGGATCGGCGGCGGTGGCAATGCTCATGCCCATCGTGCCGCTGATCACTTCGGCCGCGATCGTGGGCGCGGCGAAGGTCAACTGGATGACGAAGCCCATCGCCAGGCCGATCAGCACTTCGCTCGCCACGGCTACGAGCCCGGCGGCGGAGAGCAGCGCGACGGGCGCCGCGACGTCGGTCCAGGCCGTGACGAGGATCGCGACGGCGCCGGTGATCGCGACGCGGAGCTGGACCGGCACGCCGGCCGAGCTGAAGATGGGGGCGGCGAGCAATGCCGCGCCGATGCGCGTCATGATGAACATCATCCGCCAGAGTTCGGCTTCGAGCGTCCCGAAGCCGAAATCGACCGCTATCACCGGGTGATCTCCGGGATCATCGAGAACAGGTCGTGCGTGAAATCGGTCATCAGGCCCATCATCGAGCCGCCGAATATGACGAGCACCAGCGCGGTGACGGCGAGCTTGGGCACGAAGGTGAGCGTCTGTTCGTTGACCGAGGTCGCGGCCTGGATCATGCCGACGACCAAGCCGACCGCCAGCGAGGCGAGGAGAACGGGGGCGGCGACGAGCGCGACCACCCACATCGTCCGGTTGGCGAGTTCGAGAAGCGAGGTTGCGTTATCCATCGGATCAGGTTCCGAAGCTGGCGGCGAGCGAGCCCATCAGCAGCGCCCAGCCGTCGACGAGGACGAACAGCAGCAGCTTGAAAGGCAGCGATACGACGGTGGGGGACATCATCATCATGCCCAGCGACATCAGCACGCTGGCGATGACGAGATCGATGACGAGGAAGGGCAGGAAGACGAGGAAGCCGATCTGGAAGGCCGTCTTGAGCTCGCTGGTGACGAAGGCGGGCATCAGGATCGAGAAGGGGATGTCGGCGGAGCGGGCATAGCCCTTTTGCCCGGCCATGTCAGAGAACATCTGCAAATCGGTCTTGCGCGTCTGCGTGACCATGAAGGCATGGAAACTCTCGCCACCCTTTGCGATCGCCTGCTCCGCATTGATCGTGCCCGCCGAATAGGGCTGGATGGCATTGGTGTTCACCTGTTCCAGCACCGGCGCCATCACGAACAGCGACAGGAACAGCGACAGGCCGATCAGCACCTGATTGGGCGGCGACTGCTGGAGGCCGAGCGCCTGGCGCAAGATCGCGAGCACGATCAGGATGCGCGTGAAGCTGGTCATCATCAGCAACAGGCTCGGCAGGATCGTCAGCAGACCCATGATGAGCAGGAACTGGAGCGACAGCGACATGCTGCCGCCCTGATTGCCGCTGATCTCGCCGAATGCGCGATCGAGCGCGCCGGGCAGCGCCGCGGGCGATGCCGCCATCGGCAGCGGCGCGGCGGCCGCCGCGTGCGCGAGTTCGGGGGAGAAGGCGATCAGCGCAAGGCAGAGCGCGAACAGGAAACGCTTCACTTGACGTCTCCGTGACCGACAACGGCGCGTGGCCGCGCCGGTGCTTCGGCGAGCGTGGTCAAGCCGTTGCGCGTGGCCGACACCAGGATCTCGCGGCCGTGGAATTCGATGACGGCGATCTTGACGCCAGGCGACAGCATCGAGGACTCGATGATCTTCGCGATGCGATCGCCCTGATTGGGCGCCAGGCGCCCTTGCATATGCTTGGCGAGACGCAGGCTGCCATAGGCGAGGCCCGCGATCATCGGCAGGATAATCAGCAGTTTGACGATGTACCAGAGCATCAGGCGACGTCCTCGTCGCTGCCGCCGGCGCGATTGGCGAGCTCGACGATGCGCAGGCCGAAACGGTCGCCCTGCGTCACCACCTCGCCACGCGCGATCAGCGTGCCGTTGACGAGCACGTCGAGCAGGTCGTCCGACAGCTTGTCGAGCGTGACGACGCTGTCCTCGCCAAGGGCGAGCAGGTCCTTGAGCTTCAGGTTCGTGCGACCGAGCTCGACGGTGAGCCGGACATCGACATCCTTCAATATATCGAATTTCTTCGCGGTGATGGTCATCGTCTGGTCCTTAGTCCTTGAGGATCTGCTTGAGGCGGACCGCCATGCGGTCCTCATGCTTGCCCATGGTGCCGAAGCCGATCGCCTGTTCGCCGACGCGCAGAGCGACGTGGCGGGCCAGCGAGATCGGCAGGATCTGGCCGGGTTCGAGCGCGGCGATCGTCGCCATCGAGATCGAGCTTTCGGCCATCACCGCGCGGACCGTCAGCGGCACCTCACCAAGAGGCGACTGGACGAGATCGTCCCAATCGGCGCGGCCGGGCCGGCGGCTGGTGACGCGGTTGGCAAGCTTGGGCGCCAGCATGCGGAGCGCCGTGCCGGCGAAGACGAAATCGATGTGCCAGGGCTCGCGCGCGGCTTCGCTCACCGTCATGCGCGACAGCACGATCTGGTCGCTCGGCTCGAGATAGGCGAGATGGGCGATCGTCGCCTCGTGCTTCTCGCGCTCGATCTCGGGCGTGCTTCCCATCGCATCGGCGAGGCGCGCGACGATCATGGTTTCCAGCCGATCGATCATGAGTTCGGCCGACATCGGGAATTCCTGCGGCAGCACTGGATCGGCCGCACCGCTGCCGCCGAAATAGCGATCGACCAGCCGCATGATCGCCCCGCCGTCGACCGACAGCAGGAAGCGCGCATCGGAACGCTTGACGCGGAACAGGCTGTTGCTGGCCAGCGACGGCACGTGGGCCATATAGGCGTCGTACCGCATCATCGCCGCGGGCTGGAGCGTCACTTCGGGCAGGGTGTTGAGGATGGGCTCCAGGCCCATCTTCATGCCCTTGCGCAAACGGCCGGCAAGCTGGTTCAGCGGGTCGAGATCGGTCGTCGCCGACTGGCCCCCCGCCAGCAGCGTCTCCGCGTGCTGCGCCGGCGAGCCGCGCCCGCCGCCCTTCATGCCGACATGCGCGTTCACTGGACGATGAACGACTTGAAGTAGACGGCCTTGACGCCGCCAAAGCCTTCGTTCGTGACGAGCACCTTGTTGATCGCGTCGGTCAGCCGCTTCTGCAGCTTCTCCTTGCCGACAACGCTATAGGCCTCTTCCTCGCTGGTGTCGGCGAGCACGATCAGGATGGCCGAACGGATCGCCAGTTCGTGCTTCTTGAGCCATAGCAGCACGCGGCCGTCATAATTGGTCGACGCGGCCAGGCTGAGCTGGACGAAATGCCCGCTTTCGCGAAGGTTCGAGGTGAACTCGTCGTTGAAGCTGTAATAGCTGGTGCGATAGGGCTCGCCGCCCTCGCCGTCGATTTCTTTCGCCCCGGCGCCCTCGCCATGCCCCTCGCCCGCCGGGGCATAGGGATCGGCCTCGCCCTTGCGGACGAATTTCGGATTCTTGTCTTCCTTCACCTCGGCGGCGCTGCCGATGACGCCCTGGAGCATCAGGCCATAGGCAACGCCACCGCCCGCGCCGATCAGGGTCGCGCCGGCGAGCAGCTTGATCATCAGGCCCTTGCCTTTTTTCGGCGGGGCTTCGGCGGCGCCCATGGTTTTTGCGGTGCTCATCTCAAGGTCTCCGGAAGGTCAAATGTCAGGCGAAGATGCCGCCACGGTCGCGCGTCGGTCTCGACTGCGGCCGCTGGCCGGTGTGGGTGGCGGCCGGATCGCGGCCCTGGCGGGGCGCATCGTGCGAACCGCCCATGTTCGTGCCGGCGCCGCTGTTGCCGGCAGTGCTATCGCGGCGTTCGAAGCGCATGCCGTGCGGTTCGCCGGCCGATTTCAGCTCGGGCGTGGCGTCCGCGATCAACCGCGCGAGATCGGCGTCCTGCGTATCGAACTGGACAACGACCTTGTCGTCCGACTGTTCGAAGCGCACCGAGATCCGTCCGAAATCGTCATGCTGGATCGAGAGCGCGAGCGTGTCCCCACGCGCCTCGCTGCGCAGCGTCGCGATGGTATCGATCAGCGAGACGGCCCGGTCGCGCGGCAGCGCGTCGATGGTGGCGGACGACGACACGGCTGCCACGCCACGAAACTCGGACGTCGGTGCGCCGGGGATCGGCGACGGATCGAACAGCGCGGCGACATCGGCGGGCAGGCGCGACTTGCGCGACGCGGTCTCCGTGACTGGATCGGCCTGGATCGCGAGAGCCGCGTTGCGCGCCTCGGCCACCGGCTGCGCGACGAAGCGCGCCTGCCGGACCTCACGCGCAGGCAGTTCGGCCTTGCCATCGACCGGCTGCGCATCGGGCGTAACTTCCATCGAAGGGGCTGCCACGACGGGCGGCGCCGTGACGGGCGCTGCGGCCGGATCGGCGCGCATCACGAACGCGACGCTGTGCGCGGGCAGCGCCGGCTGCGCGGTGGCGGCGGGCGCGGCGCGAACCGCCTCGACGATATCGGACGACAGCATGGGCTGTCCGGACGCGACAGGGGTGGCCGTCGCGGCGGCGGGCGCGACTTGCGCGGCCGGCATGGTGGAGGTGACGGGGGACTGGGTCGCGACCGGAACCGTCCCTTCGGGCAGGATCGGCGCCTTCATCACCGCCAACTGCATGGGCGAAGGCGGCGCGACGGGCGCGGCCGATGTCTCGGCCACCGGTTCCGCCCGCACGGGCGCCGGCTGCGACAACATCGCGAAGATCGGAAACAGCATTTCAGGCATCGCCCGATCGGTGGAAGCTTCGTCATCGCCTTCGGCGTCGTCGGCGACGGGCATTTCGATGCCATCCTCGGCAACGGCATCGTCGGGGACGATCACGACCGGCAATTGCAGGGCGGCAAGATCTTGCCGGGCGGCCGGCAAGATCTTGCCGGGTTCCGGCAAAACCGTTGCCGTTCCGTCGATGACCTGTTGCGCAAGCAAAGCCGCGAAATCCGCCGAAACCGCCGTATCGGCCGCCACCGGCGCAACAATCGCCAGGAATTGGGCAATCGGCTGAAGGGCGGGGACGGCGGCGTCGGGCATTGGGCAAAGCTCCTGGAGCGGGTTCGCCCTTCTCTATTCAAACTTCGTGCCAAACCCTTTTCGGCCCGCCGCATCGGCATAGTTGGTGGCGGCCGCACGCGCCATGTCGGCCTGATATTTGTCGGCGCGCTCCTGTGCGGTGGCGCGGCTGCGCTCCGCCGCATGCACGTCGCGGCCCAAACGGTCGGCGAGATGCTGCGCGGTCGCGGCATCGGCGGAAACCTTGTCCGACATGCGGTGCAACGACTGGGAGAAGGTGAACATGCCGGCAAGCTGGCCGGCATGGGTCGAATCCGATCGCGCCGCATAGCCGGCCGCCATCGCGCGCGTCCGCTCCGCCAGCCCACGCAACTGGTGCAGCGTGCTTTCGGCGCGCGCCGCTTCGGCCAGCTTCATCTCCTTGGCGACCGCGCGGACCTTTTCGATCCGCCGCAACCGTTTCAGCCGTTGGGGATCATTGGCCATGGCCAAGCAACGCGGCGAGCTGGCCGATGCTGTCGTTCAGCGACACGCGATCCTCCTCGGCCTGGCAGATGAAGTGCTGGAGATGTTCGTGCATCGCGATCGAACGATCGATTCCGGCATCGCTGCCGGCGCGATAGGCGCCCATCAGGATCAAGTCCCGATTGGTTTCGTAGGTGGCGGACAGGGCACGGAATTCGCGGGCGATCTTCATATGCGGCTTATCCACGATATCGCTCATCACGCGGCTCAGCGATGCGGCCACGTCGATCGCGGGATATTGATTGCGCTGCGCCAGGTCGCGCGAAAGCACGATGTGCCCGTCGAGGATCGAACGTGCAGTATCGACCACCGGATCGTCCTGATTGTCGCCATCGGCGAGCACCGTATAGATGCCGGTGATCGCGCCGCCACTCTCCTCCGAATTGCCCGCGCGTTCGACCAGCTTGGTCAGCGTCGACAATGCCGAGGGCGGATAGCCGCGCGCCGAGCAGGGCTCGCCCAGCAGCAGCGCGATCTCGCGCGCGGCATGCGCCACGCGGGTCAGGCTGTCCATGATCAGCAGCACCGAAAGCCCCTGTGCCCGGAAATATTCGGCAAGCGCGGTCGCATGCAGCGCGCCGCGCACGCGCAGATTGGGTGCGTGGTCGGCAGGCACCGCCACCACCACGGTGCGGTGGCGCATCTCGCCCGCCATGCGGTGCTGGACAAAATCGGAGACCTCGCGCGCGCGTTCGCCGATCAGCCCCACGATCACGACATCGGCGCGCGCGCCGTCCGCGATCATGCCGAGCAGCACCGACTTGCCGACGCCCGATCCGGCCATGATGCCGACGCGCTGGCCGATGCCGAAAGTGGTGAGCGCGTTGAGCGCACGAACCCCGGTATCGAAGGGCTGACGCACCGGGCTGCGATCGAGCGGATTTCCCCGAATGCCGCCCACCGGCCACAATTCCCCCGCGCGGATCGGCGGCCCGCCATCGATAGCCCGTCCCTCGCCATCGACCGATCGGCCGAGAAATTCATGACCCACGGGCACCAGCCCCGGCAATCCGGCGGGCCGCACAAGCGCGCCCGGCCGGATCAGGATCGGATCGGCGAGCAGCATCATGATGGTGAGGCCATTGCGGAAACCGATGACCTCCGCGGCGACGCTGTGTCCCGGCCGATAATCGACCAGACATTGCGTGCCGATCGGGACAGCCAGGCCGCTGACCTCAAGCAATTGTCCGTCACAGGCGGTCAGTCGGCCGAAGCTGTGCGGCGCACTGTCTATTTCCGCCGCCTCGAACCGGTCGAGCAATACGGCCAGGCCGTTCAACATGTGCGGATCGCCTCTTCCAACGCGAGCTTCCAATGTTCCGGCCCGTCCTCCACGCCGCCTTCGGGCGTCATCACGCGGATCGCGCCGCGTGCGAGATCGGGATTGGCGGTGACCGTCCATTCGGCCGGCAACTGGCCGCCAAGCAGCTTGAAATCGGTCGGGCTCACCTCGACACGCTTTTCACTATGCGTGGCGGCAAGCATACGCACCGCGACCTGGATGCGCGCGGCGAGCCGGTCGGGCGCGATCACGCAATCGTCGATCACCTGGCGGCACAATGCGACGACGGCGTCGCGCAGCCGGCTTTCGAGCATGTGCAGGCTCGCGGCATCGATCTGGTGGATCTGTTCGCCCAGCGCGGTCAGCGCCGCGACATCCTCGCCCTGCATTTCGCGCGCGAGCCGTTTTTCAGTGGCGACACCATCCTCGAATCCCGACTTCCATGCCTGGCGGATCGGATCGTCCTCGCTCGATTGCGGCATGACGCCCAACGCCCTGGCGATATCGGGATCGGGCGAGAAATGGCGCGGCATCACCGACCCCGGCTCGGCGGCCGCGGCGGCTCGGGCGGCGTGCACCGCAAGCTCGGCGATCGGCATGGACGGCACCGACAGTTCGGTTTCCGGCATCGGCGCTTCGGCCGATCCGCTCTCGAATCCGGTGCTTTCGAAGGCAGGCTCGCTCTCTTCGTCGCCCTGCGCCAGCAACACGGCGAGTTCGCTGATCGACAATGCCCTAGTCATGGACGCGCTCAGACATAATCGTCATCGCCGGCGCCGAACGAGATCGTGCCCTCGGCCGCCAGCCTGCGCGCGATCTGGACGATCGCCTTCTGCGCATCGACCACTTCGCTGAGCTTGATGCGGCCGCGCGCCTCGATCTCGTCGCGCACGCCATCGGCGGCGCGGCTGGACATGCAGCGGAAGAAGGCCTCCCGATCCTCGTCCTCCAGCCCCTTGAGCGCGACGATGAGCTGTTCGGAATCGACTTCGCGCAGCAGCGCGCCCATCGACTTGTCGTCGATCGACAGCAGATGGTCGAACTTGAACATCTCGCCCTCGATCTGCTTCGCGACCAAGCGGTCGATCTTGATGAGTTCGGGCATGATCCGCTTCTCGGTCGCCCGCGACGCGTTGTTGATGATCTCCGCCGCCTCGCGCGGACCGCCGATATTGAGCGCGGCCGGGCCATGGCTGTCGGTGATGCGCTGCGACAGCACGGTTTCGAGCATCGCGAGCGCGCCGGCGGTGACCGGACCGAGCGTGGCGATACGGTGCACCACCTGCGGCTGCATCGCACGCGGCAGCGCATGAAGCACCTGCGCGGCGGTCTCGGGCTCCAGATTGGTGAGCAGCACCGCGATGAGCTGCGGATGCTCGTTCTTGACGAGCGGCGTGATCACCGAGGCGTCAAGCCATTTGGTGAGCTCGATCGAACTGGTCTTGGCGGCCGGCGCGATGCGCGACATCAGGCTGTCCGCCTTGCGCTCTCCCAGCGCCATCGTCATCAGGTTGCGTACACGTCCGGTATTGTCGTGATTGACCAGGCCCTGGCGCTGGGTGCGATCGAGGAAACCGCCGATCGTGGCGGCGACCTGCGACGGCGCGACTTCCTTCAGATCGCACATCGCCTGCCCCAGCAGGCGCAGTTCCTGCGGCTCGAGATGGCGCAGCACTTCCGTGGCCTGCTCGTCATCCATGATCATGATCATGATCGCGGCGCGTTCGGCCTTGGTGAAGGTGGTTTTCTGCTCGGTCATGCCGCGTCGGCCTTTGCGGATTCGGCTTCGGCCAGCATCTGGCGGATCGCCGCCATCGCGCTGTCCGGCTGTTCGCTGATGAAGCGCTGGGCCAGTCCGACCTGATCGGCGAGCTTCATCCTGTCGAGCCGCTCGGTCAGCATCGCCTCGGTCGAAAGCGTGGCGGCGGCGCCTGCATCACCGTTCTCGGCATCGCCATTGGCCGCCAGCGCGCGCGGCCCGTCGCCCTCGACATTGCCACCGGGCTTGCCCTCGGACTTGCGACGCATCGCCGCGATGGCGGGGCGCAGGCCGAAGAAGATCAGCAACAGCACGCAGATCAGCGCCACGCCGTTGCGCAGCACCGTGGCGAACCAGGGCTGTTCGTAGAAAGGCGGAACGACGACCGGTTCGCTCTGGAACTTCCGCGCGATCACCTCCACTTGGTCGCCGCGCTGGACATTGGCGCCGACGGCGGCGCCGACCAGCGACTTGATCTGTGCGATATCGGCGGGCTTGCGCGACGCCATCGCCGCGCTGCTGAGCACGACGGCGACCGACAGCCGCTTGATATCGCCCGGCGTACCGTTCGAAACCGCGACCTCGCGGCCCAGTTCATAGGTGCGCGTGGCGCTCTGGCTCAATTCGGGCGCAGGCGGCGTCGCGGGCGTCTGGCCAGCGGCGGGCGCGGCGGCACCGGTCGCCGGCGTCGCGGGCGCGGCTCCACCGACGGTCTGCACGGCCGGCTTGGCGGGCGCGCCCGGCGCCCCCGGCACGACCTGCGTAGGCGGCGGCGGCGTGTTGGACAGCACGCCCGGCACGCCGTAGCCGATCGGGTTTTCGGGCACCGGCGACGATTGCGTGGTTTCGGTGCGGACGGCGCCGTCCTTGTTCCAGCTTTCGCGGGCGGAGGTGACGGCGTTCATGTCGAGATCCACCTGGATCTCGGTCGAGAAATTGCCCTCGCCGAACATCGGCGTCAGCAGTTGGGAAAGCTGCCCGCGCAGCTTCTCTTCCATCCGCGACTGCATGTTCAGCCGGTCTATATTGGCATTGCCGGCATTCCGGTCGGAAACCAGCCGGCCATGCTGATCGATCACCTTGACCTCGTCGTTCGACAGGCCCGGCACCGACCCGGTGACGAGATTGACGATCGCGGTCACCTGCCCGTCGGAAAGCTGGCGCCCCCGTGCGAGCTTCAACATCACCGAGGCGCGCGGCGGCGAATTGTCACGCACGAACACCGATTTCTCAGCCTGCGCCAGATGGACGCGAACCGATTCGACGCCATCGATCTCCATGATCGTCAGTTGCAGTTCGCGTTCGCGCGCGGCGCGCAGGCGCTCGGCCTCGACGCTGCGGCTGGCGCCGATCGGCATCGAATCGATCAGATCCGTGCCGCTGCTCGGCGCCGCCACCGCGCCGTCCGACGCCACCATCATCCGCGCGCGATAGATATCGCCTTCGCCAACGGTGATCGCGCCGGTCGCGGGATCGAGCTTGTATGGAATCGACGCCTTGTCGAGCGCCTGGGTCACCGACGCCTTTTCACCGTCCGCGAGCTCGGAATAGAGCACGCGCTGCGGCGCGGGGCTCAGCACCATCCAGGCCAGCGCGGCCGAGCCGAGTACGCCCACGGCGGCGGCATAAGGCAAGGTCCGCTTGACCGCAGGCTGTGCGGCGAAACCGCTGATCTGCTGAAGAATGGCCGGGCGCTGCCCATCCACCGCCCGGGCATTGCCGAGCGGAACGGGCGCCGAAGCCGGAACGAGATCGCTCATCTATCAGACTCCCATTCGCAGGATGTCGAGATAGGCGGACAGCAGCTTGTTGCGGACCTGCAAGGTCGCCTCAAACGCGATGCCCGCTTCCTGACGCGCCAGCATGACCTTGGCGACGTCGGTCACTTCGCCGCGCTCATAGGCGGCGGAGATGTCCGAGGCGCGCTGCTGCGTCGCATTGACGCCGTCGAGCGCGGTCTTGAGCGCATCCGTGAAGCCGCCCGCCGGGCCATTGGGCGCGACGGGTGCATTCGGCGCGTCCGCCGGCGCGGCGCCGGTACCGGCCCCCGCGCGCAGCGACTGGAGAACCTGGTTCTTGTCGATCATCTCCTGGCGCATCGCCAGGATCTGCTGAAGGCCGGAGGCCCCACCGACGGGGGAGGTCATGCCGTGCCTCCCGCGATCATCTGGCCGGCATCACGGAAGCGCGCCAGGCGATAGCGCAGCGTACGCTCCGAAATGCCCAGCCGCTTGGCGGCGCGAACGCGGCTGCCGTCACAGGCCTCCAGCGTCGCCATGATGGCGCGCGCCTCGGAAAGCTGCACGACCTTGCTGAGCGCTTCGCCGCCAGCGGGCTCGGCGACCGGTGCGGCGATCTCGACCGGCTGGGCCGGCTGGATCGCGACATTGGTGGTGACCAGCCGCGCGGGTCGATCGAAATGGATGTGGCGCAAGCCGATCTCGCCGTCGCCGTTCGAGAGCAGCAGCGCGCGGCGCATCACATTCTCGAGCTCGCGGATATTGCCCGGCCAGTTGTGCGCCTTCAATGCGTTGAGCGCATCGTTCGCGATCCAGGGCAGTGGTGCGCCGGCCGGAGCATGGCGCAGCGCCAGCGCGAAGGCGAGCGGCGCGACATCCTCGGGGCGCTCGCACAGCGGACGCAGCGACAAGGGAAAGACGTTCAGGCGATAGAAAAGGTCGGCGCGGAAGCGGCCTTCCTCCACTTCGAGCGGCAGGTCACGGTTGGCGCAGGCGATGATACGAACATCGATCTTGATCGGACGGGTGGCGCCCAGCGGCACCACTTCGCCTTCCTGCAACGCGCGCAGCAACTTGGCCTGCAGCGCCAGCGGCATCTCCGCGATCTCGTCGAGCAGCAGCGTGCCACCATCGGCCGCACGGAAGAAACCTTCGCCGGCATTGTGCGCGCCAGTGAACGCGCCCTTCTGATGGCCGAATAGCAGGGCTTCGAGCATCGCTTCGGGAACCGCCGCGCAATTGACCGCCACGAAAGGCTTGTCGGCACGGGCGCTGCGCGAGTGGATGAAGCGCGCCAGCACTTCCTTGCCGGTGCCGGTCGGGCCGTTGATGAGAACGGGGATATCGCTGACGGCCAGGCGCTCGGCGAGCGAGAGCACCGCCAGGCTTTCGGGATCGGCGGCGATCGGATCGCCCGCCTTGGTGACGCAGGCGAGCAGCGCCGCGAGCGAGGCTTCGGAACCGCCATCGGCATAGCCGAGCTTCAGTCGGTTGCCGGCAACCCGTTCGATGAAGGGTGCATCGTTCCGTTCCAGCGCGACGACCCGGCCACGGCCGGCGGGCTGATCGGCATCCGATGCGGTCAGCGTGCAGCCCGCATCGCCACGGCTGCCCGCCGAGGCCGCGAAGATCGCCGAGGCGCGATGGACCAGCTGTCCATGATCGCGCAGCACGATATCGTCATGATCGAGTCCGGTCATCTTCGAATGCCCCCCACCAGGCAACTTCGCAATTTCGATGCGATGGTTATGCGGGTGTTAAGGTTAACGACGACGCAATCAGGGGTACGGTGAAAACCCTGTAGATGAGAATTATTATTGAATTATTTCAGTATGTTATCTGGTTAATTTTGCTCCATCCCCTTAACTCTCCGGCCGGTTCGCCGCTCTTGCTGACGGCACATGTTGCCTGAAGCGACATCCGGCCCACGAAATGGGGCGTGGGTCAGCAAGAATTGGAGACTAGACATGACTGTGATCAACACGAACATGGCGTCGCTGCGGGCAGCGAACGCTTCGACCAACGCCAGCAAGGCGCTGGGCAGCGCCATGGAGCGCCTGTCGACCGGCAAGCGCATCAACAGCGCCAAGGACGACGCCGCCGGCCTCGCCATCTCGACCTCGATGACCGCGCAGGTCCGCGGCATGAACCAGGCGATCCGCAACGCCAATGACGGCATCGCGCTGGCGCAGACCGCCGAAGGCGCGCTCAACGAAGTCACCAACATGCTGCAGCGCGTCCGCGAACTGGCCGTTCAGTCCAAGTCGGGCACCTACAGCTCCGGCGACCGCACCAACATGCAGACCGAAGTGACCGAGCTGACCAGCCAGATCAGCAGCATCGTGAGCAACACCAAGTTCAACGACGTCACGCTGTTCAGCACCACGGCCGCGACCAGCGTCACGATCCAGACGGGTGCGGAAAGCAGCGACACCGTCGCCCTGTCGATCTCGGCCCTGACCGGCGTCACCACGGCGTTCAGCGTCGCCACCGACACCGCCGCCGGCACCGCCATCGGCAATGTCGACACCGCGCTCGACTCGGTCAACGCGGCGCGCGCGTCGCTCGGTGCCGGCCAGAGCCGTCTTGAATCGGTGGTCAACAACCTGACGACCAACTCGACCAACCTGTCCGACGCCCGCTCGCGCATCGAGGACGCCGATTATTCGGCCGAGACCGCCGCGCTCGCCAAGGCGCAGATCCTGAGCCAGGCGTCGACCGCGATGCTTGCCCAGGCGAACCAGAGCCAGCAGAACGTTCTCTCGCTGCTGCGCTGATCCCGTCACCCGCCGGGGCCGGCGCAATCACCGGCCCCGGCGGAACGGATCGCACCGCGATCGCACATCGCGGTTTTTCTACTCCCAGGCATCGGCACCCGGCCCCCTCGCGCCGGGTTGCGCCGAAGCCGGGAAGGACGGCCGTTTCCGATCATGCGGGCTCGTGGGGGGTGCCGCTATCGCCATTGCCTACCCAGCCAAAGGCAATGGCATCGGTTCGAGGAACGGCCGAAAAGACGCCCGGCGACCGCAAGGTCGCCGGGCGTTTCCTTTTGCGACAGCCAGATAAACCTGCGCCCAACCATCGGGCCGGCAAAGGCTGGCGACCCTCAGGTGGGCCCTTTGCACAAGACGGCAAACGATGTGCTTCTGAAGCCTGGGGCTACAGCCTGTGGCCGAGGTTTGGATCTTGCGATGAATTTTAAGGCGCTGCGAACGCCTGACGATGCTGGCCTGGGATCAACCGTTTCTGATCACCCCATGGCTGAGGTTCCAGGCGATCGGCGTGGTGAAGGCGAGTGAGTCCATCAGCCACATCCGGCGGAGGGCGGATGAGTACTCGAGGGTTCCAAACATACTCTCGATCCCGGAGCGGACATAATTCCGGAAGGTTTGGCGCAAGGTGCGCGCGATCCTGCCTGCCATCACCGTTGCTCAACCTTGTCGGCAAAAACGGTGCGTTCTTCGCCTATCATCAGCTCATGCCCATTATCGACAGCGGAGACATCGGCGTCCGTCAGGACATTCAAGCCATGTTCGGCGGCAAGGTGAAGCTTGGAGTCCGACCACTGCCGGGATCACGAAGTGCTCCCGATGCCTCTCTTACACACAGCATCGCAGCGGCGCTTCTATGCGAAGGCCGCGCGCGAGCTGGCACGATAGCACAGGTCCGGCTTTAGAAACTCAGCTTCCCGCTGATGCCATAAGTCCGCGGTTCGCCATATTCGACGAGCTGGGTCTGGAAGAAATCAAAGACGCGATTGTCGATCCAGCGTTCGTCGAACAGGTTGCGACCCCACAGGGCCAGCGACCAATGCTTGCCGTCGCCGACCAGTTCCAGCCGCGCATCGACGGTGGTGCGTGCGTCCAGCTTCTGCGTGGCGATATTCTCCGGCCCCGAAAAGGCGCCGGATTTGTGGCTGACCTGAGCGGACAGGTCGAGGCTGCCGAAGCCGATCGGCACCGAATAGGATGCACCCGCCGAGGCCGTCAGGCGCGGTGCATAAGGCAGGCGGTTGCCATCCAGATCCACGCCCGGCCCGCCGCCATCGGGGAACCGGTCGAACTCGGCATGGGTATAGCCAAGGTCGGCGGTCAGCAGCAGGTTCTTGACGGGCGCCGCCTGAACGCTCGCCTCCGCACCCCAGCTCGTCACCTTGGCGGCGTTGCGAAGCTGCAGCGAGGTCTGGCCGAAGCCGATATCGACGAACTGGTTGATCTGGTAATTGTCGTAGACCGCATAGAAGGCGGCGGCGTTGAAGCGCAGGGTGCGATCGGCATTCTCGGTCTTGAAGCCGACCTCACCCGAATCGACACGCTCGGTCTTGAACGGCACGCCGTCCAAGGTCAGCGGCAGGCTGATGAAATCGACGTTCCAGCCGCCGCTCTTGAAGCCGCGCGCATATTTCACATAGGCGTTGGAGCGTTCGGACAGCTTGAACGACAGGCCGATCGTCGGATCGAAACTGTCCACCGAACGAGCATCGTCATAATCGGGCAACGACGCCAGCCCGAGCACCGCCGGCGCCGAGATCGAATAATCGACGATCCTGAGCTTCTCATGACTGAAGCGCGCGCCGAGGTTGAGCGTGAGCCGGTCGGTGAGTTCCCAATCGGCCGAACCGAACGCCGCATAGGATTTGGTCTTCACGCGCGCGCTGACGATCCCGCCGGGGCCAGGCTGCAGGCCGAGCCCGAGGAAACCGATCATCGAACCGCCCGAAACCACGCTCAGCGACTTGGCCGATTCGTCGAAATAATAGAGGCCGGCGACGCCGCTCAGCGGCCCGCCCTTGCCGAAGGCGACGCGGACTTCCTGGCTGAACTGGCGGAAGCTCTGGTCGAAATCGATGAAGAAGAAATCGAACGACGCATAATCGAGATCGTTGGTCCGATCGTAGCGCGTCCAGCGATATCCGCTGATCGCGGTCAGCGTCGCGGTATCGGAAAGATCCCAGTTGAGCGTCGCCGAACCGCCTGCGAATTCGATGCGCTGGCGCGGATCGCGATTATAGGGCGTGCGGAACGCGCCCGGCTCCTCCGCCGGGCCGGTGCCGAACGTATCGGTGATCGCCTCGCCCGCCTGCTTATTGCTGCGGTCACGGCTGTAATCCGCCGCCAGATCGAGGCGGACGCCGTCGCTGAGATCGGCGCTCAGTTGCGCGCGCGCGCTGGTGCGATCGATATTGTCGAGATCAGTACCGGTGGGCACGTTGAGGGTGAAGCCGTCGCGCTCGCGATGCGAGGCGGAAACACGCAGCGCCACACCTTCGCCGAGCGGCGCATTCACCATGCCGCGAATCTCGAACAGGTCCTTGTTGCCGATGCCGCCATCAACGCGCCCCTCGAATGCCGATCCGGGGCGTTCGGTGACGATGCTGACAGCACCCGACACGGTGTTGCGGCCGAAAAGCTGCCCCTGAGGGCCGCGCAGCACCTCGACACGGGCGATGTCGAGCGTGTCCTGATTGATCGAGGCGAACTGCCCGGCATAGACGCCGTCGACATAGACGCCCGCGCGTGTCGAGAAACCGATATTGCGGCCGCCGCCGCCGACGCCGCGAATGAAGATGGTATCGATAGCGCCCTGGCGCTCGACCGAGAAATTGGGAACGTACCGGGAGAGATCGCGCAATTCGTACGATCGCGTCGCTGCCAGCGTCGCGGCATCGACGACGCTGATCGAGATCGGCACATCGACGAGCGCCTGTTCGCGCTTCTGCGCGGTGACGACGATTTCGTCGAGCGCGCCCGTATCGTCAGCCGCATCCTGCGCGTGCGCCGCGACCGGCGCGCAAATCATGGCGATCGCGATCGCCCGTATCGAAACCATCTGTCCCTAATCCCTTTGGCACGCGCCAGAACGGCGCGCGACGACCTTTGCGGACAATGGTTAACGGATAAGGAATTAGGATTTGGTTACCCGGTGGCAATCAAGCCAAGCCGGTCGCGCCGCACCCAGCGCAACACCATCAGGACCGCGACGGCGGCGAGCCCGCTCGCCAGCCCCAGCCAAATGCCGATGCCCCGCATTCCCAGCGGAAAGGCCAGCACCGTGCCGACGCCGATGCCGATCACCCAATAGCCGACACCGGCATAGAGCATCGGTACGCGCGTGTCGTGAAGACCGCGCAAAACCCCCGCGCCCACGGCCTGCGCGCCATCGACGATCTGGAACAGAGCGGCCACCGCCAGGAATGACACCGCTAGCCGGGCGACCAGCGCATTGGCCGGATCGTCGAGATCGAGGAAGACGCCGATCAGCAATCGCGGCGCGCCGATCAGCACCGCCGCCGCGAGCACCGAAAAACCGAGCGCGATGGCGAGCGACAGCCAGCCGGCACGCGCCACCGCGCGGGCGTCGCCGCGCCCCTGCCAGAAACCGACACGCACCGTCGCCGCCTGGGCAAGCCCCATCGGCACCATGAACGCCATGGCGGAGATCTGGATCGCGATCGCGTGCGCGGCGAGCGACGGCTTGTCGATCAGCCCCATCAGGAACACCGCCGCGTTGAACACCGTCACTTCGAAGGCGAGCGTCACCGCGATCGGCAGGCCGAGCGCCCAGACGGCGCGATAGCGGGGCCAGTCCGCCACCCAGAAGCGGCCGAACAGCCGGTAGCGGCGGAACTGGCGATCGGTCACGACCACCGCCGTCAATCCAAGGAACAGCAGCGAATTGGTGAGCGCACTTGCCAGGCCGGCGCCCGCAAGCCCCATTTTCGGCATGCCGAGATGACCGAAGATCAGGATCCAGGCGAGCAGCGCATTGATCGGCAGCCCGGCCACCAGCACGCCGACGGCCCAGCGCGGCCGCTCAAGCGCGGAGACGTAATTGCGCAGCGCCAGGAAGAACAGATAGGGCAGCAGCCCCCATTGCAGCCAGCGCAGCATCGTGCCCGCCATCGCCGCGAGCGCGGGATCCTGATCCATCAGCAGCAGGATCGCCTCGCCGTTCCACATCACCGCCCACAGCGGAAGGGCGATGGTGACCGCCGCCCAGCACGACTGGCGGACGGTCCGCCGAACGTCGCGGATCGAGTTGAAGCGCCGGCCGCGCTCGCGCGCGATCATCGGCGAGGCCGCCGTCATCAGCCCCATGCCGAAGATCATGCAGGCGGTGTAGAGATTGACGCCGAGCGCGGCGGCAGCAAGCGAATCGGCGCCGAGCCGGCCGAGCCAGATGAGATCGGTGGCATAGATCGCCGATTGGGCGAGATTTCCGAAGATGAGCGGCAGGGCAAGCAGCACGGTCGCCCGCATCTCCGTCCGCCATTCGCGCTGTGCCGTCCCGGCCGTCATCGTCCCGCCCAAATCCGTGGCCGCGCTCTATGCACTCAACCGCCCCCAAGGTGAAGCGTCACCCGCCAGGCTCAGCGCGGCAAATCCGATGGTCGATCGATATCCGCGAGCATGGCGGCATCACCCGGCACCAATATCGCGTTTCGCAGCAGCCCGCGCGCACCCGTGTCGCCATCGAGCATCAGCAAATCACATGCCGCACGACGCGAGAACAATGCCGGCGGCATGGCCTGCCCATCCAGCGACGATGCCACCATCTCACCATCCGATTCCAGCAGCCGGCACAGATGCGCGGCGGTGATGAACGGCATGTCACCAAGGGCGATCAACACCGCATCGACATCGCGCTCCAGCGCGTTCACAACGCCAAGCTGGATCGAATGCGCCTGTCCGCGTTCGAGCGCATCATTGATCACGATATCGAAGCCGGCGAGCAGCGGCGCCGTCGCCCGCGCGCAGACCGCGACAACAGCGCCGAAGCCGATATCCGCCAGAGTCGCGGCCGCATGCGTGACGAGCGGCCGACCGCCCAACTGCACGTTGAGCTTGTCTTCCGGCCCGAAGCGCGTCGAGCCACCCGCCGCGAGCAGGATCGCGGCAACGCGGTCAGCCGCGATCATTGAAGGCCGCGACCATGCCGGCGGCGATCGACAGCGCGATTTCCGCCGGGCCGATCGCGCCTATATCGAGGCCCGCCGGGCCGTCGATCCGCGTCAGCGCCTCCGTGGATACGCCCATCGCCGCCAGCCGTTCGAGCCGCGCCGCATGGCTGCGCCGCGATCCAAGAGCCGCGACATAGCCGGTCGGCGCGGCGAGCGCGGCGATCAGCGCGGGATCGTCGATCTTGGGATCGTGGCTGAGCGTCACCACGGCGGTCGCCGCATTGGGGCGGCGCCCGGCGACGGCATCGTCGGGCCAGGCATCGTCGAGTTCGGCGCCCGGAAAGCGCTCCGCCGTCAGGAACCGGCCGCGCGGATCGATGATCACCGGCGTCACGCCGATCTCGCGCGCCAGCCCGGCCAGCGCCTGCGCGATCTGCACCGCGCCGACGATGAACAGCCGCCGGGGCGGCAGGTAGCGATTCTGGAAACCCTGCCCCGCGCCTTCGACGCTATGGCCGCTTTCAAGATCGGTCGAGACGATGAGCGTATCGCCCCCGGCACGTGCAGCCGCGATCCGGTCGAACAGATCAGGTGCAAAGCCGGTTTCGGAAACCGGCTGAACGAACACGGCGATCTCGCCACCGCACGGCAACCCGACTTCCCAGGCCGAGGTGTCCGCGACGCCGAAGCGCATCAGCCGCGCCGGCGCGCCCGCGATCACTTCCGCTGCGGCGTGCAGGATTTCCGCCTCGACACAGCCGCCCGATACCGATCCCTCGAATCGCCCATCGCCATGAACAATCAGATGGCTGCCCACCGGGCGCGGCGCCGATCCCCAGGTCGAAACGACGGTCGCGAGCGCAAGCGGCGCCCCTTGCCAGCGGCGCGCGGCGTCCAGGATGATATCGACATCGGCCATCCCTTCTCCCTAACGCGATGCATCGGGGAGAGGGAAGCCGTTCGTGAGGTTTAGAGGCCGAGGTTGAGCGAGACGCGGAACGCCAGCGCGACACGGCCCTGCTGCTCTTCCGCGCTCGCTTCGCCGCCAAGCTGGAAATCGCCCAGCCCGCCGACGGCGCGGAACTTGCCGACCCAGCCATCGGTGCGCTGCTCCGGCTCCAGCGTGAAACGCTCGCCGCCCTTGAATTGCGCGATGGTGGAGCCGAGCGTACCGCCGACGATCTGGCGGCGGCCACCTTCGAGTTCGAGACGCAACCAGGTGGAATCGGGTTCGCGCTTGCCGAAATTGAGGCCAGCGGCGACGCTGCCCGTCGCGGCCAGTTCATCGCTCTTGCGGCCCAGCACGGTCAGGTTGAAGGCATCGCCACCGCCGGTTTCAGTGTAACCCTTCTCGTCGAGCTTGTAATAATCGATCGCCGCCGCAGGACGCAGCGAGAAACGACCGAAGCGCAGCTCGTAGGAGAGGCCGCCCGAGGCCGAGTAGAGCTTGCCGTTCCAGGCCCCGCTCGCGGTGCGCGATACCGTCTCGGTGCCGAGGCGGCCGCTGAACACGCGCACGCCGTCGAAATCGATCTGCGCGGCCGAAACGCGCGCGAAGGCGTTGAGTCCGCCCCACTCGCCGCGCCAGTGCGCCGCCAGCTCGATCTGGTCCGCCGTCACCTCGTTCGACACGTCACCGTCCGAATCCTTGCCCGACAGATAGGCGACCGAAAGGCCGAAATTGCCGAAACCGCCGGTCTTCACCTCGACACCGCCCGATGCGCCCCAGCCGGTGATGTCATAGGACGAGGTCTTGCCAATGCCCTTGGACGTGCCCCATGCCACCTGTTGCAGCCAGAAGCCCCAGCCGCCCTGGTCGCTCATCGGTGCATTGGGATCCGCCAGGTAACGCGCCGTCGCGCGCGAGCCCTGCGTCACCGTCTCGAACGCGCCGCCGGCGTGATCGGGCAGCATGCTGGCGACCGCGCGGCGGAAATCATCGCCATTGGCATAGCCCAGGAACACATTGGCGACCTTGGCGTCGCTGTCGAGCACCTTGAAAATCGCGTCATAGGCACTGGATTGCGAACGGTTGAGCCCGAGTTCGGTCGTGGTTTTGCGCGCGACGTTGAGCTTGACCTCACCCGCCACGTCGTTCGCGGTGACGTTGCTCTTGAACATGAAGGGCAGAGCCGCCGCTTCGCTCGCGAGATTGGCGCCCCCGGTCATCGATCCGGATTTGACGATCAGATATTCGCCCTCGGCATCGCTGACATTGGCGAGCGACACGGCGACCTTGGATCCCGCCGCGAAATTCGCGGCGCCGCTCACCAGATACTGGGTGAACTTGTTGGCCTGCGCATCGATGTTCACGCCGATCGTGCCCTGTCCGCTCACCGACAGCGACGAGATCGCGACGGCATTGGTGCCCTGGACGAGCAGCTTGCCGCCGCTGACATTCACGGCGGCGCCCGTGCTGTTGAGCAGCGTGCCGGTGAAGATCGAGGTGCCGCCGAGCGAGAGGCTGTCCGCGCCGCCGCCAAGATCGAGCGTGCCCGTCATCGTCGAGGTGCCCGAAAGCGCGATCGTGTCGACGCCGGAGCCGAAAGTGGCATTGCCCGTATATTTGGTATCACCGCTCAAGGTCAGCCGGTCGTCCCCCGCGCCGAACTTCGCGGCGCCGGTCACGGTGCCGTCGGCTATATCGAGCGTGTCGGCGCCCGCGCCGAACAAGATGTCGCCGCTGATGACGGGCGCGGTCGCGCCGCTGGCGACCGCGAGTTGCCTGACCGTCGCGCCCGCATTGTTCACGGAAAGATCGATGGCGATCGCATTGCCGCTCTTGCCCGTGGCGATGATCGATCCGCTGGTCTCGACAAGCGCGAGCTTGCCCGCCTTGTCGGAGATCGCGACGGCGGTGCCGTCGCCTGCCGCATCGGCCTGGATCCGGCCGCTATTGACGAGCGAGCGGACGTCGCCGCCGGCATCGATCGCGACGGCACGCACCAGCGAGCCGGCCGCGTTGCCGCCCGCCGCCGTGATCACGCCGGAAGTCTTGATATTGGGAACGCTGGCGCCGCTGCCGACGCGCAGCGCGGTGGCATTGGCGGAATTGGATGAGGCTGTGACCGTTCCTGTGACGGTGACGCCGCCGGCGACCGTCACGTTTCCGCCCAGCCCGCCGATGACGAGGCCGTTCGCCGCGACATCCTTGTAGACACCGGCACCTGTGATCGTGCCGTTGACGACGATGCCATGGCCGTCAGCGTTGCCCGTGACAGCGCCGATCGTGGTGGCGGCGCTGTCCGATCCGATCTGGACCGCCGGCGCCGCGCCATAGGAGGTGACGGCAGCCGTGCCTTCATTCGCATCGGGAATACCGTCCTTGTCCTCGTCGGCGTCGTCCTTGTTGTTGTCCGCCGGGGGCACCGCGAAGACGATGCCGCCGCCGACATTGCCCGAAACGCGCAATGCCGGCCCGCCCTGGAGCAGATCGTCGGCATCGAGCTTGCTGACATCGGTGGGCGCGGTGGTCGAACGATAACCCGAAGACGAGATCGCGCCCTGGATCACGAGCGCGCCGCCGACATTGCCGTCGATGGCGACGCCAACGGCATTGGCCCCGCGCGCCGAAACCGCCGACTGGATCTTCACGTCACCGCTGACATTCCCGGTGCGGATGCCATAGCTGCGATCACCGGTGACCGAGATGGTACCGCCGGTGTGCGAAAGCGATCCGGTGAGCGGCCCACCGAGCGCGATGCCCGCGCTGTCATTGCCTTCGACGGTGATGGTGCCGCTATTGGCGACATTGCCGGTGAAGGCGCCGGCGGTGCGGATGCCGGAGCGGTTGCTCCCTTGCGCGAAGGGGCCGTCGAGATCGCCATCATTGTCCGTATCGGTCGCGGTGTAATTCTCGTCGATGGTGATCGTGCCGGTGTTGGTGATGCCGCCGGAAACGTTGGCATTGGCGAGAATGCCCGTCGCGTCATTGGCGCCGGTGATCTGGATCGTGCCTTCGTTCTTGACGCTGTTGTTGCTGTCGATCGTCACCGCCGTGCCGCTTGCGGGCTTCACCGAGCCGGCGGAGGTGATGCGGATATCATCGGCCGCGCCACTCTTGATCGTCGAGGTCGCCGCCGGCGTGGTGCGTGCGGTGTCAACCACCGTCTCGGCGCGCAGCGGGCTGGTCGCCGCGAGCAGGGCGATCGGTGTCAGACAGGTACAGGCAAGAAGAGTACGCATTTCAACTCCGTCTTTGGGCAGCGGAGCAGGCTTGCGCGCTCCGTGAATGCCCGCATGACGGCGCGGGGCGACAAGACCCGTAAGAATTTTCGACCAGTGGAGGTGCGATGATAACGTGCGGGAAACCGGTTCCCGGCCTTTTCAGGCAAACACCCTAGAATCGGATATCCATGCCGATGCGCAGCGTGCGGGGGCGCAACGGGGTGATCTGGCGTTCATGCGGCAGGGTGAAGGGCGATCCCAGCGCGAAGCGGTTGCCGATCGAATCGAACAAGTTGGTCGCACTCAGGAACAGGCCGTATCCGCCGCGCCCGATCCGCGCGCTGAGCGCGGTATCGAGGTAATTGCCCTGCGACACACCGAGCACCGGCCCCACGCCGAGCCGCGAGCGGCCGACATAGCGCGCCCAGCCCGACACGCGCAGATCATATTCCCCGGCAAGGACGGTGCTGTATTCCGCGCCGATGCGCCCGTTGAAGCGCGCGACATTGGGCAGGTCATCGCTTTCGGCGATCACCGCCGTTGCCGGCAAGGGGAATATCACGCCAGGGCCGGGGCCACTCACAACGCCGGTTCCGCCGTCATAGGCGACCAGCGACGAGCGCAGCACCACCGCCGATGTGAAGGGATCGGTGAGCTTGCTGTCCGCATAGACGCCGGAAGCCTCGATCAACAATCCGGGCAGCGGCCGCCAGCCGATGGTCGCGTCGACCGACCAGATCCGGCCGTCGCCGATATTGTTGGTCGCCGGCAGGCCCGTGCCGTCGATCAGATCGGCCTGGATATCGCGCCAGCGCGTATGCGCGACCGACAGCGCGAGATTCACCGCGCCGACACCGGTACCGCCATAGCGCATCCCCAACTCGGTGGTGGCGACGTCGTCGTTCTGGTAGCGCTGGACAAAATTGTTGCGCACCGCGATGCCGCCGGGCCGGAACCCTTCCTGATAGCGCGCGAAGAATGTCAGGTCCGGCGCCGCGGGATAGCTGAACGCGAGCGACGGCAGGATCGTCGTTTCGGAGCGCTTGGCCTCCATGCGGACATCGGCTTGTTCAAATTGCGGCGCATCGAGCGCGTCGCCCGACAGCCGCGCATGCGTCAATCGCCCACCGCCGGTGGCGCTGAGCGAAGGCGTGATCGCCAGCGTGACTTCACCGAACAGGGTGGCTTCATCGACGCGGTTGAAAACACCGACCTCGCTGCTGAACATCCCCGCGCCGCTGC
The DNA here is from genome assembly GCF_057809675.1 of Sphingomonas sp. FG14. NCBI lineage: Bacteria > Pseudomonadati > Pseudomonadota > Alphaproteobacteria > Sphingomonadales > Sphingomonadaceae > Sphingomonas > Sphingomonas sp. FG14. Next base: position 112,330 of record NZ_JBMDKK010000005.1, on the reverse strand, counting down.
TGCGGCTGAGCCGATAGTCGTTCCTGACCACGCTGGTGCCGACCACCCAGCCGAGGCCGCCGTCCATGTCGTAGGACAGTCGATTCTCGTTCGAGAGCAGCGAGATGCGGCTGTTCTGCCGGAACAGGGTGGGCGGGCCATTCTCCGGCGTCGCGTCATAGGTCTCGTCGATATCCTGGCGCACCACGCCTGTCGCCGAGACGAAGCTGAGGCCTGAATCCCATTGCTTGCGCACGACGAACTGGCCCAGCGCATAATCGTTGCCGAACGCCTGGGCGACCGGGCTTTCCTTGACCAGGTCGCGCAGGTCGCGGTTGGCATATTGGCTGTCGCGCGCGCGGATCGACTGGTAAGTGCCGCCGATATCGACGGTCCAGCCCGGCGCGGGCTCGGCGCGCAGCGAGATGCGCCCGCCATAGGTGTCGGTGCGGTTGACGTCCTTCAGGTCCCGCAGCGTATCGTCGATATAGCCGCCGTCGCGCACCGCGTAGCCGACCGCGCGCACCGCCACATGATCCCCCGCGACGGGCAGGTTGACCATGACGTTCGCATCGTAGCTCGGGGCACCATGCGCGGTCGCCGCCGCCGACAGGGCGGCGCTCGCCTGGGTTTCACCCAGGCGCGGCGCCACCGGCAGGATGCGCAGCACGCCACCGAGCGAACCGGCGCCGTGCAGCGTGCCCTGCGGCCCCTGCAGCACCTCGATCGTCGCGATGTCGTAGAGCCGGAGATCGGGGTCGGGCGCGTTATAGTTGAGCCGGGTCTCGCCCAGATACTGGCCAACCGTCGCCTGGGTGGGGCCGTTGAAACTGGAATCGGCGATGCCACGAATGAACAGCTTGTTGCGCCCAGGCCCGAAATGCGTGGAACCGACGCCAGGCAGGCGCTGCGCGATCGCGTCAGTGCCATGGCCTTCAGCGCCGACGGGCAGATCGTCCATCCTTAAAACCGAAACGCTCCCCGGATAGGCGGAGAGCGGAGTCGCGCGCTTGCTGCCGGTCACGATGATGTCGCCTGGCGGCTCCTCGACCGTCATCACCGCGGGCTGGAACATCGGTCTTTGCGCGATGCGCTGGGGCTGAAGCGGCGGACCGCGCCGGACGATCCGCCAGCTATCCGCGCCGATGCTCACAAAGCCGGCCTCGGTGCCGTCGAGCAGCTTCTGCAGGGCCTGCCGCACGGTGAGCTGGCCGCGCACCCGCCGGACCGGCATCGAAGCCAGGCGCGGATCGGAAACGCCGATGCTGATCCCCGCCTGACGCCCGAGCGCGACCACAGCGCTGCCAAGCGATCCGGCGGGCAGGTCCACCGGACGCCGCGTTTCCGCCTGGGCGGCGGACGCACTCGCCACAAGGGCGATCGCAATCAACGCGCGTTCAGCGTTCCGCATCGCTCCCCGCCATGAGCACCCAACCATTGCCCTCGCGCCGCGCGGACACGCCCAGCACGGCGCCGGCACGCGGCACCGCGCGATCGGCGCCGCCATCGAGCAGGATCACGCCGCTGAAACGGCGCGCACGCACGCCCGGGGCGGCCGACACCGGCACGCCCAGATTGCGCGAAAGATCGTCCGCCACCGTCGCGAAAGCGGCGCTGCCATAAATCAACCGGCCTTCGCGCCATGCCGCGACCGCGCCAGGATCGGTATCGCCGGCCTCGGCGCGACGACCGTCGACCGCGCGCAGCCGGCGCCCGATCGGCAGGGTCACGCGTTCGGCGCCCTTGTCGTAGATCACCACGCCCTCGGACACCGCCACTTCGGTCACGTCTCCGGCGCGCACGACGTTGAACGCGGTTCCGGCGTCGGTCAGCGTCGCCCCGCCGGTCTTGACGATGAAGGGGCGGGTTTCGTCATGAACGACGGTGAACAGCGCCTCGCCGCGTTCGAGTTGCGCGAAACGCGGATTCTCGCGATCGAGCATCAGCCGCGTCCCGCCGTTCAGGTCGATGCGGCTGCCGTCGGCGAGCGCGACGCTCTGGCGCTCACCCGCCTTGGTTTCGACGGCATAACCCGCACTGGCGGGCACGAGCAGCGAATAACCGGCAAACGCGACGAGCGACGCCGCCACCGCACCCCAGCCCAACGCTCCGCGCCGGCTGGGGCGATAGCCGCCATCGTGCCGGGCCGGTGGCGCCAATGGTTTCGGGGCAGGTGCGGCATATGATGCCATGTCCCGGTCGGCGAGCGCCATCTCGTCATAGACCTGCGCATGCATCGAATCTTCCTCCAGCCACAGCATGAAGGAATCCCAGTCCGCGAATCCGGGATCGCGCTGGCGGATAACCCAGCCGATCGCCTCGTCTTCAATGGTGATACGCGGTCTGTTCATGTCTGTCTCAGGACCATGACGCCGCGGTCCCCACTAATCCGCATCGTCCCGTCTCCTTAATTCGATCATCGCCCGATAGGCCTTCTGGAGATCCTTCTCGACCGCGCTCAAGCTGATGCCGAATTCCTGCGCGATGTCGCGCTGACTGACCCCGTCGATGCGAAAGCGGCGGAACACCGCCGCCGGCCGCTCACCAAGCGCGGCAAGCGCTTCCTCAGCCTGGCGCAGGCGTTCGCGCGCGATCAGCAGCCGCTCGGCGGACGGATCGTCGGACACCCCGGCCACCGTCGTGCCGGCCGCATCCGACCAGTCATGGTCGCGACGTTGCGCGCGCGTCGTCGAACGGTGGCGATCGAGCATCAGGTTGTTGGCGGTCGCGTAAAGATAGGAAAGCGGCTCCGCGATCGGGCCGGCCTGCGCGCCCGACGCACGCAGCCACAATTCGTGCAGCAGATCCTCCGCCGCGTCAGCCGCGCCGCGCGCGCGCAGGAAGCGCAGCAGCATGTCCCGGTTGGAAAGGAACACCGCTTCGAGACCGCCGACGGTCATCGGTCGCTGATCGGTTTGAAAAACACGCGCGCTCCATGCGCCGGATAGACACCCGGAGGCAAGAGCCACCCTGATCGTCGGGCCGGCGCGATTTTTTTATGCGGGTCCCGCCGCAGCACGACGTCTTATGGGCAAGCCTCGGATTGTATCCCCCCTCGAGGTGACCCACTCCCCCAGACGGTGGGCCGGGGAAGGCAGCGTATCGGCCTTCCTCGGAAATTCTCCGGACGAGAGCGCGTGCCGTGCCAACGGCGTCCGCGCTCCCCCTTAAAGCCCGACGCCCAGTCGAACGCGCTCTCGTCCGGTTCCAGCCCCGATCCTCCTTCGATCCACGCCGAGACGGCACGCTGGACCTGCACTGCCTCCAGGCCCTATTGAAACAGTGGCGAAGGGGCGGGAGGAAAGGCAATGCGTGGCCTGTTAATGATCGCGGTGTCATTCAGATGAATCGGCGGGATTTGCTGATCGGTGCGATGGCCGCGATCGCGCTTCCCAAGGCTCCGACCCATGCCCGGCCGAGCATGCCGGCGGACGACGCGCTCCATCGACTGCTCGACGCGATCGATCCCGGCGCCGACCCCAGCGAATCGCACCGCCGTCTGGCCGATATCGATGCCTCACGACTGTCGCCATCGGCGCGCGCCGACCTCGAAACCGTGCTCTGGGGCCTTGCGATCGACGCCGATATCGCGCGCGGATCGGCGGGTTACGGGCAATTGTTCGAACGCCAGTTCGGCGCGCCATTTGAGCCCCGCGCGCTGCATCGGCGTTTCGAGATGCAGGCGAAGGCACTGGCACGCCGGGCCGATTCGCTGCTTCGCGCGGAAGGCCTCATGCACGGCAGCGTGGGCCAGCGCCTCCGCGAATTTGCCCGCCAACCGCGCTGGCTTTACGATGACAATGAGGCGGGGCGCGTGCAGGCGGTGGCCGATATGAGCCGGACTCTGGCGGCCTCCCGCATCCGCTTGCCCGCGCTGGTCACGGGGCTGCCTGCGGAGACCGGCGATGTCATCGTCCAGTCATTATCGGCCGACGATATCGCGGCAGGCCGCCAGGGTTATCGCGCTCCGCCGCAGGATGGACGGCCCGGCACATATCATGTCGATCTTCGCGAAATCCGCCGCCGGCCGCGCTGGAGCCTGCCGAGCGTCGTCCATCACGAACTGCTGCCCGGCCATTTCGTCCAGCAAGCGCCGCAATCGCTGGCCACGCCCCATCCGCTGCGGCTGCGTTATGCGCCGAATTTCGCGGAAGGCTGGGCGATCTATGCCGAGCAGCTAAGCGTCGAGGTGGGCCTGCTTCGGCACGATCGGCCGGCCATGATCGGCTATCTGCAATGGATGCTTTTTCGCATCGGCAGGGCCACGATTGACACCGGTGTCCATATCATGGGATGGAGTGTTTCGCAGGCGGTCGACTTCGTGGCCGAGCTGCAGGGCGACGCGATGATTTTCGCGCCGTTTGAACGAGATATCGAGCGAATCCGCCAGAACCCCGGCGGGCGCGCGGCCGAAGCGATGACGTGGCTGGCATTGGCCGAGCAGCGCGACGCGATGGTCGGGCGAGAGCGCGGAAAGCGGATGGCGGCATTCCATCACGCTGTGCTGCGCGAAGGTGCGATGCCCTTCGGGTTGCTCAAGGAGCGACTTGCAGGGGCCAAGTCCGGCGGCGGGGGTTCCCCGTAAGAGATCGGACGGAGAGAGTTCGAACGAAAAAAGGGGAGAGATATCAATGCGAAAGATTGGCAATCGCCATGCGTGGCAGCTTTGCGGCGCATCGGTCGCGGCACTGACGCTGACCGCCTTCGCCACGGGCACGGCGCACGCGCAGAGCGAGGCCCCCTCAGCCGACACCGGCCAGGCAGCCCCATCCGAACCATCCGATGAAGACATCATAGTCACCGGTTTCCGCAGCAGCCTCGCCAAGGCGATCGACCTGAAACGCAACGAATCGGCGGCAGTCGATTCGATCCTGGCCGAGGACATCGGCAAGTTTCCGGACCTCAATCTTTCGGAATCGATCCAGCGCATCCCCGGCGTCGCGATCACCCGCGACGGCGGCGAAGGCCGGCAGATATCGGTGCGCGGCCTTGGCCCCCAGTTCACGCGCGTCCGCATCAACGGCATGGAAGCCTTGACCACGGCGGGCGGCGCCGACGCCAGCGGCGGCACCAATCGCGGCCGCGGCTTCGACTTCAACGTGTTTGCGGCCGACCTGTTCAACCAGATCAGCGTGCGCAAGACCGCCGAAGCCTCCACCGAGGAAGGTTCGCTGGGCGCGACCGTGGATCTCCGGACCGCGCGTCCCTTCGACTATAACGGCTTCACACTCGCCGGTTCGGTGCAGGCAGCCTACAACGATCTCTCCGAAAAGGTTTCGCCGCGCGGCGCCTTCCTGATCGCCGACACCTTCGCCGACGGCACGATCGGCGTGCTGCTCTCCGCCGCCTATGGCCGCCGCAAGACGGTCGAGGAGGGTTTCTCCACCGTTCGCTGGGCGCAGGGCTCGGCCTTCGCGCCGGGTTTCGAAAGCGTGCTCGGCCAGAATTGCGCCACTAACGCGACGGCCTGCAACGATGCGAACGCCGCACTGCATCCGCGCTTCCCGCGCTACGACATCTACAGCAACGATGTGGAGCGTATCGGTGCGACGGGATCGATCCAATTCCGTCCCAGCGACAACACCACGCTAAGCATCGACGGCCTTTATGCCGACTTCAAGGTCCGTCGCGGCGAATTCTACCTGGAAGCGCCGTCACTCAGCGCGGCCGGCGCCTGCACCACGGCAACGCGGCCCACCACCTGCGGCCTGGCCGATACCGACATCACCGCGATGAACATCCAGAACGGCGTCATGGTTTCCGGCACGTTCAACGATGTCGACCTGCGCGTCGAGAACCGGCGGGACCGGTCCAAGACCCAGTTCCGGCAGATCTCGGCGGATCTGGAGCAGAAGCTCGGCGACGCGCTGACCTTCACCGCCGTCGCCGGCTATTCCAAGTCGGATTTCAACAATCCGATCCAGAATACGGTGATCCTCGATTCCTACAACACCGACGGCTTCAGCTACGATTATACCAATTCGCGCGCACCTGTGTTCAACTGGGGCACCGCGGACATCGACAATCCCAATGCCTGGGTGCTCGGCCAGCTTCGCCTGCGCGCGGTGCGGGCAGTCAACACCTTCAACACCTTCCAGGGCAATCTGAAGTGGGAACTGAACGACGATTTCAGCATCAGCGCGGGCGTGAACTACAAGAAGTACAAGTTCAGGACGGAGGAATTGCGCCGCTCCAACGGCACCACGTCGAACCGCGAAGCGACGATCCCGGCGGAAGTCGCGGCGATCCCGCTGTCACAATATACCAAGGTCATCACCTTCCAGGGCACATCGTTCATCGTGCCCGATTACGAGACCGCAGCCGAGAAGCTGAGCCTGGAGGATCAATCCATCTATGGCGGCGCGTTCAAGCTTGGGCCTGAACCGGCGCTCGGTTCGAAGAGCCGCGTCGCGGAGACCGACAAGAGCGCCTATATCCAGGGTGACTTCAAGACCGAGATCGGCGGTGTTCCCGTGCGTGGCAACGCCGGCCTGCGCTATGTGAAGACCAGGCAGGCGGCAACCGGCTATGTATTCACCAGCGGAGCCCCACAGGAGATCACGACGCCGCGCAGCTATGAGGACTGGCTGCCTTCCGCGAACATCGTCATCGAACCCGCGTCGAACCTCGTTCTCCGCCTCGCCGCGGCGCGAGTGATGGCACGCCCCGATCTCGGCAGCCTGCCGCCCGGCGCCTCGATCTCGGTTTCGGGGTCGGGCCGCACCGTCAGTGTCGGCAATCCCGTGCTCGACCCTTATCGAGCGGATACCTTCGACGGCGCGATCGAATGGTATTTCCAGCCTGGCTCACTGCTCTCCCTCGCGGTGTTCCAGAAGAATATCGGCAGCTTCGTGCAGACGGTATCGACGCCGGGCAGCGTATTCAGTGGCAATCCGTTCGGCCTGCCCGACAGCGTCGCGGTCGCGGCCTGCGGTTCGACGCCGAATTGCGGCCCATCGCTCAACAACTGGACCTTCAGCGCACCGCGCAACTCGCCCGGTGGGCGCCTGCGCGGCTTCGAGGTCAATTACCAGCAGCCGCTGCGCTTCCTGCCCGGATTCCTGAGCAATACCGGCCTGCTGCTGAACTACACCCAGGTCAGTTCGCGCATCAAATATCTGGCCGCCGACGGTACGGTCGCCACCATCAACCAGTTGACCGGCCTGTCGCGCCGATCGGCCAACGCCACCATCTATTATGAAGACAAGGTGTTCAGCGCGCGCGTGTCTGGATCCTATCGCAGCAAATATCTGACGCGCGTACCCGGCACCGAACGCGGCACCGATGTCGACGGCACCAACTCCACCTTCAACCTCGACGCGTCGATCCAGTTCACGCTCACCGACAATTTCAAGCTGTCGCTGGAAGCCGTGAACCTGACCGACCAGTATCAGGATCAGTTCAACGATTCGCGCGACCTGCTTTCGGTCTATCGCCACTCGGGCCGCGAATTCCTGTTCGGTATCCGCTACACTTATTGACGGTTTCGCGGGGCGCCTTACCCCTGGCGCCCCCCGACTCCCCCCCCCCCGCGACTCCCCGGAATGAATGCAGGATTGAAATGACCCTATTGAGCCGCGTCGTCGCTCTTGGCCTGGTCGTGGCCGGTGCCTGCCTTCCCATCGCGGCGGAGGCGAAACCAAGCCGCACCCAGATCGTCGACACGATGAAGCGCGCAACGCGGTTCATGGTGGAGGAGGTCTCGACCAAGGGCGGCTATGTCTGGTCTTATCTCCCCGACAAGTCGCGGCGATGGGGCGAGATGGAGGCATATCCCAGCATGGTCTGGGTCCAGCCGCCGGGCACGCCGACCATGGGCCATCTGTTCCTCGACGCCTATCACGCCACCGGCGACGAATATTATTACCAGGCGGCGGAAAAGGCGGCCGAGGCGCTGATCTTCGGCCAGTTGCCCAGCGGCGGATGGAATTACTTCATCGATTTCGACGGCGAGTCCTCCACCCGCCAATGGTATGACACGATCGGCAAGAACGCTTGGCGGCTGGAAGAATTCCAGCATTATTGGGGCAATGCCACGTTCGACGACGCTGGCACCTCGGAGGCGATGCAATTCCTGCTGCGCCTGTATGTCGAAAAGCGTGACCCCAAATACCGCCCCGCGCTGGAGCGTGCGATCGGCTTCGTGCTGGAAAGCCAGTATCCGGTCGGTGGCTGGCCGCAGCGTTATCCGCTGAAATACGAATTCGCCCATCACGGGCGGCCGGACTACACGTCCTTCATCACCTTCAACGACGACGTCGCGGGCGAGAACGTCAAGTTCCTGATCCTCTGCTACCAGGCGCTGGGCGAGACGCGCGTGCTCGATGCGATCAACCGTGCGATGAGCGTCTTTCTGGTCACGCAGCAGGGGCAGCCCCAGCCTGGCTGGGCGCTGCAATATACCACCGACCTGAAGCCCGCCGGCGCCCGCACCTACGAGCCGCGCGCGCTGGCCACGCATACGACCGCGGACAATATCCGCCGCCTGCTCGACTTCTACCGCCTGACCGGGGATAGCAAGTTCCTCGCCCGCGTGCCCGAGGCGCTGGACTGGCTCGATTCCGTCCGCCTGCCCGATGCGCAGATCAAGGATGGCAAGGCCTATCCCACCTTCGTCGAGATCGGCACCGGAAAGCCGCTCTACATCCATCGCCGCGGGTCGAACGTGGTCAACGGTGCCTATTATGCCGATTACGATCCCGCCAACACCGTGTCACATTATGGATCGACGCGCGCGATCGACGTCGCCGCCATCCGCCGCGACTATGAGGCGCTGAAGGCGCTGCCGCCCGAACAGGTCGCGAAGGATTCGCCGCTCAAACAGGGCAACCGGGTGCCGCTGCCCCGCTACTTCCTGTCGGATGCCGACACGTCGGACCTCAACACCGACCGCAGCGGCGCGGGTCTCGACATTTTGGTCTCCTCGCTCAACGCCAAGGGCTGGTGGCCGACCGAACTCAAGGCGACGAGCAATCCCTATCGCGGCGACGGCAGCGCGACGCCCCAGCCCGGCGACTATCGCGCCACCCGCGTCGGCGACGCGACCGACACCTCGCCCTATTTCGCGGAGAAGCCGGTGATCGGCATCTCCACCGGCACCTATATCGAACATATGCGCGCGCTGATCGCCGCCGCGGTGGCCGATGCGCGCTGACCGGCGCGCGGCGCTGAAGCTGGTCCTGGCCAGCGCCGCGGCGCTGCCGTTCTCCATACCCGCCATCGCGCAGACGATCGAGATCGACCGGCCGATGCCGCCGCCCGACTGGGCGCTGGCGGAACGCGCACTGATCGCACTCAACGGCGAGGGCGTGAAGCTGTTCATCGACAAATATGTCGATCCGCGCGGCTATCTGCGCGGGCCGGAACATTGGGGCATCACCGATGGGCCCGACGATGCGGTCGAGCCGATCCGCAATTGGCCGCTCGCCCATGCACTGGGCGGGCCGGATTCGATCCTGACGCAATGGCGCTTCGTCTGGGAAGGGCATCTCGACCAATATTCGCGCGCGAAGGTGCTGGAGGTTGCGGCGGCCAGGGACGGCATCTACCAGCGCGAGTTCACGCCTTCCTTCGACTGGGAGCATATGGGCGAAGGGCTGTCGGGCTTCTATTTCTACGGCTTGAGCGCGCCGGACGATCCGACCTATCAAACGCGGCTGCGCCGCTTCGCCGGCTTCTATCTCGGCGAGGATCCTGCCGCGCCCAATTACGATCCGAAGCTCCAGATCATCCGCAGCCTGTTCAACGGCAGCAAGGGCCCCAATCTGGGCGAACCCTCACCCACCGACTGGGACGGTCCGCCCGTGCCCGGCGGCGATCCGAAGCGGCAGACCCGCTTCCTGAAGGCCACCAATATCCGGGGCGACCATCCGCTCAATCTGGCGAGCACCAATCTGGCGCTTCACGCCTATATGGTCACCGGCGATCCGAAATACCGGACCTGGCTGCTCGACTATGTCGATGCCTGGGCGAAGCGCATTGACGCCAACGGCGGCAACATCCCCTCCAATATCGGGCTGGACGGCACGATCGGCGGCGAATGGGGCGGCAAATGGTATGGCGGCGTGTTCGGCTGGAATTCGCCCGACCAAGGCGTCCGCAACTATGTACTGCGTGGCCCGCCCGAGGGCTTTGGCAACGCACTGCTGCTGACCGGCGATCAGCGCTACACGCAAGTGCTGCGCCGACAGATCGACAATCTCTATGCGCAGAAGAAGGTGGAGGGCGGCAAGACGCTGATCCCCGTCTATCACGGCGATCAGGGCTGGTATGGCTGGTTCGACGTCGACGGCAGTTCACCCGGCCTCGGCAATCGCCGCCAGGTGGAGCAGGACATCTATCTCTGGTCGCTGAACCCCGGCGACCTGAGGCGATTGCCCGACAGCGGCTGGATCGGCTTCCTGAACCACGGCGATCCAGCCTATCCGCTAAGGGCGCTCCAAAAGGATATCGAAGAAGTCCGCGTCGCGGCGGGTATCCTGCGCAAGGACGACAGCAGCATCGGCTATCCACCCGACGAGACGCGCTGGTCCAATGCCAATCCGGTCGCGACGACCGCGCTCATCAACCTGACGATGGGCGCCGCCGATCCTGACGGATCGGGCCACGGCCCGCTGCCGCTCCACGCGCAGGTGCGCCACTTCGACCCGGTAGCGCGCCGTGCCGGCCTGCCGCCCGATGTGGCCGCGCTGGTGGAGAAGATTACGCCGGATTCGGTGGTGCTGACCCTGATCAATGTAAATCCGCTCCGGCCACGCATCGTGACGGTGCAGATGGGCGGCTATGGCGAGCATAAGGCGACGAGCGTGACGGTTGCGGGCGTTCAGCGGTTGCTGGATACGCCCGCCTTCGACGTGCGGCTGGCGCCCGGCGCGGGCCAGACGCTGACGATCGGTGTAAGGCGGTACGTGAACCAGCCGACGTTGCGGTTTCCGTGGGATAGGTGATCGCGCGAAGACGTCAGCGCGCAGCGTGTCTCGATTTCGCTCGACACGAACGGGTTTGGTTCACGGGTTGGCAGCCACTCCCATATACCGATCACGCAAATCCAGCGGCCGCGCGGTCACGGGCATCTGAATCCCCTTCACGAACACCGCCTGCGGCTGCGACAACGGTTCCAGCGGATCGCCATTCCACAGTACCAGATCAGCCTCTTTACCTGCCTCGAGCGAACCAATCCGGTTCGCAAGGCCGAATATCTTCGCCGGATTGATTGTTATCGCGGCAACGGCGGCATCGTGCGGCAGGCCCCACGCCACGGCGTTGCCCGCGCCGTAGCGCAGCTCGCGCGCGCGATGGGCGACGCCGCTGCCCGTTTTCAGGATCAACATGACGCCGGCTGCGTTGAGCCGGGCGGCATTCTCCTCGGTCGCGCCGAGTTCGGAGAAGCTGCGCGGCAGGTTCGCGACCGGATCGACGATGACCGGTACGCCCGCCGCCGCGATCTGCGGCGCGACACGCCAGCCCTCCGCCGCGCCGTCGAGGATGATCTTCAGCCCCTCATCACGCGCCAGGGCAAGCATCTCGACGATGTCCGACGCGCGATCGACCTTGACGATCACCGGCATCTTTCCCTCGACGACGGGAACCAGCGCTTCGAGATCGATGCGCGACAGCGGCTGCGGACGCCCCGCACCGCGATCATAGGCGGCGCGATTGCGCGCGAAATGACGGACATCGGCGAGCGTCGCCTTCAACTGGACGATCGCCGCACCGCGCGCGCCGCCGGCGCGTTCGGCGCCGCCTTCGCCCATTTCGAGCACCATCGCGACGCGCGGACGCGTCACCATGTCGGGCTGCTGGGCGAGATCGATCACCGCCGCCTGCCCGGAGAATTGCAGTTCGCGCCCGCGCCGGTCGTCATAGAGCGGCGTGGTCACCGCATGGGTGATGCCCGCGAGCCGCGAGACCGGCAACAGGATCGAGTCCGGATTGAGCCCGCGCGAGATATCGAAGCCCGCGCTGATCCCGGCACTGTGCGTCGCGCGGTCTGCGCTTGTCGGCACCTGGCTGACCTCGACCGCGCCCAGGCTGCTGTCCGCCTGGATGAAGCCGGGCGTCACCACCCCACCCCTGCCGTCGATCACGCGCGCGCCCGCGGGCACGGCCACGTTCGCCCCGGCCGCGACGATGCGTCCGTCGCGGATCAGCACGGTGCCGCGTTCGATCTCACCGGCCCTTGCCATCGTCATCAGCCGCGCATCGACGATCGCGACGGTCTCGGCCGCCGCCTGCGAGGACAGAATGAGCGCAAGCGCCCCCAGTAGCGGACGGATCATCGCGTGCCTCCGGGCTGACCGAGGGTGAAATCGGAATGCGGGCGATAAGATGGGTCCGAGCGATCGAAGACGATGCCGCCATCGATCCAGACCTTCTCAGCGCGCGCATAGATGCTGAACGGATCGGCGCTCCACAGCACGACATCGGCATTCTTGCCGGGTTCGAGCGTGCCGACCCTGTCGGCGATGCCGAGCGCCCTGGCCGAATTGGCGGTGAACCATTTGATCGCCTCCGCCTTCGGGATCTTCAGCCCCGCCCGCCAGGCGGAGGACAGCGCGACCGCCGCTTCCTGATTGAGGCGCTGGATGACCAGCGGATCGTCCGAATGGATGATCGCGCAACCGCCCGCCGCGTGGATCAAGGGCGCATTTTCCTCGATCGCGTCGAACACCTCCATCTTGTAACCCCACCAGCTTGCCCAGGTGGCGACGCAGATATCCTCCTTCACCAGCATCGGCGCGATCTTGTACGCCTCGTTCGCGTGGTGGAAGGTGCGGATGCGGAAGCCGAATTCGCGCGCGATGTCGATCATGTTCGCCATCTCGTCGGCGCGGTAGCAATGGTTCTGGACGAGGATCTCGCCCTTGAGCACGCCGGCCAGCGTTTCGAGCTGGAGGTCGCGCTTGGGCGGATCACCTGCGCGGCCATTCTTTTCCCATTTCTCCCAGCGGCGCGCATAATCCTGCGCGTCGATCCACGCCTTGCGATAGCCCGCGACATTGCCCATCCGCGTCGCCGGCGAACGCCCCTTCGCGCCATAGACGCGCTTGGGATTTTCGCCGCACGCGATCTTGAGGCCATAAGGCGCGCCGGGGAATTTCATCGCCTGCATCGTGCCGGCGGGCACGTTCTTGAGCGTCACCGTCCGCCCGCCGAACAGGTTCGCCGAACCCGGCAGCACCATCAGGGTCGTCACCCCCGCCTGCCGCGCGGCATCGAGCCCCGGATCCTGCGGCCAGACCGAATGTTCCACCCAGGCCTGGGCGGTGTTGGGATCGGTCATCTCGTTGACGTCGTTGAGCGCGTCCGCGCCTTCGGGCTGCGACCAGGCGCCGAGATGCGAATGCGCGTCGATCACGCCGGGCGTCACCCATTTGCCGCGCGCATCGACCTGGGCATAATCCTCAGGCACCGCCAGGTTCGCGCCCACCGCGACGATCCGGCCAGCGTCCATCAGCACCGTGCCGTCGGCGATTTCCGCACCCGTCGCGGTGAGCACAGTGCCCCCGACGAGCGCGAGCTTGCCGACGACGGGCGCTTGATAGGTGCTCGGAAACGGATTGGCGTCGATCGGCCGCACCGGTTCGGCCGGTGCGGCGGCGGCGCTGGCGGCCGTCGTTGCGGGCGGCTGCGTGGGCGCGCAGCCGGCCAGCGCGACCGAGAGCGACAGGAAAAGCGCGTGCCTGATCATTTGCCGTCGGGGGTCACCGAGCGGACCACGCCGCCCTTTTCGTCGAGGAAGTCGATCGAAGCCTTGCCGTCGGGCATGACCTTCATCAGGATACGCGGACGCCCCATCGCATCGTTGAGCATCACCGCGGAATCGCGATCGCGCGTCTTGCCGACATAGACGCGCTGGCGGCCGAACGTGCCCTCCGTTTGGAATTTCTGCATCAGCGCGGTTTTTTCGGGGCCGTCCGGCAGTTTGCTGAAGCGCATGGCCTCGTCGAAATCGAGCGGCGCGTCAGGCCGGTCGTTGACGATCATGCCCGCCCAGCGGCGCCCGGCATATTCGCTCTGGGTCAACTGGATCACCTGATCCTGCTCGAACTGGTCGAAGCTCAGATGACCGCCGCCCGAAACCTTGCCATCAGGGCCCTTCTGGCCGCTGAAGGTGAGCCCGCCATTCTCGGTGCCTTCATTATTGTAGAAGATGATGCCGGCGCCGCGATTGCCGCTGGGATGCGGGCGTTCCTTGCCGTGATAGATGATGCCCGGCGAACGGCTGGTATTCGACACGATCATCCGGATCGTGCCGTCATCCTCGCGCACATTGATGCGCTTCACGTCGATCTCGTCGAACGCCGCTTTCCTGGGCGTGGTATCCGCCATCGCGCCGGTGCCGAGCGAAAAGGCCATGGCGGCGGTGAGCACGCCCGAATAGAGGATGAGGAGCCTGTTGCCGTTCATTGTTTCTCTCCTGTTGAACCGTTCGCCGTCACGGCGGGAAGATAGCGGTCGCGCAGCTCGGTCGCGCGCGACGTCATGGGTTGTTCGATACCGCCGATCAGCACCGATACCGGCCGCGCGACGGTTTCCAGCGGATCGCCGTCCCAGATCACGATATCGCCGGCCTTGCCCGCCTCGAGCGATCCGATGCGATCGGCCAGGCCGAAGATGCGCGCCGGATTGATCGTCATCGCCGCGAGCGCGGTCTGCCAGGGCAGGCCGTTGGCGACCGCATTGCCCGCATTGTAGCGCATCTCGCGCTCGCGGTGATTGCCATTGCCCTGGATCGCGATCGTCACGCCGGCGGCGGCCAGGCGACGGGCATTGCCGAGCGTCGCGCCGAGCATCTCGAACGAGACGGGATTGTTCTCGATCGGGGTCAACAGCACCGGCACCTTCGCCGCGGCGATCTCACGCGCGACGCGCCAGCCCTCGCCCGCGCCCTCCAGGATCAGCTTCACCTTCTCCTCGCGCGCCATCGCCAGCGCGTCGCGGATATCCGATGCGCGATTGACGGAAACGAGGAGCGGCATCCGCCCCTCGACGACCGGCAGCAGCGCCTCCAGATCGATGCGAGACAGCGTATAGTCACGCGTCTCTCCGCGATCATAGGCGGCGCGGCGATGCGCGAAATCGCGCACTTCGGCGAAGATCGCCTGAAGCGCGACCAGTTCGGCGGCGCGCGCGCCGCCAGCGCGTTCGGCGCCGGCATCGCCCATGTCGAGCACCATCGCGACGCCGCGCTTCATCAGCATCGGCGCGCCGCCCAACGAGACCGCCGCCGCCTGCCCCGCGAAGAGCAGTTCGCGGCCCGCCGCATCGTCATAGCCGGGCGTCGCGATCGCGCTGGTGATGCCGCCCAGCCGCGCAACAGGCAGCAGCAGCGAATCCGGGTTGAGGCCATAGCCGGCGTCGAACGCCGCGCTGATTTCGCTGTTATGCGCGCCGCGATCGTCGGTCGATTCGACCGCGCGCACCTCGATCAGGCCCAGCGCGGTGCCCGACGCGACGAGACCGGGGGTGACGATCCTGTTCGTGGCATCGATGATACGCGCGCCCGGCGGCACGGATATATCGGCGCCGACCGCGACGATCCGCCCGTCACGCACGATGACGGTACCGCGCGCGATCTCGCCCGCGCCGCCCATCGTCACCACGCGTCCGCCGGTGATCGCCACGGTCTCCGCCGCCGCCGGCATCGCGGCGGTGAGCATGAGTGCAGCCAGAATATGCCGGATCATCGCGCGAACTCCTGTCCCGGCTGGCCCAGCACGAAATCGGACGGCGCCTGATAACGCGGATCGGCGCGGTCCCAGCGGAGCGTGCCGTCGATCCAGACCTTTTCCGCGACGGCGTAGACGCTGAACGGATCGGCACTCCACAGCACCAGATCGCCCATCTTGCCCGGCTCCAGCGTGCCCACGCGATCGGCGACACCCATCGCCTTGGCCGGATTGGCGGTGATCCAGCGGATCGCCTGTCCGCGCGAGATCCTGATGCCGGCATGGTTGGCGGCGGTCATCGCGATCCCCGCTTCCTGGTTCAATCGCTGGATGAGCAGCCCGTCGTCCGAATGGATGATCGCGCAGCCGCCCGCCGCGTCGATCATCGGCGCATTCTCCTCGATGCCGTCGAGCGATTCCATCTTCGCGCCCCAACTGTTCGCCCAGGTCGCGACACAGATATCCTCCTTCGCGAGCAAGGGGGCGATCTTGTAGGCTTCGTTGGCGTGATGGAAGGCGCGGATGTGGAAGCCGAATTCGCGCGCGACGTCGATCATCACCGCCATCTCGTCGGCGCGATAGCAATGGTTCTGGACGAGGATCTCGCCCTTGAGCACGCCGGCCAGCGTTTCGAGCTGGAGATCGCGCTTGGGCGCATCCCCAGCCTTTCCGCCCTTCTCCCATTTGTCCCAGCGCTTCAGATACTCGGCCGCATCGATCCACGCCTTGCGATAGCCTGCGACATTGCCCATCCGGGTCATCGGCGCGCGGCCCTTGCCGCCATAGACGCGCTTGGGATTCTCGCCGCACGCCATCTTCAGCCCATAGGGCGCGCCCGGGAATTTCATCGCCTGGGTGGTGACGGCGGGCACGTTCTTGAGCGTGACAGAACGGCCGCCGAACAGATTGGCCGAGCCCGGCAGGATCATCAGCGACGTGACGCCACCACCGCGCGCCAGCCGGAATTTGGGATCCTGCGGCCAGACCGAATGCTCCGCCCAAACCTCCGCCGTGTTGGGAGAGACCGCCTCATTGCCATCCTCGTGCGAGGGCGTGCCGGGCGAGGGATAGACGCCGAGATGCGAATGCGCGTCGATGATGCCGGGCGTCACCCATTTGCCGCGCCCGTCGATCTGCTGATAGCCATCGGGAATGGCGAGATCGGCGCCGACCGCCTCGACCTTGCCATCACGCACCAGCACGGTGCCGATCGCGATCTCCGCGCCCGTGCCCGTCAGGATCGACGCGCCGGTGATGGCGAGCGGCGGATGCGGCGCAGGACGATAGGTGGAGGTAAAGGGATCCCCACCACCGACATCCTGCGCCGCCGCAACGCAGCCGACCGCTAACAGCAGCGCCGCGCCGATCAGCTGGCCAGCATCCAAAACCGTTCGTTCCGCCGCTGACCCCATAATCGACCTCCACCCCACAGCAGAGGAGCGACGGGCGCAAGGAATCCGCCACTCGCTTTTTACGACGGGCGAGTGGCGGATTTGCCCGGCCGGGCCATCGTCTCGGGCAGGGGAGATCCGCTTATCCCTGCGGATATCATGAGGGGCTGGGCCATAGTGAGTGTACATCGTCTGGCGCGTCGCGCCGCCAATCTTCCGACCAGCTTTCCGGCACCGCATTTTCCATCGGAACTCGAAGCCGATGTGATCCCGTTCGATTCGGGTTTCGCGGCGCCGCAATTGCTGCCCGACCTGACCGACTATGCGATCGCCGCGCTCAACGCGCACCGCGAGGAAACGCTGCAATATTCGCCGACGCACGGCCAGCCCGAACTGCGCGGCTGGCTGTCAGAGCTGATGAACGAGGATGGCTGCGCGCTGACGCCCGATCATCTGCTGATCGTCAACGGCGCCAAGCACGGGCTGGAACTGATCTGCCGGCTGCTGCTCGACGAAGGCGACGCCGTCGTCGTCACCGCGCCGACCTATTTCACCGCGATCCCGATCTTCCGCAGCTTCGGCGTCGATTTCATCGAGGTCGGCCAGGACAAGCATGGTATCGACGTCGCCGCGCTGGAGACGCTGCTCGACGCGCGGGCGAAGGAAGGGCTGGCCGCGCCCAAGCTGATCTACAATGTCGCCGATTTCCATAATCCGACCGGCGCCACCATGTCACTGGAGCGACGCCAGGCGCTGATCGCGCTGGCCGAGGCACGCGGCATCGCCGTGGTCGAAGACACGCCCTATCGCCGCGTCCGTTTCGAAGGCGAGACCGTGCCGTCATTGAAGGCGCTCGACCGCACCGGCAACGTCTTCCATGTCGGCACCTTTTCCAAGCTGGTCGCGCCGGGCCTGCGCATCGGCTGGGTCGCCGCCGATCCCGAGATCATCGCGCGGCTGATCCGGCTGAAATCCGATGGCGGATCCTCTCCGCTCGTCCAGCGCATCATCTATGAATTCGGGCGTTCGCCCGCCTTCGCCGCGCATATCGAGCGCGTCCAGGCCGTCTATCGCGAACGCCGCGACCGCATCGTCGAGGCGGTGCGCCGCGAAATCCCGGCCGCCGAGATCGCGGTGCCGGAGGGCGGATATTATGTCTGGCTGACGCTGCCGTCGCATGTCGATGGCGATGTGGTCGCCGCACTCGCCGCCGAGGCCAAGGTCAACCTGATCGCGGGCAGCACCTTCTTCGCGACGCCGGGCGCGGGCAACACGCGCGCGCCCAGGAACCATATCCGCCTGTCCTACAGCTATGCGACGCCCGAGCAGATCGACGAAGGCGTGCGCCGCCTTGCCGGCGCCTATCGGTCGGTCGCCGGCTGATGGCATCGGCCCCGCAGCCGCTGGTCGAGTTCCGCGGCGTCGAGAAACGCTATGGCGGCGGCACGCGGCCGGCCGTCGCGGGGCTGGATCTGACGGTCGCCAAGGGCGAATTCCTGACTTTGCTCGGGCCTTCGGGATCGGGCAAGACGACCACGCTGATGATGCTTGCCGGCTTCGAGACGCCCACCGCCGGCGACATCATGCTCGACGGCCACTCGCTGGCGAAACAGCCGCCGCACAAGCGCAACATGGGCGTCGTCTTCCAGAATTACGCGCTGTTTCCGCATATGTCGGTTTCGCAGAATCTGGCGTTTCCGCTGAGCGTGCGCGGCATGCGCAACCAGGATATCGCCAGGCGCGTCGACGAGGCGCTGGCGCTGGTCAGGCTCGACGGGCTCGGCCATCGCCGGCTCGACGCGCTCTCGGGCGGCCAGCGCCAGCGCGTCGCACTGGCGCGCGCGCTGATCTTCGAGCCCGATCTGGTGCTGATGGACGAACCGCTGGGCGCGCTCGACCGGCAGCTCCGCGAAAAGCTGCAGGCGGAGATCAAGCGCATCCAGCGCGCGCTGGGGCTGACCATCGTCTATGTCACGCACGACCAGAGCGAGGCGCTGACCTTGTCCGACCGGATCGTCGTGTTCGCCGACGGCGCGGTGCAGCAGATCGGATCGCCGCAATCGATCTACGAACATCCCGCCAATGCCTTTGTCGCGGGGTTCGTCGGCGAGAATAACGGGCTGGCCGGCACCGTCACCGCAAGGGACGGCGATGTCTGCGAGGTGCGGCTCGACGGCGGCGAGGCGATCCGCGCGACCGCGATCGGCAATATCGCGCCGGGCGCGCGCGTCGTCACCACCATCCGCCCCGAACATGTCGGCATGGACAACGGCACCGGCAGCTATTGCAACCGGCTGGATGCGCGCGTCGATGAACTCGTCTATCACGGCGATCATAGCCGCATCCGGGCGACATTGCCGGGCGGGGCGACGCTGACCATCTGCGCACCGCGCGGACGGGGGATCGAGCCGGCCGAGGCATTGCCGATCGGCTGGTGCGCGGATCGCTGCTTCGCCTTCCCGGCGGACGACTGGGTAGAGGATCCGCTGGGGGACGCGCAATGAAGCGATGGGCACGCATGGTCGCGACGCTCGGCCTCACGGCCACGGCCATCGCGCTCTCCTCATGCGGATCGGACGCGCCGACACGGCCGCTGACCATCGTCGGCTGGGGCGGATCGTCGCAGGACGCGCACCGCAACGCCTATTGGACGTCCTTCGCCAGGACGACCGGCATCAAGCTGCGCGAGGACACCTGGCATGGCGGCGTCGGCGTGATCCGGACCAAGGTGATCGGCGGCGATTCAAGCTGGGACATCGTCCAGGTCGAGACCGAGGACCTGATCCTGGGCTGCGAGGAAGGGCTGTTCCAGCCGCTCGACTGGGCGGCGCTGGGCGGACGCGAGGCCTTCGTGCCCTCCGCCGTCCATGAATGCGGTGTCGGCGCGATGCTGTGGTCGTACCTGATCGGCTATGACGGCGACCGCATCAAGGGGCCGGGACCACAGAACTGGGCCGATTTCTGGGACGTGAAGCGCTTTCCCGGCAAGCGCGGCATGCGCAAGACGCCCAAATATTCGCTCGAATTCGCGCTGCTCGCCGATGGCGTGCCACCCGCCCAGGTCTATCCCACATTGCGCACGGCGGCGGGCGTCGATCGCGCATTCCGCAAGCTCGACGAACTCAAGCCCAATATCGTCTGGTGGTCCTCGATCTCGCAGGTGCCCGACCTGATCGGATCGGGCGAGGTCGCGATGTCGGTGACGAGTCCGGGCCGGCTGATCGTCGCCAACCAGACCGAGAAGCGCAATTTCAAGGTGAGCTGGCACGGCAACATCTATGCCGTCGATTATTGGGTGATCCTGAGCAACAGCCCGCGCAAGGCCGAGGCGAACGAACTGCTGCGCTACATGACGCGTCCGGAAAACCAGATGCGCCTGCCCACCTTCATTCCCACCGGCCTGACCAGCGTGGAGGCAGGAAAAAGGATCGATCCGCGCTACAAGCGCGACACTCCGTCCGATCCCGCCAACATGACCGACGCGCTTGCGCTCGATGGCGATTTCTGGGTGGAATATGGCGATCAGTTGACCCAGCGCTTCAACGCCTGGGTCGCGCGCTGAAACCATGACCCCATCGATATCCGCGCAACCCGGATCGTTGCAGAAGCCTGCGCCACGCCGCTGGTGGACCTTCGCCCTGATCGCGCCCTTGCTGCTGTTCCTGCTGGCAAGCTTCATCGTGCCGGTGCTGATGATGCTGTCGCGCGCGGTGACCGATCACGAGCTCGCCGATAGCTGGCCGCAAAGCGCCGAAGCGCTTGCAGAATGGAATGGCGAAGGCCTGCCCGACGATGCGCTGGCGCGGACCGTCGCCACCGAGATGCTGGTGGCGCGGCAGGCGGGCACGCTCAATCGCGTCGCCAACCGCCTCAATTACGACGTCGTCGGATCGCGGACACTGCTTTACGCGACCGCCGATCGTCTGGCGGCGGGCGCCCCCGGCAATTCGCTTGCCGATCTGGTGCGCATCGACCCACGCTGGGCGAACAGGACCTATTGGTCGGCGATGCGCCACGCGGCGGGGCCGCTGACCAGCTATTATCTGCTCGCCTCGCTCGACCGGCGGATCGATGCGGACGGCGTTATCTCGGCGGTCGCACGCGAACAGGCGGTGTTCGTCGATATCTTCCTGCGCACCTTCAAGATCAGCCTAGTCGTCGCCCTGCTCTGCACGATGCTGGGCTATCCCGTCGCCTATCTGCTCGCCTCGCTGCCCGAACGCCGCGCCAATCCGCTGCTCATCCTGGTGCTGCTGCCCTTCTGGACCTCCGCGCTGGTGCGCACCACCGCCTGGGTGGTGCTGCTGCAGACCAACGGCGTGGTGAACGGGCTGCTCGAACAGGTCGGGCTGATCGATGCCCCGCTGCAGCTGATCTACAACCGGCTGGGCGTCTATATCGCGATGACGCATGTGCTGCTCCCCTTCTTCATCCTGCCGCTCTACGGCGTGATGAAGGGGATCGAGCCATCGGCGATGCGCGCCGCCAGCTCGCTGGGCGCGACGCCGCTCACCGCTTTCCTCAAGGTCTATCTGCCGCAGACCATGCCGGGCGTGGCGGCGGGCGCGATCATCGTCTTCACATTGTCGCTGGGCTATTACATCACGCCCGCTTTGGTCGGCGGCGGCGCGGACCAGATGATCAGCGGATCGATCGCCTTCTACACCAACCAGTCGCTCAACTGGGGCATGGCCGCCGCGCTCAGCCTGTTGCTGCTGATCCCGCTGCTGCTGATGGTCTTTGCCGGGCGGACGATGGCGCGGACGGTGCCGGCATGAGCGGGCACGGCATCGCACAGCGCGGCTGGGGCCGTTTCGCGCTGATCGGCTATTGCAGCCTGGTCTTCGCCTTTCTGGTGCTGCCGATCCTGGCGGTGGTGCCGTTGTCGCTCAACCCCAGCGCGTTCCTGGTCTTTCCAGAACATGGCCTCTCGCTGCGCTGGTACCGGGCTCTGTGGGAGTCGCCGCAATGGATGCGCGCCTTCGGCAACAGCCTGTCGGTCGCCACCGCAACGACACTGATCGCCACCCCGCTGGGTACGCTGGCCGCGATCGGCCTCGTCAACATGCGCTCGCGCGCCAAGCCGCTGATCGTCGCCCTGCTCTCGGCACCGATGGTGGTGCCGGTGGTGGTGGTCGCCATCGCCTTTTATTTCCTGTTCGCGCCGCTCGGGCTGGTGAACGGCTTTGCGGGCCTGGTCGTCGCGCACACCGTGCTTGCCCTGCCCTTCGTCGTGATCGTCGTCCACGCATCGCTGCAGGGTTTCGATTTCGAGCTGGTGCGCGCCGCCGCCAGCCTGGGCGCCCGGCCGCATATCGTGGTGCTGCGCGTGCTGGCGCCGCTGATCGCGCCGGGCATCGCGGCGGGCGCGGTCTTCGCCTTCATGACGTCATTCGACGAGACGGTTGTCGCCCTGTTCATCGCCGGGCCCGATCAGCGCACTCTGCCCATCCAGATGTTCGAAGGCGTGCGCGAGCAGATCAGCCCCGCCATCACCGCCGCCGCGACCCTGCTGGTGATCGCGTCCACCAGCCTGCTCGGCACCGCCGAACTGCTGCGCCGCCGCGCCGACCGACTGCGCCCGGGCCGGTGATGATCGAGATCCCATCCGAGACCGAGCTGCGCCGCCGCGCCGGCCGCAAATGGCGCAGCTATCCCGACGACGTGATCCCCGCCTGGATCGCGGACATGGACCTGATGCCGGCGCCGGCGATCGTGGAGACATTGTCCGAGGCGCTGCGGCTGGGCGATTTCGGCTATGGGCTGACAATGGCGACCAACGGCGTGCCGGCGGCCTTCGCGCGCTGGGCAGAGCGGCGCTGGGACTGGCGGGTTCGGCCCGAAGACGTGCTGCTGATGCCCGACGTCGTCGGCGGGATCGCCAATTGCATCGAGGCGCTGAGCGCACCGGGCGACGCGATCATCGTCCAGACACCCGCCTATCCGCCGCTGCTGGGTTCGGTGCGGACCGCGGGCCGGCGGCTGATCGAGCATGAGCTGGCCGACGGCCACATCGACCTGGACGAACTCGATGCGCTGATGAGCCGGGAAAACGTGCGGATGATGCTGTTCTGCCATCCGCACAATCCAAGCGGCCACTGCTTCACCGCGCTGGAACTGACCGGCATCGCCGAGCTGGCGCGCAAGCACGACGTGGTCGTGATTTCCGACGAGGTGCATGCCGACCTGACCTACAGGCCGCATCGCCATATCCCGTTCGCGACGATCACGCACGAGCGCACGGTGACGCTCAACGCACCGAGCAAGGCGTTCAACGTCGCCGGGCTGCGCACCGCGGTCTGCGTGGCGCGCGGCGATTTGCTCGCAAAGCTCAAATCATTGCCGTCGACGCGCTGGAACGCGTTTTCGGCGCCAGGCGTCCGCGCCGCGCTGGCAGCATGGAGCGACGCCGGGGAGGAATGGCTGATTGCCTGTGTCGACCACCTCCAGGCGCGGCGCGACCAGCTTGCGGCGTTGCTGGCGGAGCATTGCCCGGCGATCGGCTATGTTGCGCCCGAGGCGGGTTATCTGGCGTGGCTGGACTGCCGGGCGCTCGGGATCGAGGATCCGGCAGGGTATTTTCTGGAGCGGGCGAAGGTCGCGCTGTCGGCGGGGCCGGATTTCGGGGCGCCGGGTGAGGGGCATGTGCGGCTCAATTTCGCGACTTCGGCGAAAATATTGGAGGAGATTGTGAGCCGGATGGGCAGCGCCCTTACTCCCCTCCCGTTTACGGGAGGGGTCGGGGGTGGGCCTGTCGAAGGCAGCACCAAGCCCAAACGGGCCCTCCCCTAGCCCCTCCCGCAAGCGGGAGGGGGATTGTCAATCAACCGCCCCACACATCCGCGCAAAGCCTTGCGAAATTGCCTCCCAGCAGCTTCTCAATCCGTCGCGCCGGCCAGCCGCGCGCCGCGAGATCGTCGGCGAGGCGCAGGAAGCGGCTGGGCTCGTTATACTCCGGCACAAGATTGAGCACATCGGGCGCCTCGCCCGGTGCCGCGACGCCCATGGCCTTGCGCTCATCGTAGAAGCGCTTCTGCGCCGCCAGCGCCTCCGCCCCGGTCGGCGCCGCGCGGATGCCGCCATCGGTGCCGAGCGAGACATGGTCCTCCCCCGCCACCTTCACGACATGCTCGATATGGCGGATGACATCCTCGGCGCGCGCCTGGCCCTGTTCGCGCAGGAACGGCATGAAATAAATGCCCGCGACACCGCCCTTGTCAGCCAGCACCCGCAATTCGGCATCCGATGTGTTGCGCGGCACGTCGACCAGCGCGCGGCAGCCGGTATGGCTGATCGCGATCGGTGCCGTCGACGCGGCGATGGCGTCGGCGATGGTGCGGGCGCCGGCATGGCTGGCGTCGACCAATATCCGCCGCGTGTTGAGCGCCGCGACGACATCGCGGCCATAGGCGCTGAGCCCGGCATTGGCGGGCTCCAGACAACCATCACCGACGAGATTGCGGACATTATAGGTGAGCTGGACGATGCGCACGCCGAGCAGGTCGAACAGGTCGAGCCGGCCGATCTCGGTTTCGAGCGGAACGCTGTCCTGGAAACCGAAAATCACGCCCAGCCGGCCGCTCTGTTGCGCCAGCTTGAGATCGGCGGCGCTGCGCACCTGGAGCAGGTGATCGGGAAAGGCGGAGACGAAGCGCGCATAGCGGGTGATACGGCGCAACGTCTCCTCGAAGCGGCCGGGCGCGCCGCCGCCGGCCCCCACCGTCTGGTTGATCGCGGTGAGACCGGAGGCGCGGAACGCGGCGAGCTGCGCCTGGATGCCCGGCAATCTGGGATCGAGATTGCCGAGCGAACCGAGCCCGTCGATCACCATCGCGCGGGCGTAGCGTTCGGCTCCGAAGGTCTGGGCATCGGCCCGGCCGGCAAATGCCAGTGCAGCCGCACCGGCAAGCACCGTCCGGCGGCTGACGCTCATGTCCGCATCGCCGTTTCGAACCATTTCGCCTGGTCGGCGCCAGCGATCGCGGTCAGATGCTTCAGGAAGATCGGGGTGGTGTGGACGGGCTCGCGCGCCATCGCGATCATCAGCCGGTCCATCGCCGACCGGCCGATCCTCTTGTCGAGCTCCCACAGGATCAGCGGACCCTTGCCGTAGAGCTGGATGCGATTGGGGCGGCCATGGCCCATCACCGGCCCGGCATCCTTGCTGCCATCCACCTTCGACGCGATGTTCTTCGCCAGTTCCTCAGCCCCGAACGTCGCCTCGACATAGCGCATCGACATATATTCGGCGGCGGATTCGACCAGCCAGAAATCCTCGCTGAGCGGGCTGGCGAGCATCCACCAGGCATGGCCGACCTCATGCGCGACATAGCGCGCCGGATTGACCTCCGGCACGTCCTCGCCCGATCGCCCGCCTTCGGAGAGCACGGTATAGGCGGTGCGGGCATAGCCGAGGCCGCTCTTGCGCCAGACCTGCGCCATCCGCACCTTGCGCGGCAGCGGGCCGAACATCGCCTCGAAATAGCGCGCCGCGCCCTCGGCGTGCTTGACGTAGAAGCCCGAGAGCCGCGTCGACAGGTCGCGTCCGAAAAATTCAACGCCATGCGCCTCAGCGCGCTGCAATCCCTGCATCGCGACCATCGGCAGATCGATATCGATGAAGTCGCGATGGATGCGGACGCCCGTCCTGGTTCGTTTCACATCGCCCTGCGCCACGACGACGAGATCGGGGGCCAGCCCCCTGATATCGGCATCCACGGTGAAACGCGTCTGGATATCCGCGCCGATCGGGATCCACATATGATCGATGAACAGCTCGAACCCCTCCGGCCGCAAGGCGGCGGCATTGCTGTCATGCTTGGTGTTAATCTGCCCGGCATAACGGAAGCGCAGCTTGACGGGGGCCGCCGTCGGCTTCGCGAAATGGAAGGTGTAGCGCGTCAGCTCCTCGACGGGCTTTTCCGCCGGTTCGGTCGTCACCGTCACGCCATGCGGCAGCTTCATCGGCTCCAGCGCGAAACGGCGCGAGAGCAGGAACGCCTTTTCGCTCGTCGCCTCGGTCAGGGTGACCGTGACATCGGCCTTCAGATTGCCCTGCGGATCGAAATCCGCATTCACGCGATAATGCGGCGGGGCGGCATGCGCGCTCGCCACGGACAGAAGGCCCAGAACCAGGCCCGAGACGATACGCATCTTTCCCCCTATTTCTTGTAGATCGTGCCGCCCTTCATCACGAAGCCGACATGCTGGAGTGTGGTGACGTCGCTGAGCGGATCGCCGCGCACCGCGACGATGTCCGCCGCCTTGCCCGGCGCGAGCGAGCCGATCGTCGAAAGCAGCCCCAGATGATCGGCGGCGTTGACGGTCGCGGCGCGGATCGCCTCCAGCGGCGTCAGCCCGGCGCGGACGAGCAGCGAGAATTCGCGCGCATTCTCGCCATGCTTGCTGACGCTGGCGTCGGTGCCGAAGGCGATGCGCACGCCGTGCTTATGCGCGAAGGCGGCCGACTGGATCATGAGCGGCCCAACCTCCAGCGCCTTGGCGCGAACGGCGGGGGACAGGAAGCTCTGCGGATCATTGCCCCAGCGCGTCACCGTGTCGCCGGCGAGCAGGGTCGGGACCAGCCAGGCATTGTTCGCCTTGAACAGCTTCACCGTCTCCGCATCGAGATTGGTGCCATGTTCGATCGAATCGCCGCCCGCACGCAGAAAGGCGTTCATCGCGGCGGCATTATGCGCATGCGCGGTGACGCGGCGGCCGAGCGCGTGCGCGGCGTCGACGATCGCCTTGATCTCGTCATCGGCGAATTGCTGGCCGAGGCCCGACGCCTGGTCCGCCAGCACCGATCCGGTCGCGACGATCTTGATGAGATCGGCGCCGCGATGGATGGTCTCGCGCGTCACCCGCCGGCAATCGTCACCGCCCGAACACAGGCTGGGCCGGCGGACGAGATGGCCGACATCGGGCCGGTAGCCCGCCGGATCGCCGGCGCCGCCATGTGGGCTCAGCGCATTGCCGGCGGCGACGATGCGCGGCCCCGGCACCTTGCCCGCGGCGATGCCGTCGCGCAGCGCGAAGATCGCGTCATTCTCCTCACCCAGATCGGCGACGGTGGTGAAGCCGGCATCGAGCGTGATCCGCGCATAGCGTGCGCCGTCGATCGCGAGATCGGCGGTGGTCTGCACGGTGCGGCGCAATTTGTCGTTGGGGCCGTTTTCGTGACAGATATGGACATGGCTGTCGATCAGGCCGGGCAGCACGAAGCTGTCAGCGAGATCGACGACATCGCCCTCGCCGACGAAACCGGGCCGGATCTCCGCCACCTTGCCGTCGCGCACGACGATGGTCTGGCGTTCGAGCACGCGGCCGCTTGCCGGATCGGCGAGCAGCTTCCCCGCATGGATATAGGTTGCCGGCGCCTCCTGCGCCGCAGCGCTCCAGCCCAGCGCCGCGATCGTCAGCGCCGCGCCAAGCATCAACCATGGTCTTTTCATCGGTTCAGGCCCTTCCCGCCGCCCGCGATCCAGGCGGCAATCTGCTCGTCCAAGATCGGCAGCGGCAGCGGCCCGGCGCCGAGCGCGACGTCGTGAAAGGCGCGCAGGTCGAACGCCGGACCGAGCTTCGCCTTCGCCCGGCTCCTCAGTTCGAGGAACGTCTGCATGCCGACATAATAGGATGTCGCCTGGCCGGGAATGACGATGTAGCGGTCGATCTCGCGCTGATTGTCATAGTGGCTCGACGGCATGTTTTCGTCGAAATAGGCAGTGGCCCGTTCGCGCGACCATTTGAGGTGATGGATGCCGGTATCGACCACCAGCCGGCAGGCGCGCATCAGTTCGAGCGAGAGCCGGCCAAAATCGGAATAGGGATCGGCATAGAGCCCCATCTCCTTGGGCAGCCGTTCCGAATAGAGGCCCCATCCCTCGCTGAACGCGGCGATGCTCGCGAAACGACGGAACTTGGGCAGCCCCGTCATCTCGTGCGCGATACAGGTTTCAACATGATGGCCCGGGATCGCCTCATGATAGAGCGTCGCGGCGAGCTGATAACGCGGCTGCGCCTTCATATCGGCCAAGTTGATATAGAAGATGCCCGGCGACGATCCGTCCTGCGGCGGATTGCGATATTGCGCCTTGGGCGCGGATTTCTCGCGCCATGTCTCGGTCGGACGGACGACGACCTCCGCCTTGGGCAGTATGCCGAACAGCTCGCTCTGCCGTGCGCGGATCTCGGCGAGCAGCGCCTCCGCCTCCGCCACATACGCGGCGCGGCCGGCATCGGTGTCGGGATGGTAGAATTGCGGATCGCTGCGCACGAAGGCGAAGAAATCCTGCAGGCTTCCGGTAAAGGCGACATGCTTCATGATGCCGCGCATCTCGCCATGGATGCGCGCCACTTCGCGCAGGCCGAGATTGTGGACGTCGGCGGCCTTGAGCGGCAGCGTCGTGTAGGATTCGAGCTGCGCCTCGTAATAGGCCTGGCCATCGGGCAGCTTCCAGATGCCGTCGACAGTGTCGGCCTGGGCCTCCGCCGCGCGCAGATGTGCGATCAGCGCGCGATAGCCGGTCGCGAAACCGCCCTGAAGCGCTGTGGTGGCGCGCGCGAGCAGGTCGGCGCGCTCGGCATCGGTGAAATCGGCCTTGCCCACCTTCGCCCTGAAATCGGCGAGGATCGGGCTGTCGGCGGCGTCCGTATCGAAGGGTGCGCCCTTCAGCATATTCTCGCACGGACCGATCACCTGCGCATAGACGAAGCGCGGCGGGCGGATCCCCTTCGCCTCCTGCCGGGCGAGCGCGGCGATCGCCTGCGCCATCAACGGCCCCACGCCGGCGACACGCGCGATATAGGCGTCGGCATCCGCGCGGGTGGCGATCGGATGGCTGTTGGTGAGCGTGCCCGGCACGCGCGTGTGCAGGCCGCCCATCTGCGTCATCGCATAATCATGGTCGCGCCAGCGGAAATCGGCGATGCCGCGTTCGGCGGAACGCTCGAACATGCGATAGCTCAGCCGCGCCTGGGGCGAGAGCTTCCCGACGTCGAAGCTGCGCAGCGCGGCCAGATCCCGCTTGAGCAGTTCATGGCTTTCGAGTGCGCGCGCTTCGCCGATATCGTCCCATTTATCCTGGTCGCGGCGGATGCCGAGCGCCGACTGGCGCGTCGGACTGCGATCGAGGCCGCGCTGGAAGACGCCCTCGAAGAACGCGTCGAGCCTGGCGTCCTCGTCGGTTTCGGCGGCGAAGAGCGGCGGCAAGGCGAGCGTACCGAACAGCAGCGCGGCCGACGCGCCGAACCGGCGACGACTGATCATGCCGCCTGCCCCTTGCGAGCGATCCATCGATCCACATTCTCCTCCAGCATGGGCAGCGGCAGCGCGCCGCTGCCCAGCACGACATCGTTGAAGCGGCGGATGTCGAAGCCTCCACCCAGCGCCGCGCGCGCACGATCGCGCAAGGCGACGAGCCGGAGCTTGCCCATCTCATAGGCGCAGGCCTGACCGGGCGTGACGATGTAGCGCTGGATCGCGGTGACATTGTCGTCATGGCCGGAGGGCGTGTTCTCGTCGAGCCAGGCCACCGCTTTCTCGCGGCTCCAGCGCAGGGCATGGACGCCAGTGTCGGTGACCAGCCGGCCGGCGCGCATCAGCTCCATCGAGAGCCGGCCGAATTCCTGCCACGGATCGCTGTAGAGCCCCATTTCGAGCGGAAGCTGTTCGGCGAACAGCGCCCAGCCCTCGCTGAAGGCGGTATAGCCGTTGAAGGTGCGGAACTTGGGCAGGCCGGTCAGTGCCTGGGTGACCGCCTTTTCGAGATGATGACCGGGCACGCCCTCATGATAGGAGAGCGCCGACAGTTCGAAGATCGGCAGGTTCCGCATCTTCCGCGTGTTGACGTAGAGGATGCCCGGACGCGATCCGTCGGCCGATGGCGCGAAATAGCCGGCGGTGCCCGCCGACGCCTCCAGCCAGGGCTCGACCGGCTTCACCAGAACGTCGGCGCTTGGAACATGGCTGGTCAGTTCGCCCAGCCGCGCCGTCACCCCCGCGATCTTGGCGCGCATCGCGTCGAGATAGGCGGCCTTGCCCTCCGCCGTTTCGGGATAATAGAAGCGATCGTCGGTCTGGACGTGCGCGAAGAATTGCGGAAGCGTTCCGGAGAAGCCGGTGCGCTTCATCAATGCGCGCATCTCGCTATGCAGCCGCGCGGTTTCCTCCAGCCCGATCCTGTGCACCTCCGCCGGCGCGATCGGCAGCGTGGTTTCCCAGCGCAGCGCGGCGGCATAATAGGCGTCGCCATCGGGCAGGCGCCAGACGCCGTCATTATAGGCGACGGTGCGCCGGCCATCCTCCAGATGCGCGATCAGGCGGCGGAAGCCGGGTTCGAACCCCTGCTTCAGCCCCGCTTCGGCGGAGGCGGTCAGTTTCGCCTTCACGGCATCGGCGATCGCAAGCCTGGCGATCTTCGCCTTGAAATCGGCGAGGATCGGGCTGTCCGCCCCGTCCATCTGGAACGGGCGCCCGGTGATCAGCTTGACGCAATTGCCGATCACGAGCGGATAGGAAAAAGCGGGCGGGCGCACCCCGGCTGCCGCCTGCGCCTCAAGCTCCGTCACCACCTGTTCGAGGAACGGCTTCACATTGTGCAGCCGCGCGACATAAGCCTCGGCATCGGCGAGATCGGTGATCGGATGATTGTTGATCAGCGTTTGCGGGATCGAGCGCTGCGGCCCGCGCATCTGGCAGACCGGATAGCGATTGGTCCGCCAGCGATGGCGCTCGATCGTCTCCTCGGCATCATATTCGAAGAGCCGGTGGCTGAGCGCGCCCTCTTGCGTCAGCGCGTCGCGATCGAAGCGGCGGAGCATAGCAAGATCCTGCCGCAACTGCGCCACGTCCGCCGCCGCGCGCGCGGCGCCGATATCGGGCCAGCGATCCTGCCCCGCCTTCACGCCCATGCCCGACTGCGCACCGGGATCCCGCGCAAGATTGCGCTGGAAGACGCCCTCGAAAAAGGCGTTGAGGCGATCGGTTTCGGTCGCGCCGGTGGTGGCCCATGCAGGTGTTGCGGCCAGTGCGGCGCCGGCCATGAGGAAGTCGCGGCGGTTGAGGGTCATGCGCCCCCTCCGTTTACTTCGAGCGCAGGTTCGAGCTTGTCGAGAACCGCAGTCGAGAAGTTGCCGGGCGCAGCGCTTCTCGACGGGCGCGTCTCGACTTCTCCGCAATGCGGAGAAGTTGATCCTGAGCGCCTGCCTTGGCAGGCAGTCGAAGGGCTCGACGCTGCTCGAAGCAAACGGGGGGAGGAGGGTGAAATCGTGAACCTAGCCACGCTCACCGGCCGATCGGGAAGTCGCCGATCGGTGAAACCGGTTCGGCATCGGCCATGGCGGTGGCCGGCGCGCCCTTCACATATGTGTCGAGGAACGCCTTGATCGTGCGATAGGCGACGATCTGGTTGGCCTTCTTGCGGAAGCCATGGCCTTCGTCGGGAAAGACGACATAGTCGACAGGCACGCCGTTCGCCTTGACCTTGGCGACGATGTCCTCGGATTCGACGGGCAACACGCGCGGATCGTTCTGGCCCTGGAGCACAAGCAGCGGCTTGCGGATGTTCGCGGCATGGAAGACCGGCGAGATCTTCTTCAGATACTCCGCGTCCTTCTCCGGATCGCCGACCTCGGTGAAGAGCAGGCGGCGAAGATCCTCCCACCAGCTCGGCGTGTTGGCGAGCAGCCTGGGCCAGTTCGACACGCCGTAGATATCGACGCCGGCCGCGAACGCGTCGGGACGGAAAGCGAGGCCCGCCAGCGTCATATAGCCGCCATAGCTCTGCCCCTGGATCGCGACCTTGGCCGGATCGACGAACGCGGTTTCGGCGAGCATCGCCTTGGCCGCGACGACATCGTCGAGATCGGCGTCGCCGTGACGGCGATCGTCGAGATGGTAGAAGGTGCGGCCCGATCCGCTGCTGCCGCGATTGTTGATCTCGAACACGACATAGCCGTGATTGACGAGATACTGGACGAGCGGGCGATAGCCGATCGCGCTCTCGTCACCCGGCCCGCCATGGACATGGATCACCGCAGGCAGCCTGTCGCCCGCCTTCGCGCCGTTCGGCACATAGAGGATGCCGGGCACCGAGACGCCATCATAGGATTTGAAGCGCACGACCTTGCCGGGCACCAGATCCTCTGGCGAGACCTCGGGCGAGAGCGCGCTGAGCAGCGGGGTGCGCTTGCCCGTCGCCAGATCGAGCAGCAGCACGTCGCCCGGCGTCGCGCCGTTGGACGCACGCAGCACCGCCTTCTTCGCGCGATTGGCGAGCAACAGCCCGACGCTCGCCTCGGGCATCGGATTCGTGAAGGCCAGCGGCTTGAAGCTTTTCGCATCGAGCAGCCAGGGCCGCGACCGCGCATCCTGGTTGACCGAGACGACGAGCGTGCGCCCGTCACGCGAGAAGCCGGCGCCCGATACGTCCCAATCGGGCTTTAACACGGTAACGCGCTTGCCCGTCGCCACGTCCTGCCGGACGAGGAAGGCGAACTCGCCGCCATCGTCGGTGGTGTAGAACAGCTCCGATCCGGTGGGCGCGAAGCTCTGCGGCTCGCAGGCCACCGGCTTGCCCTCGGCGGTGAGCTGGATCAGCTTCGCCGCCGTGCGGTCATAGACATAGCAATGCTTGGTCGCGTTATCGACGATGCGGCTGAGCCCGACATAGCGGCGATCGGCGCTGACCGCGCGCACCTGATAGGCCTTGTCGTTCTCGAACAGCCGCGCCTTGGCGTAACCATCGGCCTGGATCTCGTAGAGATCGAAGAAGCGCGGATCGCGTTCGTTGGTCTGGACGAAAAAGGATTTTCCGTCCTGCGCCCATTCGACGAAGCGCGCGACATGCTTCGCACCCGGCGTCACGTCACGCGTGGTGCCGTCGCGTTCGCGGACATAGATATGCGCCAGTTCGTTGCCGCCCTGGTCGCTTGAGAACAGGATGCGCTCGTCGTTCGGGAAATAGCCGATCGCGTTCACCGTTTCCTTGACGGAATTGGTGAGCGGCGTCGCCGCACCGCCAGTCGCCGGCATGACGTAGATGTTGGCGATGCCGGTGCGGTTGCTGGTGAAGATCAGCTTTGAATCGTCGGGCGACCAGGAGATCCCGCCGATCGAATCGCCGGCCATGAGCTGTTCGATCGTATACTCCTTCGCCCCCGCGACGGCGGGGACGAAAACGGCAAGAAAACCCGCAAGGGCCGGCAAAAAGGATATCCGCATCATCCCCCCAACGTCGACATGGGTAGCCGGGCGGCATGGGAGTACCGCCCGGCAATGCCCCTAGAAATTGACGGACGCACGTGCCTGGAAGGTCCGGCCGATCGGATCATAGGCGCCGAACTGCCCGAGCACGATCGCCTCGTAAGGCACCTTCTTGTCGAACAGGTTCCGCACGCTGAACTGCAGGCGGAAATTCTCGGCGACCCTGAAGCCGAGCGAGGTATTGACCATCGTATAGGCCGGCACGTTGAGGATCGGGATATCTTCGATCGTCAGCGTATTGCTCGCCTTCACCTTGTCGGTCCACATCACCTGCACGTCGAGATCGAAGGGATCGAACGCATATCCGATCCGGCCATTGAGCCTCCAGGACGGCGTCCCCACCTCTCCCGCCGAATCCAGAACCGGCGCGGCACCGGAGGTCTGCGACGTGTATTTCGCCACGTGGAAGGCCTTGATGCCGAAGCGGAGCTGACCGGCCTCGCCCGACGACGACGCGATGTTCGGGACCTCCATCGTATATTGGAGCTCGCCGAGGATGCCCTCGAAATCGGTCACCGCGCTGTTGAAATAGGATTCGAGATAATTGTCGGCGATATCGCCGGCGACGCGGGCTCGGCCCGTCGCCGCGCTCTGCGCCGCAGCCTGTGCCGCGGTCAAACGACTGAAGGCCTGGCAGCCACCTTCGTTGGGATAGTTGGTGCTGTCGTAACAGGCCGACTGAGCGGTCAGCAGCGTGAAGCGCGAGATCGCACCGCGAAGCTTGACGCTGCTATAGTCCATCGAGAAGCGTAGCCCAGGGATCGCAGGCGGCTGATAGACGACACCGAGCGACCAGCTATTTGCCTTTTCGTTGCCCAGATTTGGATTTCCGCCAACCGTGCCGAACGGCGACGCACCGTTCGTCGTTGGATCGAAGGTCGCCACATTCGTCACGCCCACGGCCGCGAGCGCCGCCGTACAGTTCGCGCGACGAGCGGCTGGATTGGGACCAGTATCGATCCGGGTTCGCTCACAGAGATCGTTGGCGGCCCGTGCGGTCGGCGTCGAGTTCAGGAAGAGCTCGACGAGCGATGGTGAACGGATCGCACGGGTATAGACGCCCCGTAGCGTGATCCCTTCAAGTACCCCGCCCAAACGCGGCTCCAGCCGTCCGCCAGCCGACCAGGTGATATCACCGCCCGCAGACGAGTGATCGACATAGCGGACCGCACCTTCGAACTGGGCCGACCGAATCAGCGGCACGCCCATTTCGTCATCGATCAACGGAACGATCGTTTCGCCATAGACCTCATCGGTGTTGAAGCTGGCCTTGGGTGCATCAGGGAAGCCCAGTGCGCCGCCCAAGAGCGTAAGGCCACCATTGATGATGTCGTTGCCCGCAAAATAACCGGCCTCGCGACGATGCTCGTAACCGATGCTGAACGCGATCGGTTCGGCGATGCCGAACGGCAGCTTGCCACCGATATTCGCCGTGAAGGCCTCGAGTTCGTTGACGCTGATCCCGACGCCCTGATCGATGACGGCAGCCGCCGCCTCGGGAGTGAAGGCGCCCTGGCCGAACAGATTCAGTGGGATGCAGTTGCCGCCGACACGGCAGGTGACGTTGCCCGGCGTGCCGACAACGTCGATCGCCTGCAGGAAGCGCGTCCGGTTGATCTGGTTGAACTCGGACGAATTGCGGCTGCGCCCGTAATTATAGGCGAGGTCCCAATTCCACTTCTCTCCGGCAACATTGAAATCACCCTTGAAGCCGGCGACGATGCGATAAACATCGAGTTCGGTCTTCGCCGGCCGACTGTCTGCGATATCGTTGAGATTGCGATCGAGACGGAAGGTGGTCAGGCCATTGGCGACCAGAATGTCGCGCGCCTGCTTCGACAGGAAAGGGTTATCGACGCTGAAGGTCAGCAGCGGACCACCCAAACCACCCGAAGCATATTGGAACAGGTCGCTGAGCTTCGTGCCGCTGGTATGGGCGTAGGATCCCTCGAAGAAGAAGTTGATCCCGTCCGTAATGTCGAAATTGCCGATCGCATTGAGCAGGATGCGATGATTGGGCGACAGCAGGAGCGCATGATCGGCAGGATTCACGCCATCGCCGCCATCGCGATATGCGCCCTGATCGCCAAGATAGCGCGCACCAAGATTGAGCGGCACCAGATCTCCGTTCGGGGCGAACTGCATCGGCACGCCATTCTGGGTGATATTGGTCAAGGTGCCTGGGCGGAAGGGCAGCCCGCCTTCGCTCAGGATGGCCAAACGCCGATCGACAACCAGCTGCGATGCTATGCCGTCATTGGGATTGGTATTGCCGGATGCCGCCAGGGCGTACCGTGGGAAACGGCCGCTGAGCAGCATGCCTTCCTGTCGCACATATTCGGCGCCGAGCACGATATTGCCACGGCCTTCCATGAAGTTTCGCCCGAACAGCGCGCGCACCGACTGATTGGCGGCATCGCCGCGATCGCTGATGCTGGTCTGACCGGTCAATTCGAGGCCGTGATAATCCTCCTTGAGGATCACGTTGACCGTCCCGGCGATCGCGTCGGTGCCATATACCGGCGCGCCGCCGATCGCGACGGTCTCGACCCGCTCGATCAGCCCGACGGGGATGAGATTGAGATCGACCTGCGACCCCGGGCTTACCGTGCTCCCGGTGCCCGAAACCGTGTTTGACGAAACGAAGCGCCGGCCATTGACCAGCGTCAGCGTGCGCTGCGAGCCGAGGCCGAAAAAGTCGGCGAAACTCTGCGCCACACCCAGATTGCCTTGTGTGGTGCCAATCTGGCTGTTGTCGGCCGGCGCAAAGCCGGGCGTATCCTGCAACGCCTCGAGAACATTGGTATAACCGCGGCGCGCGATCTCGGCCGCGTCGGTGGTCGAGGCCGCCTGGAGCGTATCGAAGCCGGTGCGCTCGATGCGCGACCCGGTCACGACGATTTCGCCGCCCGAACTCGCACTGTCCTGCGGCGCATCTCCGGCGTTGGCCTTGCGGATGACGACCGTGCCTTCGCTGGACACGCTGACCGTCAGCCCCTTATTGGCCAGCATCCGGCGCAAGGCCTCGACAGGCGTGTAGCTGCCCTCGACGGGATTGGTGGTAATGCCCGAAAGATCGTCGTTGGGCGCCATGATCTGCAGCCCAGACTGAACCGCGAGCCGCTGCACCGCAGTGCTCGCATCGCCCGCAGGCAGATTGTAGCGCTGCTTGTCCTGTGCCGCCGCGGGCGCCGCCCAAAGCAATGCGGCCGCACCGCCGAGCAGCATCGCCCGCTTGCCGAACCGAACTGATTGCCCCCAATTCATCGCGTTTCTCCCCGCCCCGAAGTGCGAACCAATCGCCTCCATTGCAGAAGAGTGACGGTGCGATGAAATCCGCTAGTCCATCAGTGAGACGGCGAATTTTGCTGGCGAACCAGCCGCAACTCCTGCCCGCTCTGGACCACGTCGGCATTGAAGGCCCGGCCGGCGGCGGTCGCGAACCCCCTGGCGTCGCCGATCTTGAACACACCCATGAATTCAGCGCGCGCCAGGGTCGGATCGTCGATGACGACGCGGAGGTCCGAATGGCGATTGACGTCGGCGGCGGCCTTGCCCAGCGGCTGCCCCTGGAAGACGAGCAGCCCACGGCGCCATGCGGTCATCCGTTCGACATCCGCCGAATCGAGCACTGCCTTGCGCGGGCCGGTCTCGGCCGCGACGAACTGCTCGTTGCGCTTCAAATAGCGCGGCGCGGCGGTGCCGGGTACGCCGGCAACCGCGACCACACCCTGCTCGACCGTAACCTCGACGTCCTTGTTCTCCAGGCCGACCGCGAATTCGGTGCCGACGGCGCGGACCGCCAGCCCGTTGGCATCGACGATGAAGGGCCGCGCCTTGTTGTGCGCCACCTTGAAATAAGCGGCGCCGCGCCGCAGCACGATCCGGCGAACGTCATTCTCATATCGGACCTGGATCGCGGAATCGCCGTTGAGCACCACGGTCGATCCGTCGTCGAGCGCGATTTCGCGCACCTCGCCCTTGCCGGTCGAGACACGTCCGGCAAGCTGGTCATAGGCGACGCCACCGCCCATCAGCGCCATCGCAACCGAGGCCGCCATCGCATAGCGCGGCCAGCGGCGCGGTTTTTCCTCGATGGCGGGCGCCTCGATCCGCGAACCGCTGTCGAGCGAGGCGACACGATCGATATCGAGCCAGAGCGCCTGGGCGCGCACATAGGCGCCAAGATGACGGGGCTCCTCCAGCCAGGCTTCCAGCGCCTGGCTCTCGGACGAATCTAGCGGGCGCTCTGCGGACCGGATCGCCCAGGCTGCGGCCTGAGCGTCGATATCAGCCCCATTTCCAGAACCTGCGCTCACCAGACCTTCTATCCTTTGCGCCGGACGCCGGCGTCTTCTTCATTTCTTCCGATACCAGGCGGAGCGCCTTGGCAAGATGTTTCTCGACCGTGCTTTCCGCTATCCCCATCCGTTCGGCGATCTGCCGCTGCGACAATTCCTCGAATTTCTTGAGCTGGAACGCCTGGCGGCATTTCGGCGGAAGCTCGGCGAGGATCGCATGGAGCCGCGCCACTTCCTCCTGCCCGCTCAACCGGCGATGCGCGCCGACCTCATCATCTATGATGTTCAGCGTTTCCAAATCCGCCACGAGTTCGATCGCCACGATCCGCGAGCGACGGATCTGTTCGCCGACGATATGGCGGGCGGTCACGAACAGATAGGCGCGGGCATTGCCGATCGCGTCGATATCCGCCGACCAGATCCGTGCATAGGCTTCCTGGACGACCTCATCGAGGTCGCACGAGGTCAGCCCCCGAATGCGCCCGGCAAGCCATTTGCGCATGTCGGACTCATGCGGAAGCACTTCGCGCGCAAACCAGCGGAGTCGGGCCTGATGATCCATCGCGCGCAATGGCATCATCGATTGCGCTTGGCGTCAAGGGAAAATGACATCAATTTGAAAAATTACTGAAATAAATCATTTAGTTAGGTGATATATCGAGAAACGAAAACGGCCGGAGGCGCGGCCCCGGCACAATTTCCGATCGATGGACGGCGGGCTTTATTGGGTAATACGCTTCACCACCTTGCCGCTCTCGTCGAGGAACTCGATGCTCGGTGCGCCGTCCGCACCTACCTTGAGCAGCAACCGGGGCTTCCCGTTCTTGTCCGCCAGCCGGACGATCGCATCCTCCTGCGTCTTGCCGGCAAACAGGCGTTCCTGACCCATGCCGCCCTTCGACATGGCGAAGGCCTGCATCTCGCCCCGGATCTTCTGCTTCTCGGCATCGGTGGTCGCGCGCGCGGCGGCGTCGCTCATCTCCATCAGAGGCTTGATCGACCAGTCCGGCCGATCCCAGACGCGAAGGCCCGCCGCGCGGCGGCCGTTGCCCTCACTATACTGGATGCCGACAGTCTGATCCTGCTTATACTGATCGAACATCAGGCTGCCGCTGGCGGCGCGCTTGCCGCCCACGGTGTTGCTGCCATAGCTGAGACCGCCGACTTCATCGCCCTCATCGTTGAAGAACAGCATGCCGCCGCCCGTGCGGCTGTGATGCTTATACTCCTTGCCTTCCATGAACAGGCCCGGGAAGCGTTCGGAATTGGCGAGGACGAGGCGGTATTTGCCGTCAGGCTCGACGATGTTGATCCGTTTCACGCTGATCTCGTCGAAACTCGTCTTGGCCGGCCCGCCATCGGCCATCACCCAGGCGGCGGGGATCATCGCCCCGGCCAGGAAAGCCGCGCCGATCAGCGCCAGCCTTTTGCCCTTTGGTCCCATCGCCATCCTCCTCAATAATTCCAGTCGGCGACCGAAGCGCCGGCGGGCGCGGTCTTGCGGACATGGTCGGCGACTTCTCGGACGACGCCGGCCCAGTCGGTGTGGTGCCAGTTATGACCCTTTTTCGGCCGGCCATATTCGAAGCGGATCGGATAATCCTTGCCCGCAACCTCGGCGATCATGTCCTGGAAACGATAGACCGCGAGGTTGAGATAGAAATCGTCCATCTCGCCAGCGAAGAAATTGAGCTTGCCGCTCAGCTTGGGGCCGAGCACCGGCCAATTGTCGCGGACATAGGCCGACAGGTCGTAGCCATGCTCGCGCATATATTTGACGACGTCCTTGTTGATAGCGCCGGTCTTCTTGTCGAACAGCAGCACGGGATAGCCGTCCGCACCCACCGGCCCGTGCGTCGCCTGCCAGATGTCGAGCTGGTAATAGGAGCGGCCCTTGGAACCCAACATGCCTTCCAGCGCGGCGAGGCTGCGCAGCGGGAACAGCGGATGCCCCTCGCGGCTGCGGCGGAACGGCTTTTCGGGCGCGGTCCATTCGTTCACGCGCAGCGTGAACATATTGTCTTCCTTGTAGACGTCGGTCAGCTGATAGCGGCTGAAATCGATCGGATCGGGATTGAACACCCAGGCACCGCCGATCAGGTCGGGATAATGGAGCTGCATCGCCAGCGCTTCCCAGCCGCCGGTCGAGGCGCCCTCGACGATCCGGCCATAGGGCTGGTCGATCAGGTGGAAGGTCTTTTCCAGATAGGGCATCAGCTCCTTGGTGATCGCATCGCCCCATGGCCCGTTATTGGCCGAGTTGAGCGCATAGCTCTCGATGAAATAGGGTCCGGGCGAGACCAGCGCGATGCCAACCATGCGCGGGAATTTCGCCCCCATCCATTCCTGCGCGAACTGATAGCCCGTTTTGACATTGGCATCCGCCGCGGCGGCGCGCGCGCGATCGCTGTCGCTCTTGGGATCGTCGTTGAAATTGAACGGGCCACCGAAATGGCCGAACGTGTAGATCGCCGGGTAGCGCGCCTTGGGATTTTCCGCCCAACCCTTGGGCAGCAGCACCTCGGCGCCGATCGTCATCGGCACGCCCCAGAAATCGGACAGGATCTTGCTCTTGATGCTGACGCGCTTGATCCAGGGGGTGTCGGGCTCTTCGGGCACCGGCCCCATTTTCTCGGTCAGTGACAGCGGCACGACCGTCGCGGACGCCGGATCGAGCCGCAGCTTCGTCACCTTGCTATAGGGATTGCCCGGCGCCTGGAACGCGATGACGCGTTGCTTGGGCAGCGGAACCCAGATGGTGTGGCCATCCGACCTTTTGGCCTGGGTATAGAGGATCAGCAGCGCCTGGACGCTGTAATCGCCCGCCGGCAGCTTGGAGAGATCGAAGGGAAAGCCATCGGCCTTGGCATCGACGATCCGGGTTTCGCCGGGCTTCAGCCCTTCGACATCGACACCGAAGGCCGGCGGCCCGTTCATGCCGATGGCGAGCCGCGGCTCGGGCGTGTCGCCGCGCGCGGTGACGACGATCAGGCGGCCGGTGACCGGGCCCTTGGCGGCGTCCGCCGGCAAGGTCACTTCGAAACGAAGCTGCGCATATGCGGGCAGCGCCACGGCAAGCGCCAGCAACGCCCCCAGGCCAAATACGATTTTCTTCGCGATCCAGCTTAGCTGCACGGACATGCCCCCTCGACCCAATCCCATACCGGGATGATGCACGGGCGCGGGCAATCCGCCATTGGGATTTCGAGGTACGTTGGCGATGCCCCAACAAGCCGTTCGGGTCGAAGCCCTGCCCTTTCCTTCAAATCAAGTGCCGAAGGAGAACGCTTCGACTTTAGCCTATTTCGTGATGGCGAGCAGTTCGATCCTGAAGATCAGCGTCGCGCCACCGGGGATTTCGCCGCGCCCGGCAAAACCATAGCCGAGATAGGCGGGCAGCGCGATTTCCCATTCTTCGCCGACGCGCATCATCGGCAATGCCTCTCGCCAGCCACGCACGACGCCGGCGACCGGGAAGGTCGCGGGTTCGCCGCGCTTGTAACTGCTGTCGAAGATGCGGCCGTCGATGAAGTGCCCCTCGTAATTGACGGTCACGCAATCGGTGGGCAGCGGGCGCGGCGCATCGGTGGAGGCGGCGCGCGTCACCCGGTAGCGCAGGCCGCTCGGCGTCGTCCGCCAATCCGCCGAGGTCAGGCCGGTCAGATAGGCTTGCTGCGCGTAGAGCGCATTGCCGTCCAATGCGGGGCCCGACGGTGCCGGCTTGCGGCCGAGTTCGCGATCGAGATAGCTCAGGATCAGCGCGGTGCGATATGCCTGCTCGTTGCGATTGGCTGTGCCCGAATGGCCGCCATCGACATTCTCGTAATAGTAGAAGGCATGGCCCTGTTCCTCCAGCCGCGCCGCGAACTTGCGGGCATGGGCGGGATGGACGCGGTCGTCCTTGGTCGATGTCAGGATCAGCGGCCTGGGATAAACGAGGTCGCGCCGGATATTGTGATAGGGCGAATAGCGCCGCAGCCAGCCCCAGTCCTCGGCGCGATCGGGATCGCCATATTCGGCCATCCATGACGCGCCGGCGAGCAATTTGCTGTAGCGCTTCATATCGGTGAGCGGCGCGCTCATCACCACCGCATCGTACAGGCCGGGGCGCTGGAGGAACACGGCGCCGGCGAGCAGCCCGCCATTGGACCCGCCATAGATGCCGACCCGCGACGCGGCCTGTGAGCCGCGCAACCCCTCCGCCACGGCATGAACATCGTCATAGGATTTCTGCCGGCCGGGGCCGATCGCGGCGGCATGCCAGGCGGGGCCGAATTCGCCGCCGCCGCGGACATTGGCGATGACATAGGCATTGCCCGCCTCCACCCAGAGCTGGGCCATCGCCGAAAGATAGGTGGGCAGACTCGGCTGGCGGAAGCCGCCATAGGCATGGATCAATGTCGGCAGCGGCCCGGTCGCGTCCCTGGGTTTGACGAGAAAATAGGGGACGCGCATGCCGTCGCGCGAGATCGCCCAATGCTGCGACACCGCATAGCGTGCCGCATCAAAGCGCGGCGGCACGGACGCGATGCGAACGGGCGCGCCAACGTCGGCCAGCGCATACAGCGTCTCCGGCCGGGTCATACCCTGAACGACATAGAAGAGCGTATCGCCATCGCGATCGGCATCGGCCAAGGCGAGCGCGCTATCGGGCGCCACCGGAACCGACTTCGCCCGCCAGCCGGCCGCACCGCCGCGCAGCGCGACCAGCCGGGCCGCGACATTGTGGAGGAGCCCGACATACAGCGTCGACCGTGTCGCAGCGACCGAGACGATCGATTCCCCGGCGGCAGGCACATAGACCGGTTCCAGCGCCGGCGCGGCGGCGGACAGCCGCCAGGCGACCAGGGCACCAGCGGGCAGATCCCGCCCGGAAACGCGCAGCGGCGATTGCAGCCGGGCGATCACGCGATCGCCGATCATCGCCTGATAGGTCGCATCCTCTGGAAGCGGCGCACGCGCGGTGCGCCCGTCCGGCTTCAGATGGAGCAGTTCCGCATCCCAGGTCGTGCGGTTACGCAGGATCAGGACATGCGTCGCCGCACCGTCGCGCTCGACGATCGGCCGCAGCCAGACATCGGTCGCCGGCGCTTCGTAGAGCAAAGCCGCATCGGCCAACGCCGCGCCCCGCGTCCAGCGCCGAAGCTGGCGGCCATAGCCCGAACTGTTGAGCGTGCCCGCCCCGAAATCGGAAACCAGCAGCAAGTGGTCTTCATCCTGCCAGACCAGATCGGTCTTGGCTTCATGGGTGACGAAGCCGCCATCGACGAAGCGCGCCTCGACCCGATCGAACTCGCGCCAGGTGACGGCATCCTTGCCGCCATCGGAGAGCGCGACCATGCAGCGGCGATGCTCGGGCGCGAGGCAGGTCGCGCCGCGCCAGACCCAGTTGCGCTTTTCGCGCGCGGCCAATGCGTCGAGGTCGATCAGCGTCCGCCATTGTGGCGCGCCGGCGATGAAGCCGCGCCGTTCGGCGGCACGCCAAAGGCCGCGCACATTGGTCGCGTCCTGCCAGAAATTGACGATATCGGCACCGGCCGCACGCGGCATCGCCAGCCGGTTGCGATCGTTGAGGATCGTCGCCGCTTCCTGCCTGTGGCGATCGAAAGCCTTGCCCGCTTCGAGCGCGGTGCGCGACCGCGCATTCTGCGCCGCGACCCAGTCGAGCGCGCGCTGGCCCTGCGTCTCTTCGAGCCAGAGATAAGGGTCGTCGTCTTGGGCGGGCGCCGCGGCCGAAAGCAGCATCGCCGCCACGGCCACGAACGCGCGCATCGCCCTCATGGCTCGGCCCGGCTGAGCGTCATGCGCTGGATCGAGCGGGGATGCAGCGTGACGACGCCCTTGCTTGCCGGCTGATCGTCCGCAGAGATGATCTCCTGCTCCAGCCGGTCGCCGCGCTTGCGGGTGATCACGGTGAGGAGATGGTCGTCGAACTTGAAGATCGAATAGAGCGTGTCGCCGAGCAGCCGGGTCGGCAGCTTGATGCCGTCACCCTCGTCGACGGTATATTCGCCCTCGCCCGCAAGCCGGCAAAGCCGATAGTCCTTGAGGTGGCGCAGCGCCGATCCGTGGAGATAGCGCGTGCGCCAGGTCGCGCATTCGCCTTCGCGCTCGGGCAGCTCGCCCGCTTCGAAGATCACGTCGATCCGTTCGGCGTCAGGCTTGCCGGGCAGATTCTCGAGCACGCCGCGCCATGTGCCCGTCCAGCTCGAGTCAAAAGCAAGGGCTGCGGACGGCGCCATGAAAAGCGCCGCCGCCACGATCA
Organism: Sphingomonas sp. FG14; assembly: GCF_057809675.1. Classification (NCBI taxonomy): domain Bacteria; kingdom Pseudomonadati; phylum Pseudomonadota; class Alphaproteobacteria; order Sphingomonadales; family Sphingomonadaceae; genus Sphingomonas; species Sphingomonas sp. FG14. The sequence goes on along the minus strand of NZ_JBMDKK010000005.1, from coordinate 68,459 downwards.
TCGACAATCGCATCGGTCTTCCTTCAGAATTTCAGCGAGACGCCGGAATAGAAGAAGCGGCCGACATTATCGAAGTTCGCCCCGCCGAAGCCCGCGCCGTAGATGCCGAGCGGCGGCTTGCTGTCGAACAGATTGTCGATGCCGATATAGAATTCGCTGCGCTCGTTGATCATCGCGCCCATGCGCACGTCATGAACGAAGCGGCTGCCGGTCTTGCGATATTCGGGCGGCAGCGAATCCGGGTTGAGCGCGGGCTGGCCGCCGACGCTTTTGAAATTCGCGACCGGCCCGCGATACTGGCTGGAGAAATAGCGCAGATCATGATCGAGGCTGAACGCGCCATAAGTCAGCGTCGTGCCCAGATTCGCCGCGATGCGCGGGCGCGAAACCGTTTCCACCTGCTGGGTGGGGAAATCGGGCTGGGTGGGCGACAGATAATCGTCGCGATCGATCACATAGCTGCCCACCGCGCGAAGATCGACGCGCACCGGCCCGACGGGGAAGCCATAGCGCGCTTCCACATCCACACCCGACGCGGTCAGCTTGGTCAGGTTGACCGCGCGCTGCGCGATGTCGGTGATCTCGTGCGTCGTCGGATCACGCGTGATCAGCGGGCAGAACACATTGGCGATCGTCGGTGAATCGACGCACTGGTTGATGATCGTGTTGACCGGGATCGAGGTGATCGCGTCGGTCAGCTTGATGTTGTAATAATCGACGGTGAGCGAGAAGCCCGGCAGGAAACGCGGGGTGAGCACCATGCCGAGCGTCCAGGTCGTGCCCTTTTCGACGTCGAGATTGGGATTGCCGCCCGTCGAGCCCGGAACCGTCGAGCCGATCGTGCCGGCGACGAAGCCGGCGGGAATGCCAAGCGCGAGGCAATTGTTGGCGCGTGTCGTCGTACCCTGGTTGACGTTGCCGACCGAGCAGGGATCGAACACGCTGAAGCGCGTGCCCACCGTCGGCTGGAACAGTTCGGCGAGGTTGGGCGCACGCGCGGCGCGCTGATAGGATCCGCGGAAGCGCAGCCCTTCGATCGGTTCGTAGACAGCGCCGCCGCCCCACGAGACTTCGGTGTTGACGCCGGCCAGGCTGTATTTGGCGACGCGCACCGCGCCGCTCAGTTCGAGCAGGCGCGCGCCGGGCATGTCGGCGAGCAGTGGCAGCTTCACTTCGCCATAACCCTCGATCACATCGAGCGAACCCTTGATCGGCTGGAAGCCGGTGAAGCTGGTCTGGCCCGCCAGGTCGCGTGGATCGGGCGAATAGCGCGTGCTTTCGTCACGATATTCGAAACCCGCCACCAGCTTGACCGGGCCACCTGGCAAACGGAAAAAGCCATCGGTATCGCCGGTGACGAAGCCGCCGACGACATGCTGCTGGAGCAGGCCGGTCGCGCGCGTATCGACGGTCAGATATTTGCGCGCCGCCGCGTCGATCGAGCCGTTGCCGAACACATTGGCGGCGACGCAGGTATCGATCGCGGCATTGCCCGTCGGCACGCCGCCCGCCTGAAGCCGGGCGCGGCAGACGATCGCGTCGCGCGTGCCGAGCACGCCGGCGGTATCACGCACCGCATCAGCAGCCAGCGCCATGCGCGCGGGATAGATGCTGTTGAAGAAATCGGACGTCACTTCCGTCCGGCCGTAATTATAGGAGAGCTCGAAACTCCAGCGATCGGAGAGATCGCCCTTCAATCCGGCGACGCCGCGCAAGGTCGTCCGCTTGGTGCGCTCACCCTGCACGCCAAGATCGTCGTTGACCCGGTTCATCGCGAAAGTGCCGCCGCCAGGAATCAGCGTTGCCAGCATCGCCTGCGCCTGCTGTGTCAGGAACGGATTGGCGGTGGAGAGCGTCAGGCTGCTCGAGGTTCCCTGCCCCCAGGTGCTGGCATTCTGCCAGACGCCCTTTCCCTCGATGAAGAAGCGCAGCGAATCCGACAGGTCGTAATGGCCGACCAGATTGACCGAGAAACGCTCGTTGTCGGGCAGCAGCGTGCTGGTGCCGATCGAGTTGAGCCCGTCGCCACCATCGCTGACCGGCGCGAGCGGCAGGAAATGGCCGTTGCCGAAATTCGCGAGGTTCAGGCTGCCGTCCGGCGCGAAGCGATAGATGCCCGGCGGATTGGTCGCGGTGCTGCGCACGATGGTACCGCCATTGGAGGTGGCGAGCAGGCGCAGTTTGGTGATCAGGATCTGATCGGGAATGCCGTCGGGCGCAGAGCCCGCCGGGCGCGTGCGATCGGTATCGAGCACATTGGGCACGAAGCTCGCCTGGTTCGCCGAAAATTCACGCGCATCGTAGCGAAGCTGGTTGCGGCGGGCATAGGCGACGCTGGCGGCGATATTGCCGCGCCCGCCGCCGAAATTGGTGCCGGCGGTAATCGAGCCCATATAGGCGCCGGCGTCGCCGCGCGCGCTGATGCCACCCTGCGCGCGCGCCGCCAGCCCTTCGAAATCGTCCTTGAGCACGAAATTGACGACGCCGGCGATGGCGTCCGCGCCATAAACCGCCGATGCGCCGCCCGTCAGGATCTCGACATGGTCGAGCAGTTCGACGGGAATGGCGTTGACGTCGGGCTGCGAAACCACCTGCGAACCGGCGACATGGCGGCGACCGTTCTGGAGGACCAGCGTACGCGAGGTGCCGAGGCCGCGAAGATCGAGCTGGTTGAGGCCGACCTGGCTCGGCGGCTGGTTGCCCGTCGACGACGCCTGCGACAAGGTGGAGCGGAATTGCGGCAGTTCGTTGAGTTCGTCGCCCAGCGCGGTCCGGCCGGTCTTGCCGAGGATCTCGGTGGCCGGGACGACGGAGACCGGCGCCGGCGCGTCATTGGCGGCGGTGCGGATGCGCGATCCGGTGACGAGGATCGGATCGGCTTCCTCCGCTTCGTCCACCGGAGCTTCGACGGCGACGACCTGAGCGGCAGCCACGACGCTATAGGTCTGTGCGCCCGTCATGCGCGCGACCAGGCCGGTGCCGCGCAGCAACTGGTCGAGCGCCTGGGGAACGGTCATCGCGCCGCGCACGGAGTTGGTGCGGCGGCCGCGTGCGTCACCCGCGGAGATCAGCACCTGCACATCGGCCTGGCGCGCGAAGGCGGCGACCCCGGTGGCCGCCGGTTGCGCGGCGAGATCGAAACGCTTGGCCTGCGCGGCGGCCGGCGGCGCAACCACGATCGACGCGACGACGGCGGCGGCGGACAGTCCGTGAAGCTGGATGGACCGGAACGACATTGAAACCCCCCTTCGATTCAGCGGCGTTGTCACGCCTCGACCGGTAAAGACGCGGGGCCTGCGCATTTCCTTTTCACCAACGCGTCTTTTTTCTTTCGCGTACCCGTCACGTGCTCATTTTCCGGCGGAAATCGTGATTTGGCCTTCGGCATCGCGCGCGATCCGCGCGCCCAGGCTCATGCGGACGGCCGAGGCGAATCCCTCCGGATCGTCGGTGCGAAAAATGCCGAACAGCCTTTCCCCTGCGATGGAACGGTCGACGACGATGCGTTCGCGGGCATTATAGCGATTGAACTCTGCGGCGGCCCAGTCGAGCGTCTCGCCGCTCAGGTCGATCTTGCCGTTGCGCCACGCCAGTGCGCGATCGATCTCCGACGGAGCGGAAAACCGGCTGGTGATCGCGGCATTGTCGGCGACGAAGGCGCGCGCGCCCGCACCGACGCGGACGCGATGCCCCTCCGCTCCAGCCACCCAGGTTTCGACCACGCCCTCCGTCACCAGCACATCGGCGCCCCCGTCGCGCCGCCGCACCGAAAAGGCGGTGCCGACGGCACGCACGCGCACATCTCCTGCTTCGACGACGAAGGGCCGCTGCTTGTCCTTGGCGACCTGGAACCAGGCCTCGCCCTGCGCCAGGCGGACGACGCGGCGATCGCGCCGCGCGTCGAAATCGACGGCGCTCGCCGTGTTGATCACGGCGGCCGATCCATCGGCCAGCGGCACGCGCCGGATCTCCCCGACAGCCGTGTCGTACCGCGCATCGGGCTGCATCAGCAGGAAGGCGGCGGCAAGCGACGCCGCCAGCGCGCCGGCGCCGCCGAACATCGCGCGGCGAGGCGTGAACCAGCGCCGGCGGTCGACTTCGACGGGTTCGGGCTCGCTCACCTGCAACTGACTGCCACGATCGAGCAACAGCCAGGTCGCCTCCGCCTGGAGCAGCGCGCCACGCCGACGGACGTCACCCGCAAGCCAGCCGTTCAGCTCCGCCTGCACGGCGGGCGTGCGCCCTTCGGCATCGATGCGCCAGACCCAGCGCACCGCCTGCTCCTCTATCTCAGCTGCGCTTTGCCGGTCGCTCATCATTCGCTTTCTTTCCGGTGAATGCGGGTTCGCCCGTCGCGCGCATCGCCTGCATGATCAGGCGCATGCCCTTGACCCCGTCATTCTCCACAATGCTTTCCGTCACTTTCAGCCGCTCCGCGATCTCGCGCTGGGAGAGGCCCTCGATCTTGCGCATCTCGAAGATCCGGCGACAGCGATCGGGGAGCCCCGCGATCAGCCGCTGCACCATCTCCAGCTCGCGCCTGGCGCCGGTCACGCGCTCGGGCGAGGGGTCCTCCGATCCGGCCACGAGCGTGTCGATCTCCGCGACGCTTTCGATCCGCACGATGCGCGCGCGCCGGATCTGGGTGGTCAGCAGGTTGCGGACGATCTGGAAGAAATAGCCGTCGGGCCGCGCGATCTGCTCGAACGCGTCGAGCGAGGCGAGATTGGCATAGGCCTCCTGGATCAGATCGTCGGCATCTTCGGCCGACACCATCGACCGCTTGAGCCAGGCGCGCACCGCCGGCTCATGCGGCATCACCTGGGTCGATACCCAGGCGACGAGGCGTTGATCCCGACCCCCCATTATCGCGCTTCGTTCCTTTCGCTCAAACAGTCGACACGCATAGCCCAGACGAGCGGCGAAGCGAGTTCCTTCGGCAAAACGAATATATTTTTCCAGCCCTTGATCGCGACTTTTCAGCGCAGCAGCCTCACGCGTGACGCACGCGAGAAATCGGCAGGAATATCGATGAATATCAAAGCATTGCTTTTCGGCTTCACTCTGATCGGCGCGACGCCAGCGCAGGCCGAAACCATCCTCTTCATCGGCAACAGCTTCACCTATGGTGCCTATTCGCCGGTCCAGCATTATCGATCGGAGACCGTCACCGACCTGAACGGCGAACGGATCGGCGGCGTACCGGCGCTCTTCGAGATGTTCACACGGCAGGCGGGGCTGGATTACGAGGTGAGCCTGGAGACGGCGCCGAGCCAGGGGCTCGATTTCCACCTGACCCAGAAGGCCGCGACGATCGGCAAGGGCTGGGATCATGTGGTGATGCAGGGCCTCAGCATGCTCGACAGCAAGAAGCCGGGTGACGCCGGCTCGACCGTCACTTACGCGGGGCTGCTGACCGATCTGTTCCGTCGCCATAATCCGGCGGTGCAGGTGCGGCTGACCGCGACCTGGTCGCGCGCCGACCAGACCTATCAGCCGGACGGGCGCTGGTATGGCCAGCCGATCGGCGCGATGGCGATGGTCGTGCGCCGCGCCTATGATCTGGCCGCTGCCGGCACGCCGGCGATCAAGGGCGTCATTCCCGTGGGCCAGGCCTGGACACGTGCGATCGATGCCGGGGTTGCCGATGCCAATCCCTATGACGGGATCGACGCCGGCAAGATCGACCTCTGGGCCCATGATCATTATCACGGCAGCACGCACGGCTATTATCTGGAGGCGCTGGTCGTCTTCGGCAGCGTGACGGGCAAGGATCCGCGCATGCTGGGCGAAAAGGAGATCGCAGCATCCGAACTGGGCATATCGCCGGCCCAGGCCAGGGCATTGCAGCAGGTCGCCTTCGATACGCTCGCGGCCGAGGCCGGGCGCCTGGCGATGGCGCCTGTGCATGGCGATTGGGGCCTGGCCCCCGGCGCCGGCGATCCGACGGTCCGCCCCGGCGACGATTTCTACCGCTTCGCACAAGGCCGCGCGGTGGCGGCGATGGAAATCCCGGCAGACCGGCCGCGCCAGAACTGGTTCTCGCTTCTCGACGATCTGTCGCGCGAGCGCCAGAACGCGATCCTGACGGAGGCCGCGTCGGCAACCAAACCCGACGCGCTCGGCCTTTTCTACGCCACCTATATGGACGAGGCGCGGATCGAGGCGCTCGGCACCGCAGCGCTGGACACCGATCTGAAGGCGGTCCGCGCCGCGCGCGATCACGATGCGCTCGCCGCGATCATGGGATCGGCAAATCGCGGCTTCGCCGGATCGCTGTTCCAGCTCCGCATTCGCGCCGATGCCCGCGAGCCCGATCGTTATGCGGTGCAGTTGCTCCAGGGCGGATTGTCCCTGCCCGATCGCGATTATTATCTCGATCCGCGCTATCAGGGCGATGTCCAAGCCTTCCAGGCCTATGTCGCGACGATGCTGAAGCTTGCGGGCTGGGCGAACAGCGAACACGCGGCGGAGGCGGTGGTCGCGCTCGAGACCAAGATCGCCCAGGCGAGCTGGAGCCGCGCCGACAGCCTCGATCCCGAACGCACCCATCATCCGATGACGGTGGCGGCGCTCGAAGCGGCGGCGCCCGGCTTTGCCTGGCGCCCCTTCCTAGCCGCTGCGGGGCTGCGTGATGTCGACACCATAGTGCTCGCACAGGACAGTGCGATCGTCCGGCTGGCGGCCGCGTTCGCAGGGACGCCGATCGAGACGCTCAAGGCATGGCAGGTCTTTACGCATGCCGACAATGCCGCCGAGATCCTGCCGGCCCGGTTCGGCGCGGCGCGCTTCGCATTCAGAGACAAGGCGCTGCAGGGCACGCCGGCGATGCCCACACGCTGGCGCCAGGCGGTGCTGACCCTCGACCGCTACATGAGCGACACGCTCAACCGCCGCTATGTCGAACGCCATCTGCCGCCCGCCACGCGCCAGGCCGTGGCGCAATTGCTGACCAATCTCGAGAAAGCGGCGGCCGCGCGGATCGACCGGCTCGACCGGATGGGCCCGGAGACGCGGAAGGAGGCGCATGCCAAGATCGCCGGGCTGCTGCGCAAGGTGGGCCATCCCGATCAATGGCGCGATTATGCGGGCCTGAAAGTCGTGGCCGGCGACGCCTATGGCAATCTGCGGCGGGGCCGCGCCTTCGACTGGGACATGCGCGTCGTACGGCTCGGCCGCCCCGTCGATCGCTCCGAATGGCAGATCACCCCGGCGCTGGTCGATGCGACCTATAATGGCAGCCGCAACGAAGTGCTGTTCACAGCCGCGCTGATGCAGCCGCCCTTCTTCGACCCCGCCGCCGATCCAGCAGCCAATTATGCCGCGATCGGTGCCGTGATCGGCCATGAGCTGAGCCATGCATTCGATACGATCGGTCGCCGCTACGATGCCAAGGGCGAAGTGCGCGACTGGTGGACACCACAGGACGACGCACGTTTCCGTGCGGAGGCAACGAAGCTGGGCGCACAATATTCACGCTACGAACCGCTGCCCGGCTTCCCGCTCAACGGCGAACTCACCATGGCCGAGAATATCGCCGATCTCGGCGGCGCGGTGCTCGCGCTGGAAGCGTACCGCATGTCGCTGAGCGGCAAGCCCGCGCCGGTGATCGACGGGCTGACCGGCGAGCAGCGCTTCTTCCATGCCTTCGCGCAACTGTGGCGATCGCGCCAGCGCGACGAGACCGCGCGGCTGCGCATCCTGCTCGATTCGCACGCGGCCGAGCAATTCCGCGTCAACGGCGTCGTCCGCAATATCGATGCATGGTACGATGCGTTCGGCGTGAAGCCTGGCGACGCGCTGTATCTGGCGCCGGCAGATCGCGTGCGGATCTGGTGAGGCCGGCGCCACGATTCACGCGCTTCAAAACAGAGATTGTGATCGGCGGGCGTCTGGGTGAAACCGCGCATCCGGCGGAAGCGATCGTCTGCACCCGTCCGCCGGATGCAAGGGGAGAAATCGAGATGGGCCGCAGCCCAGGTGCGAAACGCAAATCCAAGGCGCCGGCCAGCGCGGGCGCCCAGCCATTCGGCACGCCCAAGCAACTCGCCGATGGCGGCTTGAAGACCTCGCTCGTCCAGAGCGTCTACGCGACGATCATGGAAGCGCTGGATGCCGGCGAACTGATGCCCGGTAGCCGGATCATCGCATCCGAACTCGCGCAGCGGCTGGGCCTCAGCCGCGCGCCGGTGCGCGAGGCGCTGGCGGTGCTGGCGGGCCAGGGCCTGGTCGAGCTTCATCCCGATCGCGGCGCCATCCTGCGCCCGCTGACGGTGCACGACCTGATCGGCATCTACGAAGTCAGCGCCCCAGTCGCCGCCGTCGGCGTACGCGGCGCGGCGCTCCGCATCGAGGAAGGCGACAATGCCGCGCGCGTCATCGCCGCGATGGCCGCCATCCGCCGCGCCGGCGAGGAGACCACACCCAAGGTGGGCTTCTATCTGGTGCTCAACGAATTCCACTATCTGCTGAACGCCATCGCCGAGCGCCCCTATGTCGATTTCGTCCTGCGCGCGGTGAACATCGAATATTGGAATCGCTTCCTGGTCCAGGCGATCGACCTGGAGGTCCATGCACCAAAATATGTCAGCAACTATCAGCGGATGACGGATGCCGTGCTCGCCGGCGACCCCGCCACGGGCGAATCCGTGATGCGTTATCACGGCGATTGGTGCGTCTCGCTGCTGCGTGGAGCCGGATAAAGAGCAAGATTGTCGACGATTTCAGGATTTTAATCCGCTGAATCGTCATGATATTGCAAGAATCGTCGACAATAAGGTTGCATCGCGACCCGAATCATGGTCTCTTCCCCTCAAGCCGACGCCCGACAGGGGCGCGGTCCAAGGTCGGGAGGAACAGCAATGGGGATCTTTCTTCGGGTGCTGCAGGGTGGGCTGCTGCTCACTGCATCGAGCATGGCGATGGCGCAGGAAGCGGACGCGCCGAACACCTTCGATGACGGCGATATCGTGGTGACCGCCAACAAGACGGGCGCTTCGCGCCTTCAGGACACGCCGCTTTCGATCACCGCCTTCAGCGACGCCACGCTTGCAGCGACCGGCGTCAAGGATGTGCGCGACCTGACGACGATGACCCCCAATCTGCAGGTCACGCAGAACGCATCCTTCTCCCAAGTCTATATCCGCGGCATCGGATCGAACAACGTGTTCGGCGGATCGGACCCATCGTCGACAATCCATGTCGACGGCGTCTATCTCGCGCGCCCTGCCAGCTATCTCAGCAATTTCCTCGACGTCGAACGGATCGAGGTGCTGCGCGGTCCGCAGGGCACGCTTTACGGCCGCAACTCGGTAGGCGGCACGATCAACGTGATCAGCCGCAAACCCGGCAACGACTTCGCCGCCAAGGCTCAGTTCACCTACGGCAATTACGATCTTCTACGCGGCGAGGCCTATGTCAGCGGCCCGCTGGTCACCGACAAGGTCGCGGCGTCGATCTCCGTCATCGGCACGCGCCGCGACGGCTATCTCAAGAATATCGCGCCGGGCGTCGGCGATCTCGACAATGAAAAGACCTACGGCACGCGCGGCCAGCTCCGCTTCACGCCGTCGGAACCGCTGGAGATCATCCTGCGCGCCGATTATCTGAAATCGGACGACGCGCTGGCCGGCTATGTGAAAATGCTGCAGACGACGACCGATCCGCTCGCGAACAGCATCATCGGCGATTATCGCAAGGTCGCGACGAACATCCGCTCGTCTTCGAATCGCCAGCAATGGGGCCTGGCCGGCGAGATCAATTACGATCTCGGCCCGGACATGCAGATCAAGTCGCTCACCGCCTATCGCGAGAACCGGCTGATCCAGGTGGGCGACACCGACGGCACGGCGGTCAACACCCGCCGCACCGATCAGTTCGAGGGCCAGCGACAATTCTCGCAGGAGCTGAACCTGACGGGCAAGACCGGCGGCCTCACCTATATCGCCGGGCTTTATTATTTCAGCGAGAACATCAAGGTGGACTCGAGCGTCACCACCTATCCGACGGTGCGCGCCAATTTCGCGCCGACGATCCAGACCAGCGCCCTCGCCGCGTTCGCGCAGGGCACCTATGCGCTTACCGACCAGTTCTCGGTCACCGCCGGTATCCGATACACCCGCGAACGCAAGGATTTCGATCAGGTCGCGACGAACTTCTCGCTGCCCACCGGCCTGCCGCTCGCGACCTATCCGCGCCTTTACTCGTCGCGCGGCATCTACAAGGCGTGGACGCCGAAGATCGCGGTCGAATACCGCCCGACGAGCGGCGTGCTGCTGTTCGCTTCGGCCACCAAGGGCTTCAAGTCGGGCGGCTTCAACTTCTCGAGCGTCAATCCGGCGCAGGGCTTCGATCCGGAGACCTTGTGGAGCTACGAGGCGGGCGCCAAGCTGGATCTGTTCGACAGGCTCCTGCGCATCAACGCCAGCGTCTTCCATTATGCGTACAAGGACCTGCAGGTTCAGTCGTTCCTGACGCCGGGCGTGATCGACATCACCAACGCCGCAGACGCGCGCGTCAACGGCGTCGAGATCGAAAGCGAACTGCGTCCGACAAGCTGGCTGCAGATCGGCGCGAACCTCGCCTATCTCGACGCGGTCTACAAGAATTACACCAACGCTCTGAAGCCCGGAAATATCGCGTTCGACGCATCGGGCAACCACCTGAACCTGTCACCGAAATGGGCCTATACGCTCTACAGCCAGGTCGATGTGCCGGTAGGCGACGGCTCCGTCTTCGGCCGCGCCGAATATAGCCACCGCACCCGCCAGTATTTCACGGCGTTGAACGCCGGGCTCGACCAGCAGGCGGGTTACGGCCTGATCAACGGCAGCATCGGCTATAATTTCCCCGGCGACCGTTTCCAGATCATCGCCTTTGGCCGCAATCTGGGCAACAAGGCCTATGTGACCAGCACAGCCAGCTTCGCGGCGGGGATCGTCGGCCGCGTCGGTGAGCCGCGGACCTATGGCCTGCGCGCGATCGTGAAGTACTGATCATGAACGCGCCCGCCCTTGTCCAGGCGGACTCCGACATGCCGATCCATGGCGTGTTCGATCCCGCCTTCGGCGCTGTCGCCGATACCTTCGCGGCGAATTTCCGCGATCGTGGAGAACATGGCGCGGCCGTCGCGGTCTATCGCGACGGCCGGAAGGTCGTCGACCTCTGGGGCGGCTGGGCGGATCCCGCCCGCACCCGCCCGTGGCGCGAGGATACGATCGTCTGCATGATGTCGGTCGGCAAGGGCATGGCCGCGCTCTGCGTGTGGATGCTCGTCGATCGCGGCCTGATCGAGATGGATGCGCCCGTCGCCCGCTACTGGCCCGAATTCGCGCAAGGAGGCAAGGCTGGCATCACCGTTCGCACGCTGATCACCGGCAAGGCGGGCCTGCTCTATGCCGATCATGCACCCGATGGCGCGGGCTATGACTGGGACGTGATGATCCGTGCGCTGGAACGGCAGGAACCCTGCTGGGAACCCGGCACCGATCATGGCTATCATTCCTCGACCGCCGGATATCTGTTCGGCGAACTCGTCCGCCGCGTCGCCGGCCGACCGATCGACACCTTCCTGGCGCAGGAAGTCTGCGACCCGCTGGGCGCGGATTATGGCTATGGCACGCGCGGCGCCGATTCCGATCGCGTCGCCGACATGATCCCATCGGCCGAGAGTCATACTTTCGTCCAGTCGCGCGATCCGTCGACGAAACTGGGTCGCGCCTGGCGCATGCGTCCGCAATCGCCCGATCACTATAATGACCGGCGCATGCGCGAAGGATTGATGCCGTCGACCAACGGCCATGGCAATGCGCGCGCGGTCGCGCGCATCTATGCGGCGCTGGCCTGTGGCGGATCGCTCGACGGCGTCCACCTGCTGTCCGCCGCGACCATCGATCGCATGCGCGAGGAAAGCTGGTTCGGCCAGTGCGCGATGACCGATCGCGTCTTCCGCTACGCGCACGGCTTCTTCCTCAACGAACCCAATATGTCGCCGATGGGCACCAATCCACTGGCTTTCGGCCATCCCGGCGCCGGCGGCGCGCTCGGTTTCGCCGATCCGGAGAACCGCATGTCATTTTCCTACAGTCCTTCGCTGATGTGCGCGGGCGGCGGCCTAGGCGAGCGCTGCGCGGCGCTTGCCGCCTCGGTGTACGCATGAGCGGCGCCTTCACCGGCAAGGTCGCGCTCGTCACGGGCGGAAGCTCGGGCATCGGCCAGCGCGTCGCGGAGATGATCGCGGCGGAGGGCGGCAGCGTCGCCGTCGTCGCCAGCAGCAAGGTCGAGAAGGCGGCGGCCGTAGTCGACGATATCGAGGCCAGGGGCGGCAAGGCGAAACCCTATGCGGTCGATGTTCGCGACGCGGCGGCGCTTGGCGCACTCGTCGAGCAGGTCGAAGGCGATCTTGGCGGCATCGACCTGCTCGTGAACGCGGCAGGCGTGTTTTACCCGACGCCGGCGGGCGCGACCGACGCCACCGATGCCGGGCGCTTGCTCGACATCAATATCCAGGGTCCCTGGAACGCGATCTCGGCGGTCGTGCCCGGCATGCGCGAACGCGGCGGCGGGCGCATCGTCTCCCTCTCCTCGGTCGCGGGGCAGATCGGCGTCAACGGTTTCGCGCTCTACACCGCCAGCAAGGCCGCCGTGTCGATGATGACCCGCTCGCTCGCGGCCGAACTCGCGCCGCACGGCATCGCGGTCAACGCGGTGGCGCCCGGCAACACCGCCACGCCGATGAACGCCGATGTCCGTTCGAACCCGGACATGGCGGAAGGCATGCGGCGGATGACGCCGAGCGGCAACGCCTTCAGCAATGTCGACGACATCGCGGGCATCGTGCTGTTCCTCCTCTCTGAAAAGGCGCGTCCGGTGCATGGTGCGACCTGGCTTGCCGATGAAGGCATTTCGGCGGCGATCGGCTGATGGCGACACAGGCGCCCCTCGCCATACGGGCAAGCGGCTATGCCTGGTATGTCGCGCTGCTGATGGCGGCGGCGCATCTGCTGTCGTTCGTGGATCGTTTCCTGATGAGCCTGGTGATGGAACCGCTCAAGGCCGATCTGGGCGTCAGCGACGCGCAGCTCGGCCTGCTGCAAGGCACTGGCTTCGTCATCCTTTATACGGTCGCCGCCGTGCCGCTGGGCCGGATGGCGGACCGGGTCAATCGCCGTAACCTGATCATCGCCGGCATCCTGATCTGGAGCCTGGCGACAGCCTTGTGCGGGCTCGCCAATTCGTTCGGATCGCTTTTCCTGGCACGGATCGGCGTCGGCTTCGGCGAGGCGGCATTGGTGCCCGCCGCGATGTCGCTGCTCGCCGCCTATTTCCCCCGCCATCAGCTTGGCCGCGCGGTTTCGTTGTTCACGACGGGCGCGTCGCTGGGCAAGAGCATGGCGCTGGTCGGCGGCGGCGCGTTACTGGCGGCGCTCGTCGCCACCGGCGGGCTGCACATGCCCGGCCTCGGGCTGCTCGCGCCGTGGCAGGGCACGTTCGTGCTCATGGCGCTGCCGGGCATCGCACTGGCGGCGCTGCTGCTGACGGTGCGCGAACCGCAGCGCGCCGAAACCACGGCGGTGCGCCCCGGCATGGCCGAGGCCTTCGCCTATCTGCGCCGGCACCGTGCGGCCTATGTCCTTCACATGGCGGCAGCCGCCTCGGTCGTGCTCGTCGTTCAGTCGTTCAGTGCCTGGACGCCGTCCTATTATGTCCGCTTCTTCGCGCTGACGCCGTCACAGGCCGGTCTGGCGGTGGGCAGCGTGATCCTGATCGGTGCGCCGCTCGGCCATCTGTGCGGCGGCATATTGACCGACATCTTCCAGGCCCGACGTTTCGCCTCGCCCGCCGCGCCGGTGATGATCGCGAGCTTGATCGGCGGCATGCTTGTGCTCCTCACCTTCGTATCGACGACGGACTTCACCATGTCGCTCGTCCTGCTCGGCCTGCTCAATTTCTTCATGACGCTGGGGGCGCCGGCAAGCCTGGCGGGCGTACAGATGCTGACCCCGGACCGGCTGCGCGGCGTCGTCACCGCCATATTCCTCGCCTGCACCACTTTGATCGGCATCGGCTGCGGGCCGCCGCTGGTGGGGCTGACCGCCGATCTGCTCGGCGGGCCGCTGCACCTGGCGACGGCGCTGGTCATCATCCTGTCCGTGATCGCGATCATCGGTACCCTCGCCGCCCTCGCCAGCCGCAATCCTTTCGCACGAACCATCACGGCCAACGCCGTCCACTGAACCCGAAACAGGGAGCTGCCCCATGCGCCGAACGAACAAGGCAATCATCACCTGTGCCGTCACCGGATCGATCCACACGCCATCGATGTCTCCGCATTTGCCGATCACACCTGATGAAATCGCCGAACAATCGATCGAGGCGGTCGAGGCGGGCGCGGCAATCCTGCACCTGCATGCCCGCGATCCGCGTGATGGACGGCCTTCGCCCGATCCAGAACTCTACATGCAGTTCCTGCCGCGCATCAAACAGGCGACCGACGCCGTGGTGAACATCACCACCGGCGGTGCCCCCGGCTTCAGCGAGGAGGATCGGCTGGCCGGACCACTGCGCGCCAGCCCGGAAATGACATCGCTCAACATGGGCTCCATGAACTTCGGATTCTGGCCGCTCGCCGACAAGTTCGACTGGAAGCACGATTGGGAACGCGAGCTGATGCTCGGGTCCAAGCGCTTTCCCGCGAACCATAATTTCGCGCTGATCGAACGGATCATGGTCGAGCTTGGCCAGGGCCATGGCACGCGCTTCGAATATGAATGCTACGATATCGGCCACCTCTACAATGTGAAGCATTTCGCGGATCTGGGACTGATCAAGCCCCCGTTCCTGATCCAGGGGATTTTCGGCATCCTTGGCGGGATCGGCGCCGATCTCGAGAATTTCATGCTGTTCAAGCAGACGGCGGACCGTCTGTTCGGCGACGATTACATGCTGTCCTGCTTCGCCGTCGGCCGGCCGCAGATGAAGTTCCTGACGCAATGCGCGCTCGTCGGCGGCAGCGTCCGCGTCGGGCTGGAGGACAGCCTCTATATCGGACGCGGCGAACTCGCGACCAGCAATGCCCAGCAGGTCCGCAAGATCCGCGGCATCCTGGATTCGCTCGACATCGAGATCGCAAGCCCCGCGGAGGCGCGCGAGATGCTCGGCCTCAAGGGCGGCGACTCGGTCGCCTTCTGACGGAACGATCATGCGTCTCGCAACCGATACCGGCGGCACTTTCACCGATCTGATCGTCGAGGACGATGACGGCTCGATCACGCTGCACAAGGCATCGACCGTGCCGTCCGACCCCGTCGTCGGCGTGCTCGACGCGCTGCGCAGCGCGGCTTCCACGCGCGGGCTGAGCCTGGCCGAACTGCTCGGCCGCTGCGACAGCTTCATCCACGGCACCACCCATGCGATCAACGCGATCATCACCGGGCGCACGGCGCGCACCGCGCTGATCGTCACGCGCGGCCACCGGGACATATTGCTGTTCCGCGAAGGCGGCCGCACCGAGCCCTTCAACCACACCATCCCCTATCCCGCCCCCTTCGTGCCGCGCGCACTGACATTCGAGGCCGACGAGCGCATCGGAGCAGACGGCGTCGTGATGACGCCGCTCGACGAGGCCGCGCTGGTCGAGACGCTGCGCCGCATCGGCGAGACGGGAGTGGAAGCGGTCGCGGTGGCGTTGCTCTGGTCGACGATCAATCCGGCGCATGAACGCCGCGTCGGCGAGCTGATCGAAACACATCTGCCCGGCACTCCCTACAGCCTGTCGCATGCGGTCAATCCCACATTGCGCGAATTCCGCCGCGCATCCTCGGCCGCGATCGACGCGTCGCTCAAACCGCTGATGACGCATTATCTGGGCGGCCTGACCGCGCGGCTGGCCGAGGCGGGCTTCGGCGGCAAGGTGATGGTTCTGACCAGCGCGGGGGGCATGGTGGAAGCGAGCGAAGTCGCCGCCGCGCCGATCCGCGTGATCAACTCCGGCCCATCGATGGCGCCCGTCGCGGGGCGCCATTATGCGGGACGCGAAGGTGCATGGCGCACCGCGATCGTCGCCGATACCGGCGGAACCACCTACGATATCAGCCTGGTCAGCGACGGCCGCATCCCGATGACGCGAGACCTGTGGATCGGCGAGCCCTATCGTGGTCATCTGGCGGGTTATCCCTCGGTGGACGTGAAGAGCGTCGGCGCCGGCGGCGGCAGCATCGCCACCGTCGATACGGCGGGCCTGCTCCGCGTTGGCCCGGGAAGCGCGGGATCGACGCCCGGTCCCGCCTGCTATGGACGTGGCGGCACGCGCCCGACCGTGACCGACGCCTGTGTCGCGCTCGGCTATGTCGATCCCGATTATTTCCTGGGCGGTGCGATGCGGCTCGACGGCGATGCATCGCGCGCTGCGATCGCCCGCGACGTCGCGGACCGGCTCGGCACCAGCGTTGAGGACGCCGCGTGGAGCATCCTCGATCTGGCCACCGAGAATATGGTGCAGGCGATTCAGGACATGACGGTCAATCAAGGCATCGATCCCGGCCAGGCCGTGCTGATCGGCGGCGGTGGTGCCGCCGGCCTCAATTCGGTGTTCATCGCCCGGCGGCTCGGCTGCCGCGAACTGCTGATCCCCGAAACCGGCGCCGCGATGAGCGCGGCGGGTGCGATGATGTCCGACATCGCGGCGGAGTTCGCGGTCACCACTTTCGCATCGACCGCATCCTTCGATCTGGATCGCGCGGACAAGGCGATCGCCGATGTCCGGCGTCAGGCCGAAGCCTTTATCGAGCGGGCGCAACGCGCCGGATCGATCAGCTATGTGGCGGAAGCCCGTTATGAAGGGCAGGCATGGGATATCGACGTGCCGCTCGACAGCGCCACCTTCGCCACCGAGGACGATGTCGCGCGCTTCCGGGCGGCTTTCGATGCGACGCACGAACAGCTCTTCACCATCCGCGACGAAAGCTCCGCCGTGGAACTGATCGGGCTGCGCGCGCGCGTATCCTGTCCCGCGCGGTCCGGCGCCGCTTTCCGGTTGAAGGGTGACCCCGAGGCGACCGGCGAAGCGCGGTCGCGGCCGGTCTATTTCTCCGGCCATGGCTGGATCGAGACCCCGGTGCTGCGCTGGGATGCCATGGCCGCCGAACAGCCCGTGGCCGGCCCGGCGCTGATCGAATCCGCCTTCACCACCATCGTCGTCGATCCGCCGGCCCGCTTTCGCCGGACGGCCGACGGCTCGATCCTGATCGAGGCCTGAGAGATGACCGACAAACCGATGAACGGCGCAGAAATGGCGGTGCTGCGCAGCCGGCTGGACGGCGTGGTCCGCAAGATGTCCAACACCTTGCTCCGCACCGGCCGCTCCGGCGTGATCAACCGCGCGCGCGACTTTTCCTGCTGCCTGCTGACGCGCGACGGCGATCTTCTGACCGCGGCTGACAGCCTGCCCATCCATGTCCTCTCCGGCCCCGACATGATGGCGCGCAGCATGAAGCAGTTTCATCCGGGGCTGCGCGCGGGCGATGCGTTCCTGCACAATTCGCCTTATCATGGCTGCTCGCACCCCGCCGATCTGAGTGTGATCGTGCCGGTGATGGACGCGGAGGGGCGGCATCGCTTCACCGTTCTCGCCAAGGCGCATCAGGCGGATATCGGCAACAGCCAGCCGACGACGTACATGGCGGAAGCACGCGACGTCTATCATGAGGGCGCTCTCCTGTTTCCCGCCGTACAGGTCCAGCGCGACGGACGCGATATCGACGACATCATCCGCATGTGCGAATTGCGCATCCGCGTGCCTCATCAATGGCGGGGCGATTATCTCTCCACCGTCGGCGCGGCGCGGATCGGCGAAAAAGCGCTGGGAGAACTGGCGGCGGAGATCGGCTGGGACCGGCTGGAAGCATTCGCCGCACAGTGGTTCGATTATTCGGAAGCACGGATGGCCGATGCGATCGGCAGGCTGCCCGCCGGCCGCGTGACCGGATCGAGCACGCACGATCCCTTTCCCGGGCTGCCCGCCGAAGGATTGAAGATCACCGCGACCGTCGATGTCGATCCGGCGGCTGGCCGCGTCGCGGTCGACATGGCCGACAATCCCGATTGCCTGCCCTGCGGCATGAACCTGTCCGAAGCCTGCGCGCGCACCGCGGCGATGATCGGCGTGTTCAACAGCATCGATCATGACGTGCCGAAAAACGCCGGATCGTTCCGGCGGATCGACGTGAAGCTGCGCGAGGGCTGTATCGCCGGGATACCGACCCATCCCTTTTCCTGCTCGGCCGCGACCACCAACATCGCCGACCGTGCCGCCAACAGCGTCCAGACCGCGCTTGCCGGGCTGGGCGAGGGCATCGGCATGGCGGAAGTGGGATCGGTGATCGCGCCTTCGGCGGGCGTGGTCTCCGGCATCGATCCGCGCACCGGCCGCCCCTTCGTCAACCAGATATTCCTAGCGATGAGCGGCGGCGCCGCGAGCCCGGCCAGCGACGCCTGGTGGACGATCGGCCATGTCGGCAATGCCGGGCTGTGCTGCATCGACGGCGTCGAACTGGCCGAATTGTCGCAACCGATCATCGTCCACCGGCGCGGTTTCGTCACCGATAGCGAAGGCGCGGGCACGCAGAATGGCGCGCCCTCGACCATCGTCGAGTTCGGCCCGGTCGGCGCGGGCATGGATATCGGCTATCTGTCCGACGGGCATGTCAATTTGCCGGCGGGCGTGCGCGGCGGCCAGCCCGGTGGCGGCGCCGATCAATATCTGATCCGGCGCGACGGCACGCACGGCCCACTCGATGCCTGTGCGCAGGTGCATATCCGGGACGGCGAACGCATCGTCGCGATCTCGTGCGGCGGCGGCGGTTATGGCGACCCGCGCGAACGCCCGGCAAATCGCGTTGCGGACGACGTCGCGGGCGGCCTGATCAGCCCTGCGCGCGCGCGCGAAATCTACGGCGTCGTGGTCTCCGACGACGGCACACTCGACGAAACCGCAACACGGATCGAACGGAGGGCAGCGGCATGAGCGGCAGATCGATACTCGTCACGGCCGGCGCATCGGGCATCGGGCGCGCCATCGCGGAGCTTTTCCATGCGCGCGGCGATCGCGTCATCGTCTGCGACGTCGATCAGGCCGCGCTGGACAGCATCGCGGCCGCGCTGCCGGGCATCGTCACCAGCCGCACCGACGTCGCCGATCCGGCGGCCGTGGCGGCGATGATCGATCGCGTCGGGCCGATTTCGGTACTGATCAATAATGCCGGCGTCGCCGGCCCGATCGGCGGCATCGAAACCAACGATCCGGACGAATGGGCACGCTGCTTCGCGGTCAACGTCCATGGCGCGTTCCATACCATCCATGCGGTCGCACCGGCGATGCGCGCGACGGGCGAAGGCGCGATCATCAACATCTCGACCGCGTCGACCGTCACCGGCCTGCCGGGCCGATCGGCCTATGTCGCGTCGAAATGGGCGCTGGAAGGGCTGACCCGGAACGTCGCGCGCGAATTCGGCCCGGCCGGCATCCGCGTCAACGCCATCCGCCCCGGCTTCATGGACACCGAACGCATGCGCGGACTAATGGCGCGCGCCGCCGAACGCCTGCAGCGCCCCGTCGCCGAAATCGAGGCCGAGGCGCTGGGCTATATCTCGATGCGGACCAAGATCCAGCCGAGCGAGATCGGCGAGATGGCCTGGTTCCTCGCATCCGATGCCGCGCGCCACATCACCGCGCAGATCATCGGCGTCGATGGCAATGCCGAGTGGGAGGGCTGACCAATGGGCCGCATGCAATTGCTGGATGCCGATGCGCTCGGGGCGAAAGGCATCGATGTCGCGCCGTTCCTCGAGCATTTCGCCGAACTGCCCGGCAGCGTCGCCACACTGGGCCACCGACCGGCGATCCTGGGCGCGACGCTGGGCCTGTGGAATGCCGTCATGGCGACCGGCGCCGTGCCGCTCGAACTGAAATATCTCGCGGGCCATGTCGCGAGCATGGCGGCGGGCTGCCGCTATTGCGCCGCGCACACGGCGAGCAACGCGGCGCATGGCGGGAACAGCGCCCGGATCGACGCGGTCTGGGATTTCGAGCGCAGTCCGCTCTTCACCGACGCGGAACGCAGCGCATTGCGCTTCGCGATGCTCGCCGGCCAGTCGCCTTCGGGCGTCACCGACCAGGCCTATGCCGAACTGGCCGCGCATTATGATGACGGGCAGATCGTGGAACTGCTGTCCGCGATCGCGCTCTACGGCTTCTTCAATCGCTGGAACGACAGCCTGGCGATGCCGCTAGAAGAAACGCCACGCGGTTTCGCCGAGGCACATCTGGCGCCGCACGGCTGGGAAATCGGCAGCCATGGCTGAAGGCCATCCGATCGATTGCGGCTTCGCCGTCGTCCATCCCTGGCTATGCGACGCGATGGGACATCTGACGACACGCCATTATCTGGGCATGTTCGATGACGCGACCTATCATCTGTTCGCGACGCTCGGCCATGCCCCCGCGCAGGACATGCTCGAACATCGCGGCTGGGCCGATGTCCGCCACGAGATCGATTATCGTTCGGAACTGGCCGCCGGCGCGCTGGTCAGGATCGACGGCCGCGTGACGAGCATCGGCCGCACGTCGGTCGGCATCGAATATCGCATGTTCGAACGCACCGAGGATCGCCTGTGCGCCGCGCTCGCCGCGCGCACCGTTTGCTTCGACCTTAAGCAACGCCGGGCGCAGCCGCTGCCGGAGAATTTCATCGCGCGTGTGGCGGAGCGGTTCGGGATCCACGCGTGATACGCATCGCGCTGCCAAGGCTGATCGACGGCGTCACCCGCCAGGGCCGCAACCTTCTGCGCCGATATGCGGCCGGCGCATTCGCACGGCGCACCAGCGGATCCGGATCGCATGCGATGCAGCTGGAAAGGCTGGCGCACAGCCTGTTGTCGGGACGCGGCGAGGCATCAGGCGTACTGATCGCGACCGAATTGCTGCAAATCTATGCCGGGGCGACGACCGACGAGCGCCTCGCCTTTTTCCGCCTGCTGGCGGAACGCTTCGACACCGGCGCGACCGCGCTCGATGCGGCATGGGCACGTTACAAGGCTGACGGACCATCGGCGTTGCCGGCGCTGGCGCAGGCCGTCGAGGCGCCGCGACAGGAACTCTTCCGCAGGCTCAACCTCGCGCCGGGCGGCACCGCCGCACTGGTCGGGATGCGCGCCGATCTCCTGCGCGCAGCGAGAAGCGCGGGCGGCACGCTCGATGCCGTCGACGCCGACCTGCTCCATCTGCTGCAATCCTGGTTCAATCGCGGCTTCCTGACGATGCGGCAGATCGACTGGTCGTCGCCAGCCAGCCTGCTCGAACGCGTGATCCGGTACGAAGCGGTCCACCATATCCGCGACTGGAACGATCTGCGGAGCCGGCTCGATCCGCCCGACCGACGCTGTTTCGCCTTCTTCCATCCGGCCATGCCCGACGAACCCCTGATCTTCGTGGAGGTCGCGCTGACGCGCGGCATGCCCGATGCGATCCAGGCGGTGCTCGATCCCGCGCGTGCTCCCATGGCGTCGGCCGATGCCGACACCGCAGTCTTCTATTCGATCAGCAATTGCCAACCCGGGCTAAAGGGTGTGTCGTTCGGGCATTTCCTGATCAAGCAGGTCGCGTCCGATCTGAAACGCGACTTGCCCGGCCTCGACTGTTTCGTGACCCTGTCACCAATTCCGGGCTTCATCGCGTGGCTCGGCAAGAGCGATCCGGCGCTGGCCGAAGCCTGCAAATCGGACGATTTCGACGAAGAGGCACGCGCGAGCCTGACCGCACGGGCGATCGAGTATTTCACCACCGCCCGAACCGCCGACAACCGGCCGGTCGATCCCGTCGCGCGTTTCCACCTTGGCAACGGCGCGCGACTTGAACGGCTGAACTGGATGGGCGACACGTCCGCCAACGGCATGCGGCAGAGCGCGGGACTGATGGTCAATTATCTCTACGATCTTGCGAACATCGAAACCTATCATGAAGCCTATGCCAATGACGGCGCCGTGATATTGGGCGATCCGTTCCGCGCGACGATGCGGCCACTGACGAAACCCACCGCACGCGCGATGGCGAGGAATCGACGATGACCAATCTTTATGCGCGGCTCGCGGATTGTTTCCCGGAGGATCGCGAACGTCCCTTCGCGACGCTGCCCGGCGGCGGCATCGTCAGCTATGCCGATCTCGCCGCGCGATCCGCCCGCTACGCCAATGCCATCGTCGCATTGGGCGTCACCCCGGGCGACCGCGTTGCGGTGCAGACGGAAAAGAGCATCGACATGCTGATGCTCTATCTCGGCTGCCTGCGCGCGGGCGCGGTCTTCCTGCCGCTCAACACCGCCTATACCAGCGGCGAACTCGACTATTTCATGCGCGATGCCGAACCCGCGCTGTTCGTCTGCGATCCCGCCAAGGCCGAAGCGATCCGCGCGCTCGCGGCGGCAGCCGGCGTGGCGCGCGTCGAGACGCTGGACGATGCGGGCGGCGGCTCGCTCGCCACGATCGCCGCCGATTGCGAAGGCACATTCGAGACCGTACCGCGCGACGACGACGACCTGGCCGCGATCCTCTACACCTCCGGCACTACCGGCCGCTCCAAGGGAGCGATGCTGAGCCACGACAATCTCGCCTCCAACGCCTTCACGCTGCGCGAATATTGGCGCTTCACCGGCGCCGATGTGCTGCTGCATGCGCTGCCGATCTTCCACACCCATGGCCTGTTCGTCGCGACCAA
This sequence comes from Sphingomonas sp. FG14, assembly GCF_057809675.1. Classification (NCBI taxonomy): domain Bacteria; kingdom Pseudomonadati; phylum Pseudomonadota; class Alphaproteobacteria; order Sphingomonadales; family Sphingomonadaceae; genus Sphingomonas; species Sphingomonas sp. FG14. Next base: position 45,694 of record NZ_JBMDKK010000005.1, on the reverse strand, counting down.
TGTCGTGCTGGCGGCGGGCGCGTCGATGCTGTTCCTGCCGCGTTTCGACGTCAGCGCGATCATGAACGCGCTGCCGCGCGCGACGGTGATGATGGGCGTGCCGACCTTCTATATCCGGCTGCTTGGCGAGGCGGGCTTCGATCGCGCGCTGGTTTCGCACATGCGGCTGTTCGTCTCGGGTTCGGCGCCGCTCTCCGCAGATATCCACCGTGAATTCAGCGAGCGGACGGGCCATGCCATCCTCGAACGCTATGGCATGACCGAAACCAACATGAACACGTCCAACCCCTATGACGGGGATCGCGTCGCGGGCACGGTCGGCCAGCCGCTGCCGGGCGTGAGCATCCGCATCGCCGACCCCGAAAGCGGCGTGGTGCTGCCGCAGGGCGAGATCGGCGTGATCGAGATCGCCGGCCCCAATGTGTTCAAGGGTTATTGGCGGATGCCCGAAAAGACCGAGGCGGAGTTTCGCGGCGGTCATTTCATTTCGGGCGATCTCGGCTTCATCGACGCGCGCGGCTATGTCTCGATCGTCGGCCGCGCCAAGGACCTGATCATTTCGGGCGGGTTCAACATCTATCCCGCCGAAGTGGAGACAGCGCTCGACGAACTGGCGCAGGTCCGTGAATCGGCGGTGATCGGCGTGCCCCATCCCGATCTGGGCGAAGCGGTCGTCGCCGTGGTGGTGCCGCGCGATCCCGGCTTCGCCGATGGCGACGCGCTGAAGGCGGCGCTCGCCGAGCAGCTCGCCCGCTTCAAGCAGCCGCGCCGGATCCACTTCGTCGATGCGCTGCCCAAGAACGCGATGGGCAAGATCCAGAAGACGGTGCTGCGCGAGCGTTATACCGACGCTTGATCCTGAGCCTCGTCCGCCGCCATGCGCTCAAGAGCGCGGCGATAGACAGGCATGCCGACAGCGATCAGCAGGATGATGCAGGGCAGCAGCACCGCACCGGCGAGCGAGATGGAATAGCGCAGCGCGCCTTCGTCGCCGAAGCCGAAATCGGTGATCGCCGCGATGAAGCTGGCGCCCAGCCCAAGCCCGATCAGGTTCACGCACAACAGGGTCAACGCCATCACCTGCCCGCGAAGCTGATTGGGCGTCACATCCTGGATCGCCGCGATGATCACGCCCTGCGCGCCCTGGCCGATCAATGTTCCGACGGCCATGAAACCCAACGCAAGCGCCGGCGAGGGCATCAGTGGTCCGACGATCAACGGTAATGCCTTGAGGATCGTCGTCATCAGTACGATCCGCATATTGGCGTCGCGCCGCCCCGCGCGCATCAGCCGGCCCGATAGCCAGCCGCCACCGAGCGTGCCGATCGTTCCGCAGATCAGCATCACCGTGCCGTAATACAGGCCGACATCGGTGACCGACATCTTGTAGGTGCGGATCAGGAATGTCGGATACCACAAGGTCACGCCGATCGAGAGCATGCCGATCAGCGAAATCGAACCGATCAGCATGCCATAGAGCCGCCAATGCTGACGGAGATAGGCGACGACACCCGACAAGGGCAGCGTCCGCCCCTCATAGCCCTTCGCCAGTTCGCGTCTTTCGGGCTCGCGCACCGTCATCAGCAGGCCCGCGATGATCGCACCGGGAAGGCCGACAACGACGAACACCGCCTGCCACGGCGCCAGCGCGCCGATCACGGGCAATGTGATGCCGCCGGTTCCGGTGAAATATTGCAGCAAGACCCCGCCGATGATGAGCGCGAGCCCGCCCCCTATCGGATAGCCGATGGCGTAGACGCTGATCGCGAGCGCCCGCCGCTTCGAATCGAAATAGTCGCTGATCAGCGAATAGGCGGTGGGGCTGAGCGTCGCTTCCCCCACGCCCACGCCGATCCGCGCGGCGAAGAGCTGGCCGAAGCTGCGCGCCAGCCCGCACGCCATCGTCATGATCGACCAGAGCACGACGCCCCCGACGATGATGCGGGTGCGCGCGCGGCTGGTATCGACAAAACGGCCGATCGGTATCGCAGCGACACTGTAGAGCAGCGCGAAGGCGAAGCCCTGGAGCAGGCTGATCTGGAAATCGGTGAGGCCGAGATCCTGCTTGATCGGCACCACCAGCAAGGTGAGCACGCGCGCATCGATCGCGCTGAAACAATAGGCGAGCGAGAGAACGCCCGCGACATACCAGCGATAGGCTCCGTTCGTCGTCGTTGTCACGTCCCGCACCGCATTGCTAGCCATCGTTGCGCGTTTCCCTCTTCAAATCATCCGCCTCACCATGCCGATACGGGATTGGCCCTGGCCAGCAGTTCCGAAATCCTGTCGCGCAGCTTGCCGTCGCCATCCTCGCTTTCGGGCAGCAGCCAGAAACGGCCCTCGCGAATGCCCTCCAGCGCGAAGGATGCGACTTCCTCCGGCTCGGTCAGCGCCATCTTGAGGCCGGTGGTGCGAACAAGATCCTCCATCGTCTCATAAGCCGGCTTGTTGCCGTCGGTCGCACCGTAATCGGCGGGGCGATTGCGGTTGGACGCGAGGATCGAAGTGTTGACGACATGCGGCCCGGGAAAGAGCACCGCTGCACGGACACGATCGCCCTCGCGCAGCAATTGCTGGTAGAGCACTTCGCTGACGCTGGTGACCGCCGCCTTGGACGCGGCATAGATCGGCGTATTGGGCAGCGACCGCAGCCCGCCGTTCGACGAGGAGGTGTTGATCACCACCCCCTCCTCGCCCGAGGCCAGCATGCGCGGCACGAAGGCGCGGATGCCGTGGACGACGCCGAACAGATTGACGTCGAAACCCCAATGCCAGTCATTGGCGGGCAAGGACCAGATCGCGCGCTGCGCCTCACCCAGCCCCACCCCCGCATTGTTGAACAGCAGATGGACCGCACCGTGCCGCGCCCAGATCGCATCCGCAAGCGCCTCGACCGAATCCGCCTTGGTGACGTCGACACGGATGCCTGTAACGTCGGCGCCGGTGTCGGCCGCGATCTCTGCCGATACGGCATCGAGCCGGGCCTGATCGATATCGGCGAGCACCACTTTCGCCCCCGCCCGCGCCAATTGTTCGCACAATGCACGGCCGACGCCGCTGGCGCCGCCCGTGACCACCGCGACGCGATCCGCGAAATCGCGCATCAGGCCGCCTTCGCTTCGGCAAGCGCGATCTCGACGCCGGGATTGGACGGCGCGTCGTTGCGCTGCACCCAGAAGGGCGCGATCCATTCGGACGGCACGGTGCGCAGCAACTGCCCGCTGGTGTTGGTCGCGCCCTCGACATAATCGAGGCTCAACATCCGCCGGACCGGCACGTCGACGATCGGATCATAGGCCGATTCATGGAAGCGGATCGCCCCATCGAAAGCATGATGGCGGCTATAGTTCCGCTTCCAGTTGAGCCGCGTCAGATAGACGTCGCCGTCGAATTCGCCGGGCGTGGTGATCGAGGGGAGGCCCTTGTAGCAGTAGAAATATTCCTCGAACGGATCGGGCTTGCCCTGGTCCGCGCCGATCGTGCCCTCCACCTCGAAATAGGTGATGCCGTGGCGCGAACAGGTGGCGCGGACATGGTCGCCATTCTTGTCGAACGTTGTTTCCGCGATCTTCTTGGGTTCGCCGAAGCGTTCGCGGCCGCTGGTGACGACGGTCTCGCCCTCCATCGCCATGTGGAAGACATAGCCGCCGCGCGTGCCCTCGTAATCGCACATCACGCCCAGGGTCAGCGCGCCGATCTCGACCGTCGTCTCCGGCGTCACATGCATCGCGACATGCGCGAACTGGAGGAAGATCTCAGGCCGCGCGGCGGGCACCAGCGGCTGCGGCAGCAAGGCGCGCGCGATCTCCGCATCGGTTTCGTACAGCGCGCGCACGGTGCGGACGGTGTTGTTGAGGCCGCCCGATTGCGGCGTCGCGACCGGACCCTGAACATAGCGTAGCTTGACCATATCGTCTCTCCTTTGCGGGCCATGACTCTCCGACCACGCGAACCTGTCGTCCGCGTGCCGATCGTCCTTGTTGGTTATTGGGCGCTAGACCGCGGCCATCTGCCGCGGTGTGTCACCCTCGGTATAGAATTGCTCGAAATAGCGCCGGAAGCGCAGGATCGGGCCGTCGCCGTCGCACAGCAGCGGGCGAGCGCGATGGATCTTGTTGTGCCAGATCGGAATGTCGCCCTCGACCCCGCTCTGGCCGCAGGTATATTCGATCGCGATGAGCGCCGCCTTGTGCTCGGGCGAGCCCTCCGGCGTCTCGGGGAAAGTGAAACAGAAGCGCAGTTCGACCTGATCGGCCTCGACCGGCGTCGCCAGCACCATCAGCGACAGGGTCACCACGCCCTTCAACTGCGTGAATTTCTGTCCGGCGCCGTTCTGGATCGTGCTGACGCTCGACGGGATGATCTTCGTCGTACCGTCGGGAAGCGAAATCACCCGCTCGCCCTGCGCATCGCTACGGCGGATATGCCCGTCATAGGCTGTCTTGCCCTCGGGCACCGCCTCCATCTTGTGGACATATTCGAAATGCGCGAGGTCGACGCCGTTCTCCGCGATCTCCTGCGGATTGCTGGAGAAGGCCCAGAAACGGCGAACCGGCGCGCTCCAGCCGCTTTCGGTGAAGGGCGCATGCTCGATCACGTCGAAGGTCGGCTCGATGCGATCGGGATGATACCAGGCCCAGACGACCCCGTTCTTCTCGACCACGGGATAGGGCCGCGCGATCGGTTCGCGCTTGGTGATCGGCGGGATCGCCTTGGCATAGGGGATATCGACGCAGAAGCCGTCGGGGCGGAACGCCCAGCTATGGAAAGGGCAGCGCAGCTTGTCGCCATCAACCGTGCCGCCATGTCCCATATGCGCGCCGAGATGCGGGCAATAGGCGTCGAGCAGGCCGACATCGCCGGATTCGCCGCGGAAGATCACCAGGTCTCGACCGAAATAGTGGAGCGGCTTCACCTCGCCCACAGCGATCTCGTCGCTATAGCTGACGAAGAACCAGCCGAACGGGATGCCCATCGGGAAACGCTGAACCACCATCCTATTCTCCCATCGGCCGGCTTTGCACCGGTCCTTCTACGATCAGCATAGCCGCTCGGGCCGGACACGGAAGCGCCCCGATGGGGACGCACTGTGCGCGGTGATGCACAATCCGGCTCAAAACATCCTATCTGCTACGGTGCAGATGGCTGGCGAGCGCGCTCATCGCCGGCTCCATCCAGGGGCGCAGCTTGCGATGTTCGAAGCTGACCGCCAGATGATCGATGAAGGCGCGGGTCGCGGCCGGCATCATGCCTGGCGAGAACACCGCCCAGACCTCCTTGTCATAATAGGCCCATTCCTCGTCGAGCGCGGCCAGCCGCCCTTCGCGCAGGTCGTCGCGGATCACGCTGATCGGGATCTGCGCGATGCCGATGCCATGCCGCGCCGCCGACGCCAGCGCGAGGCCGCTGTTGCTTTTCCAGTTGCCAGACACCCTGACCCGGCCGTTCGCCGCATCGTCGTCGTTGAAATGGAAGTGCCCGCCCAGATCGGTCAGGCAGGAATGGCCGGCCAGTTCGGCCGGCGAGGACGGCCAGCCATGCTGCGCGACATAGTTGGGCGACGCGCACAAACAGTAGGAGAGAAAGCCGAACAGCCGCGCCTTGAGGCTTGAATCGTTGAGCCGGCCATAGCGGATGACGACGTCGAACTGTTCCTGCACCAGTTCGCTTTCGCGCAGATAGGCGACGACCTCGACCGAGATGTCGGGATGCCGGGCGCTGAAATCGGCGACGATCGACGACATATAGCTGACGCCGAAGATATCGCTCAGCCCCACGCGCAGCCGTCCGACCGGACGTTCCTGGAATTGCGCCATCTGGCGTTCGACATCGACGAGCGAGGCGCGCATTTCCTGGCAGCGCTGATGGAACACGTCCCCCGCGGCGGTGAGCGACAGCCGCCGCGTCGTGCGGACGAGAAGCTGCGCGTTCACGCGCGCCTCCAGCTCGCTCACCATCTTGCTGACATAGGATTTGGAAACGCCCAGCGCCTCCGCTCCGGCGGTGAAGCTGCCGGTATCGACGACCGCCAGAAACTCCTCGATCCCTCGCCACGTCACCGGCCGCATCCCCTGCCATGCCGCGTCGAGCGCGGCGTTGCGGGAAAGGCTAGTCGGGTCCGGGGCGGATGGAAATCCCGATCCGTCGCGATTGTTCACGATACGCGACAAATCGGGATATTGAGGATCGAAACGCGAGAGGCCGGGACGCGCACGGCCCGACAGCCGCTCGCGTTCAGGCGGCACGCTTTTCGAACTGCGCCTTTTGGGGACCGATCTTCGCGGCGAGCGCCCAGAGCCCGTCCGTATCGACGTCGTAGACGTTCAGCGCATTGCCGGCCAACATCTTCTGGATATCCGTATCGGGTAGGCCGCCCAGGCTGATCGTCATCTTGTCCAGCGTTGCCGGCCACGTACCCTCTGGGTGCGGATAGTCGGTGCCCCACATGATGCGGTCGATGCCGATCTTGTAATAGGCCTCGGTCGTTTCCTCGTCGGGCAGCGCCGAACAACCGACATGGATGTTGCGCGCGAAATATTCGCTGGGCTTCATCGTCAGGTTCGAATTGTAATCGCCCAGCTTGCCGCTGGTGTGCTTCACCGAGGCGCGCACATCCATCAGCTCGATCATCCAGGGGAACCAGAATTCGCCGCCGGCCTCGGTGAAGACGACGTTGAGCCGGGGATAAAGCTCGAACACGCCGCCGAAGATCATCGTCCACATCGGCCGCGTCAGCCAGAAGGCATATTCGGACAGATAGGTCCCGATCCAGCCGGGCTGGCTGGTGTCATAGGCCGGCGCGCCGCCCGAATGGAAATGAACAGGCATGTTCAGTTCCTGCAGCAGATCCCACATCGGATAATATTTCCGGTGGTTGTACATGGCGTAGCCGTCCATGATCGCGGGCAGGAACACGCCCTTCAACCCGGCCTCTCGCGCCCAGCGTATCTCCTTCAGATTCGCCTCGACATCGTAGAGCGCGGGGATCACCGCCAGGCCGATGCGCCGCACCGGATCCTCGCTGCAGAATTCGGCGAGCCAGCGATTATGCGCCCGTGCGCCTGCCCATTGCAGTTCGGGATCGACGCCGAAGGGGCGCAGCCCGACATCGGCGCCGAAGGGTGGCGCGTTGCGCTCGGTGATGCCGTCGGGGAACAGCACCTCCGCCGCGACGCCGTCATGATCGAGCACGCGGTTGCGGATCACGGGATCCCATGCGCCCTCCAGTCCGTCGCCGACGCGGGCGCGCCATTTGGTGTTGAAATCGTCGAGCAGGAACAGCTTCTCATGCTCCTCGCGCATCTTGATCTCGCGCGCGACGCGCTCGTCGAACTGCGCATGGTATCTGCTCTCCAGATAGTCGCGATAGCGTTCGGGCGGCAGGCCCGCATGGCCGTCGGACGAAATGACGAGATAGCGATCCATGAAACTCACTCTCCTGCTGATGTCGGGCTGGGCCGGCCGTTTCGGCTCCACCGCCCATCCGATCCTTCTTCCCGAGAATACCGCGCCGTTCCCCGCCGCCACAAGGCAACCACCGCGCACAAACTATCGCTCACAGGAAACGATCGATGGTGCTGAAGCGCGGAATTCCGCCAATGTCGGCGTAATCAACGTGTAGACGAGCAACGCCGCCAGCGATCCGGCAAGAACGATGAAAGGCGCGGCTGGAAACAATTGATAAAGCATGACGGCAATGATCGGCGGCACGACGATCGCGGCGCCGGCGATCGCCGACAGCGCGCCGGCCACCGCCCCCTGCCCGGCATCCGGCGCCATGAGCGAGGCGCCCGCGCTGAAGCCCGGCCGCGCCAGGCCATAGCCCAGATTGACGAGGGCGAAGGCGGCGACGAGCGCGGGATAGCCCGGCAGCAACACGATCAGCGCGTTTCCGGCCAGCGCCAGCGCCGCGCCCCAGCGCAGCAGCGCACGCGGCATCATGCCACCGACCCCGATCAGGCCCCATTGCGCGACCAGCCCCGCGACCGCGCCCGCCACCATCGCGATGCCGATCTCTCCCTGAGCCGCGACCGGGGGCAGCGCCAGCCGATCGATGACGAGGAAACCCAGCGTATAGGTGTTGGCGGCCTGCGCCGAATTGATCACGAAGCCGTAGACAAGGAATGGGCGCACCTTCGTATCACGCCAGATCTCGCGCGCCGTCATCCCGATATTCTCGCCCGGCTGCGCCAGATGTCGCGGCGTGTCGCGCGGCAGCGCCACCGCGACGAGCAGCAGGATCGCGCCGCCGCCCAGCCCGAACAGGAACATCGGCCCGGCAAGGCCGGCGGGCGGCAGAATCAGGAATGGCGCCATCGCCGGCCCCAATATCGTGCCCAGGCTGAGCGCGCCGCCAAGCGCCGCGATCGCGCGCACGCGCGCCTCGCCGCTGCTGTGATCGGCGACATAGGCCTGCGCCGCGGTGGCCGACGCCGATCCGAAGATGCCGTAGCTGGAGCGGATGATGAGGAAGGCGAGGAAGACGATGAAGGGCGCCGCCATCCGATCGAGCCCGGCGAGAACGACCAGCCCGCAGCCCATCATCGAGAAGACGAAGCCGCATAGCCCGACCAGGATCAGCGGCTTGCGGCCGCGCCGATCCGACAAGCCCGCCCAATAGGGTGAGGAGATCGCCCACATCAGCGCCGACAGGGAAAAGATGCCGGCGATCAGGAAGTCGGAGATGCCGATCTCGCGGCCGACCGTCGGCATCACCGAGATCAGTCCGGTATTGCCGATCGCGGTCGCCAGCGTGGTCGCGAACAGCGACGCGAAGGCGATGCGCGACAGGCGTGGTCCCGCTGCGAGTGACATCCGATCCACTGCCTGACGCTGCGATGGCGGAGGATCAGAAACGCAACCTGGCCTCGGCGCCGAAGGTGCGGGGATCACCCCATTGGCGGACGGTGAACAGGCCGAGATTGATCGCGGCGGTCCAGTATTTCTTGTCGGTGAGGTTTCGGCCCCAGACCGAGAATTCGAATTCCGTCCCGCCGCCGAGATCGATGCCGCCCAGGGTGACGCGTCCGTCGAGCAGGCCATAGGCGATGCGCTTGGTCAGCGGATCGGGCGCGATGTTGCTGTGCTGCGAACCGCGCCAGGAATAATTGAGGCTGGGGGTCAGGTCGACCTCGCCCATCGGGATGCGCCACTGCCCGCCGATCTGGAAATTATGCTTGGGCACGAGCGGGATGACATAGCTGTTCGTGACATCCTGGCCATTGGGCAGGATGAACTCGTCATATTTGGCGTCGACATAGCCATAGCCGAAATTGAGCGTGAGATTGTCGACAGGGCGCACCTGCCCTTCCAGCTCGAAACCGGTATAGCTCGCCTTGCCGGCATTGATGATGTTGGTGGTGATGAGCGCGGGGACGAACACGCCCGCCTGAAAATCCTTGTAGATGCTGTGATAGACAGCGGCGTTCAGGCTGAGGCGTCCATTGAGGAAGATGCCCTTGGTGCCGAGTTCGAACGAGGTGAGCTTTTCGGGATCGAAGGGCGTGTTGAACGCCGAGTTGTTGGCCGCGGTATCGTTGAACCCGCCGCTCTTGAAGCCCGTCGCGAAGCGCGCATAGACGTTGAAATCACGCTGGATCGCGAAGGAGATGCTCGCTTCGGGCGTGAGCCGCGACCAGGATTTCTGGTTCTCGAGCGGGATCAGGTCGTAAGGCCCGGGTCCGTTGCCGCTGGGCAGCACACCCGAAGCGGGGCCGCCGCTGCGCGTGACCGGATTGCCGTTCGCATCGCGCTGGAACACGCCCGACAGCGGATTGGCCGGATTGGCCGCATAGTTGCTGTACGAGAAGAACAGGTTGCGGACGCGCTTCGTTTCCTTGGTCCAGCGCAGGCCGGCGGTCACGTCCAGCCGGTTGTCGAGCGCCGAAGGACTCCAGGTGAACTGGCCATAGCCGGCGATCGACTTGTTGCGCGCGCCGCGATCGCTCAGATCAAAGCGGTTCTTGACGCCGAGCTGGACCGACCAACGCGGATTGTACACGCCATAGCTGTCGCGCATGTAGAAGGCGCCAAGCGTGTAGCGGAAATCGTCGCTCGTGCCGATCACCTGCAATTCCTGAGTGAACTGGCGATAATCATTGTCGAGCGTGAAGCGCAGCAGATCGGAAACGGTGCCGTCGAAATCGCTGTTGCTGCGCGTCTTGAGATTGCGCCAGGCGGTGATCGACTTGAGCGTGACTTCGCCGAAGGGCGTCGCGCCCGCATCATATTCGGCGGTCACGGCATGGCCATGGACGCTGAAATTGCTGCGGCCGGTGGCATCGGTCGCGATGCCGCGGGGGCGTTCGGTATGGATGGAATTGGCGATCAGCGGATACAGCGCCTTCAGCGATCCCGTGGGCGAGATCAGGCCCGGCGCGCTGATCGCCAGCATGACGCCGGTGCCCTTGCTGTCGGTGATGTCATAGGCATAGCCGATCGACAGGTTGCTCGTCGGTTCCCACAGGATATCGGCACGCGCGGCGACCTGTTCCTGCTCGCCGAAATCGCCATGCGCCGGGCCGCTATTCTTGTAGAAGCCGCCGAACTGCCGGCCCGAGACGCCGAACTTCATCTTGATCGCGCCGAGCCCGCTTTCGATCGTCGGCACGTTCACCATCAGCCTTTGCGTGTAGAGCCCGTCCTCACCGATTCCGAGCAGGAGCTGGCCGCCGAACTCGCCGCTGGGCTTGCGCGTGACGAGATTGATCGCGCCGCCGATCGTGTTCTTGCCGTAGAGCGTGCCCTGCGGCCCGCGCAGCACTTCGACGCGCTGGAGATCGACGGTGTCGAACGCGGCCCCCGTCGATTTCGAGACGGGCACGCCATCGATATAGATGCCGACAGGCTGGTCACGGCCCAGGCTGGTATCGCCTGCCGGTGCGAGGCCACGGATCGAGATCAGCGGGCTCCAGGAATTGCCGACGGTCTCGTTGATCTGGATATTGGGAACAACGGTGCCGATCGCGGTGACGGTGGTCGCGCCCGCATTTTCGAGGCGCTGCTCGCCGATCGCGGAAACCGAGATCGGAACATCGACCAGCCTTTCCTCGCGGCGCTGTGCGGTGACGACGATCTCGTCATTGGCGGGGGCGGCGGATTCTGCGGATTCGGCCTGGGCGAAGGCCGGCTCGGCACACAGCATGGCGGCAACGGTGTTCATCAGCATGATCAATCGGGCGCGACGATTCATAATCCCTCCTCAGTATCCGCCGACAGGGATCGGTATCGCGCCGGCTGACAGCCGGCATTGCCCCCTCCCAATAATGCTGCGATTTTCGCAGTCAGAACAGTATCTTGCTTACGAAATGCGGACAGATTTCGTTCGAAGACCGTAACGTCATCCTTGCCGATGCGCCGATCATCAACAAGGCCACGGCCAAGATCAGACTGTTTCCGCTCGACTTTCAAAGCCCCTGCGACGGCTAGCGGACAATCCGCGGATCGCGATGGCGAATGGGGAAGCCCGTAAAGGCCTTGCTCTGCTTCATCAGGACATGAGAGGTGATCTTGTCGATGCCGAGCGGCGATGCGAGCAAATGGTCCGACAGCGCGCGCCAGCCCTGGATATCGGGCACCGCGATCTTGAGCAGATAATCGAAGGACCCGCTCAGTTCGAGCACCTCGACGATTTCGTCGATCTCGGCGGCTGCCTGTTCAAACCGGCCGAAATCCTCGGGATGGTGGCTCTTCAGCGTCACTTCCGCCAGCACGATGATGGTGGGCGCGATCCGTTCGGCGGCCACGCGCGCATGATAGCCGATGATGACGCCCGATTTCTCGAGCGCGCGGACCCTGGCCAGGCACGCGCTTGGCGACAGGTTGACCGCTTCCGACAACGCCTGATTGGTCATGCGCCCGTCGCGCTGCAGGCGATCCAGGATGGCGAGATCGATTCGATCCAAAAGATTCTGCTGCACTGCCGTCCTTCCGATTGGGCTTCAATCCTCGCACTAGCGCGATCCATGAACAAGAAGATGCGTTCCTGACGCCATCCTGCCGCAGAAAATGCGGCAGGCCGACCAGCCTTCCATCACCTCTTCGCCAACAGGACCGCTACGGCTGTCCGATCGAAGTTTGAGGGGAGACAGTGCCGGCATGCTCGTCCGGATCGCGACCATCGACGATAGCGACGCGTTGCTCGCGCTCGCCCGCAAGGGCGGCGCGGGAATGACCAACCTGCCGCCCGATCGCGACGCGCTCGCGGCCCGGCTCCATGCCGGCACCGAAGCGCTCGCCGATCCCCAGGCGCCCGGCCCCATCATCCTTGTCCTGTCGCACGGCGCGGACCTGATCGGCTGCGGCATGGTGTTTCCACGCGTCGGCGTCGACTGGCCATTCTACAGCTACCGCATCAGCCGCACGAACCAGCGATCGGTGGTGACCGGCCGGCGCGTCTCGTTCCGCATGCTGACACTGACCAACGATCTCGACGGCCATGCCGAAGTCGGCGGACTGCTCGTCGATCCGGCGTTCCAGGGCCGCGCCGCCGGCGCCTTGATGTCGCGCAGCCGCTATCTCTTCATCGCCGGCCATCGCGAACGCTTCGGGGAAAAGGTGATCGCCGACCTTCGCGGCGTCCATGTCGACGGGCATTCGCCCTTCTGGGATGCGGTGGGCCGCCGCTTCTACGACATGCCGTTCGAGGAAGCCGACCGGCTCAACGCGCTGACCGGCAACCAGATGATCGCCGATATGGGGCCGCGCCATCCGATCCACGCCAACCTGTTGAGCGACGAGGCCCAGGCGGCGATCGGGCAACCGCATGCCGATGGCCGGCGCGCGCGCGACCTGCTGCTGGCCGAAGGGTTTCGCGAGGATGGCTATATCGACATCTTCGACGCCGGGCCGACGCTGATCGCCGAGATCGACGGGCTCGCGTCGATCCGGTCGAGCATGGTCGACCGGATCGACGCGATCGAGCCAGTGGGCGCCGATGGCGTCGACAGCCTGATCGCCGCGCACGAGGGTGGTGATTTCCGTGTGATGCGCGCGCCGGCCACGCGCACCGCATCGGGCATCGCGATCGCGCCGGAAACGGCGACGGCACTCAAGCTGGGCAAGGGCGACATGGCACGGCATACGCGTTTCTGAGACGCATCCGGCACATCGACAGGAAGGACATCAAACCAATGCAGGTGCGTGAGATCAATTTCGACGGGCTCGTGGGGCCGCTGCACAATTATGCGGGGCTCTCGCTGGGCAATGTCGCGAGCGCCAGCAATGCCGGCGGCACGTCGCATCCGCGCGCGGCCGCGCTGCAGGGCCTGGCGAAGATGCGGACATTGCTCGATCGCGGCCTGGCCCAGGGCTTCCTGCCGCCGCTGCGCCGCCCCGCTATCGACGCGCTGCGCGCCTTGGGCTTCGCGGGCACCGATCAGGAGGTGTTGCGCCAGACCGCGCATGAGGATCCGGCGCTGTTCAACAATGCCTGTTCGGCATCTTCGATGTGGACCGCCAATGCCGCGACCGTCATCGCCGCCGCCGATGCGCGCGACGGACGCGTCCACCTCGTCACCGCCAATCTCGACACGATGTTGCACCGCAGCCTGGAAGCCGCAGAGACCTTCGCCAATCTCCGCCGCGTCTTTGCCGACCAACGGCATTTCGCGGTGCATGCGCCGCTGGCGCCGGGCCGGCATCTGAGCGACGAGGGCGCCGCCAATCACATGCGCATCGCCGCGCATCATGGCGCTGCCGGGCTCAACATCTTCGTCCATGGCGAGGAGCGCGGCGGGCGTTTCCCCGAACGCCAGTGCCGGCGCGCAGGCGAAGCGGTCGCGCGGCTGGCCGGTTTGAACGAAGGCGGCGCGCTGCATATCCGCCAGTCGGCGGCGGCGATCGCGGCGGGCGCTTTCCACAATGACGTCGTCGCCGTCGCGAACGAGACCGTTCTTCTCGCCCATCCCCAGGCGTTCGATGAGGATGCACGGGCCTTTGCCCGCATCGCCGAACTTATGCCCGACGCGCATCTGATCGCGGTGGAGGGCGTATCGCTCGAATCCGCGGTGCGCAGCTATCTGTTCAACTCGCAGCTCGTCACGCTCGAACCCGGTGCCATGGCGCTCGTCCTGCCCTCCGAGGTCAATCGCGACCCCGATGTGAAGGCCGCGATCGACCGGCTGCTCGCCGCCGACAATCCGATCGCGGAGGCGATCATCGTCGATGTCCGCGAAAGCATGCGCAATGGCGGCGGCCCCGCCTGCCTGCGCTTGCGCGTACCGGCGAGCGAGGCCGCCATTGCCGGCATCGATCCCGCCTTCCTGCTCGACGAGCGGCGCTGGGATGCGCTGGTCCGGCTGGTCGAGACCTGGTGGCCGGAAACCATCGCCGCCGAGGATCTGCATCATCCCGACCTCTGGGCGGCGGTCGCGGCGGCGCACGACGCGCTCGACGCCCATCTGGCGAAAGGCTGAGAGGCTTCAGATCGCCGCAGGCGCCGCCGCGCGGCGCGAAAATGCGCCATGCGCCATCAGCACGAGCGCGGCGCATAGGGGCGGCACGGCGACGGCGAAGAAGATCCGATCGATCGGATAGCCGGCGGCCAGCAATGCGCCGCCGGCCATTGGCCCCACGATTGATCCGATCCGGCCGACCGCCAGCGCCGCGCCGATACCGGTCGATCGCAAGGCGGTGGGATATTGCCCCGTCGTGAACGCGCTGAGGCCAGTCTGCGTGCCGACCGAGAAGAAACCCGCGACGAACACGCTCGCGATCAGCGGCGTCATCGCCCCCCCACTCAGCCCGATCGCGACGATGCTGAGCGCACCCGACAGAAAGGCGCCGATCAGCACCGGATAGGGACTATGGCGGTCGATCAGCCAGCCGAGCACGACCCCGCCCAACGCGCCGCCCAGATTGAGCGCCATCGCGGCGGCGATGCCGGTATCGAGCGAAAGCCCACGATCCTTGATGATCAGCGGCAGCCAGCTCATCAGGAAATAGATCACCAACAGGCTCATGAAGAAGGCGATCCACAGCATCGTCGTCGGCCCGGCGCGGCGATCGCTGAACAGCGACGCCAGCGACGCACGCGCCGCGGCCGGTTCGTCGGCGAAGAATGTGCAGCCGGGCTGCGCCGCCGCAGGAACGATCGCCTGCATCACGCGCGCCAGCGCGGTTTCATGGCCCGACCCCGCACGCAACAGGAAGCGCGGGGATTCGGGCAGGGCGGCGATCAGCACGGGCACCAGCACCAGCGGCGCGATCCCGCCTGCGATGAACACCGCATGCCAGCCAAAGGCCGCGATCAGATGCATGCTGAGATAGCCGCCGAGCACCGCGCCGAGCGGGAAGCCGCCAAAGACGAGCGCGACCATCGTCGCGCGTATCCGCCGGGGCGCGAATTCGGCGGTGATCGCCATGATGTTGGGAATGGCGCCGCCAAGCCCGAAGCCGGCGAGGAAACGCAGCCCCAGCAACATCCACCAGTTCTGCGCCGCCGCGGTGGCGAGCGTGAGCGCGCCGAAGCACAGGGTGGAGAGTATGATGACGCGGCGCCGCCCGAACCGATCCGAAAGCATGCTGAAGATGAGCTGGCCGAGCATCAGCCCGGCAAGGCCGGCGCTGAAGATCGGGCCGAAGCTCTTGCCGTCCACGCCCCAATCCTCGGCGATGACCGGGGTCACGAAGGCGATCGACTGGGTATCGAACCCGTCGAGCATCGCGACGAACGCGCACAGCAGGAAAACGCGGATCTGCAATCCGCCGATCGGCGCATCGTCGATCGCCCGCGCGATATCGATCCTGTTGTCGGCCACCGGCCCCTCCCCCGTCATGGCGCCTTGAGCAAGGTCGCGATCGGCAGGACTTCGCCGTCGCGGATCACGGTATCGACTTTCATGAGATCGCGGATATCGGCGAGAGGATCGCCGTCGATCACCACCAGATCGGCGAGCTTGCCCGGCTCGATCGTGCCGAGCTGCGCATCGGCGCCCAGGATACGCGCGCCCTCGATCGTCGCCGACCGCAGCGCCTTTTCAGCACCGAAGGCTTCGGCAAAATGCATGATCTCCGCGACCTCGCCGAAGCCATAGCTGACGGTGCCGCCATCGGTACCGGCGCCGATGACGACGCCGCGATCACTGAAGGTCTTGAGCGTCGCCAGTTCGTCGCGCGCCGCTTCCGCCGCACGATCGCCATGCGCCTTTTCGAAATAGCCCATCGCGCGCTTGTAGGCCGCGATATAGCGGGGCGGGAACGCCTTCACCTGCGGCAGGTCGAGCAATCCGGGCAGCTTGCGCATTTGGTAGGTGAAGCTGGTGCCCGGCAGCCGCCCGCCCGATGTGGGGCTGATATACATGCCCGACGCCGTCATGAGCTGCACGACATCGTCATAGGCGCGATTGTGCATCGAGATGCGATCGGCGAACTGCATGCGGTCACGCGTGCCCATATGCTCGATCGCATCGACACCGAAGGTGGCGGCGGGATACAGCTCGTGCGAGGCGACCATCAGGCCGTTGCGGTGCGCGAAATCGACGATGCGGTGCTGCACCTCGTGCGTCATCGTCTCATAGGTCTTGATGAAGTCGTAATCGAGCGTCAGCGCGCGATGCAGTTCCATATCGAGCTGCGCATCGGGTCCGACGCCGATATTCATCCAGTAGTAAAGCCGGTCGCCCTCCAGGATCACCGAATAGAATTGGCGCGGGCCGAGGCGGCGGCCGCTGGCCCAGGCCTCTCGCCGTTCCAGCGCTTCATAGGGTTCGGCCCCGGGTTCGCGCACCGACGTGACGCCGAACGACAGCCAGGTCCTCCCGGGGGTTTCGCCATCGCTGACGAAATGATGGATATGCGTCTGGATCAGGCCGGGAATGACGGTCTTGCCCGCTGTATCGACGATGCGCGCGCCCGGCCAGTCGGCGCGGCGCGGCACGATCTGGGTGATGCGGTTGTCGTCGATCACGATATCGACGTCGCGACGATACCCCGAGGTGACCGCATCGAACACGCGCCCGGCGCGGATGACGGTGCGCTGCGCCTGTGTCTTGCGGCTCCAGCTCAGATCGAACGGAATGGTCTCGATCGCGCCGTCGATCAGTGAAATGCGCTTGAACGCGGTGCCGTCGAGATAGACGATCGATCGCGAATCCCCGCTCCAGCTCGGATAGCTGGCGTCACCGCGCGTCAGTTGCACCGGCGCCTCAACCATGTCGCCGCGCGCATCCACTGCCACCGTCCACAACACGCCCTGGTGCAGATAGGCGATCTTGCCGCCATCGGGCGACCAGGCGGGCGCGGTCTGGCTGCGCGCGGAGACCGACCGGCTTTTGTCGGGCGTCGAGAACCGCGTCGCACCCGTCGCGACGTCGATCGTCATGAACTGGTTATATCCCTTGCGGAAGCGCTTGCCCGGCGTGCGCAGCGCCAGCGTGACGATCGACTTGCCGTCGGGCGACCAGGTCGGCGTGGAGGGCAGGAACAGGCCGTCATGGACCTTGCGTAGCGTGCCCGTCATCGCATCGACGATATGGAGCCGCGCGGCATGCCAGTCATTGGCGTCGCGCATGAACACCGCGATGCTCTTGCCATCCGGCGACCAGACGGGCTGCATCAGATCGTCCGTCGTTTCGGTGAGCCGCCTTTCCTTGCCCGTCGCGACATCGCGCAGATAAAGGTCGGTCGTCCCCACGCCGCGGCGGTCGGACAGATAGGCGATCGTCCGGCCATCCGGCGACCATGCCGGATCCATGTCGAGATAGGCGTCGTCGGTCAGCCTGCGCGGTTTGGGGTTGCCGATATCGAGCTGCCACAGATCGCCGAGCGCGGTGAAGAGGATCGCCTTGCCGTCCGGCGACACGCGCGGGCGCATGATGCCCTTCACCGGGCGCGGCCCCGTCGAGTCCAGATCGAAACGGCGCTTGGGATAATCGGGCCGAGACACCACGTCGAAGCGCGCCCGGAAGGGCACGACCAAGGCGCTGCCGCCAATCCGGCGGATCTTGATCCGACCATCCGCCGCATAAGCGATCCGGTCGCCATCGAGCCAGGACGCGCCGGTCGGGAACAGATCCTCCCTGCCATCGTCGGCGCGCACGACCGCGCCCGTCGCGACATCGACGATCTGGAGCGTGCTTTCGGCGCGATCCTCATTGTAGCGATTGACGGCGATGCGCGCGCCATCCGCGCTCCAGCGCGGCAAGGCGAGATCGTCACCCTCCACCGTCAACAGCGTGCGTGCCTGTCCATCGGTCTCGACCACCAGGCTCTGCCCACGGCCGGCAGCGGCGATATAGGCGATGCTGCGGCCATCGGGTGACGCGTCGGGATAATATTCCTCGCGCGCGGGATCGCTCGACGCCGCGCTATGCCTCGCGATCGCGCCGGTCGCCACATCGACGCGCCAGATATCGAAACCGTCGGCGCGATCCGATCCGAACAGGATCGCGCGGCCATCCGCGCTCCAGCGCGGCTCGCGATCATCGCTGGTGCCGAAGGTGAGCTGGCGTTGCTCGCTGCCGTCAGAGCGGCTGATCCAGATATGCCAACCGCCATCGCGATAATATTGATAGGCGAGCCACTTGCCGTCGGGCGACCATGCGGCGAAGCGCGCTTCGTCCATCACCGGCGTGATCGGCCGGGCGGCGCCGCCCTTGAAGGGGAGCACCCAGATCCGTCCTTGGAGGTCGAGCGCGATCGCCGAACGATCGGGCGACGCCGCGACCGCGAAATTGGTGCCTTCGCGAATTTCGAACGAAACCGGCTTTGCCAGCGCCGGGCAGGCCGCCATCGCGATCAGGCTCGGCAGCAGCAGCTTGATTGTCTTGCGCATCATGATTCCTTCAGCGCGGCCCGGCCAGCAGCCGATCGAGCGTGTGGAGTTCGCCGTCCTTCACGACGGCGGAGACGTTGACGAGATCGGTGATGCGCGCGAGCGGATCGCCCGACAGGATCACCATGTCCGCCAGCTTGCCCGGTTCGATCGAGCCGAGCAGATCCTCGACATGGTTGAGCTTGGCGGACTCGATCGTCGCCTGGCGGATCGCCTGTGCCGGCGACAGCCCGGCATCGACATAATAGCAAAGCTCTCCGAACACGCCGAAACCGATATTGTAGAAGGCGGTATCGGTGCCCGTCGGGATCGGTACGCCCGCCGCGATCAGCGTGCGCAGCGCACCGGTGGACTCCGCGAGCAGCTTGGCATCGAGCGCGGCTGTGCCCGGCACGACCGCGCCGGCGATCTGCCGCGAGTTGCGGAAACGCTCGGGCAGCAACCGCATCTGGGGAAGGTCGAGCATCGAACGCCCGGCCTGTTGCAGATAATAGCCGCCGGTGCGCATCGAGCCGCCGATCGCGGTCGGCACCACCGCCATGCCCGACTGGGCGTAGATCTGCGCGACATCCTTGTAGATATTGCCGAGCGCCGATTGCCGGTCTCCGATCGACGCGCGATCGCGCGCGGTGAGATGCTCGACGGCATCGACGCCGAAGCGCGCCGCCGGATAGGCATCGTGCGAGGTGACGGGAATGCCCAGCCCATGCGCAAATTCGATGGTGCGCTTGAGGAAGGGCGCGTCGAGCTGTTCATAGGTCTTGATGAAATCGACGTCGAAGCGCGCCGCGCGATCGAGCTCGAGTTCGAGTGCTGCGGGCGAGCGCACCGGATAGGACATGGGATAATAGACCCGTCCGCCCTCGATCAGCCCGGTGGTGAAGAGTCGCGGCCCGACACGGCGCCCGCTTGCCCAGGCTTCCTTGGACTCGCGTCCTTCGCTCGGCTCGGTGCCGGGCTCGCGGATCGCGGTGATGCCATAGGACAATGCGACGCGACCGGTGATCTCGCCGTTGATGATGAAATTGTGGATATGGTTCTCGAACAGGCCGGGGATCACCGTCTTGTCCGACGCGTCGATAATCTCGGCATCGTCCCAGCGCGCGCGGCGGGGCACGATCTCCTTGATGACATTGTCCTCGACCAGGATGTCGACATCGGTGCGATAGCCGTTCGCGACCGCGTCGAACAGGCGGCCGGTGCGGATCACCTTGCGCCCCTTGGCGCGGCGTGGCGCCCAGTTCAGCGCCAGCGGAATCTCCTCGATCGATCCGTCGTCGATGTTCAGGCGCTTGAGCTTCTCGACCGACGCGAAGACGATCGATTTCGAATCCCCCGTCCAGCTCGGATAATCCGCGACATCATTTGTCAGCCGCCGCGGCGTGCCGATGAAACCGCCATCGGGCGCGGTCGCGACCGACCATAGCATCCCGTCCTCGATAAACGCCGCCTGGCGCCCATCGGGCGACCAGGTGATGCCGTTGGCCGAACGGATGCCCAGCGCCACGCCCGGCGTGGGGCTGACGAAGCGCGCGGGCGAGCCGTCGAGCGGCACCAGGCGGACCTCGTTCAGCCCCTTGCGGTAGCGTTTGGAGATATAGTCGAGCGCGACCGAGGCGATCGCGCTGCCGTCGGGCAGCCAGCGCGGCCCGCTGGGCTTGAACTGCGGATCGTCGAGCTTGCGCAAGGCATGCGTCGCCAGATCGAGGACATGAAGCGTGTTGGCGTGCCAGTCGCCATGGTTGAGCATGGTCACCGCCAGGCTCTTGCCGTCGGGGGAGAAAGCCGGTGCGGTCAGGCTTTCCGCCGTGTCGCTCACCCGTTCCTCGTGCCCGGTCTTCATGTCGCGCACATAGACTTCGAGCGTGCCGGTGCCGCGCCGGTCGGACACGAAGGCGAGCTTCGACCCGTCAGGCGACCAGGCGGGATCGATATCGACCCAGGGATCATCGGTCAGTCTTTCGGGTTCGGCCTTGCCGGTGGTGAGCAGCCAGATATCGCCCAGCGCGACAAAGGCGATCCGGCGCCCATCGGGCGACACGACCGGCGCCATGATACCCTTGACCGGCTGTGCCGCCGCCGACCGGAGATCCTGGCGCTTGAAGCGATAGGGCGCCGGGCGTTCGACCGTGAATTGCGCGGTGAAGCCAATGTCGCGTGTCCGCGCATCGCGGCGCAGGCGGATCTTGCCATCGGCGGTATAGAAAAGCTGCCCGTCCGGCGCCCATTGCGGCCGGCCGACGAACACATCCTCGCGCGCGCCACTGCCGCGCACCATTTTGCCCGTCGCGGGATCGACGAGATTGAGCGCGCTCATGCCGGCATCGCGGCCCTCATAAATCTCGCGATATTCGACATAGGCGAGCCGATCGGCCGCCGCGTTCCAGTTTGGGCCGACCAGTTCGTCCTTCGACGACAGGATCACGCGATCCTGGCCATTCTCGCGCACGACGAGATCGCGGCCCTCCTTGCCCATCGCGACGAACGCCAGCCGGCCGGTTTTGGAGACGGCGGGAAAATATTCCTCGGCCGGCGATGTCGTCACCTGTTCGGGATCGCCCCCATCCAGGCCGACCCGCCAGATATCGAAATTGCCCGCGCGATCGGAGCTGAACAGGATCGACTTTCCATCGGGTGCCCAGACCGGCTCGCGATCGTCGGCCGCGCCGTTGGTGAGCTGGCGCAGGCCGGTGCCGTCGCGCGCCATCACGAAGATCCGCCACTGGCCGGCGGAAAAATGCTGGAAGGCGATCCAGCGGCCATCGGGCGACCATGCCGGCAGCCGCGCCTCGTCAGGCAAGGTGACGGCCAGGCGCGCCTCACCACCCGAGGCGGGGAGGATGCGGAGTTCGCCCTGGAGATCGATGACGACGTCCTTGCCGTCGGGAGACAGGGCAGCCGCGAAGTTGGTGCCTTCGTCGACCGAGAATTGCCGGGTTTCGGCCAGCGCCGGGCTTCCCGCCAGCGCCGCCACGCCCATCGACAGAGCGAGCCACTTTTTCACTTGCACCCTCCACAACCGGTTTTCTGCACATGGCCGGGCGCGGTACGCGCCCGGCCGGATCCCGGCCTCGTCAGTAGCGGAACCGCAACGTCGCACCGTAGGTACGCGGCGGCTGGAACTGCGCATAGCCGTCGAGCGGCGGGACTTCGGAGATGGTGTTGATATTGAGCCGGTCTGTGACGTTCTTGCCCCAGAGTTCGAGCGACCATCGGTCGTCGGGCGTGGAAAAGGACAAGCCCAGATCCAGATTCTTGAGATTGGGGATCTGATCGACCGGGGAATTGAGGATCGAGGAATAGAAGTTCGAGCTGTAGGTATATTCGGCACGCCCGGTGATCCGAACCTTGTTCTGCACATCGACCGAATAGGATGTGCCGATCGAGAATTTATGCTTGGGCGCGCGCGGCAGGCGATTGCCGCGCAGGTTCGTCGTGCCGCTGATCAATTCCTTGATGTTGGAATCGGTATAGGCATAGGTCCCGTAGAGGTTCCAGCCCTCGACCGGAACCGCGTTGATCTCGAGCTCCGCGCCCTTGATCACCACCTTGCCGGCATTGCCGGTGACGCCGAAGGGCGGGAAGTTGGGATCGACCTGGCGGATCACGGTGACCTGCAGGTCGGTATAGTCGGTGTAGAAGAGCGAGGCGTTGAAGCGCAGCCGGCGATCGAGCCATTCGCTCTTGAGGCCGACTTCGTAATTCCAGGCGAATTCGGGATCGAAGGGCTCCATCGCGCTCAGCCGCTCGACTTCGGTGTCGCTGAAGCCGCCGCTCTTGAAGCCGCGCGAGACCGAGGCATAGAGGAACTTGGTCGGCGTCGCCTGGAAATTGACCGAGAAAGCGGGCGTGAGTGCGCTCCACGCCGCACGGCCGGGTGCGGTGAAGCCGGGTACGATGACGCCGCCGTCACGATAGGGCGTATAGTTGTTGCCCCCCGCGACGACGATATGATCCTTCTCGTCACGGCTCCAGCGCAGGCCGCCGCGCAGCTTCAGCCAATCGGTCACGTCCCAGGCGAGATTGGCGAAGACTGCATAGGAATCGGTGGTGTTGCTCGCATCGAAGCGGCGACGCCCCTGCGAATTGAAGCGCAGGAAACGATAATCGGTGATGTTGGTCGTATCGACCT
Organism: Sphingomonas sp. FG14; assembly: GCF_057809675.1. Taxonomy (NCBI): domain Bacteria; kingdom Pseudomonadati; phylum Pseudomonadota; class Alphaproteobacteria; order Sphingomonadales; family Sphingomonadaceae; genus Sphingomonas; species Sphingomonas sp. FG14. The sequence goes on along the minus strand of NZ_JBMDKK010000005.1, from coordinate 22,790 downwards.
TCTCGTGGAAATAATAAATGCCGACCACCGAGCTCAACCGATCGGAGATATCGCTGGCGAGCCGCAACTCCTGCGAGAATTGCTTCGAATCGGTGTCATCCTCCTGGATGAACAGGGTGTGGTGATATTGATTGCGGTTGGGGTCGGTCAGTTCCGCGACGAACAGGCCGGTGGTGTTGGCGCGCGTGCGCAGCTTCGATTCGCGATAGGCGGTGATCGACGCGATTTCACCGATCGGGGATTCGAACCGCGCGTTGAGGCTGACGCCGCCGTTGCGGATCCGGTTGAAACCGTCATCGGTGTAGTTGCGCCCGCGCCGTGGATCGGCATTGGCCTTGCCGATCGAGTTCGGCCCTTCGCGCAGCAGATGCCACCAGTTGCCGTTTCCGGTCAGTTTCGAATAGTCGGCGTTCAACTGGATATCGACGCCCTCGCCGGGCTGGAACCGCAGCGCGCCGCGAACCGCGTTGGAATGCTCGGTCTCGATGTCCTTGTCGGTGGTTTCGTTGAAGGCGTAGCCGCCATGATTGCGTGACGAGAAGGACAGCTTGGCGGAAACCCCCTCGGACAGCGGACCGCTGACCGCGAAACTGCCGTCGATCTTGTCGTAATTGCCGACGGTCAGCGCCGCCTGGGCACGGAACTCGTCATCGGGCTTGCGCGTGAAATAGGACAGCGCGCCGCCGACGACGTTGCGGCCGAACAAGGTGCCCTGCGGCCCGCGCAGGATCTCGACGCGATCGATATCGACGAAGTCGGTGCTCGTCATCGACGGACGGCCCATATAGACCTCATCGACGAAGACGCCGACGGCGGCGTCACGCGCAGAGCCCGCCGCCGTCCCGCCGATGCCACGGATGAAATAGCGCGGCTGGCCGGGCGAGAAGGTGTCGACGTTCAGGCTGGGCGTGCGCGCCGCCAGATCCTTCACGTTTTCGATGTTCGAACGGGTGAGATTGTCGCCAGTGAAAGCGGTCAGCGACAGCGGCACGGTCTGCAGATTGTCGCGCGTCTTCTGCGCGGTGACGACGATCTCCTCAAGCCCACCGGTCTCTTCGGCGGGCTGCGGATCGGTCTGCGCAATCGCCGGCATCGTCAGTCCGGACGCCGCCAGCAGGCCGAATATGAATCTGCTACCCTTTTTCATCGCGAAGCTCCCTTATCCCTGTGGTTTCTTGTTTGAAATGGCGGTCACCACGGCATTCGCCCGGTTCCCGCCCAGGCCCAGCAGGCGCCGCGCCGTCGCGCAGTCTGCCAGATGGCTGCCCATGTCCTCGACGATCCGCCGCGCCTTCACGACCAGCGCGGCATTCGACGGGGCGAGGACACCCCGATCGAGATAGACATTATCCTCCAGCCCGATGCGGGCATGCCCGCCGGCCAGCACCGATTGCGCGACCATCGGAAAGGCCGCGCGGCCGATGCCGAACCCCGCCCAGGGTGATCCGGCCGGCAGCAGCCCCGCCGCGTACAGCGTGGTCGCGGCGCCCGGCTGGAAGCCGTAGCGCACGCCCGTCACGATGGAGCACAAGGGCGCGGGATCGAGCGTCCCGTCCCGAACGAGGTCGTGCAGCAGCGCGATGTCCCCAGAATCGAACAGCTCGATCTCCGGCTTCACGCCCGCCTCGCGGATTACCGCCGCCATCCGCCGGACATTGCCCGGCGTGTTGATCACCACCGCCGCGCCCGAATTCATCGTGTTGAGATCGAGCGTGCAGATGTCCGGCCGCAGCAGCGCGATATGTTCGACGCGCGCCTCCGGCGGCAGCAAGGTCGTGCCCGCGGCCGCGACGCGCGGTTCGTCCTGCGACGGCACGAAACGCCCGCCCGGCCCCGTCGTCAGGTTGATGATCAGATCCGGCCGGGCATCGCGGATGCGATCGACGGTCTCGCGATAATGCGCGATCTCCATCGACGGCATCCCCGTTTCTGGGTGGCGGACATGGATATGCGCGACAGCGGCGCCGACATCCGCCGCCTCGATCGCGGCGTTCGCGATCTGGAGTGGCGTGATCGGCAGATGCGGGGTCTGTTCGGGCGTCGTCAGATTGCCCGTGATCGCGCAGGTCAGGATGACGGGATCGTTGATCGGGAACATCGCCGATCCCCCTAGAGCGCCCGCCCGCCATCGACCTGGACGATGTGCCCGGTCGAGTAGCGGAGGTGGGTGGCGCAGGCGAGGATCGCGTCGGCGATGTCGTGCGGGGTGGCGATGCGACCGAGCGGCGTGCTCGCTTCCACCCGCGCGTTGAAATCGGCGCCGCGCCCGGGCACGAACGCGGTATCGACGACGCCCGGCGACACCGCGAGCACGCGGATTTCGGGCGCCAGCGCGCGCGCCAGCGCCTTGGTCATCACATCGATCCCCGCCTTCGCCGCGCAATAGGCGATGTTCGATCCCACCGCGGTGAACGCGGCGATCGACGAGAGCGAGACGACGAGGCCGTCGCCCGATGCCTTGAGCAGCGGCGCGAACGCACGGATCGTCGCGAACTGGGCGCGCCAGTTCACGCGGAAGATGTCGTCGATCAGCGCATCGTCGAGCGCGTCGAGATCGGCATGGGCGATGGGTTTTGTGAAACCGGCGGAGTTGACCAGGATGCCCACGCCCTCACAATCGATTGCAAGACTGTCCCGCAATTGGGCGAGCGAGACATGATCGAGGATGTCCGCGGTGGCGACGCGATGCCCGGAGCCCGGCAGCCCGGCCAAAGTCGCCTGCATTCGCGCGCGATCCGCCTCGCCCTCGCGATCGACGAGGATGATCCGCGCGCCCGCGCCGGCGAGCGCCCCGGCGGTCGCCGCACCGATCGCGCCGTTGCCGCCGATAATCACCGCCGCTCTGCCCTGAAGCTCCATCGCCATCGCGCCGTCCTCAATCGATCGGGGGATGCGGAAGCCGCGATTCCCCCGCATGCATCGTGAATGTCCGCATCAGGCTGAAGCGCGCGCCGTCACCGTCTCCGGACCGTTCATAGGTGCCCACCAGATTGTCGTTCACGCCGAACACGACATCGCTGCCCAGATGTTCGTCGTCCTGGACGAAGATCTGCGTGATCAGCGTCCGATATCCGGGCTTCCAGGCGAGGAAATGGATATGCGCCGGGCGGAAGGGATGGCGCCCCTGACGTTCGAGCAGCCGCCCAACCGGCCCATGCGTCGGCACCGGATATCCGGCGGGCATGACGCTCTCGAACGCGAAGACGCCGTCGCCATCGGTGCGGAACTTGCCGCGCAGGTTCATCTCGGCCTGCTCGGCATCCTGATTCTCGTAGAGGCCACATGGCGACGCCTGCCACACATCCACCTCGACATCGGGGACCGGCCGTCCGTCGATATCGATGATCCGCCCGGCGACCGATAAGGGCCGCCCCGGCGTGGCCGAACGAACGATCGAGCCGCCATTGGGCGTCACCGGCGAATGCATCCGCCAGAACGGCCCCAGCAACGCCTCGTCGCCCGCCCGCTCCTCTTCGCCATGGCAGGCGAGCGTGGTCAGGCCGAACACATCGGCAAGCAGGATCGCTTCGTTATGCGTGGCGGTCGTCGCCTGGCCCACCGCGTTGAGAAAGGCGAGACCGATATCGAGCTCGTCCCGGGTCAACCCGGTCTCGCGAATGAAATCGTGGAGATGGACGGTGATCGCCTCGGAAATGCCGCGCAGGCGCGCATCGCCGGTCCCCGCCAGCGCGCGCAGTACCGCATCGGTCACGACATGCGTCCGCGATACAGGCTGATCCGGTGCAATCCGTTCGGGCAATGCCCCGCCTCCCTTGGCCCCGGCCGCCCGCTCGGCGGCCATTACGTAATTTTCTTATCTTCCGAGTGCGCTACTCGACCGAATAACACGGACGCCAGGACGCATCGGACAAGAATGACTTTACAATCGATTGCAGAAGATGCAAACGAAAAATGCAATACGCGTTTTCTCCAGTGCAATCGCGTGGCCGACCCGATCGGAGACGCCGCGATTTCTGGCTGAAATTCGGGGATGCGCGATCGCCGGGCGCGAAACTGGACGGAATGAAGGAGACGAGTTTTATGACAACCGATTGCAGCCATTCGCGCAGGCTGCGCCTCTTGAGCAAGGCCGAAAGCGTCGAAGGCCTGTCTCCGGTGATCGAGAACGGCGCGCCCCGGCGCGACAGCGACAACCAGATCGTCGTCGAAGTGGCCTGCGCAGCGGTCAATCCCAGCGACGTGAAGGCGGCGATCGGCATGATGCCCTATGCCGTCTGGCCGCGCACGCCCGGCCGCGATTTCGCGGGACGGGTCGTCGATGGCCCAAGCGAGCTGATCGGCGCGGAAATCTGGGGATCGAGCGGCGATCTCGGCATCCGTCGCGACGGATCGCACGCCACGCACCTGGTGCTCGACCATGACTGTGTGGCGCGCAAGCCCGCGAATATCTCGCTGATCGAGGCGGGCGCCGCTGGCGTGCCGTTCGTCACCGCCTGGGAAGGACTGAAGCGCGCGGGGCTGCCCGTGCGCGGCGAATCGGTGGTGATCCTTGGCGCCAACGGCAAGGTCGGCCAGGCGGCGATGCAGATGGTGACGATGCTCGGCGCGCGCGCGATCGGCGTCACCCGGCGCGACGAGAGCTATGTCGGCCACGCCAATGCCGAGGTGGAGATGATCGATTCGAGCGCCGCCGATGTCGGCGTCGCGATCCGCGACCTGACCGAAGGACAAGGCGCGTCGCTGATCTACAACACGGTCGGCAGCCCCTATATGCAGGCGGCGGCCGACGGGCTGGCGCGGCGCGGCCGGCAGATCCTGATCGGTACGATCGATCGCGTCGTCCCCTTCGACATCCTGCAATTCTATCGCGGCCAGCATCAGTATCTGGGTATCGACACGCTCGCGCTCGACACTCGCGCGACCGTGGCCTGCCTGACCGAACTGGCGCCGCATTTCGAATCGGGTGCGCTCCGCCCCTTTGCGGTGAAGCCCGACGGCATGCACAGCCTGGAGGAAGCCGCGCTCGCCTATGCCAAGGTGATGCGTTCGGATCGCGAGCGCGTGGTGATCGTGCCGCGATGAGCGACGCGATGCACGTGACGCGGTTCGCCGAAGCGCGCGAATATCAAGCGCCCGGGCATTTCGCGATGCAATGCCTGCGCATCCAGGGCAAGGAAGCGGGGCCGTCGCGCGCGATGTGGTTCGCCATCTCGACGATCGCGCCGGGCGGCGGCATTTCCACCAGCATATCGCCACTGGAAAAAGTCTATGTCGTCCTTGAAGGCAGGGTGGAGATGACCAGCCTGGGAGAAACCGTGACGCTCGATCGATGGGATTCCTGCCGGATCGCGCCGGGCGCCGATCGCGCGGTCGCCAACCACTCGGCCTTGCCCGCGACGATCCTGCTGGCGATGGAGAATGACAGCGCCGTGGAAGGCGCCAAATGACCCCGCTTCATATCGTGATCTTCGCCGGCGCCTCCAACTGGCCCTTGTGGATCGCCCAGCATAATGGACTGTTCGCGGCACGCGGGCTCGACGTCCGGCTGTCGGTCACGCCGGGATCGGCGCAGATGGCGCGCGACCTGTTCGACGGCACCGCGCAGATCGCGCTGACCGCGTTCGACAATGTCGTCGCCTATGCCGAAGGGCATGGCGCGATCGCACTTCCCGAAACGCCCGATTTCTTCGCCTTTGCGGGGTTCGACAACGGACTGCTCAGCCTGGTGGGCGCGGAGGGTTTCGACAAAATCGCGGCACTGCGCGGCCAGGCCGTGGCGGTCGATGCATTGACCACGGGCTTCGCCTTCGTGCTGCGCGCCCTGCTTGAGGATGCGGGCCTGGGGGCGGGCGATTATCGCCTGGAGGCGGTGGGCGGCGGCGCACAGCGGCTGGACGCGCTGATCGCCAGACAACAGGCCGCGACCTTGCTCAACAGCCCGCTCGACATGATCGCAGCCGGTGCCGGCTGCATTCCGCTTCGCCGCGCGCGCGACGTGATCGGCCCTTATCAGGGAATCGTCGGCGCCGCGCGGAAGAGCTGGGCGAGCGCCAATCCAGCCACCCTCGCTGCGTTCATCCGCGCCATGCACGATGCGCTGGCGTGGCTCGCCGATCCCGTGAACCGCGACGAGGCCGTGCAATTGCTGCACGCGCAGATGCCCCGGCTCGACGCGCGGCTTGCCGACCAGGCTTATGAATTGCTCGTCGATTCGCCCGACGCGCTGACGCGCTCGCTGGCGATCGATCGCGCGGGTGCCGAAGCGGTGCTGGATCTGCGCAGGCAGCATGGCGGGCAGGCGATCGCGGCATCCGATGCGGGGGCCTTTATCGACGAAACGCTGCGGGATTCGGTTTTGGCCAGAGGGTAATCACGCCCCTTTGTCATTCTCGCGTGCGCGGGAATGGCAAAGGATAGATCGAACCTCAGCCCGCGCCCCGTCGCTGATTGCGCATGCGCGACTGCGCGCGCGGCGGGGCGGTCGATCCCCGGACGATCAGGGCGGGCGCGAGCACGACGTTGCGCGTCGAGCTTTCGCCGCCGGTGAGTTGCTGCAATAGCAGATCGGCCGCCGCGCGGCCGATCTCGCGATGGCTGATCCGCACGGTCGTGAGCGGCGGCGCGACCATGTCGACCAAAGGCATGTCGTTATGGCCAACGATCGAGAGATCGGCGGGGACCGACAGGCCACGTTCCGCCGCGACATCGTAAGCCCCCAGCGCCAGCAGGTCGTTCGCGGCGACGATCGCGGTAATGTCCGGCGCCGCGTCGAGCAGCCTGCGCGCGGCCTTCGCCCCCTCCTCGCGATTATAGGCGCCGGCCGGTTCGCAGGGATAATCCCCGGCAGGCAGGCCGTGGACCTCCAGCGCGTCGTAGAAGCCCTTGCGCCGCAGGAAGCCCGTCGAGACCCCCTCCGGCCCGGCAAGATGGCCGATCCGCGCATGGCCGAGCGCGACAAGATGATCGACCGCCAATTGCATGCCCAGTGTATCGTCCGACACCACCGCCGAGATGCGCCGTCGTTCCTCCGCGCGGTTGACCAGCACCGCCGGCAGATGTTGATCCAGGCAGAAATCGACAACGGGATCGTCGCGGCTGACGGTCGCGAGAATGAACCCGTCGATGCGCCGCGCGACGAGCTGGTTCGCAAGTTCCAGGTGCCGCGCCGGATTGGTGCCGACATCGGCGACGACGATCGAATAGCCGTCCGACGCGAGCCGATCGCTCGCGCCACTCAGGATCGGCGAAAACACGGTATTGGCGATATCGGGCACGAGCGCGCCGATCAGGTGCGAGCGCCCCGTCCGCAGGCCGGCGGCCATCAGATTGGGCCGATATCCCAGCGCGGTGGCGGTGGCGAGCACGCGTTCGACGACTTCGGGCACCACCATCGAGCGGGTGGCGGGGTTGAGCGCGCGCGACACCGTCGACGCGTGCACGCCCGCGGCCTCCGCCACCTGCTTCAGCGTGATCGCGCGGACCTGCCCCGTCCTTTTCGCCATCCCATAATCTCCCGCCGGCCCCGGCGCATCGCTGCGGGGCCGCTGTTTCCGAATAACGATGCGCGTTGAATATTGACAGACTCCATCTTTCTCTGCAATCGATTGCGAGAACGGATTCCAGCGAGTCCGAAGCCGAATGCGAATGGAGGACATGTGATGGAGAAGAGCTTTGTGCGCGGAACCTGGCAAAAGACGCGGGCCTTCTCACCAGCGGTGATCACGCGGGGCGGCACCACGATCTGGCTGGCCGGCCATACCGGGCAGAAGGACGATGCCGGCAATGCGCTGGCGGGCGATTTCGACGCGCAGGTCCACCAGACCTTCCGCAACCTCGAAACGACACTCGCCGAGGCGGGCGGCACGCTCAAGGACATCGTCACCATGACGGTGTTCCTCGTCGATGTGCGCCACACGACGCGCATGACCGAGCTGCGCACCGAAATCTTCGGCAGCGACTTTCCCGCCAGCGCCGCGATCACCGTCACCGGCTTTGCCGATCCGGCGATGCTGATCGAGATCCAGGCGGTCGCGGTGATCGACGACGCGAACTGAACGCGACCGACGGGAAAGGATGATCTCGATGAAACTGCGTACGCTCCTGACGATCGCATCTTGCCTGGCATCGACGGCTTCGCTCGCGAGCGGTCCGCCCCAGCCCGTCGATCCGGCGACCTATGGCATGGACCCGGCGACCGGCCGCTTCATCCATCCCGAGGCCGCGCCATCGACCACCTATGCCGGCCCCAATCCGGTGAAGGGCAGCCTCGATCATCTGGAACAGAAGGACTATATCAAGAACATGAAGATCCTGGGGCATTGGGACATCATCGTCCGCCCCGGCCATACTTGGCAGCACTTCGTCGACATGAACGGCCGCCGCTACATGTTCCATTATTACCGGCAATATGTGCGCGTCTACGACGTCACCGATCCGACCAATCTGAAGACCGTGCTCGACAAGGAATATAAGGACGGCTCCTGGTTCGGCGCCGCATCGATCGCCTTCAACAAGAAGCTCGGCAAATGGATCATGATCCAGACGTTCGAGGTGCCGCGCTCCAAGGGTGGGCTCGACGATAAGAAGTACAGCGATCCCAGCGTCATCAATCATGTGCTCGAAGCACCCGGCCTGCGCGGCTTCCGCGTCTATGAGCTGAAGAGCCCCACCGAATGGGTGCTGCTGGCAGAACGCAGCATGGACGTGCTCAACCCCTCCGCCGTCGTGCAGCAGGGCGGCGGCGGGTACGACGTGCCCAATTATGACGGCGGCAAATACGCCTATATGCTGGGCGCGCCCGACAACACGTTCACGCATATGGAGTTTTCCAACCAGCTCTATTCGCCGGCGCAGATGATCTACGACATGGAGGATCCGGCGAACCCCAGGCTGGTTTCGACCTGGTGGGTGCCGGGGCAGCGACTGGGGGAGGAGGAAGCCTATCGCAAATGGCCGACAGCAGGCGACCAGACATCCTGGACCGGCGGGCGGCTGCCGATGGAAGTCCCCATATCCCCCGAAAAGGGCGGCAGATACGCCTATACCGCGATGGGCAGCCTGGGCTTCTATGTTCTCGACATCGCCGATCCTGCGCATCCGAAGACGGTGAGCTCCTTGCAGCTCGCCAAGGGCGCGGGCGGCGTCGAGGGCGATCATGTCGACGCCTCGCGCGTCACCCGGCGCGGCATCGTGCTAACGGGCGGCTATCCGATGAACGAGGATTGCTACGAACCGTGGAAGGACGTCAGCATCGTCGACGTCAAGGATCCCGCGCACCCCAAGGTGCTGAGCGTGCTGCCGCGCCCGATGCCGCCCAAGGACGCGCCCTACAAGGATTTCTGCCTGCGGCGCGGCAAGTTCGGCCCCAAGCGGGCGTCACCATCCTACTCGCCGGGCCAGCCCGATCCGAACATCGCCATCTATCCCTATTTCAACGCGGGCGTGCAGGTGTTCGACATCTCCGACGCGACGAAGCCGAAGAATGTCGGTTATTACGTCCCGCCGATGGGCGGCAAGTTCGGCGATCTCAATTCCTATAATTCGCCGGTCGAAAGCATCCATGTCGAATGGGACCGCAAGCTGATCTGGGCGTTCACCACCGCCGGCATCTACCTGTTGTCGTCGGACGCACTGGGCAAACCCGTTCTCACGCCAAAGGGAGGCTGAGCCATGGCGGCGAGCGTCGGATTGCGCACCCGGACAACGGATGAGGTCTTCAGCCGCCTGAAGCTGCGCCATCTCACCCTGCTGGTCGAGGTCGCGGCGCGCGGAAATATCGTCCATGCGGCGTCGTCGCTCAACGTCGCCCAGCCGGCTGCGACGAAGATCATCCGCAACCTGGAGGCGGCGCTGGGCCGGCGCCTGTTCCAGCGGATTTCGCACGGCGTGGTCCCCACCCATTATGGCGAAGTGGTGGTGCGGCGCGCCCGGCGCATCCTGGGCGAGGTCCACCATACCGGCGAGGAGTTGCAGGCGCTCTCACAAGGCATGACCGGACATGTCACCGTCGGCACCCTGCTCGCCGCAGCCCCCAGCCTGTTGCCGCACGGCATCGTCACGCTGAAGCGCGAACGCCCGGAGATCAGTTTCTCGCTGGTCGAGGACAGCAACGAAAAACTGATGGCGATGCTGCGCCTGGGCGATCTCGACTGCGTCGTCGGCTATCTGTCCGGCGCCGCGCCCGACGCCGATCTCGTGCAGGAGATACTCTGCCACGAGCCCGTCGCGATCACCGTCCGGCGCGACCATCCGCTGGCGGGCAAGGCGGTGGTGACGCTCGACGATCTGCAGGCGCAGCAATGGATCATGCCGCCCGCGGAAACCGCGCTGCGCCGCCAGCTCGAACTCTGCTTCCGCAGTGCCGGACGGGCGCTGCCGCGGGAAGCGGTCGAATCGATCTCGATCCTCGCCAATTTCTCGATGCTCAAGGCGACAGACATGGTGGCGGCACTGCCCTGCAACGTCGTCGATACCCAGCCCGACCTGTGCCGGCTGCCGATCGATTTCGTGATCGGTTCCGGCGCGATCGGCGTCACCCGCAGGGCAGCCGCGGACATCACGCCCGCCGCCGACCATTTCCTGCACCTGTTGAAACGCGTGGCGCTGCAGCGCGAGGCGCAGACGCGGCATTGACGAGCCGGCTCTGATCGCATTTCAGAAACGCCGCTGCAGGCTGACCATGAAGGTGCGAGGTTCGCCGGGCGTGGTGCGCGTGAGCGAGGCCGTCGGGAAATAACGCTCGTTGAAGATGTTGCGGATATTGGCCTGCACCGACCAGTCGTCGAACTTGTAGTAGAGCGCGCCATCGACCAGCGTGTAGCTGTCGAGATAGAAAGGCAGCGCGGTCTTCGTCGCCGTGCTTGCCGGGCGATTGCTTTCATGATGCACGCCCAGGCCCGCCCCCAGATTGGCGAGCGGACCGTCCTGAATGGTGTAGCGCGCCCATAGATTGGCGATATGCTTCGGCACGCTCGACAGCCGCGCGCCGACGAGCAGGCGGCTGTCCGCGGTCACCTTGGCATCGAGATAGGTATAGGCGGCGGTCAGCTCGATCCCGGCCAGCGGCCGCCAGACGCCCTCCAGTTCGATGCCGCGCGTGCGCTGCTCGCCGGTCAGCACATAGGTGTTGGGCGGCGCCGTCGGCGAGAGATCGGCGGTGGCGACATTGGCGCGGGTCAGCTGGAACAGCGTCGCCATGCCCGTCAGCTTGCCATCGGCGCGCGACACCTTGATGCCGCCTTCGTAGTTCACGCCCCGTTCGGGCGGCAGCGTCGATCCGTCGGACGACTTGTAGGTTCCCTGCGGCATGAACGACTTGGCATAGTTGACGTAGAGCGACACGCTGTCGCTGAGCGCCAGCGTCGCGCCGGCACGCGGGCTGAACGCGGTGTCACTGACCTCGGGGTTCGGAATGCCGTTGTTGCCGACACGACTCTTCGCCTTGTCCCAGCGACCGCCGAGCGTGATCGTCAGCAGGTCTTCAAACTTGATGTGATCCTGCAGATAGAAGCCGCGCTGCTTGGTCAGCGAGGTCGAGCTCGTCTTCGCCACTGCGGGATTGGGCGCGCTGACGGTGCCATAGACCGGATCGTAGAGATCGAGCCAATAGGGGCCGGGATCGAACAAGTTGGTGTCGTGCGCGGAGCGGCGCCCATAATCGAAGCCGGCCAGCAAATAATGGTCCAGCGGGCCGGTATCGAACTTCAGGCTGATATTGGTATCGACCCGGAAATAGGTGCCGTGCTGGTCGTAGGGGCCGTAATAGAAGCGGCCGACCTTGCGATAGTCGGGCGATATGCTGCTCACGAACAGCCAATTGTCCCAGCTATTGTGGAAATCCTGGTAGCGCAGCGACTGATGGATCGCGATCGCATCGCTGAACTTGTGATCGAACACATAGCCGAGATTCCAATAGTCGTTCTTCTGGACCGCGGGATATTCGGCATCGTTGATCGACAGCTTGATCGAAATCGGGCCGTTGGGATTGGGCAGCGCGGTGCCATAGGCGGTGGTGGGCGACCAGGGATTGATATTGTCGTCGACATAGCGGCCGAGCACAGTCAGCGTGGTGTCCGGCGTCGGCTGCCAGGTCAGGGCGGGTGCGATGAAGATGCGGCGCTGCCCCGAATGATCGACGAAGAAATCCTGATCGCGATAGACCGCGCTCAGCCGGGCGAGCAACTGCCCGTCCTGCGTGAGCGGTGCGTTCGCATCCACGCGCACCTCCAGCATGTCATAGGATCCACCGGTCAGCGCGACATCGAGGAACGCATCGTTTTGCGGGCGCTTGCTGACGAGATTGACGATTCCGGATAGCGGTCCCTGCCCGAACAGGCCGGACGCCGGCCCCTTCACCACCTCGACACGTTCAAGTCCGGTCAGTTCCGAGGTGCCATAGCCGGTATCGTCGAGCAGGCCGTCGAGATAGGTCGCCCCCGAAGAGGCGTTGAAGCCACGGATGTTGAAACCGTCGAAGAAACCATAGGTGTTGTTCCGCGACACGCCGGCGACATTGTAGAGTGCGTCGCCCAGCCGGAGCACGCCCTGGTCCGCCAGCGTCTGTTGCGAGATGACCGAGATCGCCTGCGAATTCTCGAGCGGCGGAATGTCCGCCTTGGCCGCCATCGGCGTTTCGCGGATCGCGACCCCGGTCACGATGATCGGATCATCGACCCTGTCCTTGTCGTCCTCGGCCGCGAACGCCGCCTCGGCAAACATCAATGAAATGACCGCGATGGTCGTCGCCGAAGAGATCGCAATTTTCCGCATGTCAGCCCCTGTTCTGATGACGCGGCGTCGATATTGCGAATCATATTCATTAGCAAGTGAGGAGAAGCAGTTTATCGAAAAGATTGGCCCGGCAAGCCTGGGAAGTGCGGCAGACACTCCCCACGCAAGGGCCGGTCAGCGCGTGAAACTGATCGTGGAAACATGGACGATCGACGCCACATCCTTGCCGGCGATCCGGGCGGCGCCATTTTCCTGATGTGACGCGGCCAATATGTAGCGCCCCGCCCCCAATGCGGGCACGCTGATCCTCCCCTGCGCGTCACTCTTGAGTTCGCGCTGCGCGCGATCGGGCGCGATGACGTTGACCGATGCGTCCGGAACAGGCTTGCCCCGGAAAATCACCGTCAGCGTATCGCCATACGCCTCCACCGGCACGATCTCCAGATCAAGCGCGGCATGCGTCTCGGCGCGGCCGGCGCGCGCATAGAAGATCGCGCCCTGCTTGCCCTGTTTGCCGTCCCAGGGGTCGAACACCGCATCATCGCGCACGCGGACGTCGCCCGGCACCGTGACCGCTGCCTCGATATGATCGGCCTTGCGATCGAGCGCGACGGCCTCCCGCGATCCGCCGGCCAGCACGACAGGCGCGCGGAGACGATGGAATTCGGGATCGCCCGTCGCGGACACGGGCTCGGCGGGTTCGCCCAGATAGATGCGCGCGGGGCCGTTGCCGTCGCGCTCCACCCAGACTTCATGTGCCGCCGCTGGCACGCTCGACAACGCGGCAATCGCCGCCAGCCACAAACCAGTCCTCATCTTCATCTCCTTCTTGCTGACCATTTGGCGGGTCGCGCCGGCTCCGATCGACCGCCGCGCGGCGACGATCCACGCGATCGCGCGCCCTTTCCGATTCGTGTGATCGGCTCTTAGTGAAAAGATATATTGCGAGTCACTATCATTAATGAATAAAGCCAGCCCGAACAGGAGATTTGGAATGCAGACCACCGGCTCGCGCCGCACCGCCGCCGCGCCCCGCAATATCGAACCGCCCGGCTGGCATGTCGCGCTGCGGCTGTTGCTCGCGATTCCGGCTGGCTATGGCTGGACGGCGCTGGCGACCGGTTTTCTAGCGCGCTTCCTGCCGCTGTCCGCGCTGGAGGCGACGACCGCCGCCACACTCGCATCGTTCGGCATCTATGCGGCGCTGATCGTGTGGATCGTCCATGCGCGGCATCTGGGCCGCGCGGCATTGCTGATGGCGCTCTCGGCGGCGGCGATGGCGGGGCCACTCTGGATTTCGATCCTTCTGGAGGGCCGGCTGTGAAGGCGTCGCTGCGTCAATCCATGTCCTGGCTGCACACCTGGTCCGGCCTGCTGTTCGGCTGGCTGCTCTTCACCATGTTCGTGACGGGCACCGCCGCCTATTTCAACGAAGAGATCACGCGCTGGATGCAGCCCGAACTGAAGGGCCGCGCCGCGCCGGCGGAAGCCGTTGAGGGCGCGCGGCGCTATCTCGAACGGACCGCGCCGGACGCGAAAAGCTGGTTCATCTCACCCCCGGGCCGTCGCACCCAGACCACCAATGTGTTCTGGCAGCCCGCCGATGACGGCGGCGAAAAGCGGCGCCGGCGCCGCGACACCAGCGCGCAGTTGGACAGCGAGGGCAACAAGGTGGAGGCGCGCGACACGCGCGGCGGCTTCTTCCTCTACCGCTTCCATTTCGACCTTCACTATATGCCGGTGATCTGGGCGCGCTATCTGGTCGGCCTTGCCGCGATGTTCATGCTCGTCGCCATCGTCTCGGGGGTGATCACGCACAAGAAGATCTTCACCGATTTCTTCATGCTGCGCTTCGGCAAGGGGCAGAGGAGCTGGCTCGACACGCACAATGTGACCGCCGTGCTCGCGCTGCCCTTCCACCTGATGATCACCTATACCGGGCTGGTCACGCTCGCGACGCTCTATATGCCCTGGGGAATCGCGGCGACCTATCAGTCGAGCGACAGTTTCTTCGAGGCTCGCTTTCCGTCGCGCGAGGACGTGGAGCGGCAGGATCGCCCCGCCCCGCTCGCGCCGATCGCCCCGATGATGGCGGCCGCCCGCACCGCCTGGAACGGCGCGCCGGTCGGATCGATCCGTATCGCCAATCCCGGCGATGCGTCGGCGCGCATATCGCTGACGCGCGCCTCGGAAGCCTCGATCGCGTCGCGCGGCGAGACGCTGGAATTCAACGGCGTGACCGGCGCACCGATCACGCCGGTTGCCGCCGGGCTCGGTGGCGCGGCGCTGACCGAAAGCACGATGATCGGCCTTCATGCCGGGCGCTATGCGCATATCGGCCTGCGCTGGCTCTATTTCCTCTCCGGCCTTGGCGGCATCGCGATGGTGGGCACGGGGCTGGTGCTGTGGACGGTCAAGCGGCGCCAGAAACTGCCGGATCCCACCCGGCCGCATCTGGGCTTCCGCATCGTCGAGAAACTGAACGTCGCCACCGTCGCAGGTTTCCCCGCCAGCCTGGCCGGCTATTTCCTCGCCAATCGCCTGCTGCCGCTCCGCATGGAGGGACGCGCCGACTGGGAAGTGCATGCCATGTTCATGCTCTGGACGGCGTTCGCGACATGGGCGATCCTGCGCCCCGCGCGGCGCGGCTGGGTCGAGATACTGGGTGCGGGCGCGCTGCTCTTCGCGAGCGTGCCGATGGTCAATCTGATGACCACCGAACGCGGGATCGTGCATAGCCTGATCCATCGCGACCTGCTGTTCATCGGGTTCGATGCGGCGATGCTGGTCTGCGCCGTGCTGTTCGCGCTGGCCGCGCGCAAGGCGGCCCATAAACGCGCCGAACCGAAGCAACGCGTCCGGCCCACACCCGCGGCGAAGCTGGAGGCCGTGGCATGATCGGCATATTGGCCGCCGCGACGGCATGGCTCGGCTTCGCCTGCCTGTGCCTCGCCATGGACCGCCACCAGCGCGACCTGCTCGGCCGGCGGCTTTCCGATTCCGCATCGCGGGGAATCAGGCTGACCGGCTTCACCGTGATTGCGCTGAGCCTGGCAGCCGCCATCGCCGCGCTCGGCTGGGGCTATGGCACGGTGCTGTGGTTCGGCCTGCTCACGCTGGGCGCCGCGCCGATCGTCGCGACGCTGAGCGCTTGGGCGTCGAGAGCGAAGCGGTGATGGCCGCTTCAGGCGAAGCTTTGCGCTACCACTGCCAGGGTTGATGGCCCCAGCGGATCGGCGGTTTCCAGGCTGGTGGCAATGATCGCCTGGCTGCCGATCCTGATCGCATCGGCAGATCCATCATAGCGGAGCCGGAGTTCAGTTCCGGCAAAGTCCAGCATCACTCCGTTGGCGCCGATCGGGATGGTGATCGTCGTGTCCGACGAGGTCAGCACTACGTTCGATCCCTTGACATGGGCCCTGAAGTCCGAAGCGGGGTCCAGCAGATGGATCGTATCGCCGCCGCGCGCGAACGATGCGTCGAGCACGAAGCTGCCCTTGTCCAGCGCCACCTCGTCGCTGCCGTTGGTGCCGAAGACATTGAGCTTACCGGCAGCGACCAAGGGAGCATCGATATCGGGGAACAGGATAAGCCGACCCGCAACCGCCGGATCGCCGTGATCGGGAAGGGCGGCGCCGTCGGGGGCGGCGGCGATCTGTGCAGGCTGGGTGATCAGCTGCGCGCCGATCCTGGCGCCGCCGGCCCCGGCATCATACACCAAAGTCCGCACGCCATCGGCGAAGACGATCGGCAGCCCCGTAGAACCGATGGGAACGGTGACCGCAAAATTCTCCGCCGCCAGCAGCGCATTGGAGCCCGAGATCGAGACCTGATAATCACCGGCATTGCCCGGCAGGCGCAGCACGTCGCCACCGCGTGCGAACGATGCATCCAGGGCGATGCTGGCCGGTCCGTCGAGGATGGCGATGTCCTCGAAATCATTCGTGCCGAACACTGTCCCATAGCCGCTGACGCCGCCGACAAAGCCGCTCATCGTCACCAGACGGAAATCGAGGTTGGTGCCGGGCAATGGCAGGGGCGTGACTTCGCCATCGGCGAAGACCAGTCGTTCCACATTGGTCAAAAGATCGCTGCCGTCATTGGTGCCGGCACGCAGGTCGGTCACGCGGTAGCTCTTATCTTCGAAAACGATCCGGTAATCCGCAAGGTTACCGCTGAAAATCGCACGATCGATCCCCGCACCGCCGTCGAGCGTGTCGTCGCCGCGACCGCCGGTGATGGTGTTCGCAAGGCCATTGCCGACAAGTGCTGCTGAAGCGGAGCCCAGATATTCGAGAATCTCGACATGCGACGCGAGCTTATAGTGGGTCAGCGCCGTCCTGACGGTATCCAGCCCTTCACCCGCCACTTCGACGACAATGTCGCCTGTATCATCGACCACATAGATATCATCGCCAAGACCACCGCTCATCGTATCGGCGCCGGCCATGCCGTTGAGCAGGTTGCCCCGCGCATTGCCGGTGAGCATATTCGCATGGATATTGCCGGTGCCGTCGAGCGCATTGCCAACCAGGATCAGGTTTTCAAGTAGATCCGACAGCACATACGTAATCTTGCTTTCAACGGTATCGTTGCCGCCTTCATAGTCATAAATACGATCGCCAATCGAATTGATCCGATAGAAATCGTCGCCGAACCCGCCGTTCAATTCGTCCTCACCGAACCCGCCGTCGAGCACATCATTGCCGTCGCCGCCATCAAGCGAATCCTGACCCGATGCGCCGATCAGCGTGTCGTTGCCGCTTTCGCCATAGAGCGAGACCTGGCCACTCAAGGCTTCGAGATGGTCATTGCCGCCGCCTCCGAATGCACGAAGCGACGTCAGATCCTGCGTTGTGCTGCTCAGCGTAATCGTATCGTCGAACGCGCTTCCCTTCATCTTGACGACCTGTTCGATATTCTGAACGACACTGCCGCCGATCGTAAATCCTTCGGCGATTCTGGCGAAGTCGATCGTGATCGCGGTACTGGCCGCGCTCAGGTCGATCTCGAGAATGTCGTAGCCCGCGCCGCCATCGGCATGGTCCCCATAGCCGATCGACAGGTAATCATTCCCGTCGCCACCTTCGAGTATGTCGAGCTCCTGCGCAGGATCACCCGAAAAATCGCCCGAATAAAGCGCATCGTTACCGATATCGCCCTTCAACGTATCCTCGCCGGCACCGCCAGACAGAGCATCGTCCTGCTGGCCGCCGACAAGAAGATCATTCCCTTCGTCACCCAGATAATCGGCGCCGTAAGGATTCTCGCCAACGATCAAGATATCGTCGCCGATACCGCCAAATGCGTGAGCGGCACCTTCGATGGTGTCGTTACCATCGCCGCCGTAACCCTGCGCCAGACCTTTCGCACGGATGAGGTCGTTTCCCGCCTCGCCATAATAATAGCCGCCATAGCCCGAGTAAGGACCCTCAAGCGTATCGTCACCATCGCCGCCGTATAGGTTGCTGGTATAATAACCGGAGATCAGCACATCATTGCCGCCGAAGCCGAACATATCGGGCGATACTTGTCCGCTGATGTTGCCGGCCTGAGCGGTCAGATTATCGGCAAAGTCGGTGCCTTCGATGATCGTTATTGAGTCGAGGTTGCTGATTGTTCCGCCGCCGATCGTCATCGTGCCGCCATCGGCAAGCTGATTGAAATCGGCGGTCACACCGCTGGTCGCACCCCTCAGACTGAGGAGCAGCAGCGCTCCATCCGCCCCGCCATCGACGACATCGCCATAGCCGGCGAAGATAATATCAAACCCTGCGCCGCCTTTCAGCGTATCACGCTCAGTGCCACGGTCGAGTTCTGGCACGATGGGGTCGAAATAATAATAGCTGTGCCTCCATTCGGAATGGCCAATGATCTTGCCCGAAGATATCAGATCCTGATCATCACCGCCCTCGATGCTGTCGGCACCGGCGCCACCGCCCAGCGTATCATATCCGGCCTCGCCGATGATCGTGTCGGCAGCCGCACCCCCTTGATAGGAATTGTTCCCGTCATCACCGACATATGTAGCCATGAAGCGCTCCACGCCTTTCGATTTCTATCTCAATCACCGCTGGTTCGGGCTTAAGCGAAGACCTGCGCCGCCAGCGCCGACGGACCCAGGGGATCGGCGGTTTCGGGAGTGGTGGCGGTGATCGACTGGTCGCCGATCCTCATCGCCGGCTGCGGTGTCATAGCGCAGCGCGAGTGCGGCCCCGTCAAAGTCGAGCATCGTCGCGTTCAGCCCGATCGGGATGGTGATCGTCGTATCCGGCGAGGTCAGCACGAGGTTCGATCCCGTGCAGTAAGCCTTGAAACCCAAAGCTGGATCCAGCAGGTGGATGATGTCGCTGCCTCGAACCACACCCTGAACGTGTCGCGGCCCCCCCCCCGCGCGCCTCGAACTGCGCCGTCACCGATCCAGTCACTCAATCCCTCTCCCAATATACGCCGGTCGAAAGAGTCCCGAAACAACGGGGCACGCTTCACGCCAACACCAAGGCCGGAATCAAAAATTCTCCGGCAACGTTCCCTCTCGCTACCAAAGACTTGAAGCAATCGCGAGACGGAGTTGCATCGCATATGGATGCATCGCGATACCCCATCAGGCCCAGGCGGCGGAGCGCGATTGTTCGGCCCATGCGGCTTATCGGAGTTGCGAGGCCCCTGGCCGCTCATGTTCGCGGGTCCATTCCGGGGCTTCGTGGCGGAGAGGGTGTCCTTAGTTTCGACTCGTCACTACCCGTCACAAGGTGTCACCAGCGGAACTAACCATCTGACTATCCGTCGTTTTGACGCGCCATGAGCGCTCACGGATGGTCATGGAGATACGAAGCTGGCGGGCATTTTTGGTGGGTGGTCGACACGTCGACTAACCAACTAAGGTAACGCCCATGCCGCTGAATTCCCGCACTATCCAATCGCTCATTAAGGCCGAACAACCGGGCATGTGGGCACACACGCATGGCCTTTATCTCGTTATATCGGTTAGCGGGTCAGCCACGTGGGCCCTTCGCTATTCAACGAAGGCCGGCAAACGCCGGGTCATGACGCTTGAGCCATTCACCACGATTGATGCGGCCAAACTTAAAGCCCTTGAACTGGACGCGCTGGAGTATCGCCGAACGATCAGGGCCGGAGGCGACCCACTCGCAGAACGGAAAGCAACCGAGATCGCGGCTGATACGGAGTCCAAACGCGCCGGCGAGACATTCGAGAACGTCGCTCGCGACTACATCGCTCACCACAAAGGAGAATGGAAGAACCCGAAGCATAAGCAGCAGTGGGAAAATACGCTTTGCACGTACGTATTCCCAATGATTGGAAATAAGGAGTCGCATCTGATTACGAGCGACGATGTGTTGCGAGTCCTACACCAACCGCACGAGAAAAAAGGTACCAAGGGGACGCTTTGGCGGAACGCCCGCGAAACGGCGTCACGCGTCCGCAGCCGCATCGAAATCGTTATCGGTGCGGCCAAAGCCAAGGGCATATCCAATCCCGACACGCGCGAGTTCTGGCGTGACCATCACAATCCGGCGCAATGGAAGGACAACCTCGCGCACTGGCTTAACGGGAAGCAATCGAAAGGGCACTTTAAGGCAATGGACTGGAACGAGGCCCCGAGTTTCGTCACCGATTTGCTGACCAAACCAGATTATTCCGCAAAGGCATTGGCGTTCACGATATTGTGCGCGACGCGGACCAATGAGACGCTGAACGCGACTTGGTCGGAGTTCGATATCGAGCGTGCCGTTTGGACAATCCCCGCTACTCGGATGAAGGCCAATAAAGAGCATCGCGTCCCGCTCTCGACCACCGCTGTTCAGCTTATAGACGGGATTCTCCGCGTCGAAGGCAATCCATACGTGTTCCCGGGCGCAAAATCGGGGCGCCCCCTTTCGAACATGGCGATGTTGGAGATGCTACGCGGAATGAGGAATGACGGGATTACCGTCCACGGTTTCAGATCGGCATTCCGTGACTGGATCACCGAAACGACCTTGCATCCTGATGCTGTTGCCGAACAGGCTCTTGCCCACGCTATCGAAAGCAAGACCGAACGGGCTTATCGACGTGGGGATGCGTTCGCGCGTCGCAAGGATTTGATGCAACAGTGGAGTGACTACCTGTCATTAGATAGTGCAACATACCGTGCGAAATGGGCCAAATACCTTGCTTCCTGACAATGCACATACTCAATGAGTAAACGTATCGGCGATATTCGGACGATAACTGAATTGGCGCTAACTGGAAAATGATATAATGTGAATTCTCGTACCGTTAGGAATCGATAGGGCAATGAAATGGCTGATGACTTCGGTGAATCGCGCAGTGACATATTGATGTTTTTGAATGCGTTACGGCAATCGGCTGACCGTCCCTTTCGTTCAAGGTCAGCCAATACCGAGTTAGAGCGTGATCGCTTCACTGAAACGATGCTGATGATCGAAGAAGCCAAAATCCGTTTCAATTCCTATACTAGATTTCAATCCTCGCCCAATTACGAGCAATGGATTGTCATACGAGATCACCTATTGCAGTTTCTGTATAAGTTTTCGGATAATAAATATCTTGATCGAGAATTTTATGACCGCCGATTTTTGATATCACCTACGTTTTCTCGTGGATCTTCCGAAAACAGCGCATTGCTATCAATATTTTACGCCGACCCTGTCGATCGAAGTCCGTACCTGACAATCGGCGAAGCATTATTAAGTTCAAATCGTACTTAAGTTACGTTGGCGTAGAACGAAGCCTCCCGCCGAAATCATTAACTGCGAAAGATTTAACAAAGCTCGTTCCGCCCCAGCAAGTTGCCCCAGCACAATTTAGTATTGTTAACAATGTAATTGTAGTTCTGCGAGACACGCCAGAAATTTATGAAACTGATCGCACAAATATTGAATCTGCATTGCAACATATAACTGGAGCTGGCGATCAGTTACTACAAAATCTTGAGAACTCAAATTGCGATCGGAGACTGATAGATATCGTAAAAGACCTTCAAACTCAACTCGTTTGTAACGAAAATATCGTAAAGATTGGCCTAACAAATATGGGCTGCGCAATTATGGCCGCGCAGTTTCAAAGCGAACTCCCTGATGCTGTCGTTGCTCGATTTAATTCTTACAATTCCAGTGTATCTCTATATGTTGCACAGTTCCCACAATGGGAAAAATTTATGCAAAAAGCCCAATCGGTGGAACTGGACAATAACGACATTGAAGAAATAGACAATGCAGCAATAGCAATTATTGAAGAGCTAGAAACAAATCCCAGTCTGTCTCATCCAGATGTTCCAAAGACTATAAAGTATGTTAGAGAATTTTTGGCTTACCCAGGTCGATCGGCAAAAAAAGCCGCGCTAGCCATGCTACGGACGATCGAAAACCTTGTTGCAGTTATAATTCGACACACCATGTCATTTTTAGACAAGACCGCCGATAAAACTGTAGAGGGTGCTTCATCTGCCGCTTCGACAGTAATTGTCGCTGGCCTTTTAGGAATTGCTCTAGCTGGGGCAATTGCGGTTGGCAGCGCAGCCACGAGAGCAGGAGCGCCTTGGGTGAAGCAAGCTGCCGAAATTGTCATAAAGCAAATCGAGAAAGCCGGGGACTAGTCGAGGAAGTTTAGCGCTCAAGCCGGTTCGATTGCATTCATGGTTCCCTCTTGACCGTTCATGATGCAATGTGCATTCTTAGTCCGCCACTTCCTCGTTCGTGCGGGAACGCTTGGCGGCTGGAGCCGTGAAAGTGAAGTGGAGCTAGGGTCGGATGACCTTGCCGGGTGAGAGTCGCGGCGCTTGCAGGTGGATGCCTGCACTCCCTAACGATTTTTTTGAGGCATCCCATGTCAGACCCCATCATGATTCTAACTGTCGAACAGGTGTGCGAACGGGTGAAACTTAGTGAGCCCACACTGCGGCGGTATGCAAAAAATGGTGTCGATTTTCCCGTTAAGATCAAGGTAGGGCGACGCCGTGTCGGATACCTAAAGGCTGATGTTGATGCCTATCTCGCGCGACGGCGAGACGAGGCTGTTAGCTAGGTGTTTGATCCCACGGTTTGATGGTGCGATCCTTTCATTGGAATGGAAGG
>NZ_JBMDKK010000049.1:0-2824 GCF_057809675.1 Sphingomonas sp. FG14 | reverse complement strand
GTACGCATCCGGTGAGGACCGCGGCTACTGACGGTTTGCTGGGGGTTTTGGCATCTTACTTGCCGAGGAAGGCCTCGACGCCTTCTTGAGCGAGCACATCGCGGAATGCAGCATCGGCATCGCGGTCGGTGGGGAATAGATTGTCCCAGACCGTCGAGGTGCCGTGCTCGTTGACGACCTCGAGGGACCAACCACGTTCGGTGGCGAGCCGCACGATGTTGATGGTCAGCCGTACGCCCGCCTGTTCGATGGACCGGCAGAGAGAGGATTCAATCAGTTCGGGTTGCGGGTCAAATTCCATGCCGTGATGCTATGAGGTCACGGCTCCAGCTTCAACGCTGTTGGTTTCCAATTCCATGGGAGCAGATCGCCAAGCCGATTAGCCGGATGACCGGCGATGCGGGCAAGGACGTCGGCGAGCCAAGCCTGGGGATCGAGGTCGTTGAGGCGACAGCTTTGAATGAGTGAAAACATGATGGCGGCGCGCTGACCGCCGCGATCGGAGCCGCAAAATAGCCATGCTTTCCGCCCGAGTGGCACACAGCGTAGCGCCCGTTCCGCTGCGTTGTTCGTGAGGCATACCCTGCCATCGACGAGGAAGCGGGTGAAGGAGTCCCAGCGCCGGAGCATATAGTTGATAGCCTTGGCGAGATCATGGTTACGCGACAGCTTGGCGAGTTGGGCGTTCAACCAGTCGTGCAGTTCGGCGATCAGTGGCGCGCTCAACTCCTGACGGGCGGCAAGCCGCTCCGCTGGTGTCTTGCCGTTGATACCGCGCTCAACGTCGAACAGGGCGTCCAGCTTCTGCACCGCCTTCAGCGCAATCGGATAGATCGGGCCAGTCCGCTCGCCGCGGCTCTTCTTGCGCGCAGCGCCCTCGACGTCAGCAAGTTCGAAGAACTTCCTGCGCGCGTGAGCAAAGCATCCTGCCTCCAGGATGAGACCAGGCTGGCGGTTGGGAGCGTACAGCTCAAAATAGCCCGCATAGGCATCAGCCTGCAGAATCCCGGACCAGGACGCGAGGTGCGCCTGGGGATGTTCCCCGCGCCGGTCGCGCGAATAATAGAAAACCACCGCCGGCGGATCGGCGCCGCCGAACGGGCGGTCATCCCGGACATAATCCCATAATCTACCGGTATCGGTCTTGCCCTTGGCCATGACCGGCACGGTGGTATCGTCGCCATGCACGCGCTCGGCGGCAAAGACATGGGCCTCGATCAGCCGAAAGATGGGCATCAAGGCGAAGGACGCCGCACCAACCTGATCGGCAAGCGTGGAGACGCTCAGCGGCACGCCTTCGCGAGCGAAGCGCTCCGCCTGGCGGTTGAGCGGCTGGTGCTGCCCATACTTCTCGAACAGCAGCATGGCGAGGAAGCTTGGCCCTGCCCAGCCACGCGGCACGACATGGAATGGCGCGGGCGGCTGCGTGATCTTCTCGCAGTCACGGCAGGAGAACTTCTCGCGTACGGTCTGGATGACCTTCCAGGCACGCGGGATTACCTCCAGCGTCTCGGTTACATCCTCGCCCAGCTTCGACAGGCGCATGCCGCCACAGGCCGGACAGGAACAGGGCGCCGGAACGACGACGCGGTCGCGGGGCAAATGGTCGGGGAACGGTTTTTTAACTGGCCTCTTGCGCTCAAAGGCGGTGACGTTCGTCGCCTTTGTCGCGGCGGTCTCGGCGGCCAGATTATCTTCGGCGGCGTCGGCCTCCAAATCTTCGAGCTCAAACTCCATCTGCGCAAGAAGCCGGCGGGTGCGTTCGGCGCTGGGGCCGTACTGCTCGCGCCTGAGCTTGGCGATCTGCAACTTGTAGTGCGAGATCAACGCCTCGGTGGCGCTCTCCCGGGCACGGGCATTGGCCAGTTCTGCTTCAGCGCTCGTGGCCCGCTGTTCGGCTTCATCGGCGCGCTGCGCACTGAGCCGTACCAACGCCTTGAGCGCTTCGATATCGTCAGGCAGGGGCGAAACGGCGGCGTCCACAACTTGGATGGAATCATAGAAAACCTCCCGGATGAAGCGGAAAATGCAGCCTCCGCCGAGAAAATCTGCGCCTATCCTGCGCTCTGTGGGCGCCAGCTATATTGCGGGTTCCGCCAGTCCACTCCGTCGAGCAGACAGGCCAGCTGTGAGCTCGTCAGCGACACCACGCCGTCCTTCGCGGCGGGCCAAATGAACTTCCCTCGTTCCAATCGCTTCGAATATAACGACATCCCCAGGCCGTCGTGCCAGATTATCTTCACAAGCGCCCCGCTGCGCCCGCGAAAGACCCAAAGATCGCCGGCAAATGGGTCTCGCGAGAAGCTCTGCTGCACCATTGCTGCCAAGCTCTGCATGCCGCGCCGCATATCTGTGTGGCCCATCGCAATCCACACCCGCGCGCCAGCTGGGATCATCGCAGGGCCTTGAGCGCTGCCGACACCAAGGCAGCTGGTGCCGACGCAGATATGCTCACGCGCCCTTTGCCACCCAGATCCACGATGATTACCGGCATTGCGGCCTGGTGCGCATTCTGCTGTTCGCCATCGTCAACCACCGCCTGGGCGAACTCCGTCAGGGCGGGCGGCTGCCGCAGCTTGTTGCGCCACGTGTAAATGCGCGCCGTGGAAATATCGTGCCGACGCGCCACAGCCAAAACGCTGGCCCCAGGCGCAAAGGCTTCTGCCAAAATCTGGAGCCGTTCCTCGTCGCTCCAGCGCCGCCGCCGTTCCGGCCCAGTCATCACCGTGATCTGCCGCATCCACTGCTCCTAAGCGTGCTCTCGAGAGCGTTCTTAAGAGCAGGCCCCTACCTCACGACAAGGCGCGTCTCGCCGGATGCATAC
>NZ_JBMDKK010000048.1:0-3581 GCF_057809675.1 Sphingomonas sp. FG14 | reverse complement strand
GAGACTGAATCAGGACGCCCGCGCTACTTCAAGCCTGAGTTTTTCAACGGAATACGCCCTGTATCGGTCATTCGACGCGCGGGACGTCTATCCCGAAAGCGGTCGTTCGTTCATCTCGGCATTTGCAGCTCGAGAATGCCCGCGCTTGGGACTTAACTGTCATTCGGCCCGGGTGCCGCGAACGACAGTATTTTACAGAACCGGTCAAGCGCCGATTGCAGAGCTGCCCGGCAGCAACATCGCGCTCCAATCCCGGTCGGTTAGCCCGCCCCAAGTCAAACCCTAAAGCCGACGTTCGTTCCTGAAGCGGCGGTCAACGTAAATGGTGGAGAGCGGCCGCTATCCGGTTCGTCCGCTCATTCATGCACTGGTGGCGCACTAATCCGCCTCTTCGAGTGCAGCGACCATCCGATCGCAGGTGTCCGCTTCGTCGTCGAGCCTGCGCCGGCGCCAGATTTGCCAGGTCCAAGTCAGTATTCCCGTGGCTCCCCAGGTTGCGGACAAGAATGCCGCCTCGCCTAGTTGGGTCAATCCCGCAGCGGCCATCAGCCAGATGGCCAGGCACAGCGTGATCATGATAATCGCGGCGCATCGCGCGCCCCACAACGACCGGCGCACCGTTTCAACCAGCCGGCGGTGGAGGCGCAGGAATTCCAAGGGCGCTTCGTGGCGCTCGACAAGGCGATCGTTCAGCGATTTCACGAACCCGATCAGCACGGCGATCAAGGCGACAAGATACGCAAACGCTCCCAGACCCAGCACCGGTTCGTTCCGATCGATCGCAGCGACGGCGAACCAGAGAAACAGGCCGCCCAGGAGCAGCGCGCTCGCCATATTGCCCCATGGCGCCGCCCGCGCCCAGGCCTGGCGGCGCGCGACCCTTAGCCGAAGCTGCCCGATATCGACTGCGGGCGTCCGCCATTCGGTCTTCAACCGGTCGAGAAATGGATCATCCATCAAGCATTGTCCTCAACTGCGTCTTGGCGCGGTTCACCCGGACCCCGACATTCGACGTGCTTATTCCCAACGTCTCGGCGATTTCGCCGTAACTCAGATCCTCGAGCAGGAGCGTGATCACCTGGCGATAGGGCAGGGGCAGCCGCCGGATCGCCCGCCGCACGCGCTCGGATGAATCCTCGGCGATGATGTGCCCCTCCAGTCCGTCGACATTGGGCAGCGGATCGATCTCGATCAATCGCTGCCGCTTGATCCGTGCCTCTTTCACGACATGCGCCACCCCACGATTATGGGCGATGCGGAATATGAACGGCCCCAGCCTGTTGGCATCCCGAAGTGACGGGAGCGCGCGATGGACCGCCAGCAGAATATCCTGGGTTAGATCCTCCTGGAGCGCGCGATCGGCCTCGTAGGAGGCGGCCAGCCGGGCAATTCCCGCACCGTAGGTGTCGATGATCTCCTCCAGCGTCCGCATCTGCGATCAGTCTTCCGGCATCTCCGGTTTCTTACAAAATCTTTTTTGCGGAGCTTCTGTAAGCAAGCGGACGCTCGGATGGACTGATGACGGACACCCCGATTGGAGCAGGATCCGTTGTGTAGTCTCAAAATCTCCATGGCCGTGGCGCTTGCCGCTATCGCCTTTCCCGTCTCGGCCAAACCCGCGGAGCGGCATGTGTATTACGGGATGACCATCCTCGATCCGGTGCGGAAGCGGGCGACGCCGGACAGCTATGTCCTGGTCGACGGCAAGTATATCGTGCGGGTGGGGCGTGGCCGGCCACGGATCGCCGGTGCGATCGCGCACGACATGCGCGGCGCATTCGCGATGCCCGGTCTTATCGACACCCATGCCCATCTGACGCTGGGGCCGATCGCGGTCGAAAAGACGCCGCCGCCGCCGCATCTGGCCATCCGATATCGGCAGGACATCATCCGGCATAATGCGCGGATGCTGCTGTCATACGGCGTCACCACTGTTCGCGATCCCGCCGGCGATCCCGCGATCGCGCGCGGTTACGATGCGGACATCGCCCAGGGCAGATATCCGGGGCCCGAGGCGATCCATGCTGGAGAGGTGATCAATCGCTCGCCGGCCGCATTCAAGGGACTGTCGCTGCAGGTCGGCCCGGACGGAGACATGCGGACGATCGTCGCGCGCCAGGCGGCCGCCGGGGTCGGATATATCAAGCTCTACGAGGGCTTGAACGAAGCGGATCTGAAACAGGGCATCGATGCTGCCCATGCCCATCAGCTCAAGGCCATTGCCCATCTGAGCGACGTGAGTTGGACCCGTGCCGTGGAACTGGGCGTCGACGGCATCGTCCACATGATGCCGATTAGCCCCGATCTGCTGCCGCAACCGGTCCGCGCCGCATATATCGCCTATCGGCGGCCCGGCGCTCATGCCTTCTTCGAATGGTATGAGGCCGCGGATCTCGACTCCGTCGAAATGGGGCGGATGATGAAA
Source organism: Sphingomonas sp. FG14 (assembly GCF_057809675.1). Lineage (NCBI taxonomy): Bacteria > Pseudomonadati > Pseudomonadota > Alphaproteobacteria > Sphingomonadales > Sphingomonadaceae > Sphingomonas > Sphingomonas sp. FG14. Next base: position 1,156 of record NZ_JBMDKK010000048.1, on the reverse strand, counting down.
ATCATGGCGCGCCGGAAAACCCATCTCGACGGTACCCTGATCGGCTTCAGGCAGATTTTTCACGGCGGCGATCGCCAAGTCATCGAAGAGCGGCTGAACCAGGTCCATCCCGACATGCGCGCCAATTTCGAGATATTCCGCCACGACGCCGGCTGGACGCCGAGCGATTATGCACGCGCAAGGGCCGTCTGGCCCAAGGTGCTGGAACTGACCCGGCGGATGTATGCGGCCGGGGCGCTGATGACGATCGGCACCGACCTGGGCGGCATGGCGTTCCTGGTGCCGGGCTTCAGCGTCTCACAGGAGATGGCGCTTCATCGCGAGGCCGGAATTCCTGCCTGGGACGTGCTGCGCATGGCGACGAGCAATGCCGCCGGCGCAATCGGTCTCGGCCGCCGGACGGGCCGGATCGCTCCGGGCATGGAGGCCGACATGGTGTTCCTGACCGGCGACCCGCGTCAGGACATGCGTCGTGTCGCGGACGTGCGGGCCGTGCTGTCGGACGGCGCGCTCTTCGATCCCGCCGCTTTGCGCCGAGTTCCAACGCCTTCAGGAGTCACTGCGAAATGAACATCGGAAGCCCTCGTCTTCGCCGAAACCTCGGTATCGGCGCGGTCGCCATCGTCGTCGCGACATGGTTGGCCGTTGTCGCCATCATCTTCCTGCTTCCCTTCGACAGGACGCGGTTTGTGGTGATGTGGACCACCGCCGTTCTGATGACGGAGGCGCTGTTCTGGATTGCCGTGGCGATCGGCGGCATCACGGCGCTGAACCGTTTTAGGCTCTGGCGAAGCAAACCCCGCTCAACGATGAGCGGGAGTTTCAAGCCTTAAGCCAGCGTGAGCTGTGTGAAGCCCCTCTATAGTTCAGAATGGCACCAGATGCGATAGATCGGTGGTGTCATCTGTGGATTGAACTGATGGGGTGGATGCCCCCTTCGAGCGGCATTGTGTGATGCCGGATCGGCGCCACAGGGTGCCGCAGAAGGAGGAGCATATGACTGACGTCCACATCCTCGCCATCGACCTGGCGAAGCGCAGTTTTCAGATCTGCGCGACCTCGCCGGGAGGAGCGTGTGTGGATGCCCCCGGTTTTGCAAGGTGAACCGCCCCGGGATTGTCGGAGGCCCTAACTCCTGAGAGTGAGGGTCTACGAT
>NZ_JBMDKK010000047.1:0-4517 GCF_057809675.1 Sphingomonas sp. FG14 | reverse complement strand
CTTCCATTCCAATGAAAGGATCGCACCATCAAACCGTGGGATCAAACACCTAGTTTCTTGACGCTCTCCCCCCAACCAATTCATCCAATATGGACCTAAAAACCGCCGCCCGCGCCGCGCCGCTCTTTTCGTTTCGGCGCGCGGTGCGCTAGTTGGATGGGGCGCGTTCGCGGGGGGCGTGGCTGGTGGCTTCGATCGGGGCCGGGGGTAAATGATGCGGAAATCGGGTCTGGTGGTGGTGCTGTTGGCCGTGGCGGGGTGTGGTGCGCCGCCGCCTGCCGGATCGCCGGACAATGCTGCCGAGGCGGCGGCCGACGCGATCGAGCGCGCGGCGGCGAATATCCAGGCGGAGGTGGCCGCCGGGGGCGCCGGGGCTGCCGCGCGCGGCGGAACGGGCTGGACTTATAGCGAGAAGATCGATCCGATGACGGACAAGCCGACCAAGTCGGCCTGCGTCACCTCCACCAACGAGGTGCGGCTGGATGCGCCCTATGACAATGTGACGGCCGAGCTTTGCCTGCGCGATTCGCCGCAGCATGGGCGCGACGCGTTCGTCGCGCTGAACGGGGAGGGGCAGATCCTGTGCCGATCCTATGAGCGGTGCAAGCTGCAGGTCCGCTTCGGCAAGGCGCCGGCCCGCAATTTCAGCGGCATCGGCGCCAGCGACGGATCGTCGAACATCGTGTTCTTCACCGATCGCGCATCGCTGGAAAAGGGCGTGCGGACCGCCGACGAGACGATCGTCCAGATCGAGTTCTACGAGGCGGGGCAGCAGGCCATCCGCTTTCCCACCAAGGGGCTGGACTGGAAATAGGGCGGATCGGGCGCGGCGGCGTGAACCGGATTTCGGGGGTGAAGGCGATTTCGGGGATGAAGACGATTTCGGGGATGAAGACGATGCGCGGATCTGGTTTCGCCATGGCGGCGGGCGTGGCGATGATGGCGGCCCAGGCCCAAGCAGGGCAGGCCCAAGCCGGGCAAGCCCAGCAGGCGGATGCCGGGCGGGGGCAGGCCGGCGCGGCCCCGGTGGAGGCGGGCGCGGCGGCGCCCGTGTCGACCGCGCAGGCGCTGGCCGCGGAACTCGCGGAGGTGCTTACGCCACGCGAGGCGATGCTGGGAAATCTGCACGCCAACGCGGTATCGGCGATCGACAAGGGGCTTGCCCAGGATCCGAACCTGCCCCCGGCGGAAGCGAAGCATCCGGGGCTGACGGCGGCGATGAAGGCTGCCGGGCTGGCCGCCGTCGAGCCCGTGTTCAACGATGCCTGCATGGATCTGGCGGTGCGCCATCGCGAGCTGCTGGCGCGATCCTTCACAGTGCCGGAACTTCGCGAGCTTCTCGCCTTTTATCGCAGCCCGGAGGCGCGGCAGGGGGCGGCGGCGGCACTGGCGCAGGCGCGGGCCGCTCTCAGCCCGGTCGAGAAGAAGAAGATGGGTGAAAGGGCCGGTGCGGGCGCGCTGACGGATCAGGAATTCCAGGCAATGGTCGCGCCGGGCACCACGCCCAAGGTTCCGCCGGCGGTGGAGCGGGCCTTCCTCAAATTCGCCGAGAGCGCCGTGGCGGAAAAGCTGGCGGTGGTCACGCCCGAATTCCAGAGCGTGACGGTGGGGTGGATGAACGAGACCGCCCCGAAGGTCCAGTCGACCATGAGGGATGCGATGATGGAGAAGGCCACGGCCTATATGGCGGGCAATCGATAGCGCGGCGGGGCTGCCCGCGCGGCGGCCAAATCGATCCTGAAATGTGGCCCATGGCGATCGCGGTTTCGGCGGCGTTGAGAGTGTCATTTCGTGCGCCGACGCGGCCCCCCGTTTGGGCTGAGCCTGTCGAAGCCCTGTTCTTCTGTTTCGGTGTCAAGGAAGGACAGGGCTTCGACAGGCTCAGCCCGAACGGGTTGGAGGGATTGAGGGGGAGGGGCGGGCTCCGGTTGTTGCGGTGTCAAGGAAGGACAGGGCTTCGACAGGCTCAGCCCGAACGGGTTGGATTCAGCAGGGCGGGCTCCGGCTTCCGCTCCGCATGGGGCCGTGCGCGATGCCGGCCATTCAAGCCGATGCGGGTGTGCCGGTCACGAGGCGGAGGGGGCCGTCGAAGAATGGCTGGGTGCGGAGATGGCCGAATTTCTCGTCCCACCGCCCGCTTGCCAGATCGTCCGCAAGCGCGTGCACGAAGCGTTCGACCGAGGCCTTTGGAACAAGGCTCCAACTGGAACAGGCGAGGCGCGCTTCCGCGTCGAGCAGCGCTTCGGGGCGGCCATAATAGGCTTCGTTGAATCCGTCCGCGCACAGCAGGGGGACGGGCACGGGTTCGACCCGAACGCGCCCGCCAAGCGCGGCGGTGATCCGGTCGATCGCGGGGAAGCGGCTCGCCTCGATCTCGCGCACTTCGGGGATATAGTCGCTCAGCCAGTAATCCATCATCCGCGCCGGATCGCAGACGAGCAGCACGACCGGCCCGCGCGTGACCCGGCGCATCTCGGCCAGCCCCTTTTCGAGATCGGACCATTGATGGACGGTGACGGTGGCCATCGACGCGTCGAAGCGGCCGTCCGCGAACGGCAGGTTTTCCGCCACCGCGTCGATCGCCACGGAAAGATGCGCGGGCCGCTGCGCGCGCATCGATGCCGATGGTTCCACCGCCGTGACATCGCGGTCCGGCGGCTCATAGGATCCCGCCCCGGCGCCGACGTTCAGCACGGTCCGCGCATCGCCCAGCGCCGCGTGGATCTGCGCGGCGATGACGGGATCGGGCCTGCGAAACCGGCTGTAGGTGCCGCCGATCCGGCCATAATCGACATCGCCGGCGCTGCCGTCCGGATGGCGTGCTTCAGTCATGGGGCGCTCCGGCACAGGGGTGTCGCATATCCATGTCTGGAACCATTGGCGGTGAAATGAAACCGTCTGCCGGCGGAAATGCGGGCTGGCGGACGCGCTGGTTGCGGACGAAGCCCGCCGGCGGCATTGTCGTGGAGAAGCTGGCCAGGGGTGTCGCGGATGAAGACGATCCATACCGATATTTTCGGCCTCCTCCCCTGGACGTATCTGCTGCTTTCGGCCGGCGCGTTCGGATTGGCTTGCGACATGATGGTTCGCGGTGGCCGTGGGCCTTTCGGCATCGGCGGAAATGCCGGGCTGGCGGTCTTCGCGCTTGCCGGTCTCGCCTGGCTGGTCCTTGCGATCAGGCGATTCCGGCAGGTCAGGCAGGCGAAGCGGGAGGGGCGCGATCCGGCGATCGTCCGGGTCGAAACCGGGCGGTGACGATCGGCGGCGGGCGCGATAGGACCGCCGGCACGCGGAATCGGAATCGGGGAAGTCCATGAGGGCGTTTTATCTGGCGGCGGCGATGTTGTCGGTGCTGGCGGCGTGCGGGGCGCCCGCCGAGGAGCGGCGGGGCGATCCTCCATCGGCGGACCGCGCCGCCGGCGACAGCCGGGCATTCATCCCGGCCGTGGGAACGCATGCGTCGCGCACGATGATGATGATGATACCAAGGCAGGTCACCGAACGGATGGAGCGGATGATGGCCGCCGTGCGGCAACGGCCGGAGTGGTTCGCCGACTGGTCCGCGAACCACCGCAACGCGGACCGCACGCTGCGATACCATCCGAACCTGGGCATCAGCGAGGAGGATCATCGCCTGATCCTGCAATCGGTGAAGCACATGCAGCTTCAGGAGGTGGAGCGCGGGGCGCTGACCGTCACCCGGCGGGACGATGGCGGGATCGCGCTGAGCTCCACCGGGCGCGCGGCGTATCTGAACGGCGTGGTCATTCATCCCGACAAGGATTTCGTGGAAACCCGGCATGGCCGGTTGAAGACGCGCACCGCGATCAATCAAACCGATCCGAACGCGCCGACCGGCCGGTGGCGCGGGGTTCAGTGGAGCGACGACAATGAAGGGCGCGGCCCCGTCGTCAAGCTCGCCGTCGGCAAGCGCGCGGCGGGCGAGACGATCATCTATTATGACGTGGAACCCAGCGCGGATGAAACGCTCGTCCTCCTCTACGAATAGGCGCGATCCGCCGGGGCGAGCGAGCCTGAAAGGCCGGGCAGAGGGCGGCTAGCCAGCCGATCCCCGCCATTCCCGCCATTGGAACACGGCCCGAACCCGACTGGCGGGAAGCGCGCCACTTGCGAACATGCGCTTCTGCTCTAGCCTGCCGGCATGCAGGAACCTTCGCCACGCCATTGCCGGCTCATAGTGCCGCTGCTCCAGTCCCGCGACGGTGAGGAGACCTTGGTGATCCTGTCTCAGGATCGCCGGCTGATCGTGTTCGATATCGCCTGGGGCGAAGACCTTGGGGATGACTTCGAGCACATCACGACAAACATCTCCCCTGGCGTCGAAGGTGCGGTGATTGATCTGTTTTTCACGGATGAGGTTGTGAGCATTGTCGATCCGAAAGGGGGCGAGACGTTGTGGCGGACTGACGGAATACCGAACGTCCGCTAGCGCCCCTATTCGGTTGAAAAACTCAGGCTTGAAGTAGCGCGGGCGTCCTGATTCAGTCTCCGTGAGA
>NZ_JBMDKK010000046.1:0-4881 GCF_057809675.1 Sphingomonas sp. FG14 | reverse complement strand
TCGTGAACTCCGCCGCAACGATGCCGCAGCTGCCTTTTTCAACGGAATTGGGTGGTTAGCTGCCGCTCACGGATTGGCTGCGGCTGCCATGATGGCATTGAGATAATCAGGATATCGCTGCATCTTCTCCGATATATGTGCCCGTTGGTTCCTCAAGAAGGAGGGTACTTGTTTCAGGGTCTCAGGATACGCTTCGTCACAGTCGAAAAAGAAACAGCCGCCTAGGACGAGTGCTTGAACCTTCTTCCACTGCATCGCGTCCGACCGCTTCGGTGGCTTGAACTTCCGCGGTAGACACACGGCCTTATGAGCGCAGCGCGGACATGCGAGCGTAAAAGGCCGCTCTTCAAATTTCCATGACACCCGCCGTTTGAATGAGCTGCGGCATGCGAAACAAGCGTACGGGTAGGTGATGAACATGTCGTATCACTTACCTTTTTCCGGGGAGATAGGAAACGACCGCAACTGGGGCGGAAGCGGGCAAGCCGCTTTTATGAGCCTACGACCTGATATCGCCGAACCAGGCCATCTCATCGTGATGCTGAACCTGTTTCAGCATCCATGCCGTAGCCTGTACCATCGCACCCGTTTCGACATGGCCCCTGAAACACATTCAGGGTGACGATGTCTTGGGCTCCGCATGACGATGTTCAGCGGACGGGCGCCGACCCTCTACGCTTCGGCTTCAGCACCAGATCACCCACCCCGGTCTCGCGCAGCGTCGCGGCATCGCCCGTCAGCGTGAAATAGCGCCCCTCGCTCCACGGTCCGGCGAGATGGCCGAACCATGGCGAGAGCGGATTGCCCGAAATGCCGGGCGCGATCATGAACAGGCTGCGCTCGGGCGCGGCGAGATCGATGATCTGGCGGTAGCGCGGGCCATAGATGTCGGTCCACGGATCGTCGCTCCACAGCTTGCCTTCCCCGGCATTGACCGTGAAGGCGTCGCCGCCCGCCGGCACGCGCGGCGTCACCAGCCGTCCGATCAGCGGCAGCCCGGCCAGGATGTCGTGACGAAAGGTCGCGCGATGGACGCGGCCCCAGCGCCATGCCGCCATGTCGCCGCCCTGCTCACGCCCGAGATCCGCGATCGCCGTGTCCAGCGCCGACGCCGCGAGCGCGGCGCAATCGGTACACCATGGGCTGCCCGGCCGGAGCAGCCGATCGAGGCGCGGCCGATTGCCGGCAAGCCAGGTTTCGGCAAGCGGGCCGAGCGCCGGCCGGAGCAGCGTGCGGGCGAGCGCGCGCTGCCACGCGGCCCAGATCAGCGGCTCGGGGCGATCCGTGGCCATGGCGCCATTCCAGGCGAGCAGCATGCCCCGCGCGCGCGCCGCCGCGCCGCCCGGCCGCATCGCGCGCAGCAGCGGGCGAAACGCCGCCACCTGGGCCGAGACGATATCGGTCTGGAGCGCGATCTGGCCGGCCATGTCGGCGCGAGCCGTGCGCGCCAGCACCCCGCTGATCCGCGCCGCGCGCCAGCCGGGCTCGAAGCTCGCGCTGTCGAACACGCCGCCCCGGCCCGCGATCAGGCGGTTATTGGCGTTGACGACGAAGCCGGCGGCGGAGGCCTGCTCGGCGGGCCACGCATCGGGCGCCGCGAAGCCCCGCCAGTCGAAGCGCGCGTCCCAGCCGGGAACCGGCAGGAAACCGTCGCCATCACGCATCGGCAAATGGCCCGCCGAAAGCATCGCGACGGTGCCCGCGCGATCGGCATAGGCGAAATTATGCTGAAGCCCGAAATCGCGCGCCGCCGCCCGGAATCCGGCCCAGTCACGCGCTTCCGCCATGCCCAGAAATGCCTTCACCAGCGGGTTGCCCTCGGGAAAATCGAGGCCGGCCAATGCGATGACATGGCCGGGGCCGATCTGGTCGCGGAGCAATGCGGCGGCATCGTCGTCGAGATCGGAAATCACCATGCCGTGGCGCGTATATCTGAGCGTCACCTGTTTTGGCGCCGCCCCGCGCACCGGGATCGCGATCCGGCGCATGCCGAACGGCGCGGAGCCTGATGGCGTGAGATAGCGTCGTGGATCGGCCGGATCGACGCGCTCGACGAACAGATCGGTCTGGTCCGCCATCATGTCGGTGACGCCCCAGGCGATGTCCGGATTGCGTCCGCTCGCGATCACCGGCGATCCCGGCCGCGACGCGCCGACCAGTTCGAACCCCGGCCATGTCATGCGGACCGGATAATAATCGGCGGGCGCGCCGAACCGGCCATGCGGGTCATTGGCGAGCATCGGCCTGCCGCTCGCCGTGCGCGCGCCCGCGATCGCCCAGCTATTCGAGGCGGGAAGCGCGCGGCCGAAGGGCAGAGCGGGGATCGCCGCCGCCGCCTTGCCCGAGAAGCGGATCGCGCCGCAGCTCTCGGCGCGATCGCCGTCATCGGCCGCCAGGCCCGGATAGGTGACGGGCGACGCATCGTCGGGCACGGCATAGAGATCGCGGATCCGGTCGCAGCCGATCCGCGCGGCAAGGCGGGCGCGCATGAGTTCGTCGCGCCAGTCGCCGAAGCCGAGCGCGGCGAGTCCGCCCAGCCGGTTCACATCGCTTTCGCTCCAGTGCGCCGGCTTGATGCCGAGCAGCAGGAATTCGGGCGGCAACGGCCCCCTGCGCGTATCGATCGCCCGGTTGATCCCGGTCACATAGGCGCGGATCGCCGCCCTGGTGGCGGCATCGTTGCGGGCATCGGTGCGCGCCGCGACGCGATCGAGATCGAGCGCGGCGACCAGCATGTCGGTCGCCAGCCCCTCGCCCCCCACGGCCTCGGCGAGCCGCGCCCTGCCCGCGCGCCGCGCCATTTCGAGCTGCCACAGCCGATCCTGCGCATGGACATAGCCAAGCCCGAAAAAGGCATCCGCCCGCGATCGCGCGAAGATATGGGGCACCGCCTGGCGATCGCGCACGATCTCCACATCCGCGCCGATCCCGTCGATCGCGACCGTGCCCGAATAGGCGGGAAGCGAGCCGCGCAGCCAGAGATATCCGCCGCCGATCGCCGCCACGGCCAGCAGGGCGAGGCCGCCGGCGCCATGAAGCGCGAAACGCCCGGCCCGGCGCAGCCGGCTCATGGATGACGGTCCACACAGCGGCCCCGGCCCGCCGCGGCCATGGCCGGGGCATCAGCGTCGCGAGGGAGGATCTTCACGATGGGGCGGAGGGCGGATCGCAACATGACCATCCATTATCTGAATTTGATCTCATTTTTAATTATCAAACTCGAACCGCTTTGCAAGGGCGCGGATGGACGATTTGGCGATGCCGCTTCGAACGGCGTCGCAAGGGCGTGCTGTGGGTGTGTCGGATGGCGAAGCCGGCGCCCGCCAAGATCGCCGCGCTCGGGGCGATGCCGGATCGCGGAACAGGGCCGATCGAGCAAAAACTTGCCCTCACCCCGCCCCGTCCGCTAGTGGCCGCACCAACCGACACACCAGCAGATCCGGGATCCGATGGCAGGCCATAGCAAATTCAAGAACATCATGCACCGCAAGGGCGCGCAGGATAAGAAGCGCGCGGCGACGTTTTCCAAGCTCAGCCGCGAACTGACCGTGGCCGCGAAGATGGGCATGCCCGATCCGGACATGAACCCGCGCCTGCGCCTAGCGGTGAACGCGGCGCGCGCGCAGTCCATGCCCAAGGACAATATCCAGCGCGCGATCGACAAGGCCAGCCAGGCCGGCGGCGAGGATTACGAGGAAATCCGCTATGAGGGCTTCGGCCCCGGCGGCGTCTCCCTGATCGTCGAGGCGCTTTCGGACAATCGCAACCGCACCGCCACCAACGTCCGCACCGCATTCTCCAAGAATGGCGGCAATCTGGGCGCCAGCGGATCGGTGAGCCACGGCTTCGACCGGATGGGCCTGATCGAATATTCCGAAAAGGCGGGCGACGCCGAAAAGGTGTTCGAAGCCGCGCTGGAAGCGGGCGCGGAAGACGTCGTCTCCGACGAGGGGCACGAGGTGTGGACCGCGCAGGACATGCTGCACGAAGTCGCCAAGGCGCTCGAGTCGGTGCTGGGCGAACCCGAAAGCGCGAAGCTGGCATGGCGGCCGCAGACCAAGGTGGTCGTCGACGCCGACACCGCGGGCAGCCTGCTCAAGCTGATCGACACGCTGGACGACGACGACGACGTGCAGACCGTGTGGGGCAATTACGAAGTGCCCGACGATGTGATGGAGAAGCTGGGCTGACCCGGCCCGCCTGTCCATGCCGCTGATCCTGGGCCTCGATCCGGGGCTCGCCATCACCGGCTGGGGCGTGATCGCGGCCGAGGGCAACCGGCTGAGCCATATCGAGAACGGCCAGATCAAGACCGATCGGGCCGCGCCGCTGGCCGAACGGCTGGTCGCGCTCGACGCGGCGCTGACCGACCTGATCCTGCGCCACCGCCCGGAGGGCGCGGCGATCGAGGAGGTGTTCGTCAACGTCAATCCGCAATCGACGCTGAAGCTGGGCCAGGCGCGCGGCGTCTGCCTGCTGGCGGCGGCGCGATCGGGCTGCGTGGTCGGCGAATATGCCGCGCGGCTGGTGAAAAAGGCGATCGTCGGCACCGGCGCGGCGGAAAAGGCGCAGGTCCACGCGATGGTCGCCCGCCTGCTGCCCGGCGCGAAGATCAGCGGCGCGGACGCGGCGGACGCGCTGGCGGTGGCCATCACCCACGCCCACCACATGGCGAGCGCACGCCGCATCCCGTGAACGCCGCGCTGGCCGGCGCATGCGCGCATCCTCACCTCCACCGTTCGGGCCGAGGTCGCGGGATGGTTCCGACAGGGCATGCCGCGATCAACACCCCCGCTCGGGCTGAGCCCGAACGGTTGGAGGTTGCGGGATTGCTCCGACAGAACATGCCGCCATCAACACCCCCGCTCGGGCTGAGCCTGA
>NZ_JBMDKK010000045.1:2500-5564 GCF_057809675.1 Sphingomonas sp. FG14 | reverse complement strand
TTGTGAATGGGTTCTTGTTTGTAACAAATCCGTCTTGCGCCTGCTGCAAAGCCTGGCGGCGACCTACTCTTCCAGCGCTTAAGCGATAGTACCATCGGCGCAGACAGGTTTCACGGCCGAGTTCGAGATGGGATCGGGTGGGTCACTGACGCTATGGCCACCAAGCTATGAAGCAGGCGCAAGCGGATTGTTCTTAAAAATCGATACCGTGCACTTGGACCAAATTCATTGGGCTGCGTTTGATTATCCGTTCCGCAATGATCAGCCAGGGCTGTCATTGATGGTGGAACTCTCGAACGCGAATAGAGCAATTAGTATTGGTTAGCTCCACGCATTACTGCGCTTCCACATCCAATCTATCAACGTCGTGGTCTTCGACGGCTCTATGAAATCTTATCTTGAGGGAGGCTTCCCGCTTAGATGCTTTCAGCGGTTATCCCGTCCATACATAGCTACCCTGCTGCACCGTTGGCACGATGACAGGTCCACCAGAGGTATGTTCAACCCGGTCCTCTCGTACTAGGGTCAACTCCTCTCAAATTTCGACGCCCACGGCAGATAGGGACCAAACTGTCTCGCGACGTTCTGAACCCAGCTCACGTACCACTTTAATTGGCGAACAGCCAAACCCTTGGGACCTGCTCCAGCCCCAGGATGTGATGAGCCGACATCGAGGTGCCAAACAACCCCGTCGATATGAGCTCTTGGGGGTTATCAGCCTGTTATCCCCGGCGTACCTTTTATCCGTTGAGCGATGGCCCTTCCACGAGGGACCACCGGATCACTATGACCGACTTTCGTCTCTGCTCGACTCGTCAGTCTCGCAGTCAGGCTGGCTTATGCCATTGCACTCTAACAGACGGTTTCCAACCGTCCTGAGCCAACCTTCGCGCGCCTCCGTTACTCTTTAGGAGGCGACCGCCCCAGTCAAACTACCCGCCACAGAGGGTCCCTGCACCGGATAACGGTGCGAGGTTAGACATCAGAAAACAACAGGGTGGTATTTCACCTTTGGCTCCACCAGGGCTGGCGCCCCGGCTTCAAAGCCTCCCACCTATGCTACACAATTCTTTCCTAATGCCACTCTGAAGCTGCAGTAAAGGTGCACGGGGTCTTTCCGTCTAACCGCGGGTACTCCGCATCTTCACGGAGAATTCAATTTCGCTGAGCATGTACTGGAGACAGTGGGGAAGTCGTTACGCCATTCGTGCAGGTCGGAACTTACCCGACAAGGAATTTCGCTACCTTAGGACCGTTATAGTTACGGCCGCCGTTTACTGGGGCTTCAATTCGGAGCTTGCACCCCTCCTCTTAACCTTCCAGCACCGGGCAGGCGTCAGACCCTATACGTCGTCTTGAAGCCGACTTAGCAGAGTCCTGTGTTTTTGCTAAACAGTCGCTACCCCCTGGCCTGTGCCCCCCACAAAAAGTTGCCTTAATGTGGGGCCTCCTTCTTCCGAAGGTACGGAGGCAATTTGCCGAGTTCCTTCAGTACACTTCTCTCAAGCGCCTTGGTATACTCTACCAGACCACCTGTGTCGGTTTCGGGTACGGTCTATACGGTGGGGCTATTTCCTGGAACCTCTTCGAAGCCAGACCAATCCGATAAGGACTGACAACTTACGAGATCCGTCACACACCACCAGGCCCACGAATATTAACGTGGTTCCCATCGACTACCCCCTTCGGGCTCGTCTTAGGGGCCGGCTCACCCTGCTCAGATTAGCTTTAAGCAGGAACCCTTGGTCTTTCGGCGAGAGGGCATCTCACCCTCTTTATCGCTACTCATGTCTGCATTCGCACTTCCGATACCTCCACCGTCGGTTACCCTTCGGCTTCGCAGGCTTACGGAACGCTCCGCTACCGCGTGTAGTAAACTACACACCCTAAGCTTCGGCACGTATCTTGAGCCCCGTTACATCTTCGCCGCAGGACCTCTTATTTAGACCAGTGAGCTGTTACGCTTTCTTTAAAGGATGGCTGCTTCTAAGCCAACCTCCTGGTTGTTTTGGAAGTCCCACATGCTTTCCCACTTAGATACGATTTGGGGGCCTTAGCTGTAGGTCAGGGCTGTTTCCCTTTTGACGACGGACCTTAGCACCCGCCGTCTGTCTCCTGGATATTACTCGTTGGTATTCGGAGTTTGGTTAGGTTTGGTAGATCTCGCGACCCCCTAGCCCATCCAGTGCTCTACCCCCAACGGTATTCGTCCAAGGCTCTACCTCAATAGATTTCGCGGAGAACCAGCTATTTCCCGGCTTGATTGGCCTTTCACCCCTAAACACAACTCATCCGATAATTTTTCAACATTAAACGGTTCGGTCCTCCAGTGGGTGTTACCCCACCTTCAACCTGGTCATGCCTAGATCGCCGGGTTTCGGGTCTAATGCATCAAACTCAGTCGCCCTATTAAGACTCGCTTTCGCTGCGCCTACACCTATCGGCTTAAGCTTGCTTGATACACTAAGTCACAGACCCATTATGCAAGAGGTACGCTGTCACCCCCTATGGGGCTCCAACTGCTTGTAAGCATTCGGTTTCAGGTACTGTTTCACTCCCCTCATCGGGGTGCTTTTCACCTTTCCCTCACGGTACTAGTTCGCTATCGGTCATGCACGAGTATTTAGGCTTGGAGGGTGGTCCCCCCATGTTCAGACAGGGTTTCACGTGCCCCGCCCTACTCGAGTCCTCATCCATCACTTTCGCATACGGGGCTATCACCCGCTATGGCGCTACTTTCCAGAAGCTTCTGCTAGTTGAAGATGAGGCACTGGCCTGGTCCGCGTTCGCTCGCCACTACTAACGGAATCTCGGTTGATGTCTTTTCCTCCGGTTACTGAGATGTTTCAGTTCTCCGGGTTCGCTTCACCAAAGCTATTTTATTCACTAAGGTGATATCCTTTCCCATTTAACTCGAACACTGATTGCTCAGCATTGGAATTAAATGGTGAGGATGGGTTTCCCCATTCGGAAATCGTCGGGTCACAGGTTGCTCACACCTCACCGACGCTTATCGCAGCGTGCCACGTCCTTCATCGCCTGTGCATGCCAAGGCATCCACCAA
>NZ_JBMDKK010000044.1:0-6184 GCF_057809675.1 Sphingomonas sp. FG14 | reverse complement strand
ACTGCAGGAACCAAGTGGCTCACCGCTGCGGTGAGAGGGCATATATGGAGGGGTCTGAGTCGCGTCAACGCCTTTTTGTAGGAAATCTGTAATTCACGGAATCGGTTGCTCGCCCCCGCCCGGAAAGCCCACATCGCGGCGCCACGAACGCCCCTGTTTCGGGGCTTATGGAAGCATCTGCTTCATGAGTGGGGAAGAAGGCTTCGAAAGGGCATTGTGACGCCTGCCAGGATCGAACCCGTGTCCAGCGCCTCGGTCATTTTCCGGAATCGCTCGAATCGCCGCTTCTCACCATCCAGACGATTCTAGACATTATGTGCACCTACAATCCCGCCACCCTTCCCTCATTACCAAGATCGATGAGATCGCCGGGATGATCGGTCATGATGAGATCGACGCCCAGGTCGATCAGCCTGCGCCAGATCGCCCGCCGCTCCTCGCGCGGCAGGATATCGACCTGAAACAAAGTGCTCGCCATGATCCAGGCGCCTTCAGGGCGCCTGCCGGCGACGGCATTGCCGACAAACGCCAGTGCCGGGGCGCTGGAGATGATCGCTTCGGGAATGACATAGAATCCGGCCGGCTGGATCGGCGCATAATCGGCGATCGGGCTGGCGCGACAAGGTGAGCCCGCCGGATCGGCGCATTCGCCCACCACCGGGATCATGCCGACCACGCCACGCAGGGGGGATCTCACCAATCGCTCGTCATCCGCCTTGCCCGATACCCAGGTCGTGACCTGGCCAACCATGCCGAGCCTTTTCACCAGCTCGACCACTTCATGCTCGACCGCCAGCTTCAGATGGAGGTTGACCACGAACCTGCCCTTCGCCGCCTTCAACCCTTCCTCCAGTGTCGGCACATGCTCATCGGTGAGCGGTGCGGCCGGGCCTCCATCGCGCGCGCGCAGACGCAAGGTCCTGATCTGCGCGGCGGTCAGCTCGGCGATCAGCCCCTTGCCATCGGTCATCCGATCGACCGTCTCGTCATGCATCAGGATCAGTTGACCGTCGCGCGTCCTCTGGACATCGATCTCGACCATGTCCGGGCCAATCGCCTCGCAGGCCCGGATCGCCGCAACCGAGACTTCGGGGGCACCCCCCTCCCAGCAGCCCCGATGCGCCATGACCATGACGGTGCGCCCGGCCTTTTCAGGCCCCGGCATCTGCGCCGCAAGCGGTCCGGCGGCAAGCAGGGCCGACAATGCGAGAACGGTTTTCTTCATATCATATTCCTGAAAGGGCACCCGGCCGCCGATCGTCCAGAATATCGGGAGGCCGGCGCATGCGGTGCGCGAGGATCAGAACTTCAGATTGACGTTGGTGAAGACATACCGGCCCATCACGTCGTAGATCCCGCCTGCGCCATATTGCGTGTAGGGGAAGATCGGCGGATCGACGTTGAGCAGGTTTTCGACACCGACGGCGATCCTGAACCTGTCGTTGATGCGGAGGCCGACCGAGACGTCGTTATAGGTGCGCGACGGAATCCTGTTGCCGGGATAGGATTCAGCGGTGACGGTCGGTCCGATCGCATATTTCGCCGCACTCACAAACCGCGTGTTCAAGCTGAAATCGAGCTTCTCGGTCGAATAGGTCAGCAGCATCGTCCCCCGGAACCGCGGGTTCGAATAGGCGCCGTCATATTGCACGTCGCCGGCAGCGAGGCCCGGCGTGGTGTGCAGCATATATTTGAGCAGATAGGTGCCCTTGACCGACAGGCCGAGCGTTCCCTTCCACACATTGCGCCGATAGTTGATGCCGGCATCGATGCCGCGCGCGCCCATTTCCTGCGCGTTCACCAGGAAGGTTTCGAGCCGGGTCGCAAGATGCGTCACCGGATCGCGCTGGATCGAGCGACAGAAGACATTGTCGATCGACGGCAGGTCGGTGCAGAGGCGGTAGACGTCTCCCGCGCCGAACGACGCGATGACGTTGCTGATCTCGATATTCCAATAGTCGATCGTCGCGTCGAAGCCGGGCAGGAAACGTGGGCGGAAGACCGCACCCAGGGTAAGGCTGTTCGAGGTTTCGGGCTGCAGATCGGGGTTGCCGCCGGAAACGATGATCGGGCCGAGCTGCTCGTATGGAAGCGGCGCCGCGATGCCCAGCGCGCGGCAATTGGCGGCGCGTTCGGGCGTCAGGTTATAGGCCGCCCCCATGCAGGTATCGGCCGGGCTGCCGCTCGCGGTTTCGGTCTGTGGCCGGTAAAGCTCGCCGAAATTGGGCGCGCGCACGCTGCGCGAACGAACGCCGCGCAGCGCCAGGCCACGGATCGGTTCCCAGGTGGCGCCCAGCTTCCAAGTATCGGTCTTGCCGTAGCCGCTATAGTCAGAATAGCGATAGGCGCCCTCCACCTCCAGGCGATGCGCGAACGGCAGATCCCGCAGCACCGGCACGACCAGTTCGCCATAGAGTTCCGAAACGCTGCGCGACGCACTGATATCGGGCTGCGCGCCGGCAAGGCCGAAATAGGCGACTTCACCGGTGGCGGCGCGCGGATCGTCGACCGTTTTCAACGTCTCTCGCCGGCGTTCGACGCCCAGGGCGATCGACAGATCGCCATAGGGCAGTGCCAGCAGGTCGCCGGAAACGTTCGCGCCATAGACCTGCTGCGTGTTGACGCGCCGTCCGGTCCTGTCGGTCAGCATGTAGGTCCGCTGAGCCTGGCTGAGCGGCTCGTTCCCGAAGATGTTGAACGGGATGCATCCCGCCGCACGCGCGACCGCATTGCGACAGACCGGCGCGCCGCTCACCGGATCGGCGATGACGTCCCGCGCGGCGGCATAGCGCGATGCCATTGGAACATCGGTGTAGCGCACATCGTCGGCGGTACGGCCATATTGATAAAAAGCCTTCCAGTTCAGGCTGTCGGTCAACCGCCCGCCCAGGCCCTGGAAGATCGTGAAGCTCTCATAATCATGGAGGATCTCGATCGCCGGAAAATTGCCATAGGCGCGATTGATGCTGAGCGCGGCGCGGTTGTTGGCGAGCATGAACTGTCGCAACGAGGACGGCAGATACGGATTGTCGAGATAGGCGACGTCCCCGCCAAGATTGTTGACGGTGTTGGCGCGACTGTCCTGCCGAAACAGGCTGCCACCCACAAAGGAATGGGACCGGCCGTAATCGAAGCGGGCTTCGTAGTTCACCGCGTCGGTGACGTCGTATTTCACCTTGCCGATCACCGCCAGCGATTCGAGCTGCGACTGGAGCATGCGCCGGTCCTCGAGCTGCCCGCCCTCACCGCCCGACCAGAAGCCGTAATTGCCGCCGGTGATCTGGGTGCCGCCGATCGGCTTGCGCACGACATTGTTGGCGACATCCACGATATAGTTGGTATCGTCCGCCGCCCAGTAGAAGCTCGGCTGATACCCGACGAAGATCTGCCGGAAATCCTCGATCATGATGCGATCGGAAATCCCGTCGGTCGCGCTCTTGCTCGCCGGATTGGACTGGAACAGGATGCGGCCGCGGGAGAATGAACGATCCCCGGTGCGGACCGCACCGCTGCGCGAATAGGTTCCGCCGATCGCCAGCGAGCCGCGGCCATCCGCGAACTTGCCGCCGGTAGAGATCGAGAGCACCGATCGCTCGCCATCGCCATGCTGCGAAATGCCCTGATTTAAAGAGATGTTCAGGCCGTCGACGACATCCTTGGTGATGATGTTCACCGCGCCCGTCACCGCATCCGCGCCATAGATCGCAGCGGCGCCGCCCGTCACGATTTCGATACGGTCGATCATGGCGGGCGGGATCATGTTGAGATCCACCGCCGAACTGCTGGAAGAGCTGGATACGCGGCGCATCCCGTCGATCAGCGTCAGGCTCCGGTTGGTGCCCATGTTGCGCAACGCCACCGTCGAAATGCCGTGATCCGAACCCGAATTATTCACCGGATCGCTGGCATTGCGGGGGCCGATGCCCGGCCCGACGGCGGGATCGAGCATCAGCGCGTCATAAGCGTTGGTCCGCCCGACGCTCTGCGCGCTTTCCATGCTGATGACGCTCACCGGCATCGGCGAATCGAGCTCGGGCCGGGCGATGCGCGATCCCGTCACGACAATCGCGGCCTCACCCTCGCCATCCGCGCTTGCGGCCTCGATCGCTCGTGCGGCGACGCGCGGCTCTAGTACATGATCCTGTGCGGACACCGCGCTCGACGAGCGCATAACGCTCGCCTGCGGAGCGGGCGCGCCCCGGACGATCAGGAATGCATTGCCGCGCTTCTCGTAACGCAGGCCCGAGCCACGAAGCAATTGCCCCAGAGCCGCATCGGGCGTCGATGCGCCGCGGACCGGACGAGAGCGTTTGCCCTGCAGCAGGGCGGGATCGGCCAGGATCTCGACCCCGGTGGTGCGCGAAAGCGCATTGAGCGTATCGGACAGCGATGCCGACGGCAGCGACAGGCCAGCCTGCGCCTGTGCCGGCGACGCGATCGCAACGGAGCCGAGCGCGAGCACGACGATAGCGGCGCCCGTACGCAGAGAGCCTTTGAACATGACCACAGGAGATTCCCCTTTTACCGAACTTGATGGGTTCGACAGGGAAGACGCTGGTCTAGCGAAAATCTTACAAAGTATTTTGTTTCATTTTAACTACAATATTCAGCAATCTATATTACAGCACTTGTCAATTACCGGGTCAGAATGATCGCGCTATCATCTCTTTCGACCTTGAATTCATGAATGACCGACAAATTCTCGATCTGCCTCACCGGATCGGTCAGGCGGATGCGCCCATTCACCCGGCGTTCGGCCAATGCCTTGTCGACAATAACGATCCGGAGCGGCGACACGCTTTCCAGGTCGGCGATCACCTGGCCCAATGGCACATTGTCATATTCGGCCCATTCAGAGCGCCATCGAGCAACGCGGTGCGGACCGCCGGCATCCCTGTTCAGCCCGGCCGGCGTCAACGATCCGGCCTGATCCGCGCCCAGTTCCAGCGGCGCGCTGAACCAGCGGTCACGCCCGAACCGCACCCTGCCGTGTTCGACCGTGATCCGAACCATGTCCGGCTTCAGCGCCACTTCGAAACGCGTCCCCAGAACCGTGACCTCGCCATCCCCCGCCTCGACGCGGAAGACCCGGTTCTCGTCCCGCGTGACATCCGCGAAGATAGTGCCGCGCGTCAGCGTCACGTCTCGCTCGTGCCGCGTGTAGCGAACCTGAACCTCAGCGCCGCCGGCAAGCGTCAGCCTGGTGCCGTCGTCGAGGATCACCGTGCGGATGGCGCCATCGGCGGCCGCATAATGGTGTGATGGCGCCAGGAACAATTCGATCGCGGGCCATGCCTGGTATCCGCCCGACAGGAGCAGCGCGCAGGCGGCAATCCCCGCCACGATGCGCCTTCGCGATCGGCGCCGTCGGCCATAGTCCTCAACCGCCTGATCGATGTCGGGGCCCATGATGCGCCGCCACATCGTGTCGAACAGCGGCTTGCGGCGCGGATCGCCGGCAAGCCAGGCTTCGAAACCCGCTTTGTCGAACGACTCCTCGTTCATGCGCGAAGCGACCCATTGCGCCGCCTCCATCTCGATGGCGCTATCCTTCAACAAACGCGCCTCGCTTCTCCAGCTTCTCCATCGCGTGATGCAGATCGAGCACTGCACGGGCGACATGCGTGTCGACGGCGCCCGGGGAAATGCCCAGCCGTTCGGCCGCGTCCTTGGCCGACTCGCCATGCACGCGCCGGGCGATGAACACCTCCCGCCGCAATCCCGGCATCCTGGCCAGCACGCCCGCGACGATCGCGATCAACTGGCGCTGTTCGGCGAGCCTTTCCGTATCCGATCGCGGGCACGGCATGTCCTCGGACAGTTCGATCGCTACCCCCCGTCCCGAACGGCGGAAATAGTCACGCGCGAGATTGAGGGAAATGTGGCGGAGGAACGCGACGACATTGATGACGCTGGTTTCCGGCTTCGCCTGATAGGTGAGAAGCCGGAGATAGGCCTCCTGCACAATGTCCTCGCGGAGCGCCGGATCGTCGATCCGACGGCCGACATAGCGCAGCAGATCGGCACGCTGGGTATATAAGTCTGAGCTATCCGACCTCATGGGCCGCGCACATAGGCAGATCGTATGACAGCAATATTTAAGCGGTCTCCACGATACCGGACGATCCCCTAGGGTCAGGACTCGTTGATCACAGCCAGAAGATAACGGTGGCAGCGAGGGCGA
>NZ_JBMDKK010000043.1:0-6244 GCF_057809675.1 Sphingomonas sp. FG14 | reverse complement strand
ACCACCATGGCGAACGGTTCGGGAGCCTGGTCGTTCACGCCGACAACGGCGCTGGCGCAGGGCGCCCATAGTTTCACCGTGACTGCGACCGATCCGGCCGGCAATGCCAGTGCGCCATCGGCAGCCTATGCGGTAGCGATCGATACCGCAGCGCCAGCAGTGCCCGCGATCGGCACGGTTACCGACGATATCGCGCTGATCACTGGAACGGTCGCCAATGGCGGATCCACCAACGATACGCGCCCGGCGATTTCGGGCACCGGCGCGGAGGCCGGGGCGACCATTTCGATCTACGACAATGGCACGCTGCTTGGCACCACCATGGCGAACGGTTCGGGAGCCTGGTCGTTCACGCCGACAACGGCGCTGGGGCAGGGTGCGCACAGCTTCACCGTCACCGCCACCGATGCCGCCGCCAACGCCAGCGCGCCTTCGGCCGCCTATGCGGTGACGATCGACACAGCGGCGCCGGCGACGCCGGTGATCAACCCCACCGATGGCGGGGTGGTGACTGGTACAGCCGAGCCCGGTGCGACGATCAATCTCGACACCGACGGCAATGGCAGCGCCGAGGTGACGGTGCCGGTCGACGGATCGGGCAACTGGAGCTACACGCCGGCGACGCCGATCCCGGATGGCACGACGATCACCGCGACAGCCTCCGACCCCGCCGGCAACACGTCCGGTCCGGCGAGCACCATTGTCGATGACGACATCGTGCCTGCCGCGCCGGTGATCACGACGATCACCGACGATGTCGGCACGGTCACCGGCGTCGTCGCCAATGGCGGCGTGACCGACGACACGCGCCCGGCAATCGCCGGCACCGGCGCCCAGGCGGGCGCGAGCATCTCGGTCTATGACAACGCCGTGCTCCTTGGCACGACGACGGCTAACGGCGCGGGTGTGTGGAGTTTCACGCCGGCCACCGCGCTCGGCCAGGGCGGGCATAGCTTCACCGCGACCGCGACTGACAGCGCGGGCAATGTCAGCGCACCTTCGGCCGCTTATGCGGTGACGATCGACACCGCCGCGCCGACTGTTCCAACCATCGGCGCGGTGACCGACGATGTCGGTGCGGTGACTGGCGTTGTCGTCAATGGCGGCACGACCGACGATACGCGTCCGGCGATTTCGGGCATCGGTGCCGAGGCCAATGCCACCATTTCGGTCTACGATAACGGCACATTGCTCGGCACGACGGCGGCCGATGGTTCGGGCGCATGGAGTTTCACGCCCGTGACCGTGCTGGGTAACGGCGCGCACAGCTTCACCGTGACCGCGACCGATAGCGCCGGCAATGTCAGCGGACCCTCGGCCGCTTATGCGGTCGTTGTCGATACGTCCGCACCCGGCGTTCTTGTGATCGCTTCGGTGACCGATGATGTCGGCGCGGTGACGGGTGTTGTCGCCAATGGCGGATTTACCGACGATACGCGCCCGGCGATCGCCGGAATCGGCGCGGAGGCGGGTTCGACCATTTCGGTTTACGACAATGGCACGCTGCTGGGTACGACGACGGCCGACGGCTCGGGTGCGTGGAGCTTCACGCCGACGACCGCACTGGGCCAGGGCGCACACGGCTTCACAGCGACCGAGACCGATGGCTCGGGCAATGTCAGCGCGCCGTCGGCCGCTTATGCGGTGACGATCGACACGGCCGCACCGATCGTGCCCGCGATTGGATCGGTGACTGACGATGTCGGCGCGGTGACGGGCGTTGTCGCCAATGGCGGCGTGACGGATGATACGCGTCCGGCGATCGCCGGCACGGGCGCCGAGGCGGGCGCGATCATTTCGGTTTACGACAATGGCACATTGCTCGGCACGACGACGGCCAATGGTTCCGGAGCCTGGTCGTTCACGCCGACAACCGCGCTGGGGCAGGGCGCGCATAGTTTCACCGTCACGGCGTCTGATGCGGCGGGCAATGCCAGTGCACCCTCCGCAGCTTATGCCATCACCGTCGATACAGCCGCACCGGCGGTGCTGACGATCGGATCGGTCACCGACGATGTCGGCGCGATCACCGGTGTCGTTGCCAATGGCGGCACGACCGACGATACGCGCCCCGCGATCGCCGGCACTGGCGCCGAGGCCAACGCGACGATTTCGGTCTATGACAATGGCACATTGCTCGGCACGACGACGGCCGATGGTTCGGGCGCGTGGAGCTTCACGCCGGCAACCGCGCTAGGCAACGGCGCGCACAGCTTCACGGCCACCGCGACGGACACGGCGGGCAACGTCAGCGCGCCGTCTGCCGCCTATGCGGTGACGATCGATACGGCTGCTCCCGGAGCTCTGATGATCGGATCGGTGACCGATGATGTCGGCCCGGTCACAGGTGTGGTCGCCAATGGCGGCACCACCGACGATACTTTGCCGGCGATTTCAGGCACCGGCGCCGAGGCTGGATCGACCATTTCGGTTTATGACAATGGCACGCTGATCGGCACGACGACGGCCAATGGCTCGGGCGCCTGGAGCTTCACGCCGGCGACGGCGCTTGGCCAGGGCGCCCATAGCTTCACGGCGACCGAAACCGACACGATCGGCAATGTCAGTCTGCCCTCGGCCGCCTATGCGATCACGATTGATACGATGGCTCCCGCGATCCTGACGATCGGCGCCGTCACCGACGATGTCGGCGCGGTCGTTGGCGTCGTCGCCAATGGCGGTACCACCGATGATACGCGTCCGGCGATCTCGGGAACGGGCGCCGAAGCCAATGCCACCATCTCGGTATACGACAACGGCACGTTGCTCGGCACGACCATGGCGAACGGTTCCGGTGCATGGAGCTTCACGCCTGCGTCCGCGCTTGGGCAGGGCGCGCATAGCTTCACCGTGACCGCGGCCGATGCCGCGGGCAATTTGAGCGGGCCTTCGGCACCTTATGTGGTGACGGTGGATACCGCCGCACCGACGGTGCCGGCGATCGGCGCGGTGACCGACGATGTCGGTGCGGTGACGGGTGTCGTCGCCAATGGCGGAGCCACCGACGACACGCGCCCGGCGATTTCCGGAACGGGTGCCGAAGCCAATGCCACAATCTCGGTCTACGACAATGGCACATTGCTTGGCACCACGAGTGCCGACGGTTCGGGTAGCTGGTCGTTCACGCCTGCGTCCGCGCTTGGGCAGGGTGCGCACAGCTTCACCGTGACCGCGACCGATCCGGCCGGGAATATCAGTGGGCCCTCCGCTGCCTATCTGGTGACGATCGATACGGCGACACCGGGCGTTCCGGCGATCGGCTCGATCACTGATGATGTCGGCGCGATCACCGGTGTTGTCGCCAATGGCGGCACCACTGATGATTCCCGGCCGACGATCACAGGCACGGGCGCCGAAGCCAACGCAACGATCTCGATCTACGACAATGGTACGCTGATCGGCACGACGACGGCCAATGGCTCGGGTGCGTGGAGCTTCACGCCTGGAGCCGCGCTGGCGCAGGGCGCGCACAGCTTCACGGCGACTGCGACTGATGCCGCCGGTAATGCCAGCGCGCCATCGGCCGCCTATGCTCTGACGATCGATACGACTCCGCCCGGCGTGCCGGTGATTGGTTCGATCACCGACGATATAGGCACGGTGACTGGCATCGTCGCCAATGGCGGATTCACCGACGATACGCGCCCGGCGATCGCTGGCGGCGGCGTCGAGGCCAATGCGACGATCTCCATCTACGATAACGGCGCGTTGCTCGGTACGACCACCGCCAATGCGAGCGGCGCGTGGAGCTTCACGCCGGCGACGGCGCTGGGACAGGGCGCGCATAGCTTCACCGCGACCGCAACCGACGCCGTCGGAAATGTGAGCGGACCGTCGACCGTCTATGCGGTGACGGTCGATACGGCTCCCCCGGCCGCACCCGTGATCAATCCGACCAATGGCGGCGCCGTCACCGGCACCGCCGAACCCGGAACGACCCTGAATCTGGATGTGGACGGCAATGGCAGCTTCGACGTGACTGTACCCGTCGATGCGTCCGGGAATTGGACCTATACGCCGCCCACGACGATCCCCGACGGTACGACGGTGATCGCGACCGCGACCGATGCGGCGGGCAACATGTCCGGCCCGGCCAGCACCATAGTCGACGACGGTGCACCGCCTGCCGCGCCGGTGATCACCTCGATCACCGACGATGTCGCACCGGTTGTTGGCGCGGTCGCCAATGGCGGTTCGACCAACGATACGATTCCCGTGATCGTCGGGGCGGGCGCCGTCGCCAATGCGACCATCTCGGTCTACGATAACGGCACGTTGCTCGGTACGACCACCGCCAATGCGAGCGGCGCGTGGAGCTTCACGCCGGCGACGGCGCTGGGCCTGGGCGCGCACAGCTTCACCGCGACCGCGACGGTTGGAGGGAACACCAGTTCCGCCTCTTCCGCTTATGCGGTGACCATCGATACCGCGACGCCTGGAGTTCCCGCGATCGGTTCGATCACCGATGATGTCGGGCCGGTGACCGGGACTGTCGCCAATGGTGGTTCGACCGACGATACGCGTCCGACGATCACGGGCTCCGGCGCGGAGGCCAATGCGACCATCTCCGTCTATGACAACGGCACGCTGATCGGTACGACCACGGCGAATGGCGCCGGCGTGTGGAGCTTCACGCCGGCGACGGCGCTGGGACAGGGCGCGCACAGCTTCACCGTCACCGCGACCGATGCCGCCGGCAATGCCAGTGCCCCTTCGGCCGCTTATGTGATCACTGTCGACATCGCCGCGCCCGCGATTCCGGTGATCGGATCGGTGACCGACGATGTCGGTGCCGTCACGGGCGTCGTCGCCAATGGCGGGTCCACCGACGATACGCGTCCGGCGATTGCCGGCTCGGGCGCCGAGGCGAATGCGACGATTTCCGTCTACGACAATGGCACATTGCTGGGCACGACCACGGCCAATGGTTCCGGCGCATGGAGCTTCACACCGGCGACGGCGCTGGGGCAGGGCGCGCACAGCTTCACCGTCACCGCGACCGATGCCGCAGGCAATGTCAGTGGACCGTCCGCAGCCTATGCCGTCACCATCGATACGGCTGCGCCGACGGTGCCGGTGATCGGATCGGTGACCGACGATGTCGGCGCGGTTGTCGGCATCGTCGCCAATGGCGGGTTCACCGACGATACGCGTCCCGCGATCGCCGGTACGGGGGCGGAAGCCAACGTGACGATCTCGGTTTATGACAATGGCACATTGATCGGCACCACCACGGCCAACGGTTCGGGTGCATGGAGTTTCACGCCGGCGACGGCACTGGGCCAGGGCGCGCACAGCTTCACGGTGACCGCGACCGATGGCGCGGGCAATGTCAGTGTGCCTTCGGCAGCCTATGCGATCACAATCGATACGGCAGCTCCAGGCGTTCCGGGGATCGACTCGGTGACCGACGATGTCGGGACGGTGATCGGCATCGTCGCCAAGGGTGGGGTTACCGACGATACGCGTCCGGCGATCGCAGGCATGGCGGCAGAGGCCAATGCGACCATCTCTGTCTATGACAATGGTACACTGATCGGCACGACGACGGCGAATGGTTCCGGCGCGTGGAGTTTCACGCCGGCGACGGCGCTGGGTCAGGGTGCCCACAGCTTCACCGTCACCGCGACTGATGCCGCCGGCAATGTCAGCGCTTCGTCCGCGCCCTATGCGGTGACGATCGACACGACCGCGCCGGCCGTGCTCACGATCGCCTCCGTCACCGACGATGTCGGTGCGGTCGTCGGCGTCGTCGCCAATGGCGGCGTGACCGACGATACCCGTCCGGCGATCGCGGGTACCGGCGCCGAAGCCAATGCCACCATCTCGGTCTACGACAATGGCACGCTGATCGGCACGACCACCGCCAATGGTGCGGGCGCCTGGAGCTTCACGCCGATCACGGCGCTGGTCCAGGGCGTGCACAGCTTCACCGTCACCGCGACCGATAATGCGGGCAATGCAAGCGCGCCGTCGGCCGCCTATGCTGTGACGGTCGATACGGCGTCGCCGACGGTGCCGGTGATCGGTTCGGTGACCGATGATGTCGGGACTGTGATCGGCGTTGTCGCCAATGGCGGCGTGACCGATGACACGCTCCCGGCAATCGCAGGTACCGGCGCCGAAGCCAATGCGACGATCTCGGTCTATGACAATGGCAGCCTGATCGGCACCACCACCGCGAACGGGTCGGGTGCGTGGAGCTTCACCCCCGCGACGGCGCTGGGCCAGGGCGCGCACAGCT
>NZ_JBMDKK010000042.1:0-7733 GCF_057809675.1 Sphingomonas sp. FG14 | reverse complement strand
GTTAGGCGTAAGTCAGCTTGAACAGCACCGCATCGTTCGCGTCGCGGAACCACAGCCGCACATCCTCCCCCTCGCGCTCGAAGCGCAACACTCCGGCCATGTGATCATCGATCACTTCCTCGCCATTCTCCTCGAAGACCTCGGGCGGCTTCAACATAGCCGCGCGAAACCGCTCCCAGCGCATGGTCGTCGAAGTGGCGTCTTCGGTCGGGTGCCGCCCGACACTGTTCTTGTTCTCCTTCCACCAAGCAGCAACAGCATCGTCGTCCCAGATCACCTCGCGCCCTTGTTTGCCAGACGGCTTGGGAAAGGGGTGCCCGAGGAGCGTGTGTTCATTCTGGTGCGCGAGCGTCGGGTGCTTCTCCATCCATCGGTAGAGCGTGGGCTTGCTGGCTCCCGTTAGCTTCAGAACGTCCGCAGTCCGCACTTCATCCTCCCGCAGCCCGCGCTGCACGCTCACGCATATATGTCTCGTGCATTGAAGTGTCAAGAGAACAATATTATGATAGTTTCGTCTCGTGAGCATTATTCTCTTGCGACCAACGTATCATGAGACTATACAGCGATTCGGATGGCCGTCCCGCTGCCACTTCATGTGGCGGAAGTTCACCCAAGCGGTGAGCGATCGATCTCTCATGCAGAGATCACCCCCTACGGAGAAGCCCCACTGGGGCCAATCCACGCAACTGGCCTTCGGGCCGCGACGCCCTCCTTTCCTATCGGGACGGGAGAACCATGCAGGGTAGCTACCCTCGAATGCGGGACGACCAACATGATCAAGGCGAAATCCCCGCCTGCAAGGCGGACAGTGACCAAGTGGCTGGAAGTGGCCGATCAGAATGTGATCGCACGCCGAATGGCAGCGGCGAAGTTCAAGCTGGCTGATCTCGGACAGCGAGGCGGTGTGGGCCTGCGCGCCGTCTACATGAGCGGACCACCCGGTGTCGGCAAGACGCACAGCATCGTCGAGCAAGAGAAGGTCTGGCGATCGAACGGGTTGGAACCGCTGCGCTTCCGTCCGCAAAGTGTCCGCGACCTCATCGACTATTTCGCGGCGGCGCAGGGCCGGAGGCCGCTCATCATGGAAGAGGCCGACATCATTTTCCGATCCAAACCCATGTTCGAAATCTTGAAGCAGGCGACCGATCCACTCACTCCCGACACGTTCCACCGGATCGAGAAGATTGAGGGCGAGAAGGTCGAGGTGGCGATAAACCTCAACGTGCCGATCGTGGTGTCCACCAACATGGACCTGACGAACGACGCAGGTTGGGACAAGGACTTGCTCGCAGATCGCGACGCCCTGTTCAATCGATCCCGACCGGTGATCGTTCCTGACGACACGATCGCGCTATGGGAGTGGAGCGTCTATCTGGCGCTCACCTCGCATCTCACCATGAATGTGACGCTTCGCAATCCGAGAGGTGGGAAGCCGATCGAGCAAGCCAACCCATTGGCTGTGCAGGCGCAGGCAATCGATTGGTTCACAGCGAATGTGAATCAACTGGCGGTGATCAGCCCGCGCACCCTCAAGCATGTCGCCCAGTTCATGGGTCGTGCTCATCGCGGCGATATGCCGCAGTCCATCCTCCACGAGGAACTCGCGGGGCTGCTCGGTCCCGAGAGGTCGGAGCCTGTGCCCATCCCGGGAAAGGCGGACTGGGCGATGCTGCTGCGGTCGATGCCGAAGCATGGCGATGCTGCGCCGCGCGCGCAGGCGGCGTGATCGTGCCTGCCATGATCGTCCATGTTGACGAGAGCCCGGTCGGATCGGGGAAGACCGAACGCGCCATTCGGCAGGTGGTCGGCGTGCCCGCCCGCTGGTTGATCGCCGTCGAGAAGATCGACGGAGTTGCCGAACTCGCGGACCGCATCCGGGAAGCTGCGCGAGGCACCATCACTTTGCAGGAGATCGCGTCCACCGGACCGCGCCGGGGCAGCAGCGTTCGGCAAGAAGTCGAGGCAATGCCGTTCCGCTATGAGAGCGGCCATGTCGTCGTGATCTGCACTCATGCGGCGCTGCTGATGAGCGATCTCCGAGAGTTTGGAGGTTGGCACCTGATCGTTGATGAGGTGCCAAATGTCCTCTTAATGAGCGAGGTCCAGTCGAAGCTCGATGCTACGTTCTTTGAGACCCACTATGCGCTGGCGCACGTCCATGGTCCTTGGTCCGAGGTGACCCTGACCGAAGCCGGGAAGCGTATCGACGGTTCCGATCTGCAACAGGACGACAGCCACCGGCATCTACGCATGTTCCACCAGCGTGTTGCCGACGCTGAACGGACTGCGCGCCCGGTGGTCTGCAACTTGCGATGCTGGGACGACATGCGTCAACCCGATCTCCAGTGGACGTGGTGGAGTTTGTTCTCGGTTCGGCAGCTTGCAGCTTTCGCAACCGTTCGCTTCCTTGGCAACGGGTTCATGAATAGCGTCTCGGCGAAGATGATGCAGCGGTGGGAGCCGGATGTGCAGTGGGTTACCCGGTCTACGCCGGGAGACCGTCCGCTCGTCAGTCGCTCTGTGTTGGTGCGCTATTTCTCACCGGATCGACGAGCATCCAAGCACCTGTTCGAGAGCCCGAAGGGGCAGACCGCTCTGACCGCAATCGCTGCATACATCGCTGCGGATGCACCGAGTGATCGATTCATTTGGTCTTCGAACGACGTTGTGCGGCGACTGCTGGCGCGCCACCTGCCTGCGGAGAGGCGGCTGGCACCTCGGCAGGCGGGAACAGATAGCTGGATGCACTGCACGCATGCCGCCATGATCTATGCGGCCAAGCCGTCCAAAAATGTTAAGTCGGTTCTACGTGCGGTCTCCGTGACCGAGGACGAGTGGATCAGCACCAATGAACGAGAGGCTATCCTCCAGTTCGTCACGCGCACGTCGATCCGCGATGTCGCGAGCGCCGAGCGTGCCACCGTGTATGTGTTCGCCAAGGACCAAGCCGATTACCTCATGGCGTTCTTCGAGCAGCAGCCACACATGCACGCGGCGAGCGAGTTCGTTGATCTCGGTCTTGATCTTGCGGTCGAGAAGCCGGGGCCGAAGGTCAAAGCAAAATCTCCCGAAGAAGCGGCGAACACGATGGCCGAGCGGCGGAGAAAAAAGGCGCAACACGAACGCGATCGACGGGCGAGGCAAAAGGTCACCAACTAAAGGCGTGGGTCGCCGTGGTCGTGGACACCTATTCCTTCTTATTAAGAGAGATACATGTCCACGCCGACAACTTCGATTTGCAAAAGGCCGCTGTTCGAGAACGAGAGCACGAGGCCATGCCGAGTGCTGTCGGGCTCGGATGAGCGGGCGAACGGCGGGTGCTCGCCGCGCGAGCGCTCGGCGTCTCGTTCATCCATCAATGAAGGCGTCGCCGCCATGCGGCTCCGGCGATCTCGCGATTCCGTCGCCGTCAACGGCTCCGGCCTCGCTCATCGCATTGATACGTCGAATGGGTGGGGGCTGAAAGGTCGTCGCCTCTCGATGCCTCAACATAGGTCCAGAGCGGGCGAAGCCCGCCCCGTGACCACGGCGAAGCACGCCTTCATAGATCGCTGCCAAGCCGACCCTAAATACTCGATGATCGGGAGGCGAGTATGACTTGGAGGCACTATGAGACCCGTTCGGCGGGAGCCGTGCTGGTGAACAAAGACGGTGTTCCGCTCGCGGCCACCTACGAAATGGGGATCGTTTCGACCGGGCGTTCCCGCGTATTTGCCGGTCACTTCGTAAGCGTGACCCTCCCCGGCAGCACCGAGTTTTCGGGCGAGGATGAGCACTCGCTTCGAGCCGCCTTGCGCAAGCTCGATGCCCATCTCGGGGCGGTCGATCTTCAGCTTCGTTGCGTCGGGCTCGATCCCGAGTTTTCGGAGAGCGGATTATCGGTTGATACAGGGTGGGGATACGTTCCGGGCGGAGACGGAGCGGTCCACATGATGGATGCTCCCTCGTCCCGGACGGACAATCAAGCAGAGGTTGACAGACTCATTAGCGAAGCGGTCGCGGCAATGCGGATCGGCTTGCGACCCTGACCTTATTTGCCTCTCGGCACGCGCTCACCAGCCCCGACTAACATTGCCCTTCAAGAACCAGTCCCAAGGTGCGATGGCTTCATAATCCTGCTAACCCGGTCGGATGGCCGACAGATTGAGCCCTGAAGCGCGCAGCGCGAACATGAGTAGGGTCGGCAACAAGAACACCAAGCCGGAGCTTCTCGTGCGCCGGATTCTGCATCGGGCCGGTTATAGATTCCGCCTTCATCGTAGTGATCTACCGGGATCGCCCGATGTGGTGTTGCCACGATGGCGAACCGCTGTCTTCGTCCACGGCTGCTTCTGGCACGGCCATGAGGGCTGTCGTCGCTCAAAGCTGCCATCGACGCGAACCGATTTCTGGCAGACCAAGGTCGAGCGCAATCAGGAGCGGGACGGCATCGCCAAGAAGGGCTTGGAGAGGCTCGGCTACAAGGTGGTCACGCTATGGGAGTGCGAGTTGAAGAATGAGGCTGGCATCCTTGAACGGGTGGACAGCGCCACCGATCGGGAGGGTTAATGCGCGGGCTGGAAGCCGAACTGGACGCTGTGCTCGCGCAGACGCTGGGAGGGCATGATGTGGTTCCCTTCATGACGCAGATGCTGCCCGCCTCGACCGTGCGCCTCCGCCTACTGCCGCCCGAGATGCTGAAGCTGCTGAAGTCGTCTCCCGACTACCGGAGCGTGCGTCCGGGTGATCCGCCGACGTGGTTCCAGATTGCGGCGGAGGATCAGCACGCAGAGTTGGTCGTCTATCGAGCCGAGGCGGACGGGAATCACTATGTCCTCTCGCCAAAGTAGCTTGTAGGCTCCTCGCAGTATCGAACGGCGGTGAGGGGCATGGCAAGGAGACCGAGGGGCAACGATTCGGAGGCACTACGCCGGAGCCTGATCGATCTCCTAACCAACTTCGAGGAGCACCTGCGGACCAGCGCCCTGCGTGATCAGGTTCGTGCCCTCATTCCTGCGCATGAGTTGCTCCGTGATCTCGGCGGATCGCTGCTGCCGGGTGGTCCGCAACTGTCAGCCCGAAACCGCATCCTCGCCTACCTCCGCCGCTTCCCTGCGCAGGTGATCGACAGTGAGGAACTGATGATCGTCGCGGGGATCAGCGAGTTTGCCCGCCGCATCCGCGAGCTTCGCGTGCAGGAAGGTTGGCCGATCCTGTCGGGCATGACGGCGCGCGAGCTTCGGGAAGCCGAGGAAAGCGACGACGGCGATCTGCCGCCCGCAATGCGGCCGGATCAATACCTCCTTCAGGAGGATCGGCAGGACCGCGACGCAGCGCACCGCTGGAATATGGCGAACCAGATACGCAAGAGCAACGCGGGCGTCCGGGACAAGCTGCTGCGGTTCTTCCGAGCGAACGTCGGCAAGCATATCACGTCGGAGGAGCTTCGCTACGTCGCCGGAGACGTGAGCGAGTGGGCAAGGCGGACCCGGGAGCTTCGCACCGAGGACGGCTGGCCGATCATCACGAGAAACAACGGCGATCCGACGCTCGCCGTAGGCGTCTACGTCCTTGCTCGCGACGAGCAGGCTCCGGCGCACGATCGCCACATCCCGGAGATCGTGCGCCGAGAGGTAATGCGCCGGGACAACTGGTCATGTCGCTGGGTGGGCTGCGGCTGGCCTCACGGCTTCCCGGAGAGCGACCACCGCTACCTTGAAGCGCACCACATTAAGCAGCACATGCACGGCGGCGAGAACACGGCCGAAAACCTCGTGACGCTGTGCAACCTCCATCACGACGAGACCCATCGCACCAAGAAGCTGGAGATCGTGCCGCTTTAGGCGGCGATCTTCATCCTGCTGTCGAGAAGCTGACGGACCACGGAAGCTATGGCCCCGGCGAGAGGCGGAGGAACGGCGTTGCCGATCTGGCGCGCAATCTCGATCTTGGTGCCGACGAACTTGAAATCGTCCGGGAAGCCCATCAGCCGCGCTGCTTCGCGGTGAGTGATCGGACGGTCCTGATCCGGGTGCAGGTAGCGACCCTTCTCCGGCTTGAAGAACTCGGTGCGGATGGTGACCGAGGGACGGTCCCACCATAACCGGCCA
Organism: Sphingomonas sp. FG14; assembly: GCF_057809675.1. Taxonomy (NCBI): domain Bacteria; kingdom Pseudomonadati; phylum Pseudomonadota; class Alphaproteobacteria; order Sphingomonadales; family Sphingomonadaceae; genus Sphingomonas; species Sphingomonas sp. FG14. The sequence continues at coordinate 1,644 of NZ_JBMDKK010000042.1, read as the reverse complement.
AACAGGTCGGTGCCGCCCGACGTCTTCCGAATCCAGCAATCAGGCGTGATCTCCGGCGCGTTCCGCTGAAGGTCAAACCGGTTCCCACCCGGAGGAACAGCCCGGTAGCGCTGGAGGCTCTTTTCGGTCGGGGTGCGACCGAAATGAAGGTTCAGCGGCGGCTTCACCTTCCGCACTTCCGTGCCGACCGGCTTCTTCGGCAGGTCGCCGATCGCGTCGCGCACTGTCCGCCATGCGGGCAGGTTCGACATCGTGCCCGGTTGTGCGTGGGTTGCCAGCGGCGGGAACAGCGGCGCGCTCGCGCCTCGCTTGTAGCCGATGATCACGGTGCGGCGGCGGGTCTGCGGAGCGCCGTAGTCAGCCGCGAGCAGGATGTCCTTCACGGTGTTGAAGCCCAGCTTCTTGGCGTGCCTCTCGATCGCGGTGCATTCGTCCGACCGCAGAAGCTCGGCCACGTTCTCGATCACGAACACCGATGCGCCCGAACGCTCGACGATATCCATAAAGGGGAGCCAGAGCGCACGGCGGCGATCGCCGACCCGACGCTTGTTGAGGAGACTAAACCCTTGGCAGGGCGGGCCACCGATAACAACATCGGCGGCAGGGATCGGGCGATTCGAGGAAACCCACTCCTCGATGTCACCGCAGTCGGCGTGGGGACCAAAGTTTGCGCGGTGCGTCTCGACTGCCGCAGCGTCGAAATCCAGCGACCAGACGCTCTCGAAACCGCCGCAGAATCGGGGATCGGTGAAACCCAGCGTCAGCCCGCCAGCGCCGGAGAATAAGTCGATTACCCGATAATCCAAGCTGCCCTCCGCGACCCCGCACAGCGGATGCTCACCCAACAAACTGCGGAAGGTGCTACACGGGCTCGATTCGCCGCGCAACTTCGTTCTGTCTCTGTTCCTGTTGACAGCGCGACTTTTGCGATGGTCCGAGGTGGTCGAGCTTTCGCACCACGAAAACGTGGAACCCAGATGAGCCCTCCTCAAGGCGTGGAACAAAGGCTGGGTTCTAAATAGCTGTATGACTACCCCTATCATGCTCGCCGACTGCCCCGGCCTTATCGACCTCATGCTGACCGGCGACGAGCACCGCATCAGCTTCGGCCTCAACGGCGTTGGGGTAAGCGTCGAGCGGATCGGCGATGCTGCCTATCTCGAAGCTGCGTGCCCGGGATTCGGCTTCTTGGCGATCTATCCGGGCTGGTATGCCGGTGAGCACGGCGCACCAGCCCACGTCGTTCTCGTTGGCGACCCTATCGCCTGCACTCGATGGCTCCCCATGGGGCGGGACGACAGACTCGCCATCATCAACCGCTTGCCTCTCGACCCAATCGACCAGACGCTGTGCAGACTGGCCGCGTAGCCGTCACCGTGCCCGTTCAATAAGCGCCGACAACTGGTTGCCCTTGCCGACCAGCATGCGGTTCGCATTGAGGGTGCTGTTGGTGCTCGGGTCGTAATAGCCGAGCAGCATGGCATTGCGGTCGAGCGCCTTCTGCTTCCCGCCATCCTGTTCCTCGATATAGCCGATGACGATCCGATTTGCGTTCAAGATGGGCGTGCGTGCCATGATACCTCCATCATTTGAGGAGATGAAATCGCTCCAGTGCTGGATATTGTCGAACTAAATGAACTGGTT
>NZ_JBMDKK010000041.1:0-8610 GCF_057809675.1 Sphingomonas sp. FG14 | reverse complement strand
CCCCAGAGCGCGCCACCCCCATACCGCTGCCCGTCTATGAGGCGGCGGAGCGGGTACACTCGCATGTCCGCGAACTGGCGCGCGTGACTGCTGCTGCCGTCACGGCTGTAACGGATAGCTCCGAAGCGATCGTGCTGCAGACCCGGGCACGCAGCCTCACCGATACGCTCTGCTCACGCGCTGAGAACGTCGGGGTCGACGTGAACACCCTGATAGAGATCGCCATGGACCAGATGGCGCCGCAGCCCAAGGCGGAGGTCTGGTTCGTATGACCGCGCGCACCGCCATCGTCGATTACAGTCGCGATCTGCGGCCGGGTTCGGGCCTGCACTGGCGCCTGACCTATTCGGGGTTCGGCCATTGGTGCCGGGCTGACGGTCATGTCGCGCGCTTCTCCTCCCACGCGGACGCGGAGACGGCGGCGAACATCTGGATCGCGGTCGGCACGCCCGTGTCGCAGCAAACCGATGCGCAGCGCGCCGACGCGCAGTTGCGGAGGGCGGCATGATCGCGATCGCGTTTCACATCGCACCGGCCGCGATCTCCCTCGGCATTGTCGCGGTCGCGCTGGGTATCATCGTCCGGCATTGCCTGATCGCCTCGCGCACGCCGATCGGCAGGCTCCTCCGCATGAAGTGGAGGGCGTGGTGAAGCTGATCAGCGAACCCGGTGCATACCCCGGTATCGACGGCAATCTCTACCACGCGGCCGAAATCTGCGATTCCCCCTCGATCTCGTCGAGCGGGCTCAAGCTTATCGATGCCAAGAGCGCGGCGCACTTCTGGGCGCAATGCCCTCAGAACCCGCGTCGCATGGTGCGTGCGGATACGCGCTCACTCCGCCTCGGTCGCGGGCTCCACGATCTCCTGTTGGTCAATGGCGCTGTGCCTGCCGACTATCATCTGGTGCCGGACGGGTTCGTGTCGAGCCATACGACGAAGTGGGCCGATTACATCGCCGGCTGGCAGGATGCGCGCGAGGCCGGGAAGACGATCCTGACGGTCAGCGAGTTCAGGCGGATCCAGGCGATGGCCGAGGCCGTCTCGAAAGATCCGCTCGCCAATGCGCTGCTGACGGCAGGCACGCCGGAAATGACGCTGTGCGCGCGCGACCCGAAGACCGGCGTCTGGATGCGTGCCCGGCCGGATGTGCTGCCGGACGTCATGGAGATCATCCCCGATGTGAAGTCCGCCGACGACGCATCGCAGGCGGTCTATGAGCGCGCCGCCAGCAATTATGGCTATTTCCAGTCCGCCGCCCACTATCTCGACGTCCTCGAGCAGCTTTATCCCGAAGGGGCGGAGACGCGCCGCTTCGTGCTGGTGACGGTCGAGAGCAGCTATCCGCACGTCGTCTCGATCGACCACCTCGACAATGACGACATCAACCAGGCCCGGATGCTCAACCGGGCCGCGCTCGACAAGTTCGCCCATGGCGTCCGCACCGGCGAATGGCCGGCCTACACGACGCCCGAGCGTCCGATCCGCCCCCTCCACATGTCCGCAGCCCTTCGCGCCAGCATCAACCAGCGCGTCGAGCTCGGCGAACTCTCCTACGACTGAAAGGACGAACGATGATCCTTGGGTACGATACCGAGACGACCGGCCTTCCGCTCTGGCACGATCCCAGCGACGATCCGCGCCAGCCCCACGTCATCCAGCTCGCGATGATCCTGTATGACATGGAAGGGCGGGAGATCGATCGCTGGGCGAACATCGTAAAGCCCGGCTACGGCGCGACGATGGCGCCCGAAGCGTTCGCGGCGCACGGGATCTCGCTCGAGCGGGCGCGCGACGAAGGCGTTGATCCCGCGGAGGCGTTCGAAGCGTTCGCGGCGCGGGTCGACCAGGCCCAACTCATGGTCGGGCACAACGAGAGCTTCGATCGCCGCATGATGCGGATCATGGCCGCGCGCCACAAGGGGTTCAAATGGGCGCCGCCCATCCCGAACTTCTGCACGCTCTATCGGTCGAAGTACGTCATCAATCTGCCGCCGACGGAGAAGATGATCCGCGCGAACATTCGCGGCCCCAAGGCCCCCAACCTGGGGGAGTGCATCAAGCATTTCTTCAACGAGGATCTGGACGGCGCCCATGACGCGCTGGTCGACGTCGAAGCCGCGATGCGGGTCTTCTGGCATCTCGTCCGCAACTGCGGCGTGGCGATGTTCAAGCCGGCGAGGGCCGCGTGAACAAGGCCGTCACAGCCCAGGACATCATGTCCCAGAGCCGGCGCGAACCCGCCAGCCAGGCCACATCGATCGAGCAGTCGCGCGCGATCGCCGAAGTCCAGGCCGCCGTCACGGTTGCGCAGCGCTGCCCGCGCGACGAGCCCAAGGCACTCGCGAAGGCGCTGGAGAGCTGCCGGACGATGGCGGTGGCCGAGCAGGCGTTTTTCAAGTTTCCCCGCGGGAAAGAGTCCGTCACCGGCGAGACGATCAAGCTCGCCGAGGAATTGGCGCGGTGCTGGGGGAACATCTCCTACGGCGTCATGGAACTCGATCGAGACGACGATAGCCGGACGTCGGAGATGCTGGCCTTCGCATGGGATCTCGAAACGAACACGCAGAGCCGGATGACCTTCATCGTCCCGCACAAGGTCGATACGCGCAACGGCGCCAAGGTGCTCGTGGAGATGCGCGACATTTACGAGAACAACGCGAACAACGGCGCGCGCCGGCTGCGCGAGTGCATATTCCGCGTGCTCCCCGCCTATCTCAAGGAAGCCGCCAAGAGCACTTGCTTCGAGACGTTGCAGACCGGGCAGGGCGCGATCCCGTTGCCGGCGCAAATCGCGGAGGCGATCGCGAGGTTCGACGATATCGGCATCTCGCGCGCGCGCCTCGAGGCGAAGCTGGGTCCATCGAACAATTGGACCATCACCGATATCGTGAACCTCAAGGTCACATATCGGTCGCTCGATCGCCGCGAAATCAATGCGGAGGACGAATTTCCCCGTGTCGGCGTCCAGGAAGCGACCGACGCGGCGAAGCGGCTGGTCGACGCCGCGACGGCGCCGCCGCGAGCTGAGGGCGGTGAGCTGGAAACCGGCCGCGCCGACGCCGAACACGGCGAACTGCACGACGGCACCCATTCCGATCACCCGGCCCGCAAGGTCGCCGACGAGATCAAGCGCGCCGCCGAGGTGTCACCCAACATCGAACACCTCGCGCAGCTTCGCGGCCTGCGCGGGCCCGACATCGCGGCAATGCCCGACGATCTCGGGATCGAGGTTCTGCGCGCGCTGGATGAAGCCGAGAAGCGGCTGGGAGGGAAGGGAAATGTCTGAAGACCGCGCTGAAATGGAGGCGGCGGCTGTGCTGCAAGCTGCCTTTGCCGAATGCATCGACAAGCTCGGCCAGGATCGCGCAGCGCGCATGATCGCCTCAGGCTTGGGCTACGCGATTGGTAATGGAGCGCCTGATGCAAGAACCATGTGGTCGGCCACGGGGCAGATCATGATGGAGGTTGGCGAAGCCGCTGCCGAGGTCTTTCACGCTCGCATGCCCCCGGCTGCGGGGAGCGCATGATGGCGTACGATTATGTCCGCCGCTTCTACGGCATTGATCCGATCGTCGGCAAACGCGTCCGCCACACCGAACTCAAGGGTGATCGGTCCTTGGGGACCATCGATCCCGAGGATTTCGGCATGAGCCACTACGTGATGGTCCGCCTCGACGGGGATCAGCACGCAAGCCCGTGCCACCCGACCTCTCTCGATTATCAGCCGAAGGAGGCCGCGCATGGCTGACGGTACCCAGATCGAATGGACCGACGCGACCTGGAACGTGATAAACGGGTGCTCGGTCGTCTCGCCGGGATGCACGAACTGCTACGCTATGAGGCTTGCAGGCACGCGGCTGCGGAATACCGCATCCCGCAAGGGGCTGACAGTCGAGACGAAGGCCGGGCCGGTCTGGACTGGCGAGACACGGTTCAACGAATCCGTCGAATTCCAGCCGCGAAGCTGGAAGCGGCCACGCAGGATCTTCGTCTGCGCGCACGGGGATGCATTCCACCCGTCAGTATCGTTCAACGATATCGATCGTGTGATGGCGATGACGGTCGAGGCGCCGCAACACACCTATCAATTCCTGACGAAGCGACCGGAACGCGCGTTCGAGTATTTCGCTGCGTTGCCTGAGCGCCAAAGGGAATGGTCGTGCCACTCTGCGCTCGACTGGTCTGAGCTGCCGCTCCCGAATGTCTGGCTCGGTGTGTCGGTCGAAGATCGTCGCCGAATGGAGGAACGGGCGCCGATCCTCGCCAAGATCAACGCGGCGGTGAAGTTCTGGTCGGCCGAACCTCTGCTCGGTGACTTGGGCAATATTCCTGCGGAGTGGATGCCCGACTGGATGATCGTCGGCGGCGAGAGCGGCCCCGGCGCCCGCCCGATGCGTCCAGATTGGGCCCAGGGGCTGCGCGATCAATGCGCGAAATCGGGAGTGCCCTTCATGTTCAAGCAGTGGGGGGCATGGGCCCCCGTCGCTTCCGATGACCTGCAGCCGGGCGATGAATTGCTCACAACGGGCGGCTTCGTCGCTCGTGGATGGTGGATGCGCAATCGAGGGAAGAAGGCTGCGGGCCGGCTGCTGGACGGCGTGGAACATAACGCGATGCCGGAGACGGCCCATGTTTGAGATCTATCGCACCGCCGACAAGCAATGGCACTGGCGCCTGGTCGCCCCGAACGGCGTCGTGCTCGCCGAAAGCGCAGAAACCTTCGTGAAGCGCTCCGCCATCCTTCGCTCAATCGACCGGCTCAAGGCGATCGCGCCGGGTGCCGGCGTGTCGGAGAAGATCATATGACCGACCGCCCCATCCTTTTCTCGGGCCCGATGGTCTGCGCGCTCAACCGAGGCGACAAAACCCAGACGCGGCGTCTCAAGTCCTCACCGATACGGCTCGTCCAGGGCGGCGATCGCCTTTGGGTACGCGAGGAGTGGAAGACCGCGCCGGCCTACGACGATCTGGCGCCGTCGGAGATGGGTGGCGACCAGCCACTCTTCTATCCCGCCGATGGCTCCACGTTCAATTGGGCCGAGGCGGACGGTGCCGAGCAGGGCCGCCGTCGCGCCGGGATGCATATGCCGCGCTGGGCTTCGCGCCTGACGCTGATCGTGGAGGCTGTAGGGTTTGAGCGACTGAACGAGATCAGCGACGCAGATGCGATCGCGGAAGGCGTTCGATTGAAGAACCCCGAGGTCGATGTCGGCACCTGGCACGTTCCAGGTCTGTCCGTGATCGGTTGGCCGCCGGCATTCGTCTTCAAATCGCTGTGGGAAAGCCTCCACACCAAGGCAGGCGAGCGCTGGCAGGATAACCCCGCGATCGTCGCGCTGACGTTCCGCGTCGTGCGCGCCAATATCGATCAGGTGCCGGCATGACGCGCATCTGTCTCTATTGCCCGAACCCGGTGCCGCCATCTCGCCAGAACCCCAAGTTCTGCTGCGGCACCTGTCGCACCGATTTCCACAACGGCCTGCGCAAGCTGGGCGAGCGCCTTTTCCACGAGGGCGTCGTCACGATCGAGCAGGTCCGGGCCGAGAATACGGCGAGGTAGCCGTAAACGCCTCGTCGGGCGGCGAAACGAGCCCGGCACGATGATGGAGTGCAGAATGTCGAAACCCGCTCTCATTGCCACCCTTTCCGAGGCGGCCGGAATTTCGAAGAAGGATGCCGGTGCCGTGGCTGATGTGCTCGGCAACGCGATCACGTCCGTCGTGAACTCGACGGGCCGCCTGATGCTGCCCGGCCTGGGCACGCTCAAGAAAGTTCACAAGAACGCCCGCGTCGCCCGCAATCCGCGTACCGGCGAGGAGATCCACGTCGCCGCGCGCGATGCGATCGTGCTCAAAGCCTCGAAGGGGAATTGAGATGGGGCCGGCTGCCATCCCATTTCCTGATAGCGCGTCCCTCATGTCGGCGCGTGACGGTGGTTGGCAGCCGGTTCCCTATCGGACCGGCGATCGCTGTCCGACCTGCGGGAAATCGAATTTCTACATGCGTCGGGTGACTGCCGAATGTGCGGGATGCGGCACGCCGCTGCCGATCGAGCAGGGGCGCCCGGATAGGAGTGAGCCATAATGGCCTATGCGGAAGGCACCAGCGTTCCGATTGAGCGCTCGATCGCGGAGATCATCGCGCTCGTCAAAAAGGCCGGCGCGCACCAGGTCGGGCAGATGGAGAGCGCGAACCAGTTCGCGATCCAGTTCAACTTATCGGACCGCTTGATCCGGTTCCGGGTTCGCCTGCCGGCATGGCAGGATATGCCCGAATATAACGGGAGGCGGGAACGGCTCGACCAAGCCAAGCGCCAGCAGATGGCGGAGCAGGCCGGTCGCCAGCGCGGGCGTGCGCTGCTTCTCGTCATCAAGGCGAAGCTCGAATCCATCGAGAGCAAGGTTGAGACGTTCGAGGAGGCGTTCTTGGCGAACGTCGTCATGGCTGACGGGAAGACCGTCTATGAGCGCGTGGCCGAACCGCTTGCGCTGGAATACCAGACAGGCCGGGTCCAGCCCGACATGATGCTGCTCGGCGGGCCCAATGACTGAGTGTTCAGCGCAGACCCCGGCCGCCTTCGACCTCGGCGCTTGGGCCGATTCGCCCGAGGGCGCCGCTGCTTGCGAAGCGCTGGCGCAGGCGCTCGACAACCGCGCCGCGCGGTTCAGCGCGCGCGGCTCCCCCGATATCGCTCGCGAGGACCGGGTCCTCGCCAGCCTCTTGAGAGCGAGGATTTTGCTGTGATGGACCGTGCATCACTTCCTGATTGGCCGCGTCTGATGACGATCGAGATGGCCGCTGCCTATCTGTCGCGCAGTGCAAGCACGATCAAGGATCGCGGGCCGACGCCGAAGCGCGATGGTCGTAGCGTGCTATACGATCGGAAGGATCTCGATCGCTGGGCGGATCGGCTTGGCGAGCAGCCTCTCGACGAAGGCGAGGAGGCCGCTGAGGCGAAAGAGGTTGAGCGTCGGTTCTTGGAGAAGATGAACCATGGCGGGCACTGAGCTCAAATATACCTACATCGCCAAGGGCAAATATTGGCGCTTTCGGCACCCGGTCACGGGTGATTGCAAGCTGCCGGGCGTGCCGGGCGAGAAGGAGTTCAACCGCAAATACGAGGAACTATGCGGGAAGGTCGAGGCCAAGCCCGAACCGGCATCCAAGGATTCCTGGGCATGGCTGATCAAGCGCTACCGCCAGAGCGGTGAGTTTCGCAGCCTCGCGGATTCGACGCAGCTCGACTATGGCAAGACGCTCGACTTGATCGTCGAATACCTTGGCGCAGAGCCGTTCCGGCTCACGACACGGGCTATGATCAAAGCCGTCCGCGACAAGTTCGCTGACCAGGCGCGCAAGGCGCACAAGATCAAGCAGATGACGAGCCGGCTCTATAGCTGGGCTGACGAGGAGGAGTTGGTCCCGGAGGGCTTCAACCCGGCTGCCAAGCTGAAGCGCATCAAGCGGAAGGGCGGCACCCGCGAATATGTCTGCTGGTCCGCTTACGAGTTCGACACATTCTTCCCGCGGGCCATGCGCTCGATGAAGACCGCCGTGATGCTGGCCCGCTACACCGGCCAGCGCGCCGAGGACATCGTCACGATGACCTGGGCCGATTTTCAGGGCGACATGATCCGGGTCCGGCAGAGCAAGACGCGCACCCCGCTCGATATTCCCTGCCATAGCGCGCTGCGGTCGTATCTGGACGGCCTGCGCCGCGATCTGGACCGGGAGAAGGGGAGGAGTATCCTCATCCTCACGAGCGGCGCCGGCGCACCGTACAACGCGAACAGCCTGTCGAGCGCGATCGGCCGCGAGGTCCGCAAGGTCGCGAAGGCCACCGAATTCCCGATCGAGCGGTCGATTCACGGTCTGCGCTACATGGCCGGATCCGACATGGACGAAGCGGGCTGCACCGTCGCGGAGATCGAAAGCATTCTGGGCCATCAGACCTTCAAGATGGCCCTGAAATACGCCTCGCAACGCCTGCGCGCGAGGGCCGCAACCGCCAAGAGAGAGGCAAAGAACAATGCGTGAATCTGCGAACTTCGAAGGACGCGACTGCGAACTCTCATTGACAGGGCGGCAAAACCCACGCATTTGCGCCGCGTGGCCCGATGGCGGAGTGGTTACGCAGAGGACTGCAAATCCTTGCACGCCGGTTCGATTCCGGCTCGGGCCTCCACTTCCTAAATAGTTGAATTTAAGCGCGAAACCTCAACATTTGAGGTTGTGGCTCGGAAGCTCGCGTCTGGAACGTGTGTAATTCGTGTGTAATTGGGCGAGCTAGGCTGCATCGAGCACCTGCATAGCATTGTCGATGTGCTGCCCGTGAACGTGCGTGTAGCGCAGAACCATCGCCAACGTTTTGTGACCGCTGATCCTCTGGACGGTCGGAAGGTCGATCCCCGCTTCTACCAACCTTGTTATCGCGGTGTGTCTCATCGTGTGCGGAGTCACCAATGACGGGTCCAGATTCGCGCGGATAACGGCCCGTGCAAACTGGCGTGCGATATTCGTGCGGTGCCCATGTTTGGACTGGCCGGGAATCAGTGAACCGCCCCGGGATTGCCGGAGGCCATTCGGCTTAAATTATGCGGCGATCGGG
>NZ_JBMDKK010000040.1:0-8800 GCF_057809675.1 Sphingomonas sp. FG14 | reverse complement strand
CGGGCTGAGCGGGGTGAAAGGGCACCACTGCCACCAACATCCGTTCGGGCTGAGCCTGTCGAAGCCCTGTCCTTCTGTTGCGGTGTTCAGGAAGGGCAGGGCTTCGACAGGCTCAGCCCGAACGGGGGGGGGTGATATTCGGGAGAATTTCGACCCGTCCATCACCCGTCCATCACCCACCCATCAACCCGCCTCTCGCCCCGCCGCATCCCCCGCCGGGCGTTCGCGCCAGGCGGGTTTCCAGAAGGGGCGGAGGGGTTCGTGGCGGTGGAAGGGCGGGTTGCGGTCGCCGGCGATGTGGACGGCGCGCCAATGCTCGCGGCCCTTGCTGGCGACGGGGGGCAGATACAGCGCGCCGTTCATTGGCCCACGCCCTCCCAACCCCGTCCAGCGCCGCTTCCGCTTCCCGGCACAGGCGGTTGAGCTTGCGCGTGCGGTTGCCCGCGGCGGTGCGGGCGCTGGCCCGCGCGCGTTCGGCGGCGAGCGCGGCGCGCGCCTCGTCGCGTTGCGAGCGATAGGTGTCGAGCCAGGAGAGGATCGATTTCTCGCTGTCGCCCAGCGCGCCGACGCGGCCGTTGAGCGCGGTGATCCGCGCCTCCAGCGCCGCCGCGCGGGCGCGGCCGAACAGCCGCCCGCCGGCGAAGCCGATGGCCCCGGCCGCCGATGTCGCGGCGGCGATCGAAACGATGATGTCCGTCATGATGCTTCCTTTTCCTTCGCCGCCAGCATCCGGGAGAGCCGGTCGGCATCCTTGCCTGAAAGTTTGCCCCGCGCGTCGAGCGCGACGAGGCGCCACAGCTCCGCATCGGGCGGCGCGGCGCGGATGGTGAGGGATGGGGCGCTGAGGGACGGGGTGGGGAGGGGCGGGGCGGGGAGGGGCGGGGTGGCGCGCGCGCTCATGCCGCGTGCCGCATCGTGGCGGCGGCGGCGCGCGCGGCGGCGATCGCCGCGTCGATCACGTCATGCACCGATCCCAGCGCGATCCACCCCGCCATCGCGCGGCGATCGCCGGCATGGGCGCGGGCGAGCGCGCGTTCGCCATGATCGTCGCGGATCGCCGCCAGCGCATCGACGGCGGGGCCGACATATTCGTGCCAGTCCTCCCGCACGCAGCCATAGATGTGGTGCCGCCCCTCGCAGCGCGGGGGATCGGCGGCGATGCCCGCCAGCAGCGCGGCGGCGCGGGGATCGCGGGTCCAGTCGTGAAGCGAGGGGGGTGGCATGTCGTCCTCCATCCGATGGAGGCGATATGGCATTGGAAATTTATCATAGCAAGAGGGAAATGATAAATTTCCAATCTGCGCGCCAGATGGGGTGGCGAGGGATGGTTTTGGGGATGGCGCGCGATCTTCTCACCGCCGCCCGGGCTGAGCCCGAGCGGGTTTTGGGGTTGGCGGGGACTGGTTGAATCCTGTTCCGTCATTAACCCCCGTTGGGGCTGAGCCGGTGATCGGAATGGCGCACGGTCATCAACACCGCTCGGGCTGAGCCTGTCGAAGCTCTGCCTTTCCTGGACACCGGAAGAGAAGAACAGGGCTCCGACAGGCTCAGCCCGAGCGGGGCGTTGAGGGCGGTTGGGGCCTGATTCCACGCCCCTCGCCGTCATGACGTCACTTGCGTGGCAAGCCTCCGAAATGGATCATTCTAATCGGCAATCGCGTGGTTGCGTGACCGGGGTGGCCGCGGGGCTGGCGGGCCGGTGGGGCGGGGGTTCTGGCGCGGATTTCCGGGATCGTTTCGGGTGCGGGCCTGGCACCGGCGCGCGCCGGATTTGCACCGGAATGATAGGATATTTCCTTTTATATGTAGGAAAATTCCTGCCATTGAGATCGGAACGAAGATCGAACGCGAGTCGGAGGCGGGGATAGAGGTGCAGGTGTTGTTGCAATCGCCGGGCTGCGATATCGGCTGTTCGGACTGTTCGCGTAGCTGCGCTATCGCGCAGATCCAGCTCGCCTGGTGGATGCGGGAGGAGGAGCGGCTGTTGCGGGATCGTCCGCCGCTGGCCGATCGCCGCTTTCCGCCGTGGCGGGACGAGATTTCGGAAGCGCAAGGACATTTAGAACGGCTTCGGCGAGATATCCGGGCCGCTTGTCCGCCTGCTTCGGCAAGCCGGGCAGAGCGTCCGCGATCGCCTGTTCCAGTTCTTGTCTGGTCGGACGGGCGATCAGCCGGCCCTGCGCCTCATCCGCGAAAAACTCCGGAAGCGTGCTCCCCACCGCTTCCAGCACGAGCCGCAGATTGCCGACGCTAGGCTCGCTCGCCGGTTTCGACCGGCCCTGCATATTGGTGAAGAACGACGTGCTGACCCCGGCCTCCGCCGTCCAGTCGTTGTTCGAATAATCCTCGCGCGGGCGCGGCAGCGCCATCAGCCGGGCATGGAGCGCCCGTGCCCTGAGTTCGGCCGCTGCCTTTTTATCCGAGTTCGACGCCATGGGAAATATATCCCACCGCCGCCGCCCGCCCGCCATCTGATAAATTTCCAACGATCCATCTTGTGCTATTGGAAATTTATCATAGAATGGCGGCTTATGGACATGATCACCGACACACGCCTGCTGGAGCGTATCGACGCGTTCCTTGCCGAAACCGCGATGAAGCCCTCCCGCTTCGGGCTGGAGGCGATGGGGGACGGCGCGCTGGTGGCGCAATTGCGCGACGGGCGTTCGCTGACGCTGCGCAATGTGGAGCGCGTGATCCGATATATGGACGGGCACCGCGCGGAGCTGGCGGCATGAACGCGCGCTGCATCCGTTGCCGGGTTTCGCTGCACCATCCGCAATTCGAATATTGCACGGTGCCGTCCTGCCCGTTCGATCATGGCGCCGCCTTGACCGCCGAAGCCGCCATCGCCCCGCGCGTTTCCCTCCCCCGCGCGGGCGAGGGGGAGGGGCGGCGCGATCGCCGCTTCTCCCCCGAATCCCTGGCTACCGACTATCCGGCCCCCAACCATCCGGGCGACGCGGCATGACCGCGCCCGTCTTCATGCAGCGCCCCGGCCGCATCGCGCGCGCCGCCGCCGATGCGCCCGTGGTGATGCCGCCGGGAATGGGAGGCGCGTGATGGGTGACGTCGTGCGGCTGCCGGTGCGGCCGAGCGTGATGGACGCGTGGGAACGCTATGCCGCGCTTGTCCGCCGCGCCAACGCCGATCGCGCGCTGTGGGCGGACCGGCCCTATTGCGAGGCGATGGCGCGCGCGCACCGCGACTGGACGCGCGCCTGGCTGCGCGACGGCGGCGGGGACGGGCGCGGCGGGGACGGGGCGGCATGATGGCGGCGGACCCCTATCAGGCGCTGACCAATGTCGACAGCGAGGCGGCGCTGTGCGGCGCGCTGATGCTGGACAATGCGCGGATCGACGGCGTCGCCGACCGGCTGGCGCCCGAGGATTTCAGCGAGCCGCTGCTGGCGGACATCTATGCGGTGATCGTGCGCGAGGCGGCGTTGGGCCGGCCCGCCAACCCGATCACGCTGCGCCCCTATCTGATCGATCATCCCGCGCTGGCGGAGGCGGGCGGCGTCACATATCTGAACCGGCTGGCCGCCAGCAACGCGGCGTCGTGGAGCAGCCCGGCCGAACTGGCGGCGCAGATCCGCGCGCTGGCCCTGCGCCGCGTGCTCGTATCGGGGCTGAACGCCGCGTCGTCGCTCGCCGCCGATCCGGCGGAAAGCAACGAGGTGGTGATCGACCGCACCGAAAGCGCGCTTTCCGCCGCCACCGCCGCGCATGAGGGCGCATCCGAATTCTCCGCCGCGCAATGCCTGCGCGAGATGCTGGAGGATATGGAGCGGCCCCAGCATGGCGTGACGTGCGGGCGGATCGCCTCGCTCGACCGGCTGATGGGGCCGATGCGCCCGAAACAGCTCAACATCGGCGCGGCGCGGCCGGGCATGGGCAAGACGGCGCTTGCGCTGTCCTACAGCCTGGGCGCGGCGCTGGCGGGGCATGGCGTGCTGTATGTCTCGCTGGAAATGTCCGCCAAGGAACTGGCGATGCGGCTGGCGGCCGATCTCTGCTTCGACGGGCGCGAGGGCGTGCCGTTCGAGGCGATCCGCGACGGCCGGCTGGACGGCGCGCAGAAGATGCGCGTGGCGCGCGCGATCGCGCGGGTGGAGGACGCCCCCTTCATGGTGGCCGATTATGGCAGCGTCTCGATCGGGCGGCTGAACATGATCGTGCGGCGCTACAAGCGGCGCATGGCGGCGGCGGGGCGCCGGCTGGAACTGGTGGTCGTCGATTACCTCCAGCTCGTCCAGCCCGAGGGCAAGGGCCGATCCAATTACGAAGCGGTCTCCGAAGTGAGCCGGGGGCTGAAGGCGATCGCCAAGGATCACGACCTGGCGGTGTTCGCGCTGGCGCAGCTCAGCCGCGCGGTGGAGCAGCGCGAGGACAAGCGCCCGCATCTGTCCGACCTGCGCGACAGCGGCCAGATCGAGCAGGACGCGGACGCGGTGCTGTTCCTCTATCGCCACGAATATTATCTGCGCCAGGCGCAGCCCGACGAGGGCGATCCCCGCCATGGCGAATGGTGCCGGCGGCTGCGCGATTGCGAAGGCGCGCTGGAACTGATCCTGGCCAAGCGCCGCAACGGCCGCACCGGCAAGGGGCAGGCGGTGTTCTGGGGTGGCAACCAGGCGGTGCGCGGATGAGCGGCTGGATCTGCCTGCATCGCGGCTGGCGCGATTGCGACGCGTTCGACGACGGCGAGCCCATGTCCGAGCGGGAGGCGTGGATCTGGCTGATCGAGACCGCCGCGTGGAAGGACATGCGCCGCCGCAACGCCAGGGGGGAGGGGATCGTGGTGGCGCGCGGCCAGCTCCACAGCTCGCTGCGGTCGCTGGGCCAGTCGTTCGGCTGGGGCAAGAACCGGGTGGCGCGCTATCTGGAGAAACTCGCCCGCCACGACATGATCGGGACGGTATCGGGACAGGCCGGCATCCTGATCACCATCCGCAATTACGGGCATTATCAGGACGTGTCGCCGCCCGCCGAGCCCGAAACCGGGACAGGCGCGGGACAGGCGCGGGACACACAAGAACACGGGAAACACGCATCCGGTTCTGACGAACCGGAGGCGGTGCGCCCGCACGCGCCGCCGGCCCCCCAGCCCCCGCCGCCAGCCCTCGCCGACACCGCCAAGGCGGTGTTCGACCAGGGCGTGGCGCTGCTGACGGCGGCGGGGCTGGGCGAACGCGCCGCGCGATCGATGCTGGGGCGCTGGCGCAAGGACCATGGCGACGGCGCGATCCTGGAGGCGCTGGGCGAGGCGCGGGCGCGCGCGGTGAGCGACCCCGTTCCCTGGATGCAGCGCTGGCTGAAATCGCGCGCCCGCGCCCCCGCCGCCACCCGCCAGCTCGACATCCTGCTGAGCCAGACAGACCGCTACCGAAGAAGGGAAGCCGCATGACCGATACCGACATCATCGCCGAAACCGCCGAAGCAGCCGCAACCGCCGAACCGGCGGCGCCGGCCCGCCGCCAGCGCAAGCCCGATACCGGGCTGATCCGCCCCTATCGCCCCAAGCCCGCCGATTTTCGCGAAACCTTCATCCGGCTGGGCTGGCAGCTCGAGGATCATTACAACACCAACTGGCGCTGCATCCGCCGCTGGGTGATGGAGGAGGGGCGCACGGAATTGCTGCGCGCCCGCCAGGAACAGCGCGGCCGCACCCGCATCAAGCGCACGGTGGAGGGCGTCTATCATATCGGCCGCCGCCGCGTGACGGCGGCAGCGCCCGATGCGGGCGATGCGTAGGACGGCCGCTTGCTTTCCAGTGGAACGGGACGGAGCGGGCATGGCGGGAAAGGGCGGGCGCAGCGCATCCCCGGAGACCCGGCCCCCCGCCGCGCCGCGCTCCCCAGCCGCGCCGCGCTCTCTGCCCGAACTGGCGCGCGCGCACACCGAGGCCGCGATCGCGACCCTGGTGGAGGTGATGGGCGACAGGGGCGCCACCGCCAGCGCGCGCACGTCCGCCGCCAGCGCCATCCTCGATCGCGGCTGGGGCCGGGTGGCGCAGGCGGTGGAGCACAGCGGGCCGGGCGGAGACCCCGTGCGGTTCGACATGAGCAGGCTGACCGATGAGCAGCTCTCCGCGCTGGAGGCCCTGTGCGATGCGCCCGGCGACGATGCTGGACCATGATCCGCGCGCCGTGGCCGACGCCGCCGCGCGGGAAGCGTGCTCGCGCTCGCTCGCCGGCTTCGTCCGCCGCGCATGGCCCGTCATCGAACCCGGCCAGCCCTATGTCCATGGCCGCCATATCGACCTGATCTGCGACCATCTGGAGGCGGTGACCGCCGGGCAGATCCGCCGCCTGCTGATCAACGTGCCGCCCGGCACATCCAAATCCACGATCTGCGGCGTGTTCTGGCCGATGTGGGAATGGGGGCCGCGCGCCATGCCCGCGATGCGATATGTGGGCGTGGCGCACGAACAGACGCTGGGCATCCGCGACAATCTGAAATGCCGGCGGCTCGCCACCTCGCCCTGGTACCGGCGGCTGTGGGGAGACCGGGTGGCGATGGCGCGCGACCAGAACGAGAAGCTGAATTTCGAGAACAGCGCCGCCGGTTTCCGCCAGGTGGCGACGCCCGGCAACATCACCGGCCGCCGGGGAGACCGCATCATCCTGGACGATCCGCTTTCCGCCGAGCACGCCAACAGCGCGGTGGAGCGCGAGCGCGTGAACCTGTGGTTCCGCGAAGCGCTGCCCACCCGGCTCAACAACCCGGAAACCAGCGCGATCGTGGTGGTGATGCAGCGGCTGCACGAACGCGACGTATCCGGCCTGATCCTGGCCGAACGGCTGGGATACGAACATCTGATGCTGCCGATGCGTTTCGAACCGGAGCGGCGCTGCGTGACGGGCGTGGGGGCGGACTGGCGGACGGAGCCGGGCGAGCTGCTGTTCCCCGAACGCTTTCCCGCCCATATCGTCGACGAGCTGGAACGCACGATGGGCGCCTATGCCACCGCCGGCCAGCACCAGCAGCGCCCGGCCCCGCGCGACGGCGGCCTGTTCAGGCGATCCTGGTTCCGGCCGGTGGGCGCGGTGCCCGCGGGCGAGCGCCGCCGCGTGCGCGCATGGGATCTGGCGGCGACGCGCAAGATCGCGGGCAACGATCCGGACTGGACGGCGGGCGTGCTGCTCTCACGCGGGCAGGACGGCCGTTTCCTGATCGAGGGATGCCGCCGCCTGCGCAGATCGCCGATGGAGGTGGACGCGGCGATCGCCACCGCCGCCGCCTTCGATCCGCCGCGCACGATCGTGCGGCTGACGCAGGATCCGGGGCAGGCGGGCAAGGCGCAGGCGGAAACCTTCGTGCGCAAGCTGGCGGGCCATGTGGTGGTGGTGCAACTGCCCACCGGCGACAAGGCCACCCGCGCCAGCCCCGCCGCCACCCAGGCGGAAGCGGGCAATGTCGACATATTGATGACCGGCGACGCGGACCGCGACGCATGGATCACCCCGTTCCTGGACGAACTGAGCCTGTTCCCCGCCGCCGCGCACGACGATCAGGTGGACGCATTCGCCGACGCCCTCAACGAACTGGCGCTGGGGAAGGGGCGCTATGATCTGGGGCGGTTGTTGGGGTGAGGGGAATCTTGAAAGAAATTTCTGTGTATTATTTGGAAGGTCGGTATTGCCGCCCATCATTATTGTAGAATCGGTCAAGCAGTTCTCGGTGTTCGTTCCAAAATCCATAGGATAAGGCTGAATCCGGATTCTGGATTCCGGGAATCTGACATGCTTTTCGCGACGAAAAGCCTGAGCTATGCTTGAGGCTTGGAACTGGGAGGGGTGTGGCGTGGCGAAGATAAAATCTGACAAAGCGATTAATTTGGATGCCCTTCTGAAACGCGACGATTTCTTCGAGGAAACCGATCAGCAGTCCGAATCTACAGAGCTCAGAATCACGGATCTTGAACCGGGAATCACATTCAATCGACTCAGGAAGCCCGATTTTCAGAGAGAGACGGCAAATTGGACTCCCCGGCAAGCGGTTGACCTGATTGAGACATTCTGCGCGGGAGATATCATTCCAGCGATCATTCTTTGGGAAAGCGGGTCACGTATATTCGTCGTTGACGGTGCGCATCGCCTCAGCGCCCTCATCGGGTGGATACATAGCGATTTCGGCGGTGGTGAACTCTCACGCCAATTATATGGATCTCGCATTTCGGCGCATCAGTTGAAGATGCATGATATAACCATGAAGCTTCTGGATGGCGGCGTTGGAAGATGGGAAGATTATAAAATAAATCATCCAGCTTCTTCTCTAAAGACATTACAGATTCAATGGATAAAAGGGCGCACCGCGACACAGGCGGCAAAAGCGTTTGTACGTATTAACCAAGGTGGTACGGAAATTGATCCATTGGAAGAGCGCATACTCAATGCTGCTCGATCAGCGCTTTCGGTGGCAACCCGCGTTATCGTCCGGGAAGGAACTGGCCACCCATATTGGAAGCATTTTTCCAGTGTAGAAACTAAGAAATCCACACCTGCACTCGGAAGTGAAATTTACAAGATTCTATACGAGCCACCGCTGGACATGCCGACAAAGACTGTCGAGCTTCCGTTGGCTGGGGCTGCGCATGGGCCGCATGCGCTCCGCTTGGCGTTTGATCTGGTAGGATTGGCAAATGGTCTTGCAATTCCAGACTCAACGCGAGCAAAGTCACCTGCTGAACCATTGCCTGATGACGTAGATGGTGATGCAACAGTAAATTACCTTAAGAGAACTAGGTGTTCAGTCCCGGCATTTGGTGGATCGGATTGACGATGAAGCGGTCTGGC
>NZ_JBMDKK010000004.1:0-346848 GCF_057809675.1 Sphingomonas sp. FG14 | reverse complement strand
GCCCTGACGACGATTTCCCGAGCATTTACGAGGGTTTGAAGCACCACGAGCGGCATCATTGTGTAGACGCTGTGTGGAGACGATCGTGGTGCTGGACCGTGATTTCGACGGTTTTGCGAGGACTTCCAGTGGGATGGAAGTCGCTGGAGCGGGCGAAGGGATTCGAACCCTCGACCCCGACCTTGGCAAGGTCGTGCTCTACCCCTGAGCTACGCCCGCTCGGCGTGTGTTCCGGGGCAGGCCCCGGGGGTGAGGCGCGGCTGTTAGCATCGGCTTTCGGGTGCCGCAACCCCCTTCGGCAAAGAGTCTGTCATCTCGTGTCGAAAAAAGATCCCGGCCTAGGAAACGCTGGGTGCGACGGGTGCCGCAGGCGTTGGCGCGGCGGGCTCTGGCGCGGCGACCGGGCGCTCTTCAGGCGCCGGGCCGGAGGTTGACGGCGCCGGGGTCAGCATCGCCGATTCGGCGGGCATCTCGGCCGCATCGCCCAATGCGGCATCAATCGCGGTAATTTCGGCGCGACCGACCGCGCCGCTGCGGGTTTCCTGCCGTGTGTCGAACGCGATATCGGCGCTCTGCGATTGCTGGCGCTTTGCGTCGCCACAGGCCGCCAAAGCCAGCGACACCGCCAGAATGGCCATTCCCGTCCTCATGATCCGATCCCCCGATACAGGCATATCGCCCCCATAACGCACCAGTCGCGAATTGGTGTCGTGTCGCGGACGAAACATGGAATCCCGATCAAAAGGCTTGGCCCGCGCCCGCCTTACCCTATGATCGTGTCCGTCATCCGGGGGAGTGGCGTGAAGCGATGGCGACCGGCAAGAACTGGGATCTGATCGAAGCGCTGTTCGATGAACTGGTCGCGCTGCCGCCGGCGGACCGGGCCAAGCGGCTGGCGCACGTGGACGTACCGGAGGACATCCGCATCGAGGTCCGTTCGCTGCTCGACGCGGCGGATGGCGGCGGCATTCTCGACATGGCCCCGCCCGTCGCATCGGCGACGACCGACGCGCAGTACAGCTCACTCGCCGCTGGCGACCAGATCGGCACCTTCACCATAGAGCGGCTGATCGGGCGCGGCGGCATGGGCGAAGTCTATCTGGCACGCCGCACCACCGCCGATTTCGAACAGCGCGTCGCACTCAAGCTGCTGCGCGGCGACGTGGCCGGGCGCGGCGACCTGTTCGAACGCGAACGGCGGCTGCTCGCCCGTCTGTCGCATCGCGGCATCGCCCGACTGGTCGACGGCGGCATCGCGCCGGACGGGCGCCCGTTCATGGCGATGGATCATGTCGATGGTACGCCGATCGACGCCTGGTGCCGCGCGAATGAAGCGGACCTGGCGAAGCGACTCGCGCTGTTCCGCGAGATCTGCGACGCGGTGGGTTACGCCCATGCCAATCTTGTGGTGCACCGCGATCTCAAACCATCGAACATCCTGATCGATCGCGACGGCTGCGTGCGCCTGCTCGACTTCGGCATCGCGAAGCTGCTCGACGACAGCGACGCGGTGCCGGCGACGACGCAGGCGATGCTGACGCCCGATTATGCCGCACCCGAGCAACTCGACGGCGATGCCGCGACCGTCGCGACCGACATCTACGCACTGGGCGCGATCCTGTTCGAACTGGTCGTGGGCGCCGGCCCATGGCGGCGCGAGGGAGCATCGATCCCGTCGATCATCCGGCGCGTGCTGCACGAGGATCCGCCGCTGGCGAGCAAGGCGGCGCAGCGGCCAGACGCGCCAATCCCTTCCGCGCGCATCGCCGGTGACCTGGATGCGATCATCCTGAAAGCGATGCGGCGCGATCCGCGCGAGCGCTATCTGAGCGCAGCCGAACTGGCCGATGACGTTCAGCGCCATCAGGACCTGGTGCCCGTCCGAGCCCGCACCGGCACTACCCGGTATCGTGTCGGCCGCTTCATCAGCCGCTATCGCTGGGTGGTGGCGGCGGGAATGGCGACGATCGTCGCGATCCTGATCGGTGCGGGCGGCATCGCCTGGCAGGCGCGCAAGACCGCGATCGAACGCGACAGCGCCTTGGCCGAAGCGCGGCGGTCGGAAGCGATCACGCGCATGCTGACGGTAATGTTTCGCGACACAAGGGACAGTGGCGCCGGCACGGACGCGACGGTCAAGCAGATGCTCGATCTGACGGCCGGGCGTCTGGTCGGATCGCTCGATACCAGCGCGCGATCGGTGACGCTCATCACCACGCTTTCGGATCTCTATATCAATCTGGAGGATGCGGCGGGCGCGGACGTGCTGCTGCGCCGGGCGCTCGACAAAGGCATCGGCAAGAACGATCCGGTCGCGACCGCGCAGATCAAATGGCGCCTTGCCTCGACCGCCGCAGCCCTTGGCCGCACCGAGGATATGGCACCGTTGCTTGACGCAGCCGACGCGGTGTTCCGTACCGATCCCGCGCGTTTCCCGACCGAGAATCTGGAGATAACCGTCGGCCGCGCGCAGCTTGCGCGCCGCAATGGCGATTATGACCGCGCGATCGCGCTGCTTTCCGCCGCCATGCCCGACGCGGATCGCATCTATGCGGAAAATCATCGCGACCTGCTGACGCTCTACAATAATCTGCTGGTCTATATGGTCGAGGCGAACCGGATCGACGCGATGCCGGCGGTCTTCACCCGGGCGGAGGCCGCACTGAAGCGGACCGGCCAGGAAAGCAGCATGCAGGGGCTGGCGATCGCGCAGCTCAAGGGCGTCCGCCTGCTCAGGCTCGACCGGACGGCCGAGGCGGAGGCGATCTTCGACCGTATCGCAACGCAGCGGCGCACGGTGTTCGGCAAATCCGCCGGGCTTGCCGTCGATCTGCTCCAGCTCGGCCGCGCACGACTGGCGCTCGGCAAGTTCGCCGCCGCACGGCAGGTATTGGCCGAGGCACGCCCGATCGCCATCGACAATCTCGGGCCAGGCGCACTGCCGACATTGATCATCGGCCTGAGCTTGGCCGAAGCCTTGGCGGAGACCGGCGATACCGCCGGCGCATCCGCCATGGTCGCGGAAGCCGCGCCCTTCATCGACGCGATGAAAAAGCCAGGCGCGCCCCATGGCGTCATCGCGAGGACGCGCGCGGTGATCCTGCTGAAACAGGGGCGCGCCGCCGAGGCCCGCGCCGAGCTACTGCGCGCCGAAGCGATTTTCCGCACACTCGGCTCGCAGGGCGAGGCCTATCTCAGGGCCTTCCCCGCGCTGAAGGCCAGGATTCCTCCAGCTTAGACCGCAGCCATCTCGCGGTGGATCCAGGCACGCGCGCGAATCCACCAGCGGCGCACGGTCCGGTCGCTGACGCCGAGCACCTCGGCTGTCTCCTTTTCGTCAAGACCGGCGAAGAAGCGACAATCGACGACCTGCGCCAGCTCGGGCTCGACCTCCGACAAGGCCTTGAGCGCATCGCCCAGCTTCACGACCTCGGCGTCTTCCGGAACCGCGGCGGCGAGTGAATCCAGGCTCTGGGTAAAGCTGTAGGTGGGCGCATCGCGCTTCGACGCCATGCGTGCGCGCGCCGCGTCGATCAGGATGTGGCGGATCGCGGTCGCCGCGCAGCCCAGGAAATGGGACTGGCTTTCCCATCCGTCGCGCTTGCGCAGCTTCATATAGGCTTCGTTGATCAGCGCGGTCGTCTGCAGCGTCTGGGGCGCACCGGCCCGCCAATGCTCACGCCGCGCGATGGTGCGCAGCTCCGCATAGAGCGACGCCACCAGCGCATCCGCCGGGCCAGCGAAATTTTTTTCGGGCGGCGTGTCCGCTTCGATCGCCTTTCCCCGTCTTGCCACACGCCAGCACATCGGCGCGCGCTTTTTATGTGTGCGCGGCCGGGGGAAGGCAAGCGGAAGAGTGCGGGGAACATGCGCCTGCCGCGGGTCGAGACCGTCAACAGCGCCGGCTTGGACAAGCCGCGCAACAAGGGACAGGAATCATGCGCAAGACCATCAGCCTCCTCACCGCGACCGCCCCGCTCGCCCTGGTCGCGGGGCTTGCCGTGGCAACGCCCGCACAAGCGGGGCAGGACAATGTGATCTGCACCGATACCGAGGGCGATCCGAGCGGCGCCGTCGATCCGGGTGTCGAGCGATCTGTCGTCTGCGGCAACAACGCGAAAGCAACCAAAAATGACGCCGTCGCGATCGGCGAAGACGCCAAGGCGCTTTCACTGCAGGCGACAGCGATCGGCTCCGGCGCGTCGGCAACCGGCCAGGGTGCGACAGCACTCGGCATCGGCGCCACCACCAACGGCACCAGCGCCGTCGCCGTCGGGCGCGGTGCGGAGGCCAATTTCTCCGGAACCACCGCTATCGGCGGAGGCGCGCGCGTCTTTGCCGACAACGGGACGGCGCTGGGCCACGCCACCACCGTGAATGGTACGCTCGCGACCGCGATCGGCAACGGCGCGACCGCGGACGGCGTCGATTCGGTCGCGCTGGGTCGCTCGAGTTCCACCACGGCCGCCGCGACCAACGCGGTTGCCATCGGCGCCAGCTCCATCGCCGATCGGGCAAACAGCGTCTCAGTCGGCAATATCGGCATTCAGCGCGTCATCACCAATGTCGCGGCAGGCACGCTCGCGACCGATGCCGTGAACAAGGCGCAGCTCGACGCAGTCGCGGCGGGCGCGGCCAATCCCTATGTCGTCGTCAACAGCACGGGCGGCGGCGCCCAGGCGGCGGGCACCGACGCAATCGCGGTGGGCAAGAGCGCATCGGCGGCTGCCGACGGCAATGTCGCGATCGGCCTGATGAGCGACGCCGGCAGTGAGCAAAGCACCGCGCTGGGCCGACAGGCGAAGGCGACCCAGCACTCGTCCACCGCGCTCGGCGCCTATGCCGAAGCAACCGGCGTCAATTCCACCAGTATCGGCGTGAGCGCCAAGGCGGGCGGCTTCGCGGCGGTTGCGCTTGGCAGGGATGCGAGCGCGCTCGGCGCCTACGCGATTTCCGGCGGATATAATGCGACGACCGCCGATTTCAGCATCGCACTGGGGCTCAATGCCACCGCCGGTTATACCGAAGGCGTCCTGAGCGGATCGCGCGCGGTCGCGATCGGGGTCCAGTCCAATGCCAACGCGACCGACACTGTGGCACTGGGGAACAGCGCCACCGCCGACAAGTTCGGTGCCACCGCACTCGGCAGCCAGAGCGACGCCACCGGCAATTATGCGGTCGCCGGCGGCTATGAGGCGCAGGCGACCGGCAACCAGTCGTCGGCCTATGGCTATGGCGCGAAGGGCATCGGCGGATTGAGCGTCGCTATCGGCACCTTCGCCACGGCATCCAATCAATATGCGGTCGCGATCGGCTCCGCCGCAAAGGCCAGCGCCAGCAGCGCGATCGCCATCGGCAATCTCGCCGAGGCGACCGCCTTCGGCGCGATCGCGATCGGCGATCATTCGGTGGCCGATCAGGCGAACACGGTTTCGGTCGGCAAGGCCGGCGCCGAACGCCGCATCGTCAATGTCGCGGCCGGCACGGCGGCAACCGATGCAGTCAACAAGGGGCAGCTCGATGCGGTCGATGCCAAGGCGGATGCCGCACTGACGGCGGCGACCAACGGTGGTGCCGCGGCAGCCGCGGCACAGGGCACCGCCGATACTGCGCTCGCCAACGCCGCAAACGCACAGAACACCGCCGACACCGCGCGCGTCGAGGCCGCCGCCGCCCAGGGAACGGCGAATACCGCGCTCGCCAATGCCGCGACCGCGCAAGCAACTGCGGACACGGCGCGTAGCGAAGCGGCGGCCGCCCAGTCCACCGCCAATGCCGCCGCAGCCAACGGCGCCTATTTCCGCGCCAACAGCACTGGACCGGGGCCTCAAGCGACCGGTGTCGACGCGATCGCGGTCGGTCCATCGGCACTCGCCAGCGGCAACCAGTCGGTCGCGATGGGCGCCGGTGCGCGGGCGATCAACGGACAGGCGGTCTCGATCGGTGCGGGCAACACCGCGTCGGGCAATGGCGCGGTCGCGATCGGCGATCCCAATGTCGCCACCGGCACCGGCGCGATCGCACTGGGCGCCAACAACACCGCCACCGGCACCGGGGCCGTGGCGCTGGGCAACGCCAGCAGCGCTACAGGGGACGGCGCGATAGCGCTGGGCAATGGGGCGACAGCAGGTCAGGCGGGATCGGTCGCGATCGGCACGGGGGCCGTCGCCACCCGCCCCAATCAGGTCGTGCTGGGCGCGGCCAATTCGACACACACCATGTCGGGCATCGCGTCCTCGGCAAGCCGGACCGCGCAGTCGGGCGCGCTCAGCCTCGTCACCACCGACGCGCTCGGCAACCTCGCCACCTCCACCCTCGATATCGGCACGCTGGCGGGCCTCAACGGCCGCACCACCGCATTGGAGAATCGCACATCGCTGCTCGAAAGCCGCGTCGATGTGCTCGATCGCCAGGCGCGGCAGGCCAATGGCGGCATCGCCGCCGCCATGGCGCTGGGCGGCACGCTGCTCCCGCCCGATGCCAGCTTCGCCGTGTCGTTCAACCTTGCCACCTATCGAGGGCAGCAGGGTTTCTCCGGCGCGGCCGTCGCGCGGGTGACCGATACGGTCTGGGTCAGCGGCGGCATTGCCGGCTCGACGGTGAAGGGCTCGACCGGAGGCCGCGTCGGCGTCACCTTCGGCTGGTGAAGGCATCGCCCCGGTGCGGCACCCGCCGCGCCGGGGCAGCGGCGCTCAATCGTCCGATAAGCAGATACGGTCACGACCGGTCTGCTTCGCGCGATACGATGCGCGATCTGCCCGGCGCATCACGTCCGACAGGCTTTCTCCCTCTCGCCGTTCCGCCACGCCGCCGCTCACACTCATGACGGGCAGATCCGATCCCCCGGCGGCGGCAAAGGCGGTGCGGATCGCGTCGGCGGTGAACAACGCTCCATCCGCCACCCCGCCTTCGAGCAGCATCGCGAACTCCTCCCCGCCGACCCGGCCGATGATCGCCGATGGCGGCGCCATGCGCCGCAACAGGCCGGAGAAGATGACAATCACCCGGTCACCCACGGCATGGCCATGCGTGTCGTTGATCGCCTTGAACCGGTCGAGATCGAACATCACCGCCGATACCCGCCGCTTCCGCCGGGCCGTCCGGATGATCATGTCCTGCGCCTGCCGATCGAAGCCGCGCCGGTTGGCGATGCCCGAAAGCGCGTCGGTTTCCGCATCGATTAGCGATTGCGCCACCGCCCGTTGCACCACGAGCAGCAGCGTGAGCAGCCCGATGCCGATCAGCACGATGCCCGTGCTTGCCTGCGAGAACAGCGCATAGGTGCTCGCCATATAGTCCCTCGCGGTCGCGCCCGAACCGAAGGCATGCGCGAAGAAGGGCTTGAGCAGCAGCAGCAGCGCCAGCGCGGCATGAGCTGCCGCGAGCATATGATAGGATGGGCGCCGCACATCCAGCCGCAGCACGATCGCGGCATTGAGCAGCGCCGCCGCCGCGAAGGGAAGCTGATAGGCCAGTTCGTAGGACAGCATGTCGCGCTGGCCGCCCCAGATCAGCGCACGCACGATCAGACCGCCCACGAAGATGCCGATGATGACGCGCCATCGCGGCCGGTTGCCATGATAGGCCGACAGGCCCGCCCCCATGATCAGCAACCCGCCAAGGAAGCTCGCATAGCTCGTCGCGACGAACAGGTTGGGAAGGGCGCTGTAGCGGACGAGCAACTCGCTGATCGGCGTCAACATACCGGTCAGATAGCTCGCGCTGAACCACAGGGCGGCGCGCTGCCATCGATACGAATACGCGATCGCTGCGAAGCTGGCCGCGAAGAGCAGCGCGATGACGGCATTGGCGGCGAGCGCGAACGATGCACCGCTCATGCGGCCATCCCCGATACGGGCCCGATCGACCGATCAGGTCGCCCGTCCCTGCCCTCCGATCGTTCCGACCCGTGCTTCACCCCGACGCCCGCTATTATTCTCCATCCTTGTCATTCACATAGCAGCATTCGGGGCGCGCCGCCCGGTTATTTCGCGCCCAGCTTCTCGTTCAGGAAGCGATCCTGCTCGTGCCACAGCCGCACCCAGCTTTCGTGCCGTACAAAGCCATGCGCCTCACCCGGCAGGATCACCGTGCGGACATCGACGTTGCGCGCCTTCAGTTTCTGCGCGAGGTCGACGGTTTCGCGGACATCGACATTCATGTCTTGGTCGCCGCTGAACAGCAGCACCGGCGAGCGCCAGCCGTCGATCGCGCCGAGCGGCGACGCCTTGAGCGCGGTCGGGCGATCGGCCTCGCTCACCCCGAAGAAGCGACTGGGATTGAGATGCCCTTCCTGTGCCGACGGCCACGACCAGTCGAACACGCCGTGGATCGCCACGCCCGCGCTGAACAAATCGGAATTGCGCGCCAGTGCCTGGCCGGTCAGCAGCCCGCCATAGGAGCCGCCCCAGATGCCGATTCGCTTGCGATCGACATCGTCGCGCTGCGCGAGCCAGCGGCCGACGCCCAGCACATCGCTATATTCGGACGCGGCGCGCCAGCCCCGCCCCTCCGCCTCGCGGAAGGCACGGCCATAGCCGATGCCGGAGCGATAATTGACCGCGACGACGACATAGCCCTGCTCGGCCAGGCGCCGGTTCATCGCATAATCGTTCGCGTAATAGTCGCTATAATGGAAGGCCGGATACATCTGGCGCGGTGGCCCGCCATGAACATAGACGAGCGCCGGGTGCGGCCCCTTGCCCGCCGGCATGAAGAGCTGCGCCGGCACGTCGCCGCCATCCGCCGCCTTGATGCGGATCGCCTTGGGCGCGGGCGCCGCGAAGCTGCGGCCATAGCCATAGTCCGCCGGCTTCTCCGCCATCACGGTCGCGCCAGATTTCAGATCGACGACGCGGACGAGCGGCGCATCCTCGGCATTGCCACCGGTGAATGCGACATAACCGCTGCTGCCCGCCGCAACGGCATTGGCCATCACGATATCGTCTCGTTTCACCTGGCGTTCAGCGCCGGTGCGGACGTTGATGATCGAGAGCTGACGCGTGTCGATGTCGCGGCAGTTATGGACGACGAACAGCGAATCAGGACCGGCCGGCTCGCTTTCCGCCGCCTCGCAACCCGTCGGCGTCAGGCCGCGAATCTCGCCGCCCGCGCGGGCCACGGCATAGAGCCGTCCCCAGCCGTCATGTTCGGAATAAAAGACGATGGTGTCGTCGCCCGCCCAGCGCAGCGCATTGTCTCCATCCTCGAGCCCCGCCGTCACCGCCTTGCCCTTGCTCTGCCACAAGGTACGGATCGCACCGGTCGCGATCTCGACGGTCTCGACCGCGAAAGGTTCGCTTTCGGTCAGGTCGTAGGTCACGTCGTGCTGGCGGCCGCCGAAACGGAGATAGGCGACGGTCTTGCCATCGGGCGACAGCACCGGCGAGCCGACCCGGTCCACGCCGGTGACCAGCCAATCCACCTTGTCCGCGCCCAGCGTATAGCGGCCGAGGAACGAATAACCGCCACGCTCGGAAACGAAGATCAGTCCCTTGCCGTCCCTGGTCCAGATCGGCTGACTGAAAGCGGCCCCGCCCGTGATCATCAGCTTGGACTGGCCCGGCGCCGCGAGGTCGGCCGACCAGAGATCGCGGCCCTGGCGGTAAATCAGCGTGCGGCCATCGGGCGAGAAGATCGGGCCTTGGCCAGCCGCGACCTGCACCGGCTTCGCACCCGCACGCGCCTCCATCACCCACAATGTCGGCTTGGGCGGCTCGATCAGGCTGGCGGGATTATAGGCACGCCCCCCCCCCATCCCGGCGGCGGTCTGGAAGACGACATAGCGGCCGTCGGGCGACATGCGGACATCGGTGATCGGCTGACCATCGGTATCGGTGCGCGAAAACAGCTTGATCCGCTCGAATTTGGGGGCGCTGGCAGCCATGATGACGCTGTCGCTGCCCTGCCTGATCAACCAGGCAAATGCGGGTGCGTCCGCGGCGCTGACCGTCGTGGCCAGCGGGAAACGGAGAAATGCGGTATCGTCCTGCGCCGTGGCGATGGAGGGAAAAGCAAGCAGCGCGGCACCCGCCGCCAGAGCCATGCGGAAAGACTTGGGCATTTCATTCCCCTCATTCTTGATTCGCTCCTGATCAGGATGATTTTTCGGATCAGGCGAGGCGTTGTCTGCCACCCGCCACGCCCAGTGACAAGCGCATCGCGACTCTTTCAATCGCGGGTTATGAAGCGACATGATCCGACACGACCGACATGCGCAAAGGCTGGCCATTTGCCTGGCGATGCTCGCGGGCTTCGTCGACGCAGTGGGCTTCCTGAAGCTGGGCGGTCTGTTCGTATCGTTCATGAGCGGCAATTCGACGCGACTGGCGGTCGGCCTTTCGGAAGGGTCGTCCTTCGCATGGCGCGCGGCGCTGCTGATCACGGCTTTCGTGGTCGGTGTCGTGGGCGGATCACTGTTGCCTGCCACGAAGAACCGCCCACGCGCGGTGCTGGCGATGGTCGCGGCGCTGCTGCTCGCCGCCGCGCTGGCGGACCTGCTCGGCATGAACAATGCCGCGATCGGCGCCATGGCACTCGCGATGGGATGCGCGAACACCGTTTTCCAGCGCGACGGCGAAGTGAGCATCGGCGTCACCTATATGACGGGCACGTTGGTGAAACTGGGCCAGCGGATCGCCGATGCGCTGCGCGGCGGCGCCCCGACTGCCTGGATTCCCTATCTGCTGCTCTGGCTGGGGCTCGTCGCGGGGGCGGTCGCCGGATCGATCGGCTATATGCATGCCGGCCTCGCCAGCCTGTGGATCGCCGCGACCGGCGCGGCGCTGCTCGCGGTGCTGGCGCGGCCGGGCGCTGTCATTCTCGACACGCAATAGTCCGGTACGGGGCTTGGCAAGACGCCCCTCGGCCCCACATAAGGCCGCGACATCAGCAGGAGTGAAGATCGGTGGCGAGTCTCGGAATGGGTGCTAACGAACGCGAGGCTTTCGAGGCCTTCAAGCGCGACGTGATCGAACCCTCGATGACGAGCCTGGTGATCATCGACTTCTGGGCCGAATGGTGCGGCCCATGCAAACAGCTCGGCCCGGTGATCGAGAAGGTCGCGGCCGATTATGCCGACAAGGGCGTCAAGCTGGTCAAGATCGATGTCGATGCCAACAAGGCGGTCGCCGCACAGTTCCGCATTCAGTCGATTCCCACAGTCTATGCGGTGTTTCAGGGCCAGATCGTCGCGGACATGACGCCCGCGCGCACCGAGGGGCAGCTCAAGCAGATGCTCGACCAGATCCTGCGGCAATTGCCGGTGCAGAGCGCCGAAGCCGATCTGAAGCAGGAGATCGCACCGCTGCTCGCCATGGGCGAGGAAGTGCTGGCGGCCGGCGATGCCGAGCGCGCGCTTTCGATCTTTGGGCAGATCGTCGAAATGGCGCCGGAGGAAACAGCGGCGCTTTCGGGCCAGTTGCGCGCCGCGGTCGCCGCTGGGTTGACCGAAGAAGCCGAGGCGATGCTCGCAGCGCTGCCGGAAGCGCTGCGCAAGGATGCCGCGATCCAGCGCGCCGAAAGCGCGCTCGCGCTCGCCAGGGAAGCGCAGCCCGTCGACGATCTCGCCGGCCTGCGCGCTCGCGTTGAAGCCGACCCGGACGATCATGAAGCGCGTTTCGAACTGGCCGGCGGCCTGATGGCGGCGGGCGACCGGGAGGGCGCGGCGGACGCGCTGCTCGAAAGCATCGCGCGTGACCGCGACTGGAACGAGGGCGCGGCGCGCCAGCGGCTGCTGAAGCTGATGGAAGTCGTCGGGCTGGAAGATCCCTGGGTGTCACAGCTTCGTCGGCGGCTTTCCGCGATCCTGTTCACCTGATGGCGGGCGGCGGATCCCGTCTGTCGGTCTTTCCGCTGCCTGGTGCGCTGCTTTTCCCGCGCATGCAGTTGCCGCTGCATATCTTCGAGCCGCGCTACCGCGCGCTCGTCAGCGACGCGATGGCGCGCGACCGCCGCATCGGCATGATCCAGCCGATTCCGATCACGGTCGAATCGGGAAACACGGCCAATGACGCGCCACCCCTGTTCGATATTGGGTGCGTCGGCCGGATCGCGCATGTCGAGGCGCTGGACGACGGCCGCTACAATATCGTGCTCGAAGGGCTGGCGCGTTTCCGCACGCTGCGCGAGCTGGATGTGACCACCCCCTTCCGCCAGTTCGAAGTCAGCTTCGACGGCTTCGCCGACGACGAGGACGAAGCGGTGCTCGACATCGCCCGCCGCGCCGCGCTGGAGATCGAATCGCGCCGCTTCGCCGACGCGCAGGGCTATGCCGTCGATTGGGAAGCAGTGGCCCGGCTCGACGACGAATCGCTGGTCAACGGCATCGCCCAGATCGCGCCGTTTGACGTCGCCGCGAAACAGGCCCTGCTCGAAGCCGCCGGAATTGCCGAACGCGCCGACCTGATCGTGCAACTGATGCAGTTCTTTGCCCGCCACGGTGGTGACGACGGCGACGGAGCGACGCTGCAATGACGATCGATCCCGACCTGCTCGCAATCCTCGTCTGCCCGCTTACTCGCCAGCCGCTGCGTTATGATGAGGCACGGCAGGAGCTGGTGTCCGAAGCGGCAGGACTGGCCTATCCGATCCGCGACGGGGTGCCGGTGCTGCTGGTCGAAGAAGCACGTACGCTCGACCGACGCGACTAGCCATCAGTCCCTATTCCGTTCGCTTCGAGCAGCGTCGAGCCTGCGCTCGAAACAAAGGGGTGGTGGTCCGCAGCGGAAAGCGACGGCATTCACCATGCCGCAGTTGTACCTCAGCACTCCACCACATTGACGGCGAGACCGCCAAGCGACGTCTCCTTATAGCGTTCCGACATGTCGAGACCGGTCTTGCGCATCGTCTCGATCACCTGATCCAGACTCACGCGGTGCGTACCGTCGCCCAGCATCGCCAGCCGCGTCGCCTCTACCGCCTTGATCGATCCCACCGCGTTGCGCTCGATGCAGGGCACCTGAACGAGGCCACCCACCGGATCGCAGGTGAGCCCCAGATTATGCTCCATGCCGATCTCCGCAGCATTCTCGATCTGCGCGGGAGTCGCGCCGAGTGCCGCGGCAAGGCCGGCGGCGGCCATCGAACAGGCGACACCGACTTCGCCCTGACAGCCGACTTCGGCGCCGGAAATCGAGGCGTTCTCGCGGAAGAGCGAACCGATCGCGGCGGCGGTCAGCAGGAAATCCTCGACACCCTCGCGCGTCGCCTTGGGCGTGAAGCGCTCATAATAGCGCAGCACCGCCGGCACGATGCCGGCCGCGCCATTGGTCGGCGCGGTCACCACCTTGCCGCCCGCCGCATTCTCCTCGTTCACCGCCAGCGCCCACAGGTTGATCCAGTCGATCACGGTCAGCGGATCGGCGAGCGCGCGTTCCTGGCGTTCGATAAGCGTGCGATAGACGCCGGGCGCACGGCGCTTGACGCGCAGACCGCCGGGCAGCTCGCAACTCTCCGAGCGGATGCCGCGATCGATACAGGCCGACATCGCGTCGGCGATGCCACCGAGCCGCGCCGAAACCTCTTCCGGCGCCAATGTCGCTTCCTCGTTGGCGCGCATCAGCCCGGCGATCGTCAGCCCCTTTTCCTCCGCCAGCGCGAGCAGTTCGGCACCCGAATGGAAGATGTGCGGCACGTCCCATCCACCTTCGGGCGCTGCATTGCGGCCGATCTGGTCCTCGTCGAGCACCGCGCCGCCGCCTACCGAATAATAGGTGCGGCGCCCAAGTTCCGCGCCAGTCCCGTCGAAGGCCGCAAAGGTCATGGCGTTGGAATGGAAATCGAGCCGCTCGCGCTGGAGGAAACGCAGATCGACGGCCTCGTCGAACGCGATCTCGTGAACGCCGCCCAGCGTCAGCCGGCTTTCACTACGAATGGCCGCGATCGCAGCATCCGCCGCGTCGGGATCGATCGCGGCGGGCACATGGCCTGCGAGCCCGAGCAGCACTGCCCGATCGGTAGCATGGCCCTTGCCGGTCAGCGCCAGCGATCCGTAAAGCGCCGCATCGACGCGGACGACACGATCTATGATGCCGGCATCAGACAGGCGCCGCGCGAAATCGGCGGCGGCCGTCATCGGCCCCATGGTGTGCGAACTCGACGGTCCCACGCCGATCTTGAACAGGTCGAATACGCTCGCAACCATTTCAGCCCCTCAACTTCCTCTCGGCCCGAACAGGATCAGCGCGGCGCCCAGCAGACAGACCGCACCGCCCATGATGTCCCATCGATCGGGCCTTGCACCTTCGACCGCCCAGAGCCAACCGAGCGACGCGACGATGTAGACGCCGCCATAGGCCGCGAAGGCCCGTCCCGCCAGCGCGCTTTCGACCATCGTCAGAGCCCAGGCGAACAGTGCGAGCGACACCATGCCCGGCGCGACCCACAGCGCCGACTTGCCCAGCCGCAGCCATGCCCAGAAGGCGAAGCATCCGAAGATCTCCGCCAGGGCGGCACCGAGATAGATGAGGGGTGTCAACGGCCGATACCGGCGCCTGCCATATGCGTGGTCATCCCGGTCCTCGGCGATTTTGTGGCTTTCGCTTTACGCAGGGCCATCGGGTGAGGCAATCGCTGCTCCCGATGATCGCCGATACCCAGCCTTTCGTCCTGCTCGACGATGCGCGCGCCACCGGCGCGGGCATGGCGCGACTGTATCGCGATCCCCTTGAGATTGTCGCGGCATCGGCGA
Organism: Sphingomonas sp. FG14; assembly: GCF_057809675.1. Classification (NCBI taxonomy): domain Bacteria; kingdom Pseudomonadati; phylum Pseudomonadota; class Alphaproteobacteria; order Sphingomonadales; family Sphingomonadaceae; genus Sphingomonas; species Sphingomonas sp. FG14. The sequence goes on along the minus strand of NZ_JBMDKK010000004.1, from coordinate 332,159 downwards.
TCGCCGATATTCCAGCCGCCATGGAACGCCTGGCCCGGGCGAAGACGGACGGGCTACATGCCGCCGGCTATATCGCCTATGAGGCGAGTCCAGCCTTCGAGCCCGGATTGCCGGTGCGGCACGATCCATCGCTGCCGCTGCTCTGGTTCGGTCTGTTCCAGGGCTTCGCCGCGATCCCGGCGGATGAGGTCGCGGCGCTGCTGCCCGATCCCGCCGGCGCCTGGGCGGGCGCGCCCGAACCCGAGATTTCCGCCGCCGACTATGCGGCGCGCTTCGCCCGCGTCCGCGACTATATCGCGGCGGGAGACATTTATCAGGCCAATCTCAGCTTCCGCGCGCGAGTTCCGGTCGCGGGCCATCCGCTCGCGCTTTATGCGCGGCTGCGCGCCGCGTCGGAGGCGGGCTGGGGCGGCGCAGTGTTCACCGGGGAACATTGGCTGCTCTCCGCCTCGCCCGAACTGTTCTTCACGCTCGACAACGGCATGCTGACCGCGCGGCCGATGAAGGGCACGGCGCGCCGCCATGCGGATGCCGTCGCGGATCGCGCGGCGGCGGCGGCGCTCGGCGCCGATCCCAAGGAACGCGCCGAAAATCTGATGATCGTCGATCTGCTGCGCAACGACCTGTCGCGCGTGGCGAAGGCGGGCAGCGTCGCGGTGCCGGACCTGTTCACGGTCGAGACCTATCCGACGATCCACACCATGACATCGACGGTCACGGCACGGCTTTCGCCCGACCGCGCGCCGGTGGACGTGCTGAAGACACTGTTTCCCTGCGGGTCGATCACCGGCGCCCCCAAGATTCGCGCAATGGAAATCATAGCCGAGGTCGAGACTTCGGCGCGAGGCGCCTATACGGGATCGATCGGATGGCTTGATCCGGCGGGCGATGCGGCGTTCAATGTCGTCATCAGGACACTGACAATGAAGCGGGGGGCCGTTGAGGCTGAAATCGGACTGGGAAGCGCGGTGGTCGCGGATTCGAGCGCGGCGGGCGAATGGGCGGAATGCCTGGCCAAGGGCCGCTTCGTGACCGCAGGCGCGCGCGCGTTCGACCTGATCGAAACCATGGCCTTCGACCCGTCCGACGGGTTACTGCTGCTGGAACGCCACCTCGAACGGATGAAGGCGAGCGCCGATGCGCTGGGCTTCGCCTTCGATCGTCACGAAGTCCGCAACGAGCTGCAGGCCGCGACATTCCGACTGCGCGCCGCTTCGCGCGTCCGCCTGTTGCTGGCGCGCAGCGGCGCCGTCGCCATCGAGATCCGCCCCGCGCCGCCGACGCCGCAGGCGCCCGTCGCGGTCGCTCTCCAGCCGCTTCCCGTCGCCCCCGCCGATTTCCGGCTGCGCCACAAGACGACCGATCGCGGCTTCTATCGCGAGGCGCTGGCCAAGGCCGGCAGCTTCGAGGTGATCTTCGCGGATGGCGAGGGCCGGCTGACCGAAGGCAGCTTCACCAACATCTTCGTCGAACGGGACGGCGCACTGCTGACCCCGCCGCTCGCGCGCGGACTGTTGCCCGGCATCCTGCGGGGGCAGCTTCTGGACGAAGGTCGCGCCGTCGAATCGGATCTGACGGCGGACGATCTCGCCGATGGATTTTTCATCGGCAATGCAGTGCGCGGGCTGATCCCGGCCGTCCTGGTTCGCTGACCCAAAAAAATATCCGCCGGCCGGAATTCTTGGACGAACCGCCATTGCCGTAACGAATCGCCCGGCCTATGGGGCATGCCGCACCGCAACAGGAGCGTATTTCATGTCCCGCACCTCCGCCGCGCTCGGGCGCATCCAGCCTTCCGCCACGCTGGCGATGACCAGCCGCGTGCTCGACCTGAAGCGCCAGGGCATCGACGTGATCGGCCTGGGCGCCGGCGAGCCCGATTTCGACACGCCGGATTTCGTGAAGGAAGCCGCGATCGAGGCGATCCGCGCGGGCAAGACCAAATACACCAATGTCGACGGCACCGCGGAACTGAAGGACGCGATCGCCACCAAGTTCAAGCGCGACAACGGGCTGGTCTACACGCCCGGCCAGATCAGCGTGAACGTCGGTGGCAAGCACACGCTGTTCAACGCGCTGGTAGCGAGCGTGGAAGCGGGCGACGAAGTGATCATCCCCGCGCCCTATTGGGTCAGCTATCCCGACATCGTGAACTTCGCGGGCGGCACGCCAGTGGTGATCGAAGCGGGCGCATCGCAGAACTACAAGATCACCCCCGCGCAGCTCGAAGCGGCGATCACGCCCGCCACCAAGTGGCTGATCCTCAATTCGCCGTCGAACCCCACGGGTGCCGCCTATTCGCGGACCGAGCTGGAAGCGATCGCGGAGGTGCTGCGCCGCCACCCGCATGTACTCGTGATGGCCGACGATATGTACGAGCATATCGTCTATGACGATTTCGTCTTCACCACGATCGCCCAGGTCGCGCCCGACCTCTACGATCGCACGCTGACGGTGAACGGCTGTTCCAAGGCCTATTCGATGACCGGCTGGCGCATCGGCTTCGCCGGTGGCCCCGAATGGCTGATCAAGGCGATGGGCAAGCTCCAGTCCCAGTCGACCTCGAATCCCTGCTCGATCGCGCAGGCAGCCGCCACCGCGGCGCTCACCGGGGACCAGAGCTTCCTCGAAGAGCGCAACAAGGCGTTCCAGGGCCGTCGCGACCTCGTCGTCTCGATGCTCAACCAGGTCAACGGCATCAATTGCCCGCGCCCCGAAGGCGCCTTCTATGTCTATCCCGACGTGACGGGCCTGATCGGCAAGACCACGCCGGGCGGCAAGACGATCGAGAACGATGCCGCGCTGATCGAGTATTTTCTCGACGACGCACGTGTCGCCGCCGTTCACGGCGCGGCGTTCGGCCTCGAACCGGCATTCCGCGTCAGCTATGCGACGTCGGAAGCGATCCTGACGGATGCCTGCACCCGCATCCAGGAGGCTTGCGCCGCACTGCGCTGATGCGGAAACGGCGCAGCCGCGCCGTCCCTGCATCATGATCGCATCGCTCGAATGGCGCCTGCCGCCGTCTGCGCGCTGCCATGAACATGAACGCAACCCTGTGATCCCGTTCACTGCGGCGTCAGCCGCGCGGTGGCATCGGCTGGTTGTGGGAAACGAAATTGATTCGGCCCCGCGCCGGACGAAAGAGGAAACGAGACGATGATATCGGTACTGAAATCCGATCTGGCTCGCCGCTTCGCCGGTGGCTTTCTGGTTGGGGCCATGGCTATTCTGGCGATCCAGCCACCCGAAGGCGCCATCGCCGCCGTCGAAGCCTTGAAGATCGTCACCGGCCTCGCCTGACCGGGCCATCCCCCGTTCATCGGGATTCTGCTAACAGGCGGGCGAAGGATGCCCGCCATGACTTCGAAATTCGCCGTCATTCCAATCGTCGCCAGCGCCGCCGTGTTTGCGGCGCTTGCCTGGCCAACGCTGTCCGGCACAGCCGCCAATGCCGAACAGGCGCGAATCCTCCCGCGCGCGGCGATCGACGCCCCCGCTGCCAAAGGCGCTCAGACCGCCGTGCTCGCGGGCGGCTGCTTCTGGGGCATGGAGGCGGTGTTCGAACAGATGAAGGGCGTTCGCTCGGTTACCTCCGGCTATGCGGGCGGCACCGCCAATACCGCAACCTATGGCCAGGTCTCCAGCGAGCGCACCGGCCATGCCGAGGCGATCCGCATCGATTATGATCCGGCGCAGGTGAGTTACGGCACGCTGCTGCGCGTCTTCTTCGCGGTCGCGCACGACCCCACCCAGCTCAACCGCCAGGGGCCGGACACCGGCCCCAGCTATCGTTCGGCGATCTTCCCGCAAAATACGGAACAGGCGAAGATCGCGCAGGCCTATATCGCGCAGCTCGGGCGCGTCCGCGCTTTTCCCAAACCGATCGTCACCCGTATCGAGACGGGCCGCTTCTATCCGGCGGAGCCCTTCCACCAGGATTTCTTCCGCCGCAACCCGAACCATCCCTATATCCTGCGCTGGGACAAGCCGAAGGTGGCGGCATTCAAGGCCGGCTTCCCGGCATTGGCGCGCTGAGGCCCTTTTCACGCCCGAACGCGGGAATGACAGGGAGAAAGCTCACGCCGCCAGCGGGAACCGCAGCAGACGATCGCTCAATGGCACCAGCGCCTGCGCACCACGGCCGACAGCGCGGATGATCTCTGGGTGGCCGGCATCGAGCCCGCCGGTCAGCGCGCCGAAGGCGGGCAGAATCAGCTTGGCGCCGGTCGCGACGAAACAGCGGCGCGACACGTGGCGTCCGCGCACGGTGACGCGGAACTTGGGGTGGAAATGCCCCGACAATTCGGGTCGCATCTCCAGCGGATCCGCTTCGTGGCGCAACACCAACCCGTCGATCACCGCCTCTTCCCGGATTTCACCGCCCAGCCAATCGGCCAGCGCGGCATCGTGGTTGCCGGTGATCCACACGAAACGCGTCGTGCCGGTCAATGCACGCAGCATCTCGCGCGCGCTCTCGGGCAGGCGTGCGGCACCCTGGCTGTCGTGGAAGCTGTCGCCCAGGCACCAGATCTCCATCGCATCGGTCGCCACGCGCAGGGCCGCGAGATCGGCCAGTGTCGCGATCGAATCATAAGGGGGCAACATCTGCCCGAAGCGCGCGAACCAGCTCGCCTTCTCGAAATGCAGATCGGCGACCAGCAATGCGCGGCGCGCGGGCCAGAACAGCGCCCCTTGCGGCAGCGCGATCAGATCATGGCCTGCGAACGAAAAGGGAACCATTGCCCCTCTTAACCTGCCTTCGCTGCCGCGTTCAAGGCGGAGGATCGTCATATTTGGCGGTGTTGCGATGAATGGCGCCCTGGGGCTGCGACGCCGTATCGCCATCGTCGGGCGGCGGCTGGTGATAACGCGGAATCAGCCGCTTGAAGAGGAATTCGGACAGAAGCAACAGCAGCGCGAGCACGGTGCCGACGGCGAGAAGCTTGTATTGCCCCAGCCCCGCCACGATCCCGGCGGAGGCCGAGACCCACAGATTGGCGGCGGTGGTGACGTTATGGACGTCCCCCCGCTTCACGAAGATCAGGCCGGCGGCGATGAAGCCGATCGCCTGCGCGACACCCTGGATCACACGTAGCGGATCGGGCTGCGAATTGAGATGCTTGAGCGTGTCGAACAGCAGCAGCGAGGAAAGCGTGACCATCGCCGAGCTGAGCGCGACCAGCGCATTGGTCCTGAGCCCGGCATCATGGCCGCGCAATTCCCGATCGAGTCCGAGCAGCAGCCCGATCGCCGTCGCGATCCCCAGGCGCAGCGCGATTTCGCTCCAGCTATCGGCGACCAGCATCCGCTATCAAATCGCGGGCATGCGTCCCGGTTCCGAATTTCGTGTGTTTGCCGCCATCCGCGTGCCCGTATTGCGCCCCGCGCCATCGGGCAGGAGCAGCCTGATCCGGCGATTCGCGAAATCGACCGAGACGCGATCGAACATGCGCAGCGCATCCATGCCGAGCAGGATCGCCGGACGCCGGGTCAGATCGAGCGTGCGGAAGATCGGCGCGTCGGCGAAGGCGATCGGCATGTTGTTGATGGTAGCCCCGCCCAGCTTGATCTCGCGCACGCTGGTATAGCTGGCTTCGGCGCGCCCGCCGGTGACGCTGATCAATTCGATCGACTTCGGGGGAGTGCGCGGATTGCGCTCCATCAACCGCCGGCGGAGTGCTCCATTGCCGACCGATACCTGCGCGCCCGTGTCGATGATGACATCGACGCGCGAGCCGTTGAGCGTTGCCCCTGTCAGGATAAGCTGGCCGGCACGCCGCCGCGCGGTGACGATGATCTCGTCCGGGTCATGGCGATCGCTGGTCTTCTGCCCCGGCGTGATCGTCATCGTGCCCGCCTTGAAATCAAGCGTGACGCGCTGATCGCGCAGGCTGTCGATGCCGATCAGGCCCGATGCGCCGATATGCTGCTGAGCGAATGCGGGCGCGCGGATGTCCGTGGTCGGATTCGCGCTGACCTTGAGCGACGGGATCAGCACCGTGGTCACCCGTTCGCTGCCCGTCATCGAATGGACCAGCGCCGATCCCGCATCGCTGAGCGCCAGCCGATCGGCAAGCTCACGCGAGATCACGGTGCGCTCCGCGCCGGTATCGACCAGAAAGGCGAAGGGCCCAGCACCGCCGATGCTGACCGGCACCGTCATGCGCATGGTCTTGTCGATCCCGATATCGACGACTTCCGCCTGCGGCGTCGCGACAGCCACCGCCGCGGGGGGCTTAGGCGCCTCTTGCGCAGAAGCTTGCACGGCCACGGCGAGCGCCGCGGCCGGAAGCGCGAACAACAGATTTCTCGTCATGGCGACACCCTCTCCCAAGCGTCCGGAAGAAGGCTATGCCCTTTCTCGACATCCAGCAAGCACAACGGAACGGGCGGGGCCGCGCCATAGGCGTGGCCCGCGGAACCGCGTCTATTTGCCCCTGGCTTCTTCCGCCTTGCGGAGAACCCGCAGCGTGTTGCCGCCCATGATCTTGGCGATATCGGTTTCCGAATAACCTTCCTTGAGCAGTCGCGCGGTGATCTTGGGCAACAGCGAGACATCTTCCATGCCCTTGACGCCGCCGCCGCCATCCCAATCGGCGCCCATGCCGACATGATCGGCGCCGACCAGCTTCAGCACATGCAGCATCGACGCCATGAAATTCTCGAAGCTGGCATCCTGATAAGGCGCTTTGGCATCTAGCGCGGCATAGTCCGCCGCAAGCTTGCGCTGCTCCTCGGGTGTCATCGTGGCCAGTTTTTCCTTGCGCGCATCGAGCGCATCACGCTCGGGCGTGCTGTTGAGCGGCGCCAGGAAGATGCTGTTGATCTGGATCACCCCGCCCTTGGCCGCCACCGCCTTGATCCGGCCATCGTCGAGATTGCGGGGATGATCGTTCGCCGCCTTCGGCCCCGAATGCGACAGGATGATCGGCGTCTTGGACAGCGCCAGCATCTGATCGAGCGTGGCATCCGACGAATGGCTGCCGTCGATCACCATGCCCAGCCGGTTCATCTCCGCCACCCATTGCTTGCCGAGCGGGCTCAGTCCACCCCAGCGCGCCTTGCCCGTGGTGCTGTCCGCGAACTGGTTGTCGGCGCTATGGACAGGGCCAGCCATGCGCACGCCGCGGCGGTAGAATTCGCCGAGCAGCGACAGATCCTCACCCAGCGGATAGCTGTTCTCGATGCTCTGATAGACAATCACCTTGCCCGAGGCGGCGATCTTCTGCGCGTCGTCGGCGGTGGTCGCGAGCGCCATCGTGTCGGGATTCTTGGCGACAATCGCCGCGATCTCGTCCGAACGCTTGAGCGCGAACGCCTTCGCGTCGGCGAAGCCCTTGGCGGTCAGCGGCCCCTGTGCAGTATAGATCACCCAGAAGCCGCCATCGAGGCCGCCCTGCTTCATGCGCGGCAGATCGACCTGCGTCATGTCGTCGGCCATCGTGTGCCGCTGCGCGATGTCCCACCCAAGCCGGCCGAAATTGGCGGGCGTATCGAGATGGGTGTCGAGCACGAGCAGCTTTTCATGGAGCGCGGCCGCATCGACAGGCTCGGCGGTCTTGGTCGCCGGACCGCAGGCCGCGAGGATCAGGACGAGTGGCAGGGTATTCAGATAGGCACGCATATCGGGAGGCTCTCCTTTATCTCTTTGTGACGATTGCTTATCGCGCGGGAAGAGCCACCGCCAGACCGCATCGAATCGGCTCGACTCGGCAAATGCGGCTTCAGGGTCGACAACCGCCGCGTTCCTCCGCGCTAAAGCGGTTGACAATCGAGCCCCCATCGCGCATTGGGCCGCCCTTGAACGAGCGGCGGTTTTCGCCGCTTTTCTTTTTCAGATTCGCTGAATTCAGATTCGCATAAGGGTTTCGGGTCATGGCCAAGCCAACCACCGTCAAGATCAAGCTCGTCAGCTCGGAAGGCACCGGCTTCTTCTACGTCACCAAGAAGAATCCGCGCACCCAGACCGAGAAGCTGTCCTTCCGCAAATATGATCCCGTCGCGCGCAAGCACGTCGAGTTCAAGGAAGCCAAGATCAAGTGATCCTTCGCATCCATCCGCACGCGGATGGATGACGGAAAGGAAGACGGGGCGGGCCGCGCATGCGCTCGCCCTTTGTCATGTCCGGATATCTTGAAAAGATCGGCTTTGCGAGGTTGCGGGGCCTATAGCAGCCCGCTTACCTCGCCGATGAACTTCATCACCGAGATCGGCTTGGATACATAAGCCTCCGCGCCCGCTTCCCGGATGCGCTCTTCGTCGCCATGCGCGGCATAGGCGGTCACCGCCATCACCGGAATCCGCTTCAGCGCATCGTCGGCCTTGATCGTGCGGATCAGGTCGAGCCCGCTGACATAGGGCAGTTGGATATCCATGATGATCAGGTCTGGCGAAAAGGCGCGCGCGCGGTCCACAGCCTCGCGGCCGTCGCGAACCGGTTCCGCTTCGTGGTCATGGGCACGCAGCAGATCACAGAAAAGTTTGAGATTGAGTTCGTTGTCCTCGACAACGAGCACCCTTTTTGCCACGTCCCAGCCTCTTCGATGCAATGGAGATGCTCTAGGCGATGGCAGGCCCCGAGACAAATGCAGAGGCGCTGGCGCTCTCCGCGCTGGTCTGGACGCTGAACGAGCCCGCGCGCGCCGATCGGCTGCTGAGCGTGACCGGGCTGACCGCCGACGATCTGCGCGCCCGCGCGGGCGATCGTGCATTGCTTTCAGCGGTGCTCGCCTTTCTCGAGGCGCATGAGCCCGATCTGATCGCCTGCGCCGCCGCGCTTGAGGTGAAGCCGCTGATCCTGGTGGAGACGCGCAGGATGCTCGACGCATGAGCCGGCCGCTGCTGATCACCGACTGCGATGAAGTGCTGCTCCACATGGTCAGCCATTTCGGCGCATGGCTGGGAGAAACGCATGCGATCGATTTCTCGCCCGATGGCGGCGATTTCTCTCGCGCGATGCGACGCCGCGCCGATGGCGAATATCTGTCGCGCACAGAGATGTGGCCGCTGCTCGGCGGCTTTTTCGATACCGAGATGCACCGCCAGACGCTGGTGCCCCATGCGCGCGAGGCGCTGGCGGAGATTTCGGCCTATGCCGACATCGTCGTGCTCACCAATTTGGAGGATCATCGCCAGCCGCATCGCGTGGCGCAGTTGCGCGGTTTCGGCATCGATTTCCGAGTCGTCACCAATCAGGGCGGCAAGGGCGCGCCAGTACGTACGCTGCTCGACGAATATGCGCCGAGCGCGGCGGTTTTCGTCGATGATCTCGCGCATCATCATCAATCTGTAGCCGACGAGGCGCCCGATGTCTGGCGGCTGCATATGATCGCCGAACCCAGCCTGGCGCCTGCGGTGCCGCCAGCCCCCGCCGCGCATGTCCGCATCGACGACTGGAGCGAGGCGCGGCGGTGGATAGCGGAAAAGCTCGCTCCCGCCCCTCTTGTGCGCTGAAGCCCTTCACCTTTCCGACCACCCCTCCCCAAAGACGGAGCCCAGATCATGACTGATACGCCTGCCAAGAAGCTCGAGGAACTCGGCCTGAAGCTGCCCAAGCCGGCCGCCCCGATCGCTGCCTATGTTCCCGCCGTCGAAATCGGCGGGCTCCTCCATATCTCGGGCCAGCTCCCCTTCCGCGGGGGCGACCTGATGACTGGCCGCGTCGGCGAGGACGTCAATGTCGAATTCGGTTACGAAGCCGCGCGCAACTGCGCGCTGATGCTGCTGGCGCAGATGGAACAGGCGCTGGGTTCGCTCGATCGCGTCGAGCGCGTCGTCAAGCTGGGCGTGTTCGTCGCCAGCGATCCGCATTTCACCGAGCAGCCCAAGGTCGCCAACGGCGCGTCGGAACTGATGCAGGCGGTGTTCGGCGATGCCGGCAAGCATGCGCGCAGCGCCGTTGGCGTGCCCGCCCTGCCGCTGGGCGCCGCCGTCGAAGTCGATGCGATCGTGGCGGTCAAGCCCGCCTGACCCCATATAGGCCATATGCCCACAGGTCCGTTCGCATCACGCCGCCACCGCAATCCCCGCATGGATGATGGCTGCGCGATTCGGGCGGGATCGACGCCGGCGCCCGCCGATGAATGACGACTTCGTCGCCCGCATCGGACAGGGCGTCGGCGATTTCGACGCCGATGCCTGGAATGCCTGCGCCGGCGATGCGAATCCCTTCGTATCGCATGGCTTCCTGAGCGCGCTGGAAGATTCGGGCAGCGTCGGCGCGGCCGCCGGCTGGCAGCCCGTGCCGATCGCCGTCGACGATGATGACGGCCGGCTGGCCGGGGCGCTGCCGGCTTACGCCAAGAGCCACAGCCAGGGCGAATATGTGTTCGACCATAGCTGGGCCGATGCCTGGGAGCGGGCGGGCGGGCGCTATTACCCCAAGCTGCAGATCGCGGTTCCCTTTTCCCCCGTGCCCGGGCCGCGCCTGCTGATGCGCGATCCCGCCGTCGCGCCGCGGCTGATTGCGGCTGCGGAGGCGATCGTGACTCAGAACGAACTGAGTTCGGCCCATGCCACCTTCATCGCGCCCGATCAGGTGCCGCTGTTCGAAGCGGCGGACTGGCTGATCCGTACCGACAGCCAGTTCCACTGGCAGAATCGCGGCTATCGCGGCTTCGACGACTTCCTCGACGCGCTGGCGTCACGCAAGCGCAAGGCGATCCGCAAGGAGCGCGCAGCCGCCGTCGCGGGGTTGGACATCGTCCATCTCCAGGGCGATGCGATCGAACTGCGCCACTGGGATGCGTTCTGGCAATTCTATCAGGATACCGGCGCGCGCAAATGGGGGCGCCCCTATTTGACACGCGACTTCTTCACGCTGCTCGGCGAACGCATGCCCGATGCGCTGCTGCTGATCCTGGCGCTGCGCGACGGCAGGCCGATCGCGGGCGCGCTCAACCTGATCGGCGGAGACACGCTGTACGGCCGCTATTGGGGCTGTGTCGAGGAAGTGCCCTTCCTCCATTTCGAGCTCTGCTATTATCAGGCGATCGACGCGGCGATCGCACGCGGCCTCGATCGCGTCGAAGCCGGCGCCCAAGGCGGCCACAAGCTGGCGCGGGGCTATGAACCGGTGCCGACCTATTCGGCGCACTACATCGCCGATCGCGGCTTTCGCGCGGCGATCGCCGACTTTCTGCGCCGCGAGCGCGATGCCGTATCGCAGGATATCGGCGCGCTCGCCGAACTCGGCCCCTTCAGGAAATCCTGCTGACCCCTTTTACGATGGGGTCGGCGCTCAAGCCGCGTGGCGCGCCGTCTCGTTGAGCCAGGCGCGTGCCTGGCGCTGCGCCTCGGCGATCTCGCGCGGGCTCATTTCCCCGGCTATTTCGGCCCGCCAGCCCTGCGCTTCATGGCTGCCGCGCAACGCGGCGAGGTTGAACCATTTGTGCGCCTGGATCAGATCGACGATCGTGTTTCCCGATCCCGACGAATAGGCCATGCCCAGTTCCAGGCAGGCATCCGGATCGCCGCGGCCAGCATCGGCAAGGCGGCTTTCGATGAAGAAGCGTTCAAGCTCCGCGCTATGTCCCATGTTCCCACACCCCTGTTCAGCCTTTCGGCCCAAGGGCACAATCCATCATATGGTTTAAAGAAATAGTTAACGCATCTTCACTTTGTTTTTCCGGGGAAAAACGGGATTATTGCGCTACCGGTTCCGCCTCGACGGCCAGATTGTCGATCAGACGGGTACCGCCGATCCTGGCGGCCGCCATCAGACGCGCCGGCCTTTCTAGACTGTCCACCGGCTGGAGCGTTTCGGCATCGCAAAGCGCGACATAATCGATCGGATCAAATCCGGCCCTGGCGAGCGCCGCCTCGGCGCGTCCGAGCGCCGCGGCCACCGGCGTTCCGCCGCTGATGGCGCGCGCCGCCTCGCCAAGCGCGCGCGGCAGCATGCGCGCGGCTTCACGTTCCGGCTCGGTCAGGTAGATATTGCGCGACGACAGCGCCAGGCCATCCTCGTCGCGCTGCGTCGGCACGCCGACGATCTCGATATCCATGTCGAGATCGTCGACCATGCGGCGGATCACCGCGAGCTGCTGGTAGTCCTTTTCCCCGAACAGCGCGAAATCGGGCCGGACCTGATTGAACAGCTTGGACACGACGGTCGCGACACCGTCAAAATGGCCGGGGCGCGACGCGCCGTCGAGCCCGTCGCTAACGCCGGTCACCGAAACCGTCGTGGCGAAGCTCGCCGGGTACATGACCTCCACGGACGGCATCCACAACAGCGCGCAACCCGCCGCCTCCAGCATGTCCGCATCGGCACGCTCCCGACGCGGATAACGCGAGAGATCCTCATTGGGGCCGAACTGCCTGGGATTGACGAAGATCGACGTGACGACGCGATCGGCGCGCGCTTTCGCTGCTTCGACCAGCGCCATATGCCCAGCATGGAGAGCGCCCATGGTAGGCACCAGCGCAACCGACAATCCCTCGGCGCGGAACGCCGCGATCGCGGCGCGCAGCTTTTCGAGATCACGGACCGTTTGCACGCCTGCCTTGCCTCCGATATGGCCGGGACGCGCTCTTTGCGGGGGGCGTCTTCTGGAATCAAGTGGCTAGGGGGCCCGATCGCTACATGGCGGTGAATGGCGTGCATCTGATCGTCTTTGCGAACGAAAAAGGGGGCAGCGGCAAATCGACGACCGCGGTCCATACCGCGATCGGCCTGGCCAAGGCCGGCCGCCGCGTCGCGGCGCTCGACCTCGATACCCGGCAGCGGACACTGGGCCGCTATCTGGACAATCGCGCGGAGACGGTGCGTCGTGAGTCGGTCGACCTGATTCTGCCCGTTCACGGCGTGCTCGATCCGCTGACGGTGCCCGCGCTCGAAGCGGCGGTGGCGACGCTTGGCGAAGGCAAGGAATTCCTGATCATCGATACGCCGGGGCGCGATGACGACGTCGCGCGCGCAGCGATCGCGATGGCCGACACGCTGGTGACGCCGATCAACGACAGCTTCATCGATCTGGACCTGATCGGCCAGGTCGACCCGGAGACATTCAAGGTCAAGCGCCCCAGCTTCTATGCGGAACTGATCTGGGACCAGCGCAAATTGCGCGCGCGCGCCGATGGCGCGACGGTCGACTGGGTGGTGCTGCGCAATCGCCTTCAGCATGTCGAGGCGCGCAACATGCGCCGCGTCGGAAATGCCGTCGCCGAATTGTCGCGGCGCGTGGGCTTCCGCGTGATTCCTGGCCTTGGCGAGCGCGTGATCTATCGCGAATTGTTTCCGCGCGGCATCACCTTGCTCGACCTGGAGGAACTGGGTGAGCTTGGCATCAGCCATATCGCCGCCCGGCAGGAACTGCGCGAGATGATCTCCGCGCTCGAACTGCCCCAGGCGCAGGGCGAGCTCGCGCTCTGACATGGCGAAGCTGATCCTCCTTGCCGGGATCGGCCTGCTGATCTGGTTCTGGTGGCGCGGCAAGATGAGCCGTCGCACGCCGCGTCCGACGATGAGCGTCGCCGAGGCCTTGCGCCTGCTCGATTTGCCGGCCGAAGCCACGCCCGACCAGATTCGCGCGGCGCACCGCCGGCTGATCGCGCGCGTTCACCCCGATGCCGGGGGCAGCGCCGAACTCGCCGGAAAAATCAACGCCGCGCGCGACCTGTTGCTGCGTTCGCGCGTTGTGCCGCCATCCCGATAGTGCGGGGCACGGCCCCATGAGTAACGGAGTGAAGCGATGAGCCATGTCCTCGATCCCACCACGCTGCGCGAATATGACATCCGCGGAATCGTGGGCCAGACGCTGGGCACGAAGGACGCCTATGCGATCGGCCGCAGCTTCGCGACGCTCGTCCGCAAGGCCGGGGGCACGCGCGTGGCGGTGGGCTATGACGGCCGCGAATCCTCTCCGTCACTCGAAAATGCGCTGATCAACGGCCTGAACGAAGGCGGTATCGATGTCGTCCGCGTCGGGCTGGGACCGACGCCGATGCTCTACTACGCGGAGGCCGTGCTTGAGGTCGATGGCGGCATCATGATCACCGGCAGCCATAACCCCGCCAATTACAACGGCTTCAAGATGGTGATTCATCACGCGCCCTTTTACGGCGAACAGATCCTGGAGATCGGCCGGCTCGCGTCGGCAGGCGACTGGGCCGAAGGATCGGGCACGGTTTCCAATGCCGACATCATGGACGATTATGTCGGCCGGCTGCTCGCGGGCTATGCCGGCGGCGCCTATCGGATCGGCTGGGATGCGGGCAACGGCGCCGCCGGCCCGGTGATCGAGAAGCTCGTGAAGCTGCTGCCCGGCGAGCATCACCTGCTCTACACCGATGTCGATGCGAGCTTCCCCAACCATCATCCCGACCCGACCGAGGAAAAGAACCTCGCCGATCTGAAGGCGCTCGTCGCCGAGAAGCAGCTCGATTTCGGCGTCGCCTTCGACGGCGACGGCGACCGGATCGGCGCGATCGACAGCAAGGGCCGCGTCGTCTGGGGCGATCAGTTGCTCGGCATCCTCGCCGAACCCGTGCTGAAGGCCAATCCGGGTGCCACCATCCTCGCCGACGTGAAAACCAGCCAGGCTCTGTTCGACCGTATCGCCGCGCTGGGCGGTAAACCGCTGATGTGGAAGACCGGCCACAGCCTGGTGAAGGCGAAGATGAAAGAGGAGAATTCCCCCCTCGGTGGTGAGATGAGCGGCCACATCTTCTTCTTCTGGGACTATTACGGCTTCGACGACGCGATCTATGGCGCGGTGCGGCTGATGAGCGCGGTACGCATGTCGGGCAAGTCGCTGACCCAGCTCAAGGACGAGATGCCGGCGATGGTCAACACGCCCGAGCTGCGCTTCCAGGTCGACGAATCCCGCAAGTTCGCGGTGGTCGATGAAGTGCTCGACCGGCTGGAGGCCGAGGGTGCCCGGGTCGATCGCACCGACGGAGCACGCGTCTCCACCGACGACGGCTGGTGGTTGCTGCGCGCATCGAACACCCAGGACGTTCTGGTTGCGCGCGCCGAAGCCCGTGACGAACCCGGCCTGGAGCGGCTGATGGCGCAGATCGATGCCCAGCTTTCGGCATCGGGAATCGTGCGGGGAGCCTCCGTGGCGCACTGAGCATGATTGCGTCGGCACGCAGCAAAATTGCGTACGGTTGCAATCTTTGCACGCATACCGGTGTCATTCGCACTTGCGAGATCGGCCGCCGCGCCGCAAGAGGGACGGGCCTTTCAGGCATCCTCTCCTAAACTTTCAAAGGCCGGTCCCTCTGGATCGGCCCTTTTTTTGCCTTTCGTACAGGCACTTCACAATTTGGAGATCAGCGCCTTCGCTTCCGCCGCCTGCCCGAAACCAGGCGAAGCGAGCGCCGATCGCGCCGCGCCGATCGCCTCGGGCTTGCGGCCGACCGCTGCATAGGCCTGGGCGAGATGCCAGTGCACGGCTGGTGATGCCGGCGCGATCGCGCGCGCCTTTTCAAGCAATTCTATGCCGGCGCGACGATCGGCGTCGGTTTCGAACAACAGCCAGCCGAACGTATCCGCCGCCGCCGGATTGGATGGAGTGAGCGCATAGGCGCGCGCCGCATAGGCCACCCCCTTGTCCGCGTCGCCTTTGCGAAACCATCCCCAGGCCAGGTTGTTGAGGATCAGCGCGTCGCGATTACCGATGCGCGCGCGCAACCCTTCGAGGATGCGGATCGAATCGCTCCATTGTTCGGCAGCCTGGAAATAGTCCGAGGCGAGCAGCAGCGCCGCGACGTTGCGCGGATTCTGCGTGAGGAACAGGTTGAGCGTCGCGATCGCGTCGGGGCGACGTCCGCCGCGATCGAGCGCATCGATCAGGCGCAACGCGACGGGTTCGTTGAAGCTGATATTTGCGGCCAGCCGGTAAGCGTCCGCCGCCTCCAGTGGCTGTCCGACCGCGCCGAGCGCGTCACCGACCAGGATATGCGCCGCCGGCGTCCCCGGATGGGCGCGCTGGAGCGCACGCGCCTCCGCCAGAGCCTGATCCCCGCGTCCCGCCGCAAGCAAACCACGGATATAGCGGATCCTAGCAGGCGCCCCGCGATCGAGCGCCGCGTCGCGCGCGAGTGTGCCGAGATCGCCGCCCCCATCGAAAGGCGCGCCGCCGCGCGGCGCCGATGCCGACGCGCGATCGAGATAGGGAGCGGCTTCGTCGCGCGCGTCGATCGCTTCAAGCGCGCGCCCCATCACCGTCAGCGTATAGACGTCGGCGTCGGGCCGATCGGCGATCGGGCGAAGCGCATCGACGGCGTCGCGATAATTGCCGGAACGCCACTGCGCCGTTCCAAGCAACCGGCGCACGCGCAGATTGTCCGGCTGCATCGACACCAGCCGGTCGAGCCGCCCGATCGCCTGCTCGTAGCTGCCCGAATCGATTTCGAGCACGGCCTGGAGCAGCATGCCGCCGGGCATATCGTCCAGCGCGTCACCCGTCCGCTGGAGCAGCGAGCGCGCCAGGCCGAAATTGCGCGCGCGCGCCGCGAGCACGGCCTGAAGATAGAAAGCGCGGACATTACGACCATCGAGCGCCAGCGCACGCCGCGTCATCGCCAGCATGTCACGGGCGCGGCCAAGATCACCAAGCGTCGCCGCCGCCTCAAGCAGCGCGTCCACATCCTGCGGGTCGATTTCGGCCGCACGCTCGAACCACGGCAAGGCCGCCACCAGCCCATATTGATTGCGGACCAGAATGCCCTTGAGCACCATCGCATCGACCGATCGGGGAGCGATCGCCATCGCCCGATCGGCCGCCGCGACCGCCCCCGCCTGATCCGCGACGTCCATGCGGAACCGGCCGAGCGCGACCCAGGTCGCGACATCCTTGGGGGCAAACGCAAGCGATTGGTCGAACGCGGTCTCGGCCGCGGCCATGTCACCCATGGCCGCGAACGCCTGGGCGCGTATGCGCGTCGCATAACCAGCCTGATCGGCGGGCGGAGGATCGCGATCGAGCGCGACCAGCGCGGCCTCGCCATTACCATTAAGCACATGGGCATGGGCGAGGAACGCCGATATCGCGGCTGCGGGAACCCCGGCGCGCTGCGCGCGCTCAAGCTCCGCTTCCGCCCCCAGCCCGTCACCCAGCGCCAGCAGGATGCGGGCCTGCATCGCATGCGCGGCGCCCCAGCCGGGATCGGCCTTCAGCGCATTCTGCATCTCGACGCGCGCCGTGCGCGGATCGCCGCCACCGAACGCTGCCACCGCGCGCCGCATGGCGGAATCGGCGGCGGCGCGGTCCGCGGCCAGGGCGGGTGCGGCAAGCAGGGCGAGCGCGGTCGTCAGGGCGGCGATGCGGCGCATGGATCGTTCAGGCCTGCATGCCATATTGCTTGAGCAGGTCGTACAGCGTCGGCCGGCTGATCCCGAGCAGCTTGGCGCTGCTGGAGATATTGCCCTCGCTGCGCGCCAGCGCCCGGCGAATCGCCTTGCGATCGGCAGCCTCGCGCGCGGTCTTGAGGTTGATCACATCTCCGTCGTCGTTGCGCGCCTGACCGGGCAGATCCAGATCGGCGGCGGTGACGAGCCGGCCATCGGCCATGATCACCGCCCGCTTCATCCGGTTCTCCAGTTCGCGGACATTGCCGGGCCAGTTCCACGAATCGATCGCCGAAAGCGCATCGGGCGCAAGCCCCTTCACCGCCGGATTCATGTCCTTCGCGAAGCGCAGCAGGAAGTGGCGCGCAAGCAACGGGGCATCGCCCGGCCGCTCGGCAAGCGACGGAATGCGGACGACGATCTCGGCCAGCCGATAAAACAGGTCTTCACGAAAGCGCCCATCGGCGATCATGACCTCCAGATTCTGATGCGTCGCACAGACGATGCGCGTGTCCACCGCGATCAGAACGCGTCCGCCGATCCGCTCGATCACGCGTTCCTGCAGGAAACGCAGCAGCTTGACCTGAAGCGGCAACGGAATGTCCCCAACCTCATCGAGGAAGAGCGTGCCGCCCTGCGCCTGTTCGATCTTGCCCTGATTGGTCTTCACCGCGCCGGTGAAGGCGCCCTTTTCATGCCCGAACAACTCGGCTTCGAGCAGATTCTCCGGGATGGCGGCGCAATTGATCGCGACGAACGCGCCATCGCGACGACCACTCGACTGATGCACACCGCGCGCGAGCAGTTCCTTGCCCGTGCCGCTGGCGCCGAGCAGCATCACCGACACGTCGGCGGTGGCGACGCGCTCGATCGTGCGCGCCACCTTCAGCATTTCCGGCGCGGCAGTGATCATCCCGCCCAATACCGTCGCGTCGCTGCCGCCTGCCTGCGCCAGCCGCACATTCTCCGCCTCGATCGCGTGGAGCTGAAATGCGCGGCGGACGATCAGCCCCAGTTCGTCGATATCGACGGGCTTCTGATAGAAGTCATAGGCGCCGCTCGCGATCGCCCGCAGCGCGCTTTCGCGCGCACCATGGCCGGAGGCTACGATCACCTTGGTATCGGGCTTGAGCGCGAGGATCTCGGCCAGGGTGGCGAAACCCTCGCTGGTGCCGTCGGGATCGGGCGGCAGGCCCAGGTCGAGCGTCACCACCGCCGGCTCCTCGGCGCGCAACGCGGCGATCGCCGACGCACGATCGCCGACGGTGATCACCGAATAATCGTCATAAGCCCAGCGCAGCTGGCGCTGCAGCCCCTCGTCATCCTCGACGATAAGGAGCTTGGGTTTCTCGATCGTCATTGCATCTCCGGTATTCTGGACGCCGCCGGCAGCGTCACGATGAATCTTGTGCCTTCGCCCTCACGGCTTTCCACTTCGATACGGCCGCCCATCGCCGCGATCAGCGTGCGCGCCTCGAACGCGCCGACGCCGAAGCCGCCTTCCTTCGTCGACGCGAACGGCTTGAACAGGCTGGACCGGACGAATTCCTGCGACATGCCGGCGCCACGATCGCGCACCTCGACCGCAACCTCCTCACCCTTGTCGACGAGCGACAGCAACACCGGTTCGCCCGCCGGACTGGCTTCGATCGCGTTCTGGACAAGGTGGCCCAGCGCCTGTTCCAGACGGGCGGGATCGGCAACCATCATCGGATCGCTTGCCGACATGACGACCACGGGATGCTGATTATTGCGCGCCGCGGCCACCGCCTCGACGATGCGCCGGCCGGACACGCGGCGCGGCTCCTCATGCCTGGCCTTGTTATGCTGCGACAACCGCGCGAGCAGATCGTTCATCTTGCCGACCGACGATTGCAGCGTCGCCACCATATCAGCACGGAATTCCGGATTGTCGGCATGGCGCTCCGCATTGCGCGCGACCAGGCTGAGCTGGCTCACCAGATTCTTGATGTCGTGCATGATGAACGCGAAGCGACGATTGAATTCGTCGAAACGCCGGGCGTCGCTCAACGCTTCCTGGCCGCGCGCCTCGGCGAGATAGCTCGCGACCTGGCGGCCGACGATACGCAGCAGATCGAAATCCTCCCAATCGAGCGAACGGTCGATGGGCGGGCGTTCGAGCAGCACCGCGCCCTGGAGGCGGTCGAAATGGACGAGCGGGACCAATGCCCAGACATCAGGCGCACCAAGCATCCATTGCGGCACCAGCGCCGCTTCGTCGTCATGACGCGGATCGTCGCCCCGGAGCGTATCGAACTCGACGATCCGCCCGCTCGCAAGATGTGCGACGAGCCGAGCATCGCCGCCCACCGCCTGCACATCGAGCGCGGACCAGTTCCATTGCGCCTGTACGCCGAGCGCGCCCGCCTCGCCCGGAACGAGCAGCAAACCGCCCGGCGATTCGGTGATGTCCGCCAGTGCCTTGATCACGCGCACGTCGAGCGGCACCGCGCCTTCGCCCGGACGACCGAGGGTATCGGTGAAACGGATCCACTCCGCGCGATAATCATAGCGATGCCGGAAGAAATGCTTGGCGAGCTTGACGCGAAACCACGCGCGGAAGCGCGGCGAGGGCAGCATCGCGAGCGCGGCGACCGTCGCAGTCATCACGAACCCGGCCTGTATGGTACGGGCGAGCGCGCCGCTGATCGATTCGATCACACCGGCAATCAGGACCGTCAGCACCAGATAGCCGCACAGCGCGATCAGCGAGAGCGACTGGAAGGTTACGGTGCGCGAAAGGCGGAGCTGCCAGCGCTCGTTACGGCGAAGCGCGAAGCCGAAGACGGGCGCCGCGATCACCATCGCGCAGCCGCGCAACATGAACGCCTCCGCAGACCAGCCACGGCCAAGATAAGTGAGCGTATAGATGTTGAGATCGACGAGCCACATGCCTGCCAGGCCGAACATGGCGAGCCGGATACCCCAGCGGGCCTCGGGCGCGGCGGCGGTGTAGAGATTGTGGACCAGCACGAGTGCCGCCACAGCGCTCATCATCCTGAGCACGAGCGAGAGGACGAACAGCGCATCAGCGCCCTGCCCCTCGACCTCCAACACCAGTGGAACCAGATTGACCGCCATCAGGCTCGCGCAGAGCAGCGCGACCGCGACATAGATCAGCGTGACGCCGAACTTCTCGTCGCCACGCCGGCCCTGGCGCAACAGCAGATACATGAAACCGAGCCAGCCCATGTTGCGCAAGGTTTCGGCGCCTTGGGCAAGCACCGACCAGGACCCCGCCGCCGCCGCCGCGAAGGCCCAGACCGCCGACAGCGCGAGTGCGCCGATCAGCGCGGTCACCTGCGCGCCGCCCACGCCGCGCCGCGCCTGCCAGGCGGCAAGCAGCGCGAACAGCCCGGCGGCGACCGCGTGGCTCCAGATTCCGATGGTGGAGATCATCGCCCGCGCCTCAGCGCGCCCCCGCCCCTTCCGGCCACAGCACGACGCGCGCGGTTTGCAGCAGGATCAGCAGGTCGAGGAAAGGCGTGTAGTTCTTCGCGTAGTAGAGATCGTATTCCAGCTTGTGGCGACTATCCTCCAGGCTGGCGCCATAGGGATAGTTGATCTGCGCCCAGCCGGTGATTCCCGGCTTCACCATATGGCGCTCGGCATAATAGGGCAGCTTCTGTTCGAGATCCTCGACGAACTGGCGCCGTTCCGGGCGGGGGCCAACGAAGCTCATCTCGCCCTTCAGCACGCTCCAGGTCTGCGGCAGCTCATCGATCCGGGTCTTCCGGATGAAGCGGCCGACGCGGGTGACGCGCGGATCGTTCTTCTGCGCGAACACAGCCTTGCCGTCACTTTCGGCATCGGTGCGCATCGAGCGGAGTTTGACGATGCTGAACTCCTCACCGAACAACCCCACGCGCGCCTGGCGGTAGAAGGCCGGGCCACGGCTCTCCAGCTTCACCGCGATCGCCGCGATCAGGATCAGCGGCGCGCTCAGCACCAGAAGCAGCAGGCTGGCGGTGACATCGAACAGCCTTTTGGCGATGCTCGACAGCCGCCGTCCCGACGAAAAGCCGTCGGAGAAGATCAGCCAGCTCGGATTGACGCTTGCCAGATCGACCCGGCCGGTCTCGCGCTCGAGAAAGGTCGAGATCTCGTTGACGTGGACTCCCGTGGTCTTGATCCGCAGCAGATCCTTGAGCGGCATGCCGTTGCGGCGTTCCTCAAGCGCCAGCACGACCTCGCTGGCGTTGAGCAGCACAACATAATCGGCGAGATTGTAGATCGCGTCGCGGTTGATCGCCTCGGGAATTTCCTGCGGCCCGTCATTCATGCCGACATAGCCGACGACGACGAAGCCGGCGCCCGGCTTCTGCGCCAGGGCCTTGACCCGGGCGGCGCGCGCACCCGCACCCAAAACGACCAGTCGGCGCTTGAACGCATGGCTGCCCAGCGCCTGGCCGAGCAGGATGCGCATGGCAAACAGGAAAACCGTCGCGAACGCCATCGCGTAGAGCAGATTCGACCGCCACAGGCTGAGTTCGGGAATCAGGAAGAACAGCGCCGAAAGGAACAGCACGCCAATCGAAATCGCGACGAGCAAGCGCGCGGCGGCGAAGCGCAGCGACTGAAGCGCGTCCGCGCCATAGACGCCGACCGCGATCATCGCGAGTTGCAGCGTGGCGGCGAAGCTGATCAACTGTGGCAGCCGCGTCGCGATCGGCAGCACCGACTGGTCGATCTGACGCAGCCGGACCACCCAGCCGAGTTCGGCGGCGGTCAGCAGCAAGGCAAGATCGAGCAGGCCGAGCAGCAGCACCGCATGCGGAATATAGTGCTTGAAGAATCTGATCACGTTCGCTCGCCCGTGCCGTAAAATAATCCGACAGGGGGAGTGTCGCTCAAATTGACAAAAATTTCCTGAAGATGGGGTTGCAACCATTTGCCAGGCTGCAATCTTTAGTCGGATAGACCGGTCAGCCACATCGCAAGGGGGAGTCCATCGGCCTTATGAACAACGCGCGCATCGTCCCGGTCGTCCTGTCCGGAGGGGCAGGAACCCGGCTCTGGCCGATGTCACGCCCCGAGAATCCCAAGCAATTGCTGGCGCTCACCGCCGAAGAGACCATGCTGCAACTGACCGCACGGCGGACGCTCGATCCGGCGCGATTCGATCCGCCGATCATCGTCGCCAATGCCGCGCATGCCGATGCGATCGAAGCTCAACTCGCGCGCATCGGCGTGACCCCACAGGCCTTGATCCTCGAACCTGCGGGACGCAACACGGCGCCGGCAATCGCGCTCGCGGCACTTGCCGCCGATCCCGGGCGCGTCTTGCTGGTGATGCCGAGCGACCATGTCATCACCAATCCCGGCGCATTCCGCGACGCAATCGAAACCGCGCTGCCACTTGCCGATGACGGTTGGCTCGTCACCTTCGGCATCGAGCCCGATGCACCGGAAACCGGCTATGGCTATATCCAGACCGGCGAATCGATCGCCACGGGCGCCCACCGCGTCCTGCGCTTCGTCGAAAAGCCCGACCGCGCGACGGCCGAGGCGATGCTGGCCACCGGCGGCCATGCCTGGAACGGCGGAATCTTCCTGTTCCGCGCCGATGTCTTCCTGGGCGCGCTTTCGGTGCATGCGCCCGACATGCTGGCTGCGGTGCAGGCCGCGATGCGCGACGCCGAGCATGTTGGCGCGCGGATTCATCCGCATGAAGCGAGCTTCGCCGCCTCCCCGAGCGATTCGATCGACTATGCGGTGATGGAAAAGGCGGAGCGCGTGGCGGTCGTGCCGGTCAGCATGGGCTGGTCAGACCTTGGCAGTTGGGACGCGCTCCACGCGCTCAGCGAATGCGATGCCAGCGACAATGCGTGCGATGGCGATGCGATCCTGATCGACAGCCGTAATTGCCTGGTGCGCAGCGACGGCCCCCGCGTGGCGCTGGTCGGCGTCGATGACCTGATCGTGGTGGCGAGCGGCAACGACATATTGATCCTGCCACGCGGACGATCGCAGGACGTTCGCAAGGTGACCGATCATTTGAAAGAGCGAGGCCAATGATCGACATGCGCGCACTGGGTGCGAGCGGATTGAAGACACCGCGGCTGGTGCTGGGCGGCAACGTCTTCGGATGGACAGTTGAGACTGCCGGCTCCGGCGCGGTCCTGGAGAGTTTCATCGAGCGCGGCGGGACGATGATCGACACCGCCGACGTCTATTCGGCCTGGGTGCCTGGCCATGTCGGCGGCGAATCGGAAACCGCGATCGGCGACTGGCTCGCCCGGCGTGGCCGGCGCGACGACGTGCTGATCGCGACCAAGGTAGGCATGCTGCCGGGCGATGGCGGCACGGGGCTCAAGCCCGAGCGGATCGCAGCAGCGGTCGATGCCTCGCTCAAGCGGCTCAGGACCGACTATATCGACCTCTATTATGCGCATCGGGACGATCCGGACACGCCGGTCGCGGACGTGCTGGGCGCCTTTTCCCGATTGGTCGAGGCGGGCAAGGTCCGCGCGCTCGGCGCGTCCAATTTCACTGCCGAACGGCTGGCGGAGTCGCTCGACTTCAGCGCGGCGAATGGGCTTGCCGCCTATACGGTGCTCCAGCCCGAGCTCAATCTGATCAAGCGGGACGGCTTCGCAGGCGATCTGCAGGCGCTTTGCATCGATCGCGAGCTGGGGGTTCTGCCCTATTACGGGCTCGCTTCGGGCTTCCTGACCGGAAAATACCGTCCGGGGGCCGATCTCACGCAAAGCCAGCGCGGCAGCCGCGTGGCCGGTTATTTCAATGCGCATGGCTGGGCGGTCCTCGCCGCGCTCGACACCGTCGCGCGCGAAACCGGAGCGACGCCCGCGCAGGTCGCCCTCGCCTGGAACGCCGCGCAACCAGGTGTCACCGCACCGATCGCCAGCGCCACAAGCATGGCGCAACTCGAAGAGATCGCCGGCGCGATGACACTTGACCTGAGCGCGACCCAACTTGCCATGCTCGACGAAGCGAGCCTGGACCAAGCCTGACAGAAGATTGCGCTTCATCCGTGACGCACCGCTGCTATAGGTTGTGGTAACCGGTAGCATGAAGGGAAAGCGATGGTGTTCGCGACGGGAACGCTGGCCGCGCTGACGATGCTGGCGCAGGCCGCATCGCCGACGGTGCCGCCAATGGTGGTTGTGGAAGAAGCCCAGGTGATGCGCGACGAGCCGCCGCCGCACGGCAATATCGGCATGAGCACGGCTTATCGCATCAGCGACGCCGTACCGCAGCCGCGCACGATGGAGTTCCGCAAACGCGTGCTGCATCCCGACGCCGCGATCGGTATTCACCCGATCGCGCATGACGAGGTCTATTACGTGCTTTCCGGGTCAGGCGACGTGACGTCGGACGGCGTGACCCGTGTGCTGAAGCCGGGCATGGCGGCCTATCTCTATGACGGCGCGCAGGTTGGTATCCGCCAGACCGGCGACGATCCGCTGGTGCTGATCATCGCCTATCCGGTCAAGAAATAGGCGACGCGCTTCAGGCGTCGATGGAGACCCGCTCAAGCCTGGGTGACAGGAGATGCACCGCCAGCAGCGCCGCGAAATAGGCGGTGCCGGCGACCGCGAACAGCGGCGCGTAGCTGCCGACCTGATCGAGGACATAGCCCGCATATTTGGCGAAGATCATGCCGCCGACCGCTCCCACCGTTCCACCGATGCCGATCACCGAACCCACGGCGTAGCGAGGATAGAGATCCGACGGCAACGTGTAGAGATTCGCGGAAAATGCCTGATGCCCGGCGGTCGCGATGCCGATGATCAGCACGTTGAGCCATAGGCTGTCGACATATTGGGAGAAGAAGACGGGCACGATCACGATCGCGCAGATCAGCATCGTCAGCTTGCGCGCCCGGTTGACGCTCGCGCCGGCGCGCAGCATGCGTGAGGACATCCAACCTCCGGCGATCGAACCGACGTCCGACAGCAGATAGATGGCGACAAGCGGCGGGCCGAAGCTGAGCAGATCGAGATCGTAGCGATCGGCGAGGAAGCCCGGCAGCCAAAACAGGTAGAACCACCAGATCGGATCGATGAAGAACTTGCCGAGCGCATAGGCCCAGGTCTCGCGCTTGCCGATCAGCGTGGTCCAGCGGACCTGCACCGGCGGATCTGCCGGATCCTGCTGGATATAGGCGAGTTCCGCCGCACCGACGCGCTTGTGCTCGGTGGGATGGCGATAGATCACCCACCAGGCGATCGCCCAGATCACGCCGAAAATACCGGTGATCACAAAGGCCATGCGCCAGCCATAGGCAAGCGTCAGCATCGGCACGAGCAACGGCGTGATGATCGCGCCGATATTGGCGCCGGCATTGAAGATGCCGACCGCGAGTGCGCGCTCCTTGGCCGGAAACCAGTCCGCCACCGCCTTGATGCCCGCCGGAAAATTGCCCGATTCGCCGATGCCGAGGCCAAAGCGCGCCAGCGCGAATTGGGTAACCGAATGGACGCCGCCATGCGCGACATGCGCAATCGTCCAGATCACGATTGCGATGGTGTAGCCCAGCCGCGCGCCAATGACGTCAACGACGCGCCCGAAGCCGATATAGCCGATCGCGTAGGCGACCTGGAACCAGAAGACGATGTTGGCATAATCGGTCTGGGTCCAGCCGAGTTCGGCCTCCAGCGTCGGCTTGAGCACGCCAATCATCTGGCGATCGACATAATTGATCGCCGTCGCCGCGAAAAGCAACCCGCAGATCACCCAGCGATATCGGCCCACGCGTTGCACCGCCTGGCCGACCGCCACCTCCTCCCCTGTCGCCATCCTCTCCATTCCCTTCTTTTATCGATTATCGCCGATCTTGCAGCGTACGGAACAGGCTTCGCCGAACCGTGCCTCCACCGCCGCGCCAGGCCGTACCGGGTGGACGCCGGTGATCGCGCCGCTCGAAATCCATTGCCCCACACCAAGCGGCAAAGCGCGTTCCGCCGCGAGCGCGAACAGGAAGCGCGCCGCGCCGAAGGGGCCGTCGAGCATCTCCGCCGCCGTGCCCGCACCCACCTCGACATCGTCGATCCGCAGCGACACTGGCCAGCGCAGCAACGGCGCATCGATCGGGATCGGGGCGCCCAGCACCAGCCCGTTATTGTTGCCGAAATCAGAGACGGTCACCGCCGGGCCAAGATCATTGATCCCGGGAAAGGGCGAACTCGCGATCTCTATTCCGATGCGGACGGCATCGATATGCGCCGCCGCCTCGTCATTGCTCGTGACGATCCGGCCGGGCGCGGGCAGCGAACCGATGCGCAGCAGGAATTCCGCCTCCGCCGCCGCGAATCCCTGTTCAAACACGGGCATGACCGGGGGCTCGGCGCCCGCCTCCACCACCATGTCGGCAAAGATCGGGCCGGCCAGCCGGTTGCTGCCGAGCGTGGGCACGAGCGGATCGGCGATGCGCCCGACTTTCCATCCGGCAATCGGACGGCCATGCAGATCGATCGCATGCGCCTGGATGTTATAGGCCTCCGCCAGCGTTCGCGGCGGCCGCCCGGGATAGTCCGGCAAGGCGGCGCCCGCCTGACGGGCATCGACGAACGCGCGCGCGATGCCTTCGGCGGATTGATCGTGGTGACTCAACTTATCTCCTTCGGGCACGTCTCGCGCCTTCACATCGTCAACAGGTTTCGGGTTCGGTTCGTCGTCACGGCGGCGAGCGCATCGCGCACGGCGTCGCGGAAACGCGGCGCCTGGGCGATGGCAGGCCGGAACAGGCCATCGATATCGAGCATCGCACCGGCCAACCGCGCGGGATCCCCTTCCCGCCGGGCGATCGCGATCAACCGATCGGCAAGCGGATCGACGAGCGCGCGGCCGGTTTCGAGCGAGGCACGGACGAATGCGATCCAGCCGGCGACGGGCACGGCCAGCCGATCGACGGGACGATCGTGCGCCAGCGCCTCTCCCACCGTGTCGAGCAGGCGATAGGGCAGCTTCTGCGAACCATCCCAGGCGATCTGGGAAAGATGGTGGCGGATCGCCGGATTGCGGAAGCGTTCAAGAACCTGACCGGCATAACCGGCGAGGTCGAGCCCGGCGACGACACCGAGCGAAGGAATGATGTCGTCGCGGACCAGACGTTCGATGAAGCCGGCAAGCACGGGATCGGCCATGGCGTCCGCCACGGTTTCGTGGCCAAGCGCCAGACCGAGATAGGCCAGGCTGCTATGCGCGCCATTGAGGATACGCAGCTTCGCCTGTTCATAGGCCGCGACGTCGCCTGTGCGGATCACGCCGGTGCGTTCGAGATCGGGCAATCCGGGCAATGGCAGATCCTGCACCACCCATTGGGCGAACCGTTCGCGCTGAACCGCCGCATGATCGGCCATGCCGAGCACCCGTGCCGCGCGAAGACGGTGCGCATCGTCGGTCGCCGGCGTGATCGAATCGACCATCGTATCGGGAAAGACCGCGGTTTCGGCGATCCAGTCGGCAAGGCCGTCGTCGCGCAGTCGCGCCAGTGCGACCACGGCGCCACGCAGCTTCGCGCCATTGCGCGCCATATTGTCGCAACACAATGTCGCGAAGGGCGCCAGCCCGCTCACGCGGCGTTCGGCAAGGCCAGCCGTCAGCCAGCCCGCCAGGCTCCGCCATGCGCCCGCCGCCTGACGATCATGAATGATATCGGGATGAGCCAGATCGAGATTGCCGTCACCCGACAGGCAATAACCCTTCTCCGTCACCGTCGCCGTGACGAGATGGACCGATGGATCGGCGAGGCGCGCGATCAACCGCTCCTGCGCGTCCGGCCCGATCCAGTCGCGATGCGCCCCGATCACGCGATAAGCGGGATCGGCATCGAGCATGGCGACGCTGTAGAGACCATCCTGCGCGGCGAGCGCGGAGACCGTGTCCGGGGATCGCAGCGACACCGCAGCGATCCCCCAGCGCGGATCGTCGGCAAGCAACGCATCGAAATAGGCGGCCTGATGCGCACGATGAAAGGCGCCGGGCCCGAAATGCACCACACCGACCGCGACGCCGCGCGGATCATAGCCGGGCCGTGTGACCGATGCCGGCAGCCGATCCACCGTCCGGAGCGAGAGTGACGTCATAAAGTCACACCGCGCTTCCAGATCGCGATTTCGCGCTCGTCATTGTGCTCCGCGGCGGTGATCTCACCCGAGGCGACTGCGACGACGCGATCGAGCAGCGCCCGCGCCGCCGCGTCCATGCCGGCGTCGATCACCTGGCCTGCGTCGAAATCGATCCAGCCCGGCTTGCGCGCGGCGAGATCGCTGTTCGACGCGATCTTGATCGTGGGCACGGGGAAGCCGAGCGGGGTTCCGCGTCCGGTGGTGAAGGCGATGACGGTCGCGCCCGCGGCCGCCAGCGCGGTCGAGGAGACGGCATCGTTTCCGGGCGCTTCGAGCAGCGTCAGACCCGCGCGGCGCACTTGCCCGCCATAGCGCAACACGTCGGTGACGCTGGCGTGACCACCCTTCTGCACGGCGCCGAGCGACTTTTCCTCCAGCGTGGTGATGCCGCCAGCGATGTTGCCCGGCGAGGGATTTTCCGAAACCGGCTCGCCATGATCGAGGAAATGGCGCTTGAATCCGTTCACCAGCGCGGCGATGCCGTCGAAGGTCTCGCGATCAGCGGCGCGCGCCATCAACAGATGCTCCGCGCCGAAGATTTCTGGTATCTCGGTCAGGATCGTGATGCCGCCCGCGTCCGCCACCGCATCGCTGATACGCCCGACCAACGGGTTCGCGGTAAGACCGCTAAGCCCGTCCGATCCGCCGCATTTGACGCCGAATACCAGCTTCGACAGTGGCAGGGTCGTGCGCCGGGCCGACGACGCCTGTGCGACCAGCGCGTCGACCGCCGCCAGCCCATCGGCCAGTTCGTCCCCTGCCTGTTGCGCGACGAGTTGCCGGACGATCGACCGGCGTTCGGGCGGGATCGCGTCGATCAGCGCGGCAATCTGATTGGATTCACAGCCCAAACCGACGATCAGGACACCGCCCGCATTGGGATGATTGGCGAGGGCCGCGAGCAAAGCGCGTGTCGCGCCGAGATCATCGCCAAGCTGCGAACAGCCGAAAGGATGGGTGAAGGCATGAACGCCATCGACCGCACCGGCATGACGCGCATTCGACAGGTCGGCGATCTTCCGGGCGGTTCGCGCGACGCAACCGACAGTCGGCAGGATCCAGATTTCGTTGCGTGTCGCGGCGCGGCCGTCGGCCCGAAGATAGCCCTGGAAACCAGGCACCTCGACATCGGCCGGACGCGGGACCGCCGGTGCCGCGCCATGCCAGGCATAGTCACCGTTGGCGGTGAGCGCGGTTTCGAGATTATGGCGATGGACATGCTCGCCGACGGCGATGTCGCGTGAAGCAATCCCGATCGGAAATCCGAATTTGAGGACCGACGCGCCACGGGTAACCGGCGCGACCGCCAGCTTGTGCCCACGCCCGACTGGGGCTGCCAGCCGCACGTCACGCCCATCGATCACGATCCGCTCGCCCGCGCCGATATCGCGCAGCGCGGTCGCCACCGAATCGCGGTGATCGGTCAGCAGGGCCGACGCGCTCGTCATGATGTCGGTGCGGCGTTCATGCGTTCCTCCCCGCTCACGGCGCGCCCGGTCATCGGCCGGGTCCATCCGCGAACGGCCTTCTTTGCTACCGGTGTCATAACCGGACAACAAAGTAAAGCGGCCGTGCTTTCGCGACCCGATCCGGGCGGCGATCTACCGGCCTGGCGGGTCGGCGACGGTCTCGAGACTGGGAGTGCCGTCCAGCGCCAGCCGGATCAGTCCACGCTCAGGGCGGGCGAGCCGGATGGGCGCTTCGCGTTCGTCGAGACGGCGACGCAGCAGGATCAGACGGGTTTCCAGATTGTCCTTGAAATCGGGCAGGCGAAGGCGCGGATCCAGCCGCAATTCGCGATTGGTGAAATCGATCCGCCCCTGCTCCGCATGGATCGACAGGAGATGGAACAGCAGCCGCCCCGGCACTCCCTTGATGACATAGGCGTCGTCGATGAACAGGCTGTCGTCGAATGTGAAATAGCGGACCCTGAACCCCTTGGTGGTGGATGGCGCCGACCGCCGCGCTTCGACACTCCAAGCCGGCACGGACGCGTCGCTCTCTTGCTCCGCCGCACCGAGATGCGCGGCGAGTTGCGCGCCGACCATGACAAGCATCCGCTCATCCTCTCGCGTGAAGGCGAACCGGGTCGGTGATTCGGCAAACAATATGCCGGCGAGCCGCCCGCGCGAAAGCATCGGCACGCCAAGCTGGCTTTGCGGATCCGCCAGCCCCGGCACGGGAATATGGCGTTCCGCGACCAGTCCGGACGTTGCGCGCGCCGCCTGGAACATGCGGTGACCACGGCTCATGTCGCTGATCCGCACCGCCACCCCCGTCGCTGCGGTGATACCGATCACCCCTTCGCTGAACGCGATTTCCGAACCAACGCCGGCGCTGCCATAGCCGCGGCTCGCCAGCGTGGTCA
This sequence comes from Sphingomonas sp. FG14, assembly GCF_057809675.1. Classification (NCBI taxonomy): domain Bacteria; kingdom Pseudomonadati; phylum Pseudomonadota; class Alphaproteobacteria; order Sphingomonadales; family Sphingomonadaceae; genus Sphingomonas; species Sphingomonas sp. FG14. The sequence goes on along the minus strand of NZ_JBMDKK010000004.1, from coordinate 301,375 downwards.
GCCGCGCCCCGCTCTCGTCCGGCACAAGAATCATGAGATTGGTGAAGCGCGGCAGTGTCGACAGCCGGTCGAGTACGACGTCCAGCATCCGGTCCGGGTCGCTTTCACCCGCAAGCTCGGCCGCCAGCGCGGCGCCGAAGGTCAGCCGCTCGGGCGCGGACCGGTCGTCGCGCGGTGGCGGCGCGGGGCCGGGCGAGGGCACCGACCGGCATTGCTCGACCCGGAAGATATCGGCGCTGCGCAGCGCCATCACCGATTCCATGCCATGCTGAGAGCTGATCGCGTCGAGATGCGCCGCCATGCGCCGGAACAATGCTCCTGTCCGTTCGGATCGGACAAAGATCAGGTCGAGCAGATATTGATCGCCGGATCGGCCGTCGACCGCCAGCAGCGTGGCCCGGCCGCTGCGCGCGACATTGGCGGCGGTCTTGGAGAAGAACTGGTTCGACAGCGCCACATGCGCATCGTCGACATGGAAGACCTGCGAGAGATAGGAGATGTTGGGCTGGCCTTCGCCATCGGACGTGGCGATCACCGACGGAATCACGCCTTCGAAGCAATCGAGTATGTCGGATAGTGGAACGGTCATGCCGGAATCCGTTCGCCCGCGCGCGGTCCCGGCGTCTGATCGAACAGATCGTCCGCGCGGATCGCGACGCGCGTCACCGCGTCGATGCCGCACCAGCGATCGATCACCTCGCGCTCGACACCCAATGCGCCCAGCATGCCGATCATGCGGCCGATATAGTCATCGGCAAGCGCCATATCCTCCGCATCGCCTTCGCACACGGCCTCGATCCGCCCCTTGAGCTGATAGGTCCGATATGTGCTCGGATGCACCAGGGTCAGCGCGACAGCGCGGCCGGGGCCAGCCGACCGCGCGAGATCCGGCCATTGCCAGGCGGAGAAGACGATCTCGATCGCGCCGTCTCCGACCGGAAGCCGCAGCCCGAGGCATCGCCCCAGTGCCGCGCCGCCCGAGGTTTCGCCGACGGCGATCACCATCATGACGGGTTGCTCCAGAAACGCGCGGAGCGTCGAGTGAATCATGGTGCCTGCCCCCAATCCCCACGGATGTTTAGCCGATTGCCGCTCGTTCCGAAATCGCGCCGTTAGGAACCATTTAGGATGAGCGCCGAACCGCCAGCAGGTAGACGCCCGCCATCCATCCGGCCGCGATGCCGGGATCGAAAGGACATGCCATGCTGACGACGACTTCATCCGATCTTCCAGCGACCGCCGGCCGCTGGGACATTTACGGCCCCGTGCACAAGGGACTGCGACGCGGGCATTGCTCCCTGCTCCAGCGCCTCGCCACCGCCGATTTCACGCGCGACACCACCGCGCTCATCAGCGATCTACGCATGCATCTGGTGCTGGGGGAGACGCACTTGGCCGATGAGGAGCAGTTCATCCATATGGCGCTCGAGCAGCGGGCGCCGGGCGTCGCGGCGGGCCTGGAGCGCGAACATGCGCATCATCGCGCGCGCTTTATCGAGATCGAGGCCGCGGTCGCCGCGCTCGAAGCGGCGGTGGATCCCCGGCTCGCCGATGCGCGCGGCCGGACGCTCCATCTGCTGTTCTCGCGCTTCGTGGCCGAAGACCTCGTCCATATGGCCGAGGAGGAAGAAATGGTCTGGCCGCAGCTTTGCGCGCTGTTCAGCGATGTCGAGCTTGCCGAGATCGAAGCTGCGATCGTCGGCAGCCTGCCGCCCGAAATCGCGATGGGATTCATGCAGTTGATGGTGCCCGCCACCAATGCCGCCGAGCGTGCGGCGCTGCTTGGCGGCATGAAAGCCAATGCGCCCGCCGAAGCCTATGCCGCCGTCTACGAACTTGCGGCGCGGCCCAGCCTGACGCCCGATCAGCTCGCGGAACTGGAGGCTCTCGGTCTGGCGGCATAGCGGTCAACTGGTCGCGAGACGCGTCTCGATCACGGGATCGCCCTGCAACGTCCGCTGGATCGGGCATTTTGCGGCGATCTCGACCAGCTTCGCACGCTGCTCGTCGGACAGCGCCGGGCCGTGTAGGCGAATCACCTTGGTGAAATGATCGGTCCAGGCCGGGCGCCCCTCGACATCGCCCTTGCGATGGGTGAGGCCGACCTCGACCTCGTCGAGCGGCCAGCCCTTCTGCCGCGCGTAGAGCCGAATCGTCATCGCGGTGCATTCGCCAAGCGCCGCCAACAACAGATCGTAGGGCGAGGGCCCGATATTGCGGCCGCCGGCCGCTTCGGGTTCATCGCCGTCGATGACATGGCCGGACACGACGATCCGGACCGCGAAATCGCTGCCGCCGCTTTCCTGGACAAGCGCGTCGATCCTGTCGGTCGCCATGATCAGCCCAGCGTCTCGGCGAGCAGCGTGTTCGCGCGCGCGCCGTTCCAGTCCATACCGCCGACGACGCGCCAGACCTCGCGGCCCTGCGCGTCGTAAAGGATCGTGGTCGGCAACATACCGCTGCCATAGTTGAGCCCGAGCTTGTTCTCGGGATCGAGATAGGGCTTCAGCATCGCGAATCCCTTTTTCGCGAACCAGGGATGGACGACCTCGCCGCCCTTGCTATCCTGCGCGACGGTGAGCACGACCAGCTTGTCGCGCGTGCGCGTCGCCAGCGCGTCAAGCGTCGGCATTTCCTTCACGCACGGCCCGCACCACGTGGCCCAGAGATTGACGAGCACCGGCTTGCCCTTGAAGTCCGCCAGGCGGACGGTCTTGCCGTCGGGCGCCTCGAAACTGTCGGACGGCATCGGCTTGCCGCGATTCTCGATATCGAGCGAGCCGGTGAGTTCCTCTTCGGCGGGTTCGGCGCCCGCCGCATTGCCGCTTGCCTGTTGAGAGGCGTTTTCGGCGTTCGCACTCGCTTGCGGGCTTGTCTGCGATTGCCTATCGCATCCGCCGAGCGCGAGGCAGCCGAGCGGGAGAAGCAAAATCAGCGATCGCAACAAATCCTCCAACAGCATGTGGGGCGGGCGCTTCAGCGAAGGGCCGGCTTCGGTGATGCGCGAGATTAACGCGTCGATTCCGTTCGACAAGCGCCTGTGGAGGCAGGACATCGCGGGATCCAAGGCGCATGTCGCTATGCTGGCGAAGCAGGACATCGTCGCGGCGGCCGACGCCGAGGCGATCAGCGACGGGCTCGACCGTGTCGCCGCCGAATATGCGGCCGAGGGCGTTCCCGAGGATCTTGCGCTCGAAGACATCCATATGGTGACGGAAAGCCGGCTGGCCGAGCTGATCGGCCCAACCGCCGGCCGCCTCCACACCGCCCGCTCGCGCAACGATCAGGTCGCGACCGATTTCCGCCTGTGGGTGCGCGACGCGATCGACCAGGTCGAGGACGCGCTCGCCGCGCTTCAGCGCGCGCTCGTCACCCGCGCCGGCGAACATGCCGACAGCGTGATGCCGGGCTTCACCCATCTCCAGTCGGCGCAGCCGGTCACGCTCGGCCATCATCTGATGGCCTATTACGAGATGGTCGCCCGCGATCGTTCGCGCTTCGCCGATGCGCGCGCGCGGCTCAACCGCTGCCCGCTGGGATCGGCGGCGCTTGCCGGCACCGGCTATCCGATCGATCGCCACATGACGGCGGCGGCGCTGGGCTTCGACGGGCCGACCGCCAATTCGCTCGATTCGGTATCCGACCGCGATTTCGCGCTCGACTATCTGATGGCCGCCACCCAGTGCAGCCTGCACCTGTCGCGGCTGGCGGAGGAATTCATCATCTGGGCGAGCCAGCCCTTCGGCTTCGTCTCGCTATCAGACCAATGGTCGACGGGATCGTCGATCATGCCGCAAAAGCGCAACCCCGACGCGGCCGAGCTGGTGCGCGGCCATGCCGGGCGGATCACGGGCTGCATGACCGCGCTCGTCATCACGATGAAGGGACTGCCGCTCGCCTATTCGAAGGACATGCAGGACGACAAGCCGCCGGTGTTCGAGGCGCACGACCTGCTGGGACTGTCAATCGCGGCGATAACGGGCATGGTCGAAAGCGCGACCTTCCGCACCGATCGCATGCGGGCGCTCGCCGAAAGCGGTTTTTCGACCGCGACCGACCTGGCCGACTGGCTGGTGCGTAAAGCCGGACTCCCCTTCCGCGAGGCGCATCACGTCACCGGCCGCGCGGTCAAGCTGGCAGAGGATCGCGGCTGCCGGCTCGACCAGTTGCCGCTCGAGGCGCTGCAAGCCGTGGATCCGCGTATCGCTGAGGACTGTTTCGCGCTATTGAGCGTCGACGCTTCGGTAGCGAGCCGCGCCAGCCATGGCGGCACCGCGCCGTCGCAGGTGCGAACGCGCATCGCCGAAGCGAAGACCGCGCTGGGAATAACTGAATGAGGAAACCGTTCGCCGTCCTGACGATGCTCGCGCTCAGCGCCGCGCTGGCCGCGTGCGGCAGCAAGAAGCCGCTCACGCGTCCGGCCGGCGATCCGGTGCCGGCAAAGCCCGCCACGGCGGAGACCGCGCCCGATTCGGACTCGCTGGTGACGCCCGATTCACAGGCGCGGCCCGATCGCAACGACGAAGTGCTCAAGCGCTCGCAACGCCGCCAGGACGACAGGTTCGATCTGCCGCCAACCTGAGGCGACCTGCGCGAAGCAGGCGGCAGGCCTTGATTCGCGCGACGGTCTGATTCAGCCTGCGTGGTGAATCGAGTTCGGGGGCGCGTTCCATCATGATTGTCGGCATCGATCTTGGCACGACCAACAGTGCCATCGCGATCTGGCGGGACGGCAAGGCCGAGCTTATCCCGAACAGCCTGGGAGACCTGCTCACCCCGTCGGCGGTCAGCCTGAGCGATGACGGCGCCTATCTGGTCGGCATGGCCGCGCGCGAGCGCCAGTCGACTCATCCCGATCGCACCGCCACCGCGTTCAAACGCTATATGGGCACGCAACAGACCGTCACCCTGGGGCGCAAGAGTTTCTCGGCCGAGGATCTTTCGGCGCTGGTTCTTCGTAGCCTGAAGGCGGACGCGGAGGCGTATCTTGGCGAGCCGGTGACATCGGCGGTCATCACCGTCCCCGCCTATTTCAACGATCGGCAACGCAAGGCGACGCGCCGGGCGGGCGAGGCCGCCGGCTTCACGGTGGAGCGGCTGGTCAACGAGCCGACGGCGGCGGCGCTGGCCTATGGCATCCACGATCTGGAGGAAGAAGCGCCATTCCTGGTGTTCGACCTTGGCGGCGGCACCTTCGACGTCTCGATCGTCGAGATCTTCAGCGGCATCATCGAGGTGCGCGCGTCGGCCGGCGACAACCGGCTGGGCGGCGAGGATTTCAACGACGTGATCGTCGAGCTCGCACGCGAAAGGATCGACCCTGGCGACAAGCTGGCGGGCAAGGAAGCCAGCGCCTTTCGTGAAGTGCTGCGCGCAGCCGCCGAACGCACCCGGCGCGCGCTGACCGAGTCGGACACCGCGTCATTCTCCGTGGTCTGGCGCGATGAACGTCATGAGACGGAGATCAGCCAGGCCGATTTCGAGGCGCGCGCCGAGCCCCTGCTGACCCGGCTGCGCGAGCCGGTGATGCGATCGATGCGCGACAGCGGCACCCGCAGCGAGGCCTTGCGCGAAGTGATCCTGGTCGGCGGATCGACGCGGATGCCGCTGATCCGCAAGATCGCCACGCGGATGTTCGGGCGTTTTCCCAATCACGCGCTTCATCCCGATCACGCGGTCGCGCTGGGCGCCGCCGTCCAGGCTGGCCTCAAATCGCGCGACGCCGCGCTCGACGAGATCCGCCTGACCGATGTCTGCCCCTTCACGCTGGGCGTCGAGGTCGCCGAACGCGACCAGACCGGCATCCGCACCGGGCTGTTTGCACCCATCATCGAACGCAATACCGTGATTCCGGCGAGCCGATCGCACTGGTTCTCGACCATGGCCGACGGCCAGCGGCAGGTTCAGTTCGGCATTTACCAGGGTGAAGCGCGGCTGGTGGCGGAGAATGTGAAGCTCGGCGAGATCAGCGTGCCCGTTCCGCCCAAGCCGGCCGGCCATGTCAACGTCGAATGCCGGTTCAGCTATGACGCCAGCGGATTGCTCGAAGTCGATGTCTCCATTCCCGATACGGGCGTTACACGTCAGCTCGTGATCTGCGATGAAGAAGACAAGCGCAGCGCCAAGGACCTTGCCAAGCGCAGGGAAGCATTGGCCGCACTGAAGATTCATCCGCGCGATGATGCCGCCAACGCCGCGGCCCTCGCGCGGGCGGCGCGTTGCTATGAAGGATTTCTCGGCGAAACGCGCAACTATGTCGGCCGGCTGATCTCTCAGTTCGAAAGCGTCCTGGAACGCCAGGATCCTCGCCAGATCGAGGAGGCGCGAGTCGAACTGGAGAAACTGCTGGACCAGATCGAGGGCGAGCGCTTCCTGTGAGCGAGCGCCGCGGCCCGTGGCGACTGCTCGGCATCGACGCGAAGGACAGCGACGAGCGCGCGGTCAAGCGAGCCTATGCGCAGAAGCTGAAGGCAATCGATGTCGATGCCGATCCGGCAGGGTTCATCGCTCTGCGCAAGGCGATGGAACAGGCGCTGGATGAACTGCGATGGCGCGACCACCCCGAAGCGGATGATTGGGACGACGACTGGTATGAAGAGGAGGACGATACTCCCTTCATAGCTTCAAGGCTGACGACGCCGGCGGAACTGACAACCGAATCAGCCGCCGAGCCTGACGACGCGGTGGCCGAGCCCCCTCCCGCCGCGGACAAGGATCCCGATCCGCTGGCCGCGCTCAACGACGAACTCAAGTTGCTATGGGGCCTGTTGTTCGACGAACAGGATAGCGACGGAGCACGCTGGCAGATCGAGCTTTGCTGGCGGCAGATCATGGACAATCCGGCGCTGGGCAGGATCGACATATTGGCGGACGTCGAGCAATGGTTCGCCGGCGCCATCGCGCAGAGCCTTCCACGATCGGATCCGCTCGTCTGGCCGGCGATCAAATTCTTCAACTGGTCGGGCGACGAGCGGCGCTGGAACGGCGACGGCCGCGTCGCGGCGATCTTGCGCCGCCAGCGCGACCTGTATTTCCTGCACCAGCTCGTCCAGCCCGACAATCTGCTTCATTACGCCTATAATCTGCTCCACCAGTCGCCGGCGGAAGTGACGCCGGCGGAACTCAAGCGAGCGGACAACGGCATGCGCATCCTGCTGCGCAGCATCCGCTATCAGTTCCCAACCGCCGAATGGAATTTCGACGAAGACAAGGTCCGGGCCTGGATCGATCATCTCGAAGCGCCGCCCACCGGACGGCTGGCAAGGTTCGCGTCGGGTGGCGGTCAGCCCGTCTTCGACGACGGCCTGGTCTTTGACGGAAAGAATGTGAGCGGCAGCGGATTCGCTGGCCCCGTCGATACCAGTTCGGAATCGCTCTCGACGCCACCGATCGTCTGGCTGGGGCTGGTGCTGATGCCCTATGTCGCCTGCTGGTGGACACTGCGTAAAGGCTATTCGCTCTGGGCGCGGCTGGCTGCATTCGGCTGGGCGGTGGTCGCGCTATTCCTCGTCATCGCGGCGGATCGGCCCGCGACCCTGGATCAGAAGGTGGGCGACAGGATGGCCGCGCTCGAACGCGCAAATCCCGACCTTGTCGCGATCCGAACCGGAAAGCCGGCGCTTTACGCGGAAATCCGGGCGGCCGCGCACGAACGGGAGAAGGGAAATATCGCCGAGGACGCGATGCGCAAGCGGATCGATGGCATCATCGAGAATGCCTATACAAAGGCGCTTCCGATGGCGGCGCAGGATCTGCTGGTCCGGCATTTCCGGTTGAGACAGATGCGGCTGAGCCATTTGCTCCGTGCCGATCCCGCCGCGTGCATGGACGACAACCGGCCTGTCGCTCCGGCGTCGCTGCCCGCTTCCTACCAGCAGCAACTGCGCCAGCTTATCGTGCAGGCCATCACCCGAGCGGCCCCCGCCACGGTGGACGACAGGAAGATCGACATGATCCCCAAGATGCGCGAGGCCGCAGGATCGCTTGGCATCACCCTTGACCAATATGCCCAGCGTTTGTCCGACAAGACCAATGTCCGTTCGGGGTGCGAAGCGAAGCTGGCGCTGCTCCAGGCCATTGGCCGCGAGGGTGACGCCGATATCGCGGCGTTTGTCCGATCAAGCCTGATAAGCGCCGCGGCGAAGTCGGGTAGCTGACATCGAATGCCGCATTCATTTTCACAACGATAGGCTTTAAGGCGCGCCCATGGACCATTTCACTCTTCGCGACGGCGCGCTTCACGCCGAGGATGTTCCGCTGACCGCAATCGCGGAAGCGGTGGGCACGCCCGTCTATGTCTATTCGGCGGCAACGATCGAGCGGCACATCCGCGTCTTTCGCGACGCATTGGCCGGCGCCGGCGAAGGCGAGCCGCTGATCGCCTTCGCGGTGAAGGCCAATCCCAACGGCGCCGTGCTCGCGGCGATGGCGCGCGCGGGGCTTGGCGCGGACGTCGTATCGGCCGGCGAATTGCTGCGTGCGGTGGCGGCCGGCATCGCGCCCGAGAAGATCGTGTTCTCGGGTGTCGGCAAGACGCGCGAGGAAATGGCGATCGCGCTGTCGCACGGCATCGGCCAGTTCAATCTGGAATCCGAGCCCGAGGCCGTGACACTCTCCGCCGTGGCGAGTGAGATGGGGCGCGAAGTCGCGGTCGCCTATCGCGTCAATCCGGACGTCGATGCCGGCACCCATGCCAAGATCTCCACCGGCAAGTCCGAGAACAAGTTCGGCATCCCGATCGACACCGCGCCTGAAGCCTATGCCCGGCTGGCCGCGCTGCCGGGACTGAAGGCCCGGGGAGTCGCGGTCCATATCGGCAGCCAGCTCACCGATCTCGCCCCGCTCGAAGCAGCGTTCGCCAAGGTCGGCGCGCTGATCGCGGAACTACGCGCCGCCGGCCATGCGATCACCCTGGCCGATCTCGGCGGCGGACTGGGCGTATCCTATAATCCCGCGCTGCCGCTGCCGCCGAGCCCCGCCGATTACGGCGCGATGGTAAAGCGCGTGACCACGGGCTGGGGCGTCAGGCTGGCGTTCGAGCCCGGCCGGCTGATCGTCGCCAATGCCGGCCTGCTGCTGTCGCGCGTGATCCGCGTGAAGGACGGCGCCGTCCATCCCTGGGTAATCGTCGATGCGGCGATGAACGACCTGCTTCGCCCCAGCCTCTACGACGCCTGGCATGATATCCGCGCCATCGCGCCCACGGGCGAGCGCGTCGTGGCGAATATCGTGGGACCGGTCTGCGAAAGCGGCGACACCTTCGCGATCGCGCGCGAGATGGATGCCGTGTCCGATGGCGATCTGGTCGGCTTCTTCTCGGCCGGCGCTTATGGCGCGACGATGGCCGGCACCTATAACAGCCGTGCGCTGGTGCCCGAAGTGATGGTGTCGGGCGACAAATGGGCGGTGGTGCGACCGAGACCGCCGTTGGAGGCGCTGATCGAGGCGGAGACCATCCCTGATTGGCTCAAGGCCTGAACAGGCCGGCTTGCGGACTTGGCAAGCGCCGCGCGCCGCGCGACAAGCGGGCCGATGCATAGCCTGCCCATCTTCCTGAAACTCCGCGATCGCCCGGTCATCCTGCTGGGTGACGGCGAAGCGGCGGCAGCGAAACGCCGTCTGCTCGAACGCGCCGGCGCTATCCCCTCCAGCGAGGACGCGACGGCGGCACTGGCGATCGTCGCGATCGACGATGATGCCGAAGCCGAAGCGACGACCGCCCGACTGAAGGCGCGCGGCATCCTGGTCAATGCGCCCGATCGCCCGAAACTCTGCGATTTCACCTTGCCCGCAATCGTCAATCGCGATCCCGTGCTGATCGCGATCGGCACGGGCGGGGCGTCCGCGGGCCTTGCCAAGGTGCTGCGCCAACGGCTCGACGCACTGCTGCCCGCATCGCTCGGCAGACTCGCGGTGGCGCTCGATCGCGCGCGGCAGGCGATCCGGACGCGCTGGCCGGATGCCGTGGACCGCCGACGCGCGATCGACGCGGCCCTCGAAGGTCCGCTCGATCCATTGCGCGCCGATGCCGCCGATGCGGTGAACGACTGGCTCGAATCACCATCGGGCGCTGTTTCCGGCGGGCTGGTCTTCATCACCGTTCGGTCCGACGATCCCGACGATCTCACGCTCGGCGAAGCGCGACTGCTCGGTCAGGCCGATCATGTCTATTACAGCCCGGCGATCCATCCCCGCATCCTCGCGCGCGCGCGCGCCGATGCCGCACGGACGGTGGCGACGGCGCCACCGGCATCACCGCCAGCGGGATTGGCGCTTTATCTGCTCGGAAAGGCAGCGCCATGACCTTCGCCTGGATCGTGGATGGCGATGGCGGTCGCAAGGTCGCGCTCGATGCCGCAGCGGCGGCCAACGGATCGGCTGATTTCGTCTGGTTCCACCTCGACGGCCGGCAGGATGGGTCTCTCGAATGGCTCGCCGCACGTGGCGAGATTCCGGAGATCGCACGCAGCGCACTGATCGCGGAGGAAACCCGGCCGCGCAGCGAACCGATGGGCGAAGGCGCGCTCATCAACCTGCGCGCGCTGGGCAAGACACCCGAGGACGATCCCGACGCGCTGGTCTCGATCCGGATATGGGCGCAGCGGGGCAGTGTGATCTCGGTCTGCTTCCGCACGCCGTCAGCGATCGACACGGTCTGCCAGGCGGTCTCACGGGGCGTGGTGCGCGATCCCGGTGACCTCATTTCCGAGATCGCCACCGCGATCTCGCGCGAGCTCGATCCACAGGTCGCCGAGCTGGGCGATACGCTCGACGATTGCGAGACGGCGCTGGAAGCACAGGGCGTCTACAAGATGCGCCGGATGATCGCGCGCGCGCGCGCCAAGGCCATCGCCTATCGCCGTTTCCTGGTGCCACAGCGCCAGGCGCTCGAACGGCTTTCGGCGCTCGACGCGGACTGGCTGGAGGAGCAGGACCGTATGCATCTCCGCGAGGCCGCCGATCGCTGCGCGCGCATGGCGGAGGAACTGGAAGCGGTCCGCGAACGCGCGGCACTGATGCATGAGGAACTGACCGACCTGCGCGCCGAGCTGATGGATTCGCGCGCACTGATGATCTCGATCGTCGCGCTGGTGTTCCTGCCGCTGACCTTCATCACCGGCCTGCTCGGCATGAATGTGAAGGGCATCCCCTTCGCCGAGGCGCCCTGGGCGTTCTGGGGTGTCGTTGGTGTCTGCCTGGCGATCGGCGTGGCGATCAGCGCCTGGTTCGCGGCCCGGCACTGGCTTGGGCGTTGAACGGGCGGCACACGGCCCGGTTCAGGCGCTCATCCGGTCGATCTGCTGCTGCAGCCGCTGGCGTTCCGCCTGCATGAACGCGATTCGTTCGCGCAGTTCGCCAATCTCGATCGCACGGTGCGCTATGCGTTCGTCGAGTGCGATATTCGACCGCCGTAATTCGGCGATATTGCGCGCGCGCTCGATCAACCGCTCCATGCGGGCGGCAAGGACGTCGAATGCGAAGGGTTTGGCGATATGATCGTCGGCACCCGCATTGAGCGCTTCAATCACCGCACCCGGATCGTTCCGTGCCGAAACCATCATCACCGGCACATGCGTCGTCGCATGATTCGAACGAATCTCGCTCAGCACCGAAAAGCCGGCCTGGCCGCGCAACTCCATGTCGAGCAGGATGAGGTCGAAACAGCGCCCCTGCATGCGATCGAGCGCTTCGCGACCGCTTGAGCACAAGGACGCGCGATAGCCGCCCTGGATCAGCTTGCGGCCGATTTCGTCACGACTGCCCGCATCCCCGTCGACGACAAGTATGTCCCTGGTGCCGTCGGGCGCATTGGTCGAAGCCTGGTTCATGCCGATGGCATAGCCCGGCAGCCGTCACAAAATGGTTAACGTGACAGGAACCCGTGATTCAGATCAGCGCCAGCGCCGAGAGCTCTCCACGCAGCGCGGCGGGCAATTCTCCCAGCGCGCCGTGCCCGGCATCGATATCGGCCGGTGCGTCCTTGCCCTCCAGATAGCGCCAGCCCTGATGCGCTCGGCGCGGCCGTTCGAGCACGGGCACAAGCCGCGCGGCGACCAGGATCTGCCAGCGCCGCGAATCCTCCATCTCGGCGAAACCCAGTATCTCCTGCCGCGCGACGAGCCGGTGCTTGATGATCCAGTAAAGCGATCCGCCGATCAGTTCCTCATGACGCGTCGGGCGATAGCGCGTCGTCACCACCGCGACCTCGTTTTCGGCGCGTGCGGCGATGCGCTCGGCCAATATGTCGAGCGAAGCGCAGCCGACCGCGACCTTGGTGATGTTGAGCGGAGCCATGGGCGTAATCTGGCTGCGCGGTCCGCCAGGTTCAAGCCGGCTGCGTCGAGATTCCTATCGAACCAGGCCGCTGGCGCTGGCGAGTCCCAGAAAGACAAGGAAACCCATCGAATCGGTCATCATCGTCACGAAGACCGAGGATGCCACGGCAGGATCGGCATCGAGCTTTTCCAGCGTCAGCGGAATCAGCACACCCGCAAGGCCGGCGATCAGGATGTTGGCGAGCATCGCGGCGGCGATGACCGCTCCGAGCTGGTGATTGGAGAAGGCCAGCGCGACACCGACGCCGATCACCGCGGCGACGGTGACGCCGTTGAGCATCGCGACCCGAATCTCACGCCGGATCGTCCGCCAGGTGTTCGACTGGGTGAGCTGGTTGGTCGCGAGCGCACGCACGGTGACCGCCATGGTCTGCGTGCCGGCATTGCCGCCGACGCCCGCGACGATCGGCATCAGCGCGGCGAGCGTCACCATCTTGCTGATCGTGCCTTCGAACAGACTGATGATCGTCGCCGCTACCAGGGCGGTACCGAGATTGGCGATCAGCCAGCGGACACGGCTCTTGTAGCTGTCTAGCACCGGCTCGTTGATGTCGCCTTCACCCGCGCCGGACAGCTTGAGGATATCCTCCCCCGCCTCTTCCTGGATGATGTGGACGATGTCATCGACGGTGATCATGCCGACGAGGCGGCCGGCGCCATCGACCACCGCCGCCGAGATCAGCGCATATTTCTGGAAGCGGAGCGCGACTTCCTCCTGATCCATATCGACCGGGATCAGCGTCTGTTCGCGCTTCATGACGTCGGAAATGGCGATCGATCGCGGCGTGCGGAGGATCCATGACAGCGCGCAGGCGCCGATCGGTTTGTGGCCGGTATCGACCACGAAAATCTCCCAGAAATCGGTGGTGAGATCCTCGTTCCTGCGCAGATAGTCAAGAACGTCGCCGACCGTCCAGTGTTCGGGCACCGCGATCAGCTCGCGCTGCATCAGGCGTCCGGCGGTTTCCTCGCCATAGCTCAGCGCTTCCTCGATCGCGGCGCGATCGTCGGGCGCGAGCGCGCGGAGAACGGCGCGCTGGTCGTCCTCCTCCATGTCCTCGATGATCGCGACGGCGTCGTCGGTATCGAGTTCGCCCGCGATCTCCGCCACTTCGTGCGGATCGAGCGCGTCGATCAGGTCCTCGCGGACCCAGTCGTTCATTTCCGCGAACACGTCGGCGTCAAGCAGGTCCGAAATCGCGGCGGCAAGCGCACGGCGCTCCTCCGCAGGGGTCAGTTCGAACAGGTCGGCGATGTCGGCGGGATGAAGCGGTTCGACCAGCGCACGGGCGCCTTCCGAATCGCCCTCCTCGACTCGTTCGAGCACCGCGCTCACGAATTCGGGCTTCAGCCGGTCGTCGGCATCCAGGCTGGTTTCGGGCGGCCCGGTTTCGGACCCATCCTGTTCATGGCCGGGCGGCAGCGGATTCAGCTCGTCTAGGCTCATGCGGTTCTCCGCCGGATCGTGCCGCGATTTCCGTGCCCTAAGCTGTCTGAACGGATCAGGCAACCGCCGCCGCACCGCGCCCCCTTCCGCTTCCCCATAATGGCCCTATATGGGCGTTTTCCCGCGATCCGATGGAGTTTTACCATGGCCGACACGCTTACCCTCACGCTCGAAGGCGGCGATGTCGTCATCAAGCTGCGCCCCGATCTCGCCCCCGGGCATGTCGAGCGCGTCGCGACCCTCGCCAATGAGGGTTTTTATGACGGCGTCGTGTTCCACCGCGTGATCCCCGGCTTCATGGCGCAGGGCGGTGATCCGACCGGCACCGGCATGGGCGGTTCCAAACTACCCGACCTGAAGGCGGAATTCAGCCGCGAACCGCATGTCCGCGGCGTCTGCTCGATGGCGCGCGCGCAGAATCCGAACAGCGCGAACAGCCAGTTCTTCATCTGCTTCGACGATGCGACCTTCCTCGACGGCCAGTACACCGTCTGGGGCGAAGTGACCGAGGGCATGGAGCATATCGACGCGCTGCCCAAGGGCGAGCCACCGCGCGAGCCCGGCAAGATCGTCAAGGCCACCGCCGCCTGATCTGCAACGCCGCCCCGGTGCGCCGGGGCGGTACGCCAGTCGATCAGACTCCGGGGCGCTCCACATCGCCTCCGAACAGGTCGACCAGCCAATCGTGGAAGATCCGCACCGGGCGCATTTCCAGCGCGCGTGGGCGGCAGGCGAACCAATAGCTGTACGGGCTTTCGACGACATGGTCGAACAGCCGGACCAGCCGATCATCCTGCGCATCCGCCAGATGGCTTTCGAGCATGAAGGCCACGCCGAGCCCGGCGGCCGCGGCCTCCAGGATCAACTGTCCCGAATCATATTGGTCGATCGACAGCGGCGTCAGATCGGGCAATCCGATCGCGTTGCGATAGACTTCGAAGGTTTCCGCCATGTCGCGATGGATCAGCACCGTCGTGCGCGCGAGATCCGCGGGCGTGCGGATCGCGTCCGGCCCCTCCGTCGTCGCACGGCTCGCGATCGGGCAGATCAGGTTACGACCGAGCCGGCGCGCGTAGAGCGCGGGATCGATCTCCCGCGCGAGCGGAATCGCGACGTCGAGCCCTTCGCCCAGCCGCGACAGGCTATGCGCGGCGGTGTCGATATCAAGATGCAGGCCGGGATGGCGCGCGCGTAGTTCGGGCAGATGCGGCATAAGCTTTTGCGAGGCGAACAGCGGCAGGATGCCCAGCCGCAGCCGCATCACGTCGGCGCTGTTCGACATGCCTTCGATCGCGAGCGACAGCATGTCGATCGCGGGCGCCACCTGATGGAGCAGCTTCTCGCCATCCTCGGTCAGCGCGAGCGATTGGTGACGGCGATGGAAAAGCGGCTTGCCCAGAAAGCGTTCGAGCGCCTGCACGCGCCGGCTGAGCGCCGGCGACGAGAGCGAAAGATCCTCGGCCGCAGCCTTGATCGAGCCGAGCCGCGCGACTTGCAGAAACGCCTCGAGCGCCGTCAATGGAGGCAATCGCCGCATTTTGATCCCAGGGTCCTATCCAGTCCGCGCTTTGTAGCGCGCGTATATCAGGAATCCATGAGTGCATTCTTTGCAATCAACAAATTCCTTTTCGCACTTGCACAATTTCGTACTGCAACGCAAATTGATCCTGCCTTTCAGGCATCCTCTCCTAAAACTTTCAAGGGCCGGTCCTTCGGGATCGGCCTTTTTTTTGGCTTGGGGTCGCAAGCCCGGAACCCCGGCCCTATCTTTCCGGTTTCGAACCGACCGAGGGGAGAGCGTGAACATGGTCGAAGCTGAGACCGGGCACCGTATCCAGGTAGCCAATGCCCGGCCCGAAGACAGCGGGCGCGGACTTGCCCGCCTGTCCCGCGCGGCGATGCAGGCGCTGGGCCTGGCCGAAGGCGACGTCATCGAAATCGTCGGCAAGCGCGTGACCCCGGCCCGCGCGGTCGGCCCTTATCGCGAGGATGAAGGGCTGGACCTGATCCGTCTCGACGGTTTGCAGCGCGCCAATGCCGGCGTTGGATCCGGTGACTTCGTCGAGATCCGCAAGGGCGAATCGCGCCCCGCGCAGCGCGTCGTGTTCGCACCTGCACAACAAAATCTTCGGCTGCACGGTTCCTCGAACGCGCTCAAGCGCAGCTTCATCGGCCGTCCGCTCGCCGCCGGCGACACCGTCGCGACCGCCGGGCAACAGCAGGTCGATCAGGGTGCGATGCCCGCCCAGCTTCGCCAGATGCTGGCGGCGCCCGCCTATGCCTTGCAGGAGATCCGCCTTGCCGTGATCTCGACCGTGCCCAAGGGCATCGTCCATATCGATCCCGAGACCGAGGTCGAACTGCTTCCCGAATATACCGAGCCCAAGGAATCGCGGCGCGCCGACGTCACCTATGACGATATCGGTGGCATGGCGGGCACGATCGACCAGCTTCGCGAGATGGTGGAACTGCCGCTGCGCTATCCCGAGCTCTTCCAGCGACTGGGCGTCGATCCGCCGCGCGGCGTGCTGCTGCACGGCCCGCCGGGCACCGGCAAGACGCGGCTGGCGCGCGCCGTCGCCAATGAAAGCGACGCCGAGTTCTTCCTGATCAACGGCCCGGAAATCATGGGCTCCGCCTATGGCGAGAGCGAGAAGCGGCTGCGCGACGTGTTCGAGCAAGCGACCAAATCCGCGCCGTCGATCCTGTTCATCGACGAGATCGATTCGATCGCGCCGAAGCGTGGGCAGGTGCAGGGCGAAACCGAGAAACGCCTGGTCGCGCAGTTGCTGACGCTGATGGACGGGCTGGAAGCACGCGTGAACCTGGTGGTGATCGCCGCGACCAATCGGCCCGAGGCGATCGACGAGGCGCTGCGCCGGCCCGGCCGGTTCGACCGCGAGATCGTGGTCGGCGTGCCTGACGAGCGTGGCCGCCGCGAGATCATGGGCATCCACACGCGCGGTATGCCGCTGGGCGACAAGGTGGACCTGAGCGAGCTCGCGCGGATGACCTACGGCTTTGTCGGCGCCGACCTGGCCGCACTGGCGCGCGAGGCCGCGATCGAGGCGGTCCGGCGCATCATGCCCAGGATCGATCTGTCGGAAGGATCGATTCCCGCCGATGTGCTCGATACGCTGTCGGTGACGCGCGAGGATTTCATGGCCGCGATCAAGCGCGTCCAGCCGTCGGCCATGCGCGAAGTGATGGTCCAGATGCCGACGACGCGCTGGGACGATATCGGCGGGCTCGACGTCGCACAGGAACGGTTGAAGGAAGGCGTGGAGCTTCCGTTGAAGGATCCCGACGCGTTCCGTCGGCTCGGCATCCGTCCGGCCAAGGGCTTCCTGCTCTATGGCCCGCCAGGCACGGGCAAGACCTTGCTCGCCAAGGCGGTGGCGCGCGAGGCGCAGGCCAATTTCATCGCGACTAAATCGTCGGACCTGCTGAGCAAATGGTATGGCGAGAGCGAGCAGCAGATCGCCCGCCTGTTCGCGCGCGCGCGCCAGGTGGCGCCGACCGTGATCTTCTTCGACGAACTCGACAGCCTTGTTCCCGCGCGCGGCAACGGGCTTGGCGAACCGCAGGTGACCGAGCGCGTTGTCAACACCATCCTGTCGGAGATGGACGGGCTGGAGGAATTGCAATCGGTGGTGGTGATCGGCGCGACCAATCGCCCCAATCTGGTCGATCCCGCATTGCTGCGCCCCGGTCGTTTCGATGAGTTGATCTATGTGCCCGTGCCCGATCGAAGCGGGCGGCGGCGTATCCTGGCGATTCACACCGGCCGCATGCCGCTGGGCAAGGATGTCGATCTCGATGAGCTCGCGGAGCGCACCGAGCGCTTCACCGGCGCCGACCTGGAGGATCTGGTCCGCCGCGCCGGCCTGTCGGCGCTGCGCCAGTCGCTCGACATCAAGCAGGTGACCATGGACCATTTCGAAAAGGCGTTCGACGAGACGCGCGCGTCTGTCACGCCCGAGATGGAACAGGAATATGAGACGATCGCGTCGAAACTGAAGCAGAACGCATTGAAGCTCGATCCGATCGGTTTCGTCGCGCCGGGGATGCTCAAGCCTCGTGGGCCGAAGGGCGCAGATTGAACCAGGCATAAGCCATCAGCAGAACGAGTGCGGCGGCCGCGATGCCATAGGGCAGCGGCCGCCAAACCTCGTACAGGCCGACGCCCAGCGAGGGGCCGAAGACGAACGCCGCGCCGTTGATCGCCGTCGTCTTGCCGGCGACCGATCCCTGTTCGTTCGCCTCCACCGCCAGTGACGAGCCAGCGGTGAATCCCGGCCGGACGAAACCGAAGCCGAGCGAGGCGAGCGCATAGGCGGTGGCGATGCCGTGGAGCGAATCGGCGATGCCGAGGAGTACGCATCCCGCCGCCGACAGGCCGAGGCCGATCAGGATCAGCGCGCGCGGGGCAAGGTTGAGGATGGGAATCAGGCCCCATTGTGCAAGCAGTGCCGCCCCCGCCCCCATCATCAGCACCAGGCCGGTCGACTGGAGCGCGTCGCTCAGCTCTCCGCCCAGCCGATCGATCAGCAGAAAGCCGATCGTCTGCCCGGTCATCGCCTGGGCATGGCCCATCACCAGTCCTGCGAGCATCCAGGGCCAGATCCGTGCATCGCGCAGCCGCACATCGCGCGACGGCCCCGCCGTCGCCGCGGTCACGCTCGCGCCCGAGGACTGTCCGCCGATCGTGGGATAGGCGACCGCGGCGCCCCGCGCATCCTCGTCGATCGCCGGGCGATCGTCGGGCAGCAGCTTCGCCGCCGCGATCACGACCGCGATCCCGACGACCGTGAAGACGAAGGCGGGCCCCGCCATCGTCACCACCGGCAATAGCAGATAGGGCGAAAGCGCGGGACCAAGGATCGTGCCGAGACCGAAAGCGGAGGCGAGCAGGGTCAGCGCCTTGGTCCGTTCGGCGCGCGTGGTGCGCACCGCGACCATCGCCTGCGCCGCGGGCGGCGTCGCCGATCCGAACGCACCGTAGATCAGCCGGCCGAGGATGAACAACAGGAATGCCGCGGCTGGCGTGATCCAGCCGAGAATACCGGCCGCCAGGAACAATCCACATGCCAGGGTCGAGACGGTGAAGCCGACCATGCCGGTGATGACCAGCCGTCGCTGGCCGTAGTGATCGAGCCGCTTCGCCCAAAAGGGTGCCGCGAACACCCAGATCGCGGCCGAGACCGAAAAAGCCGCCGCGACCGCGCTGTCCATCACGCCCAGAGATCGGCCAAGCGCGGGCAGGACCGACTGCATCGCCGTGTTGCCCGCCGCCACCGTCAGCATCACGACGAAAAGCAGGCCGAAATCGCGTCTGCGCTCGCGATCGGCCACGATCGCGAGCGCGTCCTCCCCTGTCCGATTCGCGTCCATGCGGCCTGATAGTGCGCCGGGCTGGCGCAAGGAAGGATAGGCTTGACGACGGAAGCGTTTAGAGATGCTTGAACAAGGCCGGTTTATTTGCGACTGCCAGTGTTTCGATAAACGCCCAAAGGGGATTACATGACCGCATCATCCGCGAAGACCGGGCGCAAGCTTCCCGCCTGGATGCGGCGTATGACGCGGCGAACCGGCCCCTTGGCGATGTTTTTCAAAGGTTTTCTAAAGCACCCGGTGATGGTGGGATCCATCATCCCGTCATCCGACGCGACCATCGCGAAGATGCTCGGCCCGGTCGACTGGGCCAATACCAAGATCTTTGTCGAATATGGCCCGGGCGTCGGTACCTTTTGCCGACCGGTTCTCAAGAAGCTTCCCAACGACGCGAAGCTGATCGCGATCGACACCAATCCCGATTTCATCGCCTATCTGAGCGAGGAGATTCCCGATCCGCGCTTCGTGCCGGTGCTGGGATCGGCGGCGGACGTTCGCCGCATCATCGCCGAACATGGCGCTGAACATGCCGATTATGTCCTGTCCGGCCTGCCCTTCTCCACCCTGCCCGCCGGCATCGGCCCGAAGATCGCCGAGGAGACCGCCGCGGCGATCCGCCCGGGCGGCGCGTTCCTCGTCTATCAATTCTCCCCCAAGGTCTACGACTTCCTGGCGCCCAATTTCGAGCGCATCGATCACGCGATCGAATGGTGGAACGTGCCCCCGGCCCAGCTCTACTGGGCCTGGAAGGATTAGGCGTCAGTCCAGCCCGAAATTGAGCCGGCGCGTCACCGTATAGTCGGCCACGCCGACCACCAGATAGGACAGCGCCCATTTCAGGCGATTGACGAAGCCGGCATTCGCCTTGTGGATCTCCGGCGTGATCCGCTCGCAATCGGCGAGTTCGGCTTCGAAAAAGGCCCGCATCCGGGCGGCGAATGCCGCGTCGTCGATGCGGAGCATCAACTCCAGGTTGAGGAACAGACTGCGCATGTCGAAATTGGCGGATCCGATATAGGTGACGTCGTCGATCACGATCAGCTTCATGTGCAGCTTGGCCGGCACATATTCGTGAACCTCGACATTCCGCCGCAATAGCCCGCCATAAAGGAAGCGCGCGGCGCCGACCGTCGCGCCATTGTCCGACAGGCGCGCGGTCACGATCCGCGATCGCCCGCCGCGCTTCACCACGCGCTTGATGCGCTTGAGCATCGAACGGCCCGGCGAGAAATAGGCCTCGATCATGTCCGCCGAACGGGCATGTTCCAGATCGTGCTTCACCGATCGCGCCCAGGCGCTCAGCCGGCGCGTCGGCCCGCCCAGCAGCCATTGCAGCCGCCCGCGCGCATGATGCTGCATCGTGCGCAGCAGCTTGCGCAGCCGGCGCAGGCTCGGGCGCTCCAGTCGCGCCCAGATCATCAGCGCATCGAAATAGCGCGACAGCCAATGGACGGCCGGTCCCTCGATCTCCAGCCCGAGATCGTGCCAGCCGCCCGCCGAGGGCGGCCGGAAATAATCATCGGCGATGTTGAATCCGCCGATGATCGCGACACGGCCATCGGCGATCGCCATCTTTTGATGGTTGCGCAGCAGATAGCGCCGCCCGAAACGCGGCAGGAAGCGACAGGTGTCGCATCCAGCCTCGACAAGCGGCGCGAAGAAGGCCGGCGGCGTGTTGCTGCTGCCGAAACCATCGACGATCAGCGACACGGAAACGCCGCGATTGATCGCGTCGAGCAGCGCCTCGCGCACCGCGCGGCCGGATTCGTCGCCCTCGAAGATGTAATAATAGAGTTTGAGGCTGGTCCTGGCGCCTTCGATCAGCGTGATCAGCGCCGCCCAGCTCGCGGGACCGTCGACGACCAGCTCCAGCCGGTTGCCGTCCAGCGTGGGAACGTCGTCGATCACGATCGGAGCCGCCAAAGCCATATCCGATTCATGGGTGTGCAAGGCGCGGAGAGCAAGGGAAAAGCCGCATTTCCTTGACATCCGGCGCCGTCGTCGCTACCTCGCCGCCTTTCCGATATCAGCAGAGCCTGGCTTGCCTGGATGACAGCGAGACAGACTATGCTTATGGCTTGTTTTCCGTGATTTCCGACTCATCGGATGATATCCGACGTGAAATCGCCTAGAGGATTGGTGGAGCGACTATGGCGCGCGTTACTGTCGAAGATTGCGTCGACAAGATTCCGAACCGCTTCGATCTGGTTCTGCTCGCGGCACAGCGCGCGCGCCAGATCTCGGGCGGCGCGGAGCTGACCATCGATCGCGACCGTGACAAAAATCCGGTCGTCGCCCTGCGTGAGATCGCCGACGAGACCGTTCACCCCGAAGATCTCAGCGAAGCAGTGGTTTCCAACCTGCAGCGCGTCCAGATCGACGACGACGATGTCGCGGACGAGATCGGCTCGCTGAGCCAGTCGGCCGAGGCGCTTCGCCTGACCGCCGCCGCGCCGCCGCGCAACCAGAATCTGGGCGCCGATTACGACGGCTGATTCGATATCCGGGCGTCTGCCGTTGTGGCCGACGCCCTATATCCATCGTTTTTGGTGAAAATAGTCTGCGCGGTGCGCTTATTCGGCGGCCTGCGCTTCCTCTTCGCGTGACATGCTGAGCGGCCGAATCTCCTCGGCCTGTCGCCAGCACAGATCCTGCGCGCCCAGCACACGGTCGTCATGCGCGCGGATGGTGACGGGCCGGATCGGCTGATGATCCCGCTCGTCGACAAGCACCGGCGTCGACGGGATGCCTGATCCCCATTGCTCGCCCCATTGACGGAGCGCGATCATCGCCGGCAACAGCGCCAGGCCCTTTTCGGTCAGCCGATATTCGATCTTGCGGCGATCGTCGGGGCAGGGGTTGCGCATC
The DNA here is from genome assembly GCF_057809675.1 of Sphingomonas sp. FG14. Lineage (NCBI taxonomy): Bacteria > Pseudomonadati > Pseudomonadota > Alphaproteobacteria > Sphingomonadales > Sphingomonadaceae > Sphingomonas > Sphingomonas sp. FG14. The sequence goes on along the minus strand of NZ_JBMDKK010000004.1, from coordinate 279,331 downwards.
AAAATGCCGTGATCGACCAGCCGCGACAGCCGGTTCGCCAGGATATTGCGCGCAATTCCGAGTTCCGACTGAAACTCCTCGAAATGATAGATGCGGTTGAAGGCGGCGCGCAGGATCATGAACGACCAGCGCTCGCCCATTGCCTCCAGCGCCACCGGCAATCCGCAATCCTCGGCGATCAGCTTGAGCGGTTCTCTCAATCCCATGTTCACAGCCTAACTCAAAAAAATCGGTCGCGCAAAAAATATACGTTTTCAGTTGCAACTAAAAATCTACCTTGGTAAGTAGTGATTCGCAACTTAAATTCCTTCGAAAGGGCCTCCCCATGCTCCGCACCGCTTCCCTGGCCGCCTCGGCGGTCATGTCCGTCCTGTTGCTGTCCGCCACGGCGGCCAGCGCGCAGCCCGCCGGCGCCTTTTATTCGGCCAAGCCGGTGGCCGCATCGAGCGCGGCGAAGCTTGTCGTTCGCGACACCGTCTGGAAATGCGGCGCCGATGGCTGCACGTCCAACACCAAGGGCAAGAGCCGCGCCGCCTTTGTCTGCGAATCGCTCGTCAAGGAAGTCGGGCAGATCGAATCCTTCCGCGCCGGCGCCGAACAGTTCGACACCGACGCGCTCGCCAAGTGCAACGCCAAGGCTTGAGCAGAACCCCTCTTCCCAAGCTGTTGCGATGATGCGGCACGCGATCCCCCGATCGCGTGCCGCTTTTTTGCAACCCTAGTTGCGCAAATGTCGCTTTCTTCCGCCAAAAAGCTTGCATGATCGGGGCGCGACACCCCAGATGGGCGTTGTGCTGCGGCAATATGAACTGGTCGACCGGGTCCTGAGCTATGACCCCGATGCGGACGAAGCGCTGATCAATCGCGCCTATGTGTTTTCGATGAAGGCGCATGGCAGCCAGAAACGCGCTTCCGGCGACCCATATTACAGCCATCCGATCGAGGTGGCTGGCATCCTGACCGACCTGCACCTTGACGACGAGACGATCGTGACCGCGATCCTGCACGACACGATCGAGGACACGCTGACGACGCACGAAGAGATCGAGCGGCTGTTCGGAACAAACGTCGCGCGACTCGTCGATGGCGTGACCAAATTGTCGAAGATCGAAGCGCAGACCGAGAATGAGCGTGCGGCGGAGAATCTCCGCAAGTTCCTGCTCGCCATGTCCGACGATATCCGCGTGCTGCTGGTGAAGCTGGCCGACCGGCTGCACAACATGCGCACGCTGCATTTCATCAAGTCCGAGGAGAAGCGCCGCCGCATCGCCAAGGAGACCATGGACATCTATGCCCCGCTCGCCGAGCGGATCGGCATGTACGAGTTCATGAAGGAGATGCAGACGCTCGCCTTTCGCGAGTTGGAGCCGGAGGCCTATGTCTCGATCAGCAAGCGGCTGGAGCAATTGCAGGGCGAAGGCGGCGACCGCATCGCCAAGATCGCGTCGGGCCTGAAGCTGTTGCTGTCGCGCGCCGGCGTCGAAGTGGACGTATCGGGCCGCGAGAAGCATCCCTATTCGATCTGGCGCAAGATGGCCGAACGGCACATCAGCTTCGAGCAGCTTTCGGACATCATGGCGTTCCGCGTGATCACGCCCGATGCCGAGGCATGCTACCGCGCTCTCGGCGTGATCCATCAGCGCTGGCCGATGGTTCCGGGCCGGTTCAAGGACTATATCTCCACCCCCAAGCGCAACGGCTACAAATCACTCCACACCACGGTGATGCATGCCGGCGACACGCGGATCGAAATCCAGATCCGCAGCCGGGCGATGCATGCCCAGGCCGAATATGGTCTGGCGGCGCATTGGGCGTACAAGCAGAACGGCACATCGGACGTCCAGGCCGGCTGGATCCGCGACCTGATCGAGATCCTCGAAAATGCTGACAGCGCCGAGGAGCTGCTCGAACATACGCGCATGGCGATGTACCAGGATCGCATCTTCGCCTTCACGCCCAAGGGTGAGCTCTACCAGCTTCCAAAGGGCGCGACGCCCGTCGATTTCGCCTATGCCGTGCACACCGATCTCGGCGACCAGACCGTCGGCGCGAAGGTCAATGGCCGTGTCGTGCCGCTGCGCACCCAGCTCGAAAATGGCGATCAGGTGCAGATCCTGAAGTCCAAGGGGCAGGAACCGCAGCCCGGCTGGCTCAATTTCGTGGCGACGGGCAAGGCGCGCGCCGCGATCCGGCGTTTCGTGCGCCATAAGGAACGCGACGAAAGCATTTCGCTTGGCCGCAAGATCTATGACGAGATCGTCAAGCGCCTGCCCACCCAGCTCGGCCAGGAAGCGTTGGCGCAGGCATTGAAGCGCCTGAAGAAGCAGGACGAGCCGACCCTGATGGAGGCGATCGCCAAGCAGCTCATCTCCGATACCGAGCTGATGGAAGCCCTGATGCCGGGGTCGACGGGCACCGATATCGCCGGCAAGTCTCCACCCAAGCAACGCGAGGCGATCTCGATCCGCGGCCTCACCCCCGGCGTCGCCTACCGCCTCGCCGAATGCTGCCATCCCGTGCCCGGTGACCGGATCGTCGGCCTGCGCCGGCCGGGCGAGGAGATCGAGGTCCATACGATCGACTGCGAAAGGCTGAGCGACGGCATCGATGCCGACTGGATCGACCTGGCCTGGGGTGAAGCATCCGAAAGCGGAACGGCGCGGCTGAGCGTCGTGCTGAAGAACGAGCCCGGCGCGCTCGCGGTGATGGCGGGCATATTCGGCACGCACAAAGCCAACATCCTCAATCTGAGGATGGAGAATCGCGATACCAGCTTCCACCATTTCACGGTCGATCTTGAAGTGAACGACCTCCATCACCTGATGCGTATCCTGGCCGCGCTCCGGGCGGCCGATGCGGTGAGCCGAGCCGAGCGCGTTTGATCACGGACGCATTGCGAAGCCGCGCGCACGGCGTCACACAGCCATCATGAACCGCGTGCAGACGAACACCGGATTGGAGATGGCATGACAATACGGATCGATCGTCGCAGCCTGATTCTGGGCGGCAGCATGGGGCTCGGGGCGTTGCTCCTTCCCGGCGGTGCGCATGCCGCGGCCAGCCTGTTCGGCGCGCGCGGCTTCACCCACAATGTCGCGAGCGGCGAGCCCGGACCCGATTCGATATTGCTCTGGACCCGCTACGTACCCACGAGCGGCGCCGAAACGGCGCTGGCCGTCGAGCTTTCCGAAACACCCCGATTCGAGCGCATCGTCGCCGGCGGCAAGGCCGTCGCGCGCGCCGATGCCGACTTCACCGCGCGAACGGTCGTCAGCGGGCTGGAGCCGGGACGCTGGTATTATTATCGCTTCGCGACCCCCGACGGCACAGTGTCACCGATCGGGCGGACGAGGACGCTGCCCGCCGGCCCCTGCGCACGCTTCGGCCTAGGCGTCTTTTCCTGTTCGAACCTGCCCTTTGGCTGGTTCAATGCCTATGGCCATGCGGCGGCGCGCGACGATCTGGACCTGATGGTCCACCTCGGCGATTATCTCTACGAATATCCGCGCGGCACCTATCCAAAGCTTCCGGAGGCGGTGAAGGGACGCATCATCGATCCGCCGGGCGAACTCCTCCATCTCGCCGACTATCGGCTGCGTTATGCGGGCTATCGCAGCGATCCCGATCTTCAACGCATCCATCAGCTGTTCCCGATGATCGCCCAGATCGACGATCATGAAGTCGCCAACAACACCTGGACTGACGGCGCCGAGAATCACCAGAGTGAAGAAGGCGATTTCGCGGCGCGCAAGGCGGCGGCGCTTCAAGCCTGGCATGAATGGCTGCCCGTGTCCGACGCTGCCTGGAGCGGGTACGAGATCGGCGATCTCGCGACGCTGCTGCGCCCGGAAACCCGCGTCACGGGCCGGTCGCGCGAACTGAAGATGACTGAAGCGCTCAGGGATCGATCGGTGCTCGAGGATCCTGCGCGGACGATGATGGGCTTGGTGCAGGAAAAATGGGTGACCGATACGCTAGCCGCGTCGGTCAAGCGCGGCGCGCGCTGGCAGATCCTGGCGCAGCAAACGAATATGGGGCGGCTGTTCACCCCACCCGACGCGCTGAGCCTGCTCGCGGCGGACGCACCCGACTATCTTGTCGCCTATACAAAGGGCGGAATCGCCGCGACCAAGGCGGGCATCGCCGGCAACCTCGACGATTGGGGTGGCTTCCCGGCATCGCGCGCGCGCATGCTGGACGCCGCCGAAGCCGCCGACGCGAATCTGGTCGTGCTTTCAGGCGACAGCCATAATGGCTGGGCGTTCGAGTTGCCCGGTACACATGGCCGTGCCGGCGTCGAGTTCGGCGGCCATAGTGTCTCCTCGCCCGGATACGAGGCCTATCTCACCGCAACGCCGGACACCGTCGCGCGCATGGTGCGCGGCTCCAGCCCGGAACTGAAATGGGCGGACACCAGCCATCGCGGCTATATGGCGATCGAGATCACGCCGGACCGCGTGAACGGCGAATGGGTATTCATGGAAACCGTGCGGCAGCGCAGCCAGGTGGTCTCGGGCAGTCATCGAATGTCGGTGCGGCACGGAGAGCGCGCGTTCGCCGCTTGACGCGGCCGGACGGCGCGCCAATCATGGCTGCATGACTGGCCAGAGACTCTTGCGCCCCGGCTGCTTCATTCACGAGCTTCAGGAGCGTTGACGATGACCGAGCCCGTCCGGACGATCGATTACGGCGACATGACGCTGGAGATTCGCCGCTTCCATCCCGAAGATCAGGAAGCGATGCTGCGCTTCGCGCGCGCGCTGCCCGAACATGACCTGCTCTTCGTCGGCCGTGACCTCAAGAATCGCAAGGTGGTGGAGGCCTGGCTCGCGCGGATCGACGATGGCCATATCGACAGTCTGGTCGCGGTTGGCCCGCAGGGTATCGTCGCCACATCGGCGATCATGCGCGATCCTTTGGGCTGGTCGCCGCATGTCGGCGAAGTGCGGCTGCTGGTCTCGATCGAGATGCGCGGACGCGGGCTTGGCCGCACCATGCTGCAGGAGAGCTTTCGAATCGCCGTCGATCGCGACCTCAAGAAGTTGACCGCGCGGATGACGCCAGACCAGACCGGCGCGATCGCGCTGTTCCAGAATCTCGGCTTTCGCGCGGAAGCGCTGCTCAAGGACCATGTCATGCGCCGCGACGGCAAGGTACATGATCTCGCGATCTTCAGCCACGACGTCGCCAAGATCGCGGCACGGCTTCCGGCGCGTGACGCTGAATAAGACGGAGGCAGCGGGGCCTTTCCTGCTACACCACGATTCCTTTCCTGGTGGCCGACGCAAAGCTGTCGCCGTTCCGCAAACAGCCTGACGCATTGCGATGACAGTCTCTGGCGGGCCGCACCGATGCGGCCGATTCGCCAGCGGAGACCATCATGTCCAACATCGAAACCCAGCAGGACGACGAAATCCTCGACACGATCGACGAAACCCAGGTCGACGCCGGACATGAAGCCGAAGTCGCCGAAGACGACGATCAGGATGATGAGGCCGAGGCCGGTGACGAGGAAGACGACGGTGAGGAAGGGGACGAAGACGAGTCCGACGACGAGGATTGAGTCCCGTCACGCCGGGCGATCTCGAACGAGGTTGCCCGGCTGTTTCAGGCGCCGTCGGGAAGCACGATATCCGGATCGAGGGTGCCCAGCAGCCGCCCGGCAGCGCGCCTGGCGAAGCGCAGCGTCTCCGCCTTGCGCCGGGCTCCGGCTAGGGGCGTCGAACGCGCTTCGCGGATGATGGCACCGTCATAGCGATCAGCGATGATCACGCCGGTGCGATCGGGCATGAAGAATTCGCCGTCGAGCGGCGATGCGTCGAATCCCGGCGGCACCGCCCAGAAGAAGCGATCGCAATAATCGAGATAGTCCGGCCATTTCATGTCGCCCAGCAGATCGCCGCGCGCGACCTTGATCTCGACGATGGTAAGCCGGCCGGTTGCGTCGAGAGCCATGATGTCGGCGCGCCTGCCATTGCCCAGCGGCACTTCCACCAGCGCGACCATGTCATGTGCCAGGAACAGCCGCGCGACTCCGCGCGCCACATCGGCGGCGGTCACGGGCAGAGGATTGGATGCGCAAGTCAGGCGGACAGCGGTCATGCCGCCAGTCTAGAACAAGACGTGAACGAATGGAAGGAGGGGCGAAGCCCCTCCAAACCGATCAGCGATAGAAGACGTGGTTTCCGACGGTCGCGATCCGGCGAAGCTTCCAGCGCGGCGAGACGTGCGTGGCATGGAAGAAGAGCGCGTCCGATGCCGCGCTTTCCCAGCGATCCTTTTCAGCGATCCGCGCGATCGCAACTGCTTCCCGCCAATCCTGGCTGTTGCGATTGATCGCGGGCATACGGCCGCCGCGCACGAACGAAAACTGGCCGGGCTGGTGAACGACACCGCAAACTGTGCTGGCGAAACGGCCGGAATCGGCGCGGTTGAGGATCACATCGGCGACGGCGAGCTGGCCGTCGAGCGATTCGCTGCGTGCTTCGAAGTAAACGGCGCCAGCCAGGCATTCCAGCTCGGCGGTCAGGTCTTCACGGGTCTGTTCGGCAGCCACCAGCGCGCTCAGCGTGCGGGGCTCTGCCTCGACTTCGGGAACCTCAGCCGTGGTTTCGACGTTGGCGTCTATGATCAGGGGGTCGTTCTTGACGATCTCGACGGCGGACGCCGGAGTCGTTGTGGTGCCGGTCGCGAACGAGGGAACCGCCTGGACGGCGGCCGATGCGGCACAAAAGATGATCGCCGCATAGCTTGCGGCGCGCAGAACAGGACTCATCAGACAATCGTTAGTGCGGTTGACGCATCTGGCGGGGCGCATACTCCAAACACCGCACCCCCGATTTGTCCCCCGACTGCGCTACCGTCCTTGCCGATACATCCCGCAAGACGGTCTGGCGCATTGAAGTCGTGCGGCTCTGTTATTGCAGCGCAATGGAGTCAAGCTGGACCGATCGTTTCAGCGGCGAACCGTTCAGCGTCTGCGATATCCAGTTCGACGATCCATATATCGGGGTCGCGTGTGCGCCGACGCTCCAGATATTGTGATATTTCTGGCGCGTCGGTGGTATCGCGTGGCCCACATGGTGCCCAGGCATATGCCCCGCCCATATCCAGAATCCGTTCGAACAGCCCGGAGACCTGGCCCCTTTCGGCGCAGATGAGGATGATCGCGCCGCCGCCGGCGTCACCCTTGGCCAGCACCGTCGCATATCCACCCTCCGCTTGCACCCTGCGGATCAGGGCACCGACCAGCATCGCGCTGGACAGGCGCGGCGTCATGCGCGCTGCGCGTCCCGATATCCGGGCAAGCTGGCGAGCGGGATCCGCGATCGCATGAAAGTGCCGGTGCCGCGCGCGGCTTCCTCGCCATCGGCGTCGATCAGCCGCGCGTCGGCGAGATAGACCCGCCTTTTACCACTGATCCAGCGCCCCTCCGCAATCACCGGCCCATTGTGGATCGGGCGAGTGAAGAGCAGGTTGAAAGCGGTTGTCAGCAGGAAATGATCGGTGACCAGGCTGTTCGCCGCATAAAAAGCAGCATCGTCGAGCATCTTGAAATAGCTGGTGCCATGCGCGGCGCCCGCCGCATGATGAACGCGGTCGTCCACCTGGAAACGGATTCGGGCAAAGCCGGCTTCGGGAATCTCGAGTTCGGATTCGAACAGCCGGTTGATCGGCGCGCTGCGATAAAGTGATTCAAGCGCCCGGAAATGGGCGTCCTCGCCCCGTGCGGTTTCGCCCGTGCCCTCAGGCGGCATCGCGTGCTTCGGCGCTGACGAGCAGCGCATAAAGCGCGTCGTCCGAGCCAGCACCACGCAGCTTGGCGAGGAAGGGACGATCGCGCAGCGCGCGGCTGACGCGCGCCAGCGCCTTGAGATGCTCCGCCCCTGCATCGGGCGGGGACAGGAGCATGAAGACGATATCGACTGGCATATCGTCGATCGCCTGAAAATCGATCGGCTGATCGAGACGCGCAAATACGCCGACGACGCGTTCGAGCCCCTCGATCTTGCCATGTGGAATCGCGACGCCACCGCCAAAGCCGGTCGATCCCAGCCGTTCGCGTTCGGACAGACGTTCGATCACGACACGCGCGTCGATGCCGCCGTTTTTTTCCGCCAGCGCCGCGAGTTGCTGGAACAATTGCTTCTTGGCCGAGACCGAAAGGCCGGCAACGACAGTGCCGGGGGTAAGAATGTCGCTGAAATCGTTCATATCAGTTCCGATTCGGCGGGAATCGCTCCCGCCTTTAGCCCCCGGTAAAGTCGTTGCATATCACGGCGTTAAGGCGTCGCCGTCAGGCGGCGCGCTGCGGTTCGACCCAGCCGATGGTCCCATCGCCGCGGCGATAGACCATATTATAAGCGCCAGTGCCACTGTTTTTGAACAGCAGCGCGTTGGTGTTGCGCAGATCAAGCATCATCACCGCGTCGGAAACGCTGGCATCGGGTACGTCGACCCGGGTTTCCGCGATGATCGGCGGATTGTCGCTCGGCTCCTCGACCTCCTCGGCCGCATCGAACACGGTATAGCCAGCGTCAAAACCGTTGAGACCGTTGAGCGCCGCGCTCGCCGCCGCCTGCTGGACGCCGTGGCGATCCTTCAGCCGGCGCATGTAGCGGCGAAGCTGGGTTTCGATCCGTTCGGCGGCCGCGTCGAAGGAGGGATGCGCTTCCTGCCCCGTACCGCTGCCCTTCAGGATCACGCCCTGCATCACATGAGCGACGATATCGCAGCGGAATCCGTAATCGTGCGGCCCCTTGCCGAAGGTGACGGTGGCAGACAGCGCACGTGAGAAATATTTGTCCGCGATCCCCTCGAGACGGTCCTGAACGTGCGCGCGCAGCGCATCGCCGGTGTCGACTTGATGACCGGAAACACGGATATCCATGGCATTCTCCATTTGCTGTTCGCGTCGGCGCATCTGGTGCGCCGCCCTGCGATGATCAACCTGCCTGGCCGACCTGTACCCACAGCGGGTCGGTAAGCCGGGCCACGAATTCGGCGTGCCGCGCCAGTTCCTCCGCGCTGGCGCAATGGGGACGGGGTGGACGAACCGGACGGTTCGCTTGGATAGTAACGCGCGACTCGGCGATTCGGCTCACCGGCGCGCTTTCCTCGGTGGCGAGCATAAGGCCGATCTGCCGCCCGCCGGTCAGCTCGACATAGAGTTGCGAAAGCAATTGGGCGTCGAGAAGCGCGCCGTGCAGGACACGGTGGCTGCGATCGATGCCGTAACGCGAGCAAAGCGCATCCAGACTGTGCTTGGCGCCGGGATGGCGGGACCGCGCGATCGCCAGCGTGTCGATCATGCGATCGGTGAGCACGATCGGCCGCGCGCACAGGCCAAGCTCGTGATTCAGGAAGGAAAAGTCGAACTGCGCATTGTGCGCGACCATCGGGCTGTCGGCGATGAATTCGAGCAGTTCCTCCACCTTGTCGGCAAAGAGCGGCTTATCGGACAGGAAGGTTTCGGACAGTCCGTGGACGGCGTGCGCCTCGCTCGGCATCGATCGCTCAGGGTTGAAATAGGCGTGGAAGACGCGGCCGGTTTCGACCCGATTGATCAGCTCGATACAACCGATCTCGACCAGTCGGTCGCCATTCTGGGGGCTCAGGCCGGTGGTCTCGGTGTCGAAGACGATTTCGCGCATTCCCGGGATTATCGGCGCAGTTTCGCGCGCATGCAAGTGACGAGATGCGCCACTTCGGCACGCGTTCGCTGTCGGGTCGTACCGGTTTCGATCACCACGTCCGCCCGGCGGCGCTTCACCGCGTCGGGAGTCTGCAGTTTCAGGATCCGGCGGAACTTCTCGACAGTCATGCCGGGCCGTTTCAGCACGCGCCGCCGCTGCATCCAGGCGGGTGCGGACACCACGACGACGAGATCGACCAGGTCCGCGCCGCCCTTTTCGAAGAGCAGCGGGATATCGAGCACCACGATCGGCCGGGACCGATGACGGCGCAGAAAACCGCGGCGTTCCTCGGCGACCGCCGGATGGACGATGCGTTCGAGCGCGGCGAGCGCGGGCGCATTGCCGAACACTGCTTTTCCGATCGCCGCCCGATCGATGCCGGCGGCGCTCGTCGCCCCCGGGAACAGCGTCTCGATCGCGGGCAACAGCCTGCCGCCAGGGCCTTGCAACCGATGCACCGCGGCATCCGCGTCGAAGACCGGCACGCCCAGCGACCGGAACATGCCGGCCACCGCGGACTTGCCCATGCCGATCGATCCGGTGAGGCCGACGATCACGCGAGCAGCCGCTCGCGCAGCTCCGCATCATGTTCGCGTGGCGACGCCACGCCGAAGAACAGTTCGAAAGCGAGCGCCGCCTGGCCGACAAGCATCTCCAGCCCGTCGATCGTCTCCAGTCCCCGCGCCTCAGCGGCGGCGAGAAGGTCCGTCTGCAAGGGCGCATAGACGATGTCGTAGACGACGCAGTCCTCGGGCTGGGCCGAAAGATCGGGCGCGAGCGGCGGCATGCCGGCCATGCCCAATGTGCTGGCGTTGACGATAAGCGCCGATGGCGGCAGCGCCGCATCAAGCGGCAAGGCCTGGCCCTTGAGCCCGAACGCGGCAAGCAGGCCCGCGCCCTTCAGCACATTGCGATTGAGGATGGCGACTGGGCCAACGCCGATCCGCGACAAGGCGAACAGCACCGCGCGCGCGGCGCCACCAGCGCCGATCACCGTCACTGGCGCGCCCGCGAGCGGAATATCGGACAAGGGCGTGAAGAAGCCGCCGGCATCGGTGTTCGTGCCGGTGAGCGCGCCATCAGGCGCCCGCAGCACGGTGTTCATGGCGCCGATGCCGTCACGGACGCCACCGGGGTCGCCGACGAATTCCATCACCGCCAATTTGTGGGGAACGGTGACGTTGCAGCCACGCCACAAGGGGTCGGCGCGGCGGCTCTCGAAATAGGCGGGCAGCGCGTCGGCGGTCACATGCGCGGCGCGATACGCGCCCTGGATCCCGAGCTTTTCCAGCCAGAAGCCGTGAATCAGCGGCGATTTAGAATGCGAAATCGGATCGCCGATCACTTCAGCATAAGGCGCGCTCATGTCGTCAATACTCCCCTGATCCGCAGATAATCGAGCAACGGCAGCAACGGCAGGCCCAATATGGTGAAATGGCTGCCCTCGATGCGCGCGAAAAGCTGCGCGCCGGGACCTTCGATCCGATAGCCGCCGACGCAGCCCGCGATCTCTTCATATTCCAGGTCGAGATAGGATTGGATGAACGCCTCGGACAAAGGCCGCACCGTCATCCTGGCACGATCGACATGGCGCCAGACCGGGCGACCGGCTTCTGCGATCACCGCCGCGCTGTGGAGCATGTGCGTCCGCCCCGACAACAGACGAAGCTGCTCCGCCGCCGCTTCCCGGTTCACAGGCTTGTCGAGCATGGCGCCGTCGTCGAGCGCCAGCGTCTGATCACCGCCAAGCACCATCGCGCCGGGCACGCGGTTTGAAACGCGCAGCGCCTTCAGTTCGGCGAGTGCGTCGGCCAGGTCGCGTGGCGACAGGCCATCGGCCCGGAGCGCCGCCTTCGCGGCCTCTTCGTCCACACCTGACGCCATGGCGTCGTGTGCGATCCCGGCAGCATCCAGCATGGCGCGCCGTGCCGCGCTTTGCGAAGCGAGAAGCAACGTCATGCGTCGGGATCCTGACCGGCCGCGCGCTCATTGTAGAGATTGATGATCGCAGCCGCGGTCTCCTCGATCGAGCGACGCGTGACGTCGATCACCGGCCAGCCATTGTCGGCGAAGATACGCCGGGCATAGGCGACCTCGCGCGTCACCGCATCCTGATCGACATAATCGGTCTCGGGCGCCTGATTGAGCGAGAGCAGCCGGTTGCGCCGTACCTGGATCAGCCGGTCGGCGCTGGTGGTGAGGCCGACGACGAGTGGATGACGCAGCCGGTAGAGCGTGTCGGGCGGCGGCGATTCCGGCACGATCGGAATGTTCGACGTCTTGTAGCCGCGATTGGCGAGATAGATAGATGTCGGCGTCTTGGACGTGCGCGAAACACCGGCGAGAACGATGTCCGCTTCCTCCCAATTCTCCCAACCGACGCCGTCGTCATGCGCGATGGTGAACTGGATCGCGTCGACGCGCGCGAAATAAGCGGCGTCCAGCGTGTGCTGGCGCCCGGGCCGCGCCTTGGCTTCCTGACCGAGCAGGTTCGATAGCGCATCGGTCACTGGATCGAGCGCCGCCACCATCGGCAATCCCAGCGCGCGACAACGCGCCTCGAGCTTTCGACGGGTTTCGACATTGACCAGCGTGAACAGGACAAGGCCGGGATTCTGGGCGATATCGATCAGGATACGATCGAGATGACCTTCAGATCGGACCATCGGCCAGAAATGCTTGATCGTCTCGACCCCGTCGAATTGGGCCAGCGCCGCCTTGGCGATATTCTCCAGCGTTTCGCCGGTTGAATCGGACAGGAGATGGAGGTGCAAGCGGGTCATCGACATATCTTTGTGGATAAAGTGGGGATTTTTCCAGTGAAAGCCGCGATGGCCCTTTTCATCCACGCAGATCCGGATTCAATCCACGGGTTTTCAACAGCCAATCATCCCCGCGGACGAGTCTGTGGATAACGGGGATGAGCGATACGACTCATGCGCTGAATCGCGGTCCTGTCGGAGTCAAGCTGTTGGCAAAGATGCGGACAGGCGATAAGTCCCGCTCTTCCCTGCCCAACATCATTCATCATCCTTATTTCCAAAGACTCTAGATAGAAGAAGAGAGCCGTTCTGAGCGACCGACCGACCGAAACGCGACCCTTGCTCTCCGTGCTCAAGGGTGAGCGCCGCCCGGTGCCCCCCGTCTGGCTCATGCGCCAGGCCGGGCGTTATCTGCCCGAATATCGCGCGCTTCGTGCCGATAAGGGTGGATTCCTGGAACTGGTGAACGACAGCGAGGCGGCAGCCGAAGTGACGTTGCAGCCGATCCGCCGCTTCGGATTCGACGGCGCGATCCTGTTTTCCGACATTTTGATCGTGCCCCATGCGCTGGGTCAGGATCTGCGCTTCGAAGCGGGGGAGGGACCGCGGCTTTCACCCCCATTGGTCGATCATGCGCTTGAATCGCTGAGCACGGTGCCCTCGCGGCTCGATCCTGTATACGAAACGGTGCGCATGGTGCGCGCCGGGCTGCCGGCGGCGACGACCTTTCTCGGCTTCGCGGGTTCGCCCTGGACGGTCGCCACCTATATGGTCGCGGGCCAGGGAAGCCGCGAACAGGGAGAGACGCGGCGCTACGCCTATCGCGATCCGCAGGCCTTCGATGCGATCGTCGAAGCGATCTCGGCGATGACGATCGATTACCTGTCCGGTCAGATCGAAGCGGGCGTGGACGCGGTGCAGCTGTTCGACAGCTGGGCCGGCAGCCTGTCGCCCGATCAGTTCGAACGCTGGGTGATCGCACCGACAGCACGGATCGTCGACGGATTGCGTGCGCGTCATCCCGACACCCCGATCATCGGCTTTCCAAAGGGCGCCGGGGGCAAGCTTGCCGCCTATGCACGCGAGACCCGGGTCGACGCGATCGGGCTGGACGAGACGGTCGATCCCCAATGGGCGGCGGCGACGCTGCCCGCCGATCTGCCGGTGCAGGGCAATCTCGATCCGCTGGCGCTGATCACCGGAGGCGAAGCGCTCGAGCGTGGGGTGAAGCGGGTCCTTGCGGCTTTCGCCGACCGCCCCCATATCTTCAATCTCGGCCATGGCATCCTGCCCGATGCGCCCATCGCGCATGTCGAGCAGTTGCTGGCGATCGTGAGGGGCGGGGCGCGATGAGCGAAATGGCCGGCTTCCTGGGTGCAGCCACGCTGTGGGTGAAGGCGGCGCATATCATCTTCGTCATCTTCTGGATGGCGGGCATGTTCATGCTTCCGCGCTTCTTCGTCTATCATCAGGAAAGCCCGCCGGGGTCGCCCGAGGACGCCCGCTGGGTGGAACGCGAAACCCGGCTGCGGCGGATCATCATCACCCCGTCGATGATCGTCGTCTGGGTGCTGGGCCTGACGCTGGCGCTGAATGCCGACGCGTTCTCTCAGGGCTGGTTTCATCTGAAATTCGCCGTGGTCTTCGCGCTGAGCGGTTACCATGGCTGGATGGTCGGCTATGCGAAGAAGCTCGCCAGAGGCGAACGACCGCTGCCCGAGCGAACCCTGCGGCTGCTCAACGAGGTGCCCGGCATCGCCGCGGCGGTGATCGTCATCCTCGCCGTCGTCCGCCCGTTCTGAATCCGGCGATCTGATCGCGGTTGACTTGCGCGGAAGCGCCGCTTAACCCTTTCGGCGAATTCCGTCCTCGGCCGTCCGTGCGCGAGCGACTTCCCTTCAAAGCCGATCCGCCAACACGGACATCCCAATCATCACCCGAATACCAATCGGACTCCATCAATGCATCTTAAAGAACTCAAAAAGAAATCCCCCGCCGAACTCGTCGAAATGGCCGAGGAACTGGGCGTCGAGGGCGCGTCGACACTGCGCAAGCAGGACCTGCTCTTCGCCATCCTCAAAGTCGAGGCCGAGAACGGCACTCAGATCATGGGCATGGGCACGATCGAGGTGCTCCAGGACGGCTTCGGTTTCCTGCGCAGCCCCGAAGCCAATTACCTGGCGGGCCCCGACGACATCTACATCTCGCCCAACCAGGTCCGCAAATTCGGCCTGCGCACCGGCGATACCGTCGAAGGCGAGATCCGCGGCCCCAAGGATGGTGAGCGCTATTTCGCGCTGACCCGTCTGATCTCGGTCAATTTCGACGATCCGGATGCGGTGCGCCACCGTGTCAATTTCGACAATCTCACGCCGCTCTATCCCGAGCAGAAGCTCAACCTCGACACGCTCGATCCCACGGTCAAGGACAAGTCGGCCCGCGTGATCGACATCGTCTCGCCGCAGGGCAAGGGCCAGCGCGCGCTGATCGTGGCGCCGCCACGCGTCGGCAAGACCGTGTTGCTGCAGAACATCGCCAAGGCGATCACCGACAATCATCCCGAAGTCTTCCTGATCGTGCTGCTCATTGACGAACGGCCGGAGGAAGTGACCGACATGCAGCGTTCGGTGAAGGGTGAGGTCATCTCCTCCACCTTCGACGAACCCGCGCAGCGCCACGTCCAGGTCGCCGAGATGGTGATCGAGAAGGCCAAGCGCCTGGTCGAGCACAAGAAGGACGTCGTGATCCTGCTCGATTCGATCACGCGCCTCGGCCGCGCCTACAACACCGTCGTGCCCAGTTCGGGCAAGGTGCTGACGGGCGGCGTCGACGCCAACGCGCTGCAGCGCCCGAAGCGCTTCTTCGGCGCGGCGCGCAATATCGAGGAAGGCGGCTCGCTCTCGATCATCGCCACCGCGCTGATCGATACCGGCAGCCGCATGGACGAAGTGATCTTCGAGGAATTCAAGGGCACCGGCAATTCGGAAATCGTGCTCGACCGCAAGGTGGCGGACAAGCGCATCTTCCCGGCGCTGGATGTCGGCAAGTCCGGCACCCGCAAGGAAGAGCTGCTGGTCGACAAGAGCAAGCTTTCGAAGATGTGGGTACTGCGCCGCATTCTCATGCAGATGGGCACCATCGACGCGATGGAGTTCCTGCTCGACAAGATGAAGGATTCGAAGACCAACGAAGACTTCTTCGATTCGATGAACCAGTAAGACTGGCTGGGCGTTCGGGGGCACGATGATCGATCTTCTCGCACTTTCCGCAGCTGCGGCCGGCTCGATCGGTTCGCCGCTCGACATCTGGCATCATATCGTCAGCGATTTCTCGAACATCGGGCATCCGGCGCAGATGTCGGCGTTCGTCCAGGTGCTCATGATCGATATCGTCCTGGCGGGCGATAATGCGATCGTCGTGGGCGCTCTGGCGGCCGGCTTGCCGGCCGATCAGCGCAAGCGCGTCATCATGATCGGCATCATCGCCGCGCTGGTGCTGCGCATCGCCTTCGCCCTGGTGGTGAGCTGGCTGCTTGGCATCATCGGGCTGATCTTCGCTGGTGGTGTGCTGCTGCTCTGGGTGGCGTGGAAGATGTATCGCGAGCTCCATCCTGCGGGCAGCGGCGATTCCCCCGAAATCCACGGCGACCAGTTCTCCGGCGTTCGCCCGGCCAAGAGCTTCGCCGCCGCCGCCTGGGCGGTCGCGCTCGCCGACGTGTCGATGAGCCTGGACAATGTGCTCGCGGTAGCGGGTGCCGCGCGCGAGCATCCCGGTATCCTGATCATCGGTCTGCTGCTCTCGGTTGTGCTGATGGGTATCGCCGCGAACATCATCGCGAAATATATCGAGCGTTATCGATGGATTGCCTATGTCGGCTTGCTGGTGATCCTCTATGTCGCAGGCAAGATGATCTATGACGGCATCGTGGATCCCGGCGTGGGACTGATCAGCCTGTTCTGAAGGCACGGTTTCCTGAGACCTGACACAAGGCGCGTGATTCACGGATCGCGCGCTTTGTTGTATTGAACGCCTTCCGGTTGAATCCGGTCGACGCGTAAGGTCGGTGCGTCTTTTGGGGGGATGATGACGAAGCTCGAGGATCGGACTTTCCTGGCGCTGGTCGTCGTCATCTCGCTGGCGCTCGCATGGGTGGTCGAGCCGTTCTTCGGCGCGATCCTGTGGGGGCTGGTCGCGGCGATCCTGTTCGCGCCGCTCAATCACCGCTTCGCACGCCGATTGGGTGGGCGGCGCAATATCGCGGCGCTGATGACGCTGCTCGTGATCGTGGCGATGGTGATCGTGCCAGCGATCCTGCTCGGCATTTTCCTGCTGCAGGAGATATCGGCAATCTATGTGAAGATCCGCACCGGGCAGATCGATTTCGCGCTCTATTTCCAGGAAGTGCAGCAGATTCTGCCGGGCTGGGCGCGCAGCATGCTGCGGCGGATGGGGCTCACCAATATCGGCGCGGTGCGCGAACTGATCGCGGCGGGCATCACCAGCAGTTTCCGTTCGCTCGCCGCTCAGGCTTTCCTGATCGGGCAAAGCGCGTTCGGTTTCCTCGTCGCGCTTGGCGTGATGCTCTATCTGCTGTTCTTCCTGCTGCGTGACGGCGACGGGCTGGTCGCACGGTTCCATGCGGCGGTGCCGCTGCGGCCGGAGCAGAGCGGGGCGCTTGCCGACCGCTTCGTCGCGGTGATCCGGGCAACCATCAAGGGCAGCGTGATCGTGGCGATCCTGCAGGGGACGATCGGCGGCATCGTATTTGGCTTGCTCGGGATCCAGGGGGCGCTGATCTGGGGCGTGATGATGGGATTCCTGTCGCTGTTGCCCGCGATCGGCACGGGACTGGTCTGGGTGCCGGTCGCGATCTACCTGCTGGCGACGGGCGCGATCTGGCAGGGTATATTGCTGGTCTTCTGCGGTCTGTTCGTCATCGGCATGGTCGACAATATCCTGCGCCCGATCCTTGTCGGCCGAGATGCGCGTATGCCTGATTATATCGTGTTGATCTCGACGCTTGGCGGGCTCGAGGTGTTCGGATTCAGCGGATTCGTGATCGGACCCGTCATTGCGGCATTGTTCATCGCCGCATGGGATATTCTGACGGAATCGCGAAGAGTGGCGAATGCGGCATGATCGGCATGCTTCGCCTGCCGTTGATCATCGTCGCGATGCTGCCGGCGCTGGCGCAAGCGGCCCCGGCTGACCGATCGCGGGGAATCTGGCGCAACCCGAGCAACAGCGTCCATATTCGCGCTCATCCCTGTGGCCAGACCATGTGTGGCACTGTGATCTGGGCGAGTGACAAGGCCAAGGCGGATGCACGGAGGGGCGGAACCGAGGAACTGATCGGCGCGCAGCTTTTCAGCGGATTCGTTCAGGAGAGGAATGGGGTCTGGCGCGGCAAGGTGTTCGTGCCCGATATCGGCAAGACCTTTTCAGGCACGATCACGGTGATGAATGCGCGCACGCTCAAGGGAGCGGGCTGCTTGATTGGCCGGATCGGCTGCAAGTCCCAGATCTGGACGCGCGTCGACGATCCGGGCCGGATAGGGGATCAGGGCAAGAGGACCGTCGCACCCACTGTCTTGCGCGATTCGAGCGCCCTATGGGCCTCGGCGGCGTCGGCGAGCGGATAGCGCTGACCGATCTCGATCTTCACCGCTCCTGAAGCGAGCATCTCGGTAAGCCTGTTCCATCCTTGCGCCCGATCGCTAGGCAACTCGATCCAGTCATAGACGGTCGGGCGGTTGAGGAAGATCGATCCGGCGCGCGCGAGCACCAGCGGTGCGATCGGCGGTACGGGGCCGCTGGCATTGCCGTAGCTGACGATGATACCGCGCTTGGCGACCGAGGCGAGCGAGGCATCCCAGCTATCCTTCCCGACGCCGTCGAGCACGGCATGAACGCCACGGCCATCGGTCGCGGCGCGCACGGCCGCCGCAAGCGCGTCAAAGCTGCCATGCAGGGAGACATCGGCGCCCAGCCGGGTCGCGACCGCCGCTTTTTCCGGCGATCCGCTATGCGCGATCACATGGGCGCCGATGGCCTTGAGCCATTGGACAAGGATTGATCCGACGCCGCCGGCGGCGGCATGGACCAGCACCGATTGGCCGGGCTCGACACGGGCGCAGCGCTCGACGAGCGACCAGGCGGTCAGGCCCTTGAGCAGTGCTGCCGCGGCGGTTTCGGAATCGAGCGTGTCCGGCAGGAGAAAGCTGCGGACTGCATCGGCGACGACATGGGTGGCATAGCTGCCGCGCTTGGCGAAATATGCGATCCGGTCGCCCGGTGCGAAATCGGTGACGCCTTCACCCACCGCCTCGACGATTCCCGCACCCTCGGTCCCCATCAGGATTGGGGAGGGGGCCGGATAAAGACCGGTGCGATAATAGATATCGATGAAATTGACGCCGACGGCCTGGTTGCGGATGCTCAACTCGCCCACGCCTGGGGTGGGAAGTTCGATATCCTCGCGTTCGATGGCATCGACACCGCCTGGCTCGCGGACGATCAGCCTCCAGGCGTCGCTCATGCCAGCGTCTCCGCGAAGAAGGCGGCGGTGCGCGCGTCAGCCAGCTCGGCACCGGTTTCGTCGCGCCGTTTGCTCATCTCCGCCGCGAAGCCATGATCGAGACCCTGATAATCGTGGATCGTCACCTTGGGATGATCGTCGAGCCCGTCATGCATCGCCTTCTGCGCATCGGGGCCGACGAAATGATCGGCGGTGGGAACGTGAAGCAGCACGGGATGCGCGATCGCGTGCTTCTCACCCAGCAGCCCGTCGATGCCGACACCATAATAGCCGACGGATGCGTCGATGTCGGTGCGCGCCGCGGTCATGAAAGCAAGGCGCCCGCCGAGGCAATAGCCGACACAACCGACCTTCTTGCCGCCGCTCTTCGCGCGAGTGAGATGGATCGTCGCTTCGATGTCGGCGATGCCCTGGGTCTGGTCGAACTTGCCCATCCAGCCGAGTGCTTCCTGAAATTCGGCGGGCACATCGGGATCGAGTTCGATGCCGGGCTTCAGCCGCCAGAAGAGATCGGGGGCGATGGCGAGATACCCCGCCTCCGCCCAGTCGTCACATTTCTTGCGGATACCAGGGTTCACGCCGAAAATCTCCTGGATCACGATGATCGCGCCGCGCGCTTCACCGGCGGGTTCGGCGCAATAGCCCTGGAAGCTGCCGTCCTTTTCCAAAGTTTCTATCGCGATCATGCCGGCCATGGGAGTACCTTTCCTGAGTGACGGGATTCGTGGTCGAGCAACCACAATTTGGTCGTTGGGCCCCGGCCACCGGAATAGGCGCCGAGCTTGTCGCCGGATGCCAGTACGCGGTGGCAAGGGATGATGATGGGGAAGGGATTGCGCGCGCAGGCCTGGCCGACCGCGCGAGGACCGGAATCGAGCTTGCGGGCAAGCGCGCCATAGCTCAGCATGTCGCTAAAGCCGATGCCGGCGATGCCGGCGCGCAGTGCTTCGCCCCGAGGACTGGCGGCGGGCGTCAGTGGAAGATCAAAATAGCGCAGGCTTCCCGTGGAATAGGCGAGGATCTGCGCTTCGGCTTCACGGAGGACGGGTGTGGGGCCGGGACGTTCGGGATCGCTGTTATCGGGTTCGATCGCGGTGTGTGCGAGTGTATCGCCATCGGCCACCAATCTGATCATGCCGATGGGCGTTGCGATCAGGGCATGGTCGGGCGCATAAGTCATTGACCAGAGCCTAGCAGCGCCGCTTGGGACTGCTCAAGGGGAGACGCACTCATGAAGATCAATGTCGAGGTCGATTGCACGCCGGAAGAGGCGAGGCGCTTCATGGGCTTGCCGGACTTCACGCCGGTCCATGAGAAATATGTGTCCAACATCCTGGAGTCGATGGAGAAGGGCGTCAGCCCGGAGATGATGGAAACGCTGATGCGGAGCTGGATGCCGATGGGCGAGGCCGGGATGAACATCTGGCGGAAGATGTTCGACCAGGTCGGGGGCGGCTCGTCCTCGTCCTGATCCGATGACCACCATCTATGCGCTTTCGAGCGGCGCGCCGCCGGCAGCGCTCGCTGTCGTCCGTATCAGCGGCGCCAATGCGGGCCCGGCCCTGCGCGCCTTGGCGGGTCATTTGCCGGTGCCCCGGCGAGCGGGGCTGGCGACGCTGCGCGACCCGGCCAATGGAGAAGCGCTCGATCGGGCTTTGATCCTGTGGTTTCCGGGACCGGCGAGCGCCACGGGTGAGGATCTCGCGGAGCTTCATCTCCACGGGGGCAGGGCGGTGGTGGCGCGCGTGCTGTCGGTGCTCGGGGAGATCGACGGACTGGTGCCGGCCGGGCCCGGCGACTTTACGCGGCGAGCCTTTGAGAATGGTCGGATCGATCTCGCGGAAGCAGAAGGTCTGTCCGATCTGTTGTTTGCGGAAACTGAGTTGCAGCGCCGAAGCGCGCTCGCGGTCGCGGGCGGTGCGCTGAGTGCACAGGTGGGCGATTGGCAGGATCGGCTGTTGGTGATCTCCGCACAGGTCGAGGCATTGCTCGATTTTTCGGATGAAGACGACGTAACTGGCCCGGAAGACGGTCGGCTCCAGAATGACGTAGCGGTGCTGGCCCGTGAAATCGACGACTGGCTTGCACGGCCCAGCGGCGAACGATTGCGCGACGGTGTGCGGGTGGCGCTGGCTGGCCCGCCCAATGCAGGCAAGTCGACTTTGCTCAACGCGTTAGCAGGGCGGGAGGCGGCGATCGTTTCGCCACGCGCTGGGACGACGCGGGATGTGATCGAGGTGCCGCTGGCCCTGGCGGGGCGTCCGTTCGTGTTGATCGACATGGCGGGCCTTCACGAGGGCACCGGTGACGAGATCGAGGCGGTGGGCATCGAACGCGCAAGGGAGGTTGTCGCCGAGAGCGATATCATTCTTTGGCTCGGAGACGAAGCAGCGGACCCGACGTTCGATTCCGCGCGGACCATCCGCGTTCATGCGCGCGCGGATCTGCCGGGACGCGATATGGAGCTAGGCGGTGCCATTCCGGTTTCGGCTATCCGGGGCACCGGCCTTTCAACATTGATCGATGCGTTGGTTGCGCGGGCTGATATGATGCTGCCGCGGCCGGGAGAGATTGCGCTCAACCAGCGGCAGCGCGAAATGTTGGCCGAATGCCGATCGGCGTTGGGCAGCGTGTTTTTCACCGATCTTCTTTTGCTGGCGGAATCGCTTCGCCTGTCGCGGATGGCGCTGGATCGGCTGACGGGGAGGGCTGGTACCGAACAGATGCTCGACGCGTTGTTCGGCCGGTTCTGCATCGGCAAGTGAGGCTGTTCCACGTGGAACATTTTGACTTGGGACTGGCCATACCCTAGCGCATGCGGGCCATGGCGCGCAATTTCGACATCATCGTTGTAGGGGGCGGACATGCCGGCTGCGAAGCGGCAGCGGCAGCGGCGCGCACCGGTGCTCGCACCGCGCTTGTCAGTTTCTCCAGCGAGACGATTGGGGCGATGTCGTGCAACCCGGCGATCGGCGGATTGGGAAAGGGGCATCTGGTCCGTGAGGTCGACGCTTTTGATGGTTTGATGGCGCGTGCGGCGGATCATGCCGCCATCCATTATCGCATGCTCAATGCGAGCAAGGGCACGGCGGTGCAGGGCCCCCGCATCCAGGCGGACCGGCGCCGCTACAAGCAGGCGGTCCACGCTTTGCTCGCCGACCAGGCCGATCTCCAGATCGTGGAGGGCGAAGCCATTGCGTTGGTCTTCGCCGGTACATCGCGGCGGGTCACTGGGCTCGAACTTGGCGATGGCGAAATATTGCGCGCCGGCGCCGTGGTTCTGGCGACGGGCACGTTCCTCAACGGTCGGATGTTCTGCGGCCCCGAAATCAGCACCGGCGGTCGCGTGGGGGAAGCGTCGGCTCAGCGTCTGGGCGATCAGCTCCGCGCGCTCGATTTGCCGATCGCGCGATTGAAGACCGGCACGCCGCCCCGGATTGATGGCCGCACTATCGATTGGGCGGTGCTTGAGGAGCAGCCGTCGGACGATGGCGACTGGACGATGTCCGCACTGGGAACACGTCGGCCGGCGCCGCAGCTTTTTTGTGCGATCACCCGAACAAACGCTGAAACGCATGCGATCATCCGTGGAGGATTGGATCGGTCACCGCTCTACACTGGGGCGATCGATGCGCTGGGGCCGCGTTATTGCCCGTCCATCGAAGACAAGGTGGTCCGCTTCGGCGACCGCGATGGTCACCAGATTTTCCTTGAACCCGAAGGGCTCGACGATCCTCTCGTTTATCCGAATGGAATCTCGACCTCGCTTCCGGTGGATGTGCAGCATGCGATGATCCGCAGCATGGTTGGGCTCGAGCGCGCCGAGATTGTCCGGCCGGGCTATGCCGTGGAATATGATCATATCGATCCGCGTGCACTGGAGGCGACTCTGGCGGTACGCGGGGTTCCGGGGCTCTATTGCGCGGGCCAAATCAATGGTACCACGGGATATGAGGAAGCGGCGGCGCAGGGGCTCGTCGCCGGGCTGAATGCGGCGGCATTTGTCGGCGGCAGGCCTGGGCTGACGCTCGATCGCGCGACCAGTTACATCGGCGTGATGATCGACGATCTCGTCCTTCAGGGCGTGACAGAACCCTATCGCATGCTGACCGCTCGAGCCGAATATCGCCTGCGCCTGCGCGCGGACAATGCGCCGACGCGGTTGACGCCTGTCGCAATGAACGCGGGCTGTGTGGGTACCATGCGGTGTGAATGGTTCGAGACGCGCGAGCGCGAGCGTGCAAAGCTTCTGGAAGCTCTTGGCGAAGTCGTCTCAGCCAACTTGCTCGCGGAGGTTGGAGTTCCCATCGCGGCGGATGGCGCACGGCGCCCGTTGATCGAATGGCTCCGCTTCCCGCACATTGGTGCGAACGAGGTCTCGCGGATTTCCCCTGCGTTTCAAGGTATCGAGCAGGCCCTGGTTGATGAGATCGTGGAAGATGCGCGCTACGCGCCCTATCTCGCACGGCAGGATGCGGAGATCCGTGCGCTGCGCGCCAATGAAGATATCGGGATCGATCCGGGCTTCGACTATCGTGCAATCGCCGGCTTGTCGAACGAGATGACCGAGCGGCTGGAGGCGGCGCGCCCCGCAACGCTCGCCGCCGCATCGCGCATCCGGGGCATCACTCCGGCGGCGCTTTCGGCAATCCTGGTCCAGGCGAAACGTCAGGCTGCATGACGGAGGATGAGGCGCGCCAGTGGTTGACATCGATGCTCGGTGTTCCACGTGAAACAATCGCCGTGCTGGAGCGCTATGTGGCGCTACTACTCGACGAGGCGACGCGGCAGAATCTGATCGCGGACTCGACGCGCGATCATGTCTGGGCGAGACATATCGTCGATTCCGCCCAGCTATTGCGTTTGGCCGAAGGGGCGGCAGCAGGCCCATGGGTCGATCTGGGATCGGGACCGGGCCTTCCGGGACTTGTGATCGCGGCGCTTTCGGACCGGTCGACCATCCTTGTCGAATCCCGACGCAAGCGCGTCGAGTTTCTGGAAATGGCGATTGAAGCAATGGGGCTTGCGTCACGCGTCGTTGTGGAGGGCCGCCGTGTGGAAGTTTTGCCCGATGGCCTCGCGGCTGGCGTAATCAGCGCGCGGGCCTTCGCCCCGCTCGATCGTCTTTTCCCCGTCGCTCATCGCTTTTCCCGTTCCGGGACCGTCTGGCTGCTGCCAAAAGGCCGAAGCGCACAGTCCGAACTGGAAGTCGTGCGCGGGACATGGCAAGGTGTGTTCCACGTGAAACAGAGCGTCACCGATCCGGATTCAGCGATCATCGTGGCGCGCAACGTGCGGCGGGGAAATCGATGATCCGGATTGCGGTTGCTAACCAGAAGGGCGGGGTCGGCAAGACTACCTCGGCGATCAATCTCGCCACCGCGCTCGCCGCGACCGGATGGCGCGTGCTCCTGATCGACCTTGATCCACAGGGCAATGCTTCGACCGGCCTCGGGGTTCATCAGTCGCAGCGCGTCAATTCTTCTTATGAATTGCTCACCGGCGATTGCACGCTTGACGATGCAGTCATCCATACCAAGGTGCCCAAGCTCGATATCATCGCTTCCACCGTCGATCTGTCGGGCGCGGAGATCGAGCTTGTCGACTATGAAGAGCGCACCGATCGCTTGAAGCAGTCGCTCGATGGTGCAACGCCAGGTCGCTGGGACATCTGTCTGATCGATTGCCCGCCCTCGCTCGGTTTGCTTACCATCAATGCCATGGTCGCGGCGCGATCGCTGATCGTCCCGCTTCAATGCGAATTCTTCGCGCTCGAGGGGCTCAGCCAGCTTTTGAGTACGGTCGAACGCATTCGTGCGCGCTTCAACCCCGATCTGTCGATCCTGGGTGTGGCACTCACCATGTACGATCGCCGCAACAAGCTGACCGAGCAGGTGGCTCAGGATGTGCGCGCTTGTTTGGGCAAGGTGGTCTTCGAAACCGTGATCCCACGCAACGTGCGTCTGTCCGAAGCGCCTAGCCACGGCATGCCGGCGTTGATCTACGATATGCGCTGCGCGGGGTCGGAAGCCTATATCGCGCTCGCTCGCGAACTGATCGGACGGTTGCCGCGCGCGGCGAAGGCAGCATGAGCGAGGACCAGCCGGAGAACAGCGCCGCCGCCGCGTCGCCCAAGCGTCGCCCAAGCGGTCTTGGCCGTGGATTGAGCGCGTTGCTCGGTGAAGTCGCGCGTGAGGAGCCCGTCACCGCATCGCCGAGCAGCGGGCCGCGCGCGGGCATTCAGATGGTCGCGGTATCCGATCTCGCGCCACACCCCGAGCAGCCTCGTCGGCATTTCGACGATGCCGCCCTTGACGAACTTGCCGGATCGATCGCCAAGCGTGGCGTGATCCAGCCCATCGTCGTGCGTCCCAATGGTGCCGGATATCAGATTGTCGCCGGCGAACGCCGCTGGCGTGCCGCGCAACGTGCGCATATCCACCAAGTACCAGTAATCGTTCGGGATTTCGACGATTCAGAGGCACTCGAAATTGCGCTGATCGAGAATATTCAGCGCGAGGATCTCAACGCGATCGAAGAGGCGGAGGCGTATCGCAAGCTCGCCACCGAGTTCGGCCATAGCCAGGAAGCACTGGGCAAGCTCGTCAGCAAATCGCGTAGTCATATCGCCAACCTGCTGCGCCTGCTCGACCTGCCGGCGCGCGTGCGCGACTGGGTTGCTGACGGCCAGTTGCAGATGGGCCATGCCCGTGCGCTTATCACCGCGCCCGATCCCGAAAGCCTGGCCGAGCAGGTGATCCGGCGCGGATTGTCGGTGCGCGAGACTGAGGGACTGGCGCGCCAGGCAAAGCCGGGCGGTGGCGGTGTCCGCCACCAATCTTCAAGTGGGCAGAAGGGCGGGGATGCCGATATCGAAGCGCTTGAGCGCCAGCTCGGCGACCTGCTCGGTCTTAAGGTGCGCATCCAGCACCAGCTCAAGAGCGGAACGGTGACGCTCGCCTATCACTCGCTCGATCAGCTCGACATGATCTGCCAGCGGCTGAGCGGCGAGAAGATCTGAAGGCTCAAGCGCATAGCCGCTGAACCTCGAGGTTCGGCGGTCTTCTTTCAAGCCTGATTCAAAGCTGATGCCCGGTGCGATCGCGCTTGGTATCGAGATACTTCGCATTGTGCGGATTGGACGGCAGCTTGTGCGGCACGCGCTCGACGACGTCGATGCCATGGGCTGCGAGCTGGGCGACCTTTTCAGGATTGTTGGTGAGCAGCCGGATCCGCGTCTGCCCGATCAGCGCGAGCATCCGCGCCGCCACGCCGAAATCCCTTGCATCGATCGCGAAGCCGAGGCGCAGATTGGCGTCGACCGTGTCGTGGCCCTGATCCTGCAGGCTGTAGGCGCGCAGCTTGTTGATCAGGCCGATGCCGCGCCCTTCCTGACGCAGATAGAGCAGGATTCCCCAGCGCGACGCGATGGCGTGGAGTGCGGCGTGGAGCTGTGGTCCGCAATCGCACTTGAGCGATCCCAATACGTCCCCGGTCAGGCATTCGCTGTGCAGGCGCACCAATGGCGGCTTTCCGTCGGGTTCGCCCAGGATCAACGCGACATGCTCGGTGCCGGCGTCGCGGCTGCGAAAGGCGATGATCTCGGCATTTTCAGATGCCTCGACCGGCAAGCGCGCGCGCGCTGCGATCACCAGCGCGTTCGAATCGTCATAGGCGGCGATATCGGCGGGGGTGATGGTGACTTCCGGTGCACCGGCGCTGGCAATGAAGAAGGCGGGCAGCAGTCCCGCAAGCCGCGCCAGTTCCAGCGCGGCGGAGGTCGCATCTCCGGCTGTGACAGGAACCGCTCGATAAGGGCCCTTGAGAGGTGTCGCGAGATCGAAGGCGGGATCGGCGAGCGCGACCGCACCGGCCAGGTCGATCCACGGCGCCCGTTCCACTCGCACGGGTCGTGCGGGATCCGCCGCGGCAAGCTGGTTGGCGAGCTTGAGGGTGACCGCGCGCGTCGAGGAGATCAGGATATCGGCCGTTTCCTCAGGATCGAAGTCGGCGAGCCGTACGGCATCGGCGGTCTCGATTGCGAGCAGATGCACGATGCCGTCCGCGCCAGCGATGGCGATCGGCCAGCCGCGCTTCAGCGCATCGATGGCGCGGGCCGCAGCGCGCGGGTCGCTCAAAGGCGGAACTCCGTGACGATCGGGATGTGATCGGACGGCTTGAGCCAGCTCCGGCACGATTCATGAACCTTGTGCCCGACGGCGAGTGCTGCGACCTCCCTGGAGGCCCACATATGATCAAGCCGGCGGCCGCGATCGGATGCGGCCCAGTCTTTCGCGCGATAGCTCCACCAAGTGTACAGCCGTTCGGGCGGCGGCACGAAATGCCGGCCGAGATCGACCCAGTCATGGGCCGCCTGCAAACGGCCGAGCGTCTCGACCTCGATCGGGGTGTGGCTGACCACGTCGAGAAGCTGCTTGTGGTTCCAGACATCGCTTTCGAGGGGCGCGACATTGAAATCGCCGACCAGCAAGGTAGGCACCGACAGGGTTTCGGACCAGGCGATCATCCGTTCGAGGAAATCGAGCTTCTGGCCGAATTTCGGATTGACCGTGCGATCGGGAATGTCGCCGCCGGCCGGCACATAGACATTCTCCAGCCGCATACCGTTTTCCAGCCGGACACCGACATGGCGGGCCTCGCCATTGGCCTGCCAGTCAAGGCGATTGTCTTCCACCATCGGCACGCGGCTGAGGATCGCGACACCATGGTGCATGCGTTGGCCGTTGAGCATCTGATAGGAATAGCCCAGGCGGCGAAATGCATCGGCGGGGAAGGTTTCGTCGACGGTCTTGGTTTCCTGGAGGCACAATACGTCCGGTGCTTCTTCCGTCAGGAAGCGCTCGACGATCTCGATCCGAAACCGGACCGAATTGATGTTCCAGGATGCGATCTTGAGTGTGTCAGCCATATCGTCGGCATTAGAGCGATTTGAAGTTCGATGGAATCATCGAACGACTCGAAAATCGCGGCAAACAAACCCAGTGCTCGCGCTGTCTGCGCCGCAAGGCCGAACGCGGCTGACTCGTCCATGTAAATCGCCCGATCATCGGGGCGTCAATCCATCGATCGCGGCCCAGCCATGAGCCCCCGATGTCATCAGTCTCCTGGCGCGTCGGGCATCCATGCCGCCCAATGCGATGACGGGCTTGTTGGTCTGTGCAAGCAGTGTCCGAAAACCGGCCATTCCCAGTCCCTTGGCGCCAGGATGCGAGCGCGTCGCGAAGACCGGCGAGACGAAGATCAGATCGGCGTGGTGAGCATCGCGCAGTTCGGCCGTGTCGTGCACCGGCGCGCTCAGGATCATCGTGGCGGCGCCGATCCGTGAGAAGCGGCCATGCGCGCCATCGGCGCCCCATATGTGGGCCTGCGACGGTCGTCCTGCGAGCAGCAACGTCAGGCCACGTCGCCGCGCAATGCGTTTCACCCGTTCGAACAATGCGCGCCTGGCGGCCGGATCGAGGCTGTAATGCCGGAAGACGACGCCGCCATCTCGCGGCATCGCCTTGAGCGCGCGCCAGAGCGAGTCCCCCTGGCGCTCGTCGGTCATCAGCCAGATGTGTGGCAGTGAGCATGAAGTTCGGGATCGGGGGTGGCGGCGGGGCATCGCGCTTTCTATAGCAGCCGGCATGACCTTCCATGAAAGCCCTGATGATGCAGGCGCTCGTCTGGCCGCGGTTCGCTCCGCCATGGCGAAGGCCGCGGCGCTTGCAAAGCGCCCGGCTAACGCTGTCACGCTGATCGCGGTCTCCAAGACCCACGGTGTCGATGCCATCCGACCGTTGATTGATGCCGGCCAGCGCGTGTTCGGCGAAAATCGCGTGCAGGAAGCCGAAGCCAAATGGCCTGCGCTTCGCGAAGAGAATACCGATCTGGCGCTGCACCTGATCGGACAGCTCCAGTCGAACAAGGCCGACGCCGCTGTCGCCTTGTTCGACGCGATCCATTCGGTCGATCGAGGTTCGGTGGTCGCGGCACTGGCGCGGGCAATGGACAAGCAGGGGCGGCGGCCCGATTGCTTCGTCCAAGTGAATATCGGCGCGGAAGAACAGAAGGGCGGGTGCGTCGTCGGCGATCTGCCGGCGCTGCTGGCCGAAGCACGCGTTGCCGACCTGCCGGTGCGCGGGCTGATGTGCGTGCCGCCCGCCAATGTCGAACCCGCACCCTATTTCGCGCTGCTTGCCAAGATCGCGCGCGACAACGGGCTGAGCGGGCTTAGCATGGGCATGTCGGGAGATTACGAGACAGCGATCATGATCGGCGCGACCCATGTCCGTGTTGGCACTGCACTGTTCGGCGGTCGCGGGTGACGATCGAGGCGATCATCTTCGATTTCGACGGCGTGCTGCTCGAAAGCGAATATGCCGGCAATCGCCATCTTGCGGAGACGCTGACCGTATTGGGCCATCCGACGAGCGTCGAGGATTCGATGGCCAATTTCATGGGGCTGGCCGGCAGGGATTTCCTGGATGCGATTTCCGCCTGGATCGGTGGGCCGGTGCCGCCGGCTTTTCACGCGATCCGGGAAGAGGAAGACGCTCGTATGATCCGTGAAGGGATCGCCGCGGTCGCCGGTGCCGTCGGCTTCGTCCGCGGCCTGCCACCGACGCTGCCGCGCGCCATTGCCTCGTCTAGCTCGACGCGTTGGATCGCGGCGCATCTCGATCATCTCGGCATCGGTGATACGTTTCGGGGGCATATCTATAGCGGGCGGGAACATGTCGAGCGTGGCAAGCCGGCCCCGGATCTCTATCTGCATGCAGCCCAGGCGATCGGCGCGGATATCCGCAACACGCTCATCATCGAGGATTCACCCGTTGGCGTGACCGGCGCGCTCGCTTCAGGCGCCCATGTCATCGGCTTGTGCGTGGGGCAGCATTGCGCGCGCGACCATGATGTCCGGCTGCGCGCGTTGGGCGTCGACATCATCGCGAAAAGCTTCGATGAAATCGCGCCGTTGCTTGCCGGTGTCGCGCACTTTCCCGCGCCTATGCTGGGAAGCGCCATAAGATGACGTCATGGCGGCCTGATCGGTGCTGACCGATCCCGCTTTCTACATGCTGGCCATTCCCGCCGTGATCCTGGTGGGATTGAGCAAGGGCGGTTTTGCCGGCCTCGGTGCGATCTCGCTGCCGATGCTTGCGATGGCGATCTCGCCGATCCAGGCCGCCGCGATCCTGCTGCCGATCCTGATCGTGCAGGATGTGGTCGGCGTGTGGTCGTTCCGCCGCGAATGGAATGCTCGGGTCATCGTTGAACTGCTGCCGGGCACGGTGGTCGGCATCGGCCTGGGCTGGCTGCTTGCCGCATGGGTATCGGTGGATGCGGTGATGGCGGCACTCGGGGCGATCACCGTCGTCTTCGCGGCGCAGCGTATCTGGGTCGAACGGCGTGGCGCGATCGCCGCCGCACCGAACGCACCGGCATGGCTGGGCTCGATCTTTGGTCTGGCCTGCGGCTTCACCAGCCAGATCGCGCATGCGGGCGTGCCGCCGTTTCAGATGTGGGTGATCCCCAAGCGCCTGGATCATCTTACGCTCGCGGGAACCACCGCGGTCTTCTTCGCCACGGTCAACTGGATCAAGGTGCCGGTCTATTGGGCGCTGGGCCAGTTCACCCGGGAGACGCTGGCCACCGCTGCGATCCTGATGCCCATCGCCATCCTGTCGACGATCGCTGGCGTATGGCTGGTCCGCCGGGTGTCGCCCGAGCGCTTCTATCATGCGCTCTATGCGCTGATGATCCTTGTCGGGCTCAAGCTGCTCTGGGACGGCCTGACCTGAACACCTGCGCGTGGGATGCTATTTGAGCAGACCGATCTCGCGCAGGCGCTGGAACAGATAGTCGTCGGCGGTGATCGGATCGGGATAGCGATCCGGATTCTCGGCACTGACGCAGCCAGGCAAGGTCCTGATCTCGAAATCGGAACGCAGGTGCAGGAAGAACGGCATCGAGTAGCGCGCCACGCCGCGCCGCTCCGGCGGCGGATTGACGACGCGATGCGTGGTCGAGGGCAGCACATGGTTGGTCAGCCGCTGCAGCATGTCTCCCACATTGACCACCAGCGCACCCTCGGGCGGCTTGATCGGCAGCCAGTGCCCGTCGCGGTCGAGCAACTGCAGGCCTGATTCCTCCGCCCCCAGCAGCAATGTGATCAGATTGATGTCTTCGTGTGCACCCGCGCGCACGCCGGGTGCATCAGCCGAGACCGGGGGGTAATGGAGCAAGCGCAATACGCTGTTGCCGTTATGGACGGGATCGACGAACCAGTCGGGCGCCAGTCCCAGATGTCGGGCGATCGCGGACAGCAACCGTGCACCGACCCGGTCGAACTCGGCATACAGCGCCGAAAAGGTCTCGCGGAACCCTTCGGGACGATCCGGCCAGAGATTATCGGGCATGGTCGCGCGATAGGGGTGGCCGGCCGGCAGATCGCGGCCGACATGCCAGAATTCCTTCAGGTCATGCTCGCTCGCATCCTTGGCGATCTCCGTGCCGAAGGCGGTATAGCCGCGCGCACCGGCCTTGCCGGGCAGATGATATTGCATCTTGTAGGCTGTCGGCTCTTCGAAAAACGCCTTGGTCAGCGCCCAGGCGCGTTCGATCAACCCCTGATCGATGCCGTGATCGGCGATCACCGCGAAACCATAGCGTTCGAACGATGCGCCGAAATCGTGCGCGAAAGCGTCGGGATCGCGCTCCTCGTCGGCAAGTGACAGCGGGGGCACGGATGAGGAGGGGGTATCGAGCATGCTGAAATCCTTTGCGCGCCAATCTAGCGGCTTGTGGCGCGGGCGAACAGGGGCTGTGACCTGCGCCACAGCGGACCGCTTGCGCAACGGGCAAACCATCGCGCGAAGGGGAGAGTCGCGATGCAACCGGTCTTCTATGTGATGGCGATATTGGGCTGTGGCGATGCCGGCACCGGTTGCGAGACAGTCCGGACGGCGCCGACGCTCTATGCAAGCCCGACGGCCTGCCGGGCCGCTGCCGGTGAGGTGCTGCTTGCGAACACCGATCTCGACTATCCCATGCTGCGCATCGTCTGTCGCAAGGCGTCTCGGCAAGCGACGATGCGTCCCGCCACCTAGGGTTGCACCATATAGTGGTGAATTATCCCACATGTTGGATAGGTAACGGACGGCGTCAGCACACTTTAAAGGATAAAATCGCCGAAAATCCGGGATTCCATAAAATTGGCACGGTCCCTGCAATCTGATTGGCATCTCCGCCCGATGGTCGGGTGGAGCGGTTCAAATTCAGGGAGTGATCAAATGTCCATCGACCTTTCCAACGTTCAGCGCGCGGCGGTTTCGCTGGTCGGCGCCCTTTTCCTCGCGACCGTTTTCGTCGGCACCGCTGTTGCGCCGTCCGAAGCCCAGGCCGCAGTCGTCGCGCCGGTCCGTTGAGGACCGGCGTCCGACCTTCTCAAATTCAACGCACCCGCTTTTCACAGGAAACCGCAGACATGACCGCCCGTTTCGCTCTCGACAAGACCAATGCCAAGGTGATGGGCGTCTGCGCCGGCTTTGCGCGCTGGACGGGCATCGATCCCACGATCATCCGCATCGCGGCTGTCGCGCTCACCTTGCTCGGCGTTGGATCGACGATCATCCTTTATCTGCTGATCGGCCTGATCGCACCCGCCGCCTGAGGTTTCAGGCCTGGCGCGACTGCGCCCGCTGTTCCGCCGTCCAGGCCGGATCGGAAAGAACGGACCCCGCGAACTGACCGATCGGGCGGGGTTCGCTGATCAGATAGCCCTGGACCTGCGTGCAACCCTGCTGCCGCAACTGATCGAGTTGCTCCTCGGTCTCCACGCCTTCCGCGACCACCTCGAGATTGAGGCCGCGTCCCAGCGAGATGATCGCCTCGACGATCGAGCGGGCCTGGCCGTTGTGAAGCATGTCGGCGATGAACGACCGGTCGATCTTCACCTTGTCGAACGGGAATTGCCGGAAATAGCTCAGGCTCGAATAGCCCGTCCCGAAATCGTCCATCGCGATCTGCACGCCGGTCTCACGCAGGCGGCTGAGGATCGCGATGCCGCGTTCGGCATCCTGCACGAACACACCTTCGGTGATCTCGAGTTCCAGCCGCTTGGGCGGCAGTCCGGCATCGGCCAGCGCGCACGCCACGGTTTCGCAGATATCGGCATAGGCGAACTGAGCGGGCGACAGGTTCACCGACAATTTGAGCGGCGGATCCCAGCATGCCGCGTCGGTGCAGGCCTTGCGCAACACCCATTCGCCGAGTTCGATGATCAGGCCGCTATCCTCGGCGATCGGAATGAAATCGTCGGGCATCATCAGGCCGCGCTCGGGATGGTTCCAGCGCACGAGCGCCTCGAATCCCTCAACACGCCCAGCTTCGATGCCGACCAGCGGCTGATAGTCTATATGCAGGCCGTCCTCGGTGATCGCGCGGCGCAGATCGGCTTCCAGCGCGGCCCGGTCCCTGGCCATGGCATCCATCGCCGGTTCGAAGAAGCGGAATATGCCGCGCCCATCTGCCTTGGCGCGATAGAGTGCCAGATCGGCATGGCGAAGCGCCACGTCCGCCTCGGTCGCGTCGCCGGGGATCATCGCGATCCCCAGGCTGGCGGAGATGCGCAACATCTGGTTCCCGATCGTGACGGGCCGATTGAGCCGTGCGAGGATCCGGCGCGCGATCGAGGCCGCGTCCATTTCGAGCTCGCGCATCCGGCACATCATCGCGAACTCGTCGCCGCCAAGCCGCGCGGGCAGCATTCCGGCGGTCGAGACCTGCCTGAGCTCGTTCGCGACATGGCGCAGCAACTCGTCGCCCACCGAATGACCGTAGAGATCGTTGATCGACTTGAACCGGTCGAGGTCGAAGCAGAACACCGCGATCTCGTCGTCCGGGCCGCGCGTGGCCGCCGCTTCGGCGACACGGGTGTTGAACAGCGAACGGTTGGCGATGCCGGTCAGCGGATCGTGATAGGCAAGGTGGTGGATGCGCTGCTCGGCTTCCTTGCGCGCGCGGATATCGGTGACCACGAGCACGGTGTGCGGCCTGCCGCGCCATGCGATCGGTCGCGCCGTCACTTCGACATCGATCATGTCGCCATCGCTTGCGCGCAGGATCATCTCGCGGGTCTGCCCTGATTCGATCAATTGCGTCAGCGACAGCCTGTCGGCGAGGGCGGGGAGGGTGACGGCGAGCGGCGCGACGGCGGCGTGCGACCAGCCGGCCAGCGCGCGGAGCGCCGCGTTGACGTCGACGATCCGGCTCCCCTCGATCACGGCCAGTCCCTCGATCGCGGCATTGGCGAAATCGGTGACGCGCTGTTGTTCGGCGATGCGGCGCAGCGCCAGGCGATGGTCGAACCACAGATACATGCCGCCGACCAGGATCAGCATGAAGGCGCCTGCGCCGACCAGGATCGCCAGCGTGTCCGAACGGATGGCATCGGCGGGCATGGCGATGCGCGGATCGGGCAGGATGCTCGCCGCCGCCATCGCGATGAAGTGGAGGCCGCAGATGGCGAGCGCGAACAGCAGGGCGGCGGCGGCGACCGATCCGCGCCGAAGCCGCCGGCGTGCGATCAGCGCGGTCCAGGCGAGCACCGCGCTTGTGACAAGCGAGGCGGACACCAATTGCCCGTCCCATAGCACATGGCCCTGCACGCGCAGGGCCGCCATGCCGATATAATGCATGGTCGCGATTCCGGCCGCGAGCACGAGCGCTGGCAGCGGTGACAATGAGCGCCGCCGCGTGCGAAGCTCCAGCCACCAGGCGAGGCCGCTCATCGCCACGGCGGCAGCGATCGACAGCAATGTCAGCGGAACATCGTAGCCCACGGGCAATTGGGGCTCGTAGGCGATCATCGCGATGAAATGGGTCGACCAGATCCCAAGGCCGCTGGCGACGCCCGCCAGTGCGATCCATTGCGGCCGCTGTTCGCGGCGAAGCGCCGATGCACGCCTCGCGACGAGAACCGCGAGCACGGACGCGAGGATGCAGATGATGCCCGCCAGCAGGACCAGCCGGTGATCGTGCTGTTCCGCGATACAGGCATAGACTTTGAGCAACTTCACTCCCCCGAAGGCGACTGTATCGACCGCGCTTAAAGGGAGGAGAGTTAAGGAAGCGACAATCGCGCAAGCCGCTTCAAAGGCGCGCGGTTTGCGCGTAGGTTGAGCTATCCGCCGCCGAGAGAGGGTGCCACTCCATGAAGACGCTTCGCTACGCCATCGCCGCCGCTTCGCTGCTTGCGCTGACGCCCGTCCAGGCTGCGCTCGCGCCCGGCGCCAAGGCGCCCGATTTCACGACCCAGGCATCGCTGGCGGGCAAGCCGTTCAGCTTCACCTTGTCTCGCGCGCTGAAGAAGGGGCCGGTCGTTCTCTATTTCTATCCCAAGGCGTTCACCAAGGGCTGCACGATCGAGGCGAACATGTTCGCGGAGGCGACCCCCGATTTCGCCAAGGCGGGCGCCACGGTGATCGGCGTTTCCGCCGACGAGATCGGCGTGCTCAACGAATTCTCGCGCAAGGAATGCCGCGACAAATTCGCGGTCGCGTCAGCGACTCCGGCTATGATCAAGGCCTATGACGTCGTCTTCGCCAAGTCGCCCAACCTGTCCGACCGCACATCCTATGTGATCGCGCCCAACGGCAAGGTCATTTACGTCCATTCCGAGCTCAATCCGGCCGATCATGTGAAGAACACCCTGGCCGCCGTCCGCGACTGGCGCGCCAAGCACAGGAGTTAAAAGCCCTGCAATCGGCTCAGCCTGATTCGAAAATGGTGATCTCCGAGAACCGGCGCGCAGCGTACTTCAGTACGTGAGCACTGGAAGCGCAGGGAAACGCCATTTGCAGGCCAGCATGGCCGATTGCTAAAAGCTGCGGCCGTCGACTTGGGTGATTTTGATGGAACTCAAATCGATCCCCTCAATGCAGCGCAGGTTGACCGCCGCCATCTCGGAACCGTCAGGGCCGGTGCCTTCGGCGAAGGGCGCGCAGCCGCATGTGCCGCAGAAATGATGCGCGATGCTGTGCTTGTTGAACCGATAGGTGTGGAGTTCGCCCTCGACAGGATCGAGGGTCAGCACGCCACGCGGCACGAAGGCGAGCAGATAGCCCTTTCGCGAACAATGCGAGCAATTGCACTCCATCGCTTCGTCGAGTGACGCATCGACATCGAACGCGACATTTCCGCAGTGACAGCTTCCACGCTTGGCCATGGTTCACCTCCAGCTTCGATGGTCCTTTAGCCCAGGTGGCATGCCTCATCAAGAACAAATAAGGAACATCAGGCGCTGTCGCCGAGAAAATCGCCACTTGAGATGCGATGCACCTCGCTTACCGGCCAGCCATAGACGTAGGTCCAGGCTGTACGTGACCGGCCTTGATGGACGACCGTGATGCGGATGCGCTCATATTCATGTGGAGGCTGGTCGTCGGGGCCGCATCCTTCATAGATATCGAGCGCGGCGAGCAGGGCATCCGGATCGGCCGCCTCGAACAGCGCACCCTTGATGACGTCGCCTGCCGTATCGGCGACGAAGCCGGGATAATGCGAAATTCGGTAAAGTCGCCCCGATGCCGTCGCTGGGCCAAGCCAGTGGCCCTGACCGATCATCCGCGCTTCAGCCGATCCGCCCGGCCGCAACGTGCCATAGACGAAGATCAGCGCATCGTCGGTCATCCGCCCGGCGTATCGACGATCAGGTCGTCGGTCACGGTCATGGTCAGGATCGGTGCATGCCCCGGCGGGGTTTCGGCGACGGCAT
This sequence comes from Sphingomonas sp. FG14, assembly GCF_057809675.1. Classification (NCBI taxonomy): domain Bacteria; kingdom Pseudomonadati; phylum Pseudomonadota; class Alphaproteobacteria; order Sphingomonadales; family Sphingomonadaceae; genus Sphingomonas; species Sphingomonas sp. FG14. The sequence goes on along the minus strand of NZ_JBMDKK010000004.1, from coordinate 242,560 downwards.
CGACGAACATCGCGCGCGCCTCCGGATCATCATAAACCATCTTCACGTCGATCGCCGCCTGCCAGGCCGCCTCGTCGGGCCACATCGCATAGCCGACGAACCGGCCGTCGCGTTCCTGGTGCAGCCGCGATCCGTAGCTGCCATAGATGCGCGTGATCGCGCGCGTGCCGCGCCGCCAGGCCTCGCGGAACTGCTCTTCCTTGCCGGGATGGACCCGCCACCAATAGACGGCGACGAACATCAGCCCAGTCGCGCGGTCAGCGCTTCCGCGGCGGCGGGCGCACGGACCTTGGCGCCGTTGATCATGAAGACGAATGTGTCGCGATTGCCCTTGGCCCAGCCCTTCGCCCTTTCCGCCCAATCGTCGAGCGCGGCGGTGGTATAGCCGGTCTCGATCTCCTCCTCGGCGCTTTGCAGCCGGGCATAGGCGAAATCGGCGGTGGTTTCGTCGATGGTCGGATAACCGGCCTTGTCGGCGAAGACGATCGCTGCGCCGGCATCGCGCGCGAGCGCCACGAACGTCTCGTCCTCGAAGCTCCCATGCCGCACTTCCAGCGCATGGCGCAGTGTCACGCCGTCCACCTTCTCCGGCAGCAGTTTCAGGAAGGCGCCGAAATCATCCCGGTCGAATTTCTTGGTCGGCATGAACTGCCACAGGATCGGGCCAAGCTTGTCGCCGAGTTCCGCGATCCCCTGATTGATGAACTTTCCAATGGACTCACCCGCGTCGGCCAGCACCTTCCGATTGGTGCAGAAGCGCGAGGCCTTGACGGTGAAGACGAAATCCTGAGGGGCGGCATCGGCCCATTTTCGGAAGCTCTCGGGCTTGAAGCTGCTGTAATAGGTGCCGTTGATCTCGATCGCCCCCATGCGCGAGGCGGCATGTTCCAGCTCGCGCGCATGCGGCAGCTTGTCGGGATAGAATGTGCCGCGCCACGGCTCGTAGGTCCATCCACCGATGCCAACCCTGATGCGTCCGGCGCTCATCATCCATCTCCTTCATTCAACCCTGCACAGCGCAGCTCACCGTCCAGAGCGGCGCGACATTGCCCTGCAGCAGCATGTCCCAGGTCACGCCCTTGGGGCCGCGCTTGCCGCCCGCATCGGTCCAGCGGGCACCGCGCTTGGGCACGGTGATCGCATCCGACCACACTGTCGGGATAAGTTCAGAATGACTGGCGTCACCAAGCGAAAAACCGAACGCCACCTTCATCTCCACCGGCCGGATGCGCAGGTCGTTCTCCAGCCCGATCCGCGCGGTCCAGCGCCCGTCGCTCGAAAAGCGGACCCAGCTTCCCTCCGGCGTGCCGCCGACCATGCGCGTGCGCTGCGACTGGCCGAAGGGATGCGTGGCCCTGAGCGCCCAGGTGACGCTCTTCACCTTGCCCTGCTTGTTCACCGTCCGCGCCAGTTCCCTGGCGTCGATCGTGTAGGTGGCGCCGCACGCCATCGCTGTTCCCATGGTTGCCAGGGTCAGCACCAGGGCGCCCAATATGCGTGCGATCATTCCACCCTTTCGCAAGTCTCATCTCCCGATACGCGAAGGGGCATGCTCTTAGAGCGATTCCCGGCCGGAGGAAATCATCTGGCACATGTTCTTGTTTTGTTCGATATGCATCCGATGCAGGCGCGATTCGATTTCGCCATTTCCGATCTGGGCCGCTGGCGGGGAATGCTCGCACCGCTGCTTGCGGATGTCCGTTTGCGCCCGCCGCGCCGTCCGATGAGCGAGCTGATCAAGGCGATGATCAGCGGACGGACGCTCGATGCCGACTCGCTGGCCGCCTTTGACGCCATCGGGCGCAGGTTCGTCTCGGTGCGGCGGCTGGCGCATGCGACGCCCGATGAGATCGAGGCAGTGATCGCCGGAGTCAATCATGCGTCGATCAAGGCGGAGTGGATGGCGCGCGCGCTGCGGATCATCGGTCGTGACAGGCCCGATTATCGCCTGGAATTTCTGGGTGGCGTGCCGCTTGCCGACGCGCTCGCCTATCTTGAATATCTGCCTGGCGTGGGGCGCAAGGTGGCGGCATCGGTGCTCAACGCCAGCACGCTGCGCCGCCCCGTCTTCATCGTCGACACACATGTGCGCCGCGTGCTGCGGCGCCTTCGCTATGTTCGCCGCAACGCCGACTATTGCGAGGCGAGCGAGGCGGTCACCGCCGATCTTCGCGACTGGCCGGGCGAGGATCTGTTGCTGCTCCATATCGCGATGAAGCGGCTCGGCCAGCGTCACTGCCATGAACATGCGCCCGATTGCCGGGCATGCCCGTTGCGGCGGGATTGTCCGGGCGCATGAAAGAGCTCAGGCCGCTTTCTGCGTACAAGCCGTCAATGGCCAACTGCCGTGAACGATATGCCGGGTCTCGCCATGCAGGCTTTCGACAAGGCATAGTCGGTCGGCGGTCCAGCTGATCGGATCGATCGGCCGGGCGGGCATCGACCTGCCATCATAGCCAAGCGTGATGTGCGGCCGGAAATGCGACCAGAGCGCCGGGTGCAGGCCGATCGCGGTCGCGATCCGTATCTGCAGCGCATCGAAGCCGCGCAGGTGCTCGCTCGGCTTCAGCAGCGCCGATCTGGGACCGCCGATGACAGTGTCGAACACCAGTCCGCAAGACGGCAGCGTCAGATCTGCCAGTGCTTCCACGATCAGCGCGATCACGCCGCGCGGCGTCTCGTCATATCCACCCGCGGTGCCGATCGTGACATGGAGCCTGTCCTCACGTACGGGCGTTCCAACCAGGGTCGGCGAACAAAATTGCGCGATCTCGCGCCGAATCTCGGTCGGCGGCGGCAGGAAGAAATACATATGATGACGGCGCTGCCGATTCATTGCGAACCCCCCTGAAAAGATTTCGGGCCGGGTGGATGTCCCCGGCGAGCCGGCGAATCGTCATGGGATTCGCCGCCCGCGTCCGGCGAGTCGGGCGCGGTCTGCCCTTATAGAACATATGCGGAACATTTAAAGTGGAAACAGATGAGGGGCGCGCGATGAATGCGATCACCCGGGTGCATTCCATCATATCGACCTGAATGTAAGCGACCTCGCAGCTTAGCGCCGTTTCTGCGGCCCGATGCTGGAATAACTAGGTTATCGGATGGTGAGGGATGAGCCCGACGGATGCGAATGGGATGAAGCTGGAGGTCGTCCATGCTCCAGGCTGGATCTGATCCTGCTGGCCCAGCCGCCGAAGCTGGTTTAGCATCCAATTGGAATCGCGTGGAGTAGGACGATGATTCAGCGGCGGCTGGGAGCGGCGTTGGGCGTGATCGCGATGCTATCCGCCTGTGGCGGGGGCGGCGACGGATCGAGCGGGGGATTCACGCCGACACCTACACCCACTCCGACGCCAACCCCGACCCCGACCGCCTGCAGCTTGCGCGACCGGCAGACCTGGGCGGCGACTCAGCTTCGGGAATGGTATCTCTTTCCCGAAACATTGCCGGTCACGCTCGATCCCGCGCCCTATTCGACGGTGGAGGCCTATATCGACGCGCTGACCGCGACCGCACGGTCGCAGCGTCGCGATCGTTTCTTCACCTATCTCACCTCGATCGCGGAAGAGGATGCCTATTACGCGTCGGGATCGAGTGCGGGATTCGGTTTCAGGCTCTCGACCGATACCGTGCAGCGCCGCGTGATCGTCTCCGAAGCTTTTGAAGGCGCACCGGCACTGGCGGCCGGGATCGATCGGGGGACGGAGATCCTCGCGGTCGGCGCCAGCGCGGCGTCGTTGCGCACCGTCAGCGACATCATCGCATCGGAGGGAAGCGAAGGCGTCACCAACGCGTTGGGAGCGTCGACCGCGGGCGTCAGCCGCACCTTCCGCGTGTCCGATGGGGCGGCGACCCGGACCGTGACGGTCACCAAGGCCGATTATGATCTGACGCCAGTCTCGTCGCGCTACGGCGCCAGGGTGATCGACGATGGCGGCCGCAAGGTCGGCTATGTCAATCTGCGCAGCTTCATCACCACCGCCGATCCGGCTCTGCGCAACGCCTTCGCCACCTTCCGCGCACAGGGCGTGACCGACGTCATCGTCGACCTGCGCTATAATGGTGGCGGGCTTGTCTCGATCGCGGAACTGTTCGGCGATCTGCTCGGGCGCGACCGGTTCACGTCGGAGGTCTTCTCCTACACCGTCTATCGCCCCGAAAAATCGGCCGAGAACGAAACGCGCAATTTTCGCTCGCAGCCGCAATCGATCGCACCGTCGCGCATCGCCTTTATCGGCACCAGCGGCACGGCATCGGCGAGCGAACTCGTCATCAATGCCTTCATCCCATATTTGCACGCACGCGCCGCGCTGATCGGTACCAATAGCTATGGCAAGCCGGTTGGGCAGATCGCGATCGATCGCGCGGCCTGCGACGATCGATTGCGCGTGATTGCCTTCGCCACGCAGAACAGCGCGCGCCAGGGCGATTATTATGATGGGCTGGCGGGCAAGGTAGAGGCGAGCTGCCAGGCGGCTGACGATCTCACCCGGCCGCTCGGCGATCCGCAGGAACAGTCGGTCGCGCGCGCGCTCGATTTCCTTGCCGGGCGAAGCTGCACCCCGATCGCGCCGGGCGCGGGCGCACAGGCGTTTCGCGGTGGTCCGGCGCGTTTCGAGTTGCTGACGCCGGAGCGGCCGAGCACCGCGCAGAGGGAAGTACCCGGTTCGTTTTGACGCAGGTCATGGCCAGGCGGCCATCATGCGCTATGGGCGTTTGCGATACCCATATGGCCGAGGAATGACGATGACTGAAGACGAGGACGCGTTCGTCTATGACGAAGCGACGGGCGAATGGATCAGTGCCGGCGACGCGGCGGCACGTGCGCCGGCGGATGGCGTCGAGGTGCGCGACGCCGTCGGCAATTTGCTCGCCGACGGCGATCAGGTGACGTTGATCAAGGATTTGAAGGTGAAGGGGGCGGGCCAGACGCTCAAGCGCGGCACGCTGATCAAGTCGATCCGCCTGACCGGCGATCCGCAGGAAATCGATTGCCGCTACGAAGGGATCAAGGGACTGGTGCTGCGCGCGGAGTTCGTGCGCAAGCGATAGGGTTAGACGAGGCGGATGGCGCGCGCGAAACCCAGCGAGTCGAACATCTCGAGCACGCGCACCGCCTTGCCGTCGCGGAAATGCCAGATATCGACCTTGGGGCTGTCCACTTCCGACAGGCTCGTGCGGCTGCGCCAATGGCAGCGGCCGATCCAGACCACGGTATCGCCCTGGGCGACGATCTCTTCGGTGGGAAAGGCGATCATCTCCCAGTCCCGGTGCAGCGCGTCGAAATAGGCGCGCGCGGCGTTCAGCCCGACCGCAGGGCCGGCGATGGTATCGGGAACGTCCGGACCCAGCACCGATCGCATCTCGATATCGGGCGCCATCAGCGCCAGATAATCCTCGGCCGACGCGCCGCGCGTTTCCTGCCAGCGCGCATAGGTGGCGCGAATCCTGTCTGCGGGGGAAAGGTCTCCGTCCATCGAGTCGCCCTCGGCCGATCGCGCCTTTATAGCATGGCGACAGACGGGGAGCGCGGCCATGACGCCAAAACGGATACAATTGGGCATCGCATCGGTGTTCTTCATCCTCGGCGGATGGGCGCTGCTGGCGCCGCAGAGTGTGATCGATCTCTGCTTTCTGCCCGAATATCGGGCGGGAGCGCCGATCCTGTCCTTCGTTGTCGCCTGTTTCGGGGCGCAGGCGATGATCTCCGGGCTGTTCGCGGCGTTCAGCCGCTTCACGCGCACGACCTTCCTTGCCTATGGCATCGCGCTTATTCCCTTCTTCGCTTTCAATGCGTGGTTCACCTTCATCGATCCCGTCTTCACCTGGGTCGGGCTGCTCGATGCGGTCGGCAATGCCGTGATGCTGGCTTTCTGCCTGATGGGATGGCGGCGAACGCCGGCTTAGAGCGGCTCCAGAACACAGGCGCGCTCGCCCGCCGGCTGAACGCACTCCGGATGAACTGACTTGATAATCATGCAATATCATATGATATAATATTCATATCCGCCGGCGAAGCCCGGTGCGAAGGGGAGGAATATCTATGATCGGCAAGGTTGCGACTGCGTTCGCCGCGTTTCTCGTTCTGACGCCGCAAATGGCACAGGGGCAGGGCGTGGACGCGCAGGAGGGGCGGGGCGCGCTGCGCGCTGCCGATTATCCGGGCGTCATCGGGCTGTCGATCGACGCGCGCGACGTCGCGCGCGCGATCCTGCGCGGCACGATGACCCTGCCGGTCGCCAAGGCGGGGCCGATGACGATCTATTTCCCGCGCTGGGTGCCAGGGCATCATGCGCCTTCAGGGCCGATCGCGCGGATCGCCGGCCTGGCGGTGCGCGCGAAGGGGGCGGAGATCGGCTGGAAGCGCGATCCGGTGATGATGCATGCGATCCATGTTGACGTGCCGCCGGGGGCGGACACGATCGAGGTCGCGTTCCAGTATCTTTCCCCCACCGATCCGAAGATGGGTCGGATGGAGGTCAGTCCGGAGATGATCGACCTGCAATGGACGTCGCTGGCGCCCTATCCGGCGGGTTACGCGTCGCGCCGGATGACGGTGCAGGCGTCCGTGCAATTGCCCCAGGGCTGGCAATTCGCGACCGCGTTAGCGACCGATAGCGTCACCGACGGCGTGATCCGCTTCAAGCCCGTCGATTACGAGACCTTTGTCGACTCGCCGATCCTTGCCGGTCGATATTCAGTGCGCCACAGCCTCGATGAATCGTCGGACGCGCCGGTCACGCTCGCGGTCTTCGCCGATCGGCCCGAACTGCTGGTGGCCAGTCCGGCGCAGATCGAGGCCCATCGCCGGCTGGTCGACCAGAGCCTCAAGCTCTTCGCGTCCCGCCATTATGATCGCTACGACTTCCTTGTTGGCCTGACCGCGAAGATCGGCGGCCTGGGGGCCGAACATGGCCGGTCGAGCGAGAATTTCACGGTGCCTGACTATTTCACCGACTGGGCCGGAACCGCGCCGAGCCGCGAGCTGCTGCCGCACGAATTTGTCCATAGCTGGAACGGCAAGTTCCGCCGCGGCGCCGACTTGCTGACGCCCACGCTCGACACGCCCATGCAGAACAGCCTGCTCTGGGTCTATGAAGGACTGACGCGTTATCTGGGCGCGGTGCTCGCCGTGCGGTCGGGGCTGCACAGTGTGCAGGACGGGCTCGACAATTTCGCGCTGACTGCCGCGACGATGCAGAATCGCGCGGGCCGGCAATGGCGTCCGCTGCTCGATACCACCAATCATTCGATCTATGCGGAGGGCGCGCAGCCCTGGCCGAACTGGCAGCGTGGTTCCGACTATTATCTGGAAGGCCAGCTTATCTGGCTCGATGTCGACACGCGCATTCGCGCGCTCTCTGGCGGCAAGCGGAGCCTCGACGATTTCGTGCGCGCCTTCTTCTCGATCGAGGACGGATCCTATCGGCCGGTGCCCTATGTCTTCGATGACGTCGTGACGGCATTGAACGTGATCGCTCCGTGGGATTGGGCCTCGTTCTTTCGCGACCGGGTAGAGAAAGTCGCGCCCGATGCACCGCTCGACGGGTTGGCGCGCGGCGGCTACCGCCTGATCTATACCGATACGCCCACCGGCTTTTTCCGCAGCGGGGAGGCGCAGCGCGGCGTGACCGATCTGAGCTGGTCGATCGGGCTGACGGCGGATAGGGGCGGCATCGTCACCGATGTGGTGTGGGACGGCCCTGCTTTCGCCGCCGAACTGACGATCGGCACGCAGATCGTCGCGGTGGAGGGTCAGGTCTATGACGGAGCGCGCATCGGAAACGCGGTCGCGGCCTGCAAGGGGCGTTCGGAGCCGCTGACGCTGACGGTCCGGCGCGGTGATGCGGTACGCGATGTCCGGATCGCCTGCGCCATGGGCCTGCGCTACCCACGGCTCGAACGCGATCCCGCCACGCCTGCACGCCTCGACGCGATCCTGGCGCCGCGCCGGTAGCGCCGCTTCGCCGGCTGCCAGCGCGGTCTTCTTCGCGGGAAAAGCATATCCATTCATTTTCATATGCGCTTTTCTATTTTATTTTAGGCATAAACTAATTATACCGGCGTCGAGGGGCCGCGAGAGCTCGACCCATGGATGCCGGGATACGGCGATGAGAGGGAGGCAAATCAATGACATCGATCACCAATCACATGTGGCGCATGGCGGGTTGCAGCACGGCCGCGATCGCGGCGCTGCTGGCGATGGCCGGCCAGGCATCGGCGCAGGATACGACCACCGGTGCGGAGGATCAGGGGCTGGAAGACATTGTCGTCACCGCCCAGCGCCGCAGTGAAAGCATCCAGGACGTGCCCGTCGCGGTGACCGCATTCAGCGCGCAGGAATTGCAGCGCGCGAACATCCAGGATGTCGGCGCCTATTTCCAGAATACGCCGAACGTCTTCATCACCGACAGCCCGGTGCGCAGCGGCAACAACGTCTCGAGCAGCGCGCTCGGCCTGGCGCTGCGCGGCATCTCGAACGTCGGCGGCAATGCGTCGTCGTTCGGCATCTATCTCGACGATTTCAACATCTCGCACATCGCGCTCAACCCGCACCTGATCGACATGGAGCGGATCGAGGTGCTGCGCGGTCCGCAGGGCACCTATTTCGGTCGCAACGCGTCGGGCGGCGTGATGAGCCTCAACACGCAGAAGCCCGATGCGTCGCGTTTCGCGGGCGAAGCCAATGCGATGATCGGTCGCTTCGGCACCTATGAACTGGGCGGCATGGTCAATGTGCCGCTGAGCGACACGATCGCGATCCGCGCTGCGGGCAAGTGGGAAACCTCCGACGGCGAGTTCAACAACAAGCATCCCGTCGGCGGCGGCAATGGCCGCGATTACAAGGCGGCCCGGCTGTCGGCGCGCGCCACCCCCACCGAATCGCTGACGATCGACCTGTCGTACAACTACGCCAAGGAACATGACGACGATTTCGGCCTGATCCACACTGGCGTGCTGAGCGACTTCATCAAGTCGATCTGCCCGGGGGGCACCTTCTCGTGCCCGGTCGATTCCAATCTCGGCTTCTACCCGAACAACCGCCGCAACTATGCGCATGACGCGCCGCTGGTGGTGAACAACGAATATCATATTGCGGTCGGGCGCATCGCCTGGACGGGCGAGAATGTCGGCGTCACCAGCATCACCGGCTATGGCTCGGCCAAGTTCAACCGCAGCGGCGAGCTCGACTTTTCGAGCGTCGATTTCCTGCGCGAGGGCTTCAACTACGACAGCCGCAAGAGCTTCTCGCAGGAGCTGCGCATCCAGTCGGTTGGCGACAAGCGGCTGAACTGGATCGTCGGCGCGGTCTATGCGCGCGACAAGCATCGCGAGGGCGAGTTCATCGCGGCGGGCAAGCAGAACGATATCGGCCTGCCCGAGGATTTCCCGATCGAGCTGTCGCACTTCAACCAGAAGATCACGTCGAAGGCGGTGTTCGCGGAGGCGACCTTCGACGTCACCGACGCGCTCTCGCTCACCGCCGGTGCGCGTTATTCGCACGACAAGCTCGACCGGTTCGAGGACCAGATCGAATTCGGCGGTCCGCTGCAGAATGTTCGGGGGAGCCGCAGCTTCAGCGACATCTCGCCGCGCTTCGCGATCAAATATGCCGCATCGGATGACGTCAATATCTACGGAAGCGTCTCGAAAGGCTGGAAATCGGGTGGCTTCGAGCTCGATCCGCAGCGCGCGCGCAGCGATTTCGGCGCGGAGACGCTGTGGAACTACGAAGTGGGCGTGAAGAGCACCCTGCTCGACAATCACCTGCGCGCGAATCTCGCTTTCTTCTATATCGACTGGAGCGATGTGCAGGTGAGTTCGGGTGTCGTCGGGCGCGACGCCAACGGCAACATCATCAACTATGCCGGTATCTCGAACGCTGCGAGCGCTACCAGCAAGGGCGTCGAGCTCGAACTGCTCGCAGCCCCCACCGAGCGGCTCGAACTCGGGCTGAACGTCGGCTATCTCAAGGCGCGTTTCGACAAGTTCACCGATGCGCGCACCAATTTCGGCACGCTCGACCTGTCTGGCAAGCCGCTACCCAAGGCGCCCGAATGGACGCTGTCGACCTTCGCGCAATACACCGCGCCGCTGACCGACAGCCTCGATGCGTTCGTGCGCGGCGAATATTTCTACACCGACGATGCCTATACCACGGTCAACAACATCGCCGCGGTGATGGCGGGCCAGCCGACCTTCCCCTATCTCGTCAAGGGCTATGGCAAGGTCAATCTGCGCCTTGGTCTGGAAAACGAGCGGTTCCGCGTTGCCGCCTATGTCGAGAATCTCTTCGACAAGAAATATTACAGCGCGTCGTTCGACTTCGGTTTCGCCAACGGCGCAGCCGTGGTGCCGGGCCTGCGTCGTTGGGGCCTGCGCGGCAGCGTGAAATTCTGATCACATGGATGGCGGCCGTCCCGGCTGCCATCTAAAAGCCAAGAAAAACCCCCGCCGGTCCCATGCCGGCGGGGGTTTTTTGCTGGTTCGTGGCCGGTCAGCGCGGCTGGCTCGCCGTCCAGGTCAGGATCTCGATCGCATAGCCCTCGGGATCCTTGAAGATGAAGGCGTGGATCGACCGTCTGTCGTCGAGCCTTGTGGTCTTGCGCTCTTCGCTGATCGCGATCCCCTGTGCGCGGACACGATCGTACCAGCTATCGACTGCGGGGATGCCGTCGACCACCACCGTCACCATCACCGGTTTGGTGTCCGACGGGCGCAGCGTTCCGTCCTTTGCATTGACCAATCCCAGGGTGGCGGTGTCGGTCAGGTCGAACAGCCTTACCCATGCCGGCGTGTCCTGCGGCGGCGTGCCGAGCAGCCTTTCGTAGAAGGCGGCGGCGCGCGGCAGGTCGTTATAATAGAGAAAGGTCATCTGCCCTTTGACCGGTGCCGCAGCCGGCGGCGCCGGTCGTTCAGCGTTGGCCGGGGGCAATGCGCAGGCGCTTCCCAGAAGCGTGAGGGCCAGGCCGAGTGTCCGCATTTCGATCTCCCATAAATATGCTTTTTCATATGAAATGAATTGACTTAAATCCAGCACATTCTAGACTTCCGGGCATTGGAACACCCCAAGAAAGGACAGGAGATGGACGAGAAACTGGTCACCAGCCGCCGTCAGGCGCTGGGGCTCGCCTCACTCGCGGTGGCGGGCGTCGCGGTGGGAGCACCGGCCGCCGTGGCGGCGACTGCGGTCGATCCGCGCCGGCCCAGCGATGCCGAACTGGAGCGCGTTTCGCGCCTTTACGCCGGCGAGCTCGGCGGCGGCAGGGGGGCACGCTGACATGGCGATCTTCGAAGCCGAAAGCTGGTTTCCGATCCAGGGCAAGGAAGCCGAACACAAGGCCGCGATGACCAATTTCCTCAAATGGGTGGGCGCCAATCGCCACCTGTTCAAGGAATGGAAGAGCTTGCGCTATTATGTGAAGGAAATCGCGGGCCCCAATAGCGGCCGCCATTTCATCGTCTGGGAATATGAGGATCTGGCGAGCTTCGAGGCTTACAAGAAGCGGCGCGGCGATTATCCGGGGCCCTATGCCGAATATAAGAAGAACGATCCCTATCATCTGGGCGTGATGGATCACCGCAACATGGAAGTTGAGATCTGGTACGAGAATGATCGGCCGCTCTGGCTCGAATGATCGCCGGATAGAGACCGAACGCCGTCGCCGACCCGATAGGGCGGCGACGGCAAGATTGTGGGTTCAGGGAGAGTATCGATGGGCGAAGCCGTCGTGGCGAGCCGTAAGCCGTTCTACAAGGAATTGAAGGCCGGGCGTTCCTATCTCTGGTGCGCCTGCGGGCGATCGAAGCGGCAGCCATTCTGCGACGGGCGCTCGCATGAAGGCACCGGTATCGAACCCATCCGCTACGACTGCACCGTCGATGGCGAGGAAGTGCTGTTCTGCGGCTGCAAGCAGACCGCGACCGGCCCGTTCTGCGACGGCGCGCACAGCAACCTTCCCGGTGGCTATGCCGAAGAGGCCGAACTGGCCGAGGACTTGCCCTGGGCAGAAAGCAATGCGGAGGGCATCCGCTCGCTCGACGGCCATTGCTATGTGATCGCCGCCGAAGCGACGCGCCCCGATGCGCCCGGCGACTGGTGGTGCCGCACGATCGTGTCGAGCGCGATGGGTGCGCAGCATCAGGCGCAATTCTATGGCGAACTCCGTCAGGGCCAGTCGCCCGTGCTTGCGTCTCCCGCCGGCGATATCGTGCTCTGGACGATGGCCGGACAGGGCACCGTCGAGATCTCGGGCCGCAGCTTCGCGCTGGCGAAGGATATGGGCGTCTATGTTCGCGGCGGCGAAGCATTCCGCTTCACCCAGCAGGGCGCCGATCCGCTCGGCGTGCATATCCATGCCTGCCCCGCCAGTGACGCACTGAACGAATTGGCGGCGATGCCCGCCGATTTCGACGTAAGCTGGCCCGATCGCACCGTCGGCGTCGACGAGAGCCAGCGCCATGCCATGGGGCCGCGCTATTTCCAGATGCTCGTCGACAAAAGGGTCGGATCGACCACAGCGACGCAGTTCATCGGCCATATTCCCCAATCCCGCGCGGAAATGCATCGCCATCTTTATGAAGAGGCGTTGATCATCCTGTCGGGCGAGGGGGTGATCTGGAACGAGAGCGTCCGCGCGCGCGTCCGCACCGGTGACGTCATCTTCTTCCCGCGCAAGCACCGCCACTCGCTGCAATGCACGCATCCCGACGGGATGGACGTGGTCGGGCTGATCCATCCCGGCGACAATCCGGGCATCAACTACTAGGCTGCGACTTCGCGGACGATCGGTGGCGGGCGACACTATAAGGACGTCCGCCGCCAACGCTTAAGACGTCTGACAATCCATGCGCCGTCGCGCGGATCCCGATCGATGCCGTTCGGACTCCAGCCCGAACGGCACGCAAAGTCACCCCAGGATACCGGGCAGGTCGAGCCCATGTTCGCGCGCGCAATCGAGCGCGATGTCATAGCCGGCATCCGCGTGGCGCATCACGCCGGTCGCCGGATCATTCCAAAGCACACGCGCCAGCCGGCGATCGGCATCCTCCGATCCGTCGCACACGATCACCATGCCCGAATGCTGCGAGTAGCCCATGCCGACGCCGCCGCCATGGTGCAGCGACACCCAGGTCGCGCCGCTCGCCGTGTTGAGCAGCGCGTTGAGCAATGGCCAGTCGGACACCGCGTCCGATCCGTCGCGCATCGCTTCGGTTTCGCGATTAGGGCTCGCGACCGAACCCGAATCGAGATGGTCGCGCCCGATCACGATCGGTGCCTTGAGTTCGCCCGTGCGGACCATCTCGTTGAATGCCAGCGCCAGCTTGTGCCGGTCGCCCAGCCCGACCCAGCAGATACGCGCCGGCAGCCCCTGGAACTGGATGCGCTCGCGCGCCATGTCGAGCCAGCGGTGGAGATGCGTGTTGTCCGGCAGCAACTCCTTCACCTTGGCATCGGTGCGATAGATGTCCTCGGGATCGCCCGACAGCGCCGCCCAGCGGAACGGGCCGATGCCACGGCAGAAGAGCGGGCGGATATAGGCGGGCACGAAGCCTGGGAAGTCGAAGGCGTTCGTGACGCCCTGATCCTTGGCGACCTGGCGGATATTGTTGCCGTAGTCGACCGTGGGCACGCCCGCCGCCTGGAAATCGAGCATCGCCTGGACATGAACCGCCATCGATGCGCTGGCGGCGGCGGTCACCGCCTGGGGATCGCGCTCGCGCGTCTCGAACCAGCGATCGAGCGTCCAGCCCGCCGGCAGATAGCCGTTGACGGGATCATGGGCCGAGGTCTGGTCGGTCAGCATGTCGGGCCGCACGCCGCGGCGATAAAGTTCGGGCAGGATCTCGGCGGCATTGCCGAGCAGGCCGACCGAGATCGCGCGCTTCTCGGCACAGGCTTTCTCGATCAGCGCCAGCGCTTCGTCAATCGTATCCGCCGCATGGTCGAGATAGCGCGTCTTCAGCCGCATCTCGATCCGGCTCGGCTGGCACTCGATCGCCAGGCATGATGCGCCCGCCATCACCGCCGCCAGCGGCTGCGCGCCGCCCATGCCGCCAAGCCCGGCGGTCAGCAGCCAGCGGCCCGACAGGTCGCCGCCGAAATGCTGGCGACCCATTTCAACGAAGGTTTCGTAGGTGCCCTGAACGATGCCCTGCGACCCGATATAGATCCACGAGCCCGCGGTCATCTGGCCGTACATCGCCAGCCCCTTGCGATCGAGCGCGTTGAAATGCTCCCAGTTTGCCCAGGCGGGAACAAGGTTGGAATTGGCGATCAGCACGCGCGGCGCATCCGCGTGGGTGCGGAACACGCCGACCGGCTTGCCGGACTGGACGAGCAGCGTCTGGTCGTCGTCGAGCCGCTTCAGCGTCTCGACGATCCGGTCGAAGCTTTCCCAGTCGCGCGCGGCGCGGCCGATGCCGCCATAGACGACCAGTTCATGCGGATTCTCTGCCACTTCGGGATCAAGATTGTTCATCAGCATGCGAAGCGGGGCTTCGGTGAGCCAGCTTTTCGCGTTGAGCGCGGTGCCGCGCGGCGATTCGATCGTACGGCTGTTGTCGATACGGGTCATTGGTCTTCCCTGGCAAAGTCGAGGCATGAATTGATGATATGGCGAAGCGTCGCTTGCAGCGGCTCGGCGGCGCTCTCGTCCCAGAGCGGCGGCCAAGTCCCGCGCTCGTCGAGATAGCCGCGCATCGCGAGTTCCATCTGGATCGCGTGGACGCCGCGCGCCGGATCGCCATAATGGCGGGTGATCCAGCCGCCGCGAAACCGCCCGTTGGTGACGCGGCTGAGCCCACTCGCGTCGCACGCCGTTTCGACCGCCGCCGTGAGCGCGCTATCGCAGGTCGCGCCGCCATCGGTGCCGATATTGAACTGGGGCAGCTCACCCTCGAACAGGCGCGGCACATGGCTGCGGATCGAATGCGCGTCGTACAGGACGATGCGGGGGTGCAGGCCGCGCAGGCGATCGATCTCGGTGGCGAGCGCGGCGTGATAGGGATCGAAATAGGCGGCGCGGCGGCGCGCGATCTCGGCATCGCCGGGCGCTTCGCCATCGCGATAAAGCGGTTCGCCGTCGAACGTCTCGACCGGGCAAAGCCCTGTCGTCGCCTGGCCCGGATAGAGCGACGCACCCGAAGGGTCGCGATTGACGTCGATCACGGTGCGCGAGACCGATGTGCGGACCACCGTTGCGCCGATTGACGTCGCGAAGCCGTAGAGCCGATCGACATGGAAGTCGGCATCGCGCACCGCGAGTTCGGCCGAAGCAAGATCGGTCGCGATCTCATCCGGAATCCAGGTGCCGATGTGCGGCATGCTGACGATCAGCGGCGCGCTGCCGCGATCGACGCTGAGCCAGTCGGTCATGCGCAGAGCGTCGGCAACGCGGCCAGCGCCGCGACCTCGCCATGTGTCACCAGCGTGGTGGCGGCGACCATGTCGGGGTGGAAATGCCGATCCTGGTCGAGCGTCGGCACTTCCGCGCGCAGCAGGGTCCGCGCCGATTCGAGCGTGCCGCTCGATGCCAGCGGCGCATGGAAGTCACAGCCCTGTGCCGCCGCCAGATATTCGATGCCCAGGATGTTCGCGAGATTCTCCGCCATTCCCATCAGGCGGCGGCCGCCATGCGCGGCCATCGAGACATGATCTTCCTGATTGGCGGAGGTCGGGATCGAATCGACGCTGGCGGGATAGGCGCGCTGCTTGTTTTCCGAAACGAGCGCAGCCGCTGTCACCTGCGGGATCATGAAGCCCGAATTGAGGCCGGGGCGCGGGGTCAGGAAAGCGGGCAGGCCCGACAATGCCGGATCGACGAGCATCGCGATCCGGCGCTCGGCGATCGATCCGATCTCGCACAGTGCCAGCGCGATCATGTCGGCGGCGAAGGCCACGGGCTCGGCGTGGAAATTGCCGCCAGACAACGCCTCGTCATTCTCTGCGAAGATCAAGGGATTGTCCGAAACACCATTGGCTTCGGTGCCCAGCGTCGCCGCCGCCTGACGCAGCAGGTCGAGCACCGCACCCATCACCTGGGGCTGGCAGCGCAGGCAATAGGGATCCTGCACGCGCTCGTCGCCTTCGGCATGGCTGGCGCGGATCGCGGAGCCCGCCATCAGCGTGCGCAGCGCCGCCGCCGTCTCGATCTGGCCGCGATGGCGGCGCACCGCGTGGATGCGCGGATCGAACGGCGTGTCCGATCCTTTCGCGGCTTCCGTCGACAACGCGCCGGTCACCAATGCCGTCTGGAACAGGCGTTCGGCCTCGAACAGTCCCGCCAGCGCATAGGCGCACGAGAATTGCGTGCCGTTGAGCAGCGCCAGCCCTTCCTTGGGGCCAAGCACCAGCGGCGCCAGCCCGGCATCCTTCAGCGCCTGCGCGGCGGGTTTGCCGTCGATCTCACCGACGCCGATCATCGCCGCCGCCAGATGCGCGAGCGGTGCGAGGTCGCCCGATGCACCCACCGATCCCTGGGCCGGGATGACAGGCACCAGATCCTTCGCCAGCATCGCTTCTAGGAGGGCGATCGTCGCCGGCCGCACGCCGGATGCGCCCTGCGCGAGACTCGCGAGCTTCAGCGCCATCATCAATCGGGCAACGGGCTTCGGCATCGGCGCGCCCACGCCGGCGGCATGGCTGAGCACGATATTGCGCTGGAGCGTTTCGAGATCGGCGTCGCCGATCTTGACGCTGGCGAGTTTTCCGAAGCCGGTGTTGATGCCATAGACGGGCTCGTGCCGCGCCAGGATGCGCTCAACCGCGGCGGCACTCGCCGCGATCGCTTCATGGGCACCGGGATCGATCGACGGCATCGCGCCGCGATAGATCGCGCGCCAGTCGGAAAGCGGCACCTGGCCAGGAACAACGGTCAGCATCATTCGCCTTTTCTCACACGGTCATGAAGGGGGTTGGCACCCATACGGTAGACAAGCTCCGCCGGGCGCCCGATGTCCCAGATCGCCAGATCGCAGGACTTGCCGGGCTCGAGCGTGCCGATCTCCGCCTGCAGGCCCAACGCGCGCGCGGCTTCGCGGGTGACGCCGGCGAGGCATTCGTCGACGGTCAGGCGGAACAGCGTCGCCGCCATGTTCATCGCCAGCAGCAGCGAGGTCATCGGCGACGTGCCGGGATTGCAGTCTGTCGCGATCGCCATTGGCACGCCCGCAGCGCGCAGGGCAGCGATCGGGGGAAGCCGCGTCTCGCGCGTGAAATAATAAGCGCCGGGCAACAGCACCGCGACCGTGCCTGCCTGTGCCATCGCCGCGATGCCGGCCTCGTCGAGATGCTCGAGGTGATCGGCGGACAGAGCACCAAATCCGGCCGCCAGCGCCGCGCCATGGCTGTTCGACAATTGCTCGGCATGGAGCTTGACCGGCAGGTCGTGATCGCGCGCCGCTTCGAACACGCGGCTTATCTGTTCGGGCGTGAAGCCGATCGTCTCGCAGAAGCCGTCGACCGCGTCGGCCAGCCCCCGCGCCGCGACGGCGGGGATCATCTCGTCGGCGATAAGATCGATATAGCCATCGGCGTCGCCGGCGAATTCAGGGGGCAGGGCGTGCGCGCCCAGGAAGCTGGTGACGACGCGCACGTCGCGCTCCCGGCCCAATGCGCGGGCCGCGTGGAGCATGTCGAGTTCGGCGTCGAGCGACAGGCCATAGCCCGACTTGATCTCGATCGTGGTTGCCCCTTCGGCGATCAGCGCGTCGAGCCGCGGCAGCGCCTGGGCGACCAGCCCGTCGCGCCCGGCGGCGCGCGTCGCCGCCATGGTCGAGACGATGCCGCCGCCGCTGCGCGCGATCTCTTCATAGGATGCGCCGGCCAGCCGCAACTCGAATTCGTGCGCGCGGTCCCCGCCATGAACGAGATGGGTGTGGCAATCGATCAGCCCCGGCGTGATCCAGCGACCGGCGCAATCGATCGTCTCCGCCGCCTCGACCGCCACCGGCGGGCCGGCATGGACGATCCGCCCGTCGCGGCATGCGATCATGCCCGCTGGGACGGCGCCCAGCGCGCCGCCGGCCTCCGACGCCACCATCGTCGCCAGCCGGGCATTGGTCCAGACACGGTCCGCTTGAATCACCATGCGCTTAAACTTGATCAATCCGATGAATATGTCTAGTCATATTCGTATGAAGACACTCTGGTTCGAAACCGCCCTGCTTCCCACCGGCTGGATGGAGCGTGTCCGCGTCACCATGGCGGGTGGGGTGATCGCCACTGTCGTGCAGGCCGATCCGAAGCCCAGTGACGAGCGTCACGCGATCGGCGTTCCCGGCTTGTGCAACGTCCACAGCCACGGCTTTCAGCGCGGCATGGCGGGCCTGTCCGAGCATCGCGGCACGGGCCGCGCCGACGATAATTTCTGGAGCTGGCGCGAGGTGATGTACCGCTTCCTCGACCGGCTTTCGCCCGACGATGTGGAGGCGATCACCGCGCTGGCCTTTGCCGAGATGCTGGAGGGCGGATATACGCGTGTCGGTGAGTTCCATTATCTCCACAATGATCCCAACGGTGCGCGTTATGCCGATCCCGCCGAGATGGCGGCGCGTATCGTCGCCGCGTCGGATGCGACGGGGATTGGACTGACCTTGCTGCCCGTCTTCTACGCGCACAGCGATTTCGGCGGCCTGCCGCCAAAACCCGGCCAGCGGCGCTTCCTGAGCGACCTCGACGGTTTCGCGACCCTGCTCGACGCCTCGGCGAAGCTGATCGGCGGCGATGCGCTGTGCGGAATCGCGCCGCACAGCCTGCGCGCCGTAACGGGCGAGGAATTGGCGGCTCTACTCGCCATGTCTCCCGCCGGCCCCGTCCATATCCATGCCGCCGAACAGACGGGCGAGGTGGAAGCGAGCATCGCCTTTTCCGGCGCGCGTCCGGTCGAATGGCTGCTCGCCAATGCCGATGTCGATTCTCGCTGGTGCCTGGTCCATGCCACGCATTTGACCGATGCCGAGGCGGATGGCCTCGCGGCGAGCGGCGCGGTGGCGGGGCTCTGCCCGGTGACCGAGGCCAATCTGGGCGACGGCATCTTCCCCGCGCTGCGCTATCTGGCGGCGGGCGGGCGGATCGGGACGGGCACCGATTCGAACATCCTGATCGGCGCGGCCGAAGAATTGCGCGCGATTGAATATAGCCAGCGCCTTGCCCATCGCGGCCGCAACATGCTTGCCGAGACGGATCGTTCGACCGGCCGGCGACTGTTCGACGCGACGCTGGAGGGCGGCGCCAGGGCGCTCGGCGTCGTTGGCGGCATTCGCCCGGGTGCATCCGCCGATATCGTCTCGCTATCCGCCGGTCATGTGTCGCTGGCTGATCGCAAGGGGGACGCGTTGCTCGACAGTTGGATCTTCTCGGGCCGGGCCGGCGCGATCGATTGTGTCTGGCGCGCGGGGCAGCGCCAGGTCGTTGGCGGTCGCCATGTCGCGTCGGGTGCGATCGCGGCGCGCTATCGGAAAACACTGGCGCGGATATTGTCGTGACGCTCGACCAGCGGATCAGAAGCGATATCGAGGACAGGATCCGGTCAGGCGAATTGAAGCCGGGTGATCGCATTCCCTTCGAGCATGAACTGGTCGCCGACTACGGCTGCGCGCGCGCGACCGTCAGCAAGGCGCTGACCGCGCTCAGCCGGGCCGGCCTGATCGAGCGCCGCCGTCGCGCCGGATCGTTCGTTGCGCATCCGCACATCCAGTCGCCTGTGCTCGACGTGCCCGATATCGGTCAGGTGATCGCGGCGCGTGGCGACGTGTATCGTTTCGCGCTGGCGGGGCGCCGCGTTCGCAAGCGTCAGGCCGCCGATCCGCTCGACAGCGTTGGCGAGGTGATCGCGCTTGAAGGTGTGCATCACGCCGCCGGGGAACCGTTCGGTCATGAATCGCGCCTGATCGCACTGGCGGCGGTGCCCGATGCGCGCGACGTCGATTTCTCCGCGATCGCCCCGGGATCATGGCTGCTTGATCATGTCGCATGGAGTGACGCGCGTCATCGCATCGCAGCCGTACCCGCCGAACCGCATATCGCGGATTTGCTCGGCATCGCGCCGGGCACCGCATGCCTCCAGCTCGAGCGCTGGACCTGGCGGATGGGCGCCGCGATCACCTGGGTGCGCCAGACTTTCCCCGGCGACCGCTACGATCTGGTCGCTGAATTCACGCCGCAGAGCCGCTGAACAGAGTGGGTGCCGCCGCTGCGGCACGGCGGATCACATGAACAGCGCCACGCTCTGCATGCCGCTCGCGATCGGTACGCCATCGGCGTTCCAGATCGCCATGCCCTGGCTGGAACAGCCGTTGC
This sequence comes from Sphingomonas sp. FG14, assembly GCF_057809675.1. Lineage (NCBI taxonomy): Bacteria > Pseudomonadati > Pseudomonadota > Alphaproteobacteria > Sphingomonadales > Sphingomonadaceae > Sphingomonas > Sphingomonas sp. FG14. Next base: position 222,258 of record NZ_JBMDKK010000004.1, on the reverse strand, counting down.
GCGCAAATTCGGTGGTTGAACGCATGAGCCACCAGCCATCGCGCGTCTTTGGTTCGGGAGTCAGCAGGTTGACCAGCCAGGTCATCGAACTGAGTGGCCCGAACGTCTTCGCCAGCCTGAGCGCGGCGGGCGGAAGCGCGTCGCCCACAGCGATGATCTCGGTCATAGCGTCCAGCCCCTGGCGATCCTTCAATCGCACCCAGCGCGTCCATTCGTTCGGTGCGCCGGATATTTCGATGACGTCGAAATTGCCGATGAAGCTGGGGACGCCCGCTGAAAGGACGGCGGGCGTGGGTTGTGCAGGCAGCGTCACCGGCGCCGGCAGGTCGACATGATCGATATGCGAGAATTGATCATGCGTGAACACGAAGGTCGCGGCCAGCCCCAGCCCGGCCTCGCTGATCACATCGGCGCGGACGAACGCGGCGGTCCGGCCGCGGCGCAACAATGTCGCCTTTGCCGTCACGTCACCCGACAGTGGCCCGACGAACGAGATCTGTGCGGTGCGGAGCGGCGGCAGATCCGGCACCAGTCGCTGTGCCGCTTGCAGAGCGAGCGCGCTCGAAAGGCCGCCATAACTGGTGCGGCCCTGCAGCCAGGGCGTCGGGATCTCGAAGGACAGTCCGTCGGGCGTTTGGACTACGGCGTTCAATATGGCGGGCAGTGACATGGCTTCGCGTTAGAGCGAATGGCGCGGCGATGGAACCGGTGCGCGCATGCGATGGTGTCGTGCACCCGATTTCTGGACGATCGGCACTCGGCCCGCAAAAAAGGCGCGCCGAAGCGCGCCTTCTTGTTGCGCTGGTGATCCAGCTCAGCGGCAGCGACGCTTGCTGTCGACTTCCTTTCCGATCAGCGCGCCAGCGGCGGCGCCGAGGATCGTGCCCGTCGCGCGATCGCCGCGCGTGTCGATTGCACGGCCGACCAGGGCGCCGCCGACGCCGCCGACGATCAGGCCGGTCGTGCCGTTGGACTTGCGGCAATACATGCGGCCGTCGCGACCACGCCATTCGCGATAGCTGTAGTGACGCTTCTTCGCGGACGCGCCGTCGGTCGGCACGACAAAGCTGGCGGGAACCGCAAGCGAGGCGGCACCAATGGCGAGCATGAGAGTACGCATGACAATTTCCCTTTGATTTCGATCAATGACGCATTGAAAACGTGGAGAGTATCGCGCCGGTTGCATGAACCTCATACAACAACGTAACGCGTTGAATCGATGCAGTTCTTTTTTGAGGATCATGACATGGACGATGTCGCTCGCCGGATCATCGAACGGCTCGCGCTGGAGCCGCACCCCGAAGGCGGCTGGTTTCGTGAAACCTGGCGCGCCGGCGCGCCGGCTGGCGTGCGTGCGGCGGGCACGGCAATCCATTTCCTGCTGGAAGCGGGCCAGAGATCGCATTGGCATCGCGTGGATGCCACCGAAATCTGGCTATGGCATGCCGGAAGCCCGCTGATCCTGTCGATCGCGGAGGACGAGACCGGTCCCGTTCGAGAGATCAGGCTGGGCGGCGATGTGCTTGACGGGGAGCAGCCCCAGGGGATTGTGCCCGCCCATGCGTGGCAGGCGGCCGAGGCGGACCGGGGCTGGGCGCTGGTGAGTTGTACGGTGACGCCGGGTTTCGAATTTTCGGGCTTCGATCTTGCGGCTCCGGGTTGGTCGCCTGGGCAGGCCTGATCGCCTTCAGCGCATGTACATCCGCGCAGGTGCTGAATCGCGCCGGCAAGGAGACCTGTCATGCGTTCGATTCGCACTCTCGTCCTCGCCGCCCTGATCGCCCCCGTATCGCTTTCGGCTCAAACGCCGGCCCGTACGGAGATCATCCTCGCTGACTTCAGCTTCACGCCGGCATCGCTGCACCTGAAGGCCGGCCAGCCGGTGACGCTCCATTTCGTCAATCGGGGCTCTGGCGGGCATAATTTCGATGCGCCCGAATTTTTCGCCGCGGCACGGATCGATCCCACGAGCGCCGGAGCGGTGACGCGCGGTAGGGTTGAACTGGCAAAGGGGGCCAGCGCCGATGTGACGCTGGTACCCGGAAAAGGTGGCTATCATGTCCATTGCTCGCATCTGTTGCACAGCGGCTTCGGGATGAAGGGCGATATCAGTGTCGATTGACGCGCATTATTTCTCCCCGATTTCCCCGTTATCCACAGCGGGAAACGCTTTGCGCGACTCACTGAACCATGAAAGCTTGTGTCTGCGGACGAGAGAGTTCGGACGGCAACGGACGGAGCCTCCTCACCCGCAGGGCGCTGTGGATGCTGATTTTCCTTAGGGATCTGAGGCTGGAAACAGCGGTCGGGCGACGGATCAGGCGTCGGGATGCAAGCACGAGAGTGCGTGCGGAACGCGATTTGAGGATGGAGCCAAACGGCGATCTCCGCTTTCGGGCAGGGGCGCCACATCGCCGAGACGCGGACGATCGGTCGTCGGGCCGGAGATGTCGGTTTCGGCAGCGTGGGGGCTGGCAGCGATGCCGGCCCCCATTTCGTCTGTGCCCCGTTTGCGAAATCACCCGGTTGCGCCGGTCATGGAATCGGCTAATCGCGCTGCGTTGTGATGCGAATCGCCATGTGCCGATCCGGCTTTCGGCATGTCGCCAGCTTATCCCCGTTTTCCCCGTTATCCACAGGCGGAATGGCCGATTTTGCGCTTGGTGCGACTCGGTTTTCGTGACAGCTTTGTGACGTGGAAGAGAGAGTTCCGCGGGAAACCAAGGAAGCCTCGATCAACCGCAAGCCGCTGTGAAAGAACAGGATTTTCTTCGGAAAATGGCTGGACGGAAGCAGATGGCAGGCGCCGGAAGCGGTGTAAACGAGCCGAAACGCAAGTGGAGGCGGCGCGACACCCCAAGAAGGAGCCGGTGAACGACCCGGAGGCTTCGGCCAAGGGGTGGAAAGCACCGACGCCTGAGCGAGAATGGATCGCCGCAAGGCTGAGATATTCGTAAAGCTCGGCGCAGTGGGGGCTGGCAGCGATGCCAGCCCCCATTTACGTTCGGGGATCGGTGCTTCGGTCGATCTCCGGGTGCAAAGCTAGACCATCATCCCCTGCAGCAGCTTCGGCAGATCGCCGGATTCGCCGCGCGCTTCGGCCATGAAGCGCGCCTTGAGCGGAGGAATCCGCTGAACCGCGCCCAGCCCGAAGCGGCGGATCGCCGAAGCCGTGCGGCCGTTCACGCCGAACAGCCGGGTCAGGCCGTCGGTCGATGCCGCGACCATGAATGTGTCGAGGCTGCGCCAGCGTTCGTAGCGGGCGAGCAATTGCGCATCGCCCAGGTCGAGGCCCAGCCGCGCGCCGGTGACGATCACCTCCGCCAGTGCCGCCGCGTCGCGAAAACCCAGATTGAGGCCCTGGCCGGCGATCGGGTGGATGCCGTGTGCCGCGTCGCCGATCAGCGCCAGCCGATCGCCGACGATATGCGCGGCGTGGTGGAAGCCCAGCGGATAGCTTGAGCGCGGCGCGGCGGGGGAGAGTTTGCCGAGTAGCCCACCCATCTTCTTTTCCGCTTCGGCCAGGAAGGCGCGGTCGGACAGTTTGAGCATGCCTGCCGCGTCCTTGCGCGTGACCGACCAGACGATCGCCGAACGCCCCAAACCTTCCGTGGCCGACAGCATCGGCAGCAGCGCGAAGGGGCCGGCGGGATAGAAGATCTCATAGGCGACATTGTCGTGCGGCCGTTCGTGGTCGAAGGCGGAGACGATCGCGACATGATCATATTGCCAGCGCGCGACATTGATTCCTGCCGCCTCGCGCGTCGGCGAATTGCGGCCTTCGGCCGCCACCAGCAGCGGCGCCGCGAGCAGCCGCCCGTCTTCGAGCCGGACGGTCACGCCATGCGGGCCGCGTTCGACATGCGCCGCCCGCGATGGCGCATGAAGCGTTACGCCGGCTGCGTCCGCCGCGCATTGGTGAAGCGCGCGGCGCAGCCCGCGATTCTCGAACATGACGCCCAGCGGCTCGTCATCCTCGCCGGGCACGAAATCGAGGCCGCCAGGGGCCAGGCCGTCAGCGACGCGGATTTCCCGGATCGGGCAGCCTTGACCCGTCAACTTCTCGCCCACGCCGATCGCTTCGAGCAGACGCCAGCTCGCGCTCGAAACCGCGGAGGCGCGCCCGTCGAAGCCAGGTGCGAGCTGCGTGGACGGATCGAGTGGATCGATCACCGCGCTGGTCAGGCCATGGGCGTCGAGCGCGATGGCGAGCGTCAGGCCGACCAGCCCGCCGCCCAGGATGATCACGTCGCTGCGGAGGGGCGCGCTGCGGAGAATTTGGGTGTCCATGCCGCTCTCCTACCCCCTTCGCCGATTGCGCAAAAGCCCGTCGAAGATTCGGCGAAATTGCGGGACTCTTGACGCAGAGTCCCGCAAAAAGGCATTGTGCCGTCGCGGGACAAGACCGTTCCGCGGCGTAGGGGGTCGCATGGCGAGCCGAGGCGGGACCAAGTCCGTGCCGATTTGGCGGGAGACGATGAAGCGTGGCGCCGTGCGCAGCAGCGCGCTGGCGGGCGCGCTGGCGCTCGGGCTGCTCGCGCTGCTGCTCGTGCTGGCGCTGGCGAGCTATCGGCCCAGCGATCCCTCGATGATGACCGCCGCTGGCGGGCCGGCACGCAACCTGGTCGGCGGCGTCGGTGCCTGGACGTCTGACCTGCTGCTGTGGATCTTCGGCCCCGCCGTGGTTCTCGTCGTGCCCCTGCCCGTGATCCTCGCGACGCGTCTATGGCGTGGCGTTCCGGTTGGTGAGTGGCGGTCGATGCTGCTGCGCGCGCTTTTCGGTGTTGTCCTTGCCGCCGTCGCGCTCGCGCTTTTCCGGGCCGACGCGGTTCCCTATCTGCCCGGCAGCTTCGGCGGCGCGCTCGGTCTTGCCGGCGCCAATGCCACCGAATGGGCATTGGGCTTCATTCCCGACGAGACCGCGCAGGGCTGGGTGCGTTTCGCGGCCGGCCTTGCCTTCGCGCTGGCCGGCATCGTCATCTGGGCGCGCAGCCTGGGGCTGGACGATGAGGAGCGTGCCTGGTTGTTCCGTCGTCGCGATCCCGGCGAAGAGGGTTATGCCGAAGATGACGGCGATGCCGAGGTGCTTGTCCGCGAGCCCGTCCGCAAGCCGGAACCGCGCAAGGTGCAGACCGCCGAGGAGCGTCGTCCGCCGATCATCTCGCTGCCCGGCAAGCGCCCGCCGCCCGAACCCGAAAAAGCGCCGCAACCGCCTGTCCAGGCCTCGTTCGACCTGCGCGACCGCTACAAGCTGCCGAGCGGAGACCTGTTGACGCCGGCGCCGCCCTCGACCGGCATCGTGCTCGACAAGGCCGCGCTGGAGCGCAATGCGCGCTTGCTCGAGACCGTGCTGGACGATTTCCACGTCAAGGGCCAGATCGTCGAGGTTCGGCCCGGTCCGGTCGTGACCATGTACGAACTGGAGCCCGCCGCCGGCATCAAGGCGAGCCGCGTCATCCAGCTCGCCGACGACATCGCGCGCAACATGTCCGCGCTGTCGGCGCGCGTCGCGACCATTCCGGGTCGCAACGTGATCGGCATCGAACTGCCCAACAAGAATCGCGAATCGGTTTCGCTGCACGAGCTGATCACCTCGTCCAGCTTCCAGGACCAGACGGCGCAGCTTTCGCTGATCCTGGGCAAGAACATCGCGGGTGACCCCGTCGTCGCCGATCTCGCGCCGATGCCGCACCTGCTGGTCGCGGGCACCACCGGATCGGGCAAGTCGGTCGGCCTCAACTGCATGATCCTGTCGCTGCTTTACCGGTTGAGCCCGGATCAGTGCCGGATGATCATGATCGATCCCAAGCATCTGGAATTGTCGACTTATGAGGGGATCCCGCATCTGTTGTCCCCTGTCGTCACCGATCCGGCCAAGGCGGTGCGCGCGCTCAAATGGGCGGTCGAACAGATGGAGGAACGCTATCGGATGATGGCGTCGGTCGGCGTGCGCGGCCTTGCCGGCTTCAACGACAAGGTGCGTACCGCGCGGTCGAAAGGGCAAAGGCTCGGCCGGCGCGTCCAGACCGGATATGATTCGGAAACCGGCCAGCCGATCTACGAGGAAGAGCAGCTCGACTATCAGCCGCTGCCTCAGATCGTCGTCATCGTCGACGAGTTGGCCGACCTGATGATCACCGCGGGCAAGGAAGTCGAATTCCTCATCCAGCGGCTGGCGCAGAAGGCACGCGCAGCCGGCATCCACCTGATCATGGCGACGCAGCGCCCGTCGGTCGACGTCATCACCGGCGTGATCAAGGCCAACCTGCCGACCCGGATCAGCTTTGCCGTCACTTCCAAGATCGATTCGCGCACCATTCTGGGTGAACAGGGCGCAGAGCAACTGCTGGGCAAGGGTGACATGCTCTATATGCCGGGCGGCAAGCAGATCGCGCGCGTCCACGGTCCCTTCGTCTCCGACGAGGAGGTGATGCGCGTCGCCGATCACTGGCGTGCGCAGGGATCGCCCGAATATATCCAGGCCGTCACCGAAGAACCCGAAGATGGCGGCTATGCCCTCGACGGCGCACCGACTGGCGACGACAGCCCGGAGGACCAGGAATATCGAAAGGCGGTCCAGCTCGTCGCCGAAAGCCAGAAGGCCTCGACGAGTTGGCTGCAGCGTCAGCTTCGCATCGGCTACAACCGCGCCGCCCGTCACATCGAGCGGATGGAGAAGGAAAGCCTCGTCTCGCGTCCGGATCATGTCGGCCGTCGCGACGTGCTGATGGACACCGACGGGCGTCCCCTTTAGGCGGCTGCACCCCAGGATAGGGAACCTGGCGGGTTCACGCCGCATTCAAGGCCGGTTGGGCACCACGGGCCGGAATCGATCGGGAGTATTTGATGTTTCGCCGTCGTCTTGCTTTTGCCCTGGCCGCATCACCCGTGGTCGTCACCGCTCTGGCCGCACCCGCCGTCGTCGCGGCGCCGGGCGATCTCGACAAGGTCTCCGCGCATCTGCAGGCGGTCGAGAGCATGACCGCCAATTTCGTTCAGACCGATCGTGCCGGCAAGGCGTTGACCGGGCAACTCACCATGAAGCGGCCAGGCAAGGTTCGTTTCCAGTATGAGAAGGGCGTGCCGCTGCTGATTGTCGGCGACGGCAAGTCGCTGACCATGATCGACTATCAGGTCCGCCAGGTACAGCGCTGGCCGGTCGGCAATTCGCCGCTGGGCGTGCTGCTCAATCCCAAGAAGGACATCGCCAGCGTCGCCAAGATCGTGCAGACCGCCGACGATCGCATCGTGCTGGTCGAGGCACGCGATCCCAAGCGCCCCGAATTCGGCACGCTGACCCTGGCCTTCGCGCGCAACGCCTCGGCGCCCGGCGGATTGATGCTTCAGGGCTGGGTGGCGCTGGATTCGCAGAATAATCGCACCTCGGTTCGCCTCAGCGATCAGCGTTTCAACGTGCCGGTATCCGACAGTGCGTTCAAATGGAGCGATCCGCGGCGTCCTGTCGGCCGTCCCTGAACAAAATCATTCATGCTGGCGACAGGTACGCGCCGCTATTGATGATGCTGCGGATGTGGGCAGACCCGATCGGGATTTCCCCCCTGTTGCCTGGTTGGCAGCCCTCATCCAGCCTCGCGTGACGAACGCCAGGTCGGCCCCTGCTCCACGCCCCCGGAGCGGGGGCCTTTGGCGTTCTGGAGCCAGCGACATACCTGATCGCCCGACCAAGCCCATGACATTTCGGTAAAGCGAACGACTGCCATCAGTCGGCGCGAATATCCAAGATCACGATGTTTTTTGGCCGAATCGGGCCCGGCGTCAGAAGCGGAAGGCGGTACCGAGATAGACAGCCTGGCTGTCGCGGCGATTGTCGGCGAGCGGCTGAAGCCGATCACGCTCTTCCATCCGGTAACGCACGCCCGCGGTGACATCCAGGTTGCGGGTTAGGCGATAGCTGCCGCCGACGTCGAGCGAATAGCTCTTCTCGGGCGTGATCATGCGCGGCTGAACGCCGATGCTGCGATCGGCGTCGACCTGCACCCGGCCGACCCATTTGGGTGCGACATAGCTGGCGCCGGCGCTGATGAACTCGCGGCCACCCGGCACCAGTCCGGTATCGATCCGCGCGACATCGCCCGAAAGCGCGAAACGCTTCCAGCCGATCGAGGCGCCGAGATTATAGGCGGACGGCGTCACGCCCAGCGAGGCGACGGTCGGCTCGTCGGTGCGCAGGGTGAGCGCGGAGCTCATTCCCAGCGTCACGCTGCGGGCGCGAACGGCGACGGTGACCTGACGCGTCTTGCCCGATTCGCCCGAGGGCGTGAATCGGAAGCTCGCGCCCGACAGCGAGGTCCGGGCGAGCAAGGCGGCCAGTTTGGGGTCTGCGGCAGCCGGCGTGAAGGAGCCGACGCCGCCACGCGCGCTCAACGAAACCCGCGGCATTGAGCCATTTTCTGCGGTTTCGCGGGCGGCGACGATCGCGGGCGACAGCACGAGGCCGGCGACAGCGATAGCTGCGCCTATTCCTCCCAAGACTGTGCGACTCGCGACCATTGATGGGCAAACCTCTGCTTGCCTTCGCCCATATCATGCTCTCGCCGGAATTTTCCAGCGCTTCGCGTCCTTTTTCGGTCATCTGTTGCACATCGCACACAGCATAGGCCCAATCGGGTCTCGAAACCGCCGAATCGGGCCGTCAAACGCGCGCTTGCGGGTAACGCCGGAGCATCTATAACGGCCCGGTTCAAATACCAGCGTATATCAGGATTTTCACATGGCCCGCCTGTCCCGCATCGCGATCGCGATCGCCCTTGCCGCTTCGCTTTCCGCCTGCACTGCGATCAAGAAGGATCTCAGCAAGGGCCTGTTCGGCATCGGCGCCTCCGAGGATTCGATGTCGGACATCAAGCGCGCCGACCTGGCTGCGTCGAAGGTCACGACGATCGGCGTCAACAGCTATCTGTGGCGCGCCAGCCTGGATACGCTGTCTTTCATGCCGCTGCTGCAGACCGATTCGAACGGCGGCGTGATCGTGACCGACTGGTATGCCAATCCGCAGAATCCGACGGAACGGATGAAGGTGACCGTCACCATCCTCGATCAGGATCTGCGCGCTGATGCGCTGCGCGTCTCGGCCGCGCGCCAGGTGAGCCAGGGCGGTGGCTGGGTCGATGCTCCCACCCAGGCCGCCACCGTTCAGAAGCTGGAGGAGATCATCCTCACCAAGGCGCGCGACCTGAGGCGCAGCGCGATCCAGGGATAAGCCAGCTCCATGCGCTTCAACCCGCTCGCCGCGGATGCGCGCTGGCAACAGGTCTGGGACGAACGGCAGACCTTCCGCGCCGACGACGCTTCGCCGAAACCGAAATCCTATGTGCTCGAGATGTTCCCCTATCCCTCGGGGCGCATCCATATGGGCCATGTCCGCAACTATACGATGGGTGACGTGCTCGCGCGCTTCCGGCGGATGCGCGGCATGGAAGTGCTCCATCCGATGGGTTGGGACGCCTTCGGCATGCCGGCCGAAAACGCCGCGATGGAGCGGAAGGTCCATCCCGGCAGTTGGACGCGCGCCAATATCGAGGCGATGAAGGCGCAGTTGAAACGGCTGGGCTTCGCGCTCGACTGGAGCCGCGAACTGGCGACGTGCGAGCCCGATTATTACGGGCATGAGCAAGCGCTGTTCGTCGATCTGTACGAGGCCGGCCTCGTCTATCGCAAGGAATCGGCGGTCAACTGGGATCCGGTCGATCAGACAGTGCTCGCCAACGAGCAGGTGATCGACGGCCGGGGCTGGCGATCGGGCGCGCTCGTCGAGAAGCGCAAGCTCAGCCAATGGTTCCTGAAGATCACCGATTTCGCGGACGATCTGCTCGCCGGGCTCGGCACGCTCGACCAATGGCCTGACAAGGTCCGGCTGATGCAGGAGAACTGGATCGGCAAGAGCCGCGGCGTGCGGATCACCTTCCATTTCGTCGGCCGGCCCGGCGGATTCGAGGTGTTCTCGACGCGGCCGGACACCATCTATGGCGCCAGCTTCACCGCGATCGCCGCCGATCATCCGATCGCGCAGGAGTTGGCAACGCACAGCCCGCAACTCCAGGCGTTCATCGAGGAGTGTAAGCGCACCGGCACCGCAGCCGCCGATATCGAGACCGCCGAGAAGAAAGGTTTCGATACCGGCCTGCGCGTCGCCCATCCGCTCGATCCGAACCTGCACCTGCCGCTCTACGTCGCGAATTTCGTGCTGATGGAATATGGCACCGGCGCGGTGATGGGCGTGCCGGCGCACGACCAGCGCGATCTGGATTTCGCGCGCAAATATGATCTGCCCGTCATCCGCGTCGTCGCCCCTGAAGGCGACAATTCGGATATCGGCAACGAAGCCTATACCGGCCCGGGCCGCATGGTGAATTCGCACTTCATGGACGGCATGGAGGTGGAGGAAGCCAAGGCGGCGGTGATCGCGCGCGCGCAGCACGAACATTGGGGTATGGGCACCACGGTGTGGCGTCTGCGTGACTGGGGCGTTTCGCGCCAGCGTTATTGGGGCACGCCGATCCCCTTCATCCATTGCGAGGGCTGCGGCGTCGTGCCGGTGCCCAAGAGCCAGCTTCCGGTGACCTTGCCCGAGGATGTCAGCTTCGACATTCCAGGCAATCCGCTCGACCGCCATCCGACCTGGAAGCATGTCGACTGCCCCAAATGCGGCAAGCCGGCGCGGCGCGAGACCGACACGCTCGACACCTTCGTCGATTCGAGCTGGTATTTCATCCGCTTCGCCAGTCAGCCCGGCGACCGGCCTTTCGACAAGGCGTCAGCCGAAAGCTGGTTGCCGGTGGGCCAATATATCGGCGGCGTCGAACACGCGATCCTGCACCTGCTCTATGCGCGCTTCTGGACGCGCGCGCTCCAGCGCGTTGGCCTGATCGACGTGAAGGAACCATTCACTGGCCTGTTCACTCAGGGCATGGTGACGCACGAAACCTACAAGGCACCCGATGGCCGCTGGCTCGCGCCCGATGAGGTGGAGAAGCGCGACGGTCGCCTGGTCATCGTCGATACGGGCGAGGCGGCGACGCCCGGTCGCGTCGAGAAGATGTCCAAATCGAAGCGGAACACTGTCGATCCCGGCCCGATCGTCGATCAATATGGCGCGGATGCGGTGCGCTGGTTCATGCTGTCGGACAGCCCACCCGAGCGCGACCTGCCGTGGAGCGAATCGGGCATCGAGGGCGCGTGGCGCTTCGTGAACCGGCTGTGGCGCCAGATCGACGGAATCGAGGATGCCGAGGGCGAGGATCGCGAACTCGACCGCAAGCTGCACAAGACGATCGCCGGTGTCGCCGAAGACGTGGAATCACTGGGCTTCAACAAGGCGGTCGCCAAGCTTTACGAGCTGACCGGCGCGATCGAAAAAGCGAAGCCCTCGGCCTCGCGTGCGAACGCGATCCGCACCATCGTGCGGCTCGTCGCCCCGATGGTGCCGCATCTGGCGGAAGAGGGCTGGGCGAAGCTGGGGCAGGACGGGCTGGTCGCCGATGCAGCCTGGCCCGATGTCGATCCCGCATTGCTCGTCGACGACGAAGTGACCATCGCCGTGCAGATCAACGGCAAGCTGCGCGATACGCTGACCGTCGCCAAGGGCACCGATCGCGCGACACTGGAAACGCTCGCGCTCGCGGCGCCCAATGTGATCCGTCAGCTCGACGGCGCGGTACCGAAAAAGGTGATCGTCGTGCCTGACCGGCTGGTCAATCTCGTCGCATGAGACGCGCGCGCGCCTCGCTGCTGATCGGGCCGCTGCTGCTGGCCTCGCTCACGCTGGCGGGCTGCGGATTGAAGCCGCTTTATTCGAGCGGCTCGCGCGGCGCGGTGGCGCAGGCGCTTGGTGGGGTCGAGGTCGCGCCGATCGAGGGCAAGGCGGGCTGGCTGGTCCGCAACGCTCTCGTCGATCGGCTGGCCGCGATGCCGAAGGGCGCGCCCACCTATCGGCTGAAGATAGAACTCGACGACCAGATCACCGGCTTCGGCATCCGCGCCGACGATTCGGTGACGCGTGAGCGGCGGACGCTGCGCGCGCGCTATCAACTGGTCGAGGCCGGGCGCGGCACCGTCGTGCTCGACGCGACGGCGGGGTCGGATGCGGGCATCGACATCGTCAGTTCGGAATATGCGACGATCGCGGCCGAAAACACCGCGCTGGAGAATCTGTCGCAGGTGATCGCCGATCAGATCGTCGCCAGGCTCGCGCTCTATGCGCGGCGCACCGGCGAGGCGTCGCCTCCACCGCAGCCGTGAAGGCCAATAAGGGCCAGATCGAACGGGCGCTCGACGCGCCGCCCGCCGATATCCGACTGTTCCTGCTCCACGGTCCGGACGAGGCGGGCTCGCGTGCGCTGGCGGAGCGGATCGAGCGCGCCATGGGGCCGGAGGCCGAGCGCATCGATCTCGATTCGGCCGCGTTGAAGGGCGATCCCGCGCGGCTGGCGGACGAAGCCGCGTCGATCTCCCTGTTCGGCGGCGCGCGGCACATCCGTGTCGCCGTCTCCAATGCGGATGATTGCGTCCCAGCAGTCGACGCGCTGCTTTCCGCAGCCGTCGCCGGCAATCCCGTCGTCGCCATCGCCGGCGCGCTCAAGGGCACGAGTGCGCTGCTCAAGCGCGCGCTGGCCGAACCAGCGATCATGGCGTTCGCCAGCTATGCGCCGGAAGGGCAGGATGCTGATCGGCTGGCTCAGGCGATGGCGCGCGATGCCGGATTGCGGCTCGCCTCGGCGGAAGTGGCGCGGCGGCTGGCCGGCGCCGCGAACAATGATCGCGCGGTGCTGGCGCGTGAGATCGAAAAGCTTGCGATCTATCTCGACGCAGCGCCCGATCGCCCCGCCGATCTCGATCACGCCGCGCTCGATGCGCTGTCGGCCGACGCCGATGAAGGCGACATGTCTCGCCTCGTCGATGCGGTGATGGGCGGTGATCCGGGGGCGGCCGCGGCGGAAATGGCGCGGCTCGGCAGCGTCGGCATCGAAGGGATTCCGCTGATCCGCGCGGTGATGAAACGCGCGCAACTGCTCTGCCAGCTCCGCGCCGATGTCGAACAGGGCAACAGTGTCGATTCGGTGATGGCGGCGGCGGGCAAATCGATCTTCTGGAAGGAAAAGGGCTCGATCCAGCGCCAACTCCAGCGCTGGAGCATCGATCGCCTCACCACCGCGCAATCGCGGTTGCTGGATGCGGAGCGCGCGATGAAATCATCGGGAACGCTTGGCGTTGCCGCCGTCGAGGCTGAATTCGTCGCGATCAGCCGCGCCGCGCAGCGGGCACGCTGACGATTATTGCGGAAAGCGCCGTGCGCGAGCCGCCGGCAATTGCAGATCCGCAATCACCCATCCGATGCGCAGCCGGCCTTAGGGCCACGCGCCATTGCTGTGAGAGGCGTGATCTGGTCCGGGCTCCTCGAAGAGACTGGCATGAGTGACCAGTAATGGCTGAAGGAATGAGCGGATGGCGTGTCTGCGGCCGTACGTTCCTGCGCCGTGGCGGAATCGAGATCATGTTCGGGCGCCTCAACGACTGGCGGCGCGTCGCCGCCCGCCATGACCGATGCCCAGTCGTCTTCTTCACAGCCGTAACGCTGGCAGCTACCTTCATCTTCTGGCCATGGTCATGAGTCCTGACCCTGGGCAGCGGCACAAGCAGGTTTCGCGGCTGTCCCCGTTTCAAGCGCTGTGAAGTTGATAGCCGGCCGGATGCCCGCGCGCCTGGGTTGGCAATAACCGAAGGAGCATTTTGATCCTTCCTTGCGGCTCGGCTATTCGGGCCTCCATTCTGCAACAGCCGCATCAGGGGATCCATATATGCTCAAGACTTTCGCCGGCTTCGCTTCGCTCCTCGTGCTCGCTGCACCGGCCGTGGCGCAGGATGCGCCCTATCAGCGTCAGGCAAGGGATATCTACGAAAAGCTGATCTCCTACCGCACCGCCAAGGGCCATGGGCAAGTTCCAGCGATGGCCGCCTATATCGCTGATACGCTGAAGGCAGGTGGAGTTCCGGCCGAGGACATCGTGATCATTCCGCACAAGGAGACTGCGGCCTTGCTGGTGCGCATACCCGGCCGCGACCGGTCGATGCGCAAGATCATGTTCTCCGCCCATATGGACGTGGTCGATGCCCGGCCCGAGGATTGGGAGCGCAGCCCGTTCAAGCTGATCGAGGAAAATGGCTATTTCTTCGGCCGTGGAACCGGTGACAACAAACAGGGTGTCGCCGCGCTCGTCTCCACCATCCTGCGCCTGAAGGCGGACAAGGCCGTGCCCGGCCGCGCGCTCGTCTTCGCCTTTGTCGGCGATGAGGAAACCGGCATGGAGACGACCCGCCTGATCGCCGATCATGAATGGGTGAAGGGCACGGAATATGTGATCAACACCGATGCCGGGGGCGGCACGCTCGACGAGCAGGGCAAGCCAATTTCCTACGGCGTCCAGGGCGCCGAGAAGACCTATGCGACCTATACGTTGACCCTTCGCAACCCCGGTGGGCACAGCAGCCGGCCGCGCAAGGACAATGCGATCTATGACCTCGCCGACGTCCTGAGCGGCATCCGCGCGCTGAAATTCCCGGCCCAGGCCAATGAGTTGACCCGGGCCACATTACGCCTCGCGGCCAAGTCCGCGCCCGGCGAAAAGGGGGCGATGATGTCCCGCTTCGCCGAGAATCCAAAGGACACGGAGGCAGCCGCGTATCTGATGGCCGATCCTAGCGTTGCCTATGAGATCAGCACCACATGCGTCGCGACCATGGTGGATGCCGGCCATGCTGAAAATGCGTTGCCGCAACGCGCGAAAGCGACCGTCAATTGCCGTATCTATCCGGGCGATACGATCGAAGGCGTCAAGGCGCGCCTGGCCGAGGCGGCCGGCAACAACACCGTGGAAATCGAAGTGATCGGCAATCCGGTCGTCAGCCCGGTTTCCGATCCGCGACCCGACGTCATGGCCGCGATCACCAAATCGATCCATGCCCGCTATCCCGGCATTCCGATTACCCCGTATCTGGAAGCGGGCGGCACCGACGGCATGATCTATCGCACCAAAGGCATGCCGACCTTCGCAAGCTCGGGCGTGTTCATGAAAAGCAGCGACGTCTTCTTCCACGGCCTCAACGAACGGCTGCCGGTAAAGGCCTTTTACGAGGCGATCGACCATGTCCATGATTTGGCCCTGAACCTGGGCGGCACCCGCAAATAAGGGCTCGACGATACATCCAACGCCTTTTTCCGTGCGCCAGGGTCTCGATGGCCAACCCTGGCGTCAGCGCTACCGTCTGATTTTTCACACTCATAGCCGACTCCAGCCGGCTTCCGAGCGCGTAAAATAATAACGGAAAGCCCGGCAGAATAGCCGCCAAACCCGGCTAACTGAGGTTAGCCGGGTCTATCCCGGGATCCGTTGAAACTATCGTGGCGCACTGCGCCGAAATCGAATCTCGAGGACTCGGTTGGCTGGGGCGGCAGGATTCGAACCTGCGAATGCCGGTACCAAAAACCGGCACGTCACCATTTGACGTCGTCTCAGCTTTCCCGAGAGCTGCAGAAATCTGCGGATTTTCCGAATCTAGCAGACGTGCATTTGAGTGGAAAGAAAAATCCTGACAGAAATCCTGACAGATAAAATCCGGCTCACCCGCTGCCCGCGAATATCGCTGGCGAACATCGATCCGAACCTGTTCCACCAGAAGCGCACCGTCTCATGACAAAGGTCGATCCCGCGCTCGAACAGGAGATTCTCGACGTTTCGCAGCGACACGGGAACCGGACGTACATCAACACCACCCATCGGATTACCTACGTGGATGAGTTGAAGCAGCGAAACGGACTGGCTGGCTTCGTCCTGGATTTTCGGGTCATCCCGCCTGTCAACAGCTACCTTGTTGGTCTGACGGGATCCGGCCGGCATCATTCCAACGCGGTCAGCTTGCTCCGGGCGCCTCGCCGGCGTCCAGCGCTGCCCTGATTTCCGCGTGCCGAGCAGCATTGAGCGGATAGCGGAAAACGGTCACGGTCGCGATCAGCGCCAAGATCACCGGCACGATTACATAGATCAGCAGCAGTCCCGTTTCGCCGGCATCGCCGCTGGCGCGAGCATCGAAACCGAGCGTCGACAGCAGAAGGAATGCGATGCCGACCGACACGGCCTGTCCGATCTTCCACGTGCCGATCAACAGCGCGTAGAACAGACCTGTTCGGTTCGCGCCCGTCCGCAGTGTCTCCTCGTCGCCGACGTCGGCCATCATCGCGCGCGGCAGCATCACGAACGCCGAGTAACTGCACCCGCTCAGGAACGAGGCCGTCAAGGCCCACGGCACGTTGCTGCTGGGGATGAAGGCGTAGAGGCCCTGCCCTGCGGCGTAGAGAAAAATCGCGACGAGGATCGCGTTGTGCTTGTCGATCCGCGCCGCAAGCTTTGCCCAGAGTGGCGCGGTCATGAAGGCTGGGAGCATATGGATCATCACGGTGACCGCGACGATATCGCGCGAAAGGTCGAGTGAGCGCGTGTAGAAGAACAAAGCCACGGCCGACGTCATGCCGGCGGACAGGCCGAGGAGCAGATCAACGCTGAGCAGCCGCAGGACCAGCGGATTGCGGAACAGTTTGAAATATTCGATCAAGCTGCTGCGGCTGCGCTCGCCCGGCGTCGTCGACGTCCGGAGGTGCCACACGGCGAAGATCGCTGCCACGGGCGCGAGCACGATGCCGACCCAGCCCATGATGCGTAACTGGGCATGCGGGTCGTCGGGATTCTTGCCGATGACCATGGGCAGCGTCATGACGAGTAATACACCGAGCACGAATGCGCTCTGAACCCAGCCATAGATCCGCGAACGCTCATGATAGTCGGGCGAGAGTTCAGCGCTGATCGACAATTGCGCCAAGCTCAGGATCGACCAGGCGAGATAGGCGGCGATCAGCCAGATGGCGAGATAGGCTCCCCCGGCGCCGACATGCGCGTTGTAGAGCATGTAGACCGCGATCATCATCAACGGTGCGCCGGCCGCGAGCCACGGGCGGTAGCGGCCCCATCGCGTGTTCGTCTTGTCCATGATCCCGCCAAGAATGGGATCGACGGCGATGTCCAAAAGCCGGACGATCGTGAACACCGTACCGACGACGGCAAGTTCGAGACCGATCGTGCTGCTGTAAAATTCGGGGAGATAGATGACGAGCGGCGTACTGAGTGTCGCCATTGGCACGCTCACGCCTGCAAGCGCCGCAAGAGTTACCCGGTCCAGGGGGGCGCGGCCACTGGTGTTCGTCATCATCGTCTCCCGATCTTGTCTCTAAAGAGGCCGGTCAGGCCGGAACGGCGGTTCGGGTGAAACCCAGGGCTTCTCGCGCGGCGTCGCCCTGTGCGACCGGACGTCCGATTTCGCGCGCCAGCTCGACGACCGCTTCCACGGTCTGAGCGTTGCTGAGATCAGTCCGTCCCGCCGCATCCTCGGTGCCGACGCGGACATGCCCGCCGCGCTCGATCGCATAGCGCGCCACCGGCGTGTTCAGGATTGCCTCGCCGGGAACGCCGACTTGCCACGGCATGTTGCTGCCCTGAAGCATGCGGACATAGGCATCGACCGATTCCGGAGTCGGCGGCAGCCCGTAGTTGAGTGCGCGCTTCCCAATGTGAACCAGGCTGTAGTCGCCCGCCAGATACAGTTTCGCGATCGATCCAGCGGGCAGTGCACCAGCGGCGCGCTGCGCGAGAGCCCAGCGCAGGTTGAATGGCTCGAACACGCCGATCGATGTCGGGCGGCCCAGTGCGTTCGCGATCTTGAGCACGACATTGGCATCGTCGAAGGTAAAGCGCACCGTGTTGGTGCCGTGCGGCAAACCGGCATCGTCGAGCTGGCCCGAAAAGGCTCCGCCGGGATCGATCGGAATAAGATCGAGCAGGTTCTCGCGCGACAGCGGCTCGATATGCTCGATCCATTCAGCCACCGATGGTCCCGTCAGGAAGTCGGGGTAGAGCAGCGCGCCGGGATAGTCCCGTTTCACCGCGCGCGCCATGTCGACCATTTCACGGATTGCGTCCTGCGTGCCGAAACGCATATCGTGATGGTGATGTACGATCGCGGCGCCGGCGGAGAGGCAGGCTTTGCTCTCCCCCGCCATTCCTGCGCCGTCATGGACCGGCTGACCCGGACGATAAGGGCAGATCGCCGCTTCGATGACGAGCGGGGTTGTCCAACCCGGGGCTGTGGACGCCATGATAGTCTCCTGAAACTGTCTTTTGAAACGATGCTTCGCGCCGGTTATCCGGCTGTCCATACGCATTGCGACCGTGAAATCCGGACATCGCCCACAATCGCGGACACAACACGACCAACCTGCGGCGCGCGATATTCCCAGTCGGCGCAACGTCCCTCTACAGGCCCGGTTACGGGCGCCGGAATTGCCCGATGCCGAGGGAGAGGGAGATGGATATGCGGCTGAAATCAACGCTGATGCGTGCGACGGCATTGCTGACGGCGGTGGCGATCGCCGGACCCGCGGTGGCGCAACAGGCCGCACCGGCAGCCGCTGAGGAGAGTGCTGCCGACGAAGCCGGCAGTGACGCGGACATCGTCGTAACCGCGCGTCGTCGCGAAGAGCGACTGCAGAGTGTCCCGGTTTCCGTCACGGCATTCACTACGGAAGCGCTCGCGGAGCGACAGATCACCGAATTGCGCGACCTGACCGTTGCGACCCCGGGGCTGGTCTTCACCAGTTCGGGGTCGGGCCCTAACGTCAACATCACCATGCGCGCACAGACCAAGTCGGCGGTCGGTGCCGGCTTGCCCTCGGTTATCACCTATCTCAACGAAGTACCGCTGCCGAGCTATGGCTCGTCGCTGCCGACATTCGATATCGCGTCGGTGCAGGTGCTGAAGGGGCCGCAAGGAACCTATTTTGGGCGCAACACCACCGGCGGCGCCGTGCTGGTCGCGACCAGGGCGCCCAGCCATGACTGGAACGGATACGCATCGACGACGATCGGTAGCTACGACTGGTTCGAGACCGAAGGGGCACTCAACATCCCGCTGATCGCGGACAAGGTCGCAATTCGCGCGGCTTTCAACACGATCGACCGCGACGGCTATACCCGCAACCTCAGCACGCCAGGCCTCGATTGGGACGACAAGAACGAGCAATCCTATCGCGTGTCGCTGTTGATCGAGCCGGTCGATGGCGTCCGCAACCTGACCGTGTTCGACCATCAGCAGGCAAACAGCGTGGGACTTGGCGGCATCATCGTCTCCGCGCTTGCCACCGGCGGCGCGCGCAGCGCGGCCAATGCACAATATTTCAACTGCAGCGCCTTCAACGCCGTTACGCCGGTCTGCAATCCGGCGATGCCGACCGCGCTGAACGATGTCGACTTCGCCTATCAGCGGCAGCTGAGCATCGGAAACCGCGCCGCCTATAGCGACATCGCGCCCTTGAGCGACTACACGATTATGGGTGTCAGCAACGTCACGACGTTCGACATGGGCCCGGTGACGTTCAAGAATAATTTCGGCTATCGATCGGTCAGATTCAAGGCGGTGACCAACACCGACGCGACCGACATGGTCCTCAATGCATCCTATTTCGACCAGAATGAGGAGCAGTTCACGGACGAGGTTCAACTGGCCGGCAGTTTGTTCAACGATCGGCTAGAATGGCTGGTCGGTGGCTTCTACCTCGAAAATCTGCCGAGCGGCATCAACGGTCGTGCACTCGAGAATTTTCGTACCCCGGCAACGCCGATCGGCAATATCACCTATACCCACAGCTATTACCGCAACTACAGCACCGCGTTGTTCGGGCAGTTGATCTACGATCTGTCAAACGTGATCGAGGGGCTGAAGGTCAGTGGCGGCTATCGCAAGACGTGGGACGAACAGTCACTGTGTGCGGTCAGCAATCCCTATGGCCAGGCGCGCATCAGCGAACGCAGGTGCCGGACCGGTACTACAGCGCTGCGGACCACGGCGGCATTCGAAGCATCGACCTGGACAACTGGAATTGACTATCAGGCCAGCCGCAACATTTTCCTCTACGCGACCGCGCGGAAGGGCTATCGCGGCGGCGGGATCAACTCACCGCTCCTCGGCGGGACTCTGACCCCCTACCAGACCTATCGGCCCGAGGAGATCCAGGACTTCGAGATCGGGAGCAAGCTCGACTGGAACGTGGGGACGGTGCGCGGGCGGACCAACCTTGCGCTGTACCGCGGCAAATACAAAAACATCCAGGGATCGATCGGCGGGCTTCCCGCCAATTTCGATGGCGATAACAACCCCGCGACTGACCCGGCCAGTTCCACATTGGTGGTGAACCGCGGCGCGGCAACGATTCAGGGGTTTGAACTCGACGGGTTCATCAGCCCGATCAGCGGCCTGACTTTCAGCTATGGTGCGGCCTATACCGATGCCAGATTCACCAGCTTCAGCGTGCCGCCGCTCTTCTCGGCGTTGCCAGCGGGCGTGCCGGTGTTTCTGTCGACACCCAAATGGACGTTGACCGGCGGTGTGCGGTATGAAGCGGAGCTGCCGTCGAATGCAGGCACGCTGGTGTTCAACGTCGACGCCTATCACAGCGACGCGCTGCTCTACGCATCAATCCTCGAGAACGGCTATAATGTGGTCAACGCCCGGATCGACTGGAACGAGGTGCTCGGCAGCAAGTTCGGCCTCTCGGTATTCGTACGCAACGCATTCAACGAGAATTACACATCGGGCGCGCTGCTGGGATCGAACGCCCTGTCCATTGTCACCGGTACGCAGGGCCCACCGCGGATGGGCGGCGTACAGTTGCGTTATCGCTTCGGGGACTGATTTTGACAGCATAAATTCTAGAATATATATCTTTCCCAGGAGCCAGTTTTAAGGGCTGGCCCAGGGAGAGTGAGATGAGCGATTTTCTCCGGCAAAGCCTGGCGCCGCGCTTCGACAGCCTGGGCGGATTGGCGATCTCGACCAGTCGTTTCACTCTGACCGGTGGCAGCAGCGGCATGTTCGGCAATGACGGCTATGCGATGCTGCAATTCGCATTGGCACAACGCAAGGTGCCGCTCCGCGGCAGATTGCCGGGCTGCGCGCGCGGCTGGCAGAATCTAGGTGCGATCGTCTATGCCCCGCCCGGCGTGCAGGTCGACATGCAGGTGCCGTGCGGAATGTTCGACACGATGGTCGTGCGCTTCGAGCCATCATGGTTGGACGAGATCGAGCTGCCGCGAGAATATCGGGACGGTCCACTCCCCTCACTGAATGTCGAGCATCCGGGGGTGCGTAACGACCTCACCCGGCTGGCCGATGCGATCAGGAGACCCCGGTTCGGCCAGCGGATATTCGTCGAAGGCGCCTGTCGGGTGATCTTCTACGAATTGATGCATGCGCTATGTACAAGCGGGGACCGATCGCGGCATCTTCGCGGCGGCCTGTCGCAATGGCGCAAGCGCATTATCGCAGAGCGGCTGGATTGCGGACTCAGTCCTCTGCCGTCGATCGACGAACTGGCGGGGCTGTGCAAGCTGAGTAGCCGCCACCTGATGCGAGCGTATCGGGAGGAATATGGCCACACGCTGGGCGAGGAAATCCGGCGCGGTTATGTGCGGCGCGCCAAGGCGTTGCTGGCGGGCGGAGGCGTACCGATCTACCAGATCGCGACGCAATTGGGCTTCGCATCGACCACAAGCTTCGCGGTCGCGTTTCGCCGCGATGTTGGGTGCCTGCCGTCCGAATATCGTGTGTCTGCGCGTCATTGACCGACGGGGCTGGCTGGCTCCTCAAGATAGATGCTTACAAATAACTAACCGCGGGCTCATTGCGAACCAGGATCGGTATCACGCATTCACCACAGCTAATAGCGTTCAGCTCGCGTCATCATGCCAAGGTGCAGGGACGCTGACGCATCCGCACCTTGGAACGCTCAAGCGCCGCGCGGGGTTCGCCAGGATGCGATGAGTTATGTTCATCGCATCCTGATGCCACACAGCCTCGACAGTCCCTCACCTGCGGCGTCACCTGGCTTTGACGGAACCCTCCGCGCGTTCGCCTTCCAACTTGTGATCCGGATAGGCGCCCATGGTCGCGGTCAGCAGGCTGCATAATATGGCTGAGGGAATGATCGTCAGCAGGAATGTGTCGTACGAGCCTGAATGATCGAACAATGCGCTGCCGATCAGCGGGCCCAGCCCAGTCCCTGTACTGATAAGCGCGGCGATGAACCCGAAAAGCGCGCCATAGTTCCTCAGGCCGAAATATCGCGTAGCCAGATAGATTACAGAATCTAGTTCCGCGCCGATCGACAGGCCTAGGATCGCTGCTGCTATGATCGCGACCGGGACAGACCCGGGCATGATGATGAGTAGCGCGGCGCTGATAGCGGGCAGGCCCAAACTGATCGCGGCGATTTGCGGCCCTGTGGTCCGGTCCAGTAGAAGGCCGACCGCAAGGCGCCCGATGATCGATGCGATGCCCAGCATACCGGCAATGCCTGCCGCGGTCGTCCGGCCGATGCCGGCGTCGCTCAGCATCGGAACCAGATGCACGACCGTTCCCACGATCATCGTCGTGGCGATCAAGGCGACAAGGGCGAGCGTGTAGAAGGACCGCGAATGAAGACCCTGTCGCACGGTCAATCCTGGCAGTACGACGGGGGACGGTGCGGTCATCGAGGCGCGCCGGCCGATATCGCGCGCGTCGAAGAAGAACAGGAACAGGATCGGCAGGATGATCACTGCCCATCCCAGTCCGAGCCCGGCGAAGGCCAGTCGCCATCCGAAACGATCGATCAGGATATTCGCGGCCAGCGGCGTAATCATCGAACAGACGCCGGTGCCGCACAGGGCGACCGCTAGCGCAAATCCGCGCCCGGCAGTGAAACGCGATGAGAGTGCCGCCGACCACACTGTGGGTTTCACAAGCACCAGGCTGAGTGCCAGCAGTACCCATAAGAGCCACCAGCTCCAAATCTGCGCACTCGTGAAGGCCAACAATGCAAAAGAGGTGCAATAGCTCGCGGCGCCGGCAAGGCCGATCCGGCGGGCGCCCCAGCGATCGACGAAATGGCCGAATACGGGCGATAGAAAGAATGCGAAGATGGACGGGATCATCATCGCGCCGGTGATCTCACTGCGTGCCCAGCCAAATTCGCGCTCAAGTGGCTCGAGGAATAGACCGATCGAATAGAGGTGGATGCCCGCGACCACGAAACCGAAGCCCGATGCCAACGCTACGGTCCAACCGGCCTTCCATTCCTGCCGGATGCTTGCTGCGTCCGTCATCATCGCTCTCCCGGCCCTCGCGCATGTCTTGCCATTGTATTTTCACTTTTGGGTGAACTACGAATCATAGACGACGGAAATCTGGCGTCAGAAGCGGACATTCGCGGCAATAGCCGACATTCACTGGTGCGGCCCAACCCCCCGTTCTGTTCGCGTCGGCGATTTTCGGTGGACATTTGTACTGTCAAATTGCAGACTTTCTTCGCCAAACCTGAGAAATCGGGATGCTGGAGGAGGGAGCCATGGGAGGTTTCGGCCATCGTAAGTCCGAGCTGCACAGCATAACCACGCGCGAGCATGTGACCCTGTCGCTCTGCCGCCATCATTTTCCGGTGGCCGCCTGGGTGAAAATGCAGGCGGGCCCGCTCGGTGCGCTGAAGATCGCGTTGCCGCGGAACAAGGCGCGATGCGCGGTCAGCGACGTCCTGTTCATTCCTCCCGATACAAACGTAGACATCAAGGTCGGTGCCGGCGATTTCGAGACACTAACTTGCTTCTTTCCGCGAGATATTCTGGAAAAGGCCGGGTGGGACGGCA
This sequence comes from Sphingomonas sp. FG14, assembly GCF_057809675.1. NCBI lineage: Bacteria > Pseudomonadati > Pseudomonadota > Alphaproteobacteria > Sphingomonadales > Sphingomonadaceae > Sphingomonas > Sphingomonas sp. FG14. Next base: position 198,463 of record NZ_JBMDKK010000004.1, on the reverse strand, counting down.
CACGCGAAGCGCGAGGCGTCCAGCTCGACAGTCCGTTGATCAAGGCTGATTTTCGTCGTCTTCTGGAAATGCTGCGCGACCCAGCACTGGAGGAGGGCGGGTTTGTAGATGCTGCAACCAAGCTGATCCTGCTCGAAGTCATGCGCGAGGTGGCCGTCCGGCAACAACAGTGCGTACTCCGTCCCGGCGGGTTGACTGCATGGCGACACGACCGCATTCGCCGTCGTCTGGCGACCCAGGACGAGCCTGTGCCGTCCGTGGCCGAATTGGCCGAGCTTTGCGGAATTACTCCGCGGCATCTGGCGCGTGCCTACCGTATTGATACTGGAGAGAGCATCGGTGACGTCGTTCGTCATGTGATGGTGGAGCGCGCGAAGCGCAGCCTGGTCGAGCGGACGCCGATAAAATGCATCGCGGCCGACCTCGGATTTTCTTCGACTGCAAGCTTTTCGGTGGCCTTTGCGCGGGAAGTCGGCATGCGCCCGACCCAGTTTCGCGGCACGCTGGGTGTTTCGCCGCACTGAGCATTGTAGGCCGATCCACATCACATAATGTCGTCTGCTAACGTCGAGGTCCCAAATTCGTAATCGATCGCGCTTGTCCCTGGACGCGCGACCGCTCACCGAAGACCGGCGACGAACGAGCCTGTAGAACAGGCAGAAGCGGGTGCGGATCGCGCTCGCCGGAACAGCATGTCGCAAGGGAGAGGCGGATGCTGAAGAAATACGCACTGTTCTGTTCGATCGCGACGGTGGCGATGGCCAATCAGGCGCATGCGCAAAGCGATCCGGAGATGCAGGCCGCGCCTGCACAAGCCGAGGCGGGCATCGGGCAGGACGATATCGTCATCACGGCGCGTCGACGCGAGGAGAATGCCCAAAGCGTTCCGATCTCCGTCACCGCCTTTTCCAGCGATATGCTGGCTGAGCGGTCGGTTACGACGATGGATCAACTCACTTATTCGACGCCGGGGCTGACTTATGGCCGTGCGGGCAACAGCAGCAATCCACAAATCATCATCCGTGGGCAGAGTCGGGCGAATTTGGGCGACGCACCGCAGCCGGTGCTCACCTATTTTGCCGATGTGCCGATGCAGACCGACGGCAGTATCGCGCCAACCTTCGATCTTGCATCGGTCCAGGTGCTCAAGGGGCCGCAGGGAACTTTGTTCGGTCGCAACTCGACCAGCGGCGCGGTGCTGATCAACCCCGCCGCGCCGACCGACCGGCTCGAAGGTTATCTGGATGTCGGCATCGGCAACTATTCGATGCGCCAGGTCGAGGGCGCGCTCAACATCCCTATCCTTGACGATCGTATCGCGTTGCGGGTCGCCGGCCAGCACGTCACGCGCGATGGCTATACCCGTAACATCAGTCCGCGGAATGTTTCGCGCCAGGCGCTCGACAACCGCAAGGATACCGCGTTTCGCGTTTCGCTGCGGATCTCTCCGGTCGAGGGGCTGACCAATACGCTGATCTATGACTGGTTCGAATGGGATCGCGCGGGTGATGGCGCGGTTATCAACCATGTCTATCCGAATTCGGACTATCCCAACGGCCATCCGCTGCGCACCGTGGTCGGCGGCCCCGGTGTGTCGGCCGCCAACCCGGCACGCGCGCCCTTCTACGATTGTGGGACATCGGTGATGTGTGACATCGATCTCTCGTTTGCTACTCAGCAGGCACGGGGGCCGCGAGTTGTCGACACGGGCGATGTGCTTCCATCCCAATATATCAACGTCGCCGGCCTTACGAACACGACCACTTGGGAACTGGGCGCGATCACGCTCAAAAACATCTTCGGCTATCGCAACGTCAACATCACCAATCTGAACAATCCGGATGGTAGCAACTTGGCGCTGACCACCACGCTCAACCGAACCGACCAGCGGCAGGTGAGCGACGAATTCCAGGTGCAGGGCAGTTTCGCAGACGGGGCGATCGAAACCATTGCCGGGGCTTTTTACCTGCACAACCAGCCCGATGGTCCGCAGGGTTTCGCGCTCGCCGGTTTCTCGCCGCCCCTGCGCCCCAATGTCGTGCAGAGCGCGCGGACATTGACCAGCAAGGCGCTGTTCGCATCCGGCACCTACGAGGTTACCCGCGGGCTGAAGATTAATCTTGGTGCCCGACACACCTGGGACAAAGTCGATGCGTGCGCGACCAGCTTCGCCGCGCCCTATCCATTGCTCGACACGAATGCGCAGATGATCACGCCCGAGCAATGCAATTCGCAGACGCCCGTACCGGTCGTCGTCTACCGCGCGGCGGCGACGGTCAACGGATCGGGGCCGTTCGACGTTTATGCGGTTCCGCGGGTCGCCGAGACGGTGATGGCGACGGGTATCCGTTCGAGCGCTCAATCGAGTGCCTGGACGTGGAACCTCGGTGCTGATTATCGGCTCAATGACGACGTGTTTCTCTACGCCACGGTTCGGCGTGGCTATCGCGCGGGCGGGGTAAACACGCCGCAACTCGGCGGGCGGCTAGCCCCCTTCCAGAGCTATGCGCCTGAAAAGGTCACCGACATTGAAGTCGGTGTAAAAACCGACTGGCGGATCGGCGATGCACGCGGTCGGTTCAACCTCAGCGCGTTCCGTGGCGTTTATAAGAATTCTCAACGTGGCGTGGGCGGTCTTGGGTCCAATTTCGACGCGGACGGCAATGCCGCGACTGACCCGTCCGCGGGCACCATTATTATCAACGCCGGAACCGCGCGTGCGCAGGGTTTCGACCTGGAGGCAAGCATCAGCCCGGTGCGGCCATTGCGGCTCTCGGTGTTCGGGTCGTACACCGATCTGCGCTACACGCGGATCGCCACCCCGACTGTACTCGTGGCGGCAAACGCCTTCCCGCAGACGGTGGCGGATTCGGCGTTTCCCTATGCGCCCGAATATACGGTCGGGGGCAATGCCCGCTTCGAGCAGCCCTTGGGCGATTTCACGACGATGGTGCTCAATGCTGACATCTATCATGCCAGTCGGATCTATTACTCTCCATTCAAATCCGACCGGACCTTGTCGGAAGATCCCTACACGCTGGTGAATTTGCGGCTGGATTTCGAAGATCTGGGCGGGACGGGTGTCTCACTGGGCCTGTTCATGCGGAATGTGTTCAACACGACCTTCATCGTCAGCGGCGCGACCACCACGCGGACCTCCGGCTACAACACCGTCTTCTACAATGAGCCGCGCATGTTCGGCGCGCAGCTCAGGTTCCGCTTCGGGAACTGACCCTTTTCCATTCATTCGTGAGAGGTATTGTCATGGATCTTTCAAAGAAGCCCGTGGTCATCGAAGCAGCGATCACCCCTTTGCGCAAGGGCGCGCCGATCAAGGAAGCGGCGGAAAATATTCACGAGGCCAAGGAGTGCCTGGCTGCGGGCGCCGGCATCATCCACCACCATCACGACTTTCGAAAATCGCGTGAGGATGCGATTCAGGAAATGATCCACATGGAAGCGGCGATGCTCGACGCATATCCCGAAGCCCTGCTGTACGGCGACTATATCCGCGGGACCGAGATCTGGGAGAAGAACGGGCATCTGCAGCCGATGCAGGATGCCGGAGTATTGCGGATGCTAGCACTCGATCCCGGCCTTACCCTGTTTGGGCGAATGGACGAGCAAGGCCTTCCATCCGATTCAGTAACCGGTGGAGCGACCTTCGCAGAGGCGCACTCGGTGGTCGAGTTCGCGCGCAAACACGACACGCCGATCTCGATCGGTGTGTACGAGCCGGGCAATCTGCGTTGGATTAGGGCTTATGCCCAAGCGGGGATGTTCCCGAAGGGATCGATCATCAAGCTCTACTTCGCCGGTCCCTACAGCATGGGATATCATATGGTCCGGGCCGTGAATTTCGGTCTCGATCCGGTCGAAGCCTCGCTCGACCTCTATCTGTCGATGCTCGATGGCATCGACATGCCTTTCATCGTCAGTTGCCAGGGGGGCGTGCTGCTCGATACGCCGTTGGCGCGCTATGCGCTCGAGCGCGGCGGGCATCTCCGCGTCGGCATCGAGGACACCGCCGGCGGCACAGAGATGAGCAACCGCGAAACCGTGGAGGCGGCGATCGCACTTGCGGCGGAGGTCGGCCGACCGATCGCGCGCGGTGCTGACGCCAAGGCCGTGCTGATCGGAGATGCCCTGGAGACCGCCTAGGGCTATGCCGTGGCGACGCCCTGTTGGCGTGGGGCGTCGCCACGGTAATTCTTCACTGAGCGAGGACGATCCGCCCTTAGCGCACCAGGCGCACGAGATCGAATTGCGAAGAGACCATCATGTCCAGCCGCTGGAAATCGATGAAGCGCGACGCGTCCTCGTACATCAACTGATAGAGTTCGTTGAACTTCGTATCGGATTCCCCGCCCTTGAATAGCGGGCGTTCGTCGTGAAGCCCCTCGATCGGAAAAGCCTCCTCGCCGATGCCTGCAATCGGCGGCGCATCCGGCGTCACCGGATTCAAAATCCGGTTCTGGACATATTCCAGGTGCGGATGGATAGACAGCGCGACCCAGGTGTGTCTGTCTTGCCAGCGCCTTAGCCATTCCCCGCTATCCAGCTGGTCGGGAATCTGTAGCATTGCCATCTGCGAATAGCCGTCGTTACGCTCGCCGGGCGCTGCCGACTGGCGCAGATTGTGGACCAGCAACCGCTCCTCCACCAGATAGCCGTGGTAATGCTGCGTGACGCGAGCGATCGCCGCCTCATAAGGTGTTCTCGCCGCGCCATCCGCTTCCTCCAGCCAGACCTGTACGACCGCTTCGAATGGGCCATAGATGCTTGTGAGCTTGAGCGCAGGGTGGTGCTCGAGTGCGTCCCCCCAGTCGACCCCCGCGTCCTGTACGTTGACTCTCAACCCGGCCGGGCCAAGCGCCGCCATCTTCGCGCCAACCTGCATCAGCCGCGACACGAACGCCGTACGCGTATCCGAAGGGGCTCGTGCGAGCAGATATATCAGCTTGTCCAAGGCGGCCTCTCCATTGTTGTTTCGGACAAGCTAGGCAGCGCACACCGGGCGGCAATCGCCGACCCGCCGAAAGGCGTATTTGGCAGATATGTGAATTGATGGCGTTATGATGCGTTCGCCTTCCCCATCACCATGATGCCGGATACGCATCGAAGCGGCGAACCCGTCAATGAGAGACACCATGACCCATTATCGCTTCCTTGTGGAAAGCAGGCCTGTGCCCGGTCGCGAGGTCGAGTATCATCAATGGTATGACGGGCGGCACACGCGTGATTTGCTGCAATTGCCCGGCGCCCGGCGCGCGCAACGGTTCGAGGTGGTCGGCACGGCTGGCGATGATCCCGTATTCTTCATGATCGTCGACTACGAAACCGACGATCTGCCCGCGCTTCTCGCGGAGATCCGGGAAAGATCGAGCAGCGGCATCATGCCCAGCAGCGATGCGCTTGAGCGGGCGAGCGTCAAGATCACGATACTCGAAGCGCGTGCTCCCATCGATATGGGATCCGGCGGCGCGTCAGCCGGGTGAATGTTCGGATTCATATCCCGGACGCGGAATGAAGCGCAGCAAATTTGTGGGTAGCGCACCGTCCACGGGCAATTCGATTCCGTTCACATAAGCGGCGTGCGGGCTCGCCAGCCACAGGACCGCCCTGGCGATGTCCCCGGGCATGCCGATCCGTCCCAGCGGGACCATCGCCTCGCGCCGGGCTCGCAGATCCGGATCGGCATAGAAGCCGGCGCTCATCGGTGTCAGTACCATCGCGGGACTGACGACATTGCTGCGGATCCCCCATTGGCTCCATTCGATCGCTATCAGCTTCGACAGCATCGCTATGCCGGCCTTCGCTACGCTATAGGCGCCGCTCGCCGGTTGCGGAAATGTACCGGAGACCGAACCCATATGCACGATCGCGCCGCCGCCGCGAGCGCGCATCTGGCGGCCAAAGGCCTGTGCGCACAGGAAGCTGCCATCCAGGTTGATCGACAACAGGCGACGCCATTCGGACAGTTCCAGATCCATCAGGTCGCCGGGTGCGAGGATGGCGGCGTTGTTGACGAGGACATCCGCTCCGCCCAGCACCTGCTGCACTTTGCCGGCTGCGGCGGTGACGCTGGCCGGATCGGAGATGTCGCACGCTGCAATCAGCGCTGGTGATCCATCCAGCGACGAAGCCAGTGCGTGGCATCGCTCCGCATCGCGATCCAGCAGAGCGAGGTGCGCGCCCGCAGCCTGAAATGCAGCGGCCAGCGCTGCGCCGATGCCTCCGGCGGCTCCCGTGATCACGACGGTCTTGCCGGCAAGATCCGGCCATGGCTGTGCATTTTCGGACATTCGCGTCATCCTTTCACCTGTGCGCTGATGTGGCCGAGCGACGATAGAACGCACACGCGGTTCCGAGGCGAGGATTTCTGCCCGGCCGATCGCCTTTCACACCTGTGTTTAATGCGGGCGCGACAGCCCGGACCGCCACGCTTTGCCTCGAAGCCCGCAAAAAGGGCGCGACTCCCTCGAAAAGTTTCTCTAGAACTACTAACATTCTAGTATATTCAGGCCTCGCAAAGCCTTTGGGAGTGGATCGGGAACTCGATGACAAGCGTGGATGTGGTGGTGGCGGGTGGTGGCCCTGTCGGGATGACTCTGGCCTATGTGCTTGCGGAGTTTGGTGTCGATGTCGTGCTGCTGGAGCGGAATCCTGCGACCACGACTCATCCGAAAATGGACATTACCAACGCGCGCAGCATGGAATTGTTCGAGAAGGTCGGTCTCGCGGAGCGGCTCCGTGCGGTATCGGTTCCGGAGAGTCAGCCGTTCGACGTGTCGTGGATCACCACGCTCAACGGCCATGAGCTCCATCGCTTCGTTTATCCCAGCGTGGCGGAGGTGCGCGAGCGAATTCGCCGTATAAACGATGGGACCCAGCCATCGCAGCCGCCGATGCGCGTTTCACAGGTCATCATCGAGCCGGTGCTCAAGCAGGCGATCGAGGAGCACCCGCGAGTCGACGTGCGTTTCGCCACAGCCTTCGACCGTTTCGAGGAGGATGGCGACAGTGTGGTGACCTCGGTGATCACCGCAGACGGCATTGAGCGGACCATCCGCAGCAAATGGTTGATCGGCTGTGATGGCGGCGGCAGCCGGGTGCGGACGCAGCTTGGCATCGATCTGAGTGGTCGCGCGCGCGTCAATGAGCGCTTCATCACTCATTTCCGTTCAGAGGCACGAGACCTTCTGCAGCGCTGGGGTGCGGCATGGCATTATCAGTCGAGCCGCGGCACGCTGGTTGCGCAGAACGATCACGATATATGGACGCTGCTGACCCGCTTTCCCGAGGGCATGAAACCGGAGGATGTCGATCCGTCCGCGCTGCTTGAGGCCTTTGTCGGCGAGCCGATCGAGCATGAAGTGATCGTGTCGAACCACTGGGCGCCCCATCTGCTGGTGGCCGACAGCTACGGGCGCGGGCGTGTGCTGCTCGCCGGAGATGCGGTCCATCAATATATCCCTACGGGCGGATATGGCATGAACACCGGCATCGGCGACGCCTTCGATCTCGGGTGGAAGCTCGCGGCGACGATCGCCGGCTTCGGCGGGCCGGAACTGATCGCATCCTACGAAACGGAGCGTCGTCCGGTCGCGCTGGTCAATTGCGCCGGTTCGGGGCGGCACAATGATGTGCGCATGGCGATCGCCGAACTCTATACTCCTGAATTGTTCGAAGAGAACCAGGCCGGTGCGCAAGCACGATCGGCTGCGAGCGCCAACATTGCTGCCTATGGCAATGCCGAGAATGAGAGCTTCGGCATCGAACTGGGCTATGCCTATGTCGGATCGCCGATCGTGCTGAACGAAGAGGGGGATCGTGTTTCGGACGACCCTATCGACTATGTTCCCAGTACGACGCCCGGTGCGCGCCTGCCCAGCGTTTACCTTGCGGATGGCGGCAATCTCTACGATCATCTCGGTGCGTGGTTCACACTGCTCACCTTCGCTCCGCTGGATACCGCCGCGCTCGAGGATGCCGCGCGATCCGCCGGGGTGCCGCTGAAGGTCAGCAATGTCGATATCCGGGGGCATGAACATCTTTACGCCGAACCGGCGCTGCTGGTGCGCCCCGATCAGCATGTCGCTTGGCGAGGTATGCCGCCAGTGGACGCGGCCGGTGCGCTCGCGATCATTGCGACCGTAACAGGACGGGGCATGCCGGCCCATCAGGCACAGCGATCCGTCGCCAGGTGACACGTGCCAATGCTGCGCTGGAGAGAATGTCGATCCGGTGATTTGGATCGGTCGATCTAACAGGCTGTTGAAAACCCTCTGTCATTCCCGCGCGGACGGGAATCCATCGACTCGAATCTCCAATTATTTAGCGGAAATGCTCGAATTTATGGATCCCCGCCTGCGCCGAGAGGCGCAGTTTATCCTGAGCGCCTGCCCTGGCAGGCAGTCGAAGGGCGGGGATGACAAAGTTGCGGACCAAAGCCGGCTTGTTCAACATATGCTACGCCGCTTCCACTACGACGCCATCAGCGATCAGCATATCCTGTTCAGCCTTGGGCATGCCGAGTTCCGAAAGGACTGCTCGGCTATGCTCGCCCAAGAGGGGCGGTCCACGCTCGATTGTGACGTCCAGATCGCCGAATGTCCATGCCGCACCGAGCATGTCGAACGCCCCATAAACCGGGTGGACCACTCGGGTTACCAGCTTCGCGGCCCGATTGTCGACATCGGCGAGATAGGAATCGCGCTGATCCAGCATCACGCGCGTTGCCGGAAACGAATGTTCGGCGAGTCGGTCCAGAAGTTCCGCAGTCGGCAAGGCCGAAGCCCATCGATCGACATCGCCACCGTCGGCGAGTTGACCGAGTAAGCCCGCTTCATGCTCGGAGCCGCTGACGGCAACCCATCCGTCTCTGGCCCGCAGCAGCCGGCGCATGTCGCCCACTCCGGTCTGGGCGCTGTCGAGCGCATCGTCCGGCCCGGTCAGGACGCCGTCCGTCCACACCGTGTCGAGGCTGGCTATGCTCGCCCCGAGCAGCGATGCTGCGGTTCTCGCGCCTGCGCCGTTGTGATCTCGTGCGACCAGCGCCGACAGTGTTGCGACGACCGACGCCAGCGCGCCAAGATGGTCCATCATCCCGAACCGATGCCACATCGGTGGATTGCCTTCGCCGGCACCTTCCAGCTCCCAGCCAGACGCGGCCTGGAACAGTTGGTCATAACCCGGCCAGTCCTTGCGAGGCCCGGTCTGGCCGTAGGAACTCACATGACTGTAGATCGCCGTCGGATTGATGCGGTGAACTGAATCGGCGTCGAAGCCCAGCTTCATCGCGGCGGGCATCCGCTGGTTGTGGTGGACGATATCCGCCCAGCCAATGAGTCGCTCCATGACTGCCCGGCCCCGCGGGTCCTTGAGCTGGACAGCAATGTCGCGCTTGCTGCGCTGGCATCCGTTGAACGCCCATTCGATGGGCCGCAGCGGATCGCCGGACGTCGCTTCGAGCTTGACCACATCCGCGCCCAGATCGCCGAGCAGCATCGGCCCCAGCGGCCCGGCGAGGAAATTGCCGATGTCGAGAACCCGGACGCCTTCGAGCGGACGGGAGAGTGGTGCGACGTCCGGGACGGGGGGCGGATCGCCTGTAGCGGCTGAAGCGATGTGAAACGGCGCGCCGGGCACCCGCATTTGCGCCATGCCAGGCCCATCGCGTGTCTCGACATAGCCGGCGGCGATCGATTGCTCGTCGTCATACAGCGCGCCCATCGGCAGCACCGGTTGCGCGGGCACGTCGGATGCCCAGAATTCCTCCAGCCAATAGTCGCACGGGTGCGTCTTTATGATGACCTCCACCGCTCCCCAATCATCCCCGAGTCCGGGATATTTGACGATGGCATCGGCATATTTCGCATTGTGTCGGCTACGTTCCTCGGTGCTCATCGCATCGAGTGCGGCACGCACCGTGGGGCCCTGCTGCGGCGCCCCCATGGTGTGGATCCAGCGCCCATCGGCACATTCGAACAGCGTGGCGCCGCTGCTCTTTGGCATGCCGAACTGCACCGAACGGGTCGGGCGCTCTGCCTTCATCCAGTACATCATCATCGGCAGCATCGCGCCTTGCACCAAGCTGGTGAAGACGGGACCGCCCCTGCCGGTGCGATGCCGCGCATGGAGGCGCGCGAGTGCGCCGCTGGCGGCAAGGTAGGCCGCGAGCGCACTACCGAGCGGGAAGCGCAGCCACACCGGGCCATCGCGCCCGAACGCGGGCTGTTCGTCGAGAAGTCCGCACTCGGCCAGCGCAAGTGCATCGTCGACTGGGGTCTCCTCACGTGGATGGCCCACTGGCCATGCCCCGATGGCGACATGAACCAAGCGGGGAAAACGGGCGACGAGCGAGTCGGAGTCCAGGCCCAGCGTTCGCGCCACCGACGGACGGCAGTCGTGGATCAGGACGTCTGCACCGGCCAGCAACGCATCGATGTCATCCGCGGACATCTGCCTGAACGATGTGCGTGACTTGTCGCGATTCCAGAGTTGGTCTCCCACTGCCGACACTGGCATCGTCGAGCCGACATCGTCAATCTTGCGCACCGTAGCTCCTGCCTGTGCGAGCAAGAGTGCGGCTTGAGAAGCGGCGCGCCCCCGGCCCATATCGACCACGAACAAATGCGCGAGGGGGGCGATCCGGGCCATGTTTCTCTCCATCTTGCGCTGGTTCGCGCGATGGCGCTGCTAACGCGCCTGCTGTAAAAGAATACGCTAGTATTCTAGTATGATTCTGTCTAGGAGATAACTGAAGCATCGTCAGTTACTGCTGGAAGGCGGTATGGCGCGTTGCTAAGACATGATTCGCGGCTCCGGCCGCCTTGCCGACGCGGAAGGCCGCGCGGACATCCAAAGTGAGAGGTTGAATGGCGAATCCAGGTGTCGTGATTTCGGGGATCGGCCAGTCGGCGGTCGGCAAGCGGCTCGACCGCAGCGGCCTGGGTCTGACCATCGATGCCGTGAAGGACGCGCTGGCCAATGCCGGGCTGACCCGCGACGATATCGATGGCGTATCTTGCTATCCGGGTGCGCGGCCCGACATGCCCTATTTCGGGCCCGTCGGCGCGAACCAACTGATCGACGCGCTGCGCCTGAAGGTAAACTGGTACAGCAGTGGGCTGGAGGGCGGCGCTCAGCTTGCGGCGATCATCAATGGCTATTGTGCGATCAAGGCAGGTCTTGCGCGGCACGTGCTTTGTTTCCGTACCGTGAAGGAGGGAACCGGCGGGGCGAGCTGGAAGGAATCGGCGCGACCGAAGGTCGAGCGATCCCGGGTGTGGGGCGAATATCAGTGGCAGTTGCCGTTCAACGCGATCAGCGCGATGCAATGGCTGGCGCCTTATGCCCAGCGGCACTTCCACCTTTACGGAACGCGGCGCGAGCATCTCGGCGCTATCGCCGTCAACGGCCGCCGCAATGCGATGCTCAACCCCAAGCGCATGTACGATACGCCGCTAAGCCTGGACGACTATCTATCGTCTCCGTTGCTGTCCTCGCCTTTCTGCCTCTTCGATTGCGACGCACCGACCGATGCCTCCACGGTCATAATCCTGTCGAGCGAGGATGCTGCCGCAGACCTCGATTGCACGCCGATCCATATCGACAGCGTCGGTAGCGCGATCACCACCCGACCCAGCTGGGATCAGGTCGATACCCCGCGCATGGCGGCGTTCGATGCCGGCAAGATGCTGTGGGATCGCACCGACCATGCGCCCAAGGATGTCGATATCGCGCAACTGTATGACGGATTCAGCTTCCTGACGCTGACCTGGCTCGAGGCGCTCGGCTTTTGCGGCGAGGGCGAGAGCGGTGCCTTCGTCGACGGCGGTGCGCGGATCGCGCTTAACGGGGAGCTGCCGCTCAACACCAATGGCGGGCAGCTTTCAGCGGGACGGACGCACGGCTTCGGCTTCGTGCACGAGGCGGTGACCCAGTTACGAGGCGCGGGCGGTGATCGGCAGGTGGGTGGTGATCCGAGGCTGTCGGTAGCGGCCGCCGGCGGCGGGCCGATGGCCGGCTGCCTGCTGCTGGCGCGACACTGAGAATGAATCTCGAATTCAGACGGAAGGGTTTGGAGCAAGCAATGACTCAGGGTGTGGAAGGCGCGTGGCTGCCGGGCAAGCTGACGACGATCGTCGATGTGTTCGAAAGCGCGTTGGACCGGCGTGGGCCGGACTTTGAATTTCTCGATTTTTCGGGGACGACTTACACGCTCGGCATGCTGGACATCCAGAGCACGCGGCTGGCGCATGGCCTGCGGGGGGCGGGTGCGCTGCCAGGCCAATGCGTGACCTCGGTACTCGACAATTGCATCGAGCAGATCCTGCTGTTGCTCGCCTGCGCCAAGATCGGTTCGATCCACGTACCGCTCAACACTGCCTACAAGGGCGAATATCTTCGCCATCAGGTCGCCGATAGTGGTGCGGTCGTGCTCGTCGCCGAGAAGGAATATGTCGAGCGGATGATCCAGATCGAGGGCGGAATCCCCGAGGCGCGGGTCTTGTTGGTCAAGGGCGAGATGCCCGCAAAGGCCGCCGATCGGCTTGATGTGCGCCCACTGGAGTCCGCCTTCATCGACACCACGGAGTCGACCGGTTTCACGGTGAAACCGTCGGACTTGTCGATGCTGATCTACACCGCCGGTACCACCGGTCCGTCCAAGGGCTGCATGATCAGCCAGAACTATGTGTGTAACATGGCGCGGCAGATTGCTGAGGCGATGCTGTACACTGAGGACGATGTCGTCTGGACGCCTTTGCCCGGTTTTCACATGAATCAGTATACTGCCACGATCCTTCCGGCCCTGATGGCGGGATGCAAGGCGGCAGTCTATCCCCGCTTCTCGGTATCGCGCTTCTGGAGTGAGATCGAGCGCACCGGCGCCACCGTGGTGCAGATCCTGTCATCGATGATCACGCTGATCGCCGACGCTGCGGATGATCCTGCCGGCCTGCGCTACAAGGGCAAGCTGCGGCTGCTCGCGGGGACGCCAATCCCCGAAGTGTATCAGAACCGCTGGAAGGAGCGCTTCGGCGTTAAATACACCGCGCAGATCTGCTTCGGGCTGACCGAGTGCGCGCTCGTCACCAGCGTGCCGATCGACGTCGAGCGCCCCGCCAATTCGTCCGGCACCCACAATGACGATTTCGACGTCCGCATCGTCGACGAACACGACAATGAGGTTCCCGCCGGCCAGTCGGGTGAGATCATCGTCCGGCCGAAGCGCCCGCATGTGATGTTCGAGGGCTATTGGCGCAGGCCCGAGGCGACCGCGGCACTGTTGCGCAACTGTTGGTTCCACACCGGCGATATCGGCATGTTCGACGAACAGGGGTGGTTCTATTTTGTCGATCGCAAGAAGGATTATTTGCGCCGCCGCGGCGAGAACATCTCGAGCATGGAGATGGAAGGCGTCTTCCGGTTGCATCCCCAGATCAATGAAGTCGCCGTCCATGCGGTGCTGGCCGAGACCGAAGACGATGTGAAGGTGACCTGCACCCTGATCGAGAATGCGACGCTGACCGAGGAGGATCTCTGCCGCTGGTCGGTGGACAATCTTCCCTATTTCGCGGTGCCGCGCTTCATCGAATTCCGCGCCACCCTTCCCAAGAACCCGGTCGGCCGCGTGCTGAAATACGAGCTTCGCGAGCAGGGGATCACGAATGCCACCTGGGACCGGGAGAAGTCTCAGTTCGAGTTGGTGAAACGATAAGAGGGCGACCCTCTCTAGCCTCAGGAGAATTGCTATGAACACCGAAGATCTCGTCATCGTCAGCGTCGACGACCATATCGTCGAGCCGCCCACCATGTGGGACCAGCATCTGTCCGTGCAGCACAAGGCCATCAAGCCCGAGATGCGCCAGGACGAGAATGGCGCGGACTACTGGGTTTTCGAGGGACGGCGGACCGGCGGCATCGGCCTCAACGCGGTGGCTGGCCGCGTAAAGGAGGAATATGGCTGCGAGCCCTCGTCGCTCGCCGAAATGCGCCCCGGCGCTTATGATATCCATGCCCGGATCGGCGACATGAACGCCAACGGCATCCTCGCCTCGTTGAATTTCCCGACCGTGGTCACATTCGATGGCGGCCTGTTCCTCAGCTTCGAGAACAAGGCCAACGCGCTTACGCTGGTACGAGCGTATAACGACTGGCACATCGACGAATGGTGCGGATCCTATCCTGGCCGCAACATCCCGTGCGCGATCCTGCCCTATTGGGACGTTGCGGCGACAGTCGAGGAGGTCAAGCGCGTCGTCCGCAAGGGCTGCCACGCGGTCACCTTCAGCGACAATCCGTCGCTCAAGGGCCAGCCGTCGATCCACGATCCCTATTGGGAGCCGTTCTGGAAGGTGTGCGCCGACAACAATGTATGCATCAACATCCATATCGGATCGGGTGCGCAGGCCCCGCATGCGTCCATGCTGACGCCGATCGACGCGTGGATCATCACCATGCCGATGTCGATCGCCAACTCGGCGGCCGACTGGCTGTACCTCAGCGCGCTCAATCGCTATCCGAACCTCAAGATTTCGCTTTCGGAAGGCGGCATCGGCTGGATTCCCTATTTCCTGGAACGCGCCGACTTCACTTTCGATCATCACAGCGCTTGGACCTATACCGACTTCGGCGGCAAGGGACGCAAGCCGAGCGACACGTTTCGCGAGCACTTCCTGACCTGCTTCATCGACGACAAGTTCGGCCTCGCTAACCTGGATGCGATCGGCGAAGACATCGTCGCCTATGAGTGCGATTACCCGCACTCTGACACGCTCTGGCCCCATTCGGCGGAACGGCTGCTGGAAACGGTGAAGCATCTGACCCCCGCTCAGATCGAGAAAGTGACGCATCAGAATGCGTTGCGCTTCATGAACTTCGACGCGATCGGCAAGATGGGCGGCCGGGACAAATGCACGGTGGGCGCGTTGCGGGCGCTTGCCAAGGATGTCAGCCTTGATCCGATCTCGTTCGGTGGGCCGAGCCCCCTGGCGGAGGGTGAGGCGCGTCGCGTCGTGACGTCGCAGGATATCACCGACATGTTCCGTAAGCTCAACGAAGCGGCCTGAGCCGGTCCAATCGCGGGAGGCCGAGGCGGCCTCCCGCCCCTGCTTGCAAGGTCAGTGGATGAGCGAGAATTACCAACGCACCCTGCCGATGATTGACGACGAGAACCGGCATTTCTGGCAAGGGGGATCGGATGGGCGGCTCCATCTGCTGCGCTGTCAGGATTGCGGCTATTGGCTGCATCCGCCCAGTCCCGTTTGCCCGGAATGCCTCAGCGACGATATCGCGGTCGAAGCGGTATCCGGTCATGCGACGGTCGAGACCTTCACGGTCAACTACCGGGTCTGGGGGCCGGGCATGAAGGTCCCCTATGTCATCGCGATCGTCGAGTTGGCTGAACAGCGTGGCCTGCGCCTGACGACCAACATCGTCGGCACCGATCCTGAGAGTGTGGCGATCGATATGCCCGTGCGCGTGGTGTTCGAGCGCGACGAGGATGTCTGGCTTCCGATGTTCGAGCCGCTGCCGGCGTGAGCGACGGAATGTCCGTCGCGCAATGTGGCGCGTCCGTTGTGACGCTTGCGGCGATCGAAGAGATCAAGGCACTGAAGGCGCGCTATTTCCGTTTTGTCGACTCCAAGCAGTGGGCGGCCCTTCGCGCATTGTTCTTGCCCGAGGGCACGCTGCATTTCGTCGATCGCACCGACGAACCCGAAACCGCTGATACGGCAATCGCCCGGATTGCGAAAATCCTGGTCCCAGGCGTGGTGAGCGTCCACAACGGCGGGATAGCGGAAATCGAAGTCGCGGGGGACACCGCGTCGGCGATCTGGCCGATGAGTGATCTTATCGTCTTTCCGGCTGATCGCCCCAATCCGTTCGCACTCGCGCGTCTGCATGGCTTCGGGCATTATCGCGATCGCTACGAAAGGCGCGACGGTATCTGGCGGATCGCCGCGCTGCGTCTCGATCGGCTGCATGTTGAAACCGTTCCCTTGCCCTGTGCGGCGACTAAGGGAGTGGAAGCATGACCGTAGGATGGCAACGCGAGGCCGATCTCGTCGTGATCGGATCCGGTGCCGCGGGCATGTCGGCGGCGATCGTGGCGGCTGCGAGCGGACTTGAGGCACTGGTGCTCGAAAAGACCGACCGGATCGGCGGCAGCACCGCGATTTCCGGTGGAGTTGTTTGGGTGCCGGGAAATCGCGGCATGGCGGAAATGGGCGCACCCGATCCGCAAGGAGCGGCGCTGCGCTATCTGGAGCAGGTGATCGGCCCCACGATGCGCCGCGACATGATCGAAGCCTATGTGCACACCAGTCCGGAAATGGTCGACTGGTTCAGCGCTCACACGGCCGTGCAACTGGTCCCGCGCATGTACGCGCCCGACTATCAATCCGAACTCGACGGCGCCTCGCCTGGAGGGCGGGCGCTCGACCCGCTGGAATATGACGGTCGCGAACTGGGCGCCTGGTTCGCGCAACTGCGCGCGCCGCTTCCGCAGACCACCATTTTCGGAGGGATGATGGTCAGCCGCGTCGATATCGCGCACCTCCAGCGCGCGTTCCGGAACTGGGCGTCCTTTCGGCATGCCGCTCGGATCATTCTCGGCCACGCACGGGACCGGCTGCGATTCAAACGTGGTGCCCGGCTGCAGGCCGGCAACGCGCTCGCTGCCCGGCTGCTGCGGTCCGCAGTCGATGCCGGAGTGCGCTTCGAATGCGGTGCGGATGTGATGTCGGTCGTGTGCGATGGCGGCAGGGTCATGGGGGTCGAAGTGAAGATCGGCGGCGAGGCGCTCCGTATCCGTGCGCGTCGGGGGGTGGTTCTCGCGACCGGCGGCGGCGCGGCGAACGCGAGCATCCGTGCCGACCATGTGCCATATGCTGCCGTGCATTTGTCGATGGCGCCCGCAGGCAGCGCGGGCGATGGGCTCACGCTCGCAATCTCGGCAGGCGGCACAATCGAGGAAAGCAACGTCAACGCGGTGTTTCTCACACCGGTCTCGGTCGCCGAAGGGGCGGGCGACAAACGCACTCTGTTTCCTCACCTGATCCTCGATCGCCAGAAGCCCGGCCTGATCGCGGTGAATGCGGCCGGCCGGCGCTTCGTCAACGAGGCCGATTCCTATCACGACTTCGTCGAAGGCATGTACCGAGACCATGGCGACGGCCCGGCCGTTCCGGCCTGGTTGATCGCCGACTCGCGCTTT
This sequence comes from Sphingomonas sp. FG14, assembly GCF_057809675.1. Lineage (NCBI taxonomy): Bacteria > Pseudomonadati > Pseudomonadota > Alphaproteobacteria > Sphingomonadales > Sphingomonadaceae > Sphingomonas > Sphingomonas sp. FG14. The sequence goes on along the minus strand of NZ_JBMDKK010000004.1, from coordinate 181,236 downwards.
GTGCGGCGCTATGGGATAGGGCTGGTCCGGCCGGCGCCTTTTTCCAAGCATGGTTTCGTCCGCTCCGGCTATCTGGTGTCCGCGCGGTCGATCGGCGAACTTGCGTCGAAGATCGGCGCCCCGCCGGCACAACTTGAGGCCACGATCGCCGCTGCCAACCGCGCGGCGTTGGCAGGTGTCGATCCTGAGTTCGGCAAGGGGGCCACCGAATATAACCGCTATCTTGGTGACCCTTCCCATCGGCCCAATCCTTGCCTTGGCCTGATAGAAACGCCGCCATTTCATGCGGTGAAGGTCTGGCCGGGGGATATCGGATCGACGCGCGGTATCCGCACCGATGCGCGCGCGCGCGTGCTGGACGCGCGCGGCGATCCCATTCGCGGCCTCTATGCCTGCGGTAACGACATGAACTCGATCATGGGCGGCACCTATCCTGCCGGCGGCATCACATTGGGTCCGGCGATGACATTCGGCTTCATCGCGGCGCGTGACGCCGCAGGCAATGCGACGGACGACAGGGAGGAGGGCAAGGTGGTATGATCACGCTTTACGGGATGGGCAGCCCCAATGTGGTCAAGGTGATGATCCTGCTGGAAGAACTGGGCTTGCCCTATGTTTTCGAGCGGATCGACGTGATCCACGGCGAGCAGTTCGAGCCGGATTTCATGCGGCTCAATCCGAACCGGAAGGTGCCCGTGCTGGTGGATGCACGCGGTGAGGGCGATCCGGTGGTGTTGTTCGAATCGGGCGTGATTCTGATGTATCTCGCCGAGAGGGACGGCAAATTCTGGCCCGTCGCGTTGAGCGACCGGTACGAAATGCTCAAATGGCTGATGCTCCAGATGGCGAGTTTCGGTCCGACATGCGGACAGACGATCCATTTCAACCGCGCGGTGGCTGAGCCGAGCTATGCGCGCGATCGTTTTACCAACGAACTCAAGCGGTTGATCGCCTTGCTCGATGCCCAGCTTGGCGTGCATGCTCATGTTGCGGGGGCCGATTTCTCGCTCGCCGACATCGCCTTTCTTCCTTGGTGCCTCACGATCAAACGGTTTTTCCCCGACATGGTCGCGCTTCCCAACCTGAGCGGTTGGATGGCTCGGCTGGGCGAGCGGCCTGCGATCGCCGCGGCCATCGAACGGTCAATGGATCATACCCGCCGTGATTTCCGGGCATTGCGCGACGCCGATCAAGCCACGCTCGATCGATATTTCGGTCGCGAGCCCGCGCCCGCTTGAACAGGTTTCGGTGCGGCCTCTAGAGCATCGTGCGGAAAAGTGAGAACCGGTTTTCTGCAAAAAACGATGCGGTCGCAAGTATCTAGAGCATCGTGCGGAAAGGTGGGAACCGGTTTTTCGCCAAAAACGATGCGATCACAAATATCTGGAGCGGACTTCGCGATTCAGATTTCGCGCAGTCCGCTCTAGTTCTTCGTCGGACGGCCAGTACGCCGTTTGGCCGGTTGTTTCACGGCCGCGACGCTTTGCTGCTTCACACCTTCGGGTTGATCGAGAACACGGTGCTCGGTCGCGAAGATGTGCCGCTCCATCGCCTCGCGCGCGCCGGCTTCGTCGCCATTCGCGATCGCCGTAATGATCGCTTCATGTTCGCGGTGTGCCTGATCGACATTGAGCGCGAAGATCGAACGATTGGTGAGCGCGACGTAGAAATCGGAGCGATCGCCCAGGCTTTCGACGACATCGGCGAGAGGTTTGGAACGACTGACGCGGCGCATTTCCGCGTGAAGGCGGCGGTTGAGCACGCGGTAGTTCTCGCCGATCGCCTGCGGATCCTGACCGAGCGTGCTGAGTGTGCCGATCTGGCTGGAGATCAGGCGCAGGCTCAGGATATCGGACGGTTCCGCCCGCGCCGCGCACAACTCCGCGATCAGCGCCTCGCCTGCCGCGAACAACCGATAGAAATCGTCGATCTCCTGTGGATCGGGATTGCGCACGCGGCAGCCCACCTGCGGCATGATCTCGACGAAACCTTCGAGTACGAGCCGCTTCATCGCTTCCAGCACTGGCTGGCGGCTGGAGCCCAGTTCCGCCGCGATCCCGTCGATCGGCAACCATTCGTTCGCGCCGACACGCCCCTCGATAAGCATGTTCTTCACATGCGAATAAGCGACTTCGGATAATTTCATCTGTGACAGCCTAGCATTTTTGATTCTGCCCTCACTGTTATCGTGTTGGTGGCGCGGGTCAAATGTCCAGACGCGCGACCGCTTTGTGATCCGGCGCCGTCTGGAAGAGCAGGCTGAGAATATGCGCTTCCGCGCGAATCAGCTCCTCGTCGTTCAGATCGCCGGGCTGCAGCGCGCGTGCCGACCCGCGGGCGGCAAGACGTTCCATCGCCGCATAGACGATGATGCTGCGTGCAAGCGCATCTCGATCGCTTACGCGCTCCGCGCCATGGGCGTCGCGAATGCGCTGTGACAGGGCGTTGATGACGGGCATCGCCGCGCGGCGGCGAGATTGGTTGAAATCCGGATCGCCAAGGTCGGATTGGTGGTTGCGGGTGCTCAGGATCGGCCGATTGCGATCCCAGTGATCGTAAAATGCGCGCACCAGCTGCTCGCTCCGCACGCTGACCATGGTCGGGCTCCATGGCAGATCCAGGATATCCAGAATCTCGCCCATATCTTCCCCAGCCTCGTCGGACAGGCATAACTGGATATCGGGAATATTCTCGAAATAGAGGTAGAAGGTCGGCGGCGATACCCCGGCTTCCCTTGAAATCGCTGCAGCCGTAAGTTTCGCCCCGCGCCCGAGCAGCGCACGGGCAGACGCGAGGAGGCGCTGGCGGGTATCCGATCCCTTCCGCCCCAGCGCCTGACCGCTCTTGTTCGTTTCCGAAACATCCGTCTCGTTTCTGGTGTCCATCACACGACTCTAGTGCTTGGCATCCTGCGGTCCATTCATCGCAAACCGCCGAAATCCGTCAAATCAGCAGTGTGGCATAATAGCAACTAGACGTAAGCTAAAATATTAGTAGTTTAATGCCATCGAATCCGGGCTTCCCGGGTTCGCGACAAAAGACCAGGAGAGGAATAGATGCGGTCCACCCGTTCCCGTGCGGCACTCAAAGCCAGCTGCGCATTCGTGATGCTTTTCGGGGCCTTTCCCGCCTTCGCGCAAGAGGCGGCGCCGGCAGCCGTTTCCAAGGACAGCGCAGAAGCAGACAACGCCATCGAGGACATCGTCGTGACGGCCCGCCGTCGCCAGGAAAGCCTGCAGACGGTTCCGGTCGCCGTTACGGCGGTGACGGCGGATACGCTGGTCGAGCGCAACATCCAGACCACGATCGATCTGCAGAAGCTCGTTCCGGGTGTGGTCTTCTCCGGCGCCGGAACTGAAGCAAACACGACACTGACAATCCGTGGACAGGGCAAGGACAATATCGGACCAGGGCTTCCTTCGGTCATCAGCTATTTCAACGAAGTCCCATTGCCTGGTTTCGGCAGCTCCATTCCGACATATGATATCTCGTCAGTACAGGTTCTGAAGGGGCCGCAAGGCACGCTGTTCGGTCGGAATACGACGGGCGGTGCTTTGCTGATCTACTCCCAGGCCCCAACGGACCGGTTCGAGGGCTATGGGCAGGTCACCGTCGGCGAATATGACTGGCATGGCATTCAGGGCGCCTTGAACATTCCGATCACGGAGGGGGTTGCGCTGCGCGTTGCCGGCAATATCGAACGTCGTGACGGCTTCACCGAAAATCTTGGCGTCGGCAAGGATTTCGATGTGCTTCACAACAACGCTTTCCGCGTTTCGTTGCGTCTGGCTCCGACGGACTTCATCGAAAATACGTTCGTATACGATTATTTCAACCGCAGCGGACCTTATATCGGCGTGATCCCGACCCAGGTCGCGGGTACCAACCCGCCCTATCGCAACGGCCAGAACTATGCCGGCATCGTCGGAGCCGCCAACGCGCAGTTGATCAACGACACCTTCAATTGCGGCGTTTCGGTGACCTGCGATGTCGATCTGATGGTTGCGCGGCAGCAACAGATCGGACCGCGCAAGGTCTATTCCGATGTCGATGCGTTCGACCGGACCCGGCTGCAGGGCATTTCGAATACGACCACGATCGATCTGGGTGCGGTGACGATCAAGAACATCTTCGGTTGGCGCAAGACCTCCGTTGACCAGCGCGGCAATACCGACGGTGTGCCGGTGCCGTTGATCAACACGGCGCTTACGCGCCATGATGCTCAGATCACCGACGAACTGCAATTCTCCGGCTCCGCGTTCGACGATCGGCTCAAATTCCTGGTGGGCGGCTTCTATCTGAAGACACGTCCGACCGGTTCGATCAGCCTGTTTTCGGACTTCTTGCGTCCGCCCTCGATCCCGGTTGGTTCCTGGCGTCTTTCGACCGTTGGAAACACTCTGTATCGCGAAGAAAGCAAGGCGATCTTCGGCAACCTCACCTACAGCTTCGGCGGAGGGCTCGAGGGGCTGAGTGCGACTGTGGCGGCGCGCTACACCTGGGATACGCAGGGGGTCTGTTCCGTGACGCTGGGCGGCGCATCGACGCCGCTTCAGTCGACCGCGGAGTGCCGCACTTACGCCAACCGCTATGACATCGACGCCAAGTTCGAGAAACTGACTTGGACGTTCGGCCTCGACTACAAGATCAACGACAATCTCTTCACCTATGCCGTGGCACGTCGCGGCTATCGCTCGGGCGGCTCGAATCCGCCACGACTGGGTGGCCTGCTTTCCGGCCTGCAATTCTACCAGCCGCAAACAGTGGACGATGTTGAGATCGGCCTGAAGACCAACTGGCGCAGCGGTGACTTCTCCGGTCGCGTCAACATCGCGGCGTATCGCGGCATCTTCAACGATCTGCAGCGGCAGATCTCGGGCATTCCCGCCAACCTCGACGGAGACAATAATCCGTCCAACGATCCCGCGAGTACCGCGCTGATCATCAATGGTGCGAAGGCGAAGGTCCAGGGTCTGGAAATCGACGGCTTCATCCAGCCGGCGCGCGGGTTTCAGCTCACCTTCGGCGGTTCGCTGATCGATGCGAAGTTTCTGGAATTCAGCAACCCTCCGATCCTGAACGGCGTTGCGACCAGCTCCGGCATCTTCCTGAATACGCCGAAGACCAGCTTCAGCCTGGGTGCACGCGCGGAGCTTGCCAATATCGACGGTATGATCCTGACGCTTTCGGGCGACTATTATTGGACCGACGGTTACCGGAAGGGGATCGTCGCGGCGGTGCCGAGCTACGATCTGGCTAATCTCAGGCTCGAACTTGCCAACATCGCCAAGCAGGACCTCACGGTCACGCTGTTCGTGGATAACCTGTTCAACAAGGCTTACTACATCAACAATAGCCTGAGCGGACCCAGCCCGGGTACGACCACTTTCAGCTACGGTCCGCCGCGGATGTTTGGTGTCCGGGCGCGGTTCGGGTTCGGCAACTAGCGTCTCATACCGAGATGCGATGAGTTTGACTCATTGCATCTCGGTCGAGCCCGCGCGGCGCTTGGGCGTTCCAGGGTGCCGAAGTGTCAGCATCCTTGCACCTTTGGTATCAGCCGTTCCGCCAGATGTGATATTCGACGGCCGGTTCGCCAATGGCGAGCCGGCCGTTCTTCATGGTGAAGGGACAGCAGGCACCACCGTCCGGTGGGCAGTGATTGCGCTGAGCGCACTGACCCCTCAAGTTGCGCCGAAATGCGGACCTGCGACCGGGTTCAGCGTGACTGATTAAAAGGAACGCCCTTGTCGGGCCGGTAATCCTGGGGAAGTCCCAGCACTTTTTCTGCGATGGTGTTTCGAAGGATTTCGTCGGTGCCGCCGGCGATCCGCGGCCCCGGTGAGTCCATCCACGACCAGGCGAAATCCTGAACGGTGGTCAAGCCGTCCGCCAGCGCCGCCCCGGCCGGCCCCATCAGGTCGAGCGCGACGGCACCGATCTGCTGGCGGCGGCGGCCGAGCAGAAGCTTGCGGATCGCGCCCTCCGGCCCCGGCTCGCGTCCGGCCCCGATCGCTTCGAGCGCACGGCGATGGATCGAACGGAGTCCCTGGCGTTCGACCAGCGTATCCGCGATCAACGCGCGAACCTCGCCATCCTCCAGCGCAGCCCGACCGTTCACGCGCGCAGTTTCCGCGAAGCTGACGAACTTCTCGATCGTCGGTCCGCTCAGCGACTCGTCGGAAACCGAATAGCGCTCGATCATCAGTGTCTCGATCGCGACCCGGAAACCTGCGCCGACCGGTCCCATGCGCTGGGCATCGGGGACGAACACGTCATTGAGGAACACTTCGTTGATCTCGGTTTCGCCCGCCAGCTTGCGAATCGGACGTACTTCGATGCCCGGAGATTTCATGTTGAGATAGAAGAAGGTCAGCCCCGCGTGCTTGGCCACCGACGGATCAGATCGTGCGACGATGATCCCCCAGGCCGCATGCTGAGCCCAACTCGTCCAAACTTTCTGGCCGTCGAGCACCCAGCCTTCGACGCCATCACGCGTTGCGGGCGTTGCGCGGGTCCGGAGCGCGGCCAAATCGGATCCGGCTGCAGGCTCGGAAAAAAGCTGGCACCAGATGTCGTCCCCACGGATCGCCGGGGGCAGCAGCCGCTCCACGACGTCGGGGCTGGCATATCGCAGCATCATCGGCACCGGCATGCCCAGGCTGACGCTGAAATAGAGAGTGGGAAGATCATATCTCAGCTCTTCCTCGGCGAACACGATCTTCTCGAGTTCGGTGCCGCCCCCGCCACCATGGATGCGGGGCAAGGTGATGCAGGCATAGCCATGTTCCGCCTTGCGTCGCTGCCACGCCCGCCCCAGCTCCAGATCTTCCGCCGGGCTCAGGCCTTCGCGCGCAGATCCGCTGAACGCGGGCGCATGCTGCGCAAGCCAGCGACGCGCGCGTGCGCGATACTCTTCAAGTGTCTCGTCCGCGCCCGGTGTCTCCACGTCGCTCATTCGCCCATCTCCGCCAGCGTGAAAACATCGTCGACCAGCAGTTCTCGCCAGAAGGGCGCCGCGCCCAGCTCGAGTGCCAGCGCGCGCGAGCGGCGATAATGGTGTTGCGGTGCTGCCTCCCAGGTGACCCCGATGCCGCCATAGATCTGGATGGTCTCGCGCGATGCGAACTCATAGGCACGAATGCCGCCCAGCCGGGCCATCGCCGCCATGGCGGGAAGCGTGACGCTATCGCGTCCGACCGACGCCAAGGCGTCAATTGCACATCCACGCGCGATCTCCAGATCGGTATAGATATCGGAGAGCTTGTGCTTCACAGCCTGAAATTTGCCGATCGGCTGGCCGAATACGATCCGCTCCTTGGCGTAGTCGACCGCCATCGCCAGACAGCTCTGGGTGCCGCCCACCTGCTCGAAAGCAGTCGCGATCGCGGCGAGCGCGGCTGCCCGGACGCTCGCGCTCAAGCCCTCGCCTTGGTCGATCCGTACCGCTTCAGCCTGATCGAACCGCAATGTCGCGGCAGCACGCGCATTGTCGATCGTTCCCATAATCTCGCGGGTCACGCCCGGCTGGTCCAGTGCAACCAGCACCAGCGCAACGCCGTCGTCCGTCGCGGCATGGCACAGCGCGATATCTGCAATCGCGGCAAAAGGAGCAAGCGCCTTCACGCCGCGCAGTTTTCCGTTGTCGAGGCGCAGCGTCGGCGAGCGGGGCAAGCCGGATTCGCCGACTTCGCCGAACGCCAGGCATCCGATCTTCTCGCCCGCAGCCAGCGCGGCGGCGGACGGGTCGTCGGTCCCGGCCTGTGCGAGCGCATCGGCTATCACCGCCGCAGGGATCAATGGCAACGACACCGTATGCGCGCCCAGTTTTTCATTCAGCAGCGCCAGCGCCTCGAAGCCGAGGCCTAATCCGCTTTGTCGTTCTTCCACGGCCGCCGCCGGCCAGCCCAGCTCCGCGCATTGTTTCCAAAGCTCGTGATCGAAGCTGCCGGGCGCTTCGAGTAATGATTTGAGGTGCTCGCCGGTTGCGCGGTCGTCGAGCAGCCGCTCCGCCTGCTCGGCCAGCATTTGCAGCATTTCGGACAGGTCGCTCATGATTTTGCTCGCTCGGGCCGCGGCCGTGTGGTCAACTTCTCGATCCGCTTTTCATAATGGGCACCTTGGATGATCCGATCGACGTAAATGCCCGGCGTGTGGATATGGTCGGGATCGAGGCTGCCAAGTGGCACGATCTCTTCGACTTCCGCCACCGTCACCTTGCCCGCCGTGGCCATGACCGGGTTGAAATTGCGAGCCGTCTTGCGAAATATCAGGTTGCCGGCTGGATCGGCGCGCCAGGCTTTTATGATCGCCAGGTCGCCCTTGAGCCAGGTCTCGCGGACATAGTCCTGCCCCTCGAAGCTTTCGATCGGCTTGCCCTCCGCAACCACGGTCCCCACTCCGGTCTTGGTATAGAATGCGGGAATGCCGGCGCCGCCCGCGCGGATGCGCTCGGCCAAGGTTCCCTGGGGATTGAGCTCCAGCTCCAGCTCGCCGGAAAGATAAAGCTGCTCGAACAACCGATTCTCCCCGACATAGGACGAGATCATCTTGCGGATCTGCCCGTTGTTGAGCAGCATCCAGAGACCGAATCCGTCGGCGCCGCAATTGTTGGAGATCACGGTCAGGTTGCGCACGCCGGCGTCGCGAATCGCCGGGATCAGATTCTCCGGATTGCCGGAGAGACCGAAGCCACCGGACAATATGGTCATCCCGTCAAAAAGGATGCCGGTCAGTGCGGCAGCGGGGTCATTGTATAGCTTGGATGCCATGATCGTTGTCTCAGGCCCAGTCCACAGCGACCGGATCGAGCAGATAGGACCCGGTCCTTCCGATCAGGGGGCGTCCGAATTCGCCCCGTTCGGCGGTACGACGCGTTGCCAGCGCCGTGTCGTCCATCAGCGCGGCCATGCCCGCGTTACGGGTGTCCCAGTCGGGCCAGCGCAGAAAGGCGATCGAGCCGGGCAGGGTGCCGCCGCTCACGACATCGAACGCGCCCTGCACAACCGCGCCTGCGCGTTCAAGCGCCGGCAATTCGCTTTCGCGCAAGGCCTGACCTGCGGCACCGCTCTTTCCGACCAGCGTCTTGAAGAACACCAGTTCGTCGAGGCTGTCGGGCGTCGCCGCCACGGAAGTCCATTGGGTCAGTTCGCGGACGAACCAGATCTGATAGTCCTCTACCAGTTCGCTTCCGGCATTGGTGCGGTTGCGCACCTCCTGCCAGTCCGGGTCCGAATAGAATCCGCCCCAGCACCGGTCGCGCTCGATCATATTTTCAAAGGGCGTGATGTATACGAACAGTGGAAGCTCCGGCGCGGCAAGCGCGCTCCAGCCACCGGCCGGCCGGATCCCGTGCCGCGGGAAGAGCCACTTCAGGTCATTCTGAACGCGTCCGCGAATGTCGCGATCGCGCCCGGCTTCGACCGAATAGAAGCGCAGCTCGTAAATTCTGTCTTTGCTGTCGGCCATTTTGCATCCTCCTCGACGCTGCCAACTCTCTTTCGGCCGCGCAACGGCTGGAGTCGCATGAACGGAGGGGCGCGTCGCCCCTGGGTGACAGGAGTGAAATATTCTAGGATTTAACACCTGTCAAACGGATTGGACCCGCTTGCGCCCATCGCTCCCTTCGTCTAGAATTCTAGAATAATAATTGAGGCTGTCGGGCCACCGTAAATGGAGGGGGTGCATGAGTCTTCAGCACGCCGCCATTGCACGCCACCGCCGAGATTTGCGTGAACATGGACAAGAGGGAGTGCTATGCGGATCGACGAGACTGTGGCGGCCATCGTCACTGGCGGTGCCTCCGGGTTGGGGCGAGCGACTGCGACGGCGCTGCGCGCCCAGGGCGCCAAGGTGAGCATTTTCGACCTGAATGCAGAGACGGGAGATGCCGTTGCGCGCGAAATCGGCGCCACGTTCTGCCGGGTCGATGTCTTGTCGGAAGATAGCGTCTCCGCCGCATTCGAGCAGGCGCGCGCCGCGAACGGGCAGGAGCGCATCCTGGTCAATTGCGCGGGCGGCGGCAATGCTATCAAGACCGTCAGCCGCGATCGCAAGACCGGCGAGGTGAAGATATTTCCGGCGGATGCCTTCGCTTGGGTGCTGATGCTCAACACAGTCGGCACATTCCGCTGCGTCTCGCGCGCGGCTGCAGGCATGATGCTGCTCGATCCCATCGACGGCGAGCGCGGCGTGATCGTCAACACCGCATCCGCGGCGGCCCAGGACGGCCAGATGGGCCAAGCAGCTTATTCGGCGTCCAAGGCCGCGGTCGTGGGCATGACCTTGCCGATCGCGCGCGATCTCTCGTCCGAGGGTATCCGGATCAACACCATCATGCCCGGTATCTTCAATACGCCGCTGATGATGGGCGCGCCCGACAATGTGAAGGAGGCGCTCGCCGCCACGGTGCCGTTCCCGAAGCGGTTCGGCGAGCCGCCCGAATATGCCTCGCTCGCACTCGAAATGATCCGCAACGGCTATTTCAATGGTGAGACCGTCCGTCTCGATGGCGCGATCCGAATGCCGCCGCGCTAGAGCGGTTTCCGATCTGATCGAGTCAGATCGGCCGCTCTAAGCTCACCGCGATTTCCGAGTCGTCGAATGAAGCCATCTGACTGGAAATCGCTCTGGAGTGATTTCGATGCAGGTGGAATTACCCGCCGGCCCGGAGTTCACGCTGAACAAATGAAAACGCTGAGCCGGTACGGTTCACCGAACCGGACCGGCTGAAAAGGAGAGTTGCTATGAGCTTGATCGAATATGAAGTGCGCGATCGCGTCGCGGTGGTGACGCTCAATCGACCCGAACAGCGCAACGCACAGAATGCGGCGCTGCTCAAGGAACTGGACGAAGCGTTCGACCGGGCTGTCGCCGACGATGGCGTGCGTGTGATCGTGCTCAAGGCGAATGGAAAGCATTTCTCAGCCGGGCACGACATTGCACCCGAGGTGCATGACAGCGAGCCATGGAAATCGATGTTCGACGACGTGCCGAACACCGGCATGCTGCGGATGTATAATTGGGAACTGAAGCATTATTTCGGTTATTCGCGCAAATGGCGGGACCTGCCTAAACCGACGATCGCGGCGGTTCAGGGGGCTTGCATCGCCGCCGGCCTTATGCTCGCCTGGCCGTGCGACCTGATCCTCGCATCGGAAGACGCGCGGTTCAGCGATCCCGTGATCAAGATGGGGATTGGCGGCGTCGAATATCATGGCCACACATGGGAATTCGGCGCGCGCAAAGCCAAGGAGATGCTGTTCACGGGCGGCTTCATCGACGCGCAGGAGGCCCACCGACTGGGCATGGTGAACCGCGTCGTTCCTCGCGATCAGCTTGAGGAGGCTGCGCTGGCGCTGGCGGGAGAGATCGCGCGGATGCACCCCCATGCGCTGCTGATGGCCAAACGTGCGGTCAATCTGACGCTCGACGCGCAGGGCCAGCACAACGCGCTTCAATCCGCTTATGATACGCATTCACTTGGCCATGCGAATGCCTGGACGATCTGCGGGCATGTCGTAACCCTGGGTCTGGACGAGATGACCGCCGAAAATCGCACCGCGCAGGGTAAGAGCAATGGCTGAGGCTGCGCAGGGCAGGCTCGCCGGGCGTACGGCCATCGTTACGGGTGGCGGTCGGGGTATCGGCGAAGCGATCGTCAAGCGCTTCGCTCAGGAAGGCGCGAAGGTGCTTATCGCCACGCGTACGGCGGGTTATGGCCAGGAGACGGTCGATGCGGTGCGTGACGCGGGGGGCGAGGCGCATCTGATCGTCGCCGATCTTGGCAATCGCCACGCTGCAGCCAAGATCGTCGATTTTGCCCGGCGACTATGGGGCGGGCTTGATATCCTGGTCCATAATGCGGCCTATGCACCGCATGGCGCGCTCAACGAAACCGAGGATTCCGAATGGTCCCGGGCGATGGACGTCGGCCCCAACACCGCATTCTGGCTGATGAAAGACGCCTTCCCCCTGCTCAAGGCGAGCAAGGCAGGACGGGTGATCCTGACCTCGTCGATCATGGCCGACCGCAACAGCATCCCTGGCCTTTCGGCATATACGGCGGTCAAGGGCGCGATCAATTCGCTCGTCCGCGGCGCAGCTGTCGATTTCGGGCCGGACGGTATCACTGTAAACGCGGTCGCGCCGGGCGGTACCATGTCCGTATCGTTCGCGGCGGGCATCCCGGCGGACTATCTGGCAGAGTGGGAAAAGACGATGCCGTTGCGCCGCGTGGGGCAGGGGATCGACATCGCGAACGCCATGCTCTTCCTGGCATCGGATGACGGCGGCTATGTTACCGGGCAAACGCTGATTGTCGATGGCGGCCAGGCGCTGGGCATTCCGCTAAAAATCGAACACTGAGGCGGGTGGCCGGCCCGAACGCTGTGCGGGCCGGCGCTCACTGGATCGGCCGATCCTCGTCTTCGCGTGCCTGTTCGCTGTGAAGCCGCGACACTTCCTCGAGGAAGATTTCCGTCAGGAATTCTCGATCGCGCATCATGAAATCCATGTGATCGCCCAGGCATATGGCGATGCGTGGTTGTCCCGGGCGTGGGCGAAGCGGCGCAGCAAGCACACCCCCTGACAGGATCGGATCGAAGAAACAGACATATCCGTCGCGTCGCACATCCGCGAGCATCGCCAGCACGCCGCGAACGGACGCGGTAGCGACGCTATCGGGACGCTCCGCATTGTTGCGCAGCACGAACCGCGTCGCCTCGCTATCGTCCATCGTGGACAGCAGCGCGATTCCGGCGCCAGACGTGCTGAGCGGGCGGCTGGTGCCGAGCGTCAGATGCGGACGTTCCGGGATCAGCGATTGATATACATGGATATATTTCGCCCGGCTCATGACTTGGCATGCGAGGAACACGGCGCGCCCGGTGCGCTCGTTCAGGCGTTTCATCATGTGCAGCATCGCGCCTTCGCCGATGAACCGGTCGTCGCACCAGCTGCCGAGCAGGCTGACCCGCATCGAGGGACCATAGCGTCGTGTCTCGCGATCGAACTGCACATAGCCTTCGGCCAGCATACTGCGCAGCAACTGCGAAGTGCTCGATTGGGGGAAGCCGAACGTATTGGCGATTTCGGTCGCGGTGGCGGTGCGCCGGATGTCGTCGAAGAATTCCAGGATCTGGAGGACGCGGCCCGCCGATTTCACCACGTGCTGTTCAACACGCTGCGCGGGTACCCGAATGCGGTCATCTGCCAGCGGGGCGGAAGCCATACTCTCCTCCTTATGTTTTCGCATTTGTGATAGATGATCGTTTTTCAACTATCAACTAAAATTCTAGTAGGTCAACGATGAGTGGCCGCATTTTGCGGATGAAATAGGTGTGGCGAACTGGAGGCTTTGCGGATGGATCTCGAACTTCACGGAAAATGCGCGCTGGTCACGGGCAGCAGTTCCGGAATCGGTGCCGCGATCGCCCATGCCCTCGCCATGGAAGGCGCTTCGGTGGTCGTCCATGGCCGGCACGCGGCGCGAGCGGAAAGCATCGCGGCCGCGATCAGATCGGACGGCGGTAAGGCGGCGGTGGTATTGGGCGACCTGGCAACCGATGCCGGCGCCGCAGGCGTTGCAACAGAGGCGATGGCGTTCGGCGGGATCGATATCTTGGTGAACAACGCCGGAGGCGCCATCGAGCGGGCCGACCCGTCCTGGTTCTCGACCGAACCGGACGACTGGATCAACACCTATCAGGCAAATGTGGTGGCGGCGGTCCGACTCATTCGGGTGCTGGTGCCGCCAATGTGCGAGCGCGGCTGGGGGCGGGTGATCAATATCGCGACCGGTGCCGCGATCACCCCCACATCGGCACAGCCCGACTATGCCGGTGGCAAGGCGGCAATGCTCAATCTGAGCCTCAGTCTCTCCAAGGCTCTTTCGCAAAGCGGCGTGACCAGCAACGCGGTGTCGCCTGGCATGATACGGACTGAAGGACTGCGGCGTTTCCTCACCAGCTTCTCCGCCAAGCGCGGATGGGGGGACGATCTCGCGCGTGCCGAGGCTTATGTCGCCAAAGGCAGCGGCCAGACCGTCGCACGGATCGGCGAAGTCGAGGATATCGCCTTTGCCGTGGCCATGATAGCCAGCCCGCGCAGCGACTTCGTCAACGGCACGAACATCCATGTCGACGGTGGTATCACGCCGTCGCTGGGCTGACGGTCAGGAGCGCTTCGCCATGATCGCGGCGAAGGCGGGATGGCGGGTCTCCTCGATGATATCGAGCCGGTCGGGGCTGGGCGCCCAGCCAAGCTCGCGCCGTGACAGCGGCGAACGCGAGCGGCTGCAGATGCTCAACCCGATCAATGCAGTGAACTTGTCCCAGATTTCCATCGCTTCACCCAGCGTCACGCTGCGTACCGGCACACCCAACGCCTGCGCCACGCTTTCGGCGATCGTGCGGAAGTTCGTTTCGCCCGATACGGCATGATAGAGCTTGCCGGGCGTGCCCCTTTCCAGGACGAGTTCGTACAGTCGTGTCAGATCTTCGACATGTACATTTGAATAGAGATTTAAGCCACGCCCGACATAACAGACCTCGCCCGTGCGTGCTGCGGATTGATAGAAATTGGTGATTGCGGGGCAGCCGCCATTCCCCCAGATCAGTGGCGGCCGGACGACAAAGGCGCGCAGATCGCGGCTTGCCGCGGCGCGGACCAGATCTTCGGTCTGCTTACGCGCACCAATATATTTGGACGGGACGAACACGTCCTCCTCGGCAAAGCTGTCTTCGCTCCAGTCCCCGTCGGTGCGCTGTGAGAGGACGCCGGTACCGGAGGTGAAAATGAAGGATTTGCCGCTGCCCGCCAGGCGATTGACGATCGCCTCGACCGTCGTGCGTTCGGTGTCGAGCATAAGCTGTGCGGCATAGATAGTGGCATCTGCCTCGCTCAGTGGCGCCAGTGCGCCGTCGAGATCGGTGAGGTCGCCCAAAGCGGCGCGTGCGCCTACGGCTTCCAGCCGCGATGCTGCGTCGTCGCTGCGCACGAAGCCCGTGACATCATGTCCCGCCGTGACGAAATGGCGCACCAGATGCGATCCCAGATAGCCGTTGGCGCCATAGATCAATATCCGCATCGCATGCTCCGCTAGGGTTTGATGTCAAAGCCGGTCACCCAGCCGGCCAAAAGGGCGTTGAGTGCCGCGACCAGCGCAATTGGTTGATCGACCATCACATGATGGTTCGCGTCGGTGATCTCGATCAGAGGCGTGTCCTCCGGCAAAGCAGCGATCATGCGCCTGATCATTTCGCCGGCGGTCAGTTGCGAATTTGCGCCCCGGATCAGCGCCACTGGGCAGCGCATCACTGCGAGCTCCTCCCATATATGCTCGGCCGGGACGCCGCCCCACAGTTTCGGGTCAAAACGCCAGGACCAGCCGCTACTTCCATCCTCGCCAGTTGTTTCCCGGATCGCCATGCGGCCGAGATATTCCGCGATCCAGCGGTTCTCGCATGGCTGGACCGGCGAAAGCCGGAAGCGGGCCATTGCCGCCTCTTTCGTCGGATAGAGCCGGTGGCCGGCATAATCGGGAATCTTGAAATTGCTGACGCCCGGCAGGCCGGAATCGACCAGGATGGCCGCGCGCATGGGCCGGTCGATATTGGCGGCGGAATGGATCACGGGCAGGCCGCCCATCGAATGCGCGACGACGACCGGTGGAAGTGCATGCGAGGTCACGCCCGCCGCATCCGCAACCGCCCACATTTCCTCGGCAAAGCGCGAGACGGAATACTCATCATGCCAATCCGATCCGCCCATCCCTCCCAGCGAGAAGCAGACCACGCGGAACCGATCCGCGAAGAAAGACGCGAGAAACGCCCACCAACCGAGATGTGCTGCATTGCCATGCACAAACACCAGTCCGGGGGCGTCCTTGGATCCCCATGCGCGCGCGTCCAGTCGTCGCCCATCGGGCATGGCAACCTCGAACGCCTCGTATGGCGCAGCGAGCGCTTCCAGGAACCATGCAGGCGGATCCGGGATGTCGTCGAGCCGACCGAGCGGCAAAAGGGGATTATGGGTCATGGCGATTGCGGCGTCAGTTGCCGATGACCTTCTGAACCGAAGTCGCCGTGAAGATCGGCTTGCCGTCCACCTGCGCCTCGGCGCGCGTGAACACCAGGCTGCGGGTCCGCTTGACCAGGATGCCGCGAACTTCAAGCAGGTCGCCCAGCTTCGGCGCTCCGATAAATTGCATCGACATTTCGATCGCGACGACCGGAGGTCCGTCCGGATCCCAACCCGGGCCAGCGGTGCCGACCTCGGCCATGCTTGCCATCACCGCTCCGTGGCAGAGATTCCAGGCGTTGACATGGTGCGGCTCGATCCGCAGCGCCGCCCAGACCTCGTCGCCCTCGGCAGTTGCCACGCGCCGCGAATAGACACGACCGATATGGTTGATGAACGCGCTGATCGAAGGTTCGTAGATATAACCGTCGGGAGTGTCGCTTTGGTCCGTCATGGTGCGCTCCGGAATTGGGGTATGTTTCGATGTGAGCAGCAGCCGGCGCGGGTCAATCGCCGGAGCCCGGATATCGCATATGTGCGAAGTCAGACGTTCAGCCCGTCATGCTCCAGCTTCACGCGCCGCGAACATAATAGCCATGCGTCGCCCACTTTACGGAACCGGTCGATATAGATGCCGGTTTGTAGGATGACGTCGCCGCGAACGAGCAGGAAATAGCTCCAGCCGTGTGCGTTCTCGGCATCGTCCATCTCTATGCGCGACGTGGTGACATAGTGGCGCGCCACGCGCCGTTCGGCGCCGCCCAGCAGGCCGCTGTCGAGAATGGCCTGATAATAGGCGCGGATTGCCTGCCAGCCTTCGGGGCGATCTTTCCCGAATTCGAGTACGGCGTCCTCCGTGAAGCAGCGCATCATCTCGTCCACCGCGCCACGGTCGCCTGCATTGTTGTACAGGGCGATCGTATGGCGGATCGCCTCGCGCGCGAGCAATTCTTCGACGGTCATTGCTGCCTCTCCTTCGTGGCTTGCGCTGTCGACGGCAGATCCGGGAACAGCCGCCAGTCATTCTCCGGCGTTCTCACCCAACCGCTTGATGCCCAGGTTCCACCATCGATGCTGAGCGTCGCACCTGTCACATAGGCGCTCATCCTGGATGCCAGGAAGATCGCGGGACCGGCGCAATCATCAGGCGTTCCGTCGCGCTTCAGCGGTACATAGCGACCGCGCGCGGCAACCTGCGGCGGGTCCATCGCGCCGGGGGCCTGGTTCACGAAGCCGTCGGTGACGATGATATCGGGCGCGATCGCGTTTACCCGGATACCGAATTCGGCCAACTCGACCGCGGTCGTACGGGTGAAGTTGAGCATCGCGGCCTTGCACGCGGCATACACGGCGTAGCCCGGTGCCGCGCGCAGTCCTTCGATGCTGGAGACATTGATAATTGATCCGCCATGGCCGAACGCGATCATATGCTGCGCGGCATGATGGGTGGCTGTCATCAGGCTGCCAAGGTTGAATTCGACATGGCGGTCACGGCTGCGCTCGCTCTGGTCCATGAACTTGACCGGGCGCCCGCCGCCGGCATTGTTGACCAGGATATCGAGCCGCCCGAAGCTGCGTGCCGCCGTGTCGATCGCGCTGCGAAGCGCGCCACGGTCCATCACATCGGCGGAGACGAAGATACTGCGACGTCCCGCGGTGGCAATCTCGTCGGCCACTTGCCGGCCTGTTTCGTTATCGAGGTCAACGATCACGACGTCCGCGCCGAATTCGGCCATGCTGAGTGCGATACCCCTGCCTATGCCGTTGGCACCGCCCGTGACGATGGCGCAGAGGCCGTCAAGTCGAATATCAGCGGGATCCATATGCCTCTCCATGGTCATCCGAGCGTGTTGCCTGGCGCGTGCGATAGACAAGAACGTGCGGTTTCAGTATCATCTAAAATTCTAGAAGGACAGTCCTGCGGGCGTCCTGATTGTGTTTGGGAGAGGGTAGGGTGATCGATACCGCCAGCCGGGATTATCAGATGGCCTTCAGCCATGTCGGGTTCTTTGTGACCGATATGGCGAGGATGGCCGATTTCTATTCGCGCGTGATGGGGTTCTTCATCACCGACAAGGGCGAGCTGAACGGAAAAGCGATCACTTTTCTCAGTCGCGATCCGCGTGAGCATCACCAGATCGTGTTGGTCGCCGGACGCGATCCCGGCAGCCACCTCAACATCAACCAGATTTCCTTCCGTGTACGTTCGCTGGGCGAGCTCAAGGCGTTCTACGCTCAACTCGTCGAAGCGGACGCCAAGGGGATGGAACCGGTGATTCACGGCAACAGCTGGTCGATCTATTTCCACGATCCCGAAGGCAATCGGATCGAGGTGTTCGCCGACACCGATTGGTATATCTCCCAGCCATTCAAGGAACCGCTGGATCTGACTCTGCCAGAGGAGGATATCCGCAACTTCACGCGCGATTATTGCAAGACGCGCGCGGGATACAAGCCGATCGCCGCCTGGCATGCGGAGATGGAGGCAATGATGTCCGCCGGCCAGCCCGCCCGGACCTGATCGTTACACTATCGGCATTGCACCAGCGCCTGCCGCAGCCTTCGCGACACCGATGCTTAAACCGGAGATTATCAAATGCCCGCGATCAACGCGCTGGTCGATCTGACGCTGGAGGACGGCGTCGCCCTCATCACGCTCGATAACCCACCGGTCAATGCGCTGTCGCCCAGGCTGATGGATGGCATGTACGATGCCTTCGTCCAGGCGATCGAAGATCCGGCGGCTCGGGGGATCCTGCTGATCTGCGCGGGGCGCACCTTCATCGCGGGTGCGGATATCAAGGCGCTCGGCGTCGAATCGCCCAAGGTCGATTTCTTCGAACTACAGGCGAAGATCGAGGATTCGGCAAAACCGGTCATGGCCGCACTGCACGGCACGTGCCTGGGCGGCGGGCTCGAAGTGGCGCTGACCTGTCATTACCGTATCGCTGCGCCCGGCACGCGGCTGGGCCTGCCCGAAGTGAATCTCGGTCTGTTGCCGGGCGGCGGCGGAACTCAACGGCTGCCCAGGATCGTGGGCGTTGCGGCGGGGCTGGATCTGCTCATGTCCGGAGCGCAGGTCGATGCGCTCCGCTCGTTGGAGGTCGGCTTGATCGATGCGATCGCCCAAGGCCAGGACCTGACTGCGGACGCCAAGGCCTATATGCATCGGTTGCTCGCCGAGGGGCGGCCTGCCAAACGCGTCCGCGATCTAACCGACAAGATCGCTTGCACCGAGCCCTCGGCTTTTGATGATGCGCGTACCTGGGCGGAGCGACGGCGGCGCGGCGAGGAAGCGCCACGCGCGATCATCCGCTGCGTCGAAGCGGCCGTGCGTGGCGATTTCGAGGCGGGGATTGCTGTCGAGCGCGCGGAATTCCAGACGTTGCTCGACGGCCCGCAATCGGCGGCGCTGCGCTATGCGTTCTTTGCCGAACGCCAGGCTTCCAAAATCGCCGGGCTTGGCCCGGAGGTCCAGCCGCGTCCGATAGCTCGCATTGGTGTGGCCGGCGCCGGAACGATGGGGTGCGGCATATCCATGGCGCTGCTCGATGCCGGTATCGCGACTGTCCTGTTCGACACGGCGGGAGACTCGCTCGCTCGCGCCGGAACTCTGATCGCGTCCCATTACGATGCTGCCGCAGCACAGGGGCGCTTGTCGGCTGTGGAAGCCGCGAAGCGCCGGTCCGGCCTGACCCTGTCGGACGCGATGGAAGGGTTCGCCGATTGCGATCTGGTGATCGAGGCGGTCGTCGAAGAGCTCGGCGTCAAGCAGACGGTCCTCGCCGAGATCGAGCGGATCGCGCCGTCGGCGTTGTTGGCGACCAACACTTCCTTTCTCGATCTCGATGCGATCGCCGCCGCCGCCGCCCGCCCGGAAAACGTGCTCGGGTTGCACTTCTTCTCGCCTGCCAATGTGATGCGCCTGCTCGAGATCGCGCGCGGCAAGGCAACATCGGATGAAGCGGTGGCGACTGCGTTCGCGCTTGCGCGCAAGTTGGGCAAGGTTGGCGTTCTGTCCGGCGTATGTCCGGGATTCATCGGCAACCGCATGATGCTTGCGCGACAGAAATTCGCCGATGCAATGATCCTGCAGGGCGTTGCGCCCGAGGCGGTCGATCGGGCCGCGACTCAGTTTGGCATGGCCATGGGGCCGTTTGCGATGTGGGATCTGGCGGGACTCGATCTCGGCTGGCGAGCGGACCGTTCGACCGGCCGGACCGTGATCGAGCGGCTTTGCGAAGAGGGTCGTCGCGGGCGTAAGACGGGGGCGGGCTATTACGACTATGATGCCGCCGGCAAGCCGACGCCGTCGGCGCTAACCGCCGGATTGATCGCGGAGTGCGGAGCGGCCGCGGGGATCGCGCCCCGGCTTTTGTCCGATGCCGAGATTCTCGATCGCCTGCTGATCCCGATGATCAACGAAGGCGCCCGCATCCTGGAGGAAGGTATCGCCCAGCGCGCCTCCGACATCGATATGGTCTGGGTGCACGGTTATGGCTGGCCGGCTTATCGTGGCGGCCCGATGTACCATGCCGATATCATCGGCCTGTCCGCGGTGATCGACGCCGCTCGGTCGATCGGCCTCGAACCCGCCCCCTTGCTGGTGGAGTATGCTGCCGCCGGCCGCAAGCTCACGGGGTAAGGAGTCGGCCGAGTGTCCGTTCGAGCTCGGCGACGAATTTTGAGCGCGGCATGAAGCCGGGCAACCCCTCCACCAGCAAGCGGGTTTCGGCCAGCAATGCCTCGTCGCTCTGATCCAGGTTCAGCGGCTCGCCGCATGGCTGGGGAACATGGAACGGGGTGTCCAGATAGACTTCGACCTTGTTGCCTTCGGGATCGTCGAAATAGATCGACCAGGCATTGCCATGGTTCAAGCCGATAAGGCTGGAGGCACCGGAAGCAAGCGCCTTGTCCCGCGTCGCGCGCAAGTCGTTCAGCGTATCGACCATGAAGGACAATTGCATCACGGTGCTGGGGCCATCCACGCTGCGCCCCGACGAAAGCACCAGCTGGTGATGCTGCTGCGGATCGCCGGTCAGGAAGACCAGTTCGTTCCTGAAGGTCTTGCCGACGCCGCGATCGGTGGCGACCAATCCGAAGACACCGGTGTAGAATCGTTCGATCAGCCCGATATCGCGGACGAAGATGCCGAGATGGCTGAGATGTGGACGTGCCATGACCGCTCCCTGGGTGAAGTCGCCGGATCATAGGCCGGGCTGGACATACAGGGCAGCGTGTCGCGCGGATTTCACATCCGTGCAGGATGCGTCGCTTGGCGGCGTGCGCGCTTGCCTCCTTGCGGAGGCGACCCTAGCCCAGCGCTAACGGCAATTCAGACGGGAAACCCCATGCGCTTCGTTTCTTTCAAGGCCTCCGGCGTCGAATCCTTCGGCCTCGTCCGCGACAATGACGTGATCGAGCTTGCGTCGCGTCTCGGTGTTTCGACACTCAAGGCGCTCATCGCCGCAGATCGCCTGGGGGAAGCGGCGCAGTTCGCCGATCTTCCTGCAGATCATTCGCTCGATGCAATCGAGTTCCTGCCAGTCATTCCCGATCCGGCGCATCTGTGGTGTCTGGCGATCAACTATCAGGACCATATCGAGGAGATCAAGGCTGTCGGGATCCAGCGCGATCCGCCGAAGAAGCCGGCGCTGTTCGCCCGCTACGCCGATACGATGATGGGGCACAACGCGCCGATCCTGAAGCCGACATTCTCCGACGAAGTCGATTGGGAAGTCGAGCTGGCGGTGATCATCGGCAAGGGCGGCCGTCATATCAGCGAAGCGGATGCCATGTCGCATGTCGTGGGATATTCGGTCTTCAACGACGCCACTATTCGCGACTGGCAGTTCCAGACCCGGCAGATCACCGCAGGCAAGAACTTCCGCTCCACGGGTAGCCTCGGCCCTTGGATGGTGACCGCCGACGAGATCGACGATCCGCACAATCTTCGCGTTCAGGCCCGCGTAAACGGTGAGACCTATCAGGACAGCAATACCAGCTACCAGATTCACAAGATCCCCGCGTTCATTTCATATGTGTCGGACATCCTCGATCTGCAGCCCGGCGACGTGCTGGCCACCGGCACACCGAGTGGTGTGGGCTTCTCGCGCAAGCCGCCGATCTTCATGAAACCGGGTGACATCTGCGAGTGCGAGGTCGAGGGGATCGGCATTTTGCGCAATCCGGTCGTGAGCGAATAGCGCTCTCCGCATGATCGAGATCCGCAAGACCCAGCTCAGTGTCGAGGAGATCTGGCACGAAGGCGGGTCGTGTGCCGCGGTTCCGCTGCGCGTCGCGACCGCGCTTGCAGTCGTCCACAATCCATTCGCCGGCCGATACGAAGCCGACCTGCTCCCTTTCCAGGCCGAACTGCGCACGCTCGGGCGGATGCTGTCAGAAAGGCTCCTCGATGCTCTCGAGGCCGATGCGATCCAATCCTATGGCAAGGGCGCGATCGTCGGCGAGGATGGTGAGCTGGAACATGGCGCGCTGTGGCACGAAGCGGGCGGCTGGGCATTGCGCGAGCTGCTGGGTGGGCCGAAGGCGATCGTTCCCGCCGCCAAGACGGTGGGAACGCTCGGCACCAGGCTGATGGTACCGCTGGGCCATATCCATGCGGCGTATGTTCGCAGTCATTTCGGCACGGCGGAGATGACGGTGTGGGATGGGCCGAGGCGGGGTGAGATCGCCTATGGGCTGGCGGCCGCAACGGGAGGCCGCGTCCATGCGCGGGCAGGCGGGCTGGGTGCGGCCGATATCAGGGGTGAGGACGGATTGCGCTGAGCAACGTCCCGAATGACGACCGGGAGCGTTTGATGGGCATGCGATCGTTATTCGACGTGAGCGGCAAGGTCGCGCTTGTGACAGGCGGCAGCAGCGGGATCGGCGAGATGATCGCGACCATGCTGGTGCGTGCCGGTGCATCGGTGTTCATTGCGGCGCGCAAGCCCGAACGCCTAGCCGAGGCGCTGGAGCGGATCGGGGCGCATGGCTTGGTGCAGGGCGTCCAGGCCGATCTTGCTGACCCGGCAGGCGCCGAGCGGCTCGCTGCGTCGCTGGGCGAGCGCACCGACCGGCTGGACATTCTCGTCAACAATGCGGGCGCGACCTGGGGTGCGCCGTTCGGCGAATTTCCGCTGTCCGGCTGGGACCGGGTGATGGACCTCAACGTGAGGGGCGCATTTCTGCTCAGCCAGGCACTCACTCCGCTGCTGGCGCGAAGCGCCACCGACGATGACTGGTCGAGCATAATCAACGTCAGTTCGGTGGCCGCGCGACATAGCGATGATGCTCCCTCTGCAGCCTATGGTCCGTCGAAGGCCGCGGTCGAGCAACTGACACGCGTGATGGCGCGATGGTTGCCGCGTGACCGGATCACGGTCAATTGCATCGCGCCAGGCTGGTTTCCCTCGCGCATGAACGCCCCGATCCCCGACGATTATCGCGCAGCGTGGATCGAGCGCACGCCCGTGGGCCGGCTGGGCCGGGCGGAGGACATAGGGGGGCTCGCGATCTACCTTGCATCGCGCGCGGGTGCTTTCGTCAATGGGCAGGTCATCAGCATCGACGGTGGCTGGTCGGCATGACGCCGGATCCGGCTCCGAAGGCGCCGCCCGAGTTTGTTGCGGGCGCCAGCGGCAATCGCATCGCGATCGACAGGTTCGGTCCGCGCGATGGTGCCGTCGTCATCCTGCTTCCCGGCGGCGGACAGAGACGCCAGAGCTGGCGGCGCACCGGGGAGAGGCTGGGCGCGGACGGATGGCATGCGATTGCTGCGGATCTGCGTGGCCATGGCGACAGCGATCCCGCTCTGGACGGTGACTATGGTTATGACAGGCTGGTCGATGACGTCGTGACGCTGATCGAGGCGTCGGGCCGGAGGGCGGTGCTGGTCGGCGCATCATTGGGTGGGAAGATCGCACTTTCGGCCGCCGGCGCGTTACCACCCGGTATGATCGATGCGCTCGTTCTGGTCGACGCGGTACCGCGCTCTGTCGAAAACGGCGTCGCGCGCGTGGCGAGCATCCTGCAGACCCCGCCGGAAGGGTTCGCAACACCGGAAGCTGCGGCCGGGGTGCTCGCGGGGCCGGACAGTGCGGTCCCGGCGCCCGATGCCATCGCACGCCTCCGGCGCAACATGCGGCTGGACGAGGCGGGCCGCTGGCATTGGCATTGGGATTCTTGGTTCTTCGATCCTTCGCACGGTCTAGGCATAAAGCCAGCCCTTGCGCGCCTCGAGGAGGCGGCCCGTCGCGTCGCGATGCCCGCTCTGCTGATGCGTGGGGAGCGCAGCGACGTGACGGATGCCGCGGGAGCAGCCGCGCTGGCGACCTGCATCCCGCATCTGGAAACGGTCGTGATCGAAGGGGCCGGGCACATGATCGTGGGAGATCGCAACGATGCGTTCGCCGCGACGCTCATCGACTTCCTTCATCGGCACATTTCCGCGCCAGGGCCGGTCAGGTGCGGGATTTCGGCATCTTGAGGAACTGCTCCGCGATCAGGCTGCGCTGAATCTCACTGGTCCCGCCATAGATGGTCATGGCGATCGCGCGCCGCATCGCCACTTCCACCAGCGCCAGGTCGTCATCGCGCGACAGCAGCGATTCCGGGGCGGCCAGAGCGACGAGATCGGCCGCGGCGGTGCGGAGCCCCTCTGTCGCGAACAGCTTGGACATCGGCCCGTCCGAAATCGCGCCCTGGCCTGCCGCCTGCGCCCAGACGTCACGACGTGAAATCCCTTCCGAAACGGCGACGATCGTCGCCGCTCGGGCCAGGCGGCGGCGCACGCCCGGCTCGTCGATCCGGCGCTGCCCCACTGAACCGCGGCTCGCCCAGTTCACCGCATGGCGCAGCATCACCGGCATCGCATAGTGATAGACGATGCCGCCATGCTCCAGTCCCAGCATGGTGTGCATCACCTGCATGCCGCCACCGACTGCCCCCAGTCGGTACCTGTCGGGGATCCGCACGTCCTGGAAGTAGGTGATGTTGGTGCGCTCGTCCTGAAGCGTGTGGACCGGCTGGATCTCGATCCCTGGAACATCCATCGGCAATATGAAGACCGTCAGCCCCTGGTGCTTGGCTCCGCTCGTATCGGTACGGGTGAGGAGCAGGATATAGTCCGCGATGTGGCCGGCCGTCGTGAACATCTTCTGGCCGTTGAGCAGCCAGTCTTCGCCATCCTGGACCGCCTTGAAGCTGGTGCCGAAAATGTCGGATCCGCTTCCCGGTTCGGTGAAGCCCAGACAGCCGACTGCTTCACCGGAAGCGAGGCGGGGAATGATCTCGGCTTTCGCCGCATCGCTGCCGAATTTCATCTCGAGCTGGAGGACGAATTCGGTGACGCCGCTCGCGGTCCGGTTCCAGTCCATCTCCTCCCATACCGCATCCGCGGCGGCGAGTTCGATCGGGCTGCGGCCCTCACCGCCGAACTCGGCGGGCAGATGGGGATAGAGCAGTCCCGCCCTGGCGAGTTTTTGCGCGAACGGCTTGCTATGCGCCTTTGTGCTGTGGTGGATCTTCGCGCGCACATCATCGTCAAGATTCTCAGCCATGAAGGCGCGCAGCCGGTTCGCATAGTCTTCCGCCTGGCTGCCCCAACCGAATTCGATGCCGATCTCGCCTGCCGCGGGCAGCGTCGCCTGCTCGTCCGCCCACAACCGGTCGCCAATGCGCTGCAGTTCGATTTCCGGATCCCCCGCGACCAGGCTCAGCGCCTTGGCGCGGCGGTAATAGAGTTGGATGTCGTTCTCCAGGCTGACGCCATAGCCGCCGAATGTCCGGATTGCGGTTTCGGTGGCCCGGCCCGCCACTTGCGTCGCCCACCAGAAGGCCATGGACACCTGCGCGGGGGCATCCGCCGAGCCCGCGGCGATCGCGCTGATCGCCTGCCACACCATCAGTCGTGCGCCATCCGCATCGGTAGCGGCGTCGGCCAGTGGATGCGCGACGCCTTGAAAGCTGCCGATCTTGCGTCCGAACTGTTCGCGCTCTCCCGCATATTCGGCGGCGAGGCGCAGTGCCTGGAGCGAAATCCCCGCCAGAGTCGCGGCGCTGCCCAGTTTCCACTCCTCGACGGCGGACTGCCATGCCGCAACGGCATCGGGGCCCGCTGCGAGCACGGCATCGCCGTCGCGCGGCTCTGCTGGCGGAGACCAGGTGCCGAGGGCGCTCATCGACGTCCAATTGGCCGAGGTCTCGATCTGCGGATCGCTATAGGCGATCAGGCGGTCGCCGCTCAGCCCGAGCACATAGGCGCAACCCGCAAGCGCCGGAACGACCTGCGCTTCGCCCGCGACAAGGGGGTGCAGCGCGATCGTGGCGGAGGCGCCATTGGCGACCGCAGCCAATTGCGTCTCCGCGCCGAACTGTCCGGCAAGCCGGGTTGCGACGATCGTTTCGACAAGGGGGATCGAAGCCAGGTTCTTTCCGGCCTCCTCTGCAGAAAGCGCCAGTTCCAACAGACTCAATGACAGGCCGCCGGCCGCTTCGGATGCACGCATCAGCGGCAGCCCGAGCTCGCAAACGCGGGCCCACAGGTTGCGGTCGAAACCGCTTTCCGCCGCTCGGATGCGTTCGGGAGTCGATTGCTCGCGAAACAGCCGCGCCACTGCGTCCTGCAGCATCGTCTGGTCATCCGAAAGGGCGAGGTTCAAAAGCGCAGCCATGCGAAAGCTCCATTATGCGGGCTACGGCCCGCAAATCCGTTCCACAGCTGCATAGCCGTTTCGCGGTGAACTGCGACCGGCCCGCGCAACATTGCATGAATGTGAAACAACGCTCCGTGCGACGCTCGATCGACGGAACAGGCTTGCCGCCGTTCAAAAAACTGATAAAGTGTCAATTATTAAAATTCCAGCGCCCTCCTGCTGGGCGGCAGTTTCTCCGGAGAGTTCGCATGTCCTCCTTGCCTTTCGATGTCTACGACGCCGACCACCATCTCTACGAGCCGGCTGACGCCTTTTTACGGCACCTGCCCAAGCAGTTCGCCAACGACTTTTACTTCGTCGAGCTGAATGGGCGCGCCAAGCTGGTGATCGGG
The DNA here is from genome assembly GCF_057809675.1 of Sphingomonas sp. FG14. NCBI lineage: Bacteria > Pseudomonadati > Pseudomonadota > Alphaproteobacteria > Sphingomonadales > Sphingomonadaceae > Sphingomonas > Sphingomonas sp. FG14. The sequence continues at coordinate 154,166 of NZ_JBMDKK010000004.1, read as the reverse complement.
GGGCAGCTGTCCGACTACATTCCCAATCCTACCTTCGAGGTCGTGGCCGGGCCGGGGACGCACGAGAAATGGTATCGCGCCGAGAACTCCGAGGGACTGACGATGCGCGAGATGACCGGCAAGCCCATCCGCCCGCCTGCGGAATGGCGCTCGGGTGACGGCCGCATCGCGGTGATGGATCAACAGGCGGTTCATGCCGCGCTGGTGTTCCCGACGCTTGCCTCGGTGATCGAGGAGCGGCTGAACCACAAGCCGGAGGCGATGGCTGCGCTGTTCCACTCGCTCAATCGCTGGACCGACGAGGAATGGGGTTTTGCGCGGGAGAACCGGTTGTTCTCGGTGCCGATGATCAGCCTCGCAGATCAGGATCTGGCGATCGAGGAACTTGAGACGGTGCTGAAGGCCGGCGCGCGCTGCATCGGCATCCGCCCCGCGCCGGTGCCGGGTTTCCGCGGCAGCCGATCGCCGGGCCTGCCCGAGTTCGATCCCTTCTGGGCGCGGGTCGAGGAGGCGAATATCTTCACCTGCCTCCACACCTCGGATTCGGGGTATGATCGCATCTATCGCTGGTGGACCGGCGGCTCGGGCGAGTATCAGCCTTTCGAGCGCGACCCGTTCCAGGCCACGCTCGATGTGCTGGGCCGTCCAATCTCCGATACGCTGTCCGCCTTCATCTGCCACGGCGTGTTCGATCGGTTTCCGCGGCTGCGCATGATCTCGGTCGAGAATGGCGCGGATTGGGTGCGGCCGCTGCTGCACAGGCTCGACAAGGCCTATGGCCAGATGCCCAAATCATTCAAGCGCCACCCGCGCGATATCTTCCGCGAGCATATTTTCGTCGCGCCTTTCTATGAGGACAACATGCAGGCGCTGGCGGAAGATCTGCCGATCGAACGGATCCTTTTCGGCAGCGATTTCCCTCATCCGGAAGGCCTTGCCGAGCCGCTGGACTATCTGAAGGAGTTCGACGGATTCAGCGAAGACTCGATCAAGCGGATCTTCCACTCCAATATGAAGGGCCTGCTGGAGGGCGTGCGCGACTAAGCGCGGCGCGATGAACCTCTTCGCGCCAGACCTTCACCCCGGCAAACCCGCGTTGCGGCGGCGCATTCTCCTGCGACCGGGGGCGGACGCGGTGCGCGGCGAAGTCGAGGATGATTTCCACCATTTCGTCGTCACCCTCTTCCACGACGGGGGCAGGATCACACGCGTCACCACGGCGGCATTGCGGCATCCCTGGACGACTTGTCCGGCTGCAGGCGACCTGCTTGCCGCCCGGCTGGTTGGCGTGCCGCTGGACGCGGTCGCCGGGTTCGATTCGCCATTTTTACATTGTACCCACATGCTAGACCTTGCGCTGCTCGCGGCTGCACATGCGCACGACCGAGCCCCAATGCTCTATTCCATGTTCGTGTCCGACCCCGATGCGGGGCCGCGCACGGCGCAGTTGTGGCGTGACGATTCGATCCTGCTCGACTGGCTGCTCGATGGCGATGGGGTTGCATCCGGCCCGGGTGAGGGACGAAACCTGCGCCAGTTGCGCCGCTGGCTGTCGGAGCTCCCGGTGCATTTGCAGGAACCGGCGCTGGCTTTGCGGCGCGTCGTGTTCATTTCCGCCGGCCGCCAGTTCGATTATGAGGCCAGGAACAATGCGTCCGAATTGGCGGCGCAGTCGGGGGTCTGCTTTTCATTCCAGCCGATCCGGGCGGCCGATGCACTGCCGATGCGCGGCAGCAAGCTCGATTTCACCACCAGTCGATCCGGGCCGTTGGCGCGGTGGTTCGGTCCGGATCGGCAGCTATTGCCCTTGGGAGAAGCGGTTTGACTGTTAAAAAACTCGTTGTCGTCACCGGTGCGGCGGGCGTGCTCGGACGTGCGGTATGCACGGAGCTGCTGGCCAAGGGTTATGCTGTCGCGGGTCTCGACCTGGCCGCGTTCGCAGCCTCGGATCTCGCTCTCACCTTGCCGGGCGTGGATCTTACCGACGCGGAGAGCGTGGCCGCGGCGTTTGCGCGGGTGGCAGGGCTCGGGCCACTGCACGGGCTGGTCAATGTCGCGGGTGGCTTCCGCTGGGAAACCGTCATCGACGGTGAAGTGGAAAGCTGGGATTTCCTCTACCGAATCAATGTGCGGACGGCGCTGAACGCAGTGCGTGCCGCGTTGCCGTTGCTCGGTGAGGGGGGCACGATCGTCAACATCGGTGCCGCGGGCGCGTTGAAGGCCGGAACGGGGATGGGCGCTTATGCCGCTTCCAAGTCCGGTGTGGCGAAGCTGACCGAAAGCCTGGCCGAAGAATTGAAGGATGCGGGAATTCGCGTGAATGCGGTGCTGCCCAGCATCATCGATACGCCGCTCAACCGGGCGGATATGCCTGACGCCGATTTCGGCCGCTGGGTCAGCCCTGCGGCGCTCGCGCGCGTTATCGAGTTCCTGCTTTCCGATGCGGCTGCGCCGATCACGGGTGCGTTGCTGCCCGTCACGGGGCGTGTCTGACGCCTATGGCATCCGCACGACAACGCGGCCGCAACCCGCACCTGAGAATGCGGCCTCCATCGCTTCCCTGAAGGCAGTGAGGGGAAAGACCTGGGCGATCGCCGGGCGTATTTTCCCTTCGGCGTGCCACTGCTCGATCTGCACCTCATTCGCGCGCGCGCGGGTTGGTTCCAGCGCGGCGAAACGCCCGATCTCAACTCCGATCAGCGATGCGCCCTTCACCAGAGCGATATTGAGCGGCAGACAGGGAATTTCGCCGCTTGCGAAGCCAACCGCAAGATATCTTCCGCGCCATGCCAGACTGCGGAATGACATGCCGAACATAGGCCCGCCGACGGGATCGAGCACCACATCCAGGCCGCGTCCGTCCGTCATTGCGCGCAGGATTTCCCGTCCCTCGATATCGTCATATCCAATCGCGTGGTCGGCCCCCTGTGAGAGGGCGAAAGCGCGCTTGTCCGCAGTCGATGCGGCGGCGATCACCTGCGCGCCGATCGCCTTGCCGATCTGGATGGCGGCGCTGCCAAGGCCGCCCGCACCGCCAAGCACCAGCAGCGTCTCTCCGGCCGACAGGGTACCGCGATCGGCAAGGGCGTGGAGCGCTGTGGCCGTGTTCACCCGCAGAGCGGCTGCTTCCTCGAAGCCGAGTCCGGCTGGGATATGGCGCAGTGCCGACACTTCGACCGTCACCATCTCCGCCAAGGCACCGGATGCGCAAATGCCTGTCACTCTTTCGCCCAATGCGAATCCGCCGGCATCTTCGCCAACCGCGTCGACCACGCCCGCGAATTCGGATCCGGGGGTGAAGGGCGGTGCGATCTTCACCTGGTGACCGCCGCGCGCGGCGAGCATGTCGGCATAGCTCAGCGCGACAGCACATATCCGTACGCGGACCATCGTCGATTGCGGTGCTATCGCATGGCGCACACCCAGCCGATAGCCGGCGGGCGGCCCGGGAGCTTCGGCGATGACGGCTCGGAACATGTGCGTCATCAGCTGAGCATCAGGCCACCGCCGTCGATGACATAGGTCTGGCCGGTCAGGAACCGCGATCCGTCGCCCGCCAGGAATAGCATCAGCGGCAGGAAATCCTCCATGGAGCCGAGTGAGCCTCCGATCGGCACTTTCTGTTTCAAGGTCGCATCGAGTTGCGCGACCGCCTCGGCGCTCATGCTCGCGCGCGTTCGTTCGAACATCGGCGTCCAGATCGCGGGCGCGATCGCGTTGACGGTGATACCGTGGCAACCCCATTCGCGGGCCAGCGATCGCGTCCATGCCAGTACCGCACCCTTGCTCGCGGCATAATGCGCCTTTCCGGCCATACCCGTGACGCCGACCGGGGACGCGAAGTTGATGATGCGGCCGCCGCGTGCCTTGAGGAAGGGAAAGACCGCCTGGTTGACCAGGAATGTTCCCCGCATATTGACGGCGAAGACCATATCGAACTCGTCGACGTCCATCGTTTCGGCTGCTGCGTTCGGCGCGACGCCCGCCGCATGGATCAGGCCGTCAAGACCGTTCATCCGTTCTGCCGCTTCCGGAATGACCTGCCCGACTGTCGCCGGATCGGATATGTCGGCGACCAGCGTGAACAGCCGCGCCCGCGCCTCGGCTTCCGCTTCTTCGGCGATGTCCATAATGTTTGCCGAGCGGCCGATCGCGACCACTGAGGCGCCGCTATGCACAAGGGCCAGCGCGGTCGCCTTGCCCATGCCGCTGCCGGCCCCGGTTACGATGAAGCGTTTGTTCGCGAGCGACATGCACCTACTCCCTCAACGCGGCGATTCGATGCCGCCACCGACTGCGATGTTGGCTCCGGTCGTATAGCTCGACGCATCCGAAGCGAGATACAAAGCCGTGCCCACGATCTCGTCGGGCGCTCCAAACCGTCCCATCGGAATGCCCCGCAGCAGCGCCTCTGGATCGCTCCAGTGTCGCGCGATGTCGGTCGCGAACATGCCGGGTGAAATCGTGTTGACGCGCACCTTGGGCGCGAACTCGCGGGCCATCCCCACGGTCATCGCGTTGAGTGCGGCCTTTGCCCCTGCATAGGGGATGATCCCCGGCTGCGGGCTGATCGCGCCCAACGACGAAATGTTGATGATCGAGCCGCCATCCCCCTCTGCCATGCAATGCGCCACCCGCGCGGCAAGGCGGAACGGTCCCTTGAAGTTGACGGCGAGAACCTTGTCGAACAATGCTTCCCCGGTCGCCGCGCTGCTTGGCTCCACAGGCGACATTCCCGCATTGTTGACGAGGATGTCGATACGTCCCCACGCCGCATGGACCCGATCGACCAGGGCATCGATCTGTGCCCAATCCCCCGCATGCGCGGCGATGGCCAGCGATCGCCGCCCAAGCGCACGAATCTCCTCCGCCACCGCTTCGCATGCTTCGACCTTGCGGCTCGATACGGCGACGTCCGCGCCGGCCCGGGCGAAGGCAAGCGCCATTTCCCGGCCCAGCCCGCGGCTGCCGCCGGTGATGAGCGCCGTTCGCCCTTCGAGATCGAAGCGCGTTGTCATCGTCACTCGACGGCGTCGGTGGCCATGCCGAATTTCTGCCGGGCCTGGCGGCGCAGCTCGGGAATATAGTCGGTGGGAAAACGGCCCGGCGCCGGCTTGTGTTTGCGCAGCAGGTGCCGGGCCGCATACATCTGGTGGATCTCGGTGGGGCCATCGGCCATGCCCATCACGAGCACGTTCGCCCACATCCGCCCGAGCGGCGTATAGTTGGAAACGCCCAGCGACCCCAGCAGGTGCATCGCGCGGAACACGATATCATGGGCGATCTTCGCGCACGCGACCTTGCATGCCGCGATCCAGGCGCGTGCCTCGGTTTCCATGTGATTGTCGAACATCCAGGCGGTGCGGAGCACCAACAGGCGGAACTGCTCCAATTCGATCCAGCTCTGGCCGATATCGACCTGCACAAGTTGCTTGTCGGCCAGAAGCTCGCCCTTGGTATGCCGCGACAATGCGCGCTCGCACATCATGTCGATGGCGCGTCCGCACATCCCGATCACACGCATCGCATGATGGATACGGCCGCCGCCCAGGCGCGACTGGGCGACCTTGAAGCCGCCGCCGCGTTCGCCGAGCAGATTTTCGCGCGGCACGCGAACATTGTTGTAGCGCAGATGCGCATGGCTGCCCTCGTCGAACGGTTCGCCGGCAACGCCAGGCTCCGCGACGAACTCCAGGCCAGGTGCATCGCGCGGAACGATGATCGTCGACATCCGCTCATAGATCGGTGCGTCGGGATCGGTGACGACCATCGCGATCAGGAATTCGGCGAAACGCGCGTTCGAGGAGAACCATTTTTCGCCGCTGATGACCCATTCGTCACCGTCGAGTTCCGCCCTGCAGGTGAACTGTGTGGGATCGGATCCGCCCTCGACCTCGGTCATCGAGAAGCAGGAAACGATTTCGTTTTCCAGCAGCGGCTTGAGATAGCGTTCCCTATGCTCCTCGGTTCCGAAGCGTGCGAGGATCTCCGCATTGCCGCTGTCGGGCGCCTGGCATCCGAAGACGGTGGGCCCCCAATGGGTGCGGCCGAGGATCTCGTTCAGGAAGCACAGTTCGACCTGGCCGAAGCCCGGCCCGCCGAGTTCGGGTGGCAGATGCATGCCCCACAGGCCCTGGCGGCGCACCTCCTGCTGCAGCGGACGGAGCGCCGCCATCGCGGCGGCATCGCTCTGATCATAAGGGGCGCTGTAGCTGTCGAACAGCGCGTCGAGCGGGTCTACATAGTCGCGCACGAAGTCGCGCACCCATTCGAGCTTCTTTTCGAATTCGGGTTCGAGCTTGAAATCGATCATGCCATTTGCCTTTCGGAAGCGCCGTCAAATTCTCGGGTCATCTCGGAAGCGGCGCGCAGCAGGTCCAGCACCAGCGCTCCCATCTGTTCGCCCATCTCGCGGTCCAGGCGTCCGTTGAGCCCGCGCGCATAGTGCCGCTCCAGCAGCATCGCGAGTTTGAACTGGGCGAGCACCATATAGTAAGTGAGGTTCACCACCGGACGACCGGTGATCGCGGCATAATGATCGACGAGTTCCTCCCGCAGCGGGTAGGACGGGTCCTGATAGAGCTCGGGCGGACGGACCGCACTCCGTTCCGATGGCACCGCATACATCAGCCAGCCGAGGTCGAGCAGCGGGTCGCCGATCGTCGACAGCTCCCAATCGATCATCGCCGCAAGCCGCGCCGGCGCTCCGGGCGCGAACAGCGCGTTGGGATAGCCATAATCGCCATGGATTATCCCGACATGCGGCGTTTCCGGCGTGTTCGCGCGCAGCCACTCGACCACCGCATCCTTGCCGGGAAGCGGGCGATATCCATAGCCTTCGCTATCAGCATAGGAGGCGTGCTGGAACAGCCAGCGATCGACCTGCCGGTTGAGAAAACCCTCGGGTTTTCCGAAGCCTTCGAGGCCGACCGCGCGATAATCCACTTTGGCGAGCTCGGCGATCCCGCCGATGAGCTCGAACGCGAGTTGGCGGCGGATCTCGGGTGGATCGAAGGCCGACGGAAAATTTGCAGGATCCATCGCCAGCCAGCCCGGCACATATTCCATGATATAGAAGGGGACGCCCAGCACCGACTCGTCCTCGCAATGGACGATCAGTTCTGGCTTGCGGACGGCCGTTCCGTTGAGCGCGGCCAGCACCCGCGCCTCGCGCGCCAACACCTTGAAGCTGTCCGGCCTGGGGGCGAGCGGCGGACGGCGAAGCACCATTGCGGGGCCGCCGCGATCGATCCGCATCACGATATTGGTCGCGCCTCCGGTCAGGATCTCAGCGTTGAGGGGCCCGTCGCCAAGCGCCGGCAGGGCGCGGTCGAGCCAGGGCTCCAGCGCGCCGGAAGTCAGTATGTTCGAATCGGGTTTCACCATCGGTCCCCTGATAATTTCACATGACATATGTATAGTGAAATGATAAATGTCCAGTATGAATGATGAGCAGACCGGAGCGCTCTTGACGATCGAGGGCACGATCAACGCACGCGACCTGGGCGGCATCGCGACACAGGACGGCAGGCGCATCCGGCGCGGCGCGCTGATCCGTTCGGCCGAGCTCGACAAGCTGACGGAGCGGGGGGCGGGGGCGTTGCGCGAGGTGCACGGCATCGCGACGATCCTCGATCTCCGTTCCACCCGCGAGCGGGGAAAACGGCCGTTGGCGGACGCGTATCTTCCCGACGTCAGCTTGGCGTTCCGCGACCATGAAGCGCGTGGCGCCGATCTGGAAAGGCTGCGCGCCAGGGCCGATGTCACGCGGGCCGACGTCCACGCGATGATGGTGGACATCTATCGCCGGCTGCCCTGGGAGCAGGCGGCGGGCTTTCGGTTGCTCTTCGAACTGGTGGAGACGGGACGAATGCCGATCCTGTTCCACTGCGCGGCGGGCAAGGACCGTACCGGCGTGGCGGCGGCGCTGCTGCTCTCGGCGCTTGGCGTGGCGCGCCCGGCGATCTACGACGATTTCCTTATGAGCGAACGATGTTTCGAGGCCAATCGCAAGCGCTTCGCCGGCAACGGCGCGGATGCATTGCTGCTGCGTCCGGAATGGGAGCCGATTCTGCGCGCTGACTCGGCCTATCTCGACGCGATGTTTGGTGTGCTGGATGATCGGGGTGGGACGGAGGTCTATTTTTCCGAGGCGCTGGGCTTCGACGTGTCGCGCATCGACCGTCTTCGCGCTGCCGTGCTGGAGGCCGCATGAAGCCGGCCCCTGCCGCGAGGCCGTCGATTCGCCAGGCGCACAAGGACATGACCCGTGCGCGCATTGCGGAAGCTGCCCGGCAATGCTTCTACGAAAAGGGCGTCGGAGATACCTCGTTCGAGGACATCGCGTCCGCCGCAGGCGTGCGGCGTGCGACCGTCTATCTCCATTTTGCGAACAAGAGCGCGATCCTGGCCGAACTCCTGTCACGCAATCTGGAAGAGGTGCGGCTTATCTACGAGCGGCTGCGCGCGCTCGGCAGCCATGACGTGGCGAGTGTCCGGAAATGGCTGGAAAGCTATGTGCGGGCACTGGTTCGCCACCGCCAGGCGATGCGCCTGTTCCAGATCGCGATGGCCACCGACGATTCGGTTCGGATCATGATCGAGGATTACCGTGAATCGGTTGTGCGCAGCCTGGGAGAAAGCTTTGCGGGGTTCGCGCCGGAGAAGGGCCGCGGGCATGCAGCTGCGGTGCTGATGGTGGTCAAGGTCGATTTCGTGGCGGACGCGGCCGCGCAGCTGTCTCCCCGGCTCGAGGTCGCGGCTGCGCTGGATCTGGTCGCGGAAGAACTGTCGGCGATGCTGTTGGTGGGGGCCGCCGAGCGTCCTTAGGGCATGGTCACGCCGCCGTTCACCCGCAGGATCTGGCCGGTGACGAACCGGCTCTCGTCCGACGACAAATACAGCACCGCGGCCGCGATATCTTCCGGCGTACCGATGAGGCCGAGCGGCGAGCGCGCGGCATTGCGCGCGATGAGCGCGTCCGTATCGGAATTGCCGGCCAATGTCATCCGGGTCGCGGTGAAGCCGGGCGCGACCGCATTCACGCGTATGCCGTGCGGTCCAAGTTCCTGGGCGAGCGTGCGGGTCAGCATATTCACTGCCGACTTCGACATTGCATAGAGTGACAGGCCCTCGATTGGCTCGTCCGCGGCATTGGATGATATATTGACGATGGCGCCGCGTCCGTGCGGAATCATGTGTCGGGCCGCCGCGGCGCATGCCCAGAAGGTCCCGCCCAGATTGAGGGCGAGTACGCGATCGTAGAGTGCCTGATCGGTCGACACCGCCGGGCAGAGCGCGGCAATGCCTGCGACATTGCACCAGATTCCGAGCGGCGCGACACTTTCCGCGAATTCCGCAAGTGCGTCGATCTGCGAGCGATCGGCACAGTCGGCGACGCGGCAACAGGCTTCGCCGCCATCGCGGCGCACCCGTTCGGCGGTTTCGCCAAGTCCTGTCTCGTCAATGTCCGCCAGGACGAGCCGTGCGCCCTCGTGCGCCAAGCGGATGGCGGTCGCGCGGCCGATGCCGGATGCTGCGCCGGTGATCACAGCAAGGCGGCCGGTGAGCATCGTCAAGCGCCGCCGCGCGCCCTGTCGCGCGTCACTTGCGGATTTCGTCCCAGCTCATGCTGGTCGTGCTGGTTCGTCCATTCGTGGTGACGGTGGAGAGCGGGACGCGATAGAGGCGCATATCGCGTATGAAGGTGACGATCCCGTCCGCGCGGATCAGATCGATCGTGCCGAGTTTCTTGCCGTCGCGATCCTTCAGCGTGAAGCCTTTCTTCGGCGCTGCCATAGGCGCGGCGGCCGGTGATTCCTGCGCGATCCCAGCAGTTGGAGCCAGCGCGAAGCTGGCGGTGAAAAGCATCAGCGTGCGTAACGACATGGGCGTCTCCTGTCTTATCCATGCCTTTGGACAGCCTCTCGTTACACGGCTATCGATTGCCGTTCCTGGCGTGTTGGCGTTTCTGGTGACCGACCTCAAGAGGTTTCTGAAGGTAATTCAGTTATGAAAAATGCGGAGACTGCATAACCGATGGCGCGATCGAAGCGAACCTTGGCGGCACCCCCGGAACATGCCTCCGCCGGCGATCTGCGCAGCACCAACAAGAACGGTCAGCTGCTGGGCCGCAAGGGGATGGAGACCCGCAAGCGGTTGATGGATGCGGCACGACGCCTGCTGGCTATGCGTTCGCCGTTCGAGTTGACGGCGCTGCTGATCACGCGCGAGGCCAAGGCGGCGGCGGCAACATTCTACGTCTATTTCGACGATGTGCAGGACGTGCTCTATGCGATGAGCGCCGAGATCGCGTCCGAGATCGTCGATCTGTTCGAAAATGACCGGTTGTTGCGCGATCCGGAACGCTTCTTCGAGGACGCGATGCGCTTCGTACGGGCCTATAACGCGGTGTGGGATCGGCACAGCGATATCCTGCTGTATCGCAACCTGGAGGCGGACCGGGGAAATCCGCGATTCAATGCATTGCGCACCGAAGGGGCGATCCCGGTGATGAACGCTTTGTGCGACCGGATCGCCAATGCATATCCCGAAGCGTCGCGCCCGCGTCGCGGCGCGATCTATGCCGAGGCTGTGGTCTTCTTCGTTGCGCTCGAGCGGTTGGCCGCTGCGGTGCATCAATATCCCGAGGATGGTCTGAGCGCAGACGATCTGATGGAGGCGCAGGCGCGTATTCTGGTCCGCCTGCTTGAGGCGCGCGGCTGAATATCAAGCGGACTGGGTTCGACCCCGGTCGTGCAGCGCGCTTCTCCTGCGAGCGATGTCGTCGGCTTCCGTACGATTGGCTTCGGCCTTGGCCGTACGAGCCTCTTCAGCAAGCGCGTCGCCGAAACCGATCGCGAAGCCTCGGTCGATCAACTGTCTGTAGGCGACGAGCATATCCTGCTCGATCCCCAGCATATCCCGCATCAGTGCTTCGCTGGCGGGCAGCAGTTCGTCCGGTTCGACGACGCGATTGACCAGACCCCAGCGATCGGCCTGCTCTGCGGACAGGAAGTTGCCGGTGAGATGCAGTTCCTTGGCGCGGTGGATGCCGATGACCCGTGAGAGATGCTGGCTCAGTCCGCCGCCTGGAATGATGCCCACGCGTGCATGCGTGTCGGCAAAGCGGGCGTCTGTGGAGGCGACGATCAGATCGCATGCCAGCGCCAGTTCGAAACCGCCCGTTATGGCAACGCCGTTGACGGCGGCGATCGTCGGCTTCGAAAAGGCGCGAAGGCGCAGGATCGGATTCAGCGCACCGTCCTCCCACAACCCACCTGGCCGGCCGAGTGGGCCGTCGGGATCCTGAAGTTCCTTGATGTCCATGCCCGCGCAAAAGGCTCGTCCGTTGCCCGTCACGATCATGCCGCGAACCGCGGTATCCGCTTCGAGGGTATCGAGCGCTTCCGCCAGTGCTGCGACCAGCGACTGGGACAGGGCGTTCAGAGCCTCCGGACGGTTCAAACTGAGCAGGACATAGCCATCGCGCCGATCTATGTGCAGCAAAGCGCTCATCGTGCCGTCTCCGGGGCGAGCCCGGCTTCGGGCTGGCCGTCATAGGGCGTCAGCATCATGCCGCCGTCGCAGAACAATGTGGTGCCGGTGACGAAGCTCGCGGCTGGGCTGAGCAGGAATATCGCGGCATTGCCGACCTCGGCCGCACTGCCGAACCGGCGGATCGGCAATCGGCTGGCAATGGCATCGATGCGGGATTGTGGAACCAGCCGTTTGACGCCTTCGGTCGCCTCAATGGGACCAGGGCTGAGGCTGTTGACCCTGATTCCAGCCGGTCCCCATTCCAGCGCGAGTGTTCGAACCAGCGATTCGATTCCCGCCTTCGCGGCCGAGGCATGCGCCTGGCCCCACATGGGTTGAAACGCCTGGCCCGACGATATGGCGATCAGGCTGGCGCCGTTCTCGCGAAGCCGCGGCCGTGCCGCCTTGAATGTGTGGAAGGTGCCGGCGAGGTCTATCTCGGTGACCGCGCGGAAGCCGTTCGGCGACAACGCCTCGGCGGGGGCGATGAAATTGCCCGCAGCACCGGCGATGACGAAATCGAGTGGCCCGAATGCGTCCGCCGCATGTGCAATCGCTGCGTCGATTGCCTCGAAGTCGCGGACATCCCCGGTCAGTGCCAATGCCTCGGGTCCGATCGTCCGAAGCTCCCGCGCGGCATCGTCAGCCTTTTCGGCATCGCGGCCGAGCACCGCGACCTTCGCTCCGCAGGCGGCGATCGCCCTGGCGATTCCGAGGTTGATGCCGCTGGTGCCGCCCGTGACGACAGCGTTCCGGCCGGTGAAGAGATCAGCACGATATGTGGTCAGGGGGGCGTGTCTCATGATCATTCCCCAGCGTCGTGGGGATTTGGGCCGAGGGTCGCGAGCATCAGCCCGCTGATCGCCCAGATCGGAATCAGGATCGCGAAATAGAGCTGGTAGGATCCGGAGAGATCATACACGAATCCACCGAGCGCTGGGCCGAGGCCGAGGCCGAGAGTGATCAGCGCGGCGATGTAGCTGAACAGCGATCCGAAATTCCGGAGACCCAGATATCGGGTCGAGAGATAGATGACCGCGTCATATTCTCCGCCGATCGACAGGCCGAGAATGAAGATGGCGGCGACGGCCGCGGGCACCGATCCCGGGAAGAGGACAAGCAGGGCCACCGAGAGGATCGGCAGCGAAATGCTGATCGCACCGACGACAGGGCCTGAATAGCGATCGAGCAGGAACCCGACCGACAGGCGGCCGATGATTGATGGAATACCGACCAGCCCGGCAAGCCACGCCGCGGTTGTGCGGTCGACGCCATAAGTGCCGAGAATCGGTACGAGATGGACCAACACGCCGACGATCGCGGCGGTACCGCCGAAGGCGGCGACGGCGAGGCGGAAGAAGGAGCGCGAGCGCAGGCCATCTCGAACCGTGTAGCCGGTGAGTGGAACCACCGGCGTTGCGACCACATCCGAGCCCTGTTTGATTTTCGCATGCCGCCCGTCGAAGAAGAAGAAGGCAAGTAGGGGCAGGACGATCGCGATGCCGACGAGACCGAGGCCGATAAACGCGCCTCGCCATCCATAGTTGTTGATCAGCCAGTTGGTCAGGATCGGGACCAGGCTGGCACCGATGCCGGTTCCGCAGAATGCGACGGCCAGCGCGATTGCGCGATTGCGGTCGAACCAGGATGCGACTCCAGTCGACCAGACTGCCGGAGAAAGCACTGACAGCGCAAATCCCATCAATGCCCAGAGGAGCCACCAGCTTACGATCCATCCGGTCGTGAACGATAGCGCCATCACCGCGAGGCAATAGAACACGGCACCCGCCAGCGCCACGCCGCGCGCACCGTATCGGTCGATGAAACGGCCGCACAATGGGGTAAGGAAGAAGGCGATGATTGACGGCAGCACAAGCGCGCTGGAGACTTCCGCCCGCGGCCAGCCGAACTCGGCCTCCAGCGGCTGGAAGAACAGGCCGGTCGCATAAATGTGGATGGTCGTTAGCGCGATCCCCGCCGCGCCCGCAATCAGGATTGGCCAGCCCCTGCGCCATTCGGTGATCGATACGGTTCCGGTCACTCTTAAACATCCTCATGATGCCCGCTCGCGGGTCTATTATTGGGCGTCGATCGAGGCGAACGTCAGGACCGGAAGCATACTAGAATATTTCATGCTTTTGCACCCATGGCAAATCTTCTGTTCCGAACCGCGACACGCGCTCTGGATGGTGTTGCAAGATCATGTGCGTACCTCTTGCAACCACGCACCCAAAATGCGCGAGCGGACAGCCAGGCAACCCGGATGACTGCACATATGCGTAAAGTCACCGTCACGTCGTCGATGCGCTATGAAATTCTAGCATTGTAGCAGCGATTCCCGCATGGAACGGCGTGAAGACTCGTGATCTGGTGAATGGAGAGTGGAATGACAGCCGTTATCGTCAGCGCAGTGCGAACCGCGGTCGCGACATCACGGCGGGGATCGCTCGTCGACGTTCCGGCCGAAGCGCTGGCGAAGCACATCCTCGAGGCCGCGGTCATGCGGGCAGGACTTTCATCGGAACTGGTGGATGACGTCATCTTCGCTGAATCTCTCTATGGGGGCGGGGCTCTTGCCCGTCATGCGGCGGTCGAGGCCGGCCTGCTCCAGGCGGGCGGCATGGCGCTCAACCGGCATTGCGCCGGGAGCCTCAGTTCCATCGCTGTCGCCGCCGGATCGATCGTTGCGGGCATGGACCGCGCGATCGTCGCGGGCGGCGTCCATTCGAGTTCGTTCGGCCCGATGCTTTCCTGGCGATCACCCCAGAGTGACGATTATTCGGAGGTGCGCTTTCCGCCCACGCATCCGGACGACCCGGAGGCACCCAATAATGACATGACGATCACTGTCGGCTGGAGTGCCGCCAAGGCGGCCGGCCTGACGCGTGAAGAGCTTGATGCCTGGGCGTTCCGTTCGCACCAGCGTGCGATCGATGCGATCGATGCGGGTCGTCTGGTTGAAGAGATTGCACCGTTCCGGGTTCGTCGCCGCGACGGTACCGAGTTCGATTTCGCGATCGACGAGCATCCCCGGCGCGATACCAGCCTGGAGCGCTTGGCATCGCTGAAGGTCATTCATCCCGAGATTGACGGTTTTTCGATCACTGCGGGAAATTCGAGCGGAATCAACGACGCCGCGGCCGCATTGATGGTCGTTGATGAAGCATTCGCACGGTCGGAAGGGCTGGATATCATGGCACGGGTTCGCGGATGGAGTTCTGTGGGCGTCCCGCCGCGCGATACCGGTATTTCGGTGATCCGGGTTCTGCCCAAGCTGTTCGAGCGAACCGGCGTTGCACAGTCGGATGTCGCCGTCTGGGAGATCAATGAAGCGTTCGCTTCGGTCCCGCTGGCGACCTGTCGCGCGCTGGGTATCGACGAAGATATCGTGAATGTCAGCGGCAGCGGTTGCTCCATAGGGCATCCGATCGCGGCAAGCGGCGCTCGCATGGTGACGTCGCTGATTTATGAGTTGCGTCGCCGCGGTGGCGGATTGGCCGTGGCGGCAATGTGCGCTGGCGGGGGGCAGGCGGGCTCACTCATGATCGAGGTCTGACGAGGACATCGGCGTATCGTCAGACCCAGGCGCCAAAGCGGCAGATGTTCCCGCCACACAACAGCTGCACGTGTCACGGCAAGGAGGAGTCACGATAGCGTTCGATCAATGCACGCTTGAGCAGCTTCCCGGTCGGCATGCGCGGGAGGCTTTCGACAAAGTCGATGCTACGCGGGGCCTTGAAATGGGCGATCCGTTCGCGGCACCACGCAATCAGTTCCCGCTCGGTTTTGGCATTTGCAGGTACTCCCGAAACCAACTGTACCACGGCTTTCACTTCCTCGCCGAAATCCGGATTGGGAATGCCGATTACCGCCGCATCCTCGATATCGTGATGTTGGACCAGCAGGTTCTCGATCTCCTGGGGATAGATGTTAACGCCGCCGGAGATGATCATGTGACTCTGACGATCGGTGAGGTAGAGATATCCTTCGCGGTCCAGGTGCCCGATATCTCCCAGCGTCGACCACCCATGCTCGTTGAAAGCACTCGCGGTTTTTTCCGGATCGTTATGATAGCTGAACGGATTCCAGGTCGTCGCGAAATAGACCAGGCCGTCCTTCATTGCGGGGAGCTCCTCGCCATTGTCGCCGACGATCCTCACGCTCGCCGCGCGGCCGACCGATCCCGGATGGGCCAACCACTCGTGCGGGCCGATCGCGGTGAAACCGTTACCTTCCGTCGCGCCATAGAATTCGTAGAGTTTCGGTCCAAGCCAATCCATCATTGCCTGCTTCACCGGAACAGGGCAGGGCGCGCCGGCGTGGACGACGTGGGTAAGGCTGCCGGTATCGGCGCTCGCGCGTCTTGCATCGTCGAGCCGAAGCATGCGGATCATCATGGTCGGGACGAGCCAGGCGACGGTGACTTTTTCGCGTTCGATCAGCGACAATGCCGCGTCTGCGTCGAAAGCCGGCATCAGCACCACTCTGGCGCCCGCGCGTTGCGCCGCCATCGCGAAATTGAGTGGCGCGGCATGGTAGAGCGGCGCCGTGCAGAGGAAGACGGTTCGCGAGTCGTACCCGTAAAGAGCCCGCATCATTTCATCGCTTTGCGACCATGCGCCGAACGGTTCGCCGCTCAGCGTCCGTTTGATCCCCTTGGGTCTGCCCGAAGTTCCGGATGAATAAAGCATCGATGCGCCCTCGCGCGGTTCGTAGGCAACCGGCTCGAGCGGTTCCTTGCCAAGGGGCGCAAAGCCCGACGGGCCCGACGCGTCGCAGAGCCACACGTCATCGCCCTTGCTCATCGATTGATGGGCGAGCGTGTCGAATACCGCGCTCGACAGCAGCAGTTTCGCTCCGCTGTCCCTGACGATGTAACGCACCTCGTCCGGGCTGAGGTGCCAGTTGACCGGCGTATAGTGTAAGCCTGACCGATGGCATGCCCAGGCCGCGATCAGAAAAGCGGGACAGTTTTGCAGCAGCAGTGCGACATGGTCGCCTTCCGTGACACCCGCGGCGCGCATCTGTCCGGCCAGCGCATCGGAACGCGCATCCAACTGGGCATAGGTGAGCGTAGTGCCGTCGTCGGACATGATGAGCGAAACGCCATCCGGCCGGGCCTGTGCATGATCGTCGATATGGGGTGGCCGCGCGGTGGTCATGGAGAAGGTTCCCAGGCTGCTATCGTGTATCGGTCCCAGTCTGCCATGACGCGCCTTGGAGAACATGCTGCGTCACGCAGATTGCACAACCGTGATTTCCAGGTCCCAGCGATGGGTGACGTGCCCTGGACACGCTAGGACGGCGCCTCGTGTGCGGCACACGCTCTTTCAGGAGCCTTCATGAATCGAACACTCGAAGCCGATCCGGAGGCCGTATCCGCCAGCCATGCCTGGGGAACGGTGGTCGTGCTTTTGATCATCGGGATCCTTTCCTATCTCGACCGCAACATCGTCGCGTTGATGATGGAGCCTATCCGCGCCAGCCTGGGTATAAGCGACCTTGGCATGGGGCTGATCCATGGCGTTGGCTTCGGCATATTCTATGCGGTATTCGGCCTGCCGATCGGATATCTGGTCGATCGTCTGTCGCGCAGGTGGATCGTCTATTGGGGCGCGACAGCCTGGTCGATCGCAGCCTCCGCATGCGGATTGGCCGGAAACTTCCAGCAGTTGCTGATCGCCCGACTGGCCGTGGGTGTGGGGGAGGCCTCGCTTTCACCGGCTGCCTATTCGATGATCGCCGATCTTTTTCCGCGGCGCAGGCTTGCGCTGGCACTCGGCGTGTTTGGTGTCGGCTCTGTGCTGGGAAGCGCGGTCGCTTTCATCGGGGGCGGTGCCGCAATCGAATATTTCCAGGCGCTCGGACCGCGCGAACTTCCGCTGATCGGCATGACGCAGCCATGGCAGATGGTGTTTTTCGTTACCGGCGCGCCCGGCATTCTGATCGCCTTGCTCGTGCTGCTGATCCGCGAGCCGCGCCGACGTGCGCTCCGAGCGCCGCTGCCTGACGAAGCCGCTTCCCCTGGTTTTGAGCGGCAGCGGTTGTTGGCATTCATGCGCTCGCGCTGGCAGTTCCTGACCTGCCATTTCCTCGGATTCGGCTTTCTGGCGGTGGCAACCTATGCCGGCCTTGCCTGGATTCCGACAATGCTTGTGCGCCGCTTCGGAACCGGCATCGGCGAAGTCGGATTGATGATGGGGGCTGTCAGCCTGTTCGCCGGCATTCCCGGGTTCCTGCTGAGCGGATGGATCGTCGATCGATGGTTTGCCGCAGGCAGGCAAGATGCTCACCAGCGCTACTATATGATCGCCAACACGGCGGCTGCCGGAGCGGCAGTCGTCACCTTTCTCTATGCTCCAACGCCAGGGCTGGTCGTTCTCGGCTGGGGCTTCATAACGCTTCTTCAGCCCTTCACCGGCCCCTCGGCGGCACAGTTGCAGATGGTGACCCCACCCCATCTTCGAGGTCAGGTTTCGGCGGTGTATGTGATGGTGTTCAATCTGATGGGGATGTGCCTCGGGCCGCCGCTTGTGGCGTTCATCACAGATGTGGTCCTTCAGGATACGTCGCGTGTCCATGTCTCGCTCGCCGTCAGCTATGGCGGAATTGCTGCACTGAGTGCCGTGATATTCGCCCTCGGACTGCGCCCTTCACGTCATGCCATCGCGAACGCGGCGGCGGATTAGCATTTTCACATCTCTGTAAAGGCGGCTCCGATCTCAAGCAGCACTATGTCCGAAGGATAAAAATTTTAGAATAATACGAGCATGGCCACTCAAACGGCCGGATGAAATAGGGAGAGATGCGATGGTTGTTCGTTGGTCCGCTGGAGTGCGCGCAGTGCTCGTGACGGGAGCGGCTGTTCTGGCGATTGCTGGCGGCAACGCCAGCGCCCAGACTGACGGAGCGGCGCACGGTTCCGAGAATCCGGCGGGTGTGGATGCTGCGCCGGTCGACGATGGCGATATCGTGGTGACGGCCCGCCGGCGCGCGGAACGACTCCAGGACGTCCCTGTCGCCGTGACGGCGGTTTCCGGAGAGACGCTGGCTGCGGCGAATATCGTGCAGCTGGGAGATCTTCAGACCAAGGTGCCGGGCATGACGATGACGCCGTCTGCCTTCGGTTCCAACATCCTTCAGGTCGCCATTCGCGGGCAACGCCAATATGACCCCTATATCACCAAGGATCCGGCAGTGGCGGTCTACTTCGCCGACGTTGTCCAGAATCGTCCGCACGGACTGAATGCCTCCCTCTATGACCTGGATTCGATACAGGTGCTGAAGGGGCCGCAAGGTACGCTCTTCGGTAGAAACACCACCGGCGGCGCCGTCCTCATCGCGCCAAAGGCGCCGACCGACCAGTTCGAGGGATATGCGCTCGCATCCTACGGCAATTACGAGGCCGTCCGTCTCGAAGGCGCGTTGAACATACCGATCAGCGAATCCCTGTCCGTCCGTATCGCTGGCGCGATCGCGCGCCGTGACGGCTTTACCCGTAATCTGACGACAGGGCAGCGGCTCGACGACGAACACAAGAACAGCTGGCGCGTTTCGGCTCGTTTCTCGCCGAATGAGATGTTCGAAAACCGTCTGGTCGTCTCCGGCTTCGAAGCGAAGGAGAACGGCACGGGCTACAAATTTTATGCATACCGCAAAGGATCGATCACCGAGCAATTCATCAATGCGACGGATCCAGGCGGGCTCGACCGTGAACTCGCGCTGCTAGCTGACTTGCCGTTTCACACGACGCTTTCGAACGAAGAATTGAGCACGCGAATCAAGACATTCAGCCTGTCCAATGTCAGCGAGCTCAAATTGGCAGGCGATGTGACGCTGAAGAACATCTTTGGCTACCGTTCCGTCCGCTCGACCACGAATTTCGACCTTGAAGGGTCGCGATACGATTTCTTTCCATCGTTCGAAGACATGCGCGAGCGGCAATTCAGCAACGAGTTCCAGCTTCTGGGCACCGCCTTTGATGGCGCGCTCGACTATATCGCCGGGGCGTTCTGGTTTTACGAGCGGGGATCGGACCTCCAGATTTCCGACACGTTCACCAATTACGCGCCGCTCAAGGCGGTACGGATGAGCTTCGCCGATCCGATCACCAACGAAGCCTATTCGGTCTTCGCGCAGGCCACCTGGAGGCTCCCTTTTCTGGAGGGGGTCTCGGTCACCGGTGGCGTCCGGCAAAATTGGGACGAGCGATCGCTGGTCGCGCGAAGCCAGACAAATGGCGTCTGCCGCCTCGTGACGGCCGATGTCGGCGGCACCCCGCTTTCTCCCTGCGCGAAGCAACTGCGGGCTAAGTTCGAGAATATTACCTACACCGCGACCATCGACTGGAAGGTGGCGGCGGACGTTCTGCTCTATCTCTCCCATCGTAAGGGATATCGGACCGGCGGATTCAATTTTGGCGGCGGGCGCCCTTCGGAGCTTCTTCCCTTCCGGCCCGAAGAGGTGAAGGATTTCGAGCTCGGCTTCAAATCCAAATTCGGCTTCGGCGACGCCCGGGGCGTCTTCAACATGGCGGCGTATTCGCAGGACTATAAGGACATCCAGCGCACCATCGGCTTCTTCGTGCCGAACTCCACCCCCCCGGTATATGTGAACAGCATCCTCAACGCGGCCGCGGCGACGATTCGTGGCATCGAAGCGGACCTGACTTTCGAGCCGGTGCGCAACTTCGAAATGGGCGGCAACGTCTCCTATATCGACGCACGATATAAGGGCTTCATCGATCAGGCGACGGGAGCGGATCTCAGCGGATCAGCCTTTGCCGGAACGCCAAAATGGTCGATGGGAGGGTTCGCTGCGCTCACTCTCCCACTCCCGGGAGATGCCGGTGAAATGCTGCTGCGTGGTGACGTCTATCACCAGACGACCAGCAACTACGCGGACGCCAACTACGATGCGTCGATCGGCGCACCATCGCTTGCGTCGCGCATACCGCCCTATACGGTCGTGAACGGGCGGGTCGAGTGGCGTAATGCCTTTGGCAAGCCGCTGTCATTCGCCCTGTTCGGACGCAACCTGCTCAATGAGAAATATATCGTTGGCGGCACCGACATCACTCTCAACGTCGGTTACGCCGGCGTCATCCTCGGTGCTCCGCGCACCTATGGGGTCGAGGCGAAGTTCAGCTTCTGATGCGAGACGGCCGGAGGTCGAAATGAAGAACAAGGCTTCCGGCCGGCTTGCGGGTCGCAGCATATTGGTCACCGGCGCAGCGTCGGGCATCGGTCTTGCGACGGCACGCCTGTTCGTTGCCGAGGGGGCGAAAGTCGTGGCGCTCGACCGCGACGATGTCGCCCTCGCCCGCGAACTGGACGTGCCGGGTATATCCCGGCTCGCTTGTGATCTGATCGAGGGCGACTCCGCGGCCAGGGCCGTCCACGCAGCGGCCGGGATGCTGGGCGCGTTGGATGGAATCGTGAACTGTGCGGGAGTCGCGCTCAACGCCGCCCTGAGCGAAACCGATCCTGAAACATGGCGCCGCGTGATGGCGATCAATCTGGATGCACCCTTTCGCATCTGCCGGGAAGCGTTGCCATTCCTGCACGCTGCGCCCGCCGCGACCATCGTCAACGTCGCGTCGGGGCAAGCGCTGTTGCCGAATGCTCCCGGCGGTTCGGCCTATGCCGCGTCGAAGGCGGGGCTCGTTGCGTTCACCAAGGCGATCGCGGCCGAATTGGCGCCCAACATTCGGGCCAATATCTTGTGTCCCGGTGTAGTCGATACGCCCATGGTGCACAGTCTGCTCCACACGGGTGATGCTGCTTTTATCCGGCAATATGCGATGCGCCGGCCTGCCGCGCCGATTGAAATGGCGCAAGCGCTGCTGTTCCTGACCAGTGAAGAGTCCTCCTATGTCACAGGTACGGTTCTCGCGGCCGATGGCGGGCGCACATTTCACTAAGCTCTGATCGCTGCGGCCTATCCCGGAAACAGGCGCTTCAGGGCGC
The DNA here is from genome assembly GCF_057809675.1 of Sphingomonas sp. FG14. Taxonomy (NCBI): domain Bacteria; kingdom Pseudomonadati; phylum Pseudomonadota; class Alphaproteobacteria; order Sphingomonadales; family Sphingomonadaceae; genus Sphingomonas; species Sphingomonas sp. FG14. The sequence goes on along the minus strand of NZ_JBMDKK010000004.1, from coordinate 132,660 downwards.
CGAGATCGACCTTCATCGATGCGGTGCGCGGCAGTTCGTCGACGATACGGATGTGAGCGGGAACATAGGTCGCAGGCAGCAGTTCGCGCACGAAATCCCGCAACGCTTCGGGCGAAACTCCCTGTTCCTGTCCTCGTCGTAGCTGGATGGCGGCAGCGGGCACTTCGCCAAGACGCTGGTCTGGAATCCCCACAACGCCGGCCTCCAAAACTGCCGGATGCTTGGCCAGTGCCGCCGCTACGGTTTCCGGCAGGATCTTGAATCCCCCGCGCACGATCGCGCCATCACCCCGGCCCTCGTGGAAGATGAATCCGTCCTCATCGATCCGTGCAAGATCGGTGGTACGGATCCAATCGGGGCCGAGCGTGGGCACGATCGCTTCGAGATAGCCGGTTTCGCCCGTCGGCAATTCGGCGCCCGATATCGTATCGACGATGCGGATATGAATGCCGGGCAGCGGCTTGCCCATCGCGCCCATCTTGGCTGCACCATATTGACGATAAAGATCGAGCGACCAGCTGATCACGGTCCCGGCAAATTCCGTCGCGCCATAGGCCCATATCGTTGCGATGCCATAACGATCGAGCAGCGTCTGCTGCAGCGCCACCGGCATCGCAGCGCTGCCGCCGTAAAAAAAGGCGATGCTCGCCAGATCTTCGGGGGCGACCTGGGCGTCGACGATCATCTGTGCCACCGCGGGCGGCCCGGTGACATAGGCCGGGCGCAGCCGTCGGACGGCTTCCAGCCAGCTCTCCACATTGAACCGGTCGATCAGTGCCATGTAGCGGCCGACCATGACATTGCCGACGATATTGCCCATCGCGATGCCCGCGAATGACCAGGTGACGATGTCAGGCGGCGGCGTGCCCTCGGTCAGTCCGGCCCGGATGGTCTCGACCGAGCGCTGAAGCAAGCGGAAGGGGAACTGGATGCGTTTCGGCTTGCCGGTCGTGCCGCTGGAAAGCAATTCGAGCCCCGGCTCGGACGCTGAACGGCGATAATCGTCCCCCCGCGTGAAACCAGGGGAAGCGCCGAGCCGTTCGATCGTCATCGCGCCTGTGTCGAGCGCGATGCCGGCGGTGCCGCTGGACCCAAGTGCCTCGGCAGCTTCTGCCACCAAGTCGTCCCGCTCGGCGATGACCGCCGCGAACTTGGATTCAACGATGTCTGCCGCCAGCAGTTTGGGCGATTGCATCGCATAGATGCTGGTCAGTGGCCGTTCGGCAGCGACCAGCCCCAGTACCGCCGCCACATGCAGGGGCCGGTTGCGCATGATGAGCCCGACCGACGCATCCACCGGTACACCAGCCTGATCGAGTGTCGCGACGATCGCGCGGGCGAGTTTTGCCAGCGTACCCCGGCTCATCGTCGCGCCGAAATAATCGAGAACGATCTCGTCCGGATCGGCGTCGAGCCTATCGCGCAACTCGTGGATGAAGGGCTTCGTGGCGGTATTTGACATGATGTGACCTGGTCGCCAGTGCGTTGGTTAGGAATGGTGTCTGCGCTTCTGCCCCGCCCACCGCGCCCGAGCCAGCCTGCGCCTCCATCAAATTGTCCTTTTCACATTCTTGTTGAGATTCGTTGATTCCTCATATCCTGCACGGCGCGGATTTCCGGGTTAACATCTCAAAGATAAAGGAAAACTGCAGCAGTTTTTGCCAGTTGGGCGCAAACTGCTCTTAACGCGGCGAGTGCGGTTTGGTGCTGACAATCTCGCTAGCGAAGGTTAGCCACGCAGCCGGAGTGGCTAAGCTTCATTCTATGGGGCGCTTTCAGTCTGCACGAAATGCTTTCCACCTCGCGTGACTCATTCTTCGGAGCTGTTGGCGGACGTTGCGGGGTTTCGTGACTCAGCATGCTTAAGTGACGGTTTGGGAAACCGATCTCGGCTCGCCCGGTCGCTTGTGAGCGGCAGCCGAAATCCGCGGAAATCTGTCGATTGCTGGAGTTGTTCTCCCGATCTCTAGTCCGCCGATTTCTACCGGTCGCCACAAGTTTCACCACAGATAGAGCAAGCCGCGACATTTCGCGGTGATGGTCATCGCGCTGCGCGCGATGGCGTTGGCCTCCGGCATCGGTCTGGCGGGTGGGCGTCGCTGCCCTGTAGGCCCGTCGCGGCGTGCCGCAACCCCGGCTTTGCCGGGGTCCTCCACTCTGTTCCGGCCGTTCCGGTGCGGCCCACCTTCCTCGACGGGCCCGTCGGTTCGCTCCTGCCGCCCACCCGCCATTCCGGCGCCGGTTGCGGTGTTGAAGGAGTGAAGGGCCATGGAGACCGAACGCAACAATCGTCAGAGCATCTATGCCGAGGTGACCGCGCGCGTGATCGCGGAGCTGGAAGCGGGGCGGCTGCCCTGGGTGAAGCCATGGGATGATGCAGCTTGCGCCTGCGGCATGCCCGCCAATGCGGTATCGGGCCGGCGCTATTCGGGGATCAACATCCTGATCCTGTGGCATGCGGTGATGGAGAGGGGCCACGCGTCGCAGCGCTGGCTCACCTACGCCCAAGCCCAATCAGCGGGCGGCAATGTCCGGTGCGGCGAGAAGGGAGCGACCGTCTGCTATGCCGACCGGTTCACGCCGAAGACCGAACAGGAACGCGCCCGCGATGAGGATCGCGAAGCGCGGCAGGTCGCTTTCCTCAAGCGCTTTACGGTCTTCAATGTCGATCAGTGCGAAGGCCTGCCCGAAGCGCTGACCGGAGAGACGGCCCCGCCGCCCGAATGCGAGATCCTGCCCCAGGTGCAGGCGTTGATCGATAAGAGCGGCGCGGACTTCCGCATCGGCGGGAACGAAGCCTTCTACGCCCCGGCGCTCGATTTCGTGCAGGTGCCGCCGCAACGGGCCTTTGCCGAGCCGATCAACTGGCATCGCACCGCGCTTCACGAACTGGGCCACTGGACCGGGCATCGCAACCGGCTCGACCGCGATCAGTCGGGCGGCTTCGGCACACCTGCCTATGCGCGTGAGGAACTCGTGGCGGAGATGGCGAGCGCCTTTGCGTGTGCTGCACTCTCAATCACGCCCACCGTGCGGCATGCCGACTATATCGGCGCATGGCTCGATGTCCTGCGCGAGGATGAGCGCCATATCTTCCGTGCGGCCAGCCTTGCCAGCAAGGCGGCGGATTATCTGCTGGCTTTCGCACCCGGAAACGAGCCGGAGCGCATGTCATGACCGCGCGGGGCAAGCATTCGTACACCGAGATCGAACGGATCAAGCGCATGCGTCGAGCCATCGAGGCGATGGAGCCGGACCACCGGGCGATCTTCGAGCGCATCCGGTTTCAGGACATGGATTATGCCCGGATTGCCAGCGAACTTGGCATCACCATCGACGAAGTCGAGCGCGGCTTTGCGCTGGCGCTTGCGCATATCGATCGGATTTTCCAGCGCGATCCCTGAAAATCGCGGCGGCGCCGCCCTCCCTAACATTAGGGATGGCAGCGCCATTATGGATGCGCTCAGTCTTGCCAAAGACTCCCATGTCCGTGAGAAGCGGAAGCACCGATGCGTAGCGATCTTTCCCATCTGCCGGCGGCTAAGCAGCGCGACCTCGAGCGTGTGCTCGCGATCCTGTTCGAGGAATTCGAGGACGCGACTGGCGCGGGCACCAAGGACTGGAAGAAGAAGGGGCGGATCCTCAAGGTCATCCTCTATGGCAGCTATGCCCGCGGCGGCTGGGTCGACGAGCCGCATACCGCCAAGGGCTATCAGTCGGATTTCGACCTGCTGATCATCGTCTCCGACAAGCGCCTCACCGATCCGGTGAAGTTCTGGGAGAAGGCCGAGGAGCGGCTGACCCGCGAGTTCGGGATCACGAAGACGATCAGGACGCCGGTCAATTTCATCGTCCATACCCTGCAGGAAGTGAATGACGGGCTGGCGCATGGCCGCTATTTCTTCATGGATATCGCCCGCGACGGGATCGCGCTCTATGAGAGCGACGACAGCGACCTGCACACGCCCAAGCCCAAGACGCCCGAGCAGGCACTGACGCTGGCGAAGGAATATTTTGAGGAGTGGCATCCGAGCGCCTTGCGCGCGCACATTAATTTCCAGGATGACCTTGCTCGAGGATGGTTGAAAGACGCTGCTTTTACGCTCCATCAAGCCACTGAGCGGCTCTACCACTGTATCCTGCTGGTCTGCACCTTCTACACGCCCCATGTGCATAATCTGGGTTTCTTGCGCACCCAGGCCGAGCGGCTCGACCTGCGCCTTGTGCATGCCTGGCCGCGCGAGCAGCGCCGTGAGCGCGCCATGTTCGAGAAGCTCAAGGATGCTTATGTGAAGGCGCGCTACTCCAAGCACTATCGCATCGCGAACGAGGAACTGGCGTGGCTCGGCGCGCGCGTCGAGGAATTGGGTGCAATCGTCCACACCATTTGCAGCGAGCGGATAGCCGAACTGGAGCAGGCGGTGGAGCGGAAGTGAAGCGTGCCGATTGAACTTAACGACTTGCGTTAAGTTGTGATGTTGACTCATTTCCAACAGCCACTATGCATGATGGCGATGGACATCGAATTCGCAGATGCGCGCTTGGCGCTGATCGAAACCGACGCCGCAGCCGACGCGCGGTTGCCGGTGGCCGTAATCCAAGCCGCTCGGCAGCGGCTCAGCATCATTCGCGCTGCGCCCGACATGCGTACGCTGAACAATTGGAAAAGCCTGGGACTCAGGCCGCGTCCCGAGTCCACGGACCATTTCGTAGCGTTGTCGCCCCAATGGGCGATGGCGATCAAAATCACAGAAAAGAACAGCATCATGACGGTGATCGTAACGGCCATGGAAGAGCAGCTGCGGGGGGCGGCATGACTGGGAAAAGCAATCTGGTGGCGGTAGAGCCGCCCGGCACCTTCATTAAATTGGAGCTTGAGGCACGCGGCTGGTCGCAACGAGACCTAGCGTTCATCCTTGGTCAGACAGAGCAGCAGCTTAACCCGCTCCTATCGGGCAAGCGTGGCATCACGCCCGATATGGCGCGCTTGCTGGGCGAGGCGTTCGATGTCTCGCCTCACTTTTTCCTGAACCTGCAAGGCAGCTACGACTTGCAAAATTCCAGGGATCCGGATCCTGCAGTGAGAACTCGCGCAGAGCTTCAGGCCCAATATCCGGTGCGCGATATGATCCGTCGCGGCTGGATACAGGACGGGGAGGCCTCGCTGCTTCAACTCCAGATGAACCGCTTCTTCGAAGCGGCCAATGACGATACGCCCGGCGACGTCGCATTCGCCGCCAAGCGCACCCATTGTCATGAGACGCCCCCGAACCAGCGCGCCTGGATCTATAGGGTGCGCCAGCTCGCCAAGCAGATGGAGGTCCCGCCCTTCTCCCCCGAGAAGCTGCGCGCGCTCCTGCCCAAGTTGCGCAGCTTGATGGTCGATCCCGAATCGATCAGTTCGGTCCCCGCGCTGCTCGCGGCGTGTGGTGTCCGCTTCGTGGTTGTCGAGATCCTTCCCAATGCGAAAATCAGTGGCGTCTGCACTTGGCTGGATGACGAGACGCCGGTGATCGGCATGTCGACGCTTTACGACCGGCTGGACAATTTCTGGTTCGTGCTTCGCCACGAGCTCGAGCATGTGCTCCAGGGACATGGCAAGGACTCGATCGGCATGATCGATCATCTCGCCGGCGAAGGTACCAAAGATGCGAACGGTAGCGCCGAACAGGAGAATATCGCCGACACCGAGGCGGCCGATTTTTGCGTACCGGCAACAAAGATGGCGTCATTCTATGCCCGCAAGCACCCGTATTTCTCGGAGCGCGACGTGCTGGGCTTCGCGGCACTGATGGCCGTCCACCCCGGCATCGTGGTGGGTCAACTCCAGAAGCGGATGAAGCGGTTCGATTTCTTGCGCAAATATCAGGTCCCGATCCGGCGATATCTCCTCAAGGAAGCTGTCGCCGACGGTTGGGGCAATGTGGCGGACGCACAACTTTAACGAAAGCGGGATTGCAGCAGTGGCGACCTACAGTGAACAGATGCAGGCGATCTTCGATCGCTATACCGAGGAGGTGAGCACCGACCCCGTCTCGCTGGACGAGGTGGCGGCTTGGGCGATCGAACAGGGACTCTACCGTCCCGCGCCGCGTGATATCGTCAAGATTTGCCGTGACGCTCTGGCCGACAGTCTTCGCCAGGAACGGCGGGTCGATGCGGCGGGACGAAAATATCGCGCCAAGCATTCGGTGCGCAGCTGGGTGGGAGGGCAACAATTCAGCCTGTGGGCGGATATCGACACGGCCCCGCGCTCATTCCTTGAGAAATCGTTCAGCCAGCGTCGCAAGGCGATCGTGGATGACTGTTTCCAGATCAAGCAGGATGTCGACCACTTCAATAGCGAGCATCCGGAGGAAGAGCCCATCCAGATGATCCTCGATTTCAGCGAGGATGTCGCCGAGATGGAAGCCGCCGCAAATCGCGATCCGGGCGAAGAAGACGCGGCATGATCGATGCGATGGCCAAGGCCGGTATGACCGGGGCCACCTGGGATACACCGGACCTGCGCGACGCTGGTCCCCGGACGGCTCATGCGTCGATAGGAAGAAGCTGAAATGAAAAAAGGGCGCGGACGGGCCGCGCCCTTTGAAGGTTCCTCGTACGTCTCGCGGCCCGCGTGCGGGAATGCGATCCATCCCAAGGGTAAGCACCGTGCGCATAGCACGGCTTTGGTTGGACGCAAATGAATGGGCCGCACCAACCGGGGACTCAGTTGCCCCGATCAAGGAGCATGGACTCATGTCCAGGGAAAAAGCGCCGGTGCAGATTTCGCACCGGAATTCGGAAACTCGCCGGTTCGTAACGCAGCGTTATGCGGAACGGCATCCGGCGACCACCGAACGCGAACGGATCAAGCATTCGAAGTAATACATTCTGGCCGGCGCCCTGACGGGTGTCGGCCTTTTTCTCCGCCACAGTGCCCCGCATACCTTGACTGATTCTATCCAGAGATGTGGTGACGGGAGCCGTTGCATATCAAGTCAGGACGGAGCTGATTCAGGCCGCCGACAGGTTGTAGAAAGCCCATCCGGGCCCGACACGAAGCAAATCGGAATCAGTCGTCCAAAGTTTGCAGCGTGTCGTAATAAAGTTTGAGCGCTTCTTCATCCCCACCTTTTAACTTGTCGACCAACGCGCGGGCGGCCCGATTCCATCGCACGATTTCGACATTGGCGGCAGACATGCCGTCCACTACGGTTCCGAAGAGCCAGAAGAAGCCAGATTTGGCTATACCCAGATCGACGGTCTCAATCGCGAGATCGCTTGCCGATTTTGGATGGGTCAGCCGATTGCGAATGACGATCGCCTGTTTCAGGTCGGACCAGCCTGTCTGACCAAAATCGACATCGAAGCCCGGACACGCTTCTTGCGCGATCTTCGTGGTCAAGCGGATCATCGTCGTCAGGGGAACGAACTTGATCTGCTCGACCAGACCGCCGCTCTCTCCAACCATGTAGGTCTTCTCTTGCAGGGCAAAGTCTGCGAGCGGTGTGAGGCTGTCCAGGTGGCGAGCAGCACTTCTAACATGCTCGCGATATAGCCATACAAGTCCCTCGATCGCCGCAAAAGTAGTCCGGATCGCTTCACGGCGATGCCTCGGCGTGTCGTCCTGCTCGGCGCGTCCCCATGCATGGTCGACATCTTCAACGAGTGTTTTGAGGAAACCCTGGGTAAGTGATCGATCATTCATGACATGATCGTATCGTAGGTCGGCGTACTTTGCCTTTGAAATAGTGTCACCTGCTCAACCGCTGGCGTGGTCGCGGATCCTGCGCAGAAAGTGAACCCGCCACAGATCGAGCAGGTCATCAGCCTGCGGACCCGCTCCCGCCTCAATCGTGACGCTCGCAGTGTCCTGCGCATGCACCGTGAACGGATTGGGACCACCCAGGCGGAGCCTGTCCACGGCCAGTCCGTCCCGTCTGAGCGCTGCCTTGGCGGCGTCATCAAAGGCGAGATCCGCCCAGATCTCGGCGGTCAGCCGATCGATTTCAGACGGCTCGAGCGAACCCTGCTCGAACACGAAATGCGCGCTCATTCTTCCCCATCACCCTGTTATCCGCCGGGAGGCGTTTGATCTCGATATCCGGCGCAACGCCATCGTTATCGATCCCTCCGGCGATGCGCAATCACCAGGTGCGGCCCCTGCCTGGCAGAGACCCTCCTTGCCTGTCCGAGTCACCCACGGGCCTCTCCTGACAGCGGGTCTGGCGCCCTACTTCCTGTGCCTGCAACGGCATGTGCCGGCCTTCTTCCTCGGCGCTGCGCGCCTTCCTCGCGAGGCAAGAAGCCCGACCCATGCCGTCCTCCGCTGCGCTTCGGTCTCGCTGGGATGCAGGCCGTCCGTCCGTCTCCTCACGACCGCTTGTCGAGGCCGCGCTGGGCGGCTTCGCGACACACAAAGAAGATGATGACATGGCACAGATCGGCACCTTCACCCGCGACGAGACCGGCGTCTTCAGCGGTACGATCCGGACCCTTACGCTCAACGTCAAGGCCACGATCCGGCCTTCGGCCAGAGACAATGACAAGGCGCCCGACTATCGCGTCTTTGCCGGCGCCGTCGAGATCGGTGCGGGCTGGAGCCGGGCCGCACGCGAGACCGGCGCCGAATATCTCTCGATGAAGCTCGACGATCCGTCGTTGCCCGCACCGATCTACGCCTCGCTGGTGCAGGGCGAGGATGGCGAGAACAGGCTCATCTGGTCACGCTGAACCTTCGGCTGCGGCGCCTGCCAGGCACCGCAGCCCTTACTCACCGTCGAGCTGTCGCCGCTCCGACAGGCGGATCACGCCATGGGCCGGCGCGGGTGGGGGCACGTCACGGCAAGGCCCAGCATGATGGTCGCCGGGCCGGTTCTCAAGGCCGGCGGCCCCTCCAATCTGCTGGCGCAAATCGGTTCCTCCGCCGCCGCTCACGCGGCGCTTGCTGCGGCCCTGACAACCCGCCCGGCGACCATCTCCGGACATCTGTCCTCGATCCTGGTGACATGGATCTGGAGGATGTCATGACTCTGTTCAGCACGATCAAAACCCCTTCGTGGGACGCCTATCCGGCGCTGGTCGCAGGCCTCGAAAACGCAGTTCGAATGTATCGAAATCGATGCGGTTGCGGTGCATTTTGTCGATGCTGAAGCCGCCGATTTCAATTGGCAAAGCCGCATCGACGAACGTCATCTCGGCGCATTTGAAAGCGATTTTGACGAAGATCCGGTGCTCGATTGTATCGCGATTGTCGGGCGGTTCCGGGGCGCCTGGTTCACCGCAATCTGCATCGTGGACGGCGACGGGGATGTCCATTGGATGCAGCACCTCGAACGGATGAAGACGCAGGACGCGGCGTTGGCGGCGTTCATCCTGGTCCGGTGAAAGTGCCTGTATTGGGGAGCGGCGCCGGTTGACGCTGCTCCCCTTTCTTCGGTCGCGGTGGTCAGGCGGGAAGAGAGAATGGCGGGGGGATAGGGTGTCAGGACGCTGAAAATCGGATGGCAAGATTGAAAGGCCTGCCTCCACATGTGGCGGCAGGCAAGGTCTGCACAGCGTTTGCGGGGGAGGCATGTTTTGGCGCTTGCCTCCATCAATGTTGGTGAAGTGGCGCAAAGCCAGGATTCGCCGGGGCTTGCAGAGGATCGGCGATGGAGGCCCTTGAACCAGGGCCCGGAACTGCCCTCATCGGCCTGATCACCAGCCTTGTTGGATGCGGATCATGGCCAATGACGAGTTCGACCTGTGGCTTGGCCGGATCGGTCACGACCGGCCGCTGGCGCATCGCCTGCGCGCCGGCATCAACCGCGCGGGCGGTGCGCGTTCGGGCAGGCGCAGCAGCTTTACCGGCGCGCGGGTCGGCCGCGGTTCGGGCATCGGCCGGTTGCTCTCCGCGCGCGATCGCCATGCCGGCTTTCGTGGCCGCCGCGTGGTGGTCAAGACGCGCATCGTCCGGCTCGGCGGCAAAGGGCTTGGCGCGGCCCGTGCGCACCTGCGCTATCTCCAGCGCGACGGCACTACACGCGATGGCGAGCGCGGCACGCTTTACGGGCCCGATCACGACGTCGCCGACGGCAAGGTGTTCCTCCAACACGGGCAGGGCGATCGCCATCAGTTCCGCTTCATCGTGGCACCCGAGGACGGCGCTGAATATGAGGACCTCAAACCCCTTGTCCGCCGGCTGATGCAACAGGCCGAACAGGATCTGGGAACCAGGCTCGACTGGGTGGCGGTTGATCACTTCAACACCGGCCATCCCCACAGCCACGTCATCGTCCGGGGAAAGGATGATCGCGGCAAGGATCTCGTCGTCGCCCGTGACTATCTGACCCATGGCCTGCGCGAGCGCGCGACCGAACTGGTCGATCTCGACCTGGGCCCGCGCAGCGATGCCGAGATCCTGCGCAGTCGCACCCGCGAGATCGACCAGAAACGCTTCACCGGCCTCGACCGGAGACTGATGCATTCGATCGATGCGGAGGGTATCGTCTGGGCTGCGCACCGCGACAGCATCGAGCAGAGCCTGCGCGCCGGGCGGCTACAGACGCTGGGACAGATGGGGCTGGCGCAGGAGATCGCGCCGGGCGCCTGGGCGCTCGATCCGGACATCGAGTTGATCCTGCGCCGCATGGGCACGCGCGGTGATATCATCCGGACCATGCAGCAGGCGATGCGCGAGCATCTGCCCGAGCGCGCACCCGTCGATCATGCGATCTATGATCCGGCAAACGGAACCGCGGCGCCGATCGTCGGGCGCGTCGTGGCGCGGGGGCTGTCTGACGAACATGCCGACCGGCAGTTCGTCATCATCGACGCGCTCGATGGTCGGAGCCATTATGTCGATATCGGCACTCATGGTGACGACATCCCCACAGGCGGTATCGTTCGGGTCTCACCGCGACCGGTCAGGGTGCACAGCTTCGACCGCACCGTCGCCGAGATCGCCGCCGCCAATGGCGGACGCTATTCGGTCGATGCGCATCTGATGCACGACCCACAGGCGACGGAGGCTTTTGCCGAGAAGCATCAGCACCGGCTCGAAGCGATCCGGCGCATGACCGGCGGTGTTGTCCGCGAGCAGGATGGCAGCTGGGTGATCGACCCTGATCATCTCGAGCGGGCCGGAGCTTATGAACAGGCGCTCGCGGCACGCGACCCAGTGATGGTCGAGACGCTCTCTGTCCGCCCACTCCAAGCCCTTCCCAAGTATGATGGCGCGACCTGGCTCGATCGCGAACTGATAGCTGATCGGCCGGAGCCGTTGGGACGGGGCTTTGGCGCCGCTGTCCGCAAGGCGCTCGCCGTGCGCCAGCAATGGCTGGTCGAGCAGCAGCTCGCCGAGATCGATGGCGATATGATCCGTTACCGCGGCACCATGACCGCACAGCTCCAGCAGCGCGAGCTGCGGCGGGTTGCCGCTGCATTGCAGAAGGAGCTGGGTCGAGACTTCGTTGCCAGCCAGTCAGACGATCACATCGAGGGGCAGCTCACGCGCGCGGTGCAGGTCGGAGACCGCAAGTTCGCGCTGGTCGAGAAGTCCCATGAGTTCACGCTCGTGCCCTGGCGGCCGGTGCTCGAGCGCGCGATCGGCAAGCAGGTCTCCGGGCTGATGCGTGAGAGTGGCATCGACTGGACGATCGGGCGCAGCCGCGGCCCAAGCATCGGCATGTAGCGTTCACTGTGCTTGGTGGCGCGTCGTGGTGCACTAGACGTGTACTGTTGGCCTCAGCGGTGACGTGACATCCTGGCCCCATGAAGACCAGCAAGATCCGGCATCAATTCTACCTTCCCGCCGAGCTTTCGGCGAAGCTCGATGCGCTTGCGGCAAAACCCGGCGCTTCCAAGACATCGATCCTGACCGATGCGCTCAAGGGATGGATCGAGCGGCGTGGTCAGCACGAACTCGACACGCGGTTCGGGCCCCGGCTCGACCGGCAGAGCCGCGTCTCAGAGCGGATCGAGCGTAAGCTCGACATGGCGACCGAGCTGCTCGGCGTGTTTGTCCAGCACCAGTTGACCCTGGTAGCGCACCAGCCGCAGTTCGATGCAGAGACCGGCAGGCTCGGGCAGGAGCGCTACCAGCGGCTGCTCGCCATCGTCGAGCGCCGGGTCGCGAAAGGGGAGGGCATAGCGCGGGTCACCAGCAAGGCTATTCCAAGAGACACGTCATGAGCACGGACGAAAAGGATCGACCGATCGCGTCTCGGATCAGCCGAGCACAGCCTGGGATCTCGCCCCATGCAGCGTCCGGCTTTGTCACTGTCGAGGAGTTTGCTCAGCTCGCGCGATTGTCCAGGCGGCAGATCGATCGCTTGCGAAAGCGGCGACCGCCTGGATTTCCGCGTGAATACGAGCTGGGCAGTGGCAAAAGCAGGTTTCGAAGCTGTCCCCGTTTCAAGCGCCGTGAAGTTGATGCTTGGCTGGATTCCCGCGCACTATGGTAGCCACAGCGGAAGAGCATTTTGATCCTGCGTTGTAGCTCGGGGTAATAGCCGCGCGCGGGCTTCGCAAAGCGCGAAGGCTTCAATCTGCGCAGTGGGCGGCTATTCGCGATGTCCTCCGCGCATATGGGAAATGCTGAAATTAATGCGTCCCGGGCTTCCGGTGCCCAGGGTTGGGCAATAGCTGAAAGAAAAGTTCTTCTCGTTCTTAATGGTTCGGGCGTTTGGAACGCCGAGCCGGTCAGCCACTCCTGCGCGCTCGGCTATGGCAATGATCTCCTGTTCCCATTTCAGGAACCAGGCCGCCTTCTCTTCTTCCAGCGCATAGCCATCGTAAATGCGCTCCATGCCGGATCGCAGGTGATTCATCATTGCTTCGGCTGTCTCGAAATCGACCTTGAGGCGCTTGGTGTTGCTGCGTGCGGTCCGGCGCAGATCGTGCGGCGTGAAACGCTCTATCGGGTAGCCGGCGATCTCGGCCATGCGTGCCAGGACCCGATCCCTGGCCTTGTACCAGACCGAGTTGTTTCGCGGCCCGTCAGCCCGTGGTGCTGGAAAGACCCATTCATGGTTGCTGATCATCAACGCGCGTCCCCAAGGGCCGAGTGCAATGCTGTGTGCCGAGGAATTCTTTACGCGTGCGCTCGGTATGGTCCACACGCCGTTCACGAGCTCGCTGCTTTTGGCGCGAACGACTTCGGAGATGCGCGCTGCCGTCAACAGCCACAGCAACATTCCGCGCTGGAAGTCCCGCTCTTCGTCCACAAGCGCCCTCAGGAACCATTCCAGTTCGTTCAGGCCGAGCGTTCGGGACCTAGCCGTTTCAGGGAACTTCAGATCACCTAGGCGTCGTGACGGGTCAGTCTCTAGCCCGACCTCAAGGCCCCGCAACGATGCCGCCCATCCGAAGAAAACCTTCAACTCGGCGGCGAGGCGATTCGCCCGAACCCGCGCGATCTTGCCTTTGGCCTCCACGAGTTTGATCAGATCGACTTCGGTGATCTCGTACACGCTTCGCTTGCCAAGCTTGGGCGCGATATCGCGTGTATAAATTTCGAGCTTGTCGTGGATCGTCCGGGGCTTGTTCGGTCGTTTTGCGCGCGATGAGCGACCTTGCTGCACGGCGACCATGTAGAGCTCGTGTGCGCGAGCGACCGTCATCTCCGCCCGTTCCTTCTCTGCTCGCAATGCTTCGCGCGGGTCGATACCGCCCTCGACCATCTCGTTGAGGCCACGCGCCCATTCGCGCGCATCTGCAATGGTTTGAGATGGGAAGGAACTGCCGAATAGCGTCGCGACGACTTTCTGGCCGGCGACCTGCCGACGATACATCCAGCGCTTTTTTCCTGACGCCAATGCTTCGATCGCCAGGCCTGGCGTCAGCAGGTCCCAAATCCTGACAGATTTTATCGCGTCGATGATCACAGGCGTCAGGACAACCTTCTTGTTTTTCACACTCATAACCGACTCCGGTCGGCTCCCGAGCGCATGAAATCATAACAGAAATCCTGACAGAATAGCCGTCAAACCCGGTCTAGCTGAGGCTAGCCGGGTCTACCTGTTGGCGTGTCGGATTTTGCCATAACTCATTGCGCTGGAACCGAATCTCGAGGACTCGGTTGGCTGGGGCGGCAGGATTCGAACCTGCGAATGCCGGTACCAAAAACCGGTGCCTTACCACTTGGCGACGCCCCAGCAGAAGCGAGCGGCTGCCTTAGTGCGCTGCCCCGCGGCTGAAAAGGGGGTTTGGCATTTGCCTCGCCCCCTTTTTTATCAGGCTCAGATAACCTGCTTCACCCAACCATAGGGATCGGGCGCCTTGCCGCGCTGGATGTCGACCAGCATCGAGCGGATGCGCTGGGTGAGCGGGCCGGCGGACTGGCCGCCGATCGTGAACTTGCCCTCCGCGCTCGCGACGCTGCCGATCGGCGTCACCACCGCCGCGGTGCCACAGGCGAAGGCTTCGGTCAGGCGTCCGCTCTTGGCGTCGGCCTCCCATTGCTCGATCGAGTAGAGTTCCTCGCGCACCGTGATGCCCTGTGCGCGGGCGAGCGTCAGGATCGAATCACGAGTGATGCCGGGCAGGATGGTGCCCAGTGGCGGGGTGAGCATCGATCCGTCATCGAAGACGAAGAACACGTTCATGCCGCCGAGTTCCTCGATCCAGCGACGCTCGACCGCGTCGAGGAACACCACCTGGTCGCAACCGTTGCGGATCGCCTCGGCCTGGGCGACGAGGCTGGCCGCATAATTGCCGCCGCACTTCGCCGCACCGGTGCCGCCAGGCGCGGCGCGCGTATATTCGCGCGTGACCCACAGCGAAACCGCCGGGGTGCTGCCCTTGAAATAGGCGCCGACCGACGAGGCGAGCACCATGTAGAGATATTGCGAAGAGGGCTTCACGCCCAGGAACACTTCGCTCGCGATCATGAAGGGACGCAGATAGAGCGCGCCGTCCTCGCCCTGCGGGATCCAGCCCGAATCGGCGCGGACCAGTGCGTCGATCGATTCGAGGAAGAGTTCCTCCGGGATCGACGGCATCGCCAGCCGGCGCGCCGAATCGTTGAAGCGGCGCGCATTGGCTTCGGGCCGGAACAGCGCGGCGCCGCCGTCGGGGCGGCTATAGGCCTTCAGGCCTTCGAAAATTTCCTGCGCATAGTGGAGCACCGAAGACGCCGGATCCATCGTCACCGATCCGCGCGGCGCGATTCGCGCCGAATGCCAGCCTTCGCCCTCATTATATTCCACGATCGCCATGTGATCCGTGAAAACCTTGCCGAATCCGGGATCGACCAACAGCTTCGCGCGATCTTCGATCGCGAGCGGGGTGGGATTGGGTTCGAACGCGAAAGTGGATAGGGAGGCTGACGACATGATATTTCCTCTCGGTTTTGGCGGGTGCGCTCGCCTTGCGGGGGACTAGGGACTAAGGATAAATACGTCAATATGGCTGTCCCAAACGCGACTGCTGCTTCGCCGCTTTTTCTGCGCGAACCCGAGATTCGTCGGGGCGTCGAACTGCTGTATTTCGGCTATAGCCACATGACCCGCGCGATCGATGATGAGCTCGGCCTTCAGGGGCTCGGCCGCGCGCATCATCGGGCGCTGTATTTCATCGCGCGCCAGCCGGACCTGACGGTCAGCGAATTGCTGAAGCTGCTGGCGATCACTAAACAGTCGCTGGGGCGCGTACTCAACGAGCTCTCGGCGCGCGGGCTCGTCGAGCAGCGGACGGGCACCAGCGACCGGCGCCAGCGCCTGCTGCGACTGACCGCCGAGGGCGCCGCACTGGAAGCGCGGCTGTTCGAGGCGCTGCGCGAGAAGGTCTCGGCCGCTTATGCCCAGGCGGGGCAGGGGGCTGTCGCCGGCTTCTGGACGGTGCTGGAGGGATTGATTCCCGAAAGCGAGCGCGGCCGCGTCGTTGCGCTCCAGCGCGAACGCTAAGATCCTTCTTTCCTGTCGAGACTGTCATGACCGAATCCTCCAGCGACCTTGCCCGCATCGCCGCAGCACTTGAGCGGCTTGCTCCGCCCCCGTCGGCGTCCGCCGATCCCGCCGCGCATCCCGCCTATGTCTGGCGCGACGGGGCCTTGGCCGCCGCGCGGGCCTTCGCGCCGCTGCCGCTGGCGCTGCTCACGGGCATCGACGCGCAAAAGGGCGCGGTGCTTGAAAATACGCGCCGTCTCGCATCCGGTCATGCCGCGCACGACGTACTCCTCTGGGGATCGCGCGGCATGGGCAAGTCCGCCTTGGTCAAGAGCGTGGTCGGCGCGCTGCGCGACGAGGGCGCCGATCTGGCGCTGATCGAGGTGGCGGGCGATCGCATCGGCACCTTGCCCGCCCTGTTCGGCGCGATCGCGAATGTGCCGCGCGCCTTCGCGATCTTCATCGACGATCTGGGTTTCGAGGATGCCGGCGGTGCTGACCCGCGCGTGCTGCGCTCGTTGCTGGAGGGCGGCGCGGAAGCACGGCCGGCCAATGCCCGGCTCCACGTCACTTCGAACCGCCGCCATATCGTCTCGCGCGCGATGGAAGAGCAGCAGAGCGCGATCAATCCGCGCGACGTGGTGGACGACCGGCTGGCGCTGGCGGATCGGTTTGGGCTCAATCTCGGCTTCCACAATTGCGACCAGGATACCTATCTCTCCATGGTCGGCGCCTATGCCGATCGCCACGGGCTGGTGTTCGATGCCGCCGATGCCTTGCTCTGGGCGCAGCAGCGCGGCAGCCGCTCCGGCCGGATCGCCTGGCAATATGCGGTCGAGCTTGCCGGGCGGGCAGGCAAGTCGCTGAACGGCGATTGAAAACCGCCATCACGGTGGTCAAAATGACGAAGATATGACCGCGCTTTCCTTTGGCGCGCTTTGGCGCTAAGGCGGCGCGAATTTTCCCGATTATACCTAAGAGAGTGCATGGCGAAGGAAGAACTTCTGGAAATGCGCGGGCAGGTGGTGGAGCTTCTCCCCAATGCCATGTTCCGCGTCCGGCTCGAGAATGATCATGAGATTCTCGGCCACACCGCCGGCAAGATGCGCAAGAACCGCATCCGCGTGCTCGTGGGCGACGAGGTGCTCGTCGAACTCACGCCTTACGACCTGACCAAGGGTCGGATCACCTACCGCTTTAAATAAGGGCTGGGCCGTGCGCCTCGTCCTTGCATCGGCCAGTCCGCGCCGGGTGGACCTGCTCGCGCAGATCGGTGTCACGCCCGATGCGATCGATCCTGCGGATATCGACGAAACTCCGCTGACCGCTGAACAGCCACCCGCCTATGCGCGCCGTGTGGCTGCGGCGAAGGCGGCGCTCGTGGCGGCGCGTCAACCCGGTGCGCTGGTGCTCGCCGCCGACACGGTTGTCGCGGTGGGGCGCCGCATTCTGCCCAAAGCCGAGACCGAGGCGGAGGCACGGCAGTGCCTGGCGTTGCTTTCCGGCCGTCGCCATCGGGTGCTGAGCGCTGTGACCCTGGTGCATCCCGACGGTGGCGCGCGGCACCGGCTGTCGACCACCATCGTCACCTTCAAGCGGCTGAGCGTCGCCGAGATCGACGCTTATGTCACGAGCGGCGAATGGCGCGGCAAGGCGGGTGGCTATGCGCTTCAGGGTCAGGCGGGGGCACTGATCCGCTTCGTCGGCGGCAGCCCGTCCGGTGTGATCGGCCTTCCCGTGTTCGAGACGCGCGCGTTGCTCGAATCGGCCGGCTATGCCGTCGGCGAATCGCGTGGCTGAATGGCTCTATGAGGACGGTATCGGCGAGGCGCGCGCCGCGCTCGTGGCCGATGGCGAGATCTTGGAGGCCGCGATCGAGCCCGAGGGCGGCCCCCTGCGCGTCGGCACCGTGGCGGATGCGCGGCTTTCCGAGATTCTCGTTCCTCGCCTGAGTGGTCGGGTCCTGCTGGACGATGGCGGTGAGGCGATCCTCGATGGTATCCCGCCTGGCACGACGCAGGGCGCGCCGATCCGCATCCGCATCGTTCGTGAAGCCATACCCGAAGCCGGCCGGCCGAAGCGCGCCAAGGCTGTGGCCGCGTTGCCTGACGAAGACGTTCGGTCGGGAGCCAGTCTGCTCGACCGCATCCGTGCCAATGGAACGCCCGTCCGCATCCTTCAGCCGTACGAGCCCGATCTGCTGGAAGCGGCGGGCTGGTCCGAACTGATCGAGGAAGCGGAAAGCGGTGAGATCGCCTTTGTCGGTGGTGCGCTGCGCATGTCGGTGACGCCCGCCATGACCCTGTTCGATGTTGATGGCGGCCCGCCGGTCGAGGCGCTCGCCATCGCTGGAGCCATGGCGGCGGGAAGGGCGATTCGCCGCATGGGTATTGGTGGATCGATCGGAATCGATCTGCCGACCTTGCCCGGTCGTCAGGCCCGCCGCCTCGCCGCCGAGGCGCTCGATGCGGCATTGCCGCAGCCGTTCGAACGGACGGCGGTGAATGGTTTCGGTTTCCTGCAGGTCGTGCGCAGGCGTCAGCGCGCCTCATTGCCCGAACTGCTCGCCGCCGATCCGGTCGCGGCGCGCCTGCGCGCGGCGTTGCGCCGTGCCGAGCGGGATCTGCCGACGGACGGCGTGCTGTCTCTCGCACGTGGTGAGCATGTGCTGGCAAGTGCCCGTGGCGACTGGATCGAGGCACTGGCTCGCCGGACGGGGCGGTCGATCACGCTCGCGCCGCTTCAATAAGCGCCAACGAGCGTCTATCTATCCCAAATGAGCAAGACCGATGCCTGCCCGCTTTGCGGTGCCCAGACCGCTGCCGACCATGCGCCCTTTTGTAGCCGTGGCTGCAAGGATCGCGATCTGCTGCGCTGGCTGGGCGAAGGTTATCGCATCCCCGGCCCCCCCGCCGAGGGGGCTTTGCACGAAAAGCCGTCAAACGGGCTGGACAGCGAGCACTAGCCTTCTCTATAGGCGCCACTTCCGCGTTCGCGGACAGATGCCCGGGTAGCTCAGTTGGTAGAGCATGCGACTGAAAATCGCAGTGTCGGCGGTTCGACTCCGTCCCCGGGCACCATTCTGAACCTCGCCAATCGACACTCGGCATAGCCGCATTTCCGGCCGCCAGTGCTGCTTTATGCCGTGTGGGTTGGGAGCCGTACGAGATCGTCGAGCGCGGTCTTGATCATCGCGATTTCGGGTTGCAGTGGCCGATCCGCCACGATCGCCTGCCAGAGCACGCCGTTGACGAAGCCGGAGATGATGCGCGCAGTTTCCTCGACCGGATGGCGCAGCGCGATTTCACCCGATTCGACCAGCTCTTGCAGTTTGTCGGCCAGGTTCGCGGCACTTCGCGCCATCATCGTGGTCATCGTCGTCCGCAGCAGGCCGGGGTTCATCGCATCGGCCTGCAGATTGAGCAGCGCCCTGATCTGATCGACCTGCGCGAGGCTTGTCGGTGAGACCTCGTCGAACAGATAGGCCTTGAATTCGGCCCAGGTCGCTGGGCTCGGCCCACCGGGCACCGGCGTGAAATGCGCCAACACTGCAGCGACGAGTTCATCCTTGTCCTTGAAATGTACATAGATCGCGCCGGTGCTGAGGCCGGCGGCGATGCGGATATCGCCGATCGAGGTCCGCTCGACCCCCTTCTCCGCGATGCAGCCGAGCGCGGCCTGCATGATGCGCACGCGCTGCGCTTCCATATGGGCTGCATCTCTCTTCGGCATGGCGGCAGCGTGGCGCGCGGCGCTGTCGAATTCAAGAAAAAAGATCGATCATTCTTTTATTCATTGACTCCCGATGTGACCCTAAAATAAAAAACGATCGTTCGTTCGTTTAATCGCTAGAATAATCGCCGGACGGAACGAAAAGGGGAGGATGTCATGAAACCGATTCACGGAATTTCGGCCTGGGCGATCGCGTTCGGGCTTTCAGCCGGCGCAGTTGCCGACGCCGGCCATGCGCAGACATCGGAAACGGGCGTCGAGGCGGTCGAGGATATTGTCGTCACCGCGCGCAAGCGTGAGGAGCGGCTGATCGAGGTTCCGATCGCGATCACCGCGATGACCGGCGATACGCTCGACCAGCGCGGTGCGCGCAGTCTGGCCGATGTGCTTCAGGAAGCGCCGGGCGTTGGCATCTTCGACACCGGCGACGGCATCACCAAGATCACGGTGCGCGGCATCTCGACGACATTGGGCGCCAACGAGAATGGCTACTATCTCGACGAACTGCCCTTCACCGGCGTCAACGTGCCCCTCTCGCCCGATGTGCGGTCCTGGGATCTCGACCGGATCGAAGTGTTGCGCGGCCCGCAGGGCACCTTGTTCGGCGAGGGATCGATGGGGGGCACGATCCGCATCCTGACGCGCGATCCCGATCTGGACGACTGGGCGGTAAAGGGATTGTTCTTCGGATCGGATACGCGCGATGGCGGCGGCAATTATGGCGCCAAGGGCGCGCTCAACATCCCGATCGTCGCCGACAAGGTGGCGTTGCGCGTGGCGGGCACGCACGAGAATTTCGGCGGCTGGATCGACGATCCGTCGACCGGCATGCGCAATGTCAACGATCAGCGCATCGACACCTTTCGCGCGAAGCTGCGCGTGGATCCTGTCGAGCGGCTGTCGCTGGGCGCCAGCTACTGGCTGTACGATGGCCGCTTCGACGCCGGCGCCAACGCGGCCGACGATGGCACGCAGCCGCTTTCGGTCCGCCTCACCAACACGCTGCGCTACGAACTGATCGGCGCCACGGCGCGCTATGACCTGGGTGACGCGGAACTCTTCTACGCCCTTTCGCACAACAGTTTCGACTTGCCGCAGACCGGCGATCTGCTCGGCGCGCCGCTCGAACTCGGCTCGTCGATCCGCGTGACCGCGCATGAGGCGCGCATCGCCTCGACCGGCAGCGGTGCGTTCAAATGGACCGCCGGCTATTATCATCGGGGGTCGCGCCGGGCGGATACGCTGGTCTATGCGCCCTTCGCGCTCGATACGGTGATGACCGCGCGCTCGACCGCCAATGCGGTGTTCGGCGAAGCGACCTATACCCTTGCCGACGCGATCGACCTGACCGCCGGGCTCCGCTATTTCCACGATCGCATCGACGGTCGCGAGGAGAGCGGCGGCGTCGTCACGCCCGTTCCCGGCAAAAGCTATGAAAGTCTCAATCCGCGCTTCAGCCTCGCCTGGCGTCCCGATCGCTCGCTGACCGTCTATGCCACGGTCGCTAAGGGATTCCGTTCGGGACAGACCCAGCCGCTGACCGCCAGCGCGATCGGCGATGCGCTGGGCATCGATCTGCCCGTCAATCTCCGCCAGGATTCGCTGTGGAGCTACGAACTCGGCGCCAAGGCCGATCTGCTCGACGGGCTGATGATGGTCGAGGGCGCGATCTATCACGCGCGCTGGAAGGATTTCGCGGTGCGCTATCCGCTCGGCGCGACGGGATTCAACGGCTTGATCAATTCGGCGGGCACGCGCACCACCGGGGTGGAAGCCAATGCGCTGCTTCGGCCCGCGAAAGGGCTGACCATCGCGATCGGCGGCGCCTGGGTCGATGCCACCTATGTCGAGGCGGTGCCCGGAACCGGGATCGTCGAGGGTACGCGTGTCGACAATGTGCCGAAACTCTCGCTCAACGGCTCGATCGATTATCGCCGGCCGCTTTCGGATGCGCTCACCGGCAATGCGCGGATCGGCTTTCAGCGCAGCAGCCGCCGCATTGCGCCATCCTTCGCCGCCTATCGCCCTGGTGACGCGATCACGCGCGTCGATGCGCGGCTGGGCGTGGAGGCCGGCAGATGGAACGTGGCTCTGTTCGCGGAAAATCTGACCGATGAGCGCGGCGCGGTTGGCCCGCGCACCGTCGCGCCGCTCGGGCCGGGGATGGAGGACGTCTACGCGCCGCGCCTGCGTCCGCGAACGATCGGTATCGAACTAGGCTTCCGCTTCGGCGGCAACTGAACCCCCGAAAGGAAGGACAGATGATATGCGATTGAGATACGGGCTGGCTCTTGGCCCATTGCTGCTTTGCGGGGCTGCAATCGCGCAAACCGGTGATCCGGTGCCCGTACAGGCGGTTGCGCCGGTGCAGCGGACGATCATCCATGCCGGCACGCTGATGGCCGAGCCCGGCAAGCCGCCCCGGCACCGTCAGTCGATCATCGTTGAGGGCGGGGTCGTCAAGGCAGTGGTCGACGGGTTCGTCGACGGCCCTGTGGTGATCGACCTGTCGAACCGCTTCGTGCTGCCGGGCTTCATCGACATGCATGCGCACGTCACCGGCCCCGATGCCGAGGAGGTGGCGGCTTCGAATCCGGGCTTCTGGGTGGCGAAGCGGCATCTGGCCCGCCAGTCGCGCACGACTTTGGAAACGCTGCCGGTGCTGCGTGCCGTGCTCTCGAACGGCTTCACCACGATCCGCGGCCTGTTCGATCCTGCGAGCATTTCCTACGACCTGCGCGATGCGATCGCCAAGGGCGAGATCGACGGCCCGCGCATGATCGTGAGCGAGCCCCAGTTCATGGTCGCTGGCGGTGATCTCGACACATCGGCCTTCGGGCTGCGCGAGACGCTGGAGCCGATCATGAAGAATCGGGGATCGTGCGCGGGGGTCGAGGATTGCCGGCGCGCGGTGCGCGAGGAGATCAAGCGCGGTGCTGACGTCATCAAGCTGCGCACCGCCGATCTCGCCATCTCCGATCCGCGCATCACCGCCGTTGAATATCCCGAGGAAGTGCGTGCGATCGTCGAGACCGCGCATCGGCTGGGCCGCAAGGTCGCGGTGCATTCGGCGGCGACGGCACCGACATTGCAGGCGCTGGAGGCCGGGGCCGACACGATCGAGCATGGTCCGATCGACGACAGCGTCGTCGCGATGATGAAAAAGACGGGCGCGGCCTATACGCCGACGCTGATCGTCGTGCAGCGGCTGATGCCGGTGCTCCGCAAGAGCGGTATCACGCGCGACCTGTACGCTGAGGCGCGGGCGAGCACGCTCAAGGCCTATAAGCTGGGTGTGCCCATTCTCTACGGCAGCGATTTCATGCCCGCGCTCGCCACGTCGGAATCGGGCGAGTTCCGCGAACTGGTCGGCGCCGGCCTGCCTCCGGTCGAAGCGATCCGCGCGGCGACGGTCAACGCCGCGAAGGCGCTCGACATGAGCGACAAGATCGGCTCGATCGCACCGGGCAAGTTCGCGGACATCGTCGCGGTGGATGGCGATCCGCTGACCGACATCACCGTGCTTGAGAAAGTGGCGTTCGTCATGAAGGACGGGCGGGTGATGAAGCGGTAACAGCCTTGTTCTGCCGTCGTCATTGCTCGCGGAGCGAGACAATGACGACGGGCGCAGATGGACCGGCGTTAGCCGATCGGCGGCGGTGGGACGAAGGTCACCTGGCCGATATCGGAAATGCCCAGCAGCGTCAGGCTGCCTTGGTACTCGAGCTGGATGATCAGATCGTCGATGCCGTCGTCATTGGTGTCGCCGACGCTCGACCCGATCACGTCGAGCCCTTCGGCCAGCGCGATCCGGTCCTCGCCGGGCATATAGTCGGTGATGACGTCGGCGCCGTCCTGATAGCCGATCTGGAAGACGTCGTTGCCCGCCCCGCCGGTCAGCGTGTCGTTGCCGGCGCCGCCGATCAGCGTGTCGTCACCACCCTTGCCGTCCAGGCTTTGCGCACCCGCGAAACCGTAGAGCCGGTCTTCATTGGCGCCGCCCGTCACCGCGCCGCCGGCGCCGCGTCCGCCGCCGACCATCACCTGACCGTCGCCGATCCCGGTGATCGTCACGGTGACGGTGGCGCTGCTTTGCAGCCCGCCACCGTCGATCACGGTGTAGGTGAAGCTGTCGGTGGTGGTCTGGCCGGGGCTCAGCGTGTCGAACGAGGGATCGTCCGCGACGTAGCGCAGTGTCTGCGTGCCGGCGTCGAAGATCACGCTGCCCAATGTGCTGCCGGTGCCGACACCGACGATCGTGATCGCGCCGTCATCGATATCGTTGCCGAGCAGCATGGGCACCAGGTTCGCGCTGGTCGCATTCTCGTTGATCGCGACCGCGTCGGCATTTGCGGCGGGCCGGTCGTTGACGGTGAAGGCGAACGCATCCTCGTCGAATGCGCCGTCGCCGTCGGTGGCACGCACGGTCAGCATATAATCGCCGCCCGCCACCGCGGTCGCACCGCTCTTGGTCGTGATCGCGCCGGTCACCGCATCGATCGCGAACAGCGCGGCATCGGTGCCCGAAAGGGAATAGGTGAGCGCATCGCCGTCGGGATCGCTCGCGCTTGCCGTGGCGATCAATGTGCCGGCGGCGACGCCTTCGTTGAACGCGCTCTTGTCGACGGCCAGGCCGGTCGGCGTTTCATTGAGGTCGTCGATCGAGATGGTGACGGTGGATTCGCTGAACAGCCCATCGGGATCGGTGGCGCGCAGCGTGAGCGTGTAGCTGGCATCTCCCTCGAAATCGAACGCCTGCCTGGTGGTGACCACGCCCGTCGCCGCGTCTATCGCAAAGAAACCGGCGTCCGCGCCAAGAAGCGCGTAGCTGAGCGTGTCGCTATCGGGGTCGCTCGCGGCAACGGTGCCGACGATCGTGCCGGCGGGCGCATTCTCGTTCACGCTTGCCGGGCTGATCCCCGGCGTCGTCGGCGTCTCGTTCAGGTCGTTGAGGCCGATCGTGATCTGTTTGGTCACGAACAGGCCTTTGGGATCGGTCGCCGTCGCGGTGACGGTGTAGTTCGACTGGCTCTCGAAGTTCAGCGGCGCCGTCGTCGTGACCGCGCCGGTCTTCGAATCGATGGCGAATATGCCGCCGGCATTGTCGGTCAGCGCGTAGGTCAGCACGTCGGCGTCGGGATCGTCGGCGGAGATCGTACCGACCAGCGTTCCGGCAGGTGCGTTCTCGTCCACCGTCGCATCGTCGATCGTCAGGTTTTCGGGCGCGTCGTTGAGCGGGATGTAGAAGCGCGCGACGATCGGATCATGATCGGTCGGGCGCGTCGGCGATGCGAGACGTTCGGCGTTGAGATGAACCGCGTCGAACTGCGCATTCCCGTACAGGCCCGGCGAGACGAGGAAATTGTCGATCGCCTGGAGGTTGCCCTCGAACAGATAGGTGTAGCGTTCGGACGGATCGAGCGTGCGGTGGAGATTGGTGAGCACGCCGCCGGCTTCGAGCGCGGCCGACGCCGCTTCGAAATAGAAACCGTTGAAGTCGCCGAGCACGCCGATATGGGCATCGGCGTCGGCGGAGAGGATGTCGTTCACATAGGCGCGCACCGCCAGCGCCTGGTTGGTGCGCGCGCCGTCGCCCGCGTCCGCCGGCGGCTGGACCGATCCGAACAGCGGATCGCTGCCGATGCGCGAGGTGAAGTGGACGTTGACGAGCGTGATCGTCTCGTCGTTGAACGTGAATTGCGCGGCGAGCGGGCTGCGCGATCCGTTGAACGCCGCGCCCGGCACCGCTTCCGCGCTGCCCGCGACATAATCGACGCGCGCGTCGTTGTAGAGATAGCCGTTGCGGATATTGCCGCCCGGCTCGCCCCCGCTCGAACCGTCGGTGGGGGTGACTTCGATATAGCTGTAGGTCGGGCCGCCGGCCGCGACGATCGCGTCGATCAGCATCTGCACGGTCAGCGCGGACGAAACCGTGCCGTCATTGACCGCGCCGTTGCTGTCCTGGATCTCCTGCAGCGCGATGATGTCCGGCGCGCCGAGATTATAGACGATGTTGCCGGCAAGGATGTTGAACTTCTGCGCGCCGTCGCTCGGATCGAGATTCTCGACATTATAGTCGGCGATGGTCAGGTGATCGACATCCTTGGCGAGGGCGGTCGTCTCCTGGGCGAGCTGGACATCCTTGGTCACGGTGACCGCGCCGATCACCTGCACTTCATAGCTGTCGAACGACGTGACGATGCCGGTGACGCTGCTCAGCTGGTCGCCGATCGAGTAATTGGGATTGAAATCGCCCGACAGGCCCGAATCCTTGTAGAGCAGGATCCGTTCGGGGTTGAAGTCGCCCTGCGAGATCGCGATGCCGCCACGCTCGCTCATCCCTGTGGCGCCCGCGCCCAGTGAGGCAACGACATAGGTCTCGTTGCCGTCGGTGTTCGAAATCACCTGCGGCGTATCGACGATCACCCGCATGCCTTCGAGTGCTTCGTAGAAATCGATGCCGTCGGTGGTCGGATCATAGCTGGTGAAGCTGTCGTCATCGATCACCGATGATGGCGGCAGCAGCCCGCCGGTGCCGATCAGCACAGCGGCGGGCAGGCTGTTGGCGTGGGTGTCGATCGCCACTTCGCTCGGCGTGATCTGCGTGACGCTCAGCCGGGTGGCGACATTGCCGGGGCGCACTTCGCTGACCACGCCGGTCAGGTGGATGCCGTCGCCCACCGCGACCGTCGGCGCGGTGCTGGTGAAGACGAAGATCGCGTCGGACGTGCGCGCATTGCCGTCGCCGGTCTTGTCCTGCAGGTAGAAGCCGTTGGTGTCGACCGCGGTGACGATGCCCTGGGTGATCACCGTCTGCCCGGCATAGGCGGAGACATGGCCCTCGCCCTGGATCGCGTAGATCCTCGCTTCGATCGGATCGTCGTTGAGGATCGTCGCAGTGGCGCTGCCATCGGCGATCGTCACCGGGCCGACCGGATTGGACAAGGTGACGGTGGCGCTCTCGTTGAGTTCGCCCATCGTGTCGCCCGCGATGCGGATGACCACCGCCTGTTCGCGCTGGCCGATATCGAAGCTGAGCGTGCCGCTGAGCGGTTGGCCCGCGCCGATGTCGTCGATGTCGAACGATCCGTTGAGCGCGATCGCATAGTCGACGCTCGCCGCCGATCCGACGCCGCCGGCGCGGGTGACGGTCAGTACCAATAGTGTCTCGCCGCTATTGCCCTCCTGGATGCTGGCATCCTGGATGCGGATCTGGCCGGTCGCGCCGTCGCCCAGGAAATCCTGGCCGGTATTGACCGCGCCGAAATTGTCGTCGCGCGCGCTGGTCCAGGTGAAATCGGCATAGGCGGAGCCCGTGCCGATGAGCTGCAGCGACAGGCCGGGCGCGTCGCCGCCGCTTTCGAGCACGCCGATATCGCTGCTCGTCATGCCCTGGGCCGGACCGTTGGTGGCGGTCATCGCGCCTTCGTACGACAGGAACTGGACGACCTGCCCCGACGCATTGACCAAAGCGAAGCCGTCGGGCGCGCCATTCTGGATCGCGATCGGGCTGGGCACGGAAATCGTGCCATAGCCATCGTCCTGGTTGGGGATGATGCCGGACAGCGCGATCGCGCTGCCATAGGTCTGGCCGTTCGAGCCATTGTAAAGGACGATCGTCCAGCCCGTGAGATTGGTGCCCGCCGCACCCGCGACCTCGAAGCCCGATCCGGTGTCCGGATCGCCCTGATTGTCGTAATGGATCTCGTTGACGAAGACATTGGCGAAATCGTCGCCGCGAATGGTGCCCACGCCCGTCGCGTCGGCGATCGTGCCGGCGCTGGCGTTGCTCAGCACCACGCTGAACGTCTCATCGAGCTCGATCGCGAGATCGCCCTTCACCTGATAGCTGATCGTCTGGCTGGTGACGCCGCCCGCGAAGGTCAGCGTTCCGCCCGTCGGCACAGTGGCGAAATCGTCGGTGGTCGCGGTGCCGCCCAGCACCGGCGCATAATCGATCGTCACCGGCCCGGCGCCGCCCGTGCGCGTGACGGTGAAGTTGATCGTCGTGATCCCGAAATCGCCCTCGATCACCGTCGCGTCGCTGATCGCGAAGGCGCCGGGCAGGTCGTCGTTGGTGATCGTGCCGACACCCGATGCGTCGCCCAGGACCGCGCCGCCCGTTGGCGCGGAAATGGTGAGCGAGATGGTCTCGTCGGTTTCGGTCGCATAATCGCCGGTCACCTCGACGATCACCGTGCGTGAGGCTTCTCCATCCGCGAATTCGACGGTGCCGGTCATCGGCCGCGCGACGATATCGCCGGCCCCGGCGGTGCCGAAGGCGAGTTCATAGCTCGCGCTCACCGCGCCGCTGGTGCTGCCGCCGCGGCTGACGGTGAAGATCAACTGGGTGGTGCCGCTATTGCCTTCGGCGACCGAGACGTCGCCCACCGACAGCACGCCGTTATTGGGTGCGATATCGTCGTTCTGAATCGTGCCCAGCCCGGTGGTGTCGCCGGCCGAGAGATTGACGAGATCGCCCAGCGTGACCGCGAAACTCTCGTCCAGTTCGAAACCGCTGTCGCCCGCCACGGTGATCGTGACTGTCGTCGTCAGGTCGTTGACGGCGAAGCTGAAGGTGCCGCTGGGAAAAGCGTTGCCAGCGAAATCGCCGGCTGAGGCGGGATTGGTGGCACCGGGCGCGACGGTGAAGCTGCCCGATGCGGCCTGCCCGGCTTCGGTGCGCGTCAGCGTGAAGACGAACTGGGTGGTGCCGGTATCGCCTTCGAGCATGCTGACATCGTTGATCGAGACGGCCGGAGCAGACGGCGCGATCGCGCTGCTGGTCACGACGATATCGTCGATGCCGATCCATTCGTCATTGCCGATCGCATTGGTCGTCATCACGCGGATCTGGAGCGTCGCCTGGTTATTGGCGCCGGCGGGCAGCGTCACCGAAACCGGCGTGACCAGGGTCGCGAGGTTGGGGCCGGTGCTTGCATCGGCGATGTAGCCGGCAGGCAGGTTGGTCCAGCTACCCGTTGGGCTGGT
The DNA here is from genome assembly GCF_057809675.1 of Sphingomonas sp. FG14. Lineage (NCBI taxonomy): Bacteria > Pseudomonadati > Pseudomonadota > Alphaproteobacteria > Sphingomonadales > Sphingomonadaceae > Sphingomonas > Sphingomonas sp. FG14. The sequence continues at coordinate 104,083 of NZ_JBMDKK010000004.1, read as the reverse complement.
CCGGTATTGGACTGCGATCTGCTGGACGGAATTGTCCGCAGATCCGTCGATGTCGCGGGCATTGAAGCTGAACTGGATATTCTGGCGGCCGGTCGAATCGAGATGGATCACGATATAGGGCGCGTCGGCGGTGCCCGATCCCTGTAGTGCGATCGTCGGATCGGTGATCGCGAATTCGGCGACGCCGCCCGTGGCCTGCGTATTGGGGTTGGTCTGATTGGCGATGACGTCGACCACGCCCGGTGTATCATTGCCCAGCAGGGTCTGTGGATCGGTCGCGGTGACCGTGGTGATGTCGTCGCCGCGATAACCGATGATGCTCGGGACGGCGGACCAGTTGTCATCGGTGGTGATCAGGCCGGTATTGGTCCAGTTCTGTTCGAACTTGCCGCCTGCGAGAGAGAAATAGTCGGCCGTCATCGTGCTGTCCCTTTCACACGACGCGCCGGCGGCGTCCTTGCGGGGCTCGAAGCCCGCGCTGCGATCCGCCCGCGCTCGAATATTCTGCTCGGCGGATGCCGATGGCGAACGCTAGTCGGCGATCATGACAGAGCCATGACCTTCCACTCACAGCGAATCTTGCGAGGACGCGCATGCTGTGCCGGCGATCACTTGCCGCTCCACCAGCCTGGTCTATAGTCCTGTCATCGCCAACCGGACGGGCAGGAAACAGCCATGGCCGATATCTTCATCAGCTATTCCCGGAACGATCGCGATCGCTGCATCGCGATCCGCGACGCGCTCGCCGCGCTCAAGATCGGCGTGTGGTTCGATGCCGGGATCGGCGCGGGCGCGTCGTTCGATCGGGAGATCGAACGCGAGATCGAGGCGGCCAAGGCGCTGCTCGTGCTCTGGTCGCAGACCTCCGCCGAATCCGACTGGGTCCGCAACGAGGCGCGCACCGGCAAGGAACGCAGCGGGCTGATCGCGGTCCAGCTTGAACCGTGCCAGTTGCCGCTCGAATTCCGATCGGTCCAGGCGGAGATACTGCCGGTGGGGGCGGAAGGCAGCGACAATCCGGTATGGATCGGCATCGTCGCGCGGATCGGCGAATTGCTCGACCGTCCGGGCCTGGCGGAATATGCGCGGCTGAGCCGCACCGGCAGCATCGACGACTGGAAGCGCTGGCTGGCGCGCAATGCGGCCGATCCGCTGGCGTCCGACGTGATCGACACCATCGTCGAACGCGCCATGCCCGACATGCGCCAGCAGCTCGCCGGCGAGCGCGCCAAGCGCGCGGCGTTGGAGGCCGAGCTTGCCGAACAGGTGGATGCGGCCAAGGCGCAATCGGGCGAAGTCGCGACCGGCGCGCGCGAAATGGTGCGGATGCGTCGCGAACTGGAAGAGGCGCGCACGGGGCAGCAACAGGCGGAGATGGAGCTCGCCCGTTTCCGCGCTGCCTCCGGCGCCAAGGCCGGCAGGTCGGACGGCGGCCTTTCCGGGCTGGGCATCGTGCTGGAGAACCGGCTGGCGCTGTATATCGGCGCATTGCTCTGGATCGTCGCCGTCTGGTTCTGCTGGACGCCGCTCAAGAAGCTGCTGGACAGCTATGCCGGCCCGGGTGACATCTTCGCGCTGGTCTTCGGCATCGTCGCATTGTTCGTGCCGGCGATCATCGTCACCGCGAAACTGCTGCGCCGGCGCGCTGCGGTGGCGCGCGAAGCCGCCCAAGACGCGGAAGCCATCGGCGAGGCGGCAGATTGAATCGATGACCGAAGCGCTCGATCGCGCGCGCCGGGCGATCGCGCGCGGCGACCTGATCGCGGCTTATGACGAGGCGGTGTCGGCGGTCGGCGAGGGTGATGAATCCGCCGCGATCCGGCATCAGCTTGTGCTGGCGCTGGCGCGGATGGGCGATGTTGATCGCGCGGCGGAACTGTTCGGCGAATATGGCCTCGATCGATCCAGTGATCCGCACCACCGTGCGATCGGCGCGCGGCTGCTCAAGGATCGCGCGCTCGCGATGCCGCCGGGCGATCACCGGCTGGATGCGCTGGCGGCCGCGTCGGATGCATATGATGCGCTGTTCGACGGCAGCGGCGATCCCTATCCCGGCATCAACGCCGCCAGCCTCGCGGCTTTGTGCGGGCGGAGCGAAGATGCGCGGCAAATCGCGGAGGCGATCCTGCGCCATCCCGCGATCGATGATCCGCGCGATTATTATACGGCGGCGACCGGCGCCGAGGCCATGTTGATCCTGGGGCACGCCACCGAGAGCGAGGCGATGCTGCGCCGCGCGGTGACGCTCGACGGCGCCGATCATGGCGCGCGATCGACCACGTGCCGGCAATTCGTTGCGCTGGCCGCGCATATGGGGCTGACGGAGGGCGCGACCGAACGGTTGCTCGCGCCGATCCGGCCGCCGCGCGTGATCCATTATTGCGGGCATATGTTCGCTTCCGACGCTGATGCCGAGGCCATGCTCGCGGCCGAGATCGCATCCCGTCTGGCGGCGGACGATGTCGGCTTCGCCTATGGCGCGCTGGCGGCGGGCGCCGACATCCTGATCGCGGAGGCGATGCTAGCGCGTGGCGGTGAGCTGCATGTGGTTTTGCCCTTCGCGCATGAGGATTTCATCGCCCAGTCGATCCGCCCCGCCGGTGACGCCTGGGTGCCGCGTTTCGAACGCTGCCTGGCGGCGGCGACCAGCCGGACCTTCGCCAGCGAGATGGCCTATGTCGGCGACCCCGATCAGTTCGCCTATGGCAGCCGTGTCGCGATGGGGCTGGCGGGGGGGGGGGGGGGGGGGGGGGGGGGGGCGGGCGGGGGGGGGGGGGCGGCGCCCCCACCACCTTGGCACTTCGCCGCGCCAGTTCGCGATATGGGATGGGTTGGCGGTATCGGGATCGGCGGGCACCGGCGCTGACGTCGCCGTCTGGCGCGAGCGTGGCGGCGAAACCGATATCGTCGATCCCGGAAGGATCGACCGGGCATTGGTGCGCCCGCCGGCCGAAGCTGAGGCCCAGAGCGATCGCGCGCTGGCTGCGATCCTGTTCACCGATTTTCCCGGTTTCTCGGGGCTTGCCGAAACCGTGTTGCCGAGCTTCTGGAATGGCGTGATGCGTCATGTCGCCGATGTGCTCGACGAGCGCGGCGACGAGGTGCTGTGCCGCAACAGCTGGGGCGACGCGCTTTATGCGGTCGCGTCGAGCGCGACCGCCGCCGCCGAGATCGCGCTGGCGCTCCAGTACCGGCTGGCCGATTTCGATTATGGATCGCTCGGCCTGGCGCATGGCGGCGGCATGAGGATCGGCGCGCATTACGGCCCCGCTTATCGGACGCTCGATCGGATCACCGGGCGCATCAATTTCTATGGCACCGAAGTGTCGCGCGCCGCGCGGATCGAACCGGTGACGCCGCCCGGCGCGGTCTTCGTCACCGAACCTTTCGCCGCGATCCTGGCGCTGGAGGCGCCGGATACGTACCGCTGCCGCTATGTTGGCCGGATCGCGCTCGCCAAACGCTATGGAACCTATCCGATGTATCGGCTCATCCGTTCAGATGCCGGGTGCAAGGGATAATCTCTGCTGCGCCGCAGCGATTTGAACCAACAAGGCCGGTCACGATTTTGCCCTTCACCAACACAGGATGGAGGACGCGTGATGACGATGCCGACACAAAAATCGAGTGTGCTTCGTCCCACCGCGTCGGATATCGCCCAGCCCATCGTGCGCGCTGACATGCTGGCCACTTGTATCCCGCCGCAGCAACCGCGCGCGACGCTGCCAAACCGCGTTTTCCGGGGTGGCTGAGGTCGTCGGCCCGCCTGTGATGGAATGGGCGCCGACCGGACGCTCCTGCTTCAATCGCCGCGCGTGAAAGGTTCGTCCGTGTCTTCGATCCGGTCGATGCGATCCGCATCGTCCTCGATTTCGTCATCATCGGCATCGCCGCCGCCCAGATCTGGGGTGATGTCAGTCTGCAGGACGCCACGCGCACCGCGCGGGCCCTGGCTTTCCGCTTCGAGTATCTCGGCGCGCTGGCTGTCGTCATAGCCTTCGTCGGCGAAATCATCCTCTGGCCCCGCACCGATCCGGCCATCGTCGCCGGGACTGCCCGATTGCCCCCTTTGCCGCTGTGCCTCGGCAAAGGCCTCTTCGATTTCGCTATTGTCGACGATCATGCGGCGTCTCCTTGTATGTGAGGTGGCGTCTTTCGCCCTATTTAAAGAAATCGGCCGGATCGGGCGCGGGGGCCTTGCACGCTTCCTTGCGGCCGGCGCGGCAGTCGGCCACCTGCAGGCGCCAGACATACATCGCATCTGCATAGGCCGTCTGCTGGCGTACATACAGCCGCTCGTCCGCGGCGGCGATCTGTCGACGCGTGCGCAGCGCGGAGAGATAGGCCGCCAGATCCGCGTCATATTGCGCTTGCGCTTCGGGGCTCATCTCCGTCCGGCTCGGCGGACGTGCCGCCACTTCGGCATTGGCGGCGGCGCGTTCGGCCTGATTGGGGGCGTTGATCGCATCGGTGCGGGCGCTCGGCTTGTCGTAACCGCGATCCTGCTCCAGAGGTGTACGCGGATGGCCTGGGTCAGTCGCCGGTGGAGTCTGTGCGCTGACGTGCGCCGCGCACAGAAGAAGCGCCGGCGCGGCGAGGAAAATCGGTTTCATCGGCCGTGTCCTGATCGTTCCTGATATCCGAAGAACGACCCGGTGCGTCGCGATGTTCCCGAACTCGCGCGGTCAGTCTATCGAGGGAAGGTCGGTGCCGCAGAAGCGGCATTTGCGGGCCTCCGCGCGCACGAGTTCGGCGCATTGCGGACATTTGCGCATCGCACCGTCGTTGAGCGCCTTCTTTTCAAGTTCGCGATGATCCGACGAAAGAATCAGCGCGATGACCAACCCGATCGGCCCCACCAGGAAGCCAAGCGCGAATCCGCCGCATCCGCTCCGCCCCTTGTTCTGCATGACAAGCATCGCGGCCACGCCACACAGGAGCCAGAGGATCAGCAAGACTTCCATGGTTATAGTCCCCCCTCCAAAACATGATTTCCGCTAATGCGGCCGGATAAGACTGTCGAGCGCGTTCGCCGTACTTCGCATCTACGGCTCTTTGAAGCACGGTCTCGAAGGTGGAATTATATCCGTATTGGATCAGATTGCGCGATACGGAGATCGATCGTTAACCGCTCACCTCCATTGTCCCGCTGGCCGGGGGAGTGGGGCCATATGCGAAGTGCGATCATCGGCATGGTGGGTGTCGCGGCGGCGGGCGTCTATGCGACAAGCGATGGCGGCGTGCATCACGAGCGAATCGTGAATCAATCGCCGGAAACGGTATATGAATTGCTCGCAGCGAGCGCCGACCTGGTCGAAGCGCAGCGTATCGAAGACTTCCAGCCCGGCATGCAGGCGCCAGTGGCCGGGCCGGACGGCCTTGCCGGAAAGGGCAAGGCGCTCACCTTCGAGACCGAGAAGCGCGAAGACAAGTCGGTCTCGATCGAAGTGTTGGCGGATGGCGAGGAGATCGCCGATATCGACTTCACCGTGGAGCCAACCGCCGATGGCAAGACAAAGCTTGGCGCGACCTTCGATCTTGATGGCGGACCGGTCGGGATGAAGCCCAATTTCGCCTTTCTGGAGTTGGCATCCGGCCAGATGATGGATGCCATGGCGAAGGAGATGGAGCATGGCGACATCAAGCGCTTCGTTCAGTTCGACCTGCCCCGCATAAAGGGGATGATGGAGCGCGCCGAAGCCGAACAACGCGGCGTCACGCCGCATGCTCCGTCCAGAGGCGTGGAGATCCAGCGGCGAGAACGCGAACAGGCGATGCGCGACGCCGCGAAGCCGATGGTCAATGTTCGCGGAGACCGTGCTTATCCACAGGTCGACCCCGACCGGGAGAGGATGCGCTACACGCCCTGACGGCACTGCGTCCCTTGGTCAGGGGCGCGACGTGTATCGCTTGGCTGTCGCCGCTATTCCATCCTGGCTCCTTCATGCGGGCATCAGGATTTCCGTCACCCGTCTTGCGGCAAGGGCTTCACTCCGCCGCTTCGCCCTCCAGCGCCAGTTCCTTCGCCGGTGCCTTCTTCCCCCGCACGAGCAGCGGCTTCAGATAGCTGCCGGTGAAGCTGCGCGGATTCTCAGCGACCTTTTCGGGCGTGCCTTCGGCGACGATCTCGCCGCCCTTCACGCCGCCCTCGGGGCCAAGATCGATGATCCAGTCGGCGGTCTTGATGACGTCGAGATTATGCTCGATCACGACCACGCTGTTGCCCTGCTCGACCAGCGCATGGAGCACTTCGAGCAGCTTGCGGACATCCTCGAAATGCAGGCCGGTGGTCGGCTCGTCGAGGATGTAGAGCGTGTTGCCCGTCGCCCGGCGGCTCAGTTCCTTGGCGAGCTTCACGCGTTGCGCCTCGCCGCCCGACAGCGTCGTCGCCTGCTGGCCGACCTTGACGTAACCCAGGCCGACTTCGGCGAGCATCGCCATCTTGTCGCGGATCGGCGGCACCGCCTTGAAGAACTCCACCGCATCCTCGACGGTCATGTCGAGCACGTCGGCGATCGACTTGCCCTTGAACTTCACCTCCAGCGTCTCGCGATTGTAGCGCGCGCCGTGGCAGACATCGCAGGTGACATAGACGTCGGGCAGGAAGTGCATCTCGATCTTGATCAGCCCGTCGCCGGTGCAGGCCTCGCAGCGGCCGCCCTTGACGTTGAAGCTGAAACGGCCGGGCTTGTAGCCGCGCGCTTCCGCCTCGGGCAGCCCGGCGAACCAGTCGCGGATATTGGTGAAGGCGCCGGTATAGGTGGCCGGGTTCGATCGCGGGGTGCGGCCGATCGGCGACTGATCGATGTCGATCACCTTGTCGAGATGGTCGAGCCCGGTGATCTTCTCATGCTTGCCTGCGATCACCCGCGCACCGTTGAGCGCGCGCGCCGAGGCCGCATACAGCGTGTCGACGGTGAAGCTCGACTTGCCCGATCCCGACACGCCGGTGATGCAGGTGAAGGTGCCGAGCGGGATCGACGCGGTCACGCCGCGCAGATTGTTGGCGGTGGCATTGTGCACCGTCAGCTTCTTGCCCGTGCCCTTGCGGCGCTTCGCCGGCACCGGCACTTCGCGGCGGCCGGCGAGATAATCGCCGGTCAGGCTGTTTTCGTTGGCGAGGATATCCCCCAGCTTGCCCTGCGCGACGATCTCGCCGCCATGCACGCCCGCGCCCGGCCCCATGTCGATGACATGGTCGGCGGTGCGGATCGCATCCTCGTCATGTTCGACGACGAGCACGGTATTGCCCAGGTCGCGCAGGCGGCGCAGCGTCGCCAGCAGCATGTCGTTGTCGCGCTGATGCAGGCCGATCGACGGCTCGTCGAGCACGTAGAGCACGCCCGAAAGCCCGCTGCCGATCTGGCTGGCCAGGCGGATGCGCTGCGATTCACCGCCCGAGAGCGTGCCGCTGGTGCGATCGAGATTGAGATAGTCGAGCCCGACATTGTTGAGGAAGCCGATGCGCTCGACGATCTCCTTCAGGATGCGTTCGGCGATCGCGCGCTGCTGGTCGCTCAGGTGATTGGGCAGGTCGGTGAACCAGGGCAGCGCATCGACCACCGACATGCGCGTGATGCTGCTGATATCGGCCATGGCGACCTTCACCGCCAGCGCCTCGGGTTTCAGCCGCGCGCCCTCACACACCTCGCACGCCGCCGCTGACTGGTATTTGCCCAGCTCCTCGCGCATCCAGGCGCTCTCGGTCTGAAGCATGCGGCGATTGAGATTGCCGATCACGCCCTCGAACGCCTTCTTCACCTCATAGGATTTGCGCCCGTCCTGGAAACGCAGTGTGACGGGTTTTCCGCCGGTGCCGTGCAGGATGATCAGCCGCACTTCGCCCGGCAGGTCCTGCCAAGGCGTGTCCAGCGCGAAACCGAACTCTCGCGCCAGGCTGTCGAGCACCTGCATATAATAAGGCGAAGGTGGGTTGGATTTCGCCCAGGGCACGATCGCGCCCTTTTTCAGGCTCAGCGCGTGATTGGGGACGACGAGATCCTCGTCGAAGAGCAATTTCTCGCCCAGCCCGTCGCACGCCGGGCAGGCGCCTTGCGGCGCGTTGAAACTGAACAGGCGCGGCTCGATCTCGGCGATGGTGAAGCCGGAAACCGGGCAGGCGAATTTCTCGGAAAAGACGATGCGGTTCTCGGGCACGCCCGCGCCCTTCATCGCGCCGCCATCGGCGCCCGTCGTCTCGCGCCCCGGCACCGGGCCGTCGGCCATGTCGGCATAGGCGAGGCCCTCGGCCAGCTTCAGCGCGGTTTCGAAACTGTCGGCCAGCCGTGTCTCGATCCCCTCGCGTACCGCGATGCGATCGACCACCACCTCGATGTCGTGCTTGTATTTCTTGTCGAGTGCGGGCGCGCTTTCGATGTCGTGGAACTCGCCGTCGATGCGCACGCGGGTGAAGCCCGCTTTCTGCCATTCGGCCAGTTCCTTGCGATACTCGCCCTTGCGGCCGCGCACGACGGGGGCGAGCAGGTAGAAGCGCGTGCCCTCCGGCAACTGCATCACCCGGTCGACCATCTGGCTGACCGTCTGCGCCGCGATCGGCAGCCCCGTCGCCGGGCTGTAGGGAATGCCGACGCGCGCCCAGAGCAGGCGCATATAATCGTAGATCTCGGTGACGGTCGCGACGGTCGAGCGGGGATTGCGGCTGGTGGTCTTCTGCTCGATCGAGATCGCCGGGCTCAGCCCCTCGATATGATCGACATCGGGCTTCTGCATCAGTTCCAAGAATTGCCGCGCATAGGCCGACAGCGATTCGACGTAGCGGCGCTGACCCTCGGCATAGATGGTGTCGAAGGCGAGGCTCGACTTGCCCGATCCCGACAGGCCGGTGATCACCGTCAGCGTGTCGCGCGGGATCTCGACGTCCACGCCCTTGAGATTGTGCTCGCGCGCGCCGCGCACCGAAATATGAGTCAGCATGGGGTGAATTGTTCCAGATTTGTTCCGGTCGCGCAAGCCGGCGCGAGACGCGGTAGATGGGGCGTGGATCGACTGGCGACAAGACGGAGATCGACGCTTCCGCCGATCTGGATGATTGCCCGAATGGAAAATTATCGGCCGTTTAGCGCTCGATAATTGCCAATCCTGAAAACCCGGCTAGGCTGCGGTCATGAAACGCGCCACGCTCCTCCTCCTCGCCCTGTGTTCCACCACCGCCGCGCTCGCCGCGCCGCCGGCCTATGACGTCGTGATCCGCGGCGGCACCATCTATGACGGGTCGGGCGGAGAGGGCTATCGCGGCGATGTCGCGGTGAAGGGCGACAGGATCGTCGCGGTCGCGCCGCGTGTCGAGGGCAAGGGCAAGGCGGAGGTCGACGCGCGCGGCCTGGCGGTCTCGCCGGGCTTCATCAACATGCTGAGCTGGGCCAATGTCTCGCTGATCGTCGATGGCAAGTCGCAGAGCGATATCCGCCAGGGCGTGACGCTGGAAGTGATGGGCGAGGGCACCTCGATGGGCCCGGTGAGCCCGGAAATGAAGGCCGATGCCGAACGCCGCCAGGGCGATGTGAAATTCCCGGTGAGCTGGACCACCCTGGGCGGCTATTTCGACTTCCTCGAGAAAAAGGGCGTCTCGACCAATTTCGGCAGCTTCGTCGGCGCGGAGACGGTGCGCGTCCACGAACTGGGCGAGAAGGATGTCGATCCTACCCCCGAACAGCTCGACCGGATGCGCGCGCTCGTCCGCCAGGCGATGGACGAGGGCGCGATGGGGGTCGGTAGCTCGCTGATCTACGCGCCCGGCACTTATGCCGAGACGCCCGAGCTGATCGCGATCACCGCCGAGGCCGGCAAATGCGGCGGCATGTATATCAGCCATATGCGGTCCGAAGGGGACCGGCTGCTCGAATCGATCGACGAGCTGATCGAGATCTCGCGAAAGTCGAACACGCCCGCAGAGGTCTATCACCTCAAGATGGCGGGTCGCACCAACTGGGCGAAATACGATCAGGCGATCGCGAAGATCGAAGCCGCGCGCGCCGAGGGACTGCGCATCACGACGGACATGTACACCTATCCGGCGGGGGCCACCGGGCTCGACGCGGCGATGCCAACCTGGGCGCAGGATGGCGGGCTGGAGGCGTGGATCGGGCGGATGAAGGATCCGGCGACGCGCGCGCGCATGGCCGAGGAGATGAAGAAGCCCGCAACGACCTGGGAGAATTATTTCTACGGCGTCGGCCCGGCGAACATGAAGTTCACCGGCTTCAAGAACCCGGAGTTGCGCAAATATATCGGCAAGTCGCTGGCGGAAGTGGCGGCAGAGCGTGGCAAGCCGCCCGAGGAAGTGGCGATGGACCTGGTGATCGAGGACGGCAGCCGCGTCGACACCACCTATTTCATGATGACGGAGGACAATGTCCGAAAGCAGGTCGCGCTGCCCTTCATGAGCTTCGGATCGGACGCCTCGTCGCAGGCGCCCGAGGGTGTGTTCCTGAAATCGAGCACGCACCCGCGCGCCTATGGCAATTTCGCGCGGCTGCTCGGCAAATATGTCCGCGACGAGAAGGTGATCACGCTGCCCGACGCGATCCGGCGGATGAGCGCTTTCCCGGCGTCGAACCTGGGCATCAAGGATCGCGGCTCGCTGAAGCCCGGCATGTTCGCCGATATCGCGATCTTCGATCCGGCGACGATCACCGATCACGCGACCTTCGAGAAACCACAGGTTTATGCCACCGGCATGCGCCATGTCTTCGTCAACGGCGTGCAGGTGCTGAGGGACGGCGAGCATACCGGCGCCACCCCCGGCCGCGCGGTGCGCGGGCCGGGCTATGGCCAGTGCAAGGGCTGAGAGACTATCCGGCCGGGATTGTCCCGACTTGCCATCGCGCCTAGTTGCACCTGATGAGAAAGCTTGCCTCGATCGGCCTGGGATGGGCGGCGTGCATAGCGCTTCCGTCCGGTGCGGCGGCCCAACCGGTGGGGCCGCCCCGCTTGCCCTCGGGCAAATGGGTTGTCGAATATGCCGACAGCCAATGCGTTCTTTCCCGGGATTATGGCGAAGGCGAGGATCGGATCACCTTCGCGATCCGTTTCCTGCCGCTGGCGCAAAGGGTGGGGCTGGCTCTGCTCATGCCGGATCGAGAGAAGGGCGCGATATACGAGGGCAAGGTGAAGTTGGTGCTGCCCCCCGGGGGGCGGGTGATCGAGTCCGAGTATCACAGCGCGCTCAGTGCCGGCGGAACGGGAAGGCGCGTGGTACGCTTCGCCGTACGTCCAGATGCGCTGAAGGCAGTGGCGTCGGCCAAGGCGATCTCAATCGATCTTGAGCGACAGGCGCCGACCATCCTGCAGGCGGATGCCATGGAGGCAGCGCTCAAGGCCAACGATCTGTGTGAAATCGATCTGCTGAAGCGCTGGGGCGTCGATCCCGCCGTACGCACCCTGATTCCACGGGATGTAGGCGGCATATGGATGAGAAACGAGGACTATCCGAGCTTGGCGATCAGGCGGCGGCTGCGGGGCAACACGACGATCCTGTGGAAGGTCGATCAACACGGCCGGATCGGCGAATGCAGGACCGTTCAGAGTTCGGGGGATATCATTCTGGATCAGACCGCGTGTGATGCCGTGACGAAGCGTGGCCGCTATCTTCCCGCTCTCAACGGCGATGGCGTGCCGACCGCCGCCTGGGTCAGCCATATCGTGAGGTGGGTGGTTCCGTGACTTGCATGACCGTTCCCGCTTGCCGCGATGCGGCTTCGCGCTAAACCGAAGTCATGTCGAATACCACGCGCATCCTGATCGCCCTTGTCGCCGGCCTCACGCTCGGCATCATCGCAGGGCAGACGGGGTGGGGCGAATTGGCCAAGGTCGCCGAACCGATCGGGACATTGTGGCTCGATGGCCTGCGCATGACGATCGTGCCGCTGGTGGTCGCGCTGATGATCACCGGCATCGCCCGGACCGCGGACAGCGCGCGGGGCGGGCGGTTGGCGTTCCGATCGGTCATCCTCTTCGCGATCGTTCTCTGGATCTCCGCGACGGTCGCGGCGCTGCTGGTGCCGGCGGTGCTTCAGCTCTGGCCGATCCCCGGCGAATCCGCGAAGGCGCTGAGCGCGGCGCTGGGCTCGCGCACCGAGGCTGTCGGCCAGGCGCCGAGCGTTCTCGATTTCCTGCGCACGATCGTGCCGACCAATCCGATCGCCGCCGCTGCATCGAGCGATTCGATGCTGCCGCTGATCCTGTTCGTCACCGTCTTCGCGATCGCGGTCACGCGGCTGGGCGCCGAGGCGCGCGAGCGGCTGGTCGGCTTTTTCTCCGCGATCGAGCAGGCGATGCTGGTCATCGTCGGCTGGGTGCTGCTGATCGCGCCGATTGGCGTGATCGCGCTCGCCTTTGTCGTCGGCGTCAACGCCGGCACCTCCGCGATCGGCGCGCTGGCGCATTACGTCATCGTCGTCAGCCTGGCCGGCATCGTGGTCTGGGGCATGGCCTATCCGCTCGCCATCTTCGGCGGCAAGGTGCGGCTGGGCGATTTCATTCGCGCGGTGGCGCCGGCGCAGGCGGTCGCGATCTCGACCCAGAGTTCGCTCGCCTCATTGCCCGCGATGCTCAAGAGCTGCGAGAAACTGGGCATCCCGGCCGAGACCGCGGGTGTGCCGCTGCCGATCGCGGTTGCGATCTTCCGTGCGACCGGGCCGGCGATGAACCTGGCCGTCGCCATCTATATCGCGCACTGGTTCGGCATTCCGCTGACGCCGAGCGTGCTGGCCACCGGCCTGGTCGTCGCGGCCGTCACGACGATGGGATCGGTCAGCCTGCCCGGGCAGATCAGCTTCTTCACCTCGATCGCCCCCATCGCCGCCGCGATGGGCGTGCCGCTGGAACCGCTGGCGCTGCTGGTGGCGGTGGAGATGATCCCCGATCTGGTCCGCACCGTCGGCAATGTCACCATGGACGTGGCCGCGACAACGGCGGCGGTGCGGCGGGGAGGCAAGGCGGAGGCCTGAGGCCTGGCTGTATTCCCTCCCCGACACAGGGCGCCTCGGCGCAGAAGGCTGAGCCGACATTCGGGTCAGGATGGAGCGAGAATGGTACCGACCGAGAACCGGCGCGCAGCGTACATCAGTACGTGAGCACCGGAAGCGCAGGGCGGTGCCGTTCGCAGCCCAGCCTCACCCGAATGTCAATGATTGGCGATGATGGCCCGCGTTACCGCCTGCATCAGGCTCATCCGTTCCGGAATCGGCCGTGTCGTCTCTCCGATCAACACCGCGACGGCATAGGTTCGGCCATCGGGCGCGGTGAGCAGTGCGATGTCGTTATAGCCGGTCGCGCGGCCGCCCAGTTCCTGGCCGGTGCCGGTCTTGTGCGCGAAGCGCCACCCTGGGGCGAGGCCGCCCTTCAGTCGTCTGGGGCCGGTCTTGGACTCGGTCATCACCTGGATCAGATAGTCGGTCGATCGGCTCGACAGCATCTCGCCGCGCTTCAGCCGGGCGAGGCCATTGACCAGTCCAACGGCGGTCGCGCCGTCGGGCGGATTGGCGAGATAGCGGTCGAGCGCGGCTTCGCGCGTCGGCCGGCTCAGCTTGTTGCGCGCTTCCTGGAACGCGATGCCGCGCGAATAGCTTTGCTGCCAGGTGAGCCCGGCCGTGCCCGCCTGGAGCAGCCGCTCGCCGGGGCCGAAGCGGATGTCGGAAAGCCCGTTGCGCGCGAGGAAGGCGCGCACCGCGTCCGGCCCGCCCGCGCGGCGGAGCAACGCATCGTTCGCGGTATTGTCGCTCTGCGTCATCGCGCGATCGAGCAGGTCCGAAATCGTCGTGGCAAAGCCGTCCTTGCCGACAAGCGCGCGGATCGGCTGGTGGAACAGCGTCAGGTCTTCCGCGCGGATGGTGACGCTGTCAGACAGCGAGATCCGGCCCTTGTCGACGCCGTCGAGCAGGGTGGTCGCGACCCAGAGCTTGCTGACGCTCTGCTGCGGCATCGGCCGCCGGCCATTATATTCGATCAGCCAGTCCTGATGGACGTCGCGCACCGCGATGCCGACGCTTCCGGAGAAATTCGAGCCTAATGACCGGATCGCGTTCTCCAGCGCGCGCGAGGCCTGGACGGGGCGCTCGGCCGGCGGTGCGGTGGGGCGCTGGATCGGCGTGGGCGCGGGCGGCAGCGGCGTTGGCGACCGCGGCACTGGTGCCGGCGGACGCGGCTGGGTGCGCGGCGATTGTGAGCGGGGCGGTTGCGAACGGGGCGGTTGCGCGCGTGGGGCTTCAGCGCGGGGCGCCTGATTGCGTGGCGGCGGAACGATCGCCGAAGCGCAGGCACCGAGCGCCAATAGCGCGATAATGCCGGTCGACCTGGTAACGAACGCCTTGATACGCGAATACAAGAGCCAAAAACTCCTTTTGCCCGCGTCCATCAACACCATCGCCGCGCGCTTGGGAATCCATCATTGGGTATAGCGTACGACCGGCCGGGCCATGAACGCGGCGGGCGGTTAGGCCGCGAAGAGCTGATCCATATCCGCGAATGCCTTGAATTCGAGCGCATTGCCCGCCGGGTCGAGGAAGAACATCGTCGATTGCTCGCCGGTCTCGCCCTTGAAACGGGTATAGGGCTCGATCACGAAGCTGATGTCGTGCGCCTTTATCCGCTCCGCCAGCGCGTCCCAGGCCTCGGGCGTCAGCACCACGCCGAAATGGGGAACGGGCACATGATGGCCATCGACGCCATTGCCCGTCGGCCTGGCGCGGGGCTCGTCGGTCAGGTGCGTGACGATCTGATGGCCGAACAGGTCGAAATCGATCCAGCGATCGCTGCTGCGCCCTTCGGCGCAGCCGAGCACGGTGCCGTAGAAATGGCGCGCGGCATCGAGATCGTCGACGGGAAAGGCGAGGTGGAAAGGGGTAAGGACGGTCATTGCACAGGCTCCGTAACCGAATTGCCGTCGCGGCGGGGATCGGCCCCGCCGACATAGCCATTGGGGGTGACGAGGAAGCCGTGAAGCCCCGATTCCTCACCGCTCGCCCCGCGCACGTCGATACCGCGCGCGAACAGGCCGTCGACCACGCCGGGTGCGAACTTGTCCGCCTCTGCGTTGAAGTTCGGGCCGCGCGCGACGATGTTGGGCAGCGCGATCGCGTCCGCCATCGGCAGTTTCCAGCCCAGTGCGCCCAGTGTCGCCTTGCCGACATAAGCGAGGATCGAATTGCCGCCGGGCGATCCGATCGCGCCCGCCAGATGGCCCTTGCCGTCGAGCAGGATCGCCGGCGTCATCGACGAACGCGGGCGCTTGCCCGGGCCGACTGCATTGGGGCCTTCGGGAATGAACGAGAAATCGGTCATCTGATTGTTGAGGAAGAAGCCGTCGACCATCCGGCCCGAACCGAAGATCGATTCCACCGTCGTCGTCATCGAGACGGCATTGCCCCATTTGTCGACGATCACGAAATGCGATGTGCCGCCGGGTTCGACGGTGGCGTCGCGTTTGGGCGCCGTCGCGCCGGGCGGGGTGCCGGCGGCGGGCGGTGGGCCGGCCCTGGGGCCGATCAGCGCCGCGCGGCTCGCGACATAGGCCGGATCGAGCAGACCCTTCACCGGCACGTCAGGCACGTCGCCCACCCAGGCGTCGCGATCGGCGTACATGACGCGGCTCGCCTCCGCGAAAAGGTACCAGGACTGTGGATCGGCGGGGCCGCGCTCGGCTATGTCGGTGCGTTCGAGGATGGCGAGAAGCTGGAGCAGGCCGACGCCGCTCGACGGCGGCGGCGGCACGCAGACCAGGATCATGCGATAGGGCCCGCACAGCGGCTCGCGCTTGATCGCGCGATAATTGGCGATGTCCTTCAGCGTCATCGTGCCGGGCAGCGAACCGCTGGTGGTCTTCGCGACGATCGCCTGCGCGGTCTTGCCGGTATAAAGCGCATCGGGGCCTTGCGCCGCCAGGCGACGGAGGAAATCGGCATAGGCCGGGTTCTTCAGCGTGTCGCCGGTCTGGTAGCGGCTGCCGTCCGGCTTGGTGAAATAGGCGACGACATCGGGCTGCGCCGCCTGGGCATAGCGCCCGCCCTGCGCAAAGCGGCCAAGGCGCGGCGAGACCGGGAAGCCGTTCGCGGCCGCCTGCTCGGCGTCGGCGAACAGCGTGTTCCAGGGCAGCTTGCCCTGTTCGTCATGCGCCAGCTTGAGCATGCGGACGACGCCGGGCACGCCCGTCGCGATCCCGCCGGTCATCGCGGCGCCGCGATTGATCGGCTTGCCGTCCGCGCCCAGGAACATGCGCGGCGAAGCGCCCATCGGCGCGGTCTCGCGTCCATTATAGACGGTGACGCGGCCGTCCTTCGCCGAGAAATAGGTCATGAAGGCGCCGCCGCCGAGGCCCGAGCTCTGCGGTTCGACCAGCGACAACATCGCCTGTGCCGCGATCGCGGCGTCGACCGCGCTGCCCCCTCGCCTGAGCACGACGAGCGCCGCTTCGGTCGCCATCGGATGCGCGGTCGCCGCCAGGATCTGGCCGTTGGCTGGCTTCGTCGTGGCGGGGGAAGCCGATGCGGCGGGGGGATTGGGTTCGGATGCCGCACAGCCGGCGAGCGCGAGCAGTGCGAGCAGGGAGACAGGCCATTTCATGGCGGGCAGTCATGGTCCGTCAGTGCCGCCCTGTCGAGGCTTGTCGCGCACGCCAAGCGCGAAATCGGCCGACATCCGTTCCCAGCGACGGCGTGTCCGGATGCGGTTCGCACGCTATGGCGTCGTCCTTGTGCTGGAAGCGCCGGAGTCATGAAGCGGCGCATCCGCATTCGGAACGACGGGATTGGCGGCGGCATGGAAATGCCGTATCTTTTGGGGGCGCTCATCACCGGTTCAGTTTCGATATGATACGGAAATGGACAGACTCAGCAGAGGTGAACGATATGCGTACCCCCATCATCCTCTCGATCGGCGCGGCGTTGCTCGCGGCGGCACTCCCGGCACAGGCGGCGCCGCCTTCGGCATTGACCGTGAAGGCGGAAGCGCGCTTGGCCAAGGCGCTCGACGGCCGTGTCGCCGGCAAGCCCGTGGATTGCATCAATCTGCGCGATATCCGCTCCAGCGAGATCATCGACCGGACGGCGATCCTGTATCGGACGAGCGGAAACAAGCTCTATGTCAACCGGCCCGATATCGGCGGCTCCTCGCTGGATCGCGACGATATCATGGTAACCAAGACCTATAGCTCGCAGCTTTGCAGCCTCGATACGGTTCGGCTGCTCGATCGCGGAACACAGTTCCAGTCCGGCTTTGTCGGGCTCGGCAAGTTCGTGCCTTATACCAAGGTCGCCAGCAACTGATCGGCCAATAAGCGGTCCGAACACGGCAGGGCATTTCGATGGTCCGCCGCATGCGATCCTGATAGCATCTGCCGGCTGGCGAGCCTGGAGGAGTCTTGGTCTGGTCTGGGATCTGCGCGGCGCATTGCTGAGGAAGCAGGAGGTCGAGGCGGCGGCCTTGATCGCATTGGTCGCGCAGCATGGCGACGAAGCGCTTCCGGGCCAGGTCCCCCTGCTCTGCCCTGCTGCCCACCTTCCTGCCTTGCACACGCTGCTCGATAGCTGCCGTGCCGAAGCGCGCGCGCAGTTGATCGAAGAACGCGGCGATCCGGCGCCTTATCGGCTGGCGTGATCGCCGCCTGACCGACCCGATTGGACGGCGCGGCGCGATGGCGATAAGGCTGGGCCATCACTTGGCCGCGCGGGGGCGATCGGATGCCGAGCATGTTGGCTTTGAAGGTTCTCGGCCTGACGGGGATGGCCTCCTATGCGCTTGCCTATTTTTGCACGCGGCTGCCGCATGTCTCCTATCATCGCTACAAGCTGATCGCGGTGCCGATCGAGCGGATTCCCGACATGCCGCGCGGTTATTCCTGCCGTAATCTGGATCCGGCCGAGCTTGCCGGCCACACGATCGATATCGACGCCGTGGCGCAGGCCGAGCGTTTCGCGCGTGAGCTGAAGTGTCTCGGTATCTTCGACCAGCATGACGAACTGATCGGCGTCACGTGGATGGGCAAGGCGGTGCATGACGAGGGCGACATGAATGTCCGCTATGTCCTGCCCGCCAATGCCGCCTGGGATACCGGCATGTGGCTGCGCGAGGACAAGAGGATGAGCCGCGCATTTTCGGCGGTGTGGGGCGGGATGAAGGCGTGGTTGCGGCAGGAAGGACTCGACTGCACGATGAGCAGCATCGCCGACTATAATATCCCGTCCATCCTGTCGCACCGCCGACTCGGATCGCGGCGACTGGGCTATATCAGCATCATCCGTATCGGCCGGCTGCAATATACGCGCGGCGCGAAACCGTCGCTCTGCATGGTCGGCAAAGGGGAAACCCCCACCGTCCATCTATAGATTCCAGCCTGCTCAGCCGAAGCGGTTGAGCGCTGGCGCGACCATCGATCGCAGCGTGAACGCCACGAAGCGGTGCCCCTTGAGCGGTTTGGGTGGAAAGACGGGCAGCGCCAGCGCGTGGGACGGCAGGCCGGTCAGCAGCTTCGCTGCTTCACGCGCGGCGGCGACGCCGTGAGTCAGGCCGAAGCCGTTGCAGCCGGAGATCGCCCAAGCATCCTCGCCGAAGCGCAGGATGCGCGGCAGGCCGCTGGGCGATATCGTCATCTCTCCCCACGACATCCGGGTGAAGGCGGGCGGTTCGATGTCTGGAAAGGTCCGTTCCAGCCGGCGTGACAGCGGCTTGGCGGTATGTGGCAGGCCGGGTGCGCCGGCGCCGCACAATACGCTGCCGACAAGGCGACCGCGCGCGTCGATCGTCGGACTGAACACCGCCTTGTCGTCAAGGTCGACGATGCCGCCGCACAGCGGGAACATCGTCGCGCCGCGATCGGCGAGCGGCTCGGTCGCGACGACGGCTGCCGCCATGCGATAGCTGGTTCCACGCAGGGAGGCGAATGGCAGGTGCGCTGCCCCTGTCGCCACCAGCATGCGGCGCGCGCGCACTTCTCCCCGCGCGGTCGAGACGATCCAATGCCCGCCATCGCGCGTGGCGGAGAGCACTCGACTGTTCCCGAAAATGCTCACACCCCCGGCCTTGGCCGCACCGGCGAGCCCCCGGACCAGCGCGAGCGGATTGAGCGTGCCGCCTTCGGGCAGCCAGGCGCCGCCGGCATAGCGCTGCGATCGGATATGGTCGGCGATGGCGGGCCGGTCGCGCATCTCGAATGATCCCCCATGTTCCACCCAGGCGGCGAAACCGGACCGCATGCGATCGACGCTGCGATCGGACCGTGCGAGGCAGAGATAGCCGCGGGTCAGGTCGCAGGCGATGGCATGGCGCTCGATATAGTCGGTCAGCCAGCGTCCGGACCCGGCGATCATGCCCAGCCAGCGGTATGCGCGCGCCTCGCCCAGCATGGCGCGGATCTTTGCCGGATTGGTGCCCGGCATGATCATCGGCGCGAAATGGCCGGCATTGACGCCGGAAGCGCCGGCGCCGGGTTGTCCGGCGTCCAGCACCGTCACTGACAGTCCGGCCGAGCGTGTTTCCAGAGCCGCCACAAGGCCGGAATAGCCCGCACCGATGATCACGACATCCGCCGTCGCTTCGCCACGGAGCGGGCCATGTTCGGATCGGTCGGCGCCGACGGTCCAGACCGCCGGGGTCAACGTGATGCCGCCGTGCCGAAGCGCCCCGACAGCGCGGACAGCGCATGATCGATATTGGCCGCGATCATCGCGCGGGCGGTGTCCTCGGCGCCATCGACCGGTTGCGCCGCCGCCGACCAGGACAGTACGGCGCTGTTGGGCCCGGCGGACACGACCCGCGCGGACCCCAGATAATCGCTGAAGGGCAGTGGGCCAAAATCGAAGATGCGATAGGCATAGCTGCGATCGATGGGTGAGAATGCCTCGATCCGTTCGGCGATACCGCTTCCGCCAGGCAGGAAAAAGCGGCGGGTGGCGCCCAGTCCATTGCCCTCGACCTCGACGCGTTCCGCCAGCCCTTCGGTGATCGTCGTGTCGGCAAGATCGCCGACCACGGCCCAGACCGTGTCGGCATCTGCCGCCAGCGTCACGGAGCGTTCGACATGGATGGAGCGGGCGGGCGGTTGTGCGATATCGCTGTTCATCGGAATCTCCGTGCTCAGATCGCTGCCATGATCTCCACTTCGATCAGGCATTCGGGAAAGGCGAGGCGGCGCACCTCGACGGCGGTGGTCGCGGGCAGGTCGCAGCCCGCATAGACTGCGATCCGAGCGTGGTTTGCCGCGAGAAAGGCATCCATGTCGGTCACGAAGATCCGTTCGGAAACAATGTTGGCGAAGCCCGCATCGAATGCCGCAAGCGTGCGGCGGATGATGTCATAGGCTTGCCCGATCTGCGCGGCCATGTCGCCCGCGTGGATCGGCGCGAAATGTTCGTCGAGGCTGAGTGACCCGGCAATATGAAGCCGGTCGCCGATCCGAACCGCCTGAGCATAGCCGAACGCCTTTTCGGCATCGGGCACGAGATGGAAGCCTTCTCTGTCGATCGTCATCATGTGCCTCCCGATTAGAATCTGAAGCTGAGTTCGCCGCCGACGATCCGGCCGGTGTCGATCTGCACGGCGTCGGCGTTGAGCGGGACGAAGCCGGCCGCGAAGATGTAGCGCGAGAAGGCGGAGGTGGCGTAATGCCGTTTGGTCAGGTTCTTGACGAACAGCGACGCGCTCCAGTTGGCACCGTCCAGCCCCAATGTCGCATCGAGCGTGCCGTAGCTCTTTTGATAGAGATAGACATCGGGGCTGGAGGGAAGCTGGAAATCCTGGAAGGATTGCCGCCCGACCGCCGCGAAATCGAGGCGCACGCGACCCTCGATCGCGTCGCTCAGCGGATGGCGATATTGCGCGCCGATGTTCAGCGTGAATTTGGGTGCATTGGGCAGCTGCTGGCCGACATAGGCGGCGGTGCCGTTGAAATCGGTGATCTTCGCGTCGATATAGCCGAGCGAGGCGTTGAGATCGAGGCCGCGCGCCGGACGCGCGTTCAGCTCCAGCTCGAAGCCCTTGATCTCCGATCGCCGGGCATTGAGCGAACCCTGGGTCAGCGTCGCCGCGTCGAGCTGGAAGATCTGCGGATTGAGATGCTCGGTGTAGAAGGCCGCGGCGTTCAGGATCAGGCGCCGGTCGAGCCAGCTCGTCTTTGCACCGATCTCGTAGTTGCGGGAGCTTTCCTGCCCGATCACGCGCGGAAAAGCGGGGCCGGCGGATGCGGGATTGAAGCTGCCGCTTTTGAAGCCCTGCGAATAGGTCGCGTAGAGCATCAGCGCGTCCGACGGCTTGTAGGCGAGCGAGACTTTGGGTTGCAGCTTGGAGAAGGTGTCGCGATTGACCAATGACGCCTGATAATCGTCGATCCGCGCCTTGTTGGTGTCGTAGCGCAGCGCCGCGGTCAGCTCGAGCGTGTCCATGATGTCGTAGTTGACCTGCCCGAACAGCGCATATTGCTTGAAGGTGATGCGGTTGTCGGCAAGCACCGCCGGAATCACGCCGCCCGAGACGAAACCGCCGGCGGGACCGCTGAAGCAACTGCCGACGAACAGGCAGAAATCGAGCTCGGCGAAGGTGTCGATGTCGCGCTTCGAATGCTGGTAATAGGCGCCGAAGATGTAGCGCAGCGGCTGGTCGCCGGGCGATGTCAGCCGCACTTCCTGGCTGAAGCTCTTGGTCACCCGATCCTGCGCGGCAGTTGGCACCAGCGGGAAGGGTGAAATGTCGAGGTCCTGATTGAAGTAGACGTCGATCTTGTCATAGGCGCTGATCGCGCTGAGCGTGCCGATCGCGGTGTCGTAGCTGAGCGTCATCGACAGGTCGGTCACCTTGCGCCGCGTGATCGATTCCCCGTCCAGGTTCGGGCGGATGCGCGCCATCGCACTGGTGATCTCACCCCCCGTGGTCCCCAGCACATTGACCAGGCTGAACCAGGTGGCGCCGCCGCGTTCCCTGGTATGCGACGCGCGCAGGTCGATGCTGAAATCCGGGCTGGGATTGACGATCATCCGGCCGGTGACGCGGGTCTGGCGATTGCGGTCGAGCCCGCGCCCGTCGAGGCGGTTGACGATCGTGCCGTTGCCGTCGCGGTGCGATATCGAGACGCGCGCGAGCACGACGTCTTCGACGATCGGCCCGCTCAATGCACCGAACATGCGCCAGGCGTCGCCGCTGGCATAGCCGGCCTTGACCTCGCCTTCGACCTCGTTGGTCGGCTTCTTGGTGGTGATGTTGATCGCGCCGGCGATCGCGCCCTTGCCGTACAATGCGCCCTGCGGGCCTTTCAGGACCTCGACGCGCTCGACGTCGGACAGGTCCATGGTGAAGGCGTCGGAATCGGGCAGCACGACGCCGTCGATCGAAAAGGCGACGGCCGCCGCCTGGTTGCGGTTCGATCCCAGGCCGCGGATCGAGATGTTGTTGGTCGCGGTATCCTGATCGTTGTTGATGCGGACATTGGATGTCAGCGCCAGGAAATCGTCGATCCGGTCCAGCCGGCGTTCGGCGATCGTGCTGGCGGAGAAGGCCGTGATCGAATCCGGAATCTCCTGCAGATTCTCCTCGCGCTGGCGCGCGGTGACGACGATGTCGGCGATGCCGCCTTCACTCGCCTCGGTCGTCTGCTGTGCCAGCGCGGTCCCGGTTCCAGAGAATCCCGCGATCACGATGGCGATCAGCGCGGTCGTCCCCTTGGCGCGATACCTCTTCCCCATGTCCCCTCACTCCCTCATTTTATCGTTGCTGTGGTTTCGCCTCAGGCGAGATCGGCGGGGACGGGGCGGCCTTCCGCCTCATTGTCCCAGATCGCCGACAGGATGAGCCAGCGGCCCTCATGGCGGACGATTTGCGCGAAGGTGACGCCGCGCCGTTCGGCACCGTTCATGACCGCGGTGAAGCTGCTGCGGACGCTGGCGACATTGCCGAACGCCTCGACATGGCGGCCGAGCTCGACTTCGCTGAAATCGATCAGCTCGCCGGAGGCGCGCTGGGCGGTCATCGCGCCGATGAAATCGGGAATCGTGATCGTCGCGGCCGCACCCGCGCTCAACGGCGCGAGGATCGCCTGCGGATGGCAGCAGGCGCGAAAACTCTCCCAGTCGGGCGCCTGCTCCGGGTTCCAGCCCACGGCCGCGTAGAGGCGCGGACACAAGGCCAGGATTTCGGTCAGGTCGCTGTCGGTGATGCCGCCCCTCATGATCGTTTCCCCTAGGTTGAGCGTCAGCTGATGAATGCCGCCGACGGATGCGCGCGCGGATAGTCGCGCAGATATTGCAGGAAGCGCGCGAGCGTCTGGTCGCTGCGCGTCAGCGTGCCGGGCTTGAAGCGGGCATGCTCGATGATCGGCAAATCTTCGGTCGCGACATGTACTTCGAGCGCGTACATCGCGTCGAGAAAGGCGCTGGCTTCGGCAGGGTCGCTGCCATCGTCCTCGACGCCAACGGTGAAGAAAAGGCGGGAATGACCGGGTCTCGGCAGACCCATCGGCGCGATGAAGCCGAACCAGCGGCCGTCGATATACCCGTCCTGCCAATAGATATTGGCGCCAAAGATGCCGACGCGGAACTTGATCGCCGAACCGTCGCGCATCGTGCCCGCGAATTCATAGACCATCGAATGCGGTGACCATTCGACCCGATCATGCGGCATGCCGTTATCGAAGCTGATGCCGTGCACGACCTGGATATGCTGCATGTCGGGCGTGTTGCAGCAGATCACCCAGGGATCGGCCGGCATCTCGCGGTCATATTCGCCGGTTTTCCAGATCAGGTTTTTCGGCGCGTCGGGAAAATCCGGAATGTCGAACAGCGGCGTCTCGCCGTTGAAGGCGAAGATGCAGCCATAGCGTTCGACGGTGGGAAAGGCGAAGAGCCGGGCGGTCGGCGGTGTCGGATCGCCCGATCCGGTCGCCACGCAGCGCCCCTCGGCATCGTATCGCCAGAAATGGAATGGGCAGCGCACCGTGCCCTCGATCATCTCGCCGGTGCACAGATCGGCGCCCATATGCGGGCAATAGGCGCTCATCACGTGCGCCTGGCCATCGGCGTCGCGGATGACGATCACGCGTCCGCCGAGGAAATCGAAACCCTGCACACGGTCCTTCACGACCTCGTCCGAGCGGCACACCGGGAACCAGGTCTGGCTGAACAGGCCGTCGCTTCCCTCCGGCTGGGGCGCGAGCGATCGGGCCGCGAATCTGGGCGCAACCTGGGTCAAGGCATTCTCCTGAAATCCCGTTTGTCGGGTTGGATTGTGGATATGCCTCGATTTCGAGCGAGTCAATAAGGATTCATCATTGTATGGTGGATGTTGATGAGGAATACGTATATTTCAAACGAGTATGTTGCGGAAAGCATCGCAATGGGCTAGTTGCCGATCATGGATCCGAAGGCGCCAGGAGATTGGAATATGGCTGAAAAAGGACGAGGCGGCGCACGGCGCGGGGGTGAGGCTTCACCGGTCGCGACTGGATCGGGCGTGGACGATACACATGAGCTCAACAGCCGCATCATCCGCCTGCTCCAGCAGGACGGGCGCATGCCTTATTCCAACATCGCCGCCGCGGTCGGCGTGTCCGAAGGAACGGTGCGCAACCGCGTCCGCCAGTTGATCGACGACAATGTGATCACCATCCAGGCGGAGGCGTTGCCCGAGGCCTTCGGTTACGCGTTCAATGCCCAGACCTTCATCAACGCGGCGCCGGGCGCCGATATCGAGGCGCTGATCGCCCGGCTGAGCGACGTGCCCGAAGTCTTCTACCTGATCATGACGTTGGGCCGCTTCGATATCGGCCTGGCGACCTATCATCGGTCGCACGAGGATTATCGCACCTTCCTGATCGACCATTGCTACGGCCAGCCGGATATCGCCGCCGTGGAGACCGCGATGGTGCTCAAGGTGCACAAGATGCGGCTGCAATGGGAACTCGACAAGGGCGCACGCGGTGCGGTGCTCGCCAAGGGGGGGAAGGGGCAATGATCACGATCGAACGCGCCTCGCGCTTCGAGGCATCCGCCGACCGCCTGTGGCGGCTGTTCGCCACCGAGGACGGCCAGCGCCGCGCCGAACTCGGTTTCGTCTCGGAAATCGCGTTCGAGGGCGAAGGGCTCGGCATGGTTCGCACCATGCGGACCGAGGGGCATCTGGGCAGCGGCACCGTGAAGGAAAAGCTGGTCCATTTCGATCCGCAGGCGATGGAGATGACCTTCGAGATCGTCGATACCGGCGATATC
This sequence comes from Sphingomonas sp. FG14, assembly GCF_057809675.1. NCBI lineage: Bacteria > Pseudomonadati > Pseudomonadota > Alphaproteobacteria > Sphingomonadales > Sphingomonadaceae > Sphingomonas > Sphingomonas sp. FG14. The sequence continues at coordinate 78,884 of NZ_JBMDKK010000004.1, read as the reverse complement.
GTGCCCTTTGCTGGCTATCTGGGTTTCGCCAAGGTGATCCCCGCCGGCCCGAACGCATCCGTGCTGCTCGCGCGTTCCACCTTCGTGCCGGTCGACATGACGGAGGACGCGGCGCGCGCCATGTCGGAGGCGAACTATACTTTGTTCTTCGACAATCTGCGCGACGCGCTGGCCTCGGGCGACTGGTGATGGCGGTGCTGCCGCTTCGGCCGGGCACCCGCTTCGATCATTTCCATTATATCGTCTTCTGCCGCGAAACCCGCGAAGCGGTTTCGGTCGATCCCTATGACGACGAAGCCGTGCGCGCGGCCGTGGCCGCCAACGGCCTGCACCTGACCGCGATCGTCAACACGCACGAACATTGGGATCATGCCGGGCGCAACGCGGCGATGAAGGCGCAGGACGATCTGCAGATCCTGGCGCCGCTGGCGGCAGCGGGCACGATCCTCCCCATCGACCGCATGCTGTCCGACGGCGACGAGATCGTGATCGGCGCGACAGTGACGCTGAAGGTGCTGGCGACGCCAGGGCACACCATGGCGCATATCGCGCTCAGCGGGGAGGATGGTGGCAAACCCTTCCTGATTTCCGGCGATACGCTGTTCGCCGCCGGGGCGGGCAATTGCGGCTATGGCGGCCATGCGCCGACCTTGTTCGAGAGCCTGACCGACAAGATCGTGCCGATGGATGGGGCGACCATAGTCTATCCGGGACATGACTATCTCGCGCGCAACCTGAGCTTTGCGACGCATGTCGAGCCCGGCAATGATGATGTTGCGGCACTTTTCGCCGAAGTCGCGGATCTACCGACCGATCGGCTGCGCTTCACCACATTGGACGAGGAGCGCCGGATCAATCCGTTCCTGCGTTGCGCAAGTCGGGCTTTGCGAACGCGCCTTGCCGAACTCGATCCCGCGCTCGATCCGAATGCCGACGATCTCACGGTGTTCGTGGCGCTGCGCGCCTATCGCGATCGCTGGGCCGAGGCGGCAGGATAAGGCGGTCGTCACACCGGAATCGCGGTGGTGTATTTCACCTGCCCCAGCGCGAAATGCGAAGCGCCGGTCGCGACCGAGGGGTGGCGCAACAGCGTGCGCATCAGGAAATGCTCATAGTCGGCGACGTCGCACACCGAGATGCGCAGCAGATAATCCCAGTCGCCCGACATCGAATAGCATTCGAGGATCTCGGGGCGTGACCGCACGAAGCTCTCGAACGCCTCGACACCTTCGGCGGTATGGCTGCGCATGCGGATATGGCAGAGCACATTGACCCCGCGCCCGACCTTGCCGGCATCGACCAGCCGGACGGTGCGGGTGAGCACGCCGGCGGTTTCCAAGGCCTTGATCCGCCGCCAGCAGGACGCCGTCGAGGCGCCGACACGTTCGGCGAGCGCGGCATGGCTGATCGAGGCGTCTTCCTGCAGCGCCGCGAGGATACGGCGGTCGACGGCATCGAGTTGATGGGTTTCTTTCATAGGATCACTATTTCCAACGAATCTTCTTCAATCCTTACGCGGATGGCGACGAATCAGGAATCATATTTCGCGCGAATGGCGTATAATCGTATCATGGCTGGCTCAGATATCATTCGCCCCCCCGGCTCCGCCGAGGATTGGACCGTTCCGCAGGATTGGGCGTCCTACACGCCCGACGAACATGCGATGTGGGACACGCTTTTCGCGCGCCAGGCGGAGATGTTGCCGTCGCGGGTCGTGCCCGCCTTCATGGATGGGTTGGACATATTGCGCATGTCGCGCCCAGGCATTCCCGATTTCGACGAATTGTCGGACCGGTTGATGAAGGCCACCGGCTGGCAGGTCGTGGCCGTCCCCGGGCTGGTGCCCGACGAGGTGTTCTTCGATCATCTCGCCAATCGGCGGTTCGTCGCGGGCCGCTTCATCCGCACGCCCGAGCAGATCGACTATCTGCAGGAACCCGATATCTTCCACGACGTGTTCGGCCATGTGCCGCTGCTCGCGCATCCGGTGTTCGCCGATTACATGCAGGCCTATGGCGAGGGCGGCTTGCGCGCCGCCAAGCTCGGCATGATCAAGCAGCTCGCGCGGCTCTACTGGTATACGGTGGAGTTCGGGCTGATCCGCGATGGCGATGCGCTCAAGCTCTATGGCGCCGGCATCGTCTCGTCCTTCGGCGAATCGCGCTTCGCGCTCGACGACCCCTCGCCCAACCGGATCGGCTTCGATCTGCAGCGCGTGATGCGGACCGACTATCGCATCGACGACTATCAGCAGACCTATTTCGTCATCGATAGCTTCGAAGATCTGCTGCGCCAGACGCTGGAGACCGATTTCGCGCCGATCTATGCGTCGCTCGCCGGCGCGACCGACCTGAAGACCGACGATGTGCTTGCGGACGACGTCGTCTTTACGCATGGCAGCCAAGCCTATGCGCATTCGCGTCTGGAGTCCGCTGCATGACCACATTGTTTTCGGGGCTCTCGCCCCAACCCGCCGACGGCCTGTTGCGGCTGATCGCGCTTCATCGTGACGATCCGCGTCCCGGCAAGATCGACCTGGGCGTCGGCATCTATCGCGACGACGACGGCGCCACGCCGGTGTTGAAAGCGGTCAAGGCGGCCGAGCGCATCCTGCTCGAGACGCAGGAGAGCAAATCCTATCTGGGTGCCGAGGGCGATGTCGACTTCGTGCAGTTGCTCGAACCGATCGTGTTCGGTGCGGAGATGGCGGGATCGTCGCGGCTGAGCGGCGTGCAGACACCGGGCGGAACCGGCGCGCTGCGATTGGCCGCTGAACTCGTTGCGCAATCGCGCCCCGGCGCCCGCATCTGGACGGGCACGCCCACCTGGCCCAATCACGCGCCGATCTTCGCGGGCGCCGGGCTCGAGATCCTCGTCCATCCCTTTTTCGACGCGGAAACGCAGCGGATCGAATTCGGCGCGATGATGAACGCGCTGGAGGGTGCGGAGCGCGGCGATGTCGTGCTGGTGCATGGATCGTCGCACAATCCCACCGGCGCCGAGCTGGATGAGGGACAGGCGGAAGCGCTGGCGGAGCTCTGCGCGCGCCGTGGCCTCGTGCCGCTGATCGACCTTGCCTATCAGGGCCTGGGCCGCGGGCTGGAGGAGGATGCGGGGCTCGCGCGCCGTCTGCTCGCCGCCTGCGACGAGGCTTTGCTCGCTTATTCCTGCGACAAGAATTTCGGCCTGTATCGCGAGCGTGTCGGCGCGCTCTGGGTGCAGTGCCGGACGGCGGATGCGACGCAGATCGCGCGCGACAACATGCTGGTGGTGGCGCGCGGCATCTGGTCGATGCCGCCCGATCATGGCGCCGCGATCGTCCGTGTCATCCTGGAGCGTCCGGAACTGGTCGCGCTCTGGCATGCCGAGCTCGACGAGATGCGCGACCGCATCTCGCGGCTGCGCGAGAAACTGGCCGAGAGCCATCCGCTGTTCGCCGGCGCTGCGCGGCAGACCGGCATGTTCGCGCTGTTGCCTTTCTCGCCCGAGGCGGTGGTGGAGCTGCGCGAGATGTACGGCATCTACATGGCGGGCAATGGCCGCATCAACATCGCCGGGCTGACCGAGGAGAGCATCGAGCGGTTCGTGGAGGCGGCGACCCCGCTGCTGAAGGTGTTCGCATGACCCCGCTTTCGACTGAGGCGCGCGACGCGGCGCTTGCCGGGCTGGACGGCTGGGCCTTCGATGATGCCCGTAATGCGCTGTACCGTCGGCTCCGTTTCCCGAGCTGCACCGAAGCCGTCGGCTTCATGGCGCAGATCGCGATCGCGGCCGATGCCGCCGACCATCACCCCGAATGGTCCAACGTGCACGACCGCGTCGATATCTGGCTGACCACCCACGATGCCGATGGCGTGTCCGAACGCGATGTCGCGCTCGCCGGCATGATCAACGCGGCGCTGGCGGATCGGGCCGGATTCCGGTCTGGCGGAAGCTGAGATTGTAGCGATACGGTCCGGTCGCCGGATGTTCGCCGCGCGGCAGTGTGTCGATGCCGTGAAAGGTGAGGCGCGCCGGGCCGCCCCAGATCATCACGTCGCCATGATGCAACGGGATGCGCCGTGGCCGGTCGCTGCGTTCCGCGCCACCCCATAAAAAGGTCGCGGACAGGCCGAGCGAGATCGAGACGATCGGCGCCGCCATGTCGATTTCGTTGCGATCCTGATGCAGCGTCAGCCGCGTGCCCGGCGCATAGCGATTGATCAGGCATGCATCCGGCGCATAGCCGGGATAGCCGGCCTCGGCCGCCGCCAGTGCAGCCAGGTTGGCGAAGATGTCGGGCATCGGGGACCATGCGACGCCGCTTTCCGGATCAAGCGGGGCATAACGATAGCCGCGTGCGCTGCTCGTCCAGCCGAGCGCGCCGCAACTCGTCGTCGCCACCGACATGCGGCGACCGCCGGGCGTTTCCATATGGCGGAACGGCGCGCGCACGGCGATGGCGGCAATATGATCGAGCATGTCTTGCGCGTCATGCGATGCGAAGCCGCCGAGCAGCACCGCGCCGGGGGCGATGGCCAGGCGATCGCGCGCGAACAGGTCATGCAGCATCGTGGAAGATGATCCCCAGCGTATGGCGATGCCCCGACCGCAGCGTGCTTACCCCGTGGCGAAGCGTCGCGCGATAATCGCCACGCGTGCCCGCGCGGGGGCGGGTATTGACCGCGAAGATCACGGCATCGCCCTTGCCCAGCGGCACCACTTCCGCGCGTGACTGCATGCGCGGGCGCTGTTCGGTCAGTATGAATTCGCCGCCCGTGAAATCCGTGCCGGGCCGCGAGAGCAGGATCGCCGCTTGCAGTGGAAACACATGCGCGCCGTACAGATCCTGATGCAGGCAATTATAGTCGCCCGCGCCATAACGCAGCAGCAACGGCGTCGGGCGCTTCTGCCCGGCATCATGGCAGCGGCGCAGGAAATCGACGTGATCGGCCGGAAAGCCCGCATCCATTCCCATGCGCTGGTGCCAGCGATTGGCGATGGGCGCGAGATGCGGATAGAGCGCCGTCCGCAACCCCTGCACCAAGGGCGGTAGCGGATAGGCGAAATAGCGATATTCACCCTTTCCGAAGCCGTGGCGCGCCATGACGACATGGCTGCGAAAGGCGTCGGTCGGCGCGTAGAGCGCGGCCATGGCGCCGCATTCGGCTTCGCTCAGCAATCCCGGCAGCATCGCCCAGCCTTGCGCATCGAGGTCCGCCCCGATTCCGTTCCAGTCGACCGCATCGGCGCGGTCCGCGACGATGCTCAAGCGACGCCCTCCATATTGATCAGCCGCCGCTTGCGTTCGACGCCCCAGCGATAGCCCGAGATTCCGCCATCGGCCTTCACCACACGGTGGCACGGCACCGCGACCGCGACGCGATTGGCGGCGCAGGCCGCACCGACTTCCTGCGCGGTTGCAGGAATGCTCAGCCAGCGGGCGAGCTCGCCATAGCCGATCGTCTGCCCGCCCGGCACCATGCGGAGAGCCTTCCATACCGCGAGCTCGAGCGGCGAACCGCGCAGGTCCAGCGCAAAGGACGCACCCTTTTCCGGATAGGCCAGCAATGCCGCGACCGCATCCAGCGTCGGCGCCATTGCGGCGACATCTTCATGCAGCGTGGCACCGCCGAGCGCGGCGTGCAGGTCGCGCAACAAGCGTGCGCGATCGCTGCCGATCAGGATCGCGGCGACACCACGCTCGCTTGCCGCGACCAGCGCGATCCCGATCGGCGCTTCGATGAAACCATAGCTCATTGTTTCGCCCACGAAGGGGCGATCGTCGGTGCGCATCGCATATCTCCAGGAATGTCCTCTTGAAGACACAATGGCACCCGACCGATCCGAGTGCTCTCCGCTTCTTGCGGTCAAAACGAAATTCGCTGCGGCCTTTTCGGGTCAGGCCGGAGCGAGAATGGCGTTGATCGAGAACCGGCGCGCACCGGCCTCACCCGAAAAGCTAAACCACGCGACGGCCGGTGAAGAGCTGGATAAGCCCCACGATGACCGCGATCACCAGCAGGATATGGATCAGCCCGCCGGCGACATGGAAGGCGAATCCCAGCAGCCAGAGCACCAGGAGGATGACGGCGATGGTCCAAAGCATATTTCCACTCCGAAGGATCGATTACGTCCGCTAAGGGGCGAGCAAGGATCAAACGTGGTGCTGCAGCCAAGCGTTCCACGGACGACAATGAAGGGGAATGTGGTGAAGAAGAATTTCGCGACGGCGGCGGCGGTGATGGTGCTGGCCATGACGATCGGCGGTGCCGCGCTCGCGGGGCCGCGCGCCCGCGATGCGGGGGTAGTCGTCGGCATCCTCGAACCCGGACCGCTCAACGGCATCACCGATGTCGAGGGCGTGCGCGTCGGGCAGGTGACCCTGGTCGAGGGCACGAAGATACATACCGGCGTCACCGCGATCCTGCCGCATGGCGGCAACATCTTTCAGGACAAGGTGCCTGCCGGCTTCGTCGCCGAGAATGCCTTCGGCAAGTTCATGGGATCGACGCAGGTGGCCGAACTGGGCGAGGTCGAGACGCCGATCCTGCTGACCAACACGCTCAACGTCGCGGAGGGGGCGGCGGGCGCGATCGAATGGACGCTTGCCCAGCCGGGCAACGAGCAGGTGCGCTCGGTCAACGCCGTGGTCGGTGAAACCAATGACGGTTATCTCAACGACATTCGCGGCCGTCATGTCACCAAGGCCGATGCTCGCCGCGCGATCGAGACCGCCAGGACCGGCAAGGTGGAGGAAGGCGCGGTCGGTGCCGGCACTGGCACGGTTGCCTTTGGCTTTAAGGGCGGCATCGGCACATCGTCGCGCAAGCTGCCCGGATCGCTGGGCGGCTGGACGGTGGGCGTGCTGGTACAGTCCAATTATGGCGGCGTGCTCAATGTGGCCGGCGTTCCCGTCGGCGTCCGGCTGGGCAAATATGATTTCAAGACCGAGATCGAGCAGCGCAAGGCCGACGGATCGGTGGTGATCGTCATCGCCACCGACGCGCCGGTGTCCGACCGCAATCTGCGCCGCATCGCCGAACGCGCCTTTGCCGGTATCGCGCGCACCGGATCGAGCTTCTCCAACGGGTCGGGCGACTATGCCATCGCCTTTTCGACCAATGCGGCCGTTCGCCGCACGTCCGAGCGCCGCTCGGCGACGGCATCGGTCGAGGCCATTCCCAACGACGCCATGTCGCCGCTGTTCCAGGCCGTCGCCGAAGCCACCGAGGAGGCGGTGCTCAATTCGCTCTTCACGGCGAAGACGGTCGCGGGCCATAACGGCACGATCGAGGCATTGCCGCTCGATCGCGTTTTGCCGATGGTGAAGCGGCGCTAAAGGGACGGCTTGGGGATTGGGGCATATGAAGCACGAAGAAACCGCTGACCTGCCCTATCTCAAGAAAGTGGTCGGTGCCTCGATGGCCGGCACCGTCGTCGAGTGGTACGAATTCTTCCTCTACGGCACCGCCGCCACCCTGGTGTTCGGCAAGCTGTTCTTCCCCAATAGCGGCAACGAGCTGGACGGGATCATCGCCGCTTTCGCCACCTATGCCGTCGGCTTCATCGCCCGGCCGCTGGGCGGCGTGGTCTTCGGCCATATCGGCGATCGGATCGGGCGCAAGTCGCTGCTCCAGTTCAGCCTGGTGCTGATCGGCGTCTCGACCTTCCTGATGGGCTGCCTGCCGGTCTACAGCTCGATCGGCTATTGGGCGCCGGCGCTGCTGGTGCTGTTGCGCTTCGTCCAGGGTTTCGCGCTCGGCGGCGAATGGGGCGGCGCGGTGCTGCTGGTGACCGAGCATAGCCCGAACAAGAGCCGCGCCTTCTGGGGCAGTTTTCCCCAGGCCGGGGTGCCGCTCGGCAATCTGCTCGCCACCGTCGTGCTGCTCATCCTCTCGGCGACGCTGTCCGAAGAGGCGTTCCTCTCATGGGGGTGGCGCGTCGGTTTCTGGCTGTCGGTGATCATCGTCGGCATCGGCTATTATATCCGCACCCAGGTGACGGATTCGCCGATCTTCGAAGCGGCGAAGGCGCGGATCGAGCAGCAGGCCGATGCCGGCTATGGGCTGACCGAGGTCTTCCGCCGCTATCCACGCGGCGTGTTCACCGCGATGGGCCTGCGCTTCGGCGAGAACATCCTCTATTATATGGTGGTCACCTTCTCGATCACTTACCTCAATCATCTCAAGGTCGATACGACCCGCATCCTGACATTGCTGTTCTTCGCGCATATCGTGCATGTCGTGCTGATCCCGCTTTATGGCGCGGCGGCGGATCGCTGGGGGCGGCGGCCCGTCTATATGCTGGGCGCGGCGCTGACGATGGTCTGGCCCTTCGTCGCCTTTCCGATGTTCGGCACGGGCGAGACCATACAGATCCTGGCGGCGATCATCCTGGGCCTGGCGGTGCACGGCCTGATGTATGCCGCGCAGCCCGCGGTGATGGCGGAGATGTTCCCGACGCGGATGCGGTATTCGGGGGTGTCGCTGGGTTATCAGGCAACCGCGATCGTCGCCGGATCCTGGGCGCCGCTGATCGGCACCGCGCTGCTGCGCGGTTATGAGGACTGGACGCCGATCGCGATCTACATCCTGTTCGCCGGCGCGGTCAGCCTGGGCGCCGCGCTCTACATGCGCGAAACCCGTGGCGCGTCGCTGGCGGCGGTCGACGCCGAGGATCGCGACCGGATGGCGCGCGCGGGATAATCTGGTGGAGACGCTGTCGTCGCGTCGCTGACCTTGCTCTGCCAGGCGATCCTGGCGGTACATGCACGTCGCCGCCAGCAGGTGGTGGTGGCTTTCGATCCGATATCCCCGAGCACAGCCACCGATGCCGTGATGCAACAGGCGCGGCATATACAGTGGCGTTGCGATCGCCTTCCGCACATGTTCGATTGACACATCATTTAATGTATGCACAATACGGTATACATTAAATGATGAAGCGGCAGTCGGCGCAGCTCGGCGTCGTCGATGCAGGAATGGACAGATTCGGCGCGAAGCGCGGGCGGGAGTTTATCCGCCGTCAGCTCGAAGCCGAACGAAGATTGGCGGTTGCGCCGACACGGCGCGACGGAGGGAGGCTAAAAATGACGAATCTCAGGAATATTCTCGCTGCCACGGTGTCGCCCCAGGCATTGATGACGAAGGCAGGCATTGCCGTTCTGCTTGCGTGTTCAGGCGGAGCCGTACTCGCCCAGGATCAGACGGGGGGCGAGGTTGCCGGACAGGGCGATGGCGCCGATTCCTCCGAAATCGTCGTCACCGCCACCCGGCGGGCGCAATCGCTGAAGGACATTCCTGTCGCTGTCGGCGTGACGAGCGGTGAAGTGCTCTCGCGCGAGAATGTCTCGTCTTTCCAGGATCTGACCAGGATCCAGCCCGCACTGGTCGTCAACAATCAGGGCACAGCGGGTAACCAGTTCATCATTCGCGGCGTCCTTTCCGATATCGGCGCGACGACGGGCTTCTATGTCGACGAGGTCCCGCTTGTCGGTGGCGGCGCGCTTGAAGAGAGCGGGGATGGCAAGCCCGGACTCAGGCTGCACGATGCCGAGCGGATCGAAGTGCTCAAGGGGCCGCAGGGCACGCTGTTCGGCGCCGGCTCGCTTGCCGGTACGCTGCGCATCATCGCCAACAAGCCGAAAACATCGGGAATCGAAGGTGGCGGCGGCTTGTCGGTCGGCTTCATCGATGGCGGCCATGCGCTCCAGAAAGCCGATGCCTATTTCAACCTGCCGTTGAGCAGCACATTGGCGGTGCGGGCGACGGGCTGGGGCGAGTTCGGCGGCGGCTATATCGACCAGAAGACCGGGCGCAACCGCGACATCTATCTGTCCAATGTGAACGATCGCGAAGTGCTCGGCGGTCGCGTCCAGCTCTTGTTCGAGCCGACCGATGCGTTCCGGCTGCTGGCCTCCGCGACCTATCAGTCGATCAAGGCCGATGGGACGCAGGCATGGACATTGTCGGAGAGCCCCTATCTCGCGACCACGCGGACGCAGGAACCGTATCGCGATCGATACACGCTTTATTCCTTGACCGGAGAATATGATACGGGCGTTGGTACGATCACCGCGATCGGCTCCTATGCCAGTCAATATGGCCGGATGGTTGCCGACAGCACCTTTACCGGCGAAATCCTGGCCGGGGTGGCGACCCGGATCTTCTGCGCCGGCGGTAAGCCGGCCTTTCCTGGCCTGCGCTGCCCCGTCGATCCCGGCCTGATATCCTATGTGAATACGCAGCATTTCAAGAACTACACGGGGGAATTGCGCTTCGCCTCGAAATTCGATGGGCCGCTGCAGATTGTGACCGGCGGCTATTTCGAACGAGACGTCAACAATTCGCTGGCGACGGCGCCGCGTGCCGATCCGGCGAACGGACTGGTCACATGCTATGATCTCAAGGAATGTTCTGCGATCAACCAGCGCAGAAATATTCCCTACGCGTTCGCAGGCAGGCAGGCGGTCGATCAATGGGCCGTCTATGGCCAGCTGGACTGGAAGATCCTCGACAATCTGACGATGACGGCAGGGATGCGCTATTATTCGGCGGACTCCTATCGCAGCCGCCAATCGGTCCAGGGCTTCGTGACGGGGATCGTCAATATCATCGATACCCCTGCACCGCCCGAAGTGACGAGGACGAAGGATGATAGCCCAAGCTATGCCTTCTCGCTTCTCTACGAGATGACGCCGGCAATAAGCTTTTATGCGCGCGCGGCCTCGGGATTCCGGCTTGGCGGCGCAAACGGCAGCGTGGAACTTGCCGAGGAGCAGGGCATCGTCGTCCCGCTATCCTATGGATCGGACTCGCTGTGGAGCTATGAGTTCGGCGCAAAGGCGTATCTGCTCGACCGCAAGATCTATTCCGAACTGACGATCTATCAAATGGACTGGTCGGACCAGCAGATCCGGGCATCCGATCAGACGGGTTCCTTCGATTATGTCGTCAATGCCGGCAAGACCCGCATCCGTGGTGCCGAGTTCTCGCTGAACTACAATACGGACAGGTTGACGATCGGCGGCGGTGTCGCCTTTACCGATGCCAAGCTCGTGCACGATCTTCCGGCCGATGTCGTGGCCGGCGGAACGATCGGCTTCAAGGGCGACCGCATGCCGCGGGTCCCGCGCTGGAACGCGTCGGCGCAGATGGAATATCGGATGCCGCTCGGCCATGGCGAGGGATATCTTCAGTCGAACATCGCCTATCGGGGCAGTTCCCATTACAGCTTCAATGACCGGAACATCTTCAACGACAAGCTGCCGGCATATACATTGATTGGCGCGGCTATCGGCTGGCGCATCGGGCCGGCGGATCTCGGAATCTTCGCCGAGAATCTGACCAATGACGGGGAACGGGCGGGCCTGAGTGCCAAGCCCGACGCGACGCGCGTCTATGCCGTAACGCCCCGGACCATCGGCGTGCGCGGTCAATTTCGTTTCTGATCTTTCCAGACTGACCTGAGCTGCGCCACGATCCGGCGCCTGATCGCGGAGATCGAGATGGGCATTGCCAAACCGACCTTTTCCCAGTTGTTGATGAAATTCGCCCTGTTCGTCCTCGCATCAGCCGCGATCGCGGCTGCGCCGTCGACAGCGCAGCCGCAGGCGGCTGCGGCGCTGGATGCGGATGTCAGGCCGGCAACGGCCTGCGAGGCGCTGGCGAGGCATGATTTCACACGCCTTGCCGATGCGCCGACCAGCATCGTTTCGGCGCGGACCGTTCCGGCGACGGCAACGGTCGGCGAATATTGCGAGGTGCTTGCCGTTGTCGCGCCGCAAGTCCAGGTGCAACTGCGCCTGCCCGCGACAGGGTGGAATGGGCGTTATCTCCAGCAAGGCTGTGGCGGCCTTTGCGGCACCCTCAAATATATCGAATCCTGCAACACCGAACTTGCCGGTAAATTCGCGGTCGCCGCCCAGAATATGGGGCATGTCGGGGGCGGGCCCGCGGTCTGGGGCGGCGTTGCGGAACTGCGCGTCGATTATGGCGCGCGTTCGACCCATGTTGCGTCGTTGGCGGCCAAGGCGATCACCACGATCTATTATGGAGCCCGGCCGGCTCGATCCTATCTCCGCGGCTGTTCGACGGGCGGCCGGGAGGGGCTGATGTCGGCTCAAAATCATCCGGCCGATTTCGACGGCATCATCGCCGGAAATCCGTCCTTCGCCGGCCGGCTCGGTTCCTTCGCCAACACATGGGACGCACGCCAGTTGCTGACGCGCGACAATGTGCCCGTGTTCAGTGAGGACAAGCTGAAGCTGCTGCACCGTGCGGTGCTGGCGCAATGCGACGGCCTGGACGGGTTGAAGGACGGTATTCTCACCGATCCGCGCCAGTGCAGTTTCGATGTCTCCTCGATCGCATGCCCTGCGGGGCAGGATCGGCCCGATTGCCTGTCGGACGTGCAGGTGCGGTCCGCGCGCAATATCTATGATGGCGCTCGCAACAGCCGGGGCGAGCGCCTGTATCCGGGCCATCTGGTGTTCGGTAGCGAGATCGGCTGGAATGGCCCCTTTCTGGCCAATCTCGCCAACAGCTATCTGCCGTATCTCGCGTTCGAGAAGAATCCGGGCGTGCCCTATGGTGTCTGGGATGTCGATTTCGACGCCGATGCCGCGAAGTTCGAGAAATCGGCGGCGATATACGATGCCGTGCCCCCGCGCGGACGGCCCGATCTGGATGCGTTCCACGCACGGGGCGGCAAGCTGATCCTTTATCACAGCTGGTCCGACGAAGGCTCGTCGCCGCTCGGCTCGCTCGATTATTATGCCAAGATCTGGGGGCGGGACGGGTTCGAGAAGACGCGGCAATGGTTCCGTGCCTTCATGGTTCCGGGCATGTTGCATTGTCGTGGCGGAGAGGCGCCCAACGAGTTCGACATGCTGACGCCGATGGTGAAGTGGGTCGAGCAGGGTGAGGCGCCGAACGCCATCGTCGCCACGCAACGCCGTGCGGACGGCAGCGTCGTGAGGACCCGGCCGCTTTTCGCCTATCCCGAATATGCCCGCTATTCGGGCAAGGGATCACCCGACGATGCGGCGTCGTGGCGCTCGGCTCGTCCCAAGGCGACGCCGCAGGACGATATCGACTGGATCTGGAAGCCGGCGAATTGAACCATGTCGCGGCCGGTGTTCTCCGGCCGACCATGCCCAGGGGCGATGAATGAAGCAACATGATCTGCATCGCGGCGACTGGGGCCTGATCCTGTCGACGGTGTTCGGCGTTGCGGTGTCGCTCATCGCTGTCGCTCTCATCCCGCTTTCGGTGTTCCTGAAGCCCTTGAACGCAGAGTTCGGTTGGGGGCGTGGCGAGATTTCGCTCGCCATCACGATCATGGCGCTGTCGATGGCGGCGGCCATGCCGGTGGCGGGCATGCTGATCGATCGTCTAGGTGTGGTGCGCCCGGCCCTGGTCTCGATTCTGGCCTATGCGGCCGGGTTGCTGGCGCTGCCCGGGCTGATCGCTCAGTTCGGACTTTTGGGCCTCTATCTCGCCGCCGCCTGGATCGGTGTGGTCGGTTCGGCGTCGAGCTCGGTCGTCTATGTGAAGGTTCTCTCTGCCGCATTCGACAAGTCGCGCGGTCTGGCGCTCGGTTTCGCGATGAGCGGGATGCCGCTCGGTGCGGCGGTCGCGCCGATGATCGCGATCCTGCTGGTCGAACGATATGGTTGGGCGGCGGGATTCTACGGACTTGCCGTGCTGCCGGTCCTGATCGGCATCCCGATGGTGCTGGCGGTCGGCAGCCGGGCACGCAGCATCGTCTCGCCCGATCCTGTGGCCGCGCGGCAGCAGGATGATTCCAGCCTGTTGCAGGCCATGAAAACGCGCAGCTTCATGACCATGTTCCTGGTCTTCCTGGTCGCCGCGATCGCGTTGCACGGCATCCAGATCCACCTTCCGTCGCTGCTGTCCGATCGCGGCGTTTCGCCCCAGCTCGCCGTCGCGACGATGAGCGGCATGTTCGTGGTGTCGCTGATCTCGCGCATCGCATGCGGCTATTTGTTCGATCGCTATTTCGCGCCGCGCGTGGGCGCGCTCTGCTTCCTGCTCTCGGCGGCGGGGGCCGCCATGCTGCTGCTTCCCGGCACATCGGCGTTGCAGGTCATGCTGGCGGTCATCCTTCTCGCCATCGGCACAGGTGCGGAGACGGATCTGCTCGCCCTGCTCGTCAGTCGCTATTTCGGGACACGCGCGTTCGCGCAGATCTACGGCTGGGTATTCGGCGCTTTCATGATCGGCAGCGCGGTCGGACCCTATATGGTTGGCGAGGCCTTCGATGCGGCGGGCAATTATGGAACCGCGCTTGCCTGGTCGGCAGCGGGCCTGCTCGTATCGGCGCTCATGCTGGCGAGCCTGCCACGTTTCAAACGATCCGAGACCTTGCCGTCGGCGGTGGTCGTCGCGGCGGACTGAGATTTTGCGCGCCTCCGGGCGGGCACCGCGCCCTGCTTCTCGATATGGGATGAAAGTCAAATGACCTTGGGATCCGAGAGTTTTCGTCTCGACGGGCGGGTGGTGCTCGTCGTCGGGGCCGGTTCGATCAAGCCCGATGAGCTCAGCAATGGCCGGGCAGCGGCAATCACTTATGCGGGGGCAGGCGCGAACGTCGTCGCGGTCGATCTTTCGCACGAGGCCGTTGGCGGCACGGTCGCCGCGATCCAGGCAATGGGCCGGGATTGTCTCGGTCTGGTCGGTGACGCAGCGGATGAAACTGCGATCAATGCCATCGTTGGTGAAGCCCTGGAGCGCTTTGGCGGAATCGACGTGCTTCACAACAATGTTGGTGTTCTGACCTTCGGATCGGTTGTCGATACCGATGTCGCGACATGGGATCGCATCATGGCCGTCAATGTCCGCAGCATGTTCGTTGCGACGCGGGCCGTGCTGCCGAACATGATCGCGCGCGGGCGCGGCGCGATCGTCAATATCTCGGCGCTGGCCTCGAAACGTTTCCTGGGCCCGGCCATCACCTACAGCACGTCCAAGGCCGCCGTGAACGGTTTCACCCAGGCGGTGGCGTTGGAATATGCCCGTCATGGCATACGGTGCAACGCGGTGCTGCCGGGCTTTATCGATACGCCAGTCGGGCTCAGCGTGTATGAAAGAGGAGATCCGCAGGACGCTGCGGCGCGCAGGGCGAAGCGGAATGCGAGTCTTCCGGGCGGTCAGGCCGGAACGCCCTGGGATATTGCCAATGCCGCGCTTTTTCTCGCGTCCGACGCATCCGCTTATATCAACGGCGCCTTGCTCGATGTGGATGCCGGCGTGAATCTGCTCTCGCCGACCGCAGTGTGAGCAATGAAAAAGGGCGGGGCCGAAGCCCCGCCCGGATCAGGCCGCCATGTCGGCGTAAAGCTCGTTGTCTTTCAGCGTGACGCGATAGGTCTTGAGCGGACGGGTACAGGGATATTCGGTGGGAGCGCCGGTCCGGATATCGAAGGCGCCGCCATGCAGCGGGCAATGGATGATGCCGTCTTCGACGTCTCCACCCGACAGCGACACCAGCGCATGCGTGCACATGTCGTCGGTCGCGAAATATTCGTCGCCCAGCCTGTAGACGGCGATGCCGTCGTCGAAGCCCGGCGGCGTGACCTGTACCACGCCGTTTTCCGGCACATTGTCAGCCTTGCACAGAAAGATGAGGTCGCTCATCCAGACTCTCCAGTTTTCGGGTGATGCGCCGCGCCTCAGGCGTCGGGCTTGTCCTTCTTGAGGACGAGGGCGTCATATTCGCGGCTGTCGACGATCGCCTCGACTATCATCGGCCCATCGGCGGCGAAGGCCTTTGCCAGTGCCGCGCGGAATTCCTCCGGCGTGCGGGTGCTCTCGACGGGCACGCCGAACAGATTGTCGCCGCCGATGGTGCCGTTCGCGCGCACGGGCGTGCCGTAGATCGGGTTGCCCTTCTTCTCCTGCTTGATGCGGATCAGCGCCAGATCGTTGTCGGTGAGCACGACGACCACGATCCTGGCATTGTGGCGCACCGCGGTCGCGAGTTCGCCGACGGTCATCAGGAAGCCGCCATCGCCGACCACGGCGCAGACGGGCCGTTCGGGATGGACCAGCTTGGCGGCGATCGCGGCCGGAACGCCGAAGCCCATGGTCGACCAGCCATTGGTCATGATCTGCGTTCCCGGCGCCGGCGTGCGCCAGAGCTGCCCGATCAGATGGGTGTGCGCGCCGACGTCGCACGTCATGATGCCGTCGGTCGGCAAAAGCTCGCGCAGGATCGCAAGGGCCGCGCGCGGCCCGAAGGGGCCGTTGCCAGGCTCCAGCGCGGCGAACATCGCGGTGCGCCGTTCCGCCAGCGCCATCAGATCC
Organism: Sphingomonas sp. FG14; assembly: GCF_057809675.1. Lineage (NCBI taxonomy): Bacteria > Pseudomonadati > Pseudomonadota > Alphaproteobacteria > Sphingomonadales > Sphingomonadaceae > Sphingomonas > Sphingomonas sp. FG14. The sequence continues at coordinate 62,574 of NZ_JBMDKK010000004.1, read as the reverse complement.
CAGTCCTTGGCGGCGGCGGGCAGCGCCAGCAGCGTATCGAGGCTCGACGCGATGTCGCCGACGACATCAATGACGTCCGGATAGGCTGCGCGGTCGATGTCGGCGGGCTCGATGTCGAGGCTGACGAGCGGGATCTTGGCCATCCAGCTCTCGTAATTGAACTCGATGGGATCATAGCCGATCGCGACCACCAGATCGGCCTCGGCATGGGTTACGCCGACCTGGTCGCTCAGTGCGTGGAACAGGATGCCGGCATAGCCGGGATGATCCTCGGCAAGCAGGCCTTTGGCCATCGGCGTCAATATGACAGGCAGTCCGAAGCGCTCGGCAAGTGCTTGCGCCCTTGGCCCGGCACCTGCTGCCACCGCGCCCAGCCCGAGCGCGAGCACGGGTTTGCGCGCATCGGCGAACAGCCGAGCCGCCTCGTCCAGCGTATCGGGATCGGCGGCGGCACGTGCGACTGGTGTCTCGAAACGGAGGATTTCCTCGCCCGCTTCCTCCGCGGACATGCCGACCGGCAGGCCGACATGAACCGGGCCGGGCCGCCCCTCCATCGCGATGAAGGCGGCGTCGAACAGCGTCGCCTTGACGCCGTCGGCCGTCAGGCGGGTCGTCTTCTTGGTGAGTGGCGCGAACAGCGCCTGATGGTCGATCCCCATCTGCACCGTGCGGCCGCGTAGCTTCGCGCCGAATTCGTCGGTGAGCGCGATCATCGGCGAACGGTCGAGCAACGCCTCGCCCACGCCGGTCGCGAGATTGGTCGCGCCAGGGCCGAAGGTGCCGAAGCAGACACCGGGCTTTCCCGTCAGGCGACCGTAGACATCGGCCATCATGCCGGCGCCACCCTCGTGCGTCGCCAGCACGAACTCGATGCCGTCAGCCTTGCGCAGCTCCTCCATATAATCGACCCAGCCGCCGCTCGGCACGCCGAAGACATGGGTGACGCCGATTTCCTTGAGAGCCTCGACGACTCTCTTCGCGACCTTGGCCATATTATCCCCCCTTTTGTGACATGGACGATGTGGCGGGCGGCACGCCCACGCACACATATTTGAGTTCGGTGAATTCGTTGATCCCGTGGCGGGAGCCTTCGCGGCCGAGTCCGGATTGCTTGATGCCGCCGAACGGGATCGGCGCACCCGTCATCGAAACGGTGTTCACCGCGATCATGCCGTATTCGAGCGCATCGGCCAGGCGGTGCGCCCGCGCCAGATCGTTGGTGAAAACATAGGCGGCCAGGCCATATTCGCTGGCATTGGCGGCTTCGATCACTGCCGCTTCCTCGTCGAAGGGAAGCAGCGCGGCGACGGGGCCGAAGGTCTCCTCGTGCATGATCCTCATCGCCGGCGTCACATCGGCGAGCACGGTTGGCGCGAAGAAGAGTCCGCCGCGTGCATGCGGGCCGCCGCCCGTGATCAGGCGCGCGCCTTTCCGGATGGCGTCCGCGACATGGTCCGCCGCCTTGTCGAAACTTCGGCGGTTGATGAGGGGGCCGAGTTCCACCCCCGGATCGGCGCCGTCGCCGACGGTGATCCGCTCCGCGGCGGCGGCAAAAGCTGCGACAAAGACGTCGTAGATATCGCGATGCACGAAGATGCGGTTGGCGGCGAGGCAGTCCTGCCCGCTGGTCTGGAATTTCGCGGCCGCCGCCGCTTCCGCCGCCGCAACGACATCGGCGTCTTGGAAAACCAGAAACGGTGCGTGCCCGCCCAGTTCCATCGACAACCGCTTGAGCGTCGGTGCGCATTGCGCCGCAAGGATCCGCCCGACATGCGTCGATCCGGTGAAGGACAGGCCGCGAACGCGGGAGTCGCCGCACAGGGCGCCGACAAGGTTGATCGGATCGCCGGTCAGGACGGAAAAGACGCCCGGAGGGATGCCGGCATCATCGGCCAGCCTAGCGAGCGCAAGCGCCGAAAACGGCGTTTCGTCGGACGGAACCGCGACGACCGTGCAGCCCGCCGCGAGCGCGGCAGATGCCTTGCGCACCAGCATTGCCGAAGGGAAGTTCCATGGGGTGACGAGGCCGACGACCCCCAGCGCTTCGCGCTGCACCAGCAGCTTTCGGTTCGGCAGATGGCTTGGGATCATCTCGCCATAGACGCGGCTCGCTTCCTCCGCGAACCAGCGAATGAAGCCGATCCCATAGTCGATCTCGGATGCGGCATCGGCGAGCGGCTTGCCCTGTTCGGCGGTCATCAGCGCGGCCAGTGCGTCTCTCGACGCCAGAATCTCGTCGGCCCAGTCATGAAGCAGCGCGCCGCGCTCGCGCGGCAGCAGTGCCTTCCACGCGGGCAAGGCGTCCGCCGCACCCGTGATGGCGGCATCCATCTGCGCGGCAGGCAGGTTGGGCACGCTGCCGATGATTCTGCCCGTCGCGGGATTGGAGACCGCGATCCGTGCCGCCGCTGTCACCCAGCTGCCGTTCGAATATGCCTGCTCGCACAACAGTCGCATCGCGTCGTCTCGCGGCGCGGCAAGTGTCGGCGCGTCGATCGGCCTGGGGGCGGACATCGGTTTTTCCTCTGGAATAATTGGCTTTTGTCTCTCGTGAAATAATGTATACCGCATCCATTAAATATGTCCAGCCCGGAGCGTCCGGGATGCGGTCTTTTTGATGGAGGGTTGCTTGAAGGTTGGAATCGCGGGCTTTGGCGTGATCGGGAAGTCGGTTGCGCGCGCATTGGGGCAGGGGATCGAGGGGGCCAGGCTGGAAGCGGTGACGAGCGGCGACCCGATAAAGGCGCGCGCGGCGCTCGCCGCCTTTGCGGAGCCGGTGGACGTCGTCTCGGCGGAAGCGCTGGCGGCCCGCTGCGACGTCATCATCGAATGCGCGCCGACCGCGGCGTTCCTCGGTATCGTCACCCCCGCCCTGGCCGCCGGCCGACAGGTGGTGACGGTCAGCGCAGCCGCGCTGATCGAGAATATAGGCGTCGTCGATCTGGCGCGCGAATCGGGCGGGCGGATCATCCTCGCAACGGGGGCGCTGCTCGGCCTGGATGCCGTTCGGGCGGCGGCGGAAGGAGAGATCTTCTCGGTCACGATGATCACGCGCAAGCCGCCGCGTTCGTTGCTCGGCGCGCCCTATCTGGCCGCAAACGGCATCGATATCGACGCGCTCTCCGAACCGCTTCGGGTGTTCGCCGGAACGGCGCGCGAAGGCGCGGCCGGCTTTCCGGCGAACGTCAACGTCGCGGCCTCGCTGGCGCTCGCGGGCATCGGTCCGGATCGCACGCAGCTCGAGATCTGGGCGGATCCCACGCGCGAGCGGAATACTCATCTGATCAAGGTGGATGCCGACAGCGTCCGTTTCGAGATGATGATCGAGAATATACCGACCCCCGAAAAGCCGGCAACGGGCAAGGTCACCGCGCTGTCGGTGATCGCCGCCCTCCGCAGCCTGAGCTCTCCGTTGCGCGTCGGCACATGAACGGACATGGCTGATCGCGCGCCGCGGCGTCGCGATCAGCCGGGCACGTAACCGATATCGGCCAGCCAGGCTTCGATCGTCGCATTGAAGGCGTCGGGGCGTTCGAAACAGGCGGAATGGCCGGTGCGGGCAAGCTCGACATAGCGCGATCCGGCGACCTGCTGCTGAAAGGCGCGGACGGCCCAGGGCGGAAACAGGATATCCTCCTCGCCGACGATGAAGAGTGTCGGAATGGCGGTGGCGGAAAGCGTTTCCGCCGCGAAGCACGGCATCTTGCCTCGCAGCGTCCGCAGATTGGTCGCGTTGAAGCCGGCGATCTGCGAATAGAGCGTGGCCGCAGCCGGCGCTTCGCGCTGGATCGTTGCACCCAGCACGCGCGCGATCTGCGGAAGATCGGCGGTCAGCGCCGCATTCTCGGCCATCCTGGAAGCGATTTCGGCGGGCAATATCGCCTGGGACAGGCTGTCGGCCATCACCAGCCCGGCAACCCGGTCTGGATAGGTGCACGCGAAGCCCAGGCTGGTGCCGCCGCCCATCGACTGGCCGATCAATACGCAGCGATCGACCTCGGCGGCGTCGAGAACGGCCTTCAGATCGTCGATGAAGCCCGCGCGGCCCAGGCCTTCGGCATCGGATGAAAGGCCGAAGCCGCGATGATCCCAGCTTATGATGCGGAATCGGCCCGCCAGCGCCGCGATCTGCGGGAACCAGCTCGCATGATTGCCGCCGACGCCATGGCTCAGCACCAATGCCGGGCCCGTGCCCGCGCTTTCGTAATAGAGCCGGCTGGCGCCGCGATCGACAAAGGCCATCTCAGCGCCAGGCTGCGAAGGTCATGCCGCAACCGGTGCCGGCAAGGCTGCGATAGCAGGGAACATAGTCGATCAACGCCATCTCCATGCCCTGCACCGCGCCGGCCAGCGCGGACCAGCAGCGGAATTCAGAATTGCCCGATTGCAGCTTTTCGAGCGGAAGATTGGCATGGTCTTCGGCGGTGCCGTTGCGCATGATCTCGATAAAGGCCCGGTCGAATGCCTCGTCGACCACGAAATGGCTGAGCCCGCCGGTCGCCACCACCGCGACGCGCAGGTCTTCGGGCCAGGCCTCGATCGCGGCGCGGATCGCCTCGCCCAGGCGATAGGCGCGCAAGGGGTGGAGATTGTTGGGCGGATAATAGGTATTGATGCTCACGGGAATGCTCGCGAACGGTTTTTCGGGCATCATCCGCCGATAGACATAAGCGAACGAATGGCTCATCGCCTGATCGTCGCGCATATATCTGGAATGTGCCGGATCGAAGCCAGCGGCCATCAATTGCCCGATCAGGCGATTGGCGAGGCCGGACGCGACCGGATAGTCGACCGGTTCCTGTCCATACCATAATTCCTGTTTCAGCGTCGGATCATATTTCCACTTCATGATGCCTTGCGGGCGATAGGGCACGGTTTCGCCCCAATAGACCGACAGCGCCGGCATATTGTCGTCCTTGAACACCTCCTTGTGATCGTCGCCGATGATGATGACGAGATCGGGATCAGCGTCGGCGAGCAGGTGCGCGGTTTCGGCAATGGCGCGCTGGTTCGCCGCGTGGCGGGCGTCCATCCTGTCATCGGCAATTTCCTCGGCCAGGCTGGGATCGGCGCGTTCGAGCAGGTCATCGAACGCCACCCGGGCGCCGCTGTGATCATGCAGCACGAAGAAATTGCGGTCGTCGGTCTCGGCGCGCGCGCGCCAGGCCGGAGGCTCCATCAGCAGCGCCGGACTGTGGGATGAGCCGATACCCAGAACGATCTTCGCCATATTTCTCGCCTTGCGTTTAATGGATGCAGTATACGTACATTCACTTTGGCGAACGCGCAAGACGCGACGGCGGGACGATCCCGCCCACTTGCGGAGAACCTCTTATTTAATGTATGCGGTATACGTTATGGTGATCCGGTCGCTTCTATCCGTATTGTCGCGACTGTTGGTCGCGCAGGGGCTGGCCGCGGCGCGCGGGCAGCGGGGCAGCATGTTCCTGGCGCTCGGCCTTGTCGGATCGGATCATGGGGTTTGTGAGGGAGAGAGCGATGTTGAGTGCGGAAGAGAATGAGTTGCTGACCCGTGTCGGGCCGGGAACGCCGATGGGAAACGCCTTTCGCCGATTCTGGCTTCCCTTCATGCTCTCGTCCGAACTGAAGGCCGATGCGCCGCCCCGGCGCGTCCGCCTGCTCGGCGAGGATCTGATCGCCTTCCGCGATACGCTTGGCCGGCCGGGGCTGGTCGATCGCTACTGTCCGCATCGTCGTGCGGATCTCTACTATGGCCGCAACGAGCAATGCGGGCTTCGCTGCGCCTATCATGGCTGGAAGTTCGACGTGGACGGCAATGTCATGGAGATGCCGGCTGAACCCGCCAACACGCCGCTACTTGCGGAGGTGCGGATCAAATCCTATCCGATGCGCGACTGGGGCGGCGTGATCTGGGCCTATATGGGCGATCCGGACAGGCTGCCGCCGGAGATTCCGCAGTTCGAATGGGGCATTGTGCCGGCGCATCGGCGTTTCATTTCGAAGCGGCTACAGCAGAACAATTATGCGCAGGCGGTCGAAGGCGGGATCGATTCATCGCATGTCGGCATTCTCCACAGCCTGCTCGATCCGGACACCAAAGTGCCCTTTCGCCAGCGCCAGCAGCCGATCAATCCCAATCTCCCGCTGATGGCCAGGGATACGGCGCCGCGCTTCTTCGTGCGCGATACCGATTACGGCTTCATGGTCGGCGCGCGGCGGCTCGCGAGCGAAAGCGACTATTATTGGCGCGTCACCCAGTTCCTGCTGCCGTTCCACACCATGATCGCACGCTGGGACGGAGAGCCCGTGGTCGGCCATGCCTGGACGCCGATCGACGACTACAACACATGGACCTTCACGATGACCTGGCATCCCGAACGCGACTTCGCGGAAGGAGAGCAGGATCCGCATGAGATCCATGCCGAACTGGTCGACGAGATCGATTTCATGCCCGTCGCCAACAACCGCAACGATTATCTGATCGATCGCGAACATCAGCGACTGCGCAGCACCACCGGCATTCGCGGGATCGGGGCGCAGGACGCGGCGATCCAGGAAAGCATGGGGGCGATCGTCGATCGGTCACGCGAAACCCTGGGATCGGGCGACGCGGCGATCGTCCGCTTCCGCCGCCTGCTGCTGAAGATGGCGCGCGATCTGGAGCAGGGTATCGAGCCCATGGCCGCGACCGGCGCCGACCTGTATCGCGTGCGATCGGCCGGCATGATCCTCGATCGCAACGTCGATTTCGCCCAGGGCCTCGAATCGCGGATGCGGGTCGAATGACGATGTGCGCCGGGCATCGCGGTGCCCGGCGTGCTTCGCCTCATTCGGTCGTGCGTGGCCTGCGTGGCCGGCGCTTGACCTGAACCGGCTCGCTGCTGCCGAAATCCTCGGGCGTGCTGATCACCAGCTTGCTGACCTCGAGCATATAGTTGCGGGTCGCCTCTTCGGCGGCGGGGCCGTCGCCGGCCTCGATTGCCCTGAGGATGCGATCGTTATGGTCGAGGTCCATTTCCCGATAGCTGTCTTTTTTAAAGAGCTCGTTGCGGGCAGGGAGGAACTGGTCCTCGATCATCAGCGCGCAGCGGCGCAGCGGCTCGTTCTCGCACATCTCGCGCGTGCCGACGCGGAACTGGTGGATGGCGTCGACATAGACGGCATATTTGCCGGTATCGTGCGCGCGCTTCGCCTTGTCATAGGCCTTGCGGAGCGCCTTCACCGCTTCCGGATCGTTCTTGGTGGCGGCGTAGAAGGCGACCCGGGGATCGAGCAGGATATGGACCTCGATCCGGTCGGCGAAACGCTTCGGGGTATCGACGGGCAGGGTATAGCCGCGTTCCTCGCTGACGAGCAGGCCGTCGCGGATCAGCTGGAACAGCGCTTCGCGCACCGGCGTACGCGAAACGCCGTATTTTTCGGCAAGCTCGAACTCGTAGAAGCGCTGGTGTGGCTCGAAGCTGCCCGCCTTCAGATCTTCCTTGATCAGGTCGTACACCTGATCGCGCAAGCGTCGTCCTTGTACGACCTGCGTTGCTGCCTTTGCCACTCTTCTCGCTCCCTCGTCTCGTCGGAAGGCCCTTGGGAAAGCTCGTATATATGGCTCTTCCGATCAGCGTAACCTCTTAATGGATGCACGAACAGGTTTTGACAGCCTTTTCATTTTGTGCATACTGCATCCATTAAATGCATTCATTTCATGGCAGGGGTATCGGAATGGAGAGGTCGACGTTCGTCGATGAGGCGCTGTTGAAGAAGGTACCGCGCTGGCGCGATTATCTTGAGGCGAAGCTTGGGTTTCGAAACCACTGGTATCCGGTCCGTCTGTCGCGCGACGTGCCGGAGGCGCAGGTCGTGCAGGTCACGGTCTGCGGCGAAAAGATCCTGCTCAAACGGATTGACGGTACGATCCATGCCATTCGCGATCGCTGTCTGCACCGCGGCGTACCCTTTTCGCAGAAGATCGAATGCTACACCAAGGGCACGATCACCTGCTGGTATCATGGCTTCACCTATCGCTGGGACGACGGCATGTTGACCGACATCCTGGCCTCGCCCGACAGCAAGGCGATCGGGCGGCAGAAACTGCGCACCTATTCGGTCGAGGAAGCCAAGGGCATCGTGTTCATCTTCGTCGGCGACGAGGGGGCCGTACCCCATCCGCTGGCGGAGGACGTACCGCCGATGCTGCTCGACGACGATATGGTGCTGGAGGGCGATTCCTATGTCGTCCCGTCCAATTGGCGCGTCGGTTGCGAGAACGGCTTTGACGGCCTGCACGTCTATATCCACCGCAGTTCGCCGCTGGTTGCGGACACCCAGCGGTCGCTGCCGATCGGGCATACCGCCCAATCGGGCCAGATCTCCGTTCACGATAGCGAAGGTGCGCCCAAGGGCATTTATGATCCATTCGCGCACCATAATATCCTGTGGGACGGCGAGATCGGCGGTGAAGTGGTGGTCAAGGGCGTGCGCAGCCCAAAGACCGATGGAAGCGCGACACGTACGACCGCCGCGTCGCTGTGGCTGCCGGGGGTGCTGCGCGTCGACGATTTCCCCGATGCGGGCAGGCACCAGTTCGAATGGTATGTCCCGATCGACGAGGACAATCATTATTACCTGATCATGATCGGCAAGCGTTGCGCGACCGAGGCGGAGGCGCACGCCCATCGTCAGGAATTCTGGAACCGCTGGAAACCGATCTCGCTCGATGGCTTCAACAATCAGGATATCGAGGCGCGGCTGGCGCTCCAGACCTTTTACAAGGACGACGGCGCCTGGCTGCGGGAAATGCTGATCGAAGGCGACATGCCCATCGTCAAGTGGCGCGAGCTGTGCCACGCGCATAATCGTGGCGTCCAGTCTCCTGGAGACCTGCGATGAGCTTGGCCCCGATCGTCCATCCGGGCTTCGCCGCGCGCATGCTCGAAGCCGACGGGCTCGAGACCCATTATCTCGAAGGCGGCGACGGTCCGGCGCTGGTGCTGGTCCATGGCGGCGGGGCGGGCGCGGACGGCTGGGGCAATTGGCGTTCCTGCATCGACGCCTATGCACGGCATTTCCGCGTGCTGGTGCCCGACATGCCCGGTTTCGGCCGCACCGCCAAGCCCGACCCGGCCGACTATACCTATGACCAGGCCGGGCGAACACGCCATCTGATCGCCTTCCTCGATGCGCTCGGTGTCGCGCAGGCGCATCTGGTCGGCAATTCGATGGGGGGCGCGACCGCCCTTGGCGTGGCCATGGAGCAACCCGAACGCGTGGCCAAGCTGGTGCTGATGGGCAGTGCCGGGCTTGCCATCGCCAATCCAGACCCATCCTATATGAAGCATCTGGTCGGCTATGATTATACGATCGAAGCGATGCGGCGGATCGTTGAGGCGCTGACCGCGTCCGGCCATGCGATCGACGAGCAGGCCGTTCTCTATCGTCACGAACTCATGCAGGACGAGCGCGCGCGCAAGGCGTTGAAGGCGATCGTCTCCTCCAAGCTCACCTATGAGCGCGACGCGATCGCCGCGGTCAAGACGCCGACGCTCGTCGTCGGCGGCAAGGAGGACAAGGTCGCGATCCTGGCGCGGACCTATGGCTATCTCGAATTGCTCGAGAATAGCTGGGGCTTCGTCCTGCCGCATGTCGGCCATTGGGCGATGATCGAGGCGCCTGGCGAATTCCTGGCCGTCACAGCCGCGTTCCTGCGCGACGATCTGTTCGGAGCGCGATGATGGCCGGCAGCTATCGCATCAATCGCATGATCCAGGATCTGAACGGCGACCCGGCGGCGCGCGAACGCCATCGCGCCGATCCGGCCGCGACCTATGCCCGCTACGATATCAATATCGGCGAACAGGCGCTGCTGGCCGATGGTTCGATCGCGGCGATGACGCGGCTGGGCGTGCATCCCAATCTGCAAATGAAATGGATGCTCATCGATGCGAAGGGGCCGCCGCCCGCATCTGGACCGCTGGCCTCCTTTATCGGCCGGTTGCTTGCCGGCTCCAACGCGGAGGACAATTGATGGGACGGATCGTCGGCGGTTTCGCCACATCGCATGTCCTGTTCCCGCCCGATGGGGTCGAGGATCAGGCCGAGCGGGTGTTCGCGGGCATGATGGCGATCCGCGCGGCGGTGCGCGCGCTGGCCCCCGATGTGCTGGTGGTGGCGTCTGGAGACCATCTCAACAATTTCACGCTGCGCCAGCAAGTGACCCTGGCGATCGGCATCGCCGATAGCTTCACGCCCTGGGGGGACATGGGCATTCCGCAAACATCCTTTGCCGGGCATCGGATCTTCGCTGAAGGGATGGCCCGCCATGCCGCCGGGGCCGGCTTCGACCTGATCCAGGTCGAGGAGGTGCGCCCCGATCACGGATTGATGCTGACCAAGCTGATCGTCGATCCGCAAGGCGACTGGCCGGTCGTGCCGATCTTCATCAACAGCGCCATGCCCGTGCCGCCGACGCCGGCGCGCTGCTTCGCTCTGGGCGAAGCGCTGCGAAGCTATGTCGAGGATGCGAGGCCGGCGGACGAACGTGTCGTCGTCATCGGCGGCGGCGGCCTTTCGCACTGGTTGCGCGTGCCGGGACAGGGCAGGGTGGCTGAGGATTATGATTGGCGAATCCTGCGCGATTTGGTCGAAGGACGCGCACGTGGGTTGGCGGGAACCAGCAATGCCGAACTCCTCGCCGAAACCGGCAATGGCGGCCTGGAGATCGCGTCCTGGCTGTTCATGGCCGGTGCCTTGCCCGACCAGGCGCGGGGCGAGATCGTCTATTATGAACCGGTGATCCAATGGGGGTCGGGCATGGGGGGAGTCGCCTTTCATGCGTGAGTCGATCGGAAACCGACTCGTCATCGTCGGCGCCGGGCTTGCCGGGGATCGCTGCGCCTTCGCCGCGCGCGCCGCGGGCTTCGTCGGTGAGATCGTCCTGATCGGTGCGGAGTCTTTCCGCCCCTATGATCGCCCGCCTTTGTCCAAGCAGGTGCTGAAATCGCCGGGCGCGGAAGATGCGATCTTCTATCGCGACGAGTCCGATTATGCGCAGGCGGGAATCCGCCTCATGCTTGGCCGTGCGGTCGTCGGCATCGATCGCGAGGCAAGCCACCTGGTTTTCGCCGGCGACGGGGATCCGCTCGGCTACGACATACTGGTGTTGGCGACGGGATCGCGGCTGCGCGTCTTGCCCGATCTGCCGCATGGCGCGCCCGGCATATTCTATCTGCGCGACCGCGACGACGCGCTGCGGCTTCGCGACGCATTCCTGCGAGGTGGCCGCGTCGCGGTGGTCGGCGGCGGTGTGATCGGCCTGGAAGCGGCCGCCTCGGCGGTGTTCCATGGTCTCACGGTCACGGTGATCGAACCGGAAGCGCGCATCATGGCGCGCGCCTGCGGGGTGACCATGGCGGACGTGCTGGCGGAACGGCATCGCGCCGCAGGCGTGAAGATATGCTGCGGCGCCGGCCTGCACGCGGCGGCGCACAACGGCACATATCACCGGCTCACGCTTTCCGATGGCAGTATGATCGATGCGGAGATCGTCATCGTGGGCGTCGGCGTGATCCCGGCGAGCGGCCTTGCCGTCGAAGCCGGGCTGGAGGTCTCGCCCGGCGGGATCGTCGTCGACGGCCAGGGCCGTACCAGCGATCCGGCCATACGGGCGGCGGGCGAGGTCGCCTGTCATTACAACGCCCGCACCGGTCGTCATGAGCGGCAGGAAAACTGGTATCATGCGGCGGCACATGGCGAGCATGTCGGTCGCGCAATCGTTTCGGGCGGAGAGGATTACGCAGAGCTGTCGGGGTTCTGGACCGATCAATATGATCTGTCCGTACAGACCGTCGGCCGTCCGCTGGCCGAACGCGATGTGCTGCGCGGCGACCCCGCCGAGGGGCGTTTCACCGTCTTCCATCTCGACGGCGGGTCACTGGTCGGCGCGACCGCGGTCAATGCGGCAAGCGAACTCAGACAGGCCAAGGGGTTGATCCGTTCGGCCGCGCCCGTCGACCCAGTCAAACTGGCCGACCCGGCAATCAAGGTCAGCGCCGCGACGGCCTGATCTTGATCGCCGGGGCCGCCCAGGCCGGTCAGAAGAAACCGAGCTTCTTGGGGCTGTAGCTGACCAGCATGTTCTTGGTCTGCTGATAATGGTCGAGCATCATCTTGTGCGTCTCGCGCCCGATCCCCGATTGCTTGTAGCCGCCGAACGCCGCGTGCGCGGGATAGGCGTGGTAGCAGTTGGTCCAGACGCGGCCCGCGCGGATCGCGCGGCCGAAGCGGTAGCAGGTATTGGCGTCGCGGCTCCACACCCCGGCGCCCAGGCCGTAAAGCGTGTCGTTGGCGATCTCGAGCGCCTCCGCCTCGTCCCGGAAGGTCGCGACCGACAGCACCGGCCCGAAAATCTCCTCTTGGAAGATCCTCATGCCGTTATGGCCCTTGAACACGGTCGGCTGCACATAATAGCCGCCCGACAAATCGCCGCCCAGATCGGCGGCGGCGCCGCCGGTCAGCAATTCGGCGCCTTCCTGCTTGCCGATGTCGATATAGCTCAGGATCTTCTCGCACTGTTCGGAGGAGGCCTGCGCGCCGATCATCGTCGCGGGATCGAGCGGATTGCCCTGGATGATCGCCTCGACGCGCTTGAGCGCGCGTTCCATGAAACGGTCGTAGATGCGTTCATGGACGAGAGCGCGACTGGGACAGGTGCAGACCTCGCCCTGGTTGAGCGCGAACATCACGAAGCCCTCGATCGCCTTGTCGAGGAAATCGTCGTCCTCGCGAGCGACATCCTCGAAGAAGATGTTGGGGCTCTTGCCGCCCAGCTCCAGTGTGACCGGGATCAGGTTGGCGCTGGCATATTGCATGATCAGCCGGCCGGTCGAGGTTTCGCCGGTGAAGGCGACCTTGGCGATCCGGTTCGACGAAGCGAGCGGCTTGCCCGCTTCCAGGCCGAAGCCGTTGACGATGTTGAGCACGCCGGGGGGCAACAGATCGCCGATCAGTTCGATCCACACCATGATCGATGCGGGGGTCTGCTCGGCGGGTTTCAGCACCACGCAATTGCCGGCGGCGAGCGCCGGGGCGAGCTTCCATGCCGCCATCAGGATCGGGAAGTTCCAGGGGATGATCTGTGCGACCACGCCCAGCGGCTCGTGGAAATGATAGGCGATCGTGTCCTGGTCGATCTCGCCGATCGATCCTTCCTGGCCGCGGATCGCGCCCGCGAAATAGCGGAAATGGTCGATCGCCAGCGGAATGTCGGCCGCGGTGGTCTCGCGGATCGGCTTGCCATTGTCCCAGGTCTCGGCAAGCGCGAGCGCTGCGAGATTTTCCTCCATCCGATCGGCGATGCGGTTGAGGATCAGCGCGCGCTCTGCAGCGGAAGAGCGGCCCCATGCGTCCTTGGCGGCGTGCGCCGCATCGAGCGCGGCCTCGATATCGGCGGCATCCGATCGTGCGACCTCGCCGACGGGCCTGCCGGTGACGGGCGAGATATTCTCGAAATAGCGTCCGGCTTTCGGCGCGACCCACTGGCCGCCGATATAATTGTCGTAGCGCGCGGCGAAAGGCGCCTTCAGCGCCGATGCGCGATCTTGAACGGGCATATCCATATCGTCCGATCCTCTTCCCAAGACAGTGCCGCTTGCCGGCGTTTGCCGAAAGACTAGAGCCGATCGCACTTGCGACGGAAGCGCGCTGCCGAAACCGCCGGTTCCATCTGTCTCATTATCGAGACAAGCTGGCCATTGCGCCTATGGACGCAGCCCCGCACGCGACATGCGCCGATAAAGCGTCGCGCGGCCGATCCCGAGCAGCTGCGCAGCCTTGCTGGCGTTGCCGCCGGCCTGGGCAAGCGCGCGGCGCAGGACGGCACGGTCGCCATCCTCGAACGACGGCGTCCGCTCGCGCCCCAGCAATTGATCGATCGGGCGCGGATCGGCGAGCATCGCATCGTCCAGACCCAGCTTCAGCCGCGCCGCCCGGCTTGCACCGACCACCAGATCGTCGCGGTCGGCGGCGAGCAAGGCGGTGCCGTGCGCGGGATCGTCTGCCAGGAAGATGATCCGGGCATCTTCGAAATGGCTGCAGAAATAGTCGCGCTCGATTCGCCGGGCAGCGTCGCGGACGAATGCGATGATGATCTCCGCCATCGCCGAACCATGATCGTCGCGGCAGGTGGAGATGTCGAGCGCGGCGACCAGCCGCCCGTGCGGATCATGGACTGGGGCGTCCATGCAGCTGATCCCGATATTGCGGCTCGCGAAATGCTGGTCGCGGTGGATCACCACCGGCCGATCCTCGAACAGGCAGGTGCCGATGCCGTTGGTGCCTTCTTCCGCCTCCGCCCAGCGCGCGCCCATGGCGAGCCCGGCGCGCGAGAATTCGGCATCGTCGCCGGCGCCGATCCGGCGCTCCAGGATCACGCCGTGCGCATCGCTCAGGATGACGCCGCAGCCCGAGCGTCCGACCGATCGGAACATCTGGTCGAGCACGGGATTGGCGACATCCAGCAAGGGACGGTGCGCATCGCGCAGCGTCCGCAGCGACGAAGCATCGATCAGCTCGCGTGCGCGGCGGTCCGTCGGATCGAGCCCATGATGCAGCGCCGATCGGCACCATGATGCCGCCACCGGCGAAACCGCCGCGCTGCTCGCCGAACGCACCGCATCGAACACGATATCGGCATGGGGGGAATCGGTTCGGGTCATCCTTGCTCCGGTGCCGAGGCTGCGCCTGGCTGGCGGCGGAGTCAAACCGTCCATCAACTCAAGCTATGGCACCCGCTTGAACGCATAGCCAGTCGAGAAATCGAACCGGTCCATCTGGCCCTGCGGATCGCGACGGAAATCGACGAAGAAATTGCGCGAGTCCATCTCATAGGGCCAGCGCGGCCGCGCCTTGAACATGTCGTAGTTCCAATGTTCCAGGTCGTAGCGGTCGCGGCCGGCGGCGATCACGAGATGGCCGTTCTCCAGCGTGACGGTGGCGGTGCCGAACGCGCCATTGTCCGCGAAGCGGCCGGTATAGGCGGTGAGCGGCAGCGAGGGGGTGGTGCCCGTCGCGCGCGCGGCGTCGATCGCCTTTTGCGCGGTCTCCGCCTTGGTGCGCTGGCCGGCCGCCTGTGCGCGGAAGCGGCTGCTCCATTGCCGGTCGCCCAGGCCCAGCGCATCGTCGATCGCGGCCTGCACCACCGCGAGCGGCATCAGCGTCTCCTCGGAATTGGCGAGCGCGATCACGGCGATGCCGTCGTCGGGCAGGAACGCCATGCGGCTGCGGAAACCGTCGATGCCGCCGGAATGCGAGATCACCGTGTGGCCGCGATAATCATGGACGTACCAGCCCATGGCATAGCTGCGGAAGCGGATGCGATCCTCGCCATGCCCGGCGACCGTGACCCAGTCGTCACCCGAATAGGCGCCGCGTACCGGCGTCTGCGGTATATGGGTTTCGTGAAGCGCGGCCTGCGGCACCAGCGCCTGTGCACCCTTGCCGCCGTCGGCGAGCTGGAATTGCAGCCACAACGCCATGTCGTGCGCGCTCGAGTTGACGCCGCCCGCCGGTGTCGCGGTTTCGTCCTCGTAACGCCATTCGATCGGCCGCCAGGCTTGCGCTGCGCGCAGGTGCGGAGAGGCGGCATTGGCGTCGGCGCGTGCGGCCAGGCTGTCGGCATTGGTGCGCGTCATGCCCAGCGGCGTCCAGAAACTGGCGGCGGCATAGCGTTCCCAGATGTTGCCGGTGACGCTGGCGACGACCTGGCCGAGCGCCGAATAGCTGTCGGTCGTATAGAGGAATTCCGAACGCAGCGGATGGACCTGGGGCAGGTAGCGGATGCGGCGAACATGGTCGCGCCGGTCGAGGCTCGCGCGGCGGAAGCTATATTCCGAACTGCCGATGCCGCTGCGCATGCTCAGCAGGTCGCGCAGCGTTACTTCATCGGTGTCGCGGTCGCGCGGCATCCGGAACCAGGGCAGATATTGGGTGACGGGCGCGTCCCAGGCGAGCTTGCCTTCGCCGACCAGCTTCGCGACGGTCGCCGACGCGAAGCTCTTGGTGAGCGACGCGATGCCGAACAACGTCTGCGCGTCGACCTTGTCCTTCCCGCCCGCCTTGCGCACGCCATAGCCGCGTTCGTGGACGATGCGTCCGTCACGGACGATCGCGACGGCCAGCCCGGGCTGGTTCCAGTCGCGCATCATCGCCTCCACCCTGGCGTCGAACGCGGCCGCGTCGAACGGAGTGACCTTCTGCCGCTCGGCCTGCGTATTCGGTGACGATTGCGCGAGCGCCATGCCGGGCATCGTCGCGACGGCCAGCGCCAGGCCGATGCGGAACAGGAATCGGGTTTTCCGGACGGTCGCGGAACATGGGATCATATGGGGTGGGCTCCGCGGCTGGGATGGGCGATGGCGAAGACCATGCCCCGACGATGCGATCCGCCGCAAGCGACCTTTGCCGTGCCGCAGGCGGATTGCATTCCGGCGCGGGAAGGCGGAAACCGCAGCCCATGTTGAATCGCCGTTCGTTGCTGTCGCTGCCCGCTGTCGCCCTGCTTGCCGGATGGCCGCGTATCCTGCCCGCCGCCGGCAACGGCATCACCGCCCTGCTTGAGGAGGCGATGCGCCAGGCGCTGCTCTCCTCGCCGCAACTGATGACGATCACGGGGCTCGATACCGGTTCGAACGCCGCCGCGCGCGGCAAGCTCGACGATCGGTCGCAGGCCGGCGCCGATGCGATGCGGCGATTGTTCGCGGAGATGAAGGCGGGGCTCGTCCGCTTCGATCCGGCGACGCTTTCACCCGCCGACTGGGTCAATCATCAGTCCGCTCTGTTCCTCGCCGATACGACCTTGCAAAGCTATGGTTTCGGTTATGGCGATCCCAATGTCGGTGTCGCCATTCCCTATATCGTCTCGCAATTGAGCGGCGCCTATCGCTCGGTACCGTCCTTTCTGGAGAACCAGCATCCGGTAAAGACGGTGGCGGATGCGGAGGCTTATCTCTCGCGTCTCTCCGCCTTCGCGGTCCAGCTCGATCAGGAAAGCGACCGCGCGCGCGCGGATTTCGCCAGAGGCGTGGTGCCGCCCGATTTCGTGCTGCGGACGACCCTGCTTCAGTTGAGCGAGTTGACGCGTGTGCCACCCGAACGGAGCGACATGGTCTCTGCGCTGGTGCGGCGGGCGTCGGCGGCGGGCCTTGCCGGCGACTGGCAGGTGCGCGCCGAACGCATCGTCGCGCGCGAAATCTATCCCGCGCTCCAGCGCCAGGTGGACCTGCTTTCCGGTGCGCTGACGAAGGCGACGGCGGATGCCGGAGTCTGGCGGCTGCCCCAAGGTGAGGCCTATTATCGCTACGCCATCCGCGCGGCGACGACCACCGACCTGGCGGGTGACGAGATCCACCGGATCGGGCTGGAGCGTGTCGCCGAACTGACCGCCGAGGCCGACGCGATCCTGAAGGCGCGGGGGCTGACGCAGGGCAGCGTCGCGCAACGCATCGCAACGCTGCGCCGCGATCCGGCCCAGCTCTATCCCGACAGCGATGCCGGCCGCGCCGCGCTGATCGCCGATCTCCAGCGGATGACCGACGCGATGCTCGCGCGCCTGCCCAGCGCGTTCGGGCATCTGCCCAAGGCGGGCGTCACCATCCAGCGCATGCCCGTCGCGATCGAGGCGGGATCGTCGGGCGCCACCTATCAGCCGCCCAGCCTGGACGGGCAACGGCCCGGGCTGTTCTCGATCAACCTGCGCAACATGGCGGAATGGCCGCGCTTCGACCTGCCGACCCTGGTCTATCACGAGGCGGTGCCGGGCCATCATCTCCAGAATGCGCTCTCGAACGAGGCGGAGGGTCTGCCGACCCTGCGCCGCATGCCGCTCTTCTCCAGCTTCTCCGAAGGATGGGCGCTCTATGCCGAGCAATTGTCCGACGAAATGGGCGCCTATGACGCTGATCCGCTTGGTCGGCTGGGCTATGTCGCCTCGATGATGTTCCGCGCGGCGCGGCTCGTCCTCGATTCGGGGATCCATGCGCGGCGCTGGACCCGCGAGCAGAGCATCGCCTACATGACCGCGACGCTCGGCAACAGCGAGTCCGAGGCGGTGCGCGAAGTGCAGCGCTATTGCGTCCAGCCGGCCCAGGCCTGCAGCTATATGCTCGGCTGGCGCGCCTGGACCGCCGCGCGCACCGAGGCCAAGGCCCGGCTGGGCCCGCGCTTCGACCTGCGCGCCTTCCACGACGAAGGCCTGCTCAAGGGCGCGATGCCGCTCGACGTGCTGATGCGCGTCATGGCCGATTGGCGGGGCGTCGGCACCAGTTGACGGCCGGGAATCATGCCAGCCGCCAAAAGAGCTGGCCTGACGGATCGTCGCTGATAAGCTCCCGGTCGCACCATATGCGGCAAGGGGGAAAGTTTTGCTCACGCGCTTGAGAGGTTCGATTCTCGCGGCTCTATTGATGGTCGGCGCTGCGGTCCCGCTTTCCGCCGCCGCGCCCGTCGCCGGTTCGCAGGCCGGGTCGGGCTTCTCGGCCGAGCGGCTCGAACGGATCGACCGTTTCTATGAGGCAAAGGTCGCGAAGGGCGAGATCTCGGGCATCGTCATACTGATCGCGCGGCACGGCAAGATCGTCCATCTCAAATCGATCGGCCATGCGGACATCGAAAAGTCGCGCGCCATGGCACCCGACACGATCTTCCGCGCCTATTCGATGACCAAGCCGATCGCGGCCACGGCGCTGATGATGCTGTACGAGCGGGGGCATTTCCAGCTCGACGAACCCGTTTCCAGATATATTCCCGAACTCGCCAATCTTCGCGTGCTGAGAACGCCGACATCGCCGCTGGGCGATACGGTGCCGGCGGAACGCGAACCGACGATCCATGATCTTCTGCGTCACACCGCAGGGTTCGGCCATGGCTTCAATCCCAATGCGGTCGATCAGGAATATGTGAAACGGAAGGTCTTCGATCTGGACGTGACCATGGCCGAGATGACCTCGCGGCTGGCCGGCATCCCGCTGCTTTATCAGCCGGGCCGTATCTACAATTACAGCGTTGCGCCCGACATCGAGGCGCGGTTGGTCGAGATCTTCTCCGGCATGCCCTTCGACAGCTTTGTCGAGCGCGAAATCCTCCAGCCGCTCCGCATGGTCGACAGCGGATGGTGGGTGGGGCCGGACCGCGCCGATCGGCTGGCGACGCTTTATTGGAGCAAGGATGGGAAACTGACGCGCAATGACGACGCGCATGCTCCGCCCGCCGACGCCGTGTTCCTGCGTCAGCCCTGGTCGGTCAATAGCTATGCCGTCAACCATCCCCGAAAGGGCGGAAGCTACGGCATGGTGACCACCGCCGGCGATTACTGGCGGTTCGGCCAGATGCTGCTCAACCGGGGAAGCTTCGAGGGTCGGCGATTGCTTGGGCCCCAGACGATCGGCTTCATGACCCGCAATCATCTCGACGACAAGCAGAGGGAGGGGTTCGCCAGGGGGCTTGGCTGGGGCCTGGGCTTCGCCGTCGTCGAGGATTCAGCGGCAGCGGGCTTCATGAGTTCGGCCGGGACATTCTACTGGGCCGGTGCCGCCAACACCCATTTCTGGGTCGATCCCGAAAAGGATCTGGTCGTGGTGGCGCTGGCGCAGGACATGGGCAATCCCGGCAACGCCTCGCTTTGGCCGCAGATCCGAACCCTGGTCTACAGCGCGCTGCTCGATTGACCGTTTGCCCTGGCCGTGACAGTTTTCGAATCGGAAAATTCGACGAACAATTGCGGGGGCCATGATGACCGACCATTCTTCACCCAGGCTGGACCGTCGCCGTTTCGCGCTGGGCGGACTGGCTCTCGCGGGCGGCGCGGGGTTGTTTCCCGGCGCCGCCTGGGCTGCGGATGCGCCTGCCGACAATCCCGGGCCCATCCCGCCGCGCATCAAGGCGCTCTACAGGAATTCTGTCGCTATCGACTGTCTCGCCAGCCCCAATACCTTCAACGTCAATTATCCCGTCGGCGGCAAGGACTTGTCGGCGGAGCAATTGCGCAACGTACGCGCGAGCGGGTTAACCGCCGTCAACATGTCGGTCGGCGGCCCGACGCTTGATCGCACGCGCGAGCGTATCGCCAATATCAAGGAGGATATCGCCCGCCATCCGGACACGCTGATGCTGGTCAAGACCCATGCCGACATCGAGCGCGCCAAGGCGGGCGGCAAGCTCGGCATCATGCTCGGCTTCCAGGGATTGGAATGGATGCAGGACAATCTGAACCTGATCGACGAGTTCGCCGACGCCAATGTCCTGATCATGCAGCTCACCTATAATCAGGAAAGCAGCATCGGGTCGGGATCGCTCTCGCGCGATCCGGCGCCGGGGCTCGAGGCGGTCGGGCGCGAGGCGATCCGGCGGATCACCGCGCGGCGCTCGATCGTCGATCTTTCCCATTCGCATGCGCAGACCGCGCTCGATGCCGCGCGCGAATCGAGCAAGCCGATCATCCTGTCTCACACCGGTTGCCGCGCAGTGTACGATCATCCGCGCAGCCAGCCTGATGAGGTGTTCAGGGCGGTCGCCGCGAAGGGCGGCGTGCTCGGCATCTACATCATGCCGTTCCTGGGCGTCGATACGCTGGGGCCGAGCCGCGCGCTGGTGACGCGCCACATCGTCCACGCCTTGAAGGTGGCGGGCGAGGATCATGTCGGCATCGGCAGCGACACTTCGATCACGCCGATCCTCTACGACGACGGCTATCGCGCCGAACTCAAGCGCTTCATCGCCGGGCGTGCCGGCAACAATATCTCGGCTCCGCTCGAAGACAGCGGCATGCCGTTCAGCACGCCGGGCCTGAACACTCCGCGCCGGCTGGAAGTGATCGCCTGGGATCTGGCGCAGGCCGGCGTCAAGGACGCGGTGATCGCCAAGGTTATCGGCGGCAACTTCAGCCGCGTGTTCGGCGAAGTCTGGGGTTGATGACGGCTCGCCAGATATTCGCCTGATCGAAATCCGTCGATCGGTTCGGATCGAATAGCGGGTCGCTTCCCGCCCCCAGTGCACTGGCTGGATCGTGCCGATCGAAGAACGGGCTTGCCAAGCGCCAATTATTTTATAAAATATTAAAAAAGTGAGGCGTGGTGAAACAGAATTCGGATTGGAAGATCGCGGTCGTCATGGGCGGCGCGGCGAGCGTGGGGCGTGGCATCGCGATCGCGCTGGCGGATCAGGGGTTGAAGGTTTACGTCGCCGATATCGTTGAAACCGATCTCGACGCTCTGGCCGCGACGCGCCCTGATATCGTCTGTAGCAAGGTCGATGCCATCGATCCACAGGCGGTCGGGGCGTTTTTCCGGGAAATCGAGGGGGTCGGCGATACGGTTGATGTCCTGATCAATACCGTGGGCATCGGTGGAGAACCCAAGCCCATCGAGGAAACGACGGTCGTGGAGTGGAACAGGATCATGGCGGGGTCCGCCGGTGCCGCCTTCTACGCGATCAGGCAGGTCGTGCCGGGCATGAAGGCGCGGGGCGGCTGCATCGTCAATTTCTCAAGCTGCTCGACCAAGGTCGGGTTGCCATTGCGCACGCCCTATATCGCCGCGAAATACGCGCTTGAGGGTCTGACCCGCAATCTGGCCCGCGAACTTGGCGCACACGGCATCCGGGTGAATGCGATCCTGCCGGGAGCGATCGACAATGAGCGGTTTCGCTCGATCGTCGCCGCGCGTGCGAAAAACATTGGCCGCCGCATCGATGAGATCGAGGCGGAGCTGCTTTCGTTCGTGTCGATGCGGACCAAGATCGCGATCGAGGAAATCGTCGGGGCCGTCCTTTATCTGATTTCTCCGGCTGCACGTCACGTCACCGGGCAGCTATTGTCCGTCGATGGAAATGTGGAGTGGGAAAGCTGAGTGAGACCGTGCCGCCCGCGCAATCCGGAAGCGGCACGGCGCAGTTCCGTCGCCATATCGGGCGGCTGGGCTATTTCGCGCTGGCGTTCGGCGGGATCGTCGGATCAGGCTGGGTGGTGGTATTGGGCGAATGGCTGGGCGCGGCCGGGCCGGGTGGAGCGGCGCTTGCCTTCGCCGCCGGCGGCCTCGCCATGGCGCTTATCTGCGCCTGCTATGCCGAACTTACGGCGCGCATGCCGCATACG
Source organism: Sphingomonas sp. FG14 (assembly GCF_057809675.1). Classification (NCBI taxonomy): domain Bacteria; kingdom Pseudomonadati; phylum Pseudomonadota; class Alphaproteobacteria; order Sphingomonadales; family Sphingomonadaceae; genus Sphingomonas; species Sphingomonas sp. FG14. The sequence continues at coordinate 40,460 of NZ_JBMDKK010000004.1, read as the reverse complement.
GGCGCGGAATTCGTCTATGTGCGCGCATCATTGGGGCCGATCGCGGGGTTCCTGGTCGGCTGGTTCCTGCTGCTCAACTTCATCGGCCTCGCGGCGTTCGAGGGGACGGCGCTGGTCTGGCTGCTGTCCGCGCTGACGCCGTCGATCGAGGGCGCCAGCCTGTATCATGTGCTTGGCCAGCCGGTCCGCGTCGGCGGGCTGGTGGTGAGCATGGGTGGCATCGTGCTGCTGGCATGGCTGAACGGGCGCGGCAGCGGCGCCACCGTCATCTTCCAGAAGGTCATGACCTACGGTTTCCTGGCGTTCGCGCTGATCCTTGTCGGCCTGGGCCTGTCCCTTGGCGACCTTTCGAATGCGCGGCCGCTGTTCCGGACAGGGCAGGACGGCGCGCCCGCCTGGTCCGGCCTGTTCTGGGTGTTTTCGCTGGGCATCCTGTTCCTCAACGGGTTCCAGGGGGCGGCGCAGGTTGCCGAGGAACGCGCGCATGGGGTCAGCCTGCGCGCGGTGGCGGGAACGATGGTCGCGGCGGTCGCGGCGGCGACGCTCTTCTACATTCTCGTCATCTTCGCGGTGGCGTCTTCCACGCCCTGGCGGGAGACCGTCGCGGCGGGACTGCCGACCGCGCATGCGTTCGGTGCGCTGATCCCGTCCGCGCCCTGGCTTGCCGATGTGGTGATCGTGATCGCCATCGCGTCGCTACTCAAGACCTGGAACGTCATCTTCATCATCGGCGCCCGGCTGGTCGTGGCGTTGGCGCGCGACGGGTTCCTGCCGCCGGTCTTCGCACGATTGAACGCGCGCGGCGCGCCGGCGCTGGCGGTGGCGATCTTCGCGACGGTCGCGGCGCTCGCCGTATTGCTCGGGCCGGGCGCGATCATGCCGATCCTCAACCTGTGCGCAATGTGTCTGGCGGTCACTTTTGTCCTGTTGCTGATCGTGCTGCTGAAGGAACGCGCAGCCGGTGGGCCAGAGCCCGAATTCAGGGTGCCGGGCAACGCGCTGCCGATCGTGATCGCGCTGTTGCTGGTGGTGACGATGGGATCGGTGGCGGCTGTCATGCCGCTGTTGAGGGCCACGGGCATGCCGGTCGAATGGCTGCTGATGGCGGGGTGGGCCACAGCCGGCGCCATGTTGATCCTCTGGTCTCGCGGGGCGCGCCGCTGACGCGCCCCGCGATGCACCATATCAGGCGGCGGTGGTTTTCGCGCCGTTCAGCCCCAGGATCGTGCGGGCCTCCTCGGGGGTCGCCACCGCTTCACCCAGATCCTCAATGATCCGGCGGGCGCGTTCGACCAACTGGCCGTTGGTCGCGAAGACGCCGCGATCGAGATAGAGATTGTCTTCCAGGCCGACGCGGACATTGCCGCCGAGCAGCACTGCCTGCGCCACCATCGGCATCTGTCGGTGGGCCAGCCCGAACCCGGCCCAATGCGCGCCGCTGGGCAGCAGATCGCGCAGATACATCATCGTCGAGGTTTCCGCGGGCGAGGCCCATTTCACGCCGAGCACGAACTGATAGAGCGGCGGATCGTTGATCAGCCCTTCGGCATACATCTGATTGGCGAACAGCACGTCGCCCGCCTGGAACACCTCCATCTCCGGCTTGACCCCGTAAAGCCGGAACAGCTCCGCCATGCGACGCAGCGTGCGCGGGGTGTTCAGATAGACATAGTCGAAATCGCCTTCCACCTGGTTGCCCGTAGTCACGTCGATCGAGGCGATATCGGGCAGGCAGTCGCGTAGATGCTCGGTGCGTCCCTCGGCGGACAGCATGTCGCTTTCGGGAAGGCCATGCGCCTCGTCCTCGGGATCGGGCAGGAACAGCGCGCCCGCGCCGGCGGTGAGGTTGATCAGGATCTCCGTCCCGTTCTGGCGGATGCGGTCGACGGTTTCGCGGAACAGCGCGGGATCGCGGCTGCCATGGCCGGTCTCTGGATCGCGGACATGGATATGCGCGACCGTCGCGCCGGCGGCGGCCGCCTCGGCCACCGTATCCGCGATCTGCGCGGGGGTGATCGGATATTGAAAGGGGTAGCGTGGATTGACCGGCGCATTGCCGCTGACCGCGCAGGTCAGCACGACCTTCCGTTTGGCCGATGGGCGCGAATAACCTGGAATCATGTGTGTTCTCCTGCGTTCAAGGATGGGAAACATGTCGGGTGAAGCCGGAATAGGGCCGGCAGTCCGTGATCAGGCCGAGCCAGCGGACGAGCGCGGTCATGTCGAAAACGGGCAGCCCGGTCGCGGCCTGGATATCGGCGGCGAAGGGCGGCAGTTCCGAACACTGGATCAGGATCGCGCGCACGCCCGGTTCGCGCGCCGCCGCGACGGCGCATTGAACCGTCTCCCGGCGCAGCGCCTCGACATCGGCCATGACGCCGTCGTCGAGCAGCGCGTCGAACACCCGGCGACCGCGCATCGGCGCGACATGGAGCCGTGAGGGATCGCCGATGCCGCATTGTTCGTAGATGCGGGCATTCATCGATTCGCCCACCGCCGGGATCACCGCGATGCGGGCGTCGCGCGGCAGGGCCTGCAACAGGAAGGGCAATTGGGTGAGGATCGACAGGAAAACCGGCACGGGCGCGGTCTCCGACACCCGTTTCTGATAATAAGCGAAGGATCCGCACGCGCCCGCGACCGCGCGGACGCCCTGGCGGGCGAGCGCCTCGACCCCTTCGGACAGCATCGCGGCGATTTGCGGCTCGCCGCGCATCAATGGCCACGGATCGTCCAGATCGATGACATGATAGAGAACCGGCATGTCGAAGCTTTGCGCGTGCTGGACATTGCCGGGCAGCAGCGGGTGGGTGCTGCGCAGGCACAATATCCCGACCGGATAGCCAGCCACGGCACCGCCGCCGCCTATGGAAACAGGCATGTCAGGGGTCATAGAAAATCCCATCTGAGGAGCAGGAGGATGAAGAGCGCGGTGGCGATCGCCGCCGCGATCGCGATGGCCCGGTCGATTCGGTGCGCACCTCGTGCGAGCGCGATGCCGCCGATGATCGTCGCGACGCCGCCAAGTGCCCACAGCGCCTGCGCGGCGCGGAACAGCGGCGGAAAGCCGAACATCACGAAAGGCCCGGCCATCGGCAGGCTGAGCGCTGCGCCGGCGCCCGCGACGATCAGCAGGCCGCCCATGGCGATGGCGGCGGGCAGGGCGTTTCGCATACCTTGCCTGCGCAAGGCGATCGCGCGGATCGTGGCGGCGAAGGACAGGATCGCCAGCAGGGCAAGCAGGAAGGCGAAATCGAAACGCGCGATATGCGCCGATCCGGCGGCGGCGATCTTCGTCGCCGAATGCGCGTTGAAGTGGAGCCCGGACACCCGCCCGCCCGCATCGCGGCGGAAACGCAGCATGTCGCCGTCGACCATGGGCGCGCCCGGAGCCTGGAACAGATCGGGCGCGATCCGCACATAGCGGCGCCCGTTCACGGCGATGCCGTCGCCCTGCATCTCCACCACATATTCGCTCGACGGCAAGAACAGTTCGAAGAAGCGCCCCGAAGCGCTCATGCTCTGGCTGTTGATCCGGTAGATGCCGCCAAGGTCGCGTTCCACCGCGTCAGTCGGTCGCGGCATGTGCGGTGTCGCCAGTGCCGGATGGAAGCGCTTCAGAAAGGCTTCGAACACATTGTTGTCGATCGGCCGGCTGGATGTGTTGCCGACCCAGAGCGCGACGCCCTGTTCCGGCAGGATATACCAACTGCTCTGCGAGGTGATGTAGTCGCCGCCGTGGAGATAGATGGGGGAACCGGCGCGCAGGATGCGGGTCGGCCCCAGGCAGCGGCCGCCAAACATGGGATCGGCCGACCAGCAATCGCGATAGAATGCCGCGATCGCGCTGTCGCCGATCACCTGCCATTCGTCGTGCCGGCCGCCGTTCAGCATCATCACCAGAAAACCGGCCATGTCGTCGGCGGTCATGATCGCGTCGCCGGAAGGACGGGTGCGGGTGTCCGCCGCGGGAAAGGCTATGTTCTTGTCGCCGGTGACAAGCACGCCCCTGGCGATCGGCATGTCCGGCGGCACCGAACTGGGAAAGCCCGCATGCGCCATGCCCAGCGGCCTGAATATCCGTGAGATGATATAGTCTTCATAGCCTTGGCCCGACGCCGTCTCGACGATGCGGCCCAGCAGGGTATAGGCGCCGTTGGTATAGGCGAGATCGTTGCCGGGCGGGCGCAGGCGTCTCGGCGCATTCTCCCGAAGATAGGTTTCGAGCGCGGGATGGTCGCGGCTGTCGCGCAGGCCGCTGCCGACCATCGGGATGTTGCCGATGCCGGCACGGTGCTGAAGCAAGTGGCGGATCGTGATCGGCGCGCCGCCCGCGGGCCGCAGGCGGATGCCGCCGAGATGCTTTTCGATATCGTCGTCGAGCGACAATCGTCCGGCTTCGGCAAGCTGGAGGATCGCGAGCGCCGTGAAGACCTTGGTTTCAGACGCGATGCGGAACAGGTGTCGCCGCGTATCGAGCGGCGTCGCGCCGCTCGCGTCGACGGTGCCGAAGGCGCGTTCGTAGCGGTTTCCCTGCCGATCGACCACGACGATCATCGCGCCCGGCGCGCCGGCACCGGCCAGCCGCCCCCGGACCTCTGTTTCCGCGAAGCTTTCCAGCGCCGCACGGGGAATGCCCGCGACGCTGCCGGTCGGCTGCCCGGCGGGCGCGGCCCGGCCGGCCGTGGCAAGCGCGATGCCGAGCAGGAACAGCAGCAATGGATATCGCGTCGGGCTCATTTGGCACTACGTTGACAAAAAATATTTTATAAAAGATATATTTTGCCATCGCAATCTCGAAATAGGAACGGGAAGGGGCAGCCTTCCCGGCCAGAGGGGGGACCATGAAGATTGAGCAAAGCGTTATCGCGATCCGCCGCCGGACCATCCGCACCGCACGAAATTCCGCCTGCGCCTTCGCGCTGCTCGCCGGATCGCTGATATCCGCCGGGCAGGCCGCCGCGCAGGATGCGGAGGACGCCGAACCGGCGGAGATCACCGTCACCGCCACGCGCGTGAAGACGGGATTCGAGGCACCGACCCCGGTGACCGCGATCGGGCTGGAGGATCTCCAGGCGCGCGGCACCGTCAATGTCGCCGATTTCCTGAACGAGATCCCGTCCTTCACGCCGACGACGACGCCGGCGACCACATCGCTCAGCTCGCGCGAAAACGGCAACAACACGCTGGACCTGCGCGGCATCGGCGCGAATCGCACGCTCGTCCTCGTCAATGGCCGTCGGCATGTGCCGACGGCGAGCGACGGCACCGTCAATCTGAACGTCGTTCCCTCGATCGCGCTCGGCCGCGTCGAAGTGGTGACGGGCGGCGCATCGGCGTCATGGGGATCGGACGCCGTCGCCGGCGTGGTGAACCTGATCACCGACAGGAAGCTCGACGGCGCGCGGCTGGAAGTGCAGCAGGGGATCAGCCAGCGGGGCGATGCGCAGAATCTGCGCGTCGGCGGCGTCATCGGTTCGCAGCTCGCCAATGGCCGCGGCTATCTGATGCTCGCCGCCGAATATCAGCGCGACAAGGGCATCGGCGCGCAAAGCGACCGGAGCTGGGGCCGCAAGCGCTGGGGCCTGATCGGCAATCCCAAGGATACCGGGCCGGCCGACGGCATCCCCGCGCAACTGATCGCGCAGGACGTCAACCTGTTCTTCGCCAATGAGGGCGGGCTCGTGCTCGGCGGGCATCCGGCGATCCACGGCATCCGCTTCGGCCCCGGCGGCACGTTGGCCACCAACAATTTCGGCAGTTTCAACGACGGCAATTCGCAGATCGGCGGCGATGGCGCGAATATGGGCCAATATGCCGATATCTCGGTGCCCTATTCGCGAACCAATGTCTTCGCCGAAGGCAATTACGAGGTCACCGACGATATCTCGCTGTTCTTCGAGGCGGGCTGGGGCCGCACCCGATCGGTTGCCGAGACCGTGCAGAGCTTCGCCTTTCCGGCGCGCATCTCCGCCGACAATCCCTTCATCCCGGCCGCGTTCCGGACGCTGCTGACCGCGAACGGCATCACCGGCTTCAACCTGTTCCGCCTCAACACCGATCTCGGCTTCGTGACGGCGGACACGACCACCGACACCTTTCGCGGCATTTTCGGCGCGCGCGGCGATCTGGGCGCCAAATGGTCGTGGGAAGCCTATTATGAATATGGCCAGAGCAAGTTCGATTCCCGCCAGCTCAACAATCTGATCACCGCCAATTTCGCCAATGCCGTCGATGTCGTCAAAGATCCGGTGACCGGCGCGCCGGTGTGCCGTGCGACGCTGACCGGCGGAGCGCCGGGGTGCCAGCCGCTCAATCCGTTCGGCTATGGTTCCCCCAGCCAGGCGGCGATCGATTATGTGAACGCAACCGGACTGCTTCAGTCTCGCCTGACCCAGCAGGTGGTTTCAGGATCGGTCACCGGCGAATTGTTCGATCTGGGCGCCGGGCCCGTGGCCTTCGCCGCCGGCGCCGAATATCGCCGCGAGAAGGTGCGTTCGTCGGCGGACGAGACGTCGCTCAACAACGGCTTCCTCATCGTCAACGCGCAGCCCGTCAATGGCGGCTATCGCGTCGCCGAAGGGTTCGCCGAACTCGCCGCGCCGCTGGTTTCCGGCCAGCCGGGCCTCGAACTGCTCGAAGTCAACGGCGCGGTGCGGGTGACCGACTATTCGACGACGGGTTCGGTGGTGACGTGGAAGGCCGGCGCGAACTGGAGCCCGGTTCGCGATCTCCGTTTCCGCGGCACGATCTCTCGCGACATCCGTGCGCCCAATATCGGCGAATTGTTCGCGACCACGCGGCTGTCGTTCGCGAACGTGCTCGATCCTGTGAAGGGCGCCAACACCTTCACGCCGATCATCACTGGCGGCAACACCAATCTTGGCGTCGAACGGGCCGACAGCAAGACCTTCGGCGCGATATTCCAGCCGGGTTGGGCGCACGGATTGAAGCTCTCGGTCGATTATTACGACATCAAGATCAAGGACGCGATCAACTCGCTCGCCGCGCAGGAAGCGGTGAACCTTTGCGCCCAGGGTTATTCGGATGTCTGCTCGACGATCACCCGTGACGCCACTGGAACGATCACCCGGATCAGCGCGCAACTGATCAACGTCGCCAGCCTGCGGACGAAGGGACTCGATTTCGAACTCAGCTATCGCGTGCCCGAATCCTCCTGGCTGTCGCTGGGCGGCCGGGTGACCGCGCGCGTCCTGGCGACGCATGTGATGGACAAGGAATTTTCCCCCAATGGCGCCGTCGTCTTCGAGCGCGCGGGAGAGGTCAATCCCAATGCCGATATCTCGCTGAGCGTGCCGCACTGGCGGGGCACCGCGAGCCTGAACTACGATCGCGGGGCGTTTTCGGGTTTTCTGCAGACCCGTTATGTCGGCCCCGCCAATTACGACAACAGCTTCACCGCCGAAGACATCAACGACAACAGCGTTTCCTCGCGCTGGTATTTCAATATCGGCGGCCGCTATGGCATCAAGCTCGGCGACGACAAATCGATGGAACTGTTCGCAGGCATGAACAACGTCTTCGATCGCAAGCCCCCGCCGGTGCCGCTGAACTTCCTGAGCCCGCTGGCGACCAATCCCATCTTTTATGATGTGGTCGGACGGTATGTCTTTGCCGGCGTGCGCACGGCATTCTAGAAATCCGCCCGGCAAGGGCCTAGAGCGGGCTGCGCGATTTTTTTGAATCGCGCGGCCCGCAAGGCGCTTGTGTCCGCAGATGATTTCACCTGCCTTGAAATCGCTCTAGGGTCTGCCGGAGGAGTATCGAAGGAACCGATGGTCGACGGATGGGGAGCCCCCAAGGTGGGGCGGGTGAAGGGCTACACGCTGCGCGAACTGGCCTATGGCGAGTTGCGGGCCGCGTTGCTGTCCGGGCGGTTCTCGCCGGGCGAGGCAATCACGGTCCGCGAACTGGCGGAAATGATGCAGCTCGGCTTCATGCCCGTGCGCGAGGGCGTGCAGCAGCTCGCATCGCAGGGCGCGCTGGAATTCCTGCCCAACCGTTCGGTTCGCGTCCCCGTCTATACGCTCACCGAAGTGCGCAAGATCTACGAGGCGCGGATCCTGATCGAATGCTATGCCGTCGAACAGGCGGCGAAGAACATCGCCGACGATCAGGTCGCGGCGCTCAATGCGGGGTTGCAGGAGATGTTCACGCGCCCGGCCGATACCGAAGCGCGCGACAAACTGAAGGCGAATTACGACTTCCACTTCCAGATCTACGACGCCTGCGACTCCTCCTACATCGTCGAGATGATCGAGCGGCTCTGGCTGCGCATCGGGCCGCTGCACATCAGCGTGTTCAACTCAGCGCCGGCCGACCGCGAGGATTTCCTCGCGGTGCAGCCCCAGCATGTCGATCTGGTCAACGCGCTGCGCGCGCACGAGCCCGAGCGCGCGAAGGAGATCATGCTCTCGCTGCTCCAGAAATCCCTGTCCTGGTACGAACGGCACGCGGCGGACCTGCTGGCCGCCTGATCGTTTATCCTCGGGCTTCGGCGTGGACGGGCGGTTTCCGATCGGCCCAGGGGTGCGCCGCTTCCAGGCGATAGGCGAGATCGAACAGCAGATCGTCGCGGCCGGGGGCGGCGGCGAACTGGATGCCGATCGGCAGTCCTTCGGGCGACCATCCGATCGGCACGCTCATCGCGGGCGCCCCCGCCGCATTGTGGATCGGCGTATAGCCGGCGAATTCGAAAAGCCGATCGTACAGCGTGTCGAACGGCACGGTGGGAGCGAGATGGCCGAGCTTCGGTGCCACCGTGCGCAGCACCGGCGTGACGATGATGTCGAACATGTCGAACCAGCCGTTGAAGGCAGCCGAGGCGGCGACCAGTCCTTCCGCCGCGCGCGCCCTTTTTTCCGGCCCCATGCGCTCGGCATGGTCCGCGAGCGCCAGGGTGAAGGGTTCGAGCAATTCGGGCCTGGGCGTCGCCTTTTTCTGCATCATCGCGCCTTCCGCCCAATAGGCGAGAAAATGGTGCATCACGCCGCGCTTCACCGGCCACCTTGTCTTGACCGGTTTTAGGCCGATCCTGCCGAGCAGCCGCAATGCATCGTCAAAGGCCGCGCGCACATCGTCCGAAGGCACGATGCCTTCCATGCTCTCCTCCACGAAACCGATGCGCAGCGGCCTGTTGCTGGCGCCGGATACGAAGCCGATCGGCGCGCTCGCCCCCGCGGCTTCGGTCAGCGCGAAGATCATGGCGCTCTCCCGCACGGTGCGGGTGAGCACATGCTGCACGCCCAGTTCGATCGCGCGCGGCGGCGCTGGGGCGGGGCGGACAAGCCGCCCGCGTGAGGGCTTGAGCCCGAACAGGCCGCAACAGGCCGCCGGGATGCGGATCGATCCGCCGCCATCGCCGGCATGCGCGATCGGCACCACGCCGGCGGCGACCGCCGCCGCCGCCCCGCCGGACGATCCGCCTGTCGAGCGAGTGACGTCCCAGGGATTGGCGGTGGAGCCGGGGCCGAGTGCCTCGGCGGTCGGCAGGAAACCGAATTCGGACGTGGTGCTTTTCCCGACGATGGCAAAGCCCGCGTTGCGGAGCGCCTCGACATAGGGCGACTGGCCGGTGGCGGCACCGCGCTCGCCATAGGCGCGCGAGCCGTAGCGCGTCGGCATTCCGGCGACGTCGAGCAGATCCTTGACGAGAATCGGCACCCCCGAGAACGGCCGGTCGGGCAGCGATTCCACCAGGCCGGGCGCAGCGAGGAAATTGAGCTGCGGCTGCATCCGGTCCCGCGCGGCGACCGCGTCATCGGTGGCGGATGCTGCGGATGCTCTCGTCGCCATCGGCAGGGCGGCGAGCGCGGCCAGCAACTCGCGTCGGCGCAGCGTCGTCATTTCACCTCCGCGGGCGTGGTGGTGCGCAGATAATAGCCGTATTTCGGGGTCTTCAGCTTGAGGCCAGGCGCGGGAAAGGCGAGTTCGATATTGTCGAAACGGGCCGGGATTCCGTCGGTCCGCATCAGATTGGCGCTGGTCTGCAACTGATAATGGAGATGCGGATAGCCTGTCGTCTGCGATCCGCCGAGCAGCGCGATGACCTCTCCCTGGCTGACCTTCTGCCCCGGCTTCACGCGCAACGCGCCCTGCCGAAGATGGCAGAAGAAGCTGACTTCGCCATTGCCATGATCGAGCATGATCCAGTTGCCCGGCAGGGCGTGGACGGGATCGGGCATTCCCTGCATCAGCAGATCGCCGGGCGTATCGTCGGGCACCCCGTCGCGCATCGCGACGATGGTGCCGCCGGCGGGTGCGATGACCTCCTTTTCGAAGGTATGGACATCTTCGTTGCGCGGCACCGCCACGGGCCGGTTGAGCAGTTCGAACCGCTCGCCGAGCGCGACGATGTCATAGGCGCCCCATTGGCTGAAATCGTCCTTGTGCGACGGATCGTCATAGTCATGCGCGGAGATCGCCATGAAATTCCCCTTCAAGGGAAAGATCAGCGGCGTTTTCTGGTCGTAGACGGTGACCGGAAAGCTGCGCGAGACCGTCGCGGTGCGGCCCTGGGCGTCGCGGGCGACCATTTCATAGCGGACGGCGTCGACCGCCATCGGCACGGGCGTGGTGAAGTGATGGCGGAACACCGATACCGGCGCCTGCCCCGAATAGCGGGAAAGCAAGGTGCGGCGGACCGATCCGAGTTCGGCGGCGCCGAAGTCGATCGTACGGAACGCCTTGCCCTTCGCTTCGAGGAAGACCCTGGCCGAAACCGGTTCCAGCCAGCGCCCGTCGCGTTCGTCGAGCATCAGATCGAGGGTGAAGGTCTCGGTCGTGGGATAGGAGATCGCCCAGGCCGGATTGATTTCCCAGGCGGCGTTGTCGGCGAGATAGTCATGTTCCTTGAACAGCCGTGACGGCGCGATGGAGAGGCTGATTTCGGGCGGTGTGGTTGACGGGGCGTGGGCGACGGGGGGCAGCCGCTTCGCCAGCGGCCGATAGGCGGAGACCGTGATCGATACGGTCTGCTTGCTGTTGTCGGGCGCGGCATCCTGGATGCGGAAGGGCAGGCGCGCGGCGCCGACCTTGCGGTAGTCGTCGAACCGCGACGTGCTGAGCGCGCCGCCTTCGTCCCAATGCGTCGGATAGTCGCGGCGGAAGGGCAGGAAGGTCTTGGCGTCGACGAACAGGCTGGATCCGTCACTGATCGCGATGCGATAGGCGCTGCGGCCGTCGATGTCGCTGGCGTCGAGCGGTGCGTTCGCGACCGGCTCGATCCGGCCGGTGAACGGCAGGAACAGCGATGCCGCACGGGTGCGCGCGAGCGCCGCCGGCGCGAGTTCGCGGGTGCGCGCCGGTGCGGCGGGCTGCATGCCGGCCCAGCCGTTGCGCTCGGTGCCGCCACCGGCATCGACCTCGCGATCGATCTGGTAGACGGCGGTCGAGATGGCGATGCTCAGCCGGTCGCCGCCGTCGCGCTGGATCGAAAAGCGCGCGGGCATCCTGAACGCCTCGCCGCTGCCCTCGAGCGTCCAGCCCTCCTGCGTTTCGCCAAGCGCCGCGCGCATGCGCTTCAACACGGCGTCGGATGTCATGCCGGCATGGGCGGTTCCGCTCAGCAGCGCCGATATCACGAGGCCGGCCAGCCCGCGTCCGATCCGAACCCTGGAATGCATGCGTCTTCTCTCCTCTTGCCTTTCGAGAGATTATATAAAATATAAAACTTGTCCAGCGGGAGGAATCATGCGCCAAGACCAGACAGCGTTTTCGAGCCATCAATGCCGATGATCTTCGCCCGGCTGGCATATCGCAAGCTGGGTGTGCTGACCGCGCTTGCCATCCTGCTCGACGGGCTGGACAGCCAGGCGCTGAGCTTCGCCTTGCCCGCGATCGCGGGCGAATGGGGCGTGGAGAAGGGCAGTTTCGGCATCGTCTTCATGGTCGGCCTGATCGGCATGTCGGTGGGGACGATCCTGCTGGGCCATGCCGGCGATCGCATCGGCCGGCCCGCCGCGATGGCGATCAGCGTCGTCCTGTTCGGCCTGTTCACCGGTCTTTGCGCGATCGCCGACGGGGTGAACGAGATGCTCGTTTTCCGTTTCATCGCCGGGTTGGGCATGGGCGGCGCCATTCCCAACGCGGCGGCGATCATGTCGGAGACGGTCGTGCCCCGCTGGCGTCCGCTTGCCGTCACCTCGACGATCCTGTGCATCCCGCTCGGCGGCATGGTGGGGGGCTTCCTGGCGTCGTGGATCCTGCCCGCGTTCGGATGGCGGCCGCTCTTCGTCGGCTGCGGGCTGGTCTCGATGCTGCTCGGCATCGCGCTGTTTCTGGAGCGCCGCGCCGCGCCGGTATCGGACGGCGCCGATGCGGCGGCCTCGCCGGGCTTAGGCAACGCCGCCGCGCTTCTGCTGGCCGGGAATGTGCGGCGCGATACGCTGGCGATATGGGCCGCCTATTTCTGGTCGATGATGGCGGTCTATCTTTCGCTCAACTGGCTGCCCAGCCTGCTCGCGGGCGAAGGGTTCGACCTGCGCGGGGCGAGCCTGGTCGCGGCGATCTTCAATTGCGGCGGCATCGTCGGCGCGTTGCTCGGCGCGGCGCTGATCCGCCCTTTCGGGTCGAAGATCGTGCTGGTGGCGATGGCGCTTGGCGGCGGAGCGACCAGTGCGCTGCTTGTCGCCTGGCCACCGCATCCCGGCGCATTCGCGCCGACCCTGGCGCTGCTCGCCTTGCTCGGCGTGTTCAGCGCGGGCATCCAGTCCATCCTTTTCGCGGTCGCGGCGCAGCTTTATGCGGTCGAGACCAGGGCGATGGCGATCGGTGTCGCCGTGGGCTTCGGGCGAACGGGCGCGATGATCAGCGCCATCGCCGGGGGCGCGCTGATCGGCGTCGAGGGCGGCGGCTTTTTCGTCGTCATCGCATTGCTGATGACGATGCTGGCGATTTCGCTGACGATCCTGCGCAAACATGTAAGCCGCCATCATGACGCGGCTTGATCGCCTCTGGTCGGTCGCGGACCTGCGGCAGGCCGCGAGTGCACGGCTGCCAAGGCCGATCTGGGATTATCTGGAGGGCGGCGCCGACAGCGAGATTTCGATCGCGCGCAATTCCGCCGCCTTCGACGCCTGTCCGCTCGTCCCCCGCACGCTGATGGGCGTGGCGCGGCCCGATATGTCGGCCAGCCTTTTGGGGCGGCGCGTATCGGCGCCGCTGATGCTGTCGCCGACGGGCATGACGCGGCTGTTCCATGCGGGCAAGGAGATCGCGGTCGCGCGCGCGGCGGCGCGGGCCGGGCTCTTCTACGGCCTCTCCACCTTCGCGACGACGTCGATCGAGGACGCGGCGGTGCCCGATGCGCCGAAACTGTTCCAGCTCTACATGTTCCGCGATCGCGGGCTGAGCGAGGAGCTGTTGGCGCGCTGCCGGGCGGCCGGCTATCACGCATTGTGCCTGACCGTCGACACCACGACATCGGGCAACCGGCTGCGCGACAGGCGCAACGGCTTCACGGTGCCGCCACGGCTGCGCGCGCGCTCGGTTCTCGATTTCGCGATGCGACCACATTGGGTTTCGGGTCTCGCCAGGGATCGCGATTTCCGGCTGGTCAATGTCGGATCGCGCGTGCCGGCGGGCAGCACCGAGGCGTTCCTGGCCTATGCCAATCGCGAGCTGGACCCCGCCATCGGCTGGAAAGACGTCGATTGGCTGCGGTCGCTCTGGGATGGCCCGATCCTGCTGAAAGGCGTGCTGGCGGTGGAGGACGCGATGGAGGCGTCCAGGCACGGTGTTCAGGGCCTGATCCTGTCCAACCATGGCGGACGGCAGCTCGATAATACGATCGCGCCGGTCGACAGCGTGCGTCCGATCCGTCAGGCGGTGGGCGGGGATCTGACGCTGGTGGTCGATGGCGGCATTCGCCGGGGCGGAGATATCGTCCGCGCACTGGCGCTGGGCGCCGATGCCTGCTCGATCGGCCGGCCCTATCTTTACGGCCTGGCGGCGGGAGGAGAGGCGGGCGTTTCGCGCTGCATCACGCTTCTGCTCGACGAACTCGCCCGCACGATGCAGTTGTGCGGCGCGGCCACGATCGATGATCTTCGAACACGCCCGCCCATTTGCTTCGCCGGGATCAGCCCCGGTGCATGATGATCAGGAGAGGATTTCGATGACCGAGACCGCCATTGCCGAGCCGGGGTTGACTGCATCGGAGATAGAAGAGACGCGGGCGCGGCTCGACGGGCATATCGCGGAAACCCCGGTGCATCGCTGGCGCGGCCCCGATCTCGAGGCGATCCTGGGTGACCGCACCCAGGTGATACTGAAGCTGGAACTGTTCCAGCTCGCCGGATCGTTCAAGCTGCGCGGCGCGCTCAACAACATCATGCAGCTTTCGCTCGAGGAGCTGGCGCGCGGCGTGACGGCGGTCAGTTCGGGCAATCACGCGGTCGCGACCTCCTATGCCGCCCGGCTGGCGGGCACGCCCGCCAAGGTGGTGATGATGCGCGGCGCCAATCCGTTCCGGATGGCGCAATGCCGCAAGCATGGCGCGGAACTGATCGTCGCGGACAATGTGATCCAGGCCTTCGAGATCGCGAACGAGATCCAGGACAAGGAAGGGCGCTATTTCGTCCATCCCTTCGAAGGGCGCCGGACGGCACTGGGATCCGCCACGCTCGGCCTGGAATTCTGCCGCCAGGCGCCCGGGCTCGACGCGGTGATCATCGCGATCGGTGGGGGCGGGCTGTGCGGCGGCATGTCCGCCGCGACCAAGATCTTCTCGCCCGGCACGCGCGTCTATGGGGTCGAACCGGAAGGATCGGACGCGATGCATCGCAGCTTCGCGGCGGGCGCCGTCGCGTCGACGGTGTCGCCGAGCACCATCGCGGACAGCCTCAACGCGCCTTATTCGGCCACCTTCACCCTCGGTCTCTGCCGCGACAATGTCGATGCACTGGTGAAGGTGAGCGATGGTGAGATGCGGGCGGCGATGCGGCTGTTGTTCGAGGAGATGAAGCTCGCGGTCGAGCCCGCCGCCGCCGCCGCGACGGCGGCATTGCTCGGGCCGCTGCGTGCCGAACTGGAGGGCAAGCGCGTCGGTATCCTCGTTTGCGGCACCAACACCGATATCGACACCTTGGCCACGCATTTGCGCGAAAGTTGAGGTGCGTGACGATGCGCCGCCGCGCCCATCGGCGATCAGCCGGTGATGGCGGGGCGACGCATCGGTGCGCCCGTCAGGTGCCGCCTGACCTCATCTGCGGCGAGCGCCTGCAGCCGCTCGATCGCACTGGTCGAATACCAGGCGGCGTGCGGTGTGAGGATGAGGTTGGGGCACGTGCGCAGCGGTGAATCGAGCGGCAGTGGTTCGGCCTCGAACACGTCGAGCGCGGCGCCGCGCAGCAGCCCTGATTCCAAGGCGCCGACAAGTGCATCGGGATCGACAAGGCCGCCGCGTGCGGTGTTGACCAGCGTGGCGCGGCCCGGCTTGGCCGCCAGCCTTTCAGCATTCACGACATGCCGCGTTTCGGGCGTGAGCGGACAATGCAGCGTGATCGCGTCGGCACGGGCGAAGAGCGTATCGAGGTTGACGGCCTCCGCGCCCAGGTCCGCAAGCGTTGAAGGATCGGCATAGGGGTCGGCGACGATGCTCCGGAAGCCGAAGGGCTTCAGCCGCGCCAGCACGCCCTGGCCGATCCGGCCGAAGCCGATGAAGCCGATCGTCGTATCGGTGAAGCTTTGCAGTGCGCCGGCGACGCCGACCGCATCCCATTTGCCGTCGCGCACGGATCGATCGAGCGGCAACAGGCATCTGAGCGTGGCCAGGATGAGTGACGCGGTATGATCCGCGACCTCTCCGGTCGCATAATCGGGCACGTAGGCGACCTTCACCCCACGCGCCTGCGCCGCCGCCAGATCGATATTGTCGAGCCCGATGCCGTAGCGGACGATGAGCGAACCCGGCGCCAGTTTCGCGATCGCCTCCGCCGTCACCTGCGCGAACTGGACGATCAATATGTCGGTGCCGTCCGCGGCGGCGGTGACGTCGTCGGCGCTGCGGCATTTCGCTTCCACGAACTCGGCGCCGAATTCCTGGGCGATCGCGCGTTCATGCGCCAGCGCCGGAAAGGTCGCATCGGTTACGGTGATCTTCATCGTCGTTCCTTGTGAGCGTCGGGCGGCGCCTGCCCGGGCAGCGCGCCTTTGGATTTGAACATGGGCCGACGGGCACTCGTGTCCCGAGCCGTGATTTCAGTCGATCAGGCGCACCGTCTGTCGCTGCACGCCGAGCCCCTGGATCCCCAGCGAAACACGATCGCCCGGCTTCAAATAGACCGGCGGGCGCTGACCCATGCCCACGCCCGGCGGCGTGCCCGTCGCGATGATGTCGCCCGGCTCCAGCGTCATGAAACGGCTGATATAGGAAACCAGGAAGGCGACGCCGAACACCATCGTCCGGGTTGAGCCGTCCTGCATCCGCTTGCCGTTGACCTCCAGATACATGGCAAGATCCTGCGGATCGCCGACTTCGTCACGGGTGACGAGCCACGGTCCGACCGGACAGAAACTGTCCAGGCTTTTGCCCTTCAGCCATTGACCCGTGCCTTCGAGCTGGAATGCACGCTCGGATACGTCGTGAACGACCACATAGCCCGCGACATGGTCGAGCGCGTCCGCCTCGCTCACGCGTGTCGTCCGCTTGCCGATGACGACGCCGAGTTCGACTTCCCAATCGACCTTGTCGGCATCGGGCGGGATGCGGATATCGTCATTGGGGCCGCAGACTGACGTGTTCGCCTTCATGAAGAGAACCGGCTCGGACGGAACCGGCATGTTGGTTTCGGCCGCATGATCCGAATAGTTGAGCCCCGCGCAGACGACCTTGCCGACCCGCGCGACCGGGCAGCCGAACCGCTCTCCGTCCGGCACCTTGGGCAGATCTGCAATGTTCGCCCGGCCGAGCCGATCGAGCACGCGTTCGAAATCGGTTTCATCTCCGACGATCGACGAAGCGTCGTGGAGGATGTCCGCATCGTCCACCAATCCAAAGCGCTCCGACCCGGCGAGACCGAACCTGACAATACGCATGGCTACCCCTTTGATGATGTCGCCGATGGCTCAATATGTCGCGCGGCCGCCCGAAAGATCGAACACCGCCGCCGTGGTGAAGGAATTCTCCTCGGTCGCCAGCCAGCAGATCATCGACGTCGCCTCCGCGATCTCGAGCATGCGCCCGCGCGGAATCTTCGAGAGGATATATTCGATATGCTGCGGCGATTGCGTCATCGAAAGCGCGGTCTTGGCAAAGGCCGGAGTGACCGCGTTCACCGAGATGTCGTGCCCGGCCAGTTCCTTGCCGAGCGACTTGGTGAGCGCCAGCAGGCCTGCCTTCGCAGAGCTATAGGCCACCGCGTTCGGATTGCCTTCCTTGCCGGCGATCGAGCTGACATTGACGATCCGTCCATAACCCTTTTCGATCATGTGCGGCACGACCGCGCGGCAGCAATAAAATGCCCCGGTCAGCCCGACATTGACGACGTCGCGAAACGCCTCGGGCGGGTATTCCCAGGTCGGGACGTTGGGCCCGACCAGTGCCGCGTTGTTGATAAGGATGTCGAGCCGGCCGAAGCGATCGATCACGTCGCGCGTGGCGGCTTCGACGGCGGCGAGATCGCTCACGTCGATACGCTGGCGCATTGCGACGGCATCGCCGCCGATGCGTTCACCGGCGCTGCCGAGCACCTCTTCATCCCAATCCCAAAGCGCGACCAGGCCACCCCCCGCGACGATACGCTCCGCGACGCCGAAACCGATGCCCTGCGCGCCGCCGGTGACGACCGCGACCCGCCCTTTGAAATCATAATGATTGGACGCGGCGCGCGCGCCGACGTCGGGATAGATGGAAGGTGGGGTCAGCATCCGCTTCTCATTCTACTAATTCATCGTTGTTTCGGACAATAAGTATGATTACATAGCGCATGTCAAGCGCGTAATTGAAGATTTAAGGGCGGATCAAGGGCATGAAAATAGCGGCATCAGCGTCTGATTATCGCGATCTGGCGCAACGCAGGTTGCCGCGTTTCCTGTTCGAATATGTCGATGGCGGGTCGTATGACGAGGTCACGATGCGGCGGAATCGTGCGGATCTTCGCCGGATCGCGCTGCGGCAACGCGTATTGCGTGACGTGTCCGACGTGGATCTTGGCGTGGAGATCTTCGGCCGGCGACAGGCGATGCCGATCGCGCTCGGCCCTATCGGGCTGGCTGGGCTGCTTGCTCGGCGCGGCGAGCGTCAGGCCCTGGCGGCTGCCGAGAGTGCCGAAATCCCCTTTTGCCTGTCCACCGTCTCCGCCTGTTCGCTGGGCGAAGTCGCGAACGCGGCAAGCACGCCGTTCTGGTTCCAGCTCTACATGATGCGCGATCGCGGTTTCGTGGACGCCTTGCTGGCGGAAGCACGGGAGCGTGGTTGCTCGGCGCTGGTTTTCACGGTCGACATGCCGCTGCCGGGATCGCGTTATCGCGACTATCGCTCGGGGCTGGCGGGCACGCCGGGCCTGCGCGGCGCGGCGCGGCGCTTCGGCCAGGCGATGCTGCGGCCCGATTGGGCGATCGATGTCGGGCTGATGGGGCGGCCGCACAGCCTGGGCAATGTCGCGCCATTGCTGGGCAGGAAAAGCGGCCTCGACGATTTCATGGCCTGGATGCGAAGCAATTTCGATCCCGGCATCACCTGGCGCGATCTCGAATATATTCGCGGCGCCTGGACCGGTCCGCTTGTGGTCAAGGGCATCCTCGACGCGGAGGACGCGCTGGCCGCTGCCGCGATCGGCGCCGATGGCATCGTGGTCTCAAATCATGGTGGCCGTCAGCTCGACGGCGTCCCGTCGACCGCCGAAGCGCTTCCCGCGATCGCCCGTGCGGTGGAGGGAAGGCTACGAATCTTCGCCGATGGCGGTGTTCGCTCCGGGCTGGATGTCGCGCGGATGCTGTGCCTGGGCGCCGACTGCGTCCTGCTCGGCCGCGCCTGGGCCTATGCGCTCGGCGCCGGCGGCGGGGCTGCGGTGCGACACATGCTGTCGCTGTTCGAAGCCGAGTTGCGGGTCGCGCTCAGCCTGACAGGCGTAACCCGGATCACCGGACTGGGCCATGATGCCCTGGTCGGGTGACGGTTCGCTTCCGGGCCGACATGGACGTTTCCCGGCGCGCATATTAGTGTGCCGCGAAACCGTCGATTCATATGTCAACATGCGAGCGAAGAGCCAATGAAAGCCGTCGAGGGCAAAGGACTGCACGGTCGGGTGATCCAGGACCTCGGCGCCGCCATCGTATCCGGCGAGTTCGCGCCCGGATCGACGCTGCCCGGGCAGGAGGAATGCTGCGCCCGGCTCGGGGTCAGCCGCACGGTGCTGCGGGAAGCGCTGCGGGTGCTGGCGGCGAAGGGACTGGTCGATGCCAGGCCCAAGGCGGGCACGTTCGTGCTGCCGCGCGAGAACTGGAACTTTCTTGACCCTGACATCCTCGAATGGCGGCTGCGTTCCGACGATCGCGAGGCTGTGCTCGATCAGTTGTACGAACTCAGGCACATGGTCGAGCCGACCGCCGCCTTTCTCGCGGCGTCGCGCGCGAAGCTGCATGATTTCCGCAAGATGGGCGAGGCGTTCGACGCCATGGCCGCCGCCGGGCGCAGCCATGACAGCATCGAATCCGATCTGGCCTTTCACCGCGCGATCATCGAAGCGTGCGGCAACGACATGTTCGCATCGCTCGGCAGGGTGGTGGAATCCGCGCTGATCATCAGCTTTCGGATCGGAGCCGACAATCCCGACGGCGTCGAGCATTCGCTGGCGATGCACAAGGCCATCCTGGACGCGATCGTCGACCGCAACGCGACGGAAGCCCGCAACGCGATGCGTAAGCTGATCGACTATTCGAAAGGCACGGTCGCGCGCGTTACCGGGGAGAAGCCCACCGGGCCGCGCCGCCAATCGAAGTCCTGATCGGCACTCAACACGCCGTTCGGGCTGAGCTTGTCGAAGCCCTGTTCTTCCTAAACCGCAGCATGGTCAGCGCTTGGCGACATCGCATGTCGTGCGCGCAGCTTCCTGGCGACCACCATCAGCGCGGTGAGCGCGATCGGTGTCCACACGACCATCACGAACACCAATGACAGGCCGATCTTCGCCTTGTCCTGAAGCACGACCTCGGTGAACCAGCTCACCATGGTCGGCCCGATGAACAGCCCCATCACCGACAGGAAGGTGACATAGACCGCGCCGACACTGGCGCGGAACGATGCCGGTGTCCCCAGTTGCAGCGCGGCCGGCGCATAGCCCGCATAGGTATAGGTCGCGCCCCAGAAGACGATCGAGGCGAGCAGGAATGCCGTTGGACTGTGCGAGAGGATGCCGGCGATCATCGCCGGGATCGAAAGGCAGAGGGCGATCGCCGGGACCTTCGCATGCGCATCCACCATGCCGCGATTGTACAGCCGCTCCACCAGCCAGCCCATGCCGAGCAGGCCGATCACGCCGGCGATCCCCTGCGTGGTGCCATAGGCAAGGCCCACCGTCTCGATCGGCCAGCCATAGGTGCGCCCCATATAGGCAGGCGTCCAGACGTGGAACGCGGTCACGATCACGTTCACCGATCCGAACGCGAAGGGGTAGCCGAGATAGAAGAGGGGATCGGTCCGGATCAGCACCCAAAGGCCCGACGAACCCTGAGGCTCGCCGTCCGGGCGGGCCTCCGTCACGTTTGTGCGCACATTCTCGCGCAGCAGCAATGCCAGGGGCGCGGCCAATATGGTCAGTCCGCCGACCAGCAGGAACGTGAGCTGCCAGGGACGAAACTGGCCGAGCAGGGGGATGGTGACGCTGCCCGATGCCGCGAGCGCGTGGACGACCCATCCTCCTCCGACGATCGCCAGCCCGCCGCCCGCGAAGGCGCCGACCGTGTAGAAGGAATAGGCGGTCGCCAGCCTTTTGCGCGGCACCTGTTCAGCGATCAGCGAATAGGCGGCGGGCGACAGTCCCGCCTCGCCCGCGCCGAGGCCGAGGCGGCTGGCGAAGAACAGTGCGAAGCTGCTTGCCATGCCTGAAATGGCGGTCGACAATCCCCAGAAGGACACGACCGCCATGCAGAGCCAGCGCTTGGAATAGCGGTCCATCAACCGGCCCAGGGGAATGCCAGCCGCCGCGTAGAAGATGCCGAAGGCCGGCCCCAGCAGCAGGCCCATCTGCATGTCGGTGAATTTCAGGTCGTGCTGGATCGGCTCGACCATCAACGAGATGAGCGCGCGATCGACGAACGACAGGAAATAGAAGAGCATCAGGATGGCGACGAGGGCCCAGCCCGAAAACAGGCCCCGCGTCTGCGGTACGGGCGGGCTCACATCATCCATTCGTCGCCCGCCTTCCCGTCGCCGTCATTCATTGCCCGTTCGCGAAGACCTATCAGAGCTTCAACGAAACCGTCATGTAAAAGGCCCGGGGCTGATTGGGCAGGACCGAGAAGAGCTGGTTCGGATCGGCCGCCACCTGCTGCGGCGTCAGCGTCTGCCGGTCAAGCGCGGTCAGCAGGCTGCCGCTCTTCGCCCAGCCCATGATGCCGACTGTGTTGAACACGTTGGTGACATTGGCTTGCAGGCTGAAATTGTCGGTGACGTCCCAGGCGAGCCCGGCATCGACGGTGCTGAAGCCGGGCAGGTACCAGGCGTCGCGACGATTGGCGGCGCGCTTGCCCAGATAGGAATAGGTCGCGAACAGCGAGAGCGTCTCGACGGGGCGATATGTTGCCGTCGCGCGTGCGATGATTTTCGGATTGTTGTCCGCCGTGCCCTTGGGCACCGTGCTGACGATATCGTCCGTCCCGTCGCCCTTAGGGCCCTGCGTATAGGTGCTGAAGCCGCTCGATTTGGGATTTTGGAGTGTCAGGTCCGCATGGAGATTCAACTGGCGCGTGACGTCGAAGGCGCCCGAAATCTCTATGCCATAGGTTTCGACCTGCCCGAACACCGGCGGCGGTGAATAGTTCACGCCCGCATTGGGCGTTCCCGCCTTGTAGGTGAAGGTCTGGTTGTCGGCGATGTCCGAATTCTTGCTCCAGAAGGGGAAGGCCTGGATGAAGATGCCGTCATTGCGATATTTCAGCCCCATCTCGATTTGCTGGATCTTCTCAGCCGACGGGAAGATCGTCTGGATCGCGGCAGCGGTGGTGATGCCGGACAGGATGCCGAAATCGGGGGCCTTCTGGCCGCTTGTGTAGCGGATATAGGCCTGGAAGCTGTCGCTGAACTGATAAGCGACCGAGCCGGAATAGGCGAAATAATCATATTTGCGCGTGAACGGCATCCGCGCGCCACGGCCGGTGGTGGCGTTGTCGTACAGGGTCAGCGGATTGCCGTCGCGACCGCCCGTGGTCAGCTTGTTGCCGGTAAAGGCCACCGGCAGATAGAAATAGGAATCATAGTTCAGGTTCTCGTAGCGGACACCGGCGTCGATGGTGAGCCGGTCGGTCACTTCCCAGGTGTCACCGCCATAGATCGAGATGTCGGTCACGTCGGTGCCGTTTTCGCGGATGGCGAGGCCCTGGCCGATGCCGGCCCAGCCCGAGCTGTCGGTCACCTGGTAGATGGTGCCGTCGGGCCGCGTCAGCGTCGTGCTGAGCATCACCGGGCGCGGCGTGAGCGTCATCACGCCGCCGCCGGCGCCCGAGAAGCGCACATCCAGTTTCGACTTGTTGAAATAGGCGCCGATCGCCAGGTGATGCCGCCCGAAATCGCCAGTCAGGGTCAGCTGATCCTGGAAGCTCTCGGACCGCATATCGGGTTGATAGGCCAGGCCGGCCATGACGCCCCCGGTCAGGATATTCTGGCTCGGCAGGTTGTTGGTGACGATGGTCCGCGTTCCGCCGACCTGAGAGACCACCGCGGCCACCGATCCGTCCGGCATGCGATATGTGTAGGTGCCGTCGATGCCAGCGGTGCTCTGGATCGTGCGGATGCCGCTATCGGCGTCGGTCAACGGCGTGGCGAAATTGACGGCCACGGTGTTCCAATGCGCCTTGTTGCGCGAGAAACGGAACTTGTTCTGGATCGTGATATTATCGCTCAGCTCGTGGCGCCAATCGACGTCGAAGGCGAGAGCCTTCTCGTTCACAAGGTTCGATCCATCCCAGGTCCGCTGTTTGCCCGTCCCGAACTCGGTATAGGCGTGCGGAGAGGGCGGCGGCAGGACCGACGACAAATTGGTATAGGGCGCCAGGATCTTGGGATCCTTGAAATCGCGCGCCGGCAGCGTTTCGAACCAGCCATTATGGTCGTTGAGATATTTGGCGCGTACCGTGAGCGAGCCGCCGTCATAATCCCACAACAGGCTGCCGCGCAGTTGGCCGCCCTTGTTGAGCTTGTAGCCCGGATATCGGGCACCGTCGCTTTCGCGGTAGAAGCCGGCGAGCGTGTAATAAAGGTCGCTTTCGCCGATCCGGCCGCCGGTATAGGCGTCGATGCGGTAAAGCGGCGACTTGCCGTCGCCTTCGAGGCCGAGCTTGAGCTGGAACTGGGTGCCGGGCGCCGACTTTCCGGTCTTGGAGATATAGTTGAAGATGCCGCCCGGTGCATTGGCGCCGGTGACGACAGCGGTGCCGCCGCGCAGCGCCTCGACCCGGCTCGTCATGATATCGAGGCGGCTGAAATAGTCGGGGCCGAAATTGGTCGTCGTCATCGGCTCGACGGGAAGGCCGTCTTCCTGCAGCGAAACGTAGAAATAGCCGCCTGCTGCTTCCAGCGATCGGGCGGAGACGCCGCGCGAGAAGACGATGTTGCGGATTTCGCCGAGCGACGAATTGACGAAGACACCGGGCACGCTTTTCAGCGCATCGGCCGAACTGATCGGGGCCTGGCGCTTGAGCACATCTTCGGTGACGGCGGTGATCGAAATCGGCGCGCGTTCGATCGAGGTCGCGTTGAAGACGCCCGTGACGATGATGTCCTGATTTTCCTGGGCATCTGCCGATGCTTCGCTGGAAGCACCTTGCTGCGCGGGCGTCTGCGCCTGGGCGCTCGCCGCACTGGCCAGCGTGGTCATGGCGATAGCGGACACGGAAACGAACAATGCTTTGCGCGACATCTTTCCTCCTCCCCCGATTCGGCCGACTGTTTCGGCCGACTTGTCGTTGTCTAAGACTGCGTAGCTCGCACTGTGAGGGGTGATTATGCCATATTGTTTCGCCTCACATAAAACATTTAATATGCCCAATGGATTTTTCCGTCAAGCCGCCGATTGTGACGCACACCGAAGCGCGAGCACGGTCGGCATTCCCCGAAAGATCGTCAGCGGACGCTGCCGCGTTCGAACCATTGTTGGATATGGCTCCACATATCGGGTGTGAACCGATGTCCGGTTCCCGGTTCTCGCATTATCGCCAGCCGTTCCGGGCAATCGGCGTAGAGTTCGCCCAGCGACCGAACGAACGCGTCGGCGCCTTCGGGCGGAACCTGCCGGTCGTCCGCCCCGCAGGCGAACAGGAACGCGGGGCGGTGCGCATAACGCCGTGCGTTGCTCAGCGGATCGAGCCGGCGATAGCATTCCCATCCCGCCTCGCTCGCCGTCCCCTGTGGTTCGTCGGAACCTGGCCGCAGCCAGTCTGCCGTCGCCAGCGCCACGCCGACGCGGTCGATCCGAGAATCGATCCCCGCAGCAGCGGCCGCCATGTCGCCACCCATCGAGATGCCGCCGATGCTGATCCGCGGCTGGATGTCGAGATGTGCCAGCGCCCAGTCGATGATCCGGGGCGTTTCGTTGGCGCCTCGCGCCAGGATCGGCCAGAAATGGCGGCGTAGATCGGCACGTACGCGAAGCTTGAGGTCTTCGCGCGTCTCCGTGCCGCGCTTGCCATGCTCAGGCAGATCCCAGCTCAGCGCGGCGAAACCGCGCAAGGCGAGGTCGATCAGTTGCGGCGCGACATCTTCCTTCGACCAACTGAAGGCGTGGAGCCAGAGCACCAGCGGCCACGGCCCCTCGCCCGCAGGTTGGGACCAGAGGAGCGGAATATCCTCGAGATCGGCCGTGTGGAGACTGGCACTCATCGCAGCGCGGCCCGGTCCTCCGCGATCCATTTGCCCCACATTTCCTCGTCGAGCCGCAGGAACAGCGCGTTCGCGCGGGGCTCTATCGCGTCGTCCACGCCGAACAGCCGCATCAGCCGCCGATCGTTGCGCGCGCGCGCCATCTCGACGATCCGCTGCACGCTCGGCCCCTTGTGATTGTCGCGCGTCGGCAGCCCCACCCGATTATAATAGGTGCTGAAGAAATAGCGCGGTTTGCCCGATGTGTTCGGGGTGCCGCTGTGCAGCAGCGAGCAATGGGTGAACACCACGTCGCCCGCTTTCACACGCAGCACCGTTTCCTCCGGATGTGGCAGGGTGCGATGCGCTTCGGACTCGATCGTCACCGCGCGCCGATGCGACCCTTCCACCACCCGCAGAGGGCCATATTCGTCGGTCAGGTCCTGCAGGTAGCAGATCGCGTTGCAGGCGGTCGGCCGGATATATTGCGGACCTTCGGGCATCCAGCCCCAACGGTCCCGGTGCCAGAAGCTGACCGTGCCTTCGGCCTGTTCCTTGGGTTCGGACGGAAACGCCATGAAGGTCAGGTTGTCGAGCTGGATGAAGGGGCCCATCACCCGCTCGGCGAAATCGAGGATCGCCTGGTTGTTGACCGCCGGCAGCATCAGCCAGGGTTCCTGCTCCAGCGCGCTGGTGACGCGAAGGCGCGGTTCCGGCGCATCCAGCGGTGTGTTGCGGCGGACCATATCGTCGTAGCAATCTTTCCAGGCCTGCATCTGCCCGGCATCGTAAGCGCCTTCGAAAATCGTGTAGCCAAGCTCCCGAAATTCGCTCAGACGCTGCTCCAGACTCTTCACCGACATACGCAGTCTCTCCTGCCGAGCGGATGGGTCGCCTAACCTTGTCCGCTTTAACAACGTTTTTTCTGTCATATAGTATGATTATATTTGGAGGGAGGTCAACAGCCTGTCGGCGCGCGTGCTTTCTCGAAAAGTGCCGTCGTTCGATGCTAGCCGCTCTTCGTCGAGGCTTTTCGTCGATGGGC
This sequence comes from Sphingomonas sp. FG14, assembly GCF_057809675.1. Taxonomy (NCBI): domain Bacteria; kingdom Pseudomonadati; phylum Pseudomonadota; class Alphaproteobacteria; order Sphingomonadales; family Sphingomonadaceae; genus Sphingomonas; species Sphingomonas sp. FG14. Next base: position 14,382 of record NZ_JBMDKK010000004.1, on the reverse strand, counting down.
AGGGGCGGCCGAACGGTTCTGTCCGCTTCGCTTGAGCGCCGATGCGACACATATTGTTCGATCAGCGCTTCGATTTCCCCTGCACCCATGGTGAACGCGGCGGGAGGGCAAGGGCCGGTAAGGCTTTCAGCGATCCTCTCGCCTGCCGTCCCTGTGCGTTCTGTGCATGCCGGCATAATAGATGATCGCCGCCACTGTGGCTCCGACGAACCATGCATAGGGGTAAAGCATGGTGAGGACGCTTGGCATGCCGCCGAAGTTGTGTGGGAAGGCGACGGCGAGAAAGCCCGGTAGCGTCGGTGCCATCGCGATCAGAAGCGCAACCAGGGCGACGGGATTCCATCCGCCGCGATAGCTGTAGATGCCGTTCGCATCGAACAGATCGTCCACGGACAGCTTCGCGCGCCGTATCAGCCAATAGTCTGTGATCATGATGCCCGCGATCGGCCCCAGTAGTGCCGAATAGCCGACGAGCCAGGTGAAGATATAGCCGTCGCTGCTCTCGATGAGTTTCCAGGGCAAGATGATGGCGGCGATCACGGCGGTGATCAGCGCGCCCTTGCGATAGCTGATCCGGCGTGGAGAAAGGGCCGCGAAATCATAGGCGGGACCGACCAGATTCGCCGCGATGTTGCAGGAAATCGTGTCCACGGAGATGATGAGAAGGCCGATCAGCACGCCGAGATTCGGCATGTTGCTCGCGAGTTCAACCGGATCCCAGATCGCCCGCCCGAACGCGATGCGCGTCGCCGCAGTGGCGAGAATCGCGATGAAGGCGAGCAGCGCCATCGGGATCGGCAGGCCGATCGACTGGCCGAGGATCTGATCTTTCTGGCTGTGCGCGAACCGCGTGAAATCGGGAATGTTGAGCGCCAGCGTAGCCCAGAAGCCGACCATCGCGGTCAGGCCCGGCCAGAAGATGGTGGAAAAGGCGGGGGCGTTCTCCTGTGCGGGGGACTCGATCAGCGCTGTCAATCCACCGCCATTCTGCATTGCCCATATCAGCAGCGCGAAACAGATCGCGATCTTGAACGGCGCGGTCCAGGTTTCCAGCTTGCGGACCATCTCGATACCTTTCGAGACGAATGTCAGTTGGATGAGCCAGAAGGCCGCGAAGCCCAGCAGATGGGGAAGGGAGATGCCCAGCACCGGCAATGGCGGCCCATGGTCGCGCCAGCCCGTAAGCACCGTGACCAGCGCCAGCAATGTCGTGCCGCCCACCCAGGTCTGGATGCCGTACCAGCCGCACGCGACGAGCGCGCGGGCGATGGCCGGTACGCGCGCTCCGGTCGTGCCGAAAGCGCTGCGGACCAAGACGGCATAGGGGATGCCATAGCGCGTGCCGGCGTGGCCGATCAGCAACATCGGCACCAGCACGATCATATTGCCCAGCAGGATGGTGGCGATCGCCTGAAGCGGCGTCATGCCCTGATCGATCAGCCCCGCGCTCAGCATATAGGCGGGGATCGACACGACCATGCCGATCCACAGCGCCGCGAAATGATACCAGCGCCATGTGCGCTGGGATGTGTCTGTCGGAGCGAGATCCGCGTTGTTGAGATCGCTTGTCCCGGCACCGCTCATGGATATCGAGGCCCCCCAGCCGATGAGGCGAGCATCCTAGGGTATAAAGGCAATATTCTCCAGCGGATGGGACTGGCGGTCCGACATGTCGGCGTGGCCCCGCGCGTAGACCCTATTTGAGCTGGCTCGGGTCTTCCGCGACCATCTTCGCCACATCGGCGAGGAGCGCTCGCGCATCATAGACAATCCCGTCCTTCACGGTCCAGCGCACGCCGCCGGTTGTGACTTGCTCCCCGTCGTCATTGAGCCTGACGAACCCGGTGCCCAACAGCGTCTTGAAGTTTTCGAGCGGATTCTCCGGCGCGATGACCAGGTCGGCAAGCATGCCGGCCCTGACGAGGCCGAAGGGCGGCTCCGCGCCTTTCGGATCGTAGATCGTCTTCGCGCCATTGATGGTGGCGGCTTTGATCACCTCCAGGGGCGTGAACCCCGCCTCCTGGAGCATCTCGAACTCCTGGACATAGGAGAAGCCCCAGGTCTGGTAGATGAACCCCGGGTCGGATCCGACCGTGATGCGCCCACCGCTATTCTTATAGTCGTTCATGAGCCGCATATAGGGCGTGTAGAACCGGCGCCATGCGATCTCGCGCGCCGTCGTCCAGTTATGCCAATAGGATCCGTGGTTCGTCCGGCTCGGCTGAAAGAATCGATAGAGTGACGGAAGCGTGTATTTCTGGTGCCAATCGGCATTGCGCGCCCTCATCAGATCCCGCGACGCCGAATATATGTTCAGCGTGGGCTCGAACGTGACACCCAGATCGCGCTGGCGCGCGAGATAATCCTGCCATCGCTGGCTCTCCGGTTCCACGATTTGCCGGGTCAGGTTCGCGACTTCGCTGAATCGGCTTTGCTCGTCGGACAGATTATAGTCGGCGGGATAATCGGGCAGGCTCGTTTCCTTGAGCAGCGACTCGAAATGCCCATAGAAATGCGTGATCGTCCCTATGCCGATCCGCCCGGCGACGCCGGCATTGACTTCGGCATTGCCGATCTGACCAAGGTGCGCGACCGTTCCCAGCTTGTGTGTTCGAGCCTCGTCGACGGCCGCAGCGATCGCGGCGGGGGGCGCATCATTGTAGAATTTTACGCCGTCATAGCCTTGCCTAGCCGCCCATCTGACCCATGCGCGCGCCCGGTCCGGCGTATCCACGACGCCTTCGGTCCATATGTCGCCAAAGGCGGCATAGGCGAAAAGCCGGGGAGCGACGATTGTGTTTTCCGCGCTGCGCCGCTTGTCGCCGAGCGAGGCATTTTCGCCACCGAAATAGAATGGCACGCCTCTGACGCTCGTCACGCCGTGCGCGAGCCAGAGCTTGTACCCATAGGACGGGTCCGGGGCCTTCACCGCGTCGCCATTATGGCCATGCGTATCGACGAAACCGGGCATGACATACATGCCCCGCGCATCGATCTCGCGCAGCTTGCCGGAGGCACCACCGTCGATCGCGGATCCAGGCGCCGCCGCGCCGGCCACGCTCGTGATGCGGTTCCCTGCGACCGTGATGTCGACCGGCCCGCGCGGCGGCGCCCCGCTGCCGTCGATCAGCGTCGCCCCCCTGATCACCAGCCTTTCATAAGGGCCCTCTCCTTCGCCCGCGCGCGGCGGAACCGGGGACATGCGTTCGGAACCGGCCTGGCCGAGAACCGGCTGCCCCCAGATCGCGGCGAGAAATAATGGCGCCGCGATGATCCTGCCTGTTTTCATCGGACTCTTGCTCAGCGCTGGCCGGCGTCATGGAAGCCGGCGGCCTGGCGAAGCGCGTCCGCGCGCATGAGGCGGCCATCGCGGAGCACATATTCGACATTGCGGAGCGCCCCCAGATCGGCGCGCGGATCGCCCGAGATCAGGAAGAGATCGGCATCCTTGCCCGGCTTGATCGATCCTGTCGTCTCGCCGAGCCCGAACGCTTTCGCGGGCACGATGGTGGCGGCCTGGATCGCGCGTTCCGGCGATACGCCGGCGGCGTGGTAAAGCTCGATCTCGCGGACGAGCTCCAGGCCGTTGCCGTCGGTTCCCGCCATGACGGGAATGTTGCGGCGGAACAGTTCCGCCGTCAGCGCGAACAGGCTCTGATAGCCCTTGCGCATGGCCTTGCGATCGACTTCCGCGGTCGGCGCGAAACTGATGCTGCTGAGCGTTCGCCGCATTGCCGTCGGCATCATTTGCCGGAAAGGCGCGTAGGATATTGCCAGCTCCCCCTGATCAGGCACGAAGCTGGTTTCGTAGAGCGAAATATCCGGATCGACGGCGATCCGCCGCTGGCTGAGCGTATCGAGGAACGCCTTCATCGGCGGCGCGTCAAAACGCACATCGGGGCCGTAGCGCGCGGGGCCGTAAAAGCGCGCATTGGTGTTCGAGCGGTCGACGACGCTGTCGGGCATCGCTTCCATCATCACGAAATTGATATGGTTCAGCTCGTCATAGCCTGCCGCCACCGCTTCGCTCGGACGCATGCCGTGCGGGATATGGCCATGCACCCGGATCCCCAGCTTATGGGCTTCCTCCACCATCGGCTTGACGAGCGATTTGTCCAGGCTGCCATAGAGTTTGATGCCTTCGAACCCGCGGGCCTTGGCATATCGCACCGCTTCCTGGGCCTCGGCCACGGTCGCGACGGTCTTGCCGACCTGCGCGGCAAGAGGATTCTTGCCGTCGATCAGCATCGACGCCACGATGCGCGGCCCCAGCAGCTTGCCGTCCCGGATGCGTTGCCGGCGTTCCAGCAGTTCGTCGATCTGGTTGCCGGCATCGCGCACGTTCACGATGCCCTGGGAGAGGAGGAGGAGGCCGGCTTCGTCGTTGAACAGATGCTGATGGACGTCCCACAAGCCCGGCATCAACGTCTTGCCGCGGCCGTCGATCACGAGAGCGGCGCCTGGGGGCGTGATCTCCCCTGCGGGACCGACCCGGACGATCTTGCCCTTCTCGACCGTTACGGTCATGCCGTCGCGAAACACGCCGCCATCGGCATCGAAAATGCGTATATTGGTGAAGGCGAGCGGCTGGTCCGCGCGAGGGGCGAGGCGGTCGACCAGCGCTGCGTTCCGCGACGCCAGCGCTTCGGCCTGCGCGATGCCGAGCTGCTGGCCAACACCTTCCCAGCCGTCCGGCAATATCTGGTACAGGCCGATCGTTCCGAAAAAGCTCTCGCCCTCCGTCCATATGACCAGCGGAGATACGCCGAGGCCGTCAACGGCATGGGCCGTCAATTGCCTGGTCTCGCCGCCCCGGGAGATCTGAAGCGTCGTCAGCCGGGATAGCCTGGCCTCGCCCGACGGCACGATCCGGAGGCGGTTTCCAGGCGCCTTCATCAACGCATCGGTCAATGCGACATAGCTGTCGATCGTTTCGTTCAGCGGATGATAGTGGAAATTGCCCTCCGCTTTTCCGGATCCGTGGTCCACGGCCGTCTTGAACGCATAACCCGTCGCGGACATGGTGAAGTCTTCGTCGGCCGTGCCATAGGGGGTCATACCCCGGATGCGCAGCATCCGGATCGATCCGTCGGCGGCGAACCGCGTCTCCTGCGCCATCTCGGTCTTCAGACCGCGCACCAGGAAGCTCTTGCGGGACCATTGGGTGCCGTCCTCCGTGGTCCAGCGCGACATGGTGCCATGGCGTCCACTCGCCGAGGTGATGCCCCAGACTTTCGCCGTCTTCGGCGGGGTCGCGAGCGTCTCGGCGTTACCGGCGACCACCGGGGGCGTAGCGTCATGGGCGTGCGCCATTCCCGCCTGCATCAGCATCCAGGCCGTTGCGGGCAGCCACAAGAGCTTCGTGCGATCCTTCATATCAGTCCACCCTGAAATATTCGGCCAAGAGAAGCCGGTGTTCGGCAAGGGAAAGATGTATGAGGGAATCTGCCAATAATCCGCAACTGCATTGATAAATTTCATATCAGCATGACGAGAGTTTGCGTGACTCGGCCAGTCCCGGCGTGAAATGCCGCTGTCACAGATGGCGCTTTTTCTCGGGAAAGCCTTGGTCGCGCACAGGAGGCACGGCCGAATGTTCCGCTGAAAACAACGGGTCACAAAAAGGGGCGGGGGCGGTATGAGCGGTCAGGGCGGTGTCGGGAAAGTCGTGCAGCGCGATCACGGCCTCGATCGCAGTATCGGTACTTTCGCATTCGCCGCCATCATCGTGAATTGCGTCGTCGGCGCCGGTATTTTCAAGGCGCCGGCGGCGATGGCGTTCGCCACGGGGAATCTGGCGCCGATCGCGTATCTGGCGTGCGCGTTCGCCATGGGTGCGGTCGTGATCTGCTGCGCAGAGGCTGGAAGCCGCGTGCCCACGTCCGGGGGCATCGCCGGTTTCGTCGATACCGCCTTCGGTCCGTCGACCGGCTTCGTCGCGGGCTTCTACGGCGTCTGGATCGCGTCGGTGCTGGCCTGTGGCGGCATCGCCGCCGCCCTTTCGGAAAGCGTGCTCGCCATGGCCCCGGCCGCTCTCGGCCCGGCACTGCGCCCAGTGATCATCGGCGCGGTGATCATCGGACTGGGCTTGTTGAATATCCAGGGAGTGGCAGCTGCGGGGCGGTTCATCGTCGCGGCGACGATCATAAAGATCTCGGCGCTTCTCGTGGTCGTGGTGGTCGGCGCCGCCTATGTCGATCCGGATCTGCTGTTCGCGCCCTCCGGCTCGGGCCGTACCGACTTCGGCGGCGCGGTCATCCTGGCGCTCTTCGCGTTCAGCGGCATGGAGACGCCCCTTTCGGCGAGCGGAGAGGTCGCCAATCCGCAACGGTCCATTCCAAAGGCATTGATGCTGGCCATGGCGTCGGTCCTGCTGCTTTACATATCGCTGCAGATCGTCGCCCAAGGGCTGCTGGGGCCTGCGCTTCCGGAATCGGCGGCGCCGCTGGCCGATGCGGTCGGCACCATCCATCCGTTTCTGCGGCAATTCATCCTGGTCGCGGCAATTCTCTCCATGCTGTTCTGGGTCGGCAGCAACCTGCTCGGCGGCCCCCGCATCCTGTTCGCCTTCGCACGCGACGGCCTGCTGCCGGGCAGTCTCGGAAAACTCGATCCGAAGCATCATGCGCCGCGTCGCGCCATCATCCTGCATGGCGGGTGCGCGTTCGCGCTGGCGATATCGGGAACGTTCGAACAACTCGCGACATTGTCGGCACTCGCAAATGCCTGCCTGTACGCCGTCGCCTGCGCCGCGGCCTGGCGGCTCCATCGCAGGGGGATCTCCGTGGAGGGCAGCATCTGTTTTCGGGCCCTGCCGATCGCGGCCTTGCTGGGCATGGGCGCGATGGGATGGCTGATCCTGCAGGCCGCCCCCTTCGAGATCGCGGTCGCCGGCATGGGGATCGCGGCGACCTACATCATCTATTTCGCAGCCATCAGGATCGCATCACGCCGTGCATCGCTGCGGTGACGCCAATGAGCAAAGCGCCTCATTCAGCCAATGAAAGCTATTAATTCGACCTCATCGGACTGTTCTGCGAGGGCCTGTTCCTGATCGACGCGTGCGTGACGCCTCCTGTTCGAGACCATCGGATCGCCATGGATCCGACAATTCATGCGAACCGGAAAATTCGAGGATGATCATGAAGACAATAGGATTGATCGGTGGAATGAGCTGGGAGTCCACCGCGCTCTATTACAAATTCATCAATGAGGAGGTGAAGCGAAGGCTGGGCGGCCTCAACTCCGCGAAACTTCTGATCTGCTCCGTGAACTTCGCCGAGATCGAACCCTTGCAGCGTTCCGGCCGATGGGAGGAGGCCGGCCGCCAGCTCAACACCGCGGCATTGGCGCTGGAAGGCGCGGGCGCCGATCTGATCCTGATCTGCACGAACACGATGCACATCGTCTTCGACGAAATCTCGCAGGGTGTGTCGCCGCCTGTCCTGCATATCGCGGACGCGACCGCCGCCGAGATCGAACGCCAGGGCCTCAGGCGGGTCGCCTTGCTTGGAACCGCTTTCACGATGTCCGAGCCTTTTTATCGGTCGCGACTTGCCGATCGTCATGGCGTCGACGTGCTGGTGCCCGGTGAAGAGGATCAGGCGAGGCTGCACGGGATAATCTATGAAGAACTCTGCCGGGGCGTCGTTTCGGACGCGGCCGTGGCTTATGCGCGGGATCTGGTGGCGTCGCTTGCGGCCGACGGGGCGGAAGGCGTGATTCTTGGCTGCACCGAACTGGGCTTGCTGATCAAGGAGGGCATGTCGCCCGTGCCCGTGTTCGATACGACCAGCCTGCACGCGATCGCCGCGGTGGAGGCCGCGCTGTGATCGGCCTTGACGACATTCGCGACGCCAGCGCCATCGTTTATGCGGACATGCCGGCGACGCCCCAATATCGCTGGCCGATCCTCGAAGCCATTTGCGGCTGCGAGCTCTGGGTGAAGCATGAGAATCACAGCCCCATCGGCTGCTTCAAGCTGCGCGGCGGTCTGGCCTATATGGACTGGTTCGTCAGGAATTTCGGGGACGATATCGGCGTCATCGCGCCGACCCGCGGCAATCACGGGCAAAGCGTTGCACGTGCGGCGGGCAAGTACGGGCGCGCTTCGACCATCGTCGTTCCGGAAGGAAATTCGCCCGACAAGAATGTTGCGATGGCCGCCTGGGGCGCGCGCGTCGTGGTGAAGGGGCAGGACTATCAGCAGGCGCGCGAGCACGCGATCTCGCTGGAGCAATCGACGGGCGTTCACATGATCCGCTCGTTCACCCCGCAATTGCTGCGCGGCATTGCGACCTATCCCCTGGAAATGTTCGAGGCGATTGCGGAGGTGGATGCCGTCTATGTCCCGATCGGCATGGGCTCCGGCATCAGCGCCACATTGCTGGTGCGCGACCTGCTCGGCCTGACGACGGAGGTGATCGGCGTGGTGGCCGATGGCGCCCCTGCCTATGCGTTGTCCTTCGAGCAAGGCGCGCGCGTTTCCACCGATACGGCCGACACCGTTGCCGATGGCCTTGCGTGCCGGACACCCGATGAAGGGGTCGTCGATCTGCTCGTGAAGCGCGCGGCGCGCGTCGTCCGCGTGACCGATGAAGAGATTCTCGACGCCTGCGCCCTGTATCTGGTCGCGACGCATAATCTTGTCGAAGGCGCCGGGGCCGCCGCGCTCGCGGCGGTCTTCAACGATCGCGATCGTTTGCGCGGAAAAAGGGTCGCGATCGTCCTGAGCGGCGGAAACCTCGACTCCGGCTTGCTCGGCCCGGTGGTCGGCCGCGTCGAACGTTGGGCGAAACGGTCCCAGCAGGTGTTCGCGTGATGGGGAAGCTCACACCTCGCTTGCGATCGCGCCGATCCATTCTCCAGCCTGTGCGAACAGCGGCGTCTTGAGCATCATGATATGGCCCGAGGCCGCCGCGCGCACCTCCGCGACGGTTCCGCCGAACAGGTCCGTGATGATCCCGATCCGATCGCCCCGTGTCACGCGGTCCGCCGGCTCGATCTCGAGCCGCACGCCCCCCGCCACGGGCGCGACCACCCATTCGTAACGCCCGAGAACCGTTTGTTTCCCACGCAGATCCGCATTGCCCGGCAGCATGTTCAAATGGCGCATGACCTTCATCACGCCATTGGTGATCCAGTCGACGCTGTCGCGGTCGAGATGCCCATGATCGCCGGCTTCGACCACCATGCCGCGGCGCCCGTTGCGCGCAAGCGCGGTGCAGATCCGTCCCGCGGACCAGGTTTCGGGCGGGGCCAATGCGACGTTCAGATCCGCATCGAAGCATCGGGCCAGTTGTGAGACGGAGTCGTCAAAGGCATCGGCGCCCGTCCTTTGGGTGACGACATAGCGCGCCATCCTCTCATCGAGATCGCCCCCGTGCAGGTCCAGGAACACGTCGGCGCCCTGCGCCCATTCGCAGACCAGCCAGTGCGCGAGGGCATCGTTGAACTCGCCGTCCGGCGCGCCAGGATATGACCAATGCAGATCGACGCCGCTCGAGGGCGGGGTGACCATCGCCTTGGTATAGAGGTGATGGGTGCTGACGACCGGAATGATCGAGATCCGACCGTGCAACAACTGCGGATCGATCAGATCGGGCAGTCGCATCGCTGCGGCGATGCTCGACGCCTCGTTGATGTGCACACCGGCCATGATGCAAAGCCGGGGGCCTGCCCCCGCGCCCTGGATCTCGATGCTCGGGCAGGCATAAGCGAACCTGCAGAGCGCCTCGGGTTCGAGCGTGGAGCGCGTTACGCCGGCAAGGATTTCATCAACCATGTCGTATCCCGTCTGCGCCGGCAACGGAGGGCGCCGTGAAGGTCGTGGGGCCGCCCGCCTGGCGTTGGTGGTCGCGCAGCAGGTCCGCGAAAGCGCGCGCCGCCGGAGAAAGCGTGTGCTCGGATCCGGCCGCAAGCGCCACGCGGCGCAAGAGGCGCGGTCTTATGGGGTCGATATAAAGGTCGTTGGTCGATTCGTCGTGGAGTGCCAGCGCCGGCAGGATCGTGAAGCTGCGCCGCGCGCGCAGCAGCGAAAGAATCAGGGTGGGGCCGTTGGTCGTCATCGATGCGGCGATCGAGGGTGTGATGCCCGCCGCCTGAAACGCCGCATCGATCAGCGGTTCGCATGCGCCGCGAGGGTAGATGAAGGGAGTCCCGGCGAAGGATCTCAGGCCCGCTTCGGGGTTGTCCGGCAGAGAGGCATGTGTCGCCACGAGGCAAAGTTCATCGTCGAACAGGGGAATGGTCATCAGATCCCCATAGGGCGCATTGATCATCCCGAGGTCGACGCGTCGTTCGCGGACCGCCGTCACGCATGCTTCGTCGGCCCGCTCGAAAATCTCCAGTTCGATGCCGGGGTGGCGCTGCGAATATGCGCCGATCACGTCAGGAAGGATCCAGCGCGTCGCGCTGGGGAAGCAGGCGAGCCTCAGGCGGCCGGTCTCAAGCGCGCTTTCCCCGCGGATCGCGAACTCCAGGCGCTCGAGATGGGCAAATGCCAGCCGGGCTTCGGCTATGGCGAGCTTTCCGGTCGAGTTCGGGACCGTTCCCTCTTTCAGGCGATCGAAAAGGACTTCGCCGAACGCTTCCTCGATCTGTCGCACCGCGTGGCTGATCGCGGACTGGGTGCGGCCAAGCCGTTGCGCCGCAACCGTAAAGCTCTGCGTCTCTTCAAGCGTCACCAGGGCGCGGAGCTGAGCCAAAGTTATATGAGATAAATTCATACAGATAATGACCCCAATAAGTTGGACATCTACCCCTATGGCTGCGAGCAGGCAATCTGATTTCGAAAAAGGGGGGAAAGATGCGCGGCCATCAGCAGCGGGCAAGGTTCGTTCTAGGTTTGTTACTCGCCGGGTCCTGGATGGGATCGGCGGTCGCTCAAACCAGTCAATCCGAAGGCGACAGCGCGGACGCGCCCGAGGACATCGTCGTGACGGCGACCAAGCGCAGCGAAGCGCTCATCGACGTTCCCGCCGCGGTCACCAGCCTGAACGCAGACAAGCTCATGGCCGCCGGTTTCACCAGCTTCAAGGATTTCGCGGCGCTGGTTCCGGGCCTCCAGATCAACAACAATCTCGGCGGCGGCGTGCCGGTCATCCGGGGGCTTACCCAGGGGGCGGATATCGGCGGTCCGACGACGGGCATCGTCGTCGATGGCGCGCCCTTCGGAATCAGTTCGGCCTATTCGAACGGCGCACAGGATTCGCTCGATCTCGATCCCATCGATCTTGAACGCGTCGAGGTCCTTCGCGGGCCTCAGGGCACGATCTTCGGCGCGAACACGCTTGGCGGGCTCATTTCCTACACCCTGCGCAAGCCAAGCCTCGATGGACTTGAAGGCAGCGCGCGCGCGGAGATTTCCGATACGAAATTCGGGGAAATGGGCGGTTCCATCCGCGCATCCGTCAGCGGCGCTCTGGCGCCCGGCCAGGCGGGCCTGCGCGTCTCGGGATATTGGGAAAGGCAGGGCGGCTATATCGACAACGACCTGACCGGCGAGAGCAACGTCAACAGCAGCAAGCGCTATGGCGTGAGCGCGTCGCTCCTGCTCAAGCCCAGCGATCGCCTGACCATCCTGGCGGCCGCCTTCCAGCAACATGTGAACATCGATGGCCGGGATGTCGTCGCCTATAATGTCGGGCTCGATCCAGCGCCGCGAAACGGGCAATTCCGCTACAATGAATATGTCGTGCCGAGCTACAAGCGAAGGACATCCGCCGGATTGCTGACGGTCGATTACGAATTCGACTGGGCGACCTTCACGTCGCTGACCTCCTATCAGCGCGTCAAGAGCTTCCAGGTGCTCAACGGCACGCGGGGTTCGCTGGCACGCACCGTCTCCCAAACGCTGCCGCTCTTCGGCGGGCCGGCTTTTCCGACGCCGGTGATATTGTCGCTCGATTTTCCCGCGACGAACCAGCGGACCACGCAGGAATTCCGCCTGACCTCGCCGAACGGCGGGCGGTTCGAGTGGATGGTCGGCGTTTTCCACAATGATGAAAAGAACAGGCTGCTCACCAATGTGAACGGCGTGACGCCCGATCTCTCGCCGATCCCGAGCCTCGCGCCGACGCTGTTCTTCGACCTGCCGACGGACCTGAAGGAATATTCGGCCTTCGCGAACGGCACATATTCGCTGACGGACAAGCTCGATCTCACGCTTGGCGTCCGTGTCGGCACGATCAAGCAGGGCTTCCGGCAGCGGTTCGGCGGCAGCGCGGCGGCTGCCTATAATCTCCTGCTGACGTCGGTGCTCCAGGCGCTTCCGACGCCGGCGGATACGGGCCGTGTCGCGTCGAAGGAGAGCTTCGAGACCTATCTGGCCACGCTGACCTATGAATTCTCGCCCTTCGCGACGATGTACGCGCGTTATGCGACGGGATTCCGGCCGGGCGGCCCCAATCTGGTCGTGAACGGACTGCCCCGGTCCTTCGAAGCCGATGAGACGCGCAATTACGAAATCGGGTTCAAGTCGAATTTTCCGGGCGGATGGGGATCGGCCGAGCTGATCGGCTATTATCTGGACTGGCGCAACATCCAGGTGACGGCTTCCGCACAGGGCCTGTCGGGATATGCGAATGGCGGGCGGGCCCGGAACATGGGTTTCGAAGGCTCGCTCATCCTGAAACCAGCGGCCGGGCTCGATATCGCGACGACGCTCGCCTATGCGGACGCCACGATCCGCGAGGCCCGCGCGGGCGTTGCGGCGCGCGGCGACAGGCTGCCCTACACGCCAAGCTGGAGCGGCAGCCTGTCGGTCACCTACACGCAGCCATTGGCGGGCGACTGGGAAGGCCTTGTGAACGGCGTCGCCCGTTTTGTCGGCGATCGCCACGGCGCGCTGGCGGGGTCGACCTCCACGGCGGACTTCCTGCTCGACGGCTACACGATGCTGGATGCGCGGATCGGTGTGCGCAAAGGCGACGTCGAGCTCGGCCTGTTCGTGCGGAACCTGACCGATCGGCGCGCGGAGCTCTCCGCCTATACGCGACAGGGCTTCCCGTGGGTCACGATCGCCAGACCGCGTACGATCGGCATGAGCCTCGGCTATAGCTTCTGACAGGCGTCCTGCCGGGGTGGCAGCCGCGCGGGTGCTGTCAGTCTAACGCGAACCGGTCTCCACTTTGTGGTATCCGGGCTATGAAGCTGGCGGCCTAGGACACGAGAATTTGCCACTCAGCCAAGGCGGCTGAGCGGCGTTCCTTGTAGGTCTTCCGGTCGACGAGATGGCGCTCCAGCTGGAAGTGGTTGTGCACGTTGGCGTGGACCGATGCGAACTTCTGCAAGGACTTCATTCTTCGGAACCTGGCCATAGCTCGTTCCCTCCTGCGCAGGGGAAGGTGACTGTTCTCAACCCTGTTGTTGGCCCAGCGTCCGACCTCCTGCTTCTGGCGATTTCCCAACTCGTTCATCGCTGCGCCGTATGAGCGGTTGCCGTCGGTCGTAATCGCCTCAGGGCGACCGTGGCGCTTCAGCGTCTTCTTCATGAACGTCAGAGCAGCAGCTTTATCGCGGGTTTTCGTGACGAAGCTTTCCAGCACCTCACCCTCGTGATCGATAGCGCGCCAGAGATAGATCTGCTCTCCGTTAATTTTGACGTACATTTCGTCGAGGTGCCAGCGCCAGTGCCTGAACCCGCGCATTCGGCTCACCCGCTGGCGTCGGATGTCGCCGGCGAACAACGGGCCGAACCTGTTCCACCAGAATCGCACCGTCTCATGGCAGACATCGATCCCGCGCTCGAAGAGCAGGTCCTCCACGTTCCGCAGGGACAGCGGGAAGCGCACATACATGAGCACCACCAGCCGGATGATCTCCGCCGACGAGTTGAACCGACGAAATGGGCTGGGCGGCTTTGCCCGGGATTTTCTGGCCATTTTGGGCAGTTAGCAGTGGCGGGTTAACGCTGCCTCATTGGTTTGACAGAACCTTAGAGGCTCAACGACGGGGTCGTGACGAGTCGCTAACGCTGAAGGTGGGACAGCCGCGTTAAGCGGCTGGCGGCTCACAATCAGGTCGGAGGATTGGCTTGTCCCGTACCGCAAGCCGCAAACGGTTGTTCCCGTCCCAGCCCAACTTTTGTGGGAAAGCCACGCCGCGCCGATAAGTGCTGACCGTCGGCTTCTGACAAGAGCTGACGCTACCCCTGCGGCATGACAACGGCGGGTTAGTCCCAAAGTCGGCCGTTGAACGGCTTGGGCACCGACTAGCGCCAGTGCCCGCGGAAGAGGCTAGGTGTTTGATCCCACGGTTTGATGGTGCGATCCTTTCATTGGAATGGAAGGAAGCCATATGGGACAGGTTCGTCACGGGAGCGCCACGACCACGCACGCCGTCCGAGCAGCAATACAGCGATCGCAAGCTTCGCTCGCGACG